>JAVDPD010000001.1 GCA_031296935.1 Cerasicoccus maritimus
CCAATAGACCACGCAGCGACCAACTCCTCGACAGACAAAGCTTTTTTAGGAAACTCTTAAAGCCGACAGGCTGCTAGGGCTTGCATAAGTTTAGCTGTCGGTAGGCTGGTGAGGGGCGATTGGCCGGATGTCAGCTTCTAGCGGGTAACATTCACGTTAATAGGCGGGGGTTTTTGCATTTCATTTTTGCATTCCAGGGTGGCGCATGTTTAGCTGTGCTTATGGAAATTAAAGCCCTGCGATATCATGAAACCGGTAAGCCCGCTGATGTGCTCCAGCTTGACACCTTGGAGCTTGGTCAGCCTGGGCCGGGAGAGGCGCTTGTCGCTCTGCGCGCAGCTGTGCTGCACCCATCCGATCTCGGCATGATCGGTGGCAGCTATGGCCGCTTACGCGATCTGCCAGCAGTTGCCGGCCGCGAAGGCGTGGGTGAAGTCCTGGCCGTGGGCGAAGGTGTGAAGCGTCTGAGCATCGGCGACCGTGTGAGGATGCCAGAGGAAAGCGTGCTCGTGGACGCGCTTTGCGCCAATGCCGATGATTTTGAAAAAGCTCCGGCCGATCTACCCGTGGAGCAGGCCTGCATGGCGTTCATCAACCCGCCGACCGCTTACCGCATCCTGAAGGACTTTGTCGACCTCAAGCCTGGTGACTGGATCATCCAGAACGCAGCGAACTCCGCCGTTGGCCAATGCGCCATCGGCCTGGCCAAGGAGCTCGGTCTGCACTCGATTAACCTCGTGCGCGATGTGGCGAAATGGGAAGGTCCGCTCAAGGCAATGGGCGCGGATGTAGTGCTCGCAGATGGCGAGGACTTCTTTAAGCAGTTTGGTGCGCTTACTGGCGGCGCAAAGCCCAAGCTGGGCCTCAACTCGATCGGTGGCGACAGCGTGATCAAAATGATTCGCTGCATGGCCGAGAGTGGTGTGGTCGTCACCTTTGGCGGTATGGTGGGCGACAAGGTTCGCTTCCCCACGCGTAACCTGATCTTCGACGATGTTTCGCTGCGGGGCTTCTGGATGGACCGCTGGGGCCGCAACGCCACCGCCGAACAACGCGGCGAAATGCAGCACGAGATCCACGAGCTGATTCGCAAGGGTGTGTTCAACATGACGATTGCCGGTAAGTATGCCCTGGCCGATGGTAAGCAAGCCTTCGAAGCCGCTCAAGCGGGCAGTCGTGACGGCAAGGTTATCGTTACCGGTGACTTCACGCTTTAATTTTCGCTGGTAGTGGCCAGCGCTTCCTTTGCTGGCCGCTCCTTTTCGCGATCTGGAATGGCCTCTCCGCCATGCGGGAATCCGGCTGCTGTGCAGTCCGCAGCTCAGTGGTCGCTCATTTGAGCTAGGCGGTTGAGGGCGGTGGGGCCGATCAAGTCGATGGGGAGAGTTTCGTGGGCGGCGTCGATCTCGACTGCGGCTTTAGGCATGCCGTAGACCACGCTACTTTCCTGGTCCTGTGCGATGGTGCGCCAGCCGCGTTCTCGGAGCATTTTGAGGCCTTCCGCGCCGTCGCGCCCCATGCCAGTGAGGATCATGGCCACGCCGGGTTTGGGCCAATGTGAGGCCAGACTTTTGAAAAAGACATCGACCGACGGGCGGTTGACGAGGTGCGTGGGCTCGACGGTAAATTCGAAAACGCCTCCCGTCCGAATGCGCATGTGTGCGTCGTGCCCGGCCATGTAGACATTGCCCGGTTCGGGGTGTTGGCCGTGTTGAGCCAGTTGGACATTTAGTGCGCATCGTGCGTTGAGCCACTCGGCCATGCCGGGCGCAAACTGTGGGTCCACATGCTGGACGATGCCGATAACGCCGGGAAAATCTGCGTCGAAATGGCTGAGCACATTGGCCAGAGCTTGTGGGCCGCCGGTCGAGGAGCCAATCGCGATGAAAGGCGGTCGGTCAAAGGCGCTTTTGCGGTTGATCGGAAAGGCCGGGCGCGTGAGGCCGGTGCTGTAGCTGGGCTGGGTTTTACCGGAGATGAGGCCGAGGCGCTGGATTTTCTCGAGTAGTGGCTGGGCGCCGTCGAGATTGCCGCCAGGCCCAAGGGTGGGCGTCACCGTGGCGTCTAGTGCGCCGTAGCCCATTGCTTCGTAAACGAGGTCGCCATTGGTTCCCATCGAGGCCGTGACGACGAGGATTGGCACCGGGGTGGCGGCCATGATTTCGTGGGTTGCTTCGGCGCCGTTCATGATCGGCATCACGAGGTCCATCAACACTAGGTCGGGCAAATCCGCCTGGCAATAATCCACGGCTTGCTGTCCGTTTTCCGCCGTCCACGCCACCGTGTGTTCACCGCTGGACTCCACCACCCGGCGTAAACACTCGAGGGCGAGATTCATATCGTTGACGAGGCCGATGCGCATGAGCAGGAAATACTACGACCATTTGTATCAACGACTTAACGGCGGGCGAACTTTTATTCGGGGAAAAATTGGCAGGCGGAAACAGGCCAGAAATTACCTTGCGCGGTTCGCGAAAGTTAGCAGCGGTATGACGAGGAATATCAGGGAAGGGCTCTTGGGCTAATCAATTAGGTCGCGGACGGCCTGGATGAAGGTGTCGTCCTGGAAGGAACTCTTCGTCAGGTAGTAATCGGCACCGGCTTCGAGGCCCTTCAGGCGGTCTTCTTCGCGGTCTTTATAAGAGACGACGATTACGGGCAAATTCTCCAGACGGTTGTCACCGCGAATCTTGGAAACGAACTCATAGCCGTTCATGCGCGGCATGTCGATGTCGCTCACGACGAGGTCGAACTCGCCCAGGCGGACGGCGTTCCAGCCATCGGCGCCATCCACGGCGACCTCCACGGCGTAGCCCGCATTTTCGAGGAGTTGGCGCTCGGTCTCGCGCACGGTAATGGAGTCGTCAACCACGAGGATACGCTTGCGGTTGCTGGCGTTGGCCACGGCTTCGCCGCGCTTGGTTTCGAGGCGCGCGCCGCCGGAGAGCAGTTTGTCGATGGAGGCAATGAGGTCCTCCACATCGAGGATTAAAATCGGCTCGCCGTTTTCCATCAGCGAAGCGGAGCTGACGCCCGGCACCTTGCCGAGACGCTTGTCCAACGGGCGGACTACAAGGTCGGCCTCGCCAATAAGGCGGTCCACCTCGATGCCATAGGGCTGGTTGCGGTCGTTGACAACGACTATATCCAAGTCCGGCGTAGTGGTGTTGATCGCGCCGGCAAAACCGAGAGCTGAGCGCGCCGGGGCCAGGCCGACGTTGTGCCCCTCCATCTCGAAATACTGGCGGTTCTCGACCATCTTGAGATCCTTGTAATCCATGCGCAGCGTGCGCGCAATGCGGCTCAGCGGGAAGGCGTAGGGCTCGCCATCGATCTCGGCCAACAGCGCGCGAATGACGGACCGCGTGATCGGCACTTGCAGGTGGAACGTCGTGCCGACGCCGACCTGCGTGTGGATGCGCGCCTGCCCGCCGATCTGCTGCATCAGGTTTTGGACGACGTCCAAGCCAACGCCGCGACCGGAAATTTCGGTGACCTTGCCCGCGGTCGAGAAACCGGGGAGGAACAGGAATTCCAGCACCTCTTCCTCGCTCATTTGGGCGACCATTTCCTGGGTGGCAAAATGCTTTTCGACGACCTTTTGGCGCAGCTTATCGCAGTCGATGCCGCGGCCGTTGTCTTTGACTTCGACGACGAGCATGCCGGCGCTGTGGCGGGCGCTGAGAGTCAGCGAGCCGGTCGGGTCTTTGCCCGCGGCGGTGCGGTCCTCGGGCATTTCGAGGCCGTGGTCGCAGGCGTTGCGGAGGATGTGGTTGAGGGGCGCTTCGAGGCGTTCGAGGATGTCGCGGTCGACCGGCGTGTCCTTGCCCTCGATGTCAAAACGCACCTGCTTGCCGAGCGTCCGCGCGACGTCGCGCACCATGCGGGGGAAGCCCTGCACACCGTCGTTAAACGGGCGCATGCGGCTGGCGAGCACCTCGCGGTAAAGCCGGTCGGAGAGCAGCGTGTTGCGGCGGGCAAAGGCGTCGAAATGCTCCAGCTGTTCGCGAACCAGGCCTAGCGCTCGCTCGCCGGATTGGCGAACCTGCTCGAAGTGCACGCGGGACTCGGGGTCGAGCTCCATGCGGTCCAGGATGCGCTCGCTGGCGTCGATGCGGTTACTCAGCTCGCTCTGTGCTTCCTTGAGGCGAAGCAGGGTATCGCGAAAATTTTCCAGCTGGCTCGTCTCGACAACGGTTTCCGCAGCGAGTCCCATTAGGCGGTTTAGGCTGTCGGCGGATACGCGGACCACGCTGTCGGTCTTTTTCTCGGGCTCAGCAGTGGCTGGCTTCGTGCGTTCGTGGCGAGCAGGCTTGCTGGGAGCAGGTGTTGCTGGAGCGACTGTCGGCTCAGGTGAGGCGGGGGGGGGCGGCGCAGGCTCGGGCTCGGGCTCAGGGGCGGCGGAGAGCAGTGTTTCGCCCGCGAGCGTGCGCTGTAGGTCGTCCATGATCGCCGAATAATCCTCGGCGTGCTTTTCCGGCCAGTCAGCCAAGGCTTCATCGGCGGCGGCTGAAAACTCCGTCAGGAAAGTCGCGGCGCGGGTAAAGTTTTCAATGTGCTCGGGGGCGAGTTTGATGTCGCCCTTCATCGCGGCGTTGAACGCGTCTTCGATGCCCTTGGCGATTTCGACAGCAGCCATGAGGCCGACGATCCTCGCGGCGCCTTTCATCGAGTGGGCAGCGCGCATGAGCGGCTCCATGTCGGACTCCTGAGCGGAGGCTGTATCGAAGCTGTCGAGGCCGTTTTTCAGCTCGCCCACTTGCTGCTCTGCCTCCATGCGGTAGAGATCGATCATGGAAAGATCGGGCGTCTGCTTGGGCGGTTTGATGACCTTGGCCGGCTTTGCGGTGGGCTTGGGCGCTGGTGCGTCCACGGCTGTTGTGGTCGAGGCTGGAGGTGCTTCAGCGACTCCGCCCTCGGCCTGAATTTTTGCGAGACCCTTGCAAACTTCGTCCGCCCAGGCGGCGTTGTCCTTGAGCCAATCAGCCATTTTATCCTCCGACTGCGATCCGGATTCGACGAGGATGTCCACAGCGTTGAAGAGCCAGTCGAGCTGGTCAGCGCCGAGGGTGACCTCGCCTTTGCCGGCGGCGACCATCAAGTCTTCGAGCTGGTGTGCGACTTTGCCCACGAGGTCGAGGCCCACGATTCGCGCGGCGCCCTTAAGCGAGTGCGCGGCGCGCATGAGGCCATCGATGTCGGCCGAGGCGGGGTCGGACTCCCACGCGACGAGCCCTTCGTTGAGCGCAGCGCCTTGCGTTTCGACCTCTTGCTGGTAGAGGTCGAGCATCGGGAAGCTCTGGGATTCGTCGCTCACAGGTATTTGGTTTTCAGGCTGTGGAAGATGAGTTCGTGGTCGAGCAGGCCGACTTTTTGTTCGCGCAAAATGAAGAGGCCGCGGGTAAAGGTGGCCATGGCTTTGCTGATTGTTACGGGGGAGTCCTGCAGGTTGCATTTCTCCAGCGCGTGGACGCCGTAGGCCTCGTCGGCGCGGAAAACAAACGGCCCGTCCGGCCCCTGGATCACGATCATGCGCGGGTGCACGCGGCGGGAGAGAATGTTTTCGCCACCGGTGTTTTCCAGTGTGAGCAGGGCGTGCAACGAGACGCAGAGCTGCAGCTCACCGCGGACATTCACGAGGCCGCGCAGGACGTCGTTCGTGCGCTGCGGAATGCGGTGGATCGTGGCGTCGGCAGTGATCTCCTTGACGATGCCAGCTTCCAGCGCGAGCCATTCGTCGAACAGGCGGAAGACCAGCACACCCTGGGTTTCGCGCTCTTGCTCGTCTTCCTTATCACGAAGGCGGTTTTGCCAGTCGGCCAGGTAGCCTTCGGGCGGCTCGCGGTCGAGCAGGCGGAGCATGGCTTCACGGTCTTGCTCGTCCATTTCGAAATCATCTTCGCTCATGCTTTCACCTCCTTGGGCTTGTCGGCGTTGCGGGCGCGCTTGCGCAGGCGCTCGGCGCCGGTGTGGTCTCCGCGTCGCTCAGCGAGCAGCGCCAAGTGAAAGAGCGACTGTGCATGACGGGCGTCGAGGTAAACCGCGCGGCGGAGCAGTGGTTCGGCTTTTTTGTAATCGCGCAGGCCGATGTAAATTTCCCCCAGCGTGCAAAATGCGTCGGCGACAGGTGGGGTTTGGCCAATGAGTTCGCTGGCAATCTTTTCCGCTTCCTGGAGGCGCCCGCTGTTGGCGAGTGTGCGGACCTGCACCCACTGGTCTTCAGGGGTCGCCTTGGACGGCGCTTGGGTGGCTGGCTCGGCCTGTTTCCGCGGGGCGGGTTTGCGGGCTGTGGCTTTGCGCGTTACATCGAGGTTGGCCAGCACGGAACCACGGGCGCCGGGAGCGCGCTTGACCGCGGGCTCGACCGGGCGACGCTCGAAACAGAACGCGCCGGTGGGGCCGACAGGCTTCATGTCCTGCGTGATCGCGCCCAGAGCGTCGGCATGCCCGGCAAAGATTACCCCACCGGGCGCGAGGCCGCGCATGAGGCCAGCCACGGCGCGGGCGCGGGACTGCGCGCAGAAATAAATCAGCACATTGCGGCAGAAAATGACGTCAAACGGGCGCTCGCCCATGAGGAAGTCCGGCGCCAGCAAGTTGCGCTGGCGGAAATTGACGTGCTCGCGGACTTCGCTTTTGACGCGGCGTCGGCCTTCGTCGGCGTCTTCAAAATAATGGGCGTATTGGTCGGCCAAACCACCGCGGAAGGCCATAGGACGAAACTCGCCGCGCCGCGCGTCTTCGAGGAAGCGCAGGCTCAAGTCGCCCGCTTCGATGCGGAAACTTTGCGGTGCAAAGCCAGCATCGAGTAGTGAGATGGCGATGGAGTAGGGCTCCTGGCCGGTCGCACAAGGCACGCTGAGGATGCGTAGTTGCTCGCCGGGGTTTTTCGGGCGCCACGTTTTGCGAGCCCATTCGGTGAGGAATTGGAAGGGCTTGCCGTCACGGAAGAACCAGGACTCGGGCACGAGCAGCTCGTCGGCAAAGGCGAGGAATTCTTCATGTGAGCGCAGCAGGTGCGAAAAGTATTCTTCCAACTCGAAGATGCCGGTGGCCTCCATGCGCTGACGCACGACGCTGTTTAGGCTCCCGCCGCGGAACACGCTTTCGTCGAGTCCGAATTGTTCGCGCAGATCCTGCGTTATGCGGTGGGGCAATTTCACGGAGCGGGCGTGGTGGAGTTGTCGTTAAAGAGAAGGTCGCGCACCTCGGCGGACAGGATGTCGGCAGGCTCGATGCATTGGACGATTTGGCCGTCTTTGGCGGTAAAGATGCGGCCGAGGTATTGGGCGTCGGGCGGGGTGACGCCGCTCTCGGCGAGGAAGTCGTCCGGCACTTCGAGGGTCTCGGTGACGCGTTCGGCCCAGAGGCCTAACAGCGCCGTATCGCCGTTTTTCTTGGGATATGAAATGAGCAAATACCGCGAGCTGAGGCCAGGTGAAATCGGCTGCTTGAGGATGAGCTGCCCTAGATCAATAACGGGGATGACTCGCCCGCGATACTCAAAGCGACCACCCACGTAGGCCGGCGCGCCGGGCACTGGCTTGAGCGGTAGGGCGGGGATCACGATTTCCACGCGCTCGGCGTCGATCGCAAAACACTGGTCGCCCAGATGGAACATCACGTTGAGCATGGGTTACTTCTTATCCTCCTTTCGCGGGGGGAAGGGGGCGCGGCCGGGGAACGGCGCCTTGGTGAGGATTGGCTTGCGCTCGGGCGCGGGCTTGCCCTCGGTGGTTGATGGCGGAAATGGGCTGCGGGCGGCTGAGGCCGCGGCGGCGCGCATCGGGAAGGGCATGTTGGTCATACCACTGGACGACTTTTCCTTCACCTTAAAGCGGGAGACTTCGCGGCGCAGGCCGTTGACCGCGGTGTGGAGCGCACGGGTGGCTTCGTCAAATTCCTTGAGGGATTCGGCAGTGCGAGCGGCGCCGTCGCGCAGGCTCGTCATGGCTTCGCTGATTTGCTGCGCGCCCTGGGTCTGCGCCTCCATGCCTTCGCTCACGGAGGCAAAGCGCGGCGCAATGCTCTGCACGCCGGTGATGATCTCGTCGAGACGTTCGCCGAGGTCGCCCACTTCTTCCACGCCGTGGCGGACGGACTCGTTGAACTTATCCATCTCCATGACGCCGGAGCTGACCGCGGCCTGCATCTCGTTGACCATCGAATCGATGTTGACCGTGGCGTTGGCAGTCTGGTGGGCGAGGCGGCGGATTTCGCGGGCGACGACGGAGAAGCCCTGTCCGTGTTCGCCAGCCTTCTCGGCCTCGATCGCGGCATTGAGCGAGAGCAGGTTCGTCTGCTCGGAAACTTTGCCAATGGTCGTGACGACCTTGGTGATGTTGTTGGCCTTCTCGCTGATCACGGCGAGTTTGGCCGCAATGGAGCTCGTGGCCGAGGACAGGTTGTCCATCGAGGCGGACATATCCATGAGCTGGCGGCGGCCGTCTTCGGCGATGGAGCCAGTGTCACTGGCGGAGCCGGCGACGTCGCGCATGGTGTCGAGCAGCTCACGCGAGGTGGCGGAAATCTGATTCACCGCTGAAGCGATTTGCTGGGTGGAGGCTCCGAAATCCTGAATCGTGACCTCCTGGCTTTTGGAGGCGCCGCTGATGCGCGTGGCCGTCGAGACGAGTTGAATCGTGGAGTTTTTGACCTGCAACAGGAGCTGATTCAGGTTGTCGACCATGAGCTCAATGGCTTTGAGGAGTTGGCCAGTTTCGTCGTTGGTGAGGACTTCTACTTCGTGCGTGAGGTTGCCCTCGGCGACGGCTTGAGCGAGGTCGTTGGCCTGCTGGATGCGCGCGCTGAAGCGGTTGGCGAAAATGACGATGACCAGCAGCACCGTGAGGACGCCGATCAAGCCCACGATGATGGCGCGCTTGATGTCTTCCCAAGTCGGGCCGGTGACCACGCTTTCGGGGACGGTCATGGCGATGCGCCAGCCACCAGTGGGAATGAAGGCGCTGGTAAGGAAGGACTGCTTGCCGGTTAATGGGTCGTCGAAAATGATAGACGGGCTATCCTGCCGGGTTTGCGAAATGCGGTCGAAGAGTGTGCGGTAAACTTGGTCGACACCCTCGTCCTGGAGGCGGATGCCGCGTTCGCTGTTAAACTCTAGCTTGCCGTCGGGGCTTTTCTCGAAGAGGTCGAGCATCACGCGGCCGTTGTCCTTGCCGCGTTGCACGTAAAAGCGATCGATGGGCATGGTGCGATATTGGTCACCGAGGGTGGTGGCAATGATGCGACCTCGGCTGCTGATCAGGTAGAGCTCGGCTCCCTGGTAGGGCTTGAGGTCTTCGAGCGTGTCGCTAAGGGTGTCCAGCGCACGGTCGATGCCAACGACACCCTGAAAGCGGCCATCGATGACGATGGGCGCCATCTGCTCGACGATCAGGTTGAGGTCATTGTAAATGTAGGGTTCGGTGACCAGGTATTTTAGGTCGGGGTTTTTGGTGAGCGCTTGACGCACGCCCTGGTAGTAAAGGCTGCTGTCCATTTCCACAAGGATCTCGGACTTGATGCGTCCGCCGTCGGTGAGGTCGCGGAACCAGTAAGGGATGAAGCGCCCGTCTTCGCCGATCCAGTTGGGAGGGTGTTCGAAGCTGGCGAGAAACTCGGCGTCATTCCCGTCGGCGTTTGGTTCATAGCCAATGGAGACGCCGACGAATGCAGGGTTGGCTTCGAGGACACGGCGCAGCAGAGCCACGGATTCGTTGCGCAGGCCAAACATGCCGCTCTCCTGAGCATTGGCGATGGTGCGAGAGACGGTGACGGCCTTAAGATTGGCTTGCTCGATGCGCAGGGCGATTTGCGCGATGTCGTCCGTCATCAGTTGTTGGTCCTTCTCGAGCATGCGCGTGTGGCCGCGGTAGATGTTATAGACCGCCACACTGCCAGCCGTCAGGATGACCGGCAGCAGCACGTAAACGAGGATCTTCGTGCGTAGGCTCATGATGGTTTGGCGTTGGATTCAGGGGCGTTGCCCTGATCGTCTTCGGTTTTAAATCGGGCGATGCCGCCATTGACGGCAGTGACCGCTAAATTGAGTTTGCCCGCGGCGCCCTGGAAGCCCTCCAGCGCAACCTTGGTTTGTTGCGCGGCGGCATTAAGTGAGGCGATGGCGTCGGAAATTTGCTCAGCGCCCTGGGTCTGCGCTTCCATGCCTTCCTGTACGGATTCGAAGCGTGGCGTGAGCGCCTCGACTTCGATGATGATGTTTTCCATCTGCCCGCTGAGGCGGTTGACGGTTTCCACGCCGGTGCGGACGGCTTCGTTAAACTTGTCCATCTCCATGACGCCGGCATTCACGCTGGATTGCATCTCCTTGACCATTTGCTCGATGTCGAGCGTGGCCACGGCCGTCTGGTCAGCCAGGCGGCGGATCTCCCGCGCGACAACGGCAAATCCGAGGCCAAACTCGCCCGCCTTTTCGGCCTCGATGGCCGCATTGAGCGAGAGCAGATTGGTCTGGTCGGCGACCTTGGCGATCGTAGTGACGACGTTGTTGATGTTGTTGGCCTTCTCGGCGATGATCGACAACTTGCCCGAGACCGACTGCGTGGCCACGGAGAGATCTGTGACGCCGTCGCGCATGCCGTCGAGGTGGCTGCGGCCTTCGCCGGCGACTTCCGCAGTTTGGCGGGCGCTGGTCGTGGCCTTTTTCATGGTCTGCGTGAGCTCGACCGAAGTGGTGGAAATTTCCCGCACGGCGGCCGCGATCTGTGTGCTGGAGGAACTGAAGTCTTGCGCGGCGCTGACCTGCTGTTGGGCGTTGGTATTGATATCTTCGGCAGAGCTGGTCAGCTGGCCAGAGGCACCCTTCATTTCAACGACGAGTTGCTGGAGGTTGCCAATCATACGCTGGATTGCCCGAAAGAGATCGCCGGTTTCATCACGGGCCTTGGACAGGTCGCGTCGGCTTTGGCAGCAATCGTTCATTTCCTGCTGGGCGTCGGCCAGTTCGCCGTCGGCCACGTGTCGGGCAATGCTGGTGAGGAATGAGATGGGCCGGGCAATGATGCCGCCCATCCAAGTGGCCATGAAGAAGATAAAAATGAGCAGGACGATTGCTCCAAAGAGTGTCGCGAAAAATATCTCGTCGAAGACTTTGGCGATCTGCTTATGCGGCTCTGAGAAGTCCTCGGCGAGCGCGGTAACGCCGAGCACCCAGTCCCACGGTTTGAAGTAAACATATTTGATCTCGAGCTTGTGTTCCTTGCCCTGAACGTCCTCCCACATGACGGATTTGGAGCCGGTGGCACCGCTGCGTTGCTCCGCCTTGGCAAGCGCGTCTTCGCGGATCTGTTCGAAGAAGCGCTGACCCTTGGCGTCGATGATGTCATTAATATTTTTGCCATGAGGGAAGGCTTCGCCAGTTAAAATAAACTCGCCAGCGCGGGCCTGGTCTTTGCCATACATGACCCAGCTGTAACCGTTGGGACCGATCTCGGCGTCGTAAATGGCTTTCTTGAGCGAGGCGGCTTCATCGCGGCGGACGCCCACATAAAGCATGCCGACGACGTAGCCGCTGTCATCAAAAATCGGGCGGTAAGCGGTGAGATACCAGCGGTTGACGACGTAGGCCGGGCCTTCGTAAACGGCGCGCTCGTTGACGACGCGGTGGATGACGGGGTTGGGCTCGCCGTCGGTGTTGATGGCCGGGATGTAGGTGCCCACAGCGCGGTGGGCGTTGGCGTTTTCCACATTGGTCGCCACGCGGAGCATGTCGCCCTCGGCGTTGATGCGCTGGAAGATCGTGCAGGTGCCGCCCACGAGGTCCTTCACTTGATCCACGACGGGGGAGGGCTCGGAAAAACTGGTGTTGGGTGTGATCGGAGTATCGCCGACGAACATCTGCGGCAGGCCGACCGCCTTGGTTTCCTGCGTGTATTGGTTGGTGGCCTGCCAAATGATTTTCTCGTCGCCAAAGTGGAGGCCGCCATTGTCCTCGAGGACGAAATCTGCGACGCCGAGCGTGCGGTTTACCTGAAGCTGGATGAGGTTATTCGCCACGCGACACAGGCCGTAAATATCTATGACGGCGTGGTTCAGGTTGTTGCTGATGATCGCGTCGATTTCGGCCTCGATGGTGCGCGTGCTCTTCTTATCCTGCGCAGCAATAAGGATAGCCAGGCCTAGCACTGGCAAGAGGGCCGAAAAGATCGCCAGACCCGCAACCTTTTGTCGCAAAAGTAGCTTCATCAAATAGTGAGATGGTAAAGTGACCGCCAATCCTGAGGCTCTTGCAAACTATTGGCAAGGCGAGAGTTGGGGAGAACTGGACGGCTTGGAGATGCCTATCGAGACTAGTGCGTGAGCAAATCGCCGCCAATGAGCTTCATTGTAATGGGGCGGGTTTTGGCGGAGAACGGACGTCCATCGGATCGTCGTACGCCATGAAGGGGGAATTGAATCGTTACCTCATCGCCAAGGTGCTTGAGCCAAGACTCCGGTGGGTAAAAAGTCAGGAGTCCTATACTGTCCATCTGTGGAACGATTTTGTAGCCGCATTCGCTTTCGTTGTTCTCGGTCCAAGTGCTGGCCGTGAGTAGGATGAATTGCTGGGGGTCTGGAAATTCGGGATAGGCGGTGGTTGGCTTTTCTCCCTCGAAATCATAGCTGAAACTTTGTTCGCCTACCTGAAGGAATAAGTCATCAGCGTAAAAATTAACTAGTGTGATAGTAAAATGAGGCCTACCCAATTCGTCGCGTCTCAATTCGAACTCTGGACCATTCATGATGTGCAATCCCTTCACGGGCTTCTCTTGCTCATAGCACAGCGGCATTTCAATTGGCTCGGCCTGAAGACTAATGTTGAGGAGGAGGATTAATGTTATCGGGGCTAGGAAGCGCATGGTCTATGATGATACGTATTAGAGTGACCGGGGGCGGTATGCAAGTTTGCAGGCTCAAGTAAGTCATCACTGCGCGCTTGCGTGCGTCTTAAAAATGGGCACTTTAGGCGCTTTCCCCATGAAATACTCAGATCTAGTTCGTCCAGACGTGCTCAAACAGCCAGTTTATGAGCCGGGCAGACCCATTGAAGACGTGGCACGAGAGTTCGGCCTCGAAGCAGCGTCGATCCTCAAGCTCGCGTCGAATGAAAATCCGCTGGGTCCATCACCAATGGGCATGGAGGCTGCGGAAAAAGCCTTGCGCGAAGCCCATCTCTACCCAGATGGCGGGTGTTGGAGGCTGCGCGAGGCGCTGTCCACGAAGTTTGATTTGGCGACCGACCAATTTATCATCACCAACGGTTCCAATGAGTTTGTGACGCTGCTTTGCCAGGCTTTTTGCGGGCCAGGTGATGAAGCCGTGATGGGCGCGCAGAGCTTTATTGCGTTCAAGATCGGTGTGCTGCTGGCGGGCGCGAAGCCTGTCGAAGTCCCGATGCCCGATATGCGGCACGACCTCGACGCGATGCTGGCGGCGGTTAACGACAAGACGAAGCTCGTTTACATCCCGTGCCCGAACAACCCCACTGGCGATTGCCTGACCCAGGAAGCGCTGGAGGCGTTTGTCGACCAGCTGCCGGACCACGTGATCTTCTGCTTTGATGAAGCTTACGCCGAATATTCCGACGACGCGCCGGACCTGCGTCCGCTCATTGCCAAGGGCAAGAAAGTCGTCTGCTGCCGCACGTTTTCCAAGATCTACGGCTTGGCCGCATTCCGCATTGGTTATGCTTACGGGGATGCCGAGCTGATCTCGCTGATCAATCGCCTGCGCGCGCCATTTAACGTGAATGCGATTGCCCAGGCCGCCGCGACGGCCGCGCTGAGAGACCACGATCACGTGGCCCGCGCCAAGCAGGTCAACGACGCCGGACTGAAGCAGCTAGTAGCAGGATTTGAGGCGCTGGGCTTGGAATACCGCGCTGAAGGTGGGAATTTCGTGTTGTTAAAGGTTGAAAATCCGGGGCAAATATTCGAAACCTTGCAGCAGGAAGGAATTATTGTTCGTCCGTTGAAACCATATCTGCTAACTCAACACATCCGGATAACTGTCGGCACGGAGACGCAAAACGCGCGTCTGCTAACGTGTTTGCAGGCTGTTCTAGAGGGGGAAGAATCGGGCGACTCCGCGAGTGAGCGCCCATAGAGGTGAAGACGACTTTAACGGAATTTCTCGCTCTTGGCGGCGGCTTGATTTGCCTGCTGTTTGTCAACGCATTGCTGGTCGCATGTGAGATCAGCCTCATCAAGCTGCGTTATGCGGACCCGGATGAGTTCGACCTTGAGCAACTGCGTTCGCGCAAACGCGTAGCCTACTTGCTGAACCAGACGGACTGGGCGGCTCCGGTCATGCGCTTTGGCATCATGGCTGTCACGGTGGCGCTCGGCCTCGTGCTGTTCCCGATGATCGGCTTTGCGATGCAGGAGATCACGTATTTCCAGGGGCAGCCTGGGGCGTCGATTAAAGCGATCATTGCATTCCTTGTGGCCGCGTCGGTGGTCAGCGTGTGCGGGTATTTGATCCCGCGCGCTTTCGCGCTTTCCAATCCGATGGGCGCGCTGCGGATGTCGTCCTGGTTCGTGATTGGCGCGGTGGCAGTCGTGCTACCCTGGTTCAAACTGCTGCGCGCAGTGGCCCGCCGCATCGTGACGCTGATGGGCTTCAACTTCGAGCACGACTTCAACGTGTTGGACTTCGAGGTGCAGATCCGCGCCCTCGCCGAAGACGAAGAACCGCCGTCGGCCTACCAGCGCAAGCTCCTCCGCAACAGCCTGCGTCTGCGTGACCTGGAGGTGTCCGACGTCATCTTGCCGCGCAATCAAGTGCAGCTGTTTTCGCTCGATAACTCACTGAATGAAAACCTCGCGCTCGCCCGCGAGACCGGGCACACGCGTTTCCCGCTTTGCGATGGCGACCTCGACCGCTGCGTTGGCCTGATCCACATCAAGGACATCTTCCGTTTCCCTGGCGACTTAAAGACCGTTAATCTCCGCAACATCGTCCGCAAGATCGAGCGCTTTAGTGCGGATACCAAGCTCGAAGAAGCACTCCAGCGCATGCTCGCGCAAAAGATTCACATGGCCCTCGTGAGCGATGAGTTTGGTGGTGCCCTTGGTGTGGTGACGCTGGAGACTATTTTGGAAGAACTCGTGGGCGACATCGAAGACGAGTTTGATATCCCCGAGACGGATGACTTCACCCAGACCGGCCCGGACGAATACCTCGTCGACGGCCTCATGGCGATTCACGATCTCGAAGAAGAGCTCGATGTGCAGATCGACACGGACGACGTTTCTACCGTCGGCGGTCTCATTACGAATGAACTGGGCCGCATCGCGGAAACCAACGAGACGCTCACGCTCGACGAATACGGCTTGGAAATCACCGTGAAGGAAGTCGACGAGCGCCGCGTGCTCTCGGCCGCCGTAAAGAAAATCCCCGTCGTGGAAGACGAGGATTGATTTAAACTTTGCATCGCAAAGTAAGAGCCCGCGAAATCACGCTTTGTATCGCAAAGTTAGTTTGCTAACTCGGCGAACGTCGCGCTCCTTCGCGGGCGATGACTATACTCTACACCTGAATTAATTGCTGCCCTGTGCAGCGCCCATCTGGTTGACCATCTGGTCCACATCGAGCAGCGGCACGGCGAGCGTGGAGATCGTCATGTCGCCAAGGTTCAGGTTGCCGATGGCTTCCAGGGCGACGAGGTTCTTGCCTCCGCTGCCTTGGACGGCTGCAGCGCGCAGACGTTCGCCTTCGGCTTGGGCTTCGCGCTCAAGTAGCATGCCTTTGGCGAGTAACTCTTGGGCGTAGAGATCGGCATCGGCTTGAGTGCGCGCGACCGTTACTTCGGCCTCGGCGCGAATGGTGGCGACTTCCTTGTCGGTCTCGGCTTTGAGGCGTAGCTGCTCGGCCTTTTTCTCTTCTTCAATCACGCGAACCATGGCTTCGGTCTCGGCGATGATTTTATTCGTCTCGCCTTTCTTTTCTTCGGCAATGGCGCGGGATTTATTGAGCTCCACATCCTGGTCGGCGAGCTTCTTATCGAGGATTTTGCGCTCGTAAGATTTATCAAAGGAGATGTCGCGGACAAGCAATGCAATGAGCTCAATGTGATTGCGGTCGAGTTCTTCCTGTAGGGCGACTTCCACGCTCTCGGTTTTTTCGCGGCGCACATCGGGCAGGTAAAACTCTTCCGTGCGCATGGTGCCGAAGACGTTGCGCAGCGTGTTTTGCACTTGGTCACGGACAATGCCCTTGTAGCGCATTTCGGTGTTAAAGGCCTTGTAAAGCTCATGCACTTCCCCTGGCTTGGGGCGATACTTCACCGTTACGTCGAGTTGGATCGTATAGCCGTCCTTCAGCTTGAGCTCGATGCGCTCTGGGCCGTCGGGCGGAAGCGTAGAGCTGCTCAGACGAAACAGCGAGTAGCGCACGCGCTGTTCCTGGCGCTCCTCCTGGGTAGTGAACTCGGTGGTCTGCACAGTGGAGTCGAAGACGTTCCAATTGTCGAGCATGGGCAGGTTGCGGTGCCAGCCGGCACCGTAGTCCACCGGCTGCACGCCCTTCTTGCCGAGCACGGCGTATTGCTGCGTGCGCACGCCGACTTCGCCCGGCTCGAGTTTGATCATAAACAAGGCGAACAACACGAACACCCCGAGCATGGCGATGATCACGCCGACTGATCCGATTTTGATGAATTTCATGATAAAAAGATGGTTGGGAATTTTGGGTTAACTACGAATGGCGCGAATGAGCGCGAATCCGTGAGGATGAATCATTAACAAAGCGCTCGTACTCTAATTTTTCCGACTGCCCGAAGTTGACGAGGAGGCCTAAAGTATAGCCGGTCGCTTTTAAGTAATTCAGAATTTGGGCGCGGTGTTCATCGGCCAGTGTTTTGGCTGCTTTGATTTCTATAATGATTTTTTCAAAGCATACAAAGTCGGCTTCATAGTGCTGTGTTAGTGACTGACCGCGGAAGGCTAATCTTAGTTTTTGCTTTGCGGTAAAGGGAATTCCGAGTCGTTCGAACTCTATTGTCAGACACTCCTGATAGACACTTTCCAGGAAACCGCTTCCCATTTCGTTGTGCACATTGAAACACGCGCCAACGATTTGGTAGCTTTCGTCTTTTAGTTCTATTGATTTCGTCGCCATAGATTCGCGCCCATTCGAGCCATTCGTAGTTTAAAAACACGTATTACTGGTTTTTATCCTTCTTGGCCTTGGTTGCGGCGGCGGCTTCATCCACGGTGGCGAAGCGTTCGGTTTCGCCGCTGATGGTGAAAGGCTGGCCGGTTAGGCTCATGCCTTGCAGGCGTTCAGCGTAGGCCATCTTGACGAGGTTGCGGCCGCCTTCGCCTTCCAGCGCATTGGCCATGACTTCGGTTGCCTGCGCCTGAGCTTTACCCTGCGCGAGGATTGCCTTGGCGTTTTGCTCCTGCGTGTAGAACTTCGCATCGGCACCACGCTCGGTTTCGATGGCGTAAGCTTCGGCGCCTTTGATGGCCTTGTTGGCTTCGGCTTCTGCTTGCACGATCAGCTGGCGCATTTGGCCCTCGAAAGTGGCGATAAGCACGTCCTTCTTCTTCGTGGCTTCCACGGTGCGGAAGATTTGATTTTGCTTCGCGGCGTTGGCTTTGGACATCTGTTCTTCCACTTCCTGGTCCGCGAGTTTCTTCGAGCGAATCTTCTCTTCGTACTCCGAGTGGAAGCGGAACTTCTCTGCAATGACGCGGGTGACTTCGAGGCCGAATGGCTTGAGCAGCTCGTTCATTTCCTGTTCGGTCTTGAGCGCTTTTTCATTACGTACGGAGGCGTCGTAAAACTGCTCTGTGGTCATCTCGCCAAAGACGGTGCGGCTGACGGAGCGTGCGTAGTCGCGCACCCACTTGACTTTATAGGCGTCACCGAGGCCGCTGGTTTCAACGACTTCTTCGATCTTGTCGCGACGGATTTGGTAGTTGATCGTCAGGTCGAGGAAGACGTCGCTGCCGTCGATGGTTTTAATGCGCAGGTCGTCGCGGGTGTCGCGCGCGCCGCGGGTGGCGTCGGCCGTCATCTCCAGTCGCTGCACGGTGGTGTCGAGCAGGAAGAAGCTGTTGAGAAAGCCGTTGTAGATGTAGGTGCCGGACTCGGGGATGACGGTGATGCCGCCGGTGAGGTTGTTAACCTTCACGCCGATTTCTGTGCCGCCGACTTTATCGACGCGCACGGTGAAGAGCAGCGCGATGGCGACCATGAATATCGCCACGAGCACAAGGATGATCGTGCCGCTAAAGTGCCGCAGGACGCTAGGCCGGCGCTGGCGCAGTGGAGGTGGTGTTTGGTAGGACATAGCTTGGTTGGGTTTATTGAAATTACGCGAGCTGCTTCGGCTCGATGACTTCCTGTGCCGTGAGAATTTTCCAGGTCGCGGCGGCGGCAATGCCGATGCCCAGCAACAAGAGGAAAAAGAAGTGAATGCGCAGAATAAAAGCTGCGGCGAGGCTGCCCAGCGCAATGGCAATCCAGGCCAGGAGCATCTTCATGATCTTGACTTCGAATTCGTCGCGTCGCGATGAAGGGTAACGGCGGATGGCTTCGTCGTTAGCGTGGTAGGCTTCGGCCGAGTATTGGATTTGTGGGAAGCGATAGCTGTATTGGCCGCCGGTTTCCTCCAGCACACAATACTTGGCCTTGGCCAGATACTTGAGCTTGTTTTTGACTTGGCCCAAGGTGAGGCGCGAGTGCCCGGCGACTTCCGCGAGGCGCACTGGGCCGTTGACCCCGGCGGTTACGTAAAGCAGCTCATGCTGCCACACGGCATTGGCCGGCCAGGCGTCGACTTGGGCGCGGTCGCGGATTTCGGCTTCGAGCCGCTTGCGTGTTTCGGGCGAGAAAATGGCGTCGGCATCGTTGAGCTCTTCGCCGGTGTAAATGTCTTTGCCGCCGATGGGCTCATCACTTTTTTCGCCAATCAGTTCGAAGAACTCATAAACGTTCAGGCCGTCGATACCGCCATGAAAAACGACTTGGCGGTCGACCATGCCGTCCATCACTTCGGTGACCATTTCCAGGGAAACGGGCAGGTAGGTGAGGACTTCGTTGGCGGTCACCCAGCCGCTGTTGCGGGCGGCAAGACGCTCGGCAAGGTTCTCCACGATGGCGGTGAGGAGTGGCATGGTTTTGGCGATTGAGCCTAGGCCCTCGCCATCGTCCCGCAAGCGTGGAGTCTCGATATTAGCATTCAGCATTTGAGCCAAACAGGTCTTAATAAGCAGTGTGTTCATTGGATTATCTCCAAAGACAGCTTACTCTTGCGGGCCATGCCGCGCCATTACAAGCGGAGGCGTTGATTATAATGAACGTAATCTCTGCCTAATGACTCTAACTATTTTACGCGGGTCCGAGCAACTCGCCTCGTTGGCGCATGTCGGCCTTGCGGTTGGTTTTCAGCTCAATGATCTGGATGCCGCTTTTGGGCAGCTTGCGCGCGAGGGTCTTGACGTCGTCCCAATTCTTCGGCGTGTGGTGGACAATGCCGTGCGCTGCGGCAAGTTTGGCGAAGTCGATGTTTTGCGGCGTCGCGAAAAAGCGTTCGAACGGTGGCTCGAATTCCGAGATTGGCAGCTTTTCAAAAATGCCGCCACCGTTGTTGTTGACTAAAAATATCGTCAGCGATCCCTTGAATTCCGGGTTCGTTAGCAGGCCGTTTGAGTCGTGCAAAAATGCGAGGTCGCCGGTGATCAGTACGCCGGGTTTGTCCGAGGCCTGCGCCATGCCGAGTGCCGTGGACAGCGTGCCATCGATGCCGTTGGCGCCGCGGTTGACCACAAACTCGAACGCCTTTTTGTTCGCGGGCCAGAAGAATTCGATGTCGCGAATTGGCATGCTGCTGGCCACGCAAATTGGTGTGCCGGCGGGCAGTGATCCGGCGAGCACGGGCGTGAGCTTGCTTTCGAAAAGCTCCGTGCAGTCGCGGAAGAATTTTTTGAAGAACCGCTGCTGTGCGTTTTCCATGACGACCCATTTGCCGACAAACTCAGTCTGCGGTTTTACTTTGTCTGGCAAAGTAAGTTGCGACGGGCGGATGGGAATCGTTTGCACCGGCGCGTAGCTGGCGTTGAGGTTGAGCTTGCTGGGGCTCAGGCGCCAACTGGGCAGCAGACTGCATTCGCGCAGGAAGCTGCGGAGTACTTTGCTGGTGGGCAACTGGCCAATGAAGAGCAGCGCGCCGGGGCGCAACTCGTGGCGCTTCATGGTGTCGCGCAGAATGGCGTCGTAGGCGGCGATGATGGTCTCGCATTCGCTGGTCAGTCCGCGTAGGCCAGTGGCGCCATCGCAAACGAGCGGCCAAGATTTTGCATTGCAAAGTTTAACAATGGCCTGGCGGTCTTCGTCGGTGTAGCGCGTCTCCGGCGGGCCAACGACCACGAGCACATCGTCTCGTTCGGCGAAGGGCAGGTCATCCGCAGCAAACTTCGACTCCAGCGGCGTAACCGGCGGCTCGGAAAACGGAAGCTTCTTTAAATCGATGGCGGGGAAGGGAGCGCCGAGCGGTCCTTCGACGGGTGCGAGCGGTTCGCGGAAAGGGATGTTCAGGTGGACGGGGCCGGGCTGCAGGTGCGTGGCCACTGCGCAGGTATGCTGCACCATGCGCACGAGGTAGGCGTGGCGCTCGTCGAGCTGGCGCTTCATCGGCGGCAGGCCGAGCTCGTGGTAGTAGTGCGCGTATTCGCCGAAGAGTTTGACTTGGTCGATGGCTTGGCCAGCAGCGCAGTCGCGTAGCTCGGGTGGGCGGTCGGCGGTCAGCACGATGAGCGGCGCGCCGCTGTAGTGCGCCTCGATGATGGCGGGCAAATAATTGGCGGGGGCGGTGCCGGAGGTGCACACGAGGGCCACAGGCTCGCCGGATTGTTTGGCGCAACCGAGAGCGAAAAACGCGGCGCTGCGCTCGTCGAGAATCGGGGTCGACTCAATGCGGTTATCCAGCGCGAAAGCGAGGGTGAGTGGGGTGGAGCGGGAGCCTGGGCTGATGATCGCTCGACGCAAGCCACAGCGGACCAGAGATTCCACGATGAGTCCGGCCCAGACGGTGTTGCGATTGGCGCGCAGTAGAGGGTGCATTACTGAAGAGAATCAAGCAACGGCTTCAATTTCAAATCTGTTTCTTGCGTTTCGATCTCCGGATCGGAGCCAGCGACGATGCCGCAGCCCGCGTAAAGGCGCGCGCGCTGGCCGTCGATGAGCGCGGAGCGGATGGCGACGACGAACTCGCCGTCGCCATGATAGTCGAACCAGCCAAGGCAACCGGCGTAGAGGCCACGGTCAAAGTTTTCGATGCGCGCAATGTCAGCGCGGGCGGCTTCGCGTGGCTGGCCGCCGACGGCGGGTGTCGGGTGGAGCTTGGAAGCGATGGCCAGGATGTCCTGATCTTGCGTCAGGTCGGTGCTGATCGGCGACCACAGGTGCTGCACGTTGGGCAGCTTGAGCAGGCGCGGATTGCTCGGCGGCTTCACGACCAGATCGACTTCGCCGAGGCGCTTGATGATGGCCTCGACGACGCACTGGTGCTCGTGCAAATCCTTCTCGCTGTTCATGAGCGCCGAGGAGTGGCGCGCGTCGTCGCGGACATTTTCACCGCGCGGCGCGGAGCCCGCGAGGGCCTCGGTGAACAAGCGGCCGGACTCGACACGGAGCAGGCGCTCGGGCGTGGCGCCGATGAAGCTCTGGCCTTCGCCGTTGGCAAAAGAAAACGCGTAGCACGACGGGAAACGGTCGCGCAGCTGCGCCAGCGTTTCGAGCGGGCGGAACGGTTGGTCGGCCTTCAGTTCGACCGCGCGGGCGAGCACGATCTTGCGGTAAACATTGATGTCGATGTTTTGCAGGGCATGGTCCACGGCGGAGGCAAACCAGCCTTCACCGCCGACGTCTTCGCGGTCCACGACGGAGGGCGGCGGGTTGTCGTCGCCGGACATTTCGTCGTAATCAAAGCGGCCGAACTTCGCGTGCGCGGCCAATACTTTGCGAGACAAAGTTGCGATGTCACTCTCGGGCTCGATGATCAGATTTGCCGTCGCGACATACTCGCCTAAGCGGCGCGCCACCTGCCACCGCGGGATGAAAATCGTGGCGGGCGCGAAGTAGGCGTCGTCTCCCTCCGCGTCGTCGCAGAAGGTGAAGGCGGTGAAGAAATGCGGGCCGGCGAAGGGGGCATCGAGGTCGCCGATGGCCACGGTGTTGTCCAATATGTGGTCGGCAAACTTGCGGACGATGGCGAAGCGGTCGGGCCCGGAGATTTCTTCTTCAAGCAATGCCTCGGCGCCGGCGATGGCTTCTTCCGTCTGTGGTCGCTCCAGGTAGAAGTGGCGCTCGGTCGGCTCGTAGATCGACTGCAACACCGCGAGCGGATCGAGGTGCTTCGCGCGCAGGGAAATACTCGCCAGCTGCGGATGCTGCTTCTGGCGCGCGCGCTCGCGCACGTGAAGCAAAAACTCCGCGAGCGCTTTCGGGTCGCGTTGCGAGAATTTATCCGGCGAGACGAGTTCCATCAGGCAAAGAGGTAGGGACGGTTGCCCTCAACCGTCCTTGTTTCAATTCGTTGGCCAATCTTATGTGGCGGACGGTTGAGGGCAACCGTCCCTACCTTTGGCGAAGTCATGCTTAGCCCTCGATGCGCGGGAAGAGAATCGTTTTCTCGCCGAGGCTGCGGCCTTCGAGCGTGCCGACATTAAACGTCAGGTTGCCTTCGTAGGCGGTTACCGAATCGGCGCCGACGAGCTCCAGAATCTGGGCGCTGATCGTTGGCATGACCGGGGTGAGCAGCGTGGCGGCGAGGCGCAGGGACTCAGCCACGTAAGCCAGCGAGGTGAGCACGCGCTCCTTGTCGGTCGCGTCTTCACTTTTGGCGAGCTTCCACGGTTGGCGCACTTCCAGATAGCGGTTGCACGCGCGGATGCAGACCCACGCGGTGTCGAGGCCGCGGTGGAATTGGAAACCTTCGTATTGCTCGATGACGGTCGCGGTGTTTTCGTCCCAGACCTTCTTGAGCTCCTGCTCGGGCTCTTCGTCGATGGTGGCTGCAGGGACCTTGCCGTCGGCGTAGCGTCCGCCCATGTTGAGCTGGCGCGAAACGAGGTTGCCGAGGTCGTTGCCGAGGTCGGTTTTGTAACGCGTGAGGAGGAGGTCAGCGGAGAAATCGCTGTCCTGCCCGACATTCATTTCGCGGATAAAGAAGTAGCGAACGGCGTCCGGGCCAACCTGGTCAGCGAGCTGAATCGGGTCGACGACGTTGCCGAGCGTCTTGGACATTTTCTCGCCGGAGATATTCCACCAGCCGTGCACCAGGAGCTGCTTCGGGATGGGGATGCCGGCGGCGTGCAGCATGATGGGCCAGTAAACGGCGTGCGGCGGCACAAGGATGTCCTTGCCGATCACGTGGAAGTTGGCGGGCCACTTTTCCGCAAAGCCGTCCTGGCCGTAGCCGACGGCGGAGATGTAGTTGGTCAGCGCGTCGAACCACACGTAGCACACGAAGTCTTCGTCGAACGGCAGCGGGATGCCCCACTCGAGGCGTTCCTTCGGGCGCGAAATGCAGAGGTCGTTCAGCGGCTCCTTGAGGAATTCCAGCACCTGCTTTTGGCGAAAGCGCGGGAAGACGAAGTCCTCATTGGTCTTGAGAAAATCGATGAGCCAGTCCTGATATTGGCTGAGCTTAAAGAAGTAGGCAGGCTCGGAGAACTCCTCGACTTCGCCGAAGATTTCCGGCCACTCGCCGTCGACCTTGTCCTTCTCCTGAAGGAACTGCTCCTGGCGCTTGCTGTAGAAGCCCTTGTAGTCGGCGCGGTAGATCTCGCCCTTGTCAAAGAGGTCCTGCAGGATCTGGCGGACGACATCCTTGTGCCGCGCCTGTGTGGTGCGGATGAAGTCGTCGTTGGAAATATTGAGCGTGGAGCAGAGGCCCTGGAATTTCTCGGCGATTGCGTCGCAGTATTCCTGCGGGGCGATGCCCTCCTTGTTGGCGGTCATTTGGACCTTTTGCCCATGTTCATCGAGGCCGGTCAGGAAGTACACGGCGTCTCCGCTCAATCGCCGGTGGCGGGCGATCACGTCGGTGAGCACTTTCTCATACGCGTGGCCGATGTGAGGCGAGCCATTGGCGTAATCGATTGCGGTGGTGATGTAGAATTGCTTGCTCATGGTTAATTCGGGCAAAGGAACCACTCAATCCGCTTGAGCGCGAAGCTCAACGGTAAAATATCGGGTAGGGACGGTTGCCCTCAACCGTCCTTTACGGGGAAATTTCCCAAAATACTCGTGGACGGTTGAGGCAACCGTCCCTACCGCCTAGGCGTCGATGACCACGTCGGTTTTTGGCGTGGAGCAGCACAGGAGAATGTTGCCTTCGTCGGGGTCGGCGGCGTGGCCAAAGGGGTAGTCGACCTCGCCGGACACGAGTTTGTGTTGGCACATGGTGCAATTGCCCGCGCGGCAGCCAAAATCCAAGTCGAGGCCCTGGGATTCCCCCAGTTCCAACAGGCTGTCTTCGACGGCGTCCCAGTCCGTGGTGACGCCACTTTTTTGAAAAGTGACTTTTGGCATGGGTGTAATAAAACCTATTAAAAACCGGATTACAAGCCTGTGTTGCAATTTGCTCGAGCAGGCTTGCGGTTGCTGCTTGGTGTGATTGAATTGCGAAATGGATGAGCCCGATTTCGATGACCCCATCGAGCTGCCGATCGACGGCGTGCTGGACTTGCACACGTTTTCTCCGCGCGATGTGAAGGAGCTGTTGCCAGCCTACTTTGAGGAATGCCTGGCGCGCGACATATTCCAAGTGCGCGTGATCCACGGCAAGGGCACGGGCGCGCTGCGAGAGCTGGTCCACGCGCAACTGCGCAAGAACGACATGGTCGCGAGCTTCCAGTTGGCTGGGGAATCCGGCGGCGGCTGGGGCGCAACGATCGTGGAGCTGAAGCGCGGCTAGGTAGACGCGGCAATTGGATGCGTGTTTTTTAACCGCTGAGAACGCAGAGGACGCGGAGATCGCAGAGCGTTAAACTTGGAATTCTATTTAAAGAATCCCTCCGTGCTCTCTGCGTTCTCCGCGTCCTCCGCGGTTAAAAATGTTTCAGGCTGACGGATATCCGTCAGGTTTTAGCTACTCCTTCGGCCAGACTTGGCCGCCCATGTCGAGCTTGGCCTGGATGTCTGCTTGGCTGTCGATGAAGGTGACGCCTTCCATGTCAGGGCCGATCTTTTTACCGATCACGTAGTATTCCGGGGAAATGTCGGGCAGCGTGAGCTTCACTTCGTCGCTGATCGGCGTGATGACTTGTGCGGCCATGCCTTCGGGTGCGGTCAGCTTGGAGATGACCCAAATTTCTTCGCCCACGACCCAGACGGAGTCGATCTTGATCGCGTAGCCGGCGGTCGGCGCTTGGAGCTCGATCTTGTAAGTGCGCTCGGTCACTTCGACGTCGCCGGATTGGTTGGCGGGTTTGGTGTCGGCGGGCAGTTCAATGAAAGGCTTTTCTTCCTTGGGCTCGCCACAGGCGGCCAGGAACAGGCTCGAGGTAATCATTGCGGGGATAAAGTATTTGCGCATGACAGTAAATTGAGCGCCTGAACGTCGGGAGGCAATCGGGAATTTAACCACCGAGGACGCGGAGAACTCAGAGATGTCGATTATTAGGCTCTGCGTCCTCTGCGGTTAATGTTCTAAATCAGCTTCGCAAAGAGCGCGTCCGCCGTGGCGATGGCTTCTTCGATGGTGTCCTTGAGGACCGTGAAGTGGCCCATTTTGCGGCCGGGGCGGGGCTCGCCCTTGTCGTAGAGGTGGAGCTTTACATCGGGGTCGGCCAAGAGTTCGGACCAATCCGGGTCGCCGTCATGCCAGACATCGCCGAGCAAATTGACCATCACCGTCGGGCGCAGGAGGCGGGTGTTGCCGAGCGGCAGGCCGGTGATCGCGCGGATGTGCTGCTCGAACTGGCTGGTCTGGCAGGCGTCGATGGAGTAGTGGCCGCTGTTGTGTGGGCGCGGTGCCATCTCGTTGACAATGACCTTGCCGCTGCCGCAGACAAACAACTCCACCGCCAATAGGCCGACCACGTCGATGGCCTCAGCCACGCGGAGCGCGAGCTCCACAGACGCAGTCAGCGTCAGTTCGTCGAGGCGGGCGGGCACGATGCTTTCGTGCAAAATATGGTTGCGGTGAATGTTCTCGGCGACGGGGAAACAGCTGGCCTGGCCGTCGGGGCCGCGGGCGACGATCACCGAGCACTCAGCCTCGAAGGGCACCCAGGCTTCGACGACGCCCAGCGGCATGTCGAGGCCCTGCCAGATCGCGGCGAAGTCGGCGTCGAGCTCGGTAATTTTCACCTGGCCCTTGCCGTCGTAGCCGAAGTCGGCGGTCTTTAAAACACAGGGCACGCCGAGTTCTTGCGCGGCTTGGGCGAGCTCCTCGGCGCTGGCGACGACGCGAAACGCCGCGCAGGGAATGTCGTTGGCCTTGAGGAATTCTTTTTCGCGGCGGCGGTTCTGGCAAATGTGCAGCACGTTCGCGCCGGGGCGGACGGGCGGGCCGGCGTTGGACACCGTGTCCACGGCCTCGCGGGCGACGTTTTCAAACTCAAGCGTCACGACATCGCAGGCTTCGGCAAATTCTTTGAGCGCTGCCTCGTCGTCGTAGGTAGAGTTGACCTCGCTGTCGGCGACCATTGCTGCGGCCCCGCCGGCCTTGGGCTCGAACACGCGGAAGCGGTAGCCCATTGCGCGGCCAGCCAGGATGCTCATGCGCCCCAGCTGTCCACCGCCCAGCATGCCGATCGTTGCGCCTGGCTGATAAATGTCGCTCATGACCCCAACAAGGTTTTCGCCCACGCCCGAAAGGCAAACGAATTTTTTCCAATCGGTAGGGCGGACGGGCAACGTATTCTGCTTGGCCTCGGGTGAGGCTGTGTTTCAATTGGCGGCATGAAATTGGCGGCATGTGCTTTGGTATTTGGGGTAGCAGGGGTGCTCGCGGGTTGCGGAGATTCGCCTTCGGGCGGCTCGAAGAAGGCTGCGCCGCCGCCGAAGCCGCTCACGCTGGACCAAGTCGAGCGCAATGGCGCGCAGCTATATGGGCTGCATTGCAAGGCCTGCCATGCGGATAAGGGGCAAGGCGTGCCGGGGATTTTTCCGCCGCTGGCTGGCAGCGCGCGTTTGGCATCGCCGCAGCATTTTGTCAATGGCCTGCTCTTTGGCTTTCCGCCGGTTGGGGAGCCGGGTACATCGCCGTGGATGGGCGAAATGCCGAAGTTCTCCCAGCTGAAAGACGAAGACATCGCCAAGCTCGCCACCTATGTGCGGCAAACGTGGGGTAATGCCACGGACGAAATTACGCCGGGGCAAGTTGCGCTGGAGCGGACGAATCGCTAGGGAGTGTTTTCAAATTAAAACTGCTGATGGAACGAATAAAAATGAATGCCGCGCCAGGCGGCTTGAACGAAGTGCACTGCAAGTGCGTGAGTGAAAAGCCAACGCTGCGACCTTTCATTTTGACCGTTCAGGCCCCGGATGGCTTTTTCCCATCAGCTTCGTTATCTTTCGGCCGAAAGGCTTCCAGCCTATTCAACCTCAGATGCCTCGCTGATTGGAAAAAATCCATGCCGCCATCAACAGCTTTAATTTGAAAACACTACCTGGGGCTAACGCCGCAATCAGTGGCGGCGACGCAAGATGGCCAGCGTGAGCATGCCGAGGCCAGCAATCGCTGCGTAGGTGCGTGGCTCGGGGATGGTCTCGACGGTCAGGACTGGAGCATAGCCGGGGGTGGTATTGTCTGCCGAGGCAAAGGCCGGTGGGTTGTTCGTGGGGCCTGATGGCGTGAGGCGGATGAAGGCATAGTCGCCTGCCGTGGCACCTCCGTCGTATTGATCCTGTAGCCAGCTCGCGAGCGAAATGCTGCCTGCGGCGCTGGTGTTGACAGCTTCGTCGCCAGGGAAAGGTTGGTTGGTTGTAAAGGTGTAGTAGTCGGATTGGATTAAGTCGCCATTACCTGGCGATGTGCCAAAGCCGTAGTCGGTCAGTTCCACAGCGTTGCTAGCGCTGGTGCGCATGCCGTAGATGGCGATGTCGTAAGGGTAGCCGCCGTCCGGCTGCAAATAGCCGCCATTGGTCAACTGGGTGTAGAGATTGGCGGTGCTGATTGCTTGCCCACCTAGATCGGGCAGCTCAAACACCAAGACGCCGACCAAGTCGCCTTGGTTGAATTGAAAGTTATCGTTAGCGAGCGAAAGGTTGGTCTGCGTGACAGACCGAAACACGGGTGCAAGAGAATCATTGAGCCCGATTCCGCGGTCTGAGGGGTCGCCGGTGACGTTGAACACGGCGGCATGGGTGGAGAGTGCGGCGCCTAACGCCAGTGTGGTGATTGGATATACAGATTTCATGCGGGGGTATTAGTATTTGATCTCATTTTGCGCGGTGCGGCTAATTGAGTCAAGAGGATAATACATCGATTGATTCGATTCTTGCCTCTGCTCATAAATGTGCCTTGGGCGAGGCACCGGTTTCGTTTACGGCGGAGGGTGGCGATCCGGCGCGAAGGGGATAGGCCTTGTGATCAACGTTTGCCTGTCGCTTAATAAATATTAAAATGGGCATTGACATGCCTGATGCGAAACGATTGCTTGTTGCTGGCTGGAAATTGCTCATTTCGCTGCTTTTGCTGCTGACCCCTGGCGCGCTGGCAGATGCTTCACCCCTAACTCCCTGAAAGAATATGAAGAACATGTTGACCCCGCATTGGCGCTTGGTGGCGCTTGGCGTAGGCCGATTGAAAGGCCACTCTCTACTCTCTTCCGCTGCTCAATTGAGTGGTTTTGCCCTGTTGACCATGACTTTTCTGACGCCGTTGCATGGCGCGACTTACACCGTTGATTCCGCGGCAGACGTTGCTGCGCTGATGACTGGTGTTGGCGCTCCGCAAGCAGTTTCAGGCGATGAAATCGTATGGGAAAATGGTGTGTATGACTCTGAATCCGTTACGCTTGCTGGCGTTGACGGCATCACGCTGCGAGCGGAAACGCCCGGCCAGGTCGTTTTTACGGGCAGCAGCTTCATCAACATCGGCAGCGATGACAGCACGGTGAGCGGTTTTGAAATTCAAATACCCGACGACATCGATCCTGCGCTGCCAGATGATTTCTACAACAAAAGCAACGTCTTCCAGTTCCGGGCGGGCGATAACGACGACCACGCGCACAACTCCCGAATCAGCAACTGCCGCATCCGCGACTTGCGCACCGGCGCCTCGTATTTGGGCGGGCACAGCTGGGTTGTTTTTTACGGTCGTGGCAACACTGTCGATAACTGCAACTTTGAAGGAAAACGCAGCGAAAGGTCGTTAATAATTATTTATTTTTACACCGAAACTGGCGGATCAGACCGCGGAGGCGAGCATTCGATCCTCAATAATCACTTTGTCGATCGCCCCATTGCGAACCCGGCGGACGATGATGGCAATGAGTGGGAAATCATCCGCATCGGCGACAGCAGCGCCGTTTGCATCGATGCCGGCATCCTGGTGGCGGACAACCTGTTCGAGCAGTGTGACGGCGAGATCGAGGTTGTTTCGAATAAGAACAGCGCAAACCTGTTCTTAAACAACACCTTCCGGGATTGCGATGGGCAGCTGACGATTCGTCAGGGCAGCGATTGTCTGATCGAGGGCAATTATTTTATTGGCACGGGCAGCACAAAGGAGGGCGGTATCCGCGTGACCGGCGAGGATCACGTGATCGTCAATAACTACTTTGAAGATCTGCAAGGCACGGGCCATCGCTCGGCGATTTCCGTGATGGCGGGGCAGCTGGATTGGGATCCGGGCAACGATTGCATTTCAGTGGGCGGTTACCGTCCGGTGGATGATGTGCTTATTGCCCACAATACGATGGTGGATTGCAAACGTCCCTTCGAGTTCGGCTCGGGGAGCAACAGCACACGCGATCAAGCCCCGGATAACGTGACCTTGGCCAATAACGCGGTTCACAGCTCCAGCTCGCATTCCTTGCTGACTTACACGATGGCGGCATCGGGCGTCAGCTACTCCGGCAATGTTTTCTACCACACCTCTGGCGTTGGTGAGCTCTTCTCCGGTGCCACGCCGAGCTACACTAGCGCGGACATATTATTTGACGACCCCGAGCTCTCGCCGGACGCCACACTTGGATTTTATCGGCCTAGCGGTAGCAGCCCAGTGCTCAATGCTGCGGTGGTCAACTATGCCGAGGCCGGTCAGGATATTCTGGGCAATGGCCGGCCGTCGACGGGGCGGGACGTTGGCGCGGAAGAAGTCTCAGGCGCCACGGTTACCGGCGCAAACCTGCGTCCGCTCGTCGCGACGGATGTCGGCTGCACCTGGGGGGACACGCCTGGTCCGGGCCCGGTTGTGTCGCAGACGGTGACCATCAACCCGGTGGACGACGCCTATGTGCGCGGGGGCATTCATGCGGACACCACCTTCGGTGCCACGGATTCCCAATCGCTCAAGGTTGAACTCTCCACCTCTAGTGATTACGACAAGCGCGCGTTCCTGAAGTTTGACCTCAGCGGCGTGACCGGCACGGTGACGAGCGCAACCGTCCGTCTGAAAATTGAGAGCATGAATACGGGCGTGAAAAACAACCTGCGCCCGGTCACTGACGACAGCTGGGGCGAGTGGTCCATCACCTGGAACAACAAGCCGGGCTACGGTAGCTCCTTCGGTACCTACACGCTGCCGGGTGCCGATCAGTGGATCGAGTGGGACGTGACTGATTTCATTAACGCGGAAGCGAGCGGCGATGGCGTGGCTTCATTTTGCGTGCTGCCGCATTCCTCCACGGTTTACCTGGATGCAGCTTACTACTCGGCGGAATGCGGCAGTGGCGACCGCCCGGAATTGGTGGTCACCTACGAGTAGGCTGGCTTTGCTTTGAAAACACTCCCTAGCACGTCGCCTGGGCTCGAGGGCTTCCGCCAGTTGGAGGCCCCGGGCCCGGGTTTTCATTGTCTCGGAGGCGGGAAAGTTATCCGCTTGACGGGTAGGCGTTAGTTGCCGATGGCGCCTTCCATCTGCTCTTCCTCATACTGGTTGAGCAAGCCACCCTCTTCCATGCCTTCGACGTCGTTGGATTGGCGTTGGCCAAGCTCTTTGGTGATGGCACCGGTGCTTTCGCTCATTGGCTCCTGTGAGAGCACTGCCTTCTCGCTGGCGTCTTCGTAAGATTTGCAGCCGACAATAAGCGCAAGGAGGGGCAAAATTAACAGAATGTGCTTCATGGGCGAGAGATTGACGACCCTGAACGCCTGGACAATGGAAAAATGCGCTCAGCGCCGAAAAAATGCCCCAAATGCGCGGCTTTAAGAGTTATGCTTGTCAAGCGCGCAAATTTTTGCTCCTTGGAGCGTTCTTTTGGCTCCATTAGCCGCGAAATCCAAACAGTAAACCACCGTGACAGATCTATCCATATACCGAAACATCGGCATCTTCGCCCACGTTGACGCCGGTAAAACGACGACGACCGAACGTATCCTGAAGCTCACCGGCAAAATTCACAAGCTGGGTGAAGTTCACGATGGCGCGGCGACGACTGACTTCATGGAGCAGGAACAGGAGCGCGGCATCACCATTCAGTCCGCCGCCACGACTTGCTTCTGGCCCGGCAGCACCCAGCAGTGGGAGCCGCATCGCTTTAACATTATCGACACCCCTGGGCACGTTGACTTCACCATCGAAGTTTACCGCTCCCTGAAGGTTCTCGACGGCGGTATCGGCGTGTTCTGTGGTTCTGGCGGTGTTGAGCCTCAGTCGGAAACCAACTGGCGCTACGCCAACGACTCCAAGGTCGCCCGCGTGATCTACGTCAACAAGCTCGACCGTATCGGTGCGAACTTCTACAACGTGGTCAAGCAGGTGAAGGAAGTCCTCGGCGCGAAGCCGCTCGTCATGGTTCTGCCGATTGGTGAAGAAAGCAAGTTCACCGGTGTGGTTGACCTGCTGACCCGCAAGGCTTGGGTTTGGGACGACTCCGGAGATCCAATGAACTACGAGCTTCAGGATGTTCCGGCCGACATGGTCGACGACGTCGAGAAGTACCGCGAAGAGCTCATCGAAACTGCTGTTGAGCAGGACGACGACATCATGGAGAAATACCTCGGTGGTGATGAGCCGACGATCGAAGAGATCAAGAAGTGCATCCGCAAGGGCACCATCGCGCTCGACTTCTTCCCGACTTACTGCGGTTCCTCCTTCAAGAACAAGGGCGTGCAAAACGTGCTCGATGGCGTGGTTGAGTTCCTGCCGAACCCGACCGAAGTTCCGCCTCAGCCGGAAATGGACCTCGAAGGTAATGAAACCGGTAAGGTCGCCACGGTTGCTGTCGACAAGCCTTTCCGCGCTCTCGCGTTCAAGATCATGGACGACAAGTATGGCGCCCTGACCTTTACCCGCATTTACTCCGGTAGCATCAAGAAGGGCGACACCGTTCTGAACACCTTCACCAAGAAGACGGAGCGCATCGGCCGCATTATCGAAATGCACGCTGACGAGCGCAACGAAGTCGACGGCGCACAGGCTGGCGACATCGTGGCTCTGCTCGGTATGAAGAACACTCAGACCGGTCACACCCTCGCCGATCAGGACGATCCTGGCACGCTTGAGCCGATGGTCTTCCCGGATCCCGTTATCAGCATCGCTATTGCTCCGAAGGACAAGGGTGCCGCTGAAAAGATGGGCATCGCCATCGGTAAGATGGTCGCTGAAGACCCGTCCTTCCGCGTTGAAACCGACGAAGACTCCGGCGAAACCATCCTTAAGGGCATGGGCGAGCTTCACCTGGACATTAAGGTAGACATCCTCAAGCGCACCTACGGTGTCGAGGCTACCGTTGGTAAACCGCAGGTCGCCTACCGCGAGTCCATCCAGAGCCCCGTCAACGACAGCTACACCCACAAGAAGCAGTCCGGTGGTTCCGGTCAGTTCGCTAAGATTGACTACACCATCGAGCCGGCTGAGCCGGGTGAAGGTTACTCCTTCGAGTCCAAGGTTGTTGGTGGTAACGTGCCGAAGGAATTCTGGCCGGCCGTTGACAAGGGCTTCAAGAGCTCGATCGAAAAGGGTGTCCTCGCTGGCTACCCGCTCGTCGACGTGAAGTTCACCTTGAACGATGGTGCCTTCCACGCGGTTGACTCCTCGGCGATTGCGTTCGAAGTGGCTGCCAAGGCCGCTTACCGTCAGTCGATCCCGAAGGCTGGTCCGCAGATCCTTGAGCCGATCATGAAGCTCGACGTGTTCGTGCCGGAAGACTACATCGGTGATGCCATTGGTGACCTCAACCGTCGCCGCGGTATGATCAAGTCTCAGGAGCCGACCAACACCGGTATCCGCATCAAGGCTGACGCGCCGCTCGGTGAAATGTTCGGTTACATCGGTGACCTGCGTGGCATGACCTCCGGTCGTGGTCAGTTCTCCATGGAGTTCTCGCACTACGCACCGGCTCCGCGCAACATCGCAGACGTTGTCATCGCCGAAGCCGCCAAGCGCAACGAGAAGAAGTAGCAACCTACGGTTGCATCCAATCATTTTCGCATTGCGAAAATCTATGGGTGCAGCGGCACGCTGCAGTTACTTTGTAAAACAAAGCTCCCGGTTAATTGCGGGAGCTTTTTGTTTTGGACGGCTTGGTCGTGAGCTTGCGTTGACGCCGAGGTGTGGTATCAGTGGGAGTATGAAAGGGCAGCCCAGTGGTCGACCGAAAGCGCCGGAGGTCGTTGACCCACTACAGGAGCAATGTGGTGTGCGTGCGGCTTTGGATGTCATCCGCGGGCGTTGGAAACCCTTCATTTTATACGAGCTGCATTTGCGCCGTTGCCGGTATTCGGAGCTACAGGCGGCAATGCCGCAAGTTTCTGCGCAAGCCCTAAGTAAGCAACTACGCGAGCTTGAGCGCGATGGCATTGTTGCGCGGCGGGTAACGGAGGACTCCCCTCCGCGCACCGTTTACGAATTGACCGAGTATGGCTGGACCTTGGGTGAGCTCATGGATCGTTTGGAAGAATGGGGAAACGACTTCCTTAAGCGTCGCGGCTAAGATAAAAAACACTCCCTAAGGCGTAACTCACAAAAGTGTGAGTAGCTCACATTTTTGGGACTACACCATGCCCGTGGGTTTGGTTATACTGGGTGCATGGAAACACTACTCGTCATTCAATCCAGCGGACGGCATACGCGGTCCATCACGCGGCGTCTCACTGGACGCTTCATAGAGCAATGGCGCGCCGCGCACCCCCAAGGCGTGGTCGTCGAGCGCGACGTTACGGACAACCCGCCGCCTGTGGTAAACGAAAGCTGGATCGCCGGCGCTTACTGTGCACCTGAAGAGCGCACCGGCGCCATGCGTGAGGCTTTGGCCGTGAGTGATGAGGTCGTCTCTGAAGTTCAGCGCGCGGACACCATCGTCATTGGAGCGCCAATTTATAATTTCGGTTTGCCTGCTCAGCTCAAGGCGTGGGTGGATCAGCTGGTGCGCGTCGGCGCTACCTTTCGCATCGACCCAACACAGCAACCCGCCTATCAGCCGCTGCTGGTAGCCAAGCCAGTGAAGGTGATCGTCTCTGCGGGAGACGCCGCGCTGCACCCTGGTGGCGAGCTTTGGGCAATGAATCACCTGGAGCCCTATTTGCAGACGGTGCTGGGATTTGTGGGGCTGACTGATGTTGAGTTCCTCCGCGTGGGTAACGCCGAGTTCCGCGACGACGCCATGCGTGCCTCCATCGAAGCGGTCGAGAACCGCATTACCAAAATCTGTCAGCCTGGAGACGCGTTGGCTGTCTAATTAACCCTCGGTCTGCACTGCCGCTTTTTCCACGATGCGGTAGTCGCCAAAAGTCATGAAGAGCACCAAGTTGCCCGTGGGGGCGCTGTAGGCGCCTTGGGCGTCGGCAAGCCCACAGGCCAGCGCGGTGAACTCCCAGCACTGCGCCTCGTCGTCAATTTTCACCTCAGCGGTCGTCAGCTCCGCAATGCCTTTTTCCTGACCATAGGCGCGGACTTTGTCGGCGTCTTCGGTCAGCGGCGGGCGCACGGTGTTGTTATCCCACGACCACTGCCAGACTTTTTCCGTCGGAAAATACGCGCCGATGATCTGCACCGGCGCGGAGATGAGCATGTCGTTGGGCGACTCAAAGCCGATTTGCCCTTCGACTTGGTCGAGGACAAATTTGGACTCGTTGAGGCCCCAGGCGATCTCGTGCGCCTGAGATTTTACCTGAAGATCCTCCAGGCACTGGGCGATGAATGCTTGATGCGTCATGACGCCCACCGTGCAGCTTATCCCGTGCCCCGACGCGCGGTAGGTAAATTCATAAGCGCGGGCAATGACGTCGAGAAGCGAGAGGGCGCGCGCTAATTCTGGTAAGTTCGCCCTTCGTCTAAAAGGTAGCGCAGGCGCGTTTCGCGCCGCACCCCATGCTGACGGCAAAGGTAGGGCACAGTCTCCAGACAAGCCGCCCGTTGTAGTGGCATTTTCGCAGTGCGAAAAGCAATCGGTCCAGCAGGATGCTGGCGGCTTGTCTGGAGACTGCGCCCTACCTTTAGTCGGCCAGCAACGCCCGCACCCGCGCGACCACCTGCGCCAGCGCGTCATCCCACTCCATCCCGTCGACGACTAAATCCGCCAACGCTTTTTGCGGCGCCACGTATTTTTCGTGCATCGGGCGGACGGAGGTCAGGTATTGCTCGACGACGTCATCCACATCGCGCCCGCGCTCATTGATGTCGCGCACCAGGCGCCGGGCCAGGCGAATATCGTTCGGGCAATCGACATACACGCTGAAGTCCAGCCGCTCGCGAATCGCAGGCCAATGCAGGGGGAACAGCCCTTCGATAATCAGCAACTCGAAGTCCGCGGAAAACGTCTCATACCCCGCGCGCGAATGCGTGTGGTAGTCATAAATCGGGACCTCCACATCGCGGCCGTTGGCCAGCGCCTCCACCACGGGCAGCAACAGCTCTTCCTCCAGCGCCTCGGGCGCATCCCAGCTTTTCACGGGCGGCCCGCGATAAAACCGGTCAATGCCCAGCTCGGCCACCTTCACATCCGTCAACGACTTCACCAGCCGCCGCGTCAGCGTGGACTTGCCACTGGCGGTCCCGCCACAAATGCCGATGATGCGCGGTTTCATTAAGCAGTGATTATTAATCTTTGCCGCGTGGTATGCGAGTTCATTTCATGCCAAAGGCAGCGCCCGTTATCCTTAGCGGGCACAGCGTTGCCTCAATGAGGTAGCGCGGAGCGTCCCCGCTCCGCAAGCAGCGCCAAGGATGTAGCATCAGTTCGTGTCGGCGGCTGGGTGCAACCCGCTATCATCGGAACCTTCGAACGCTTGCCTCAATCCTTGCGGAGCGGGGACGCTCCGCGCTACCTTTGCCAGATAGACGAAAGCTCCCTTGTATGGATCTGCCCGTTAAGGATAACGGGCGCTACCTTTTGAGGCATCACTTCACGCCCGCTGCTGTTCCAGCGTCTGGAAGGCGCCGCCGGCGGCGAAAGGGTCGGCGAGAAAGGCGAGGGCGGGGTCGAGTTTGGCGCGGGTCTCGGCGTCGGGGAGCCAGTGGTTGAGGAAGCCCGCTTGCGGCAGCAGAGAAACGGTCGTCCAGCCGAGCTGCTCGCCCCAGCGCTGGAGGTCGGCAAAATTCACGTCGCAGGTCAGGTCTTGCTGGCCGGCGTGGGCGTAGATTTCGGCACCGTCGATGCCTTGCTGGTTGCGGTAGGCGCGGACCTCGCTCGCGGGGTAGGCGGCACCGTAGTCAATGGTCAGCAGGCGGCCGCGGCGCCAGTCGGCGAGCTCGGTTTCGAGCCACGCGTGGTAGCTGGGGTGAATGAAAATGCGCTGGCCCTGACGCGGCTTGGCGGGGGCATCGGCGTCGACCGGGTCGTTGAATGGCAGCAGGCCTTCGACGAGCTCGCCGTCGACGAGGCGCAGGCCGACTTCGCGCCAGTCCTCGCCGTCCCAACAGAGTTGGCGGGCTGGAAAGGCGTCGACGAGTTCATTGCTAAAAATAATGGCGCGGCCCTCGGCGGCGGCGAGGGCGTCGGGGATGCCGTCGCGCACGGTGAAGCCCAGCTCCGCTGCCTGCGGCGCGAGCGCTTCGCGGAGCCCGGGCGAGGTCTCCACGGCGGAGTAGGGGACCTCGGGTACGCCAATTTTTCGCCACGCGGTCAGCACGGATTTCGCCAGCGCGCCCACGCCGGCACCGACCTCGACGAGGTGGAATTCGTTGTCGGGGAAATCTTCTTTTGCCCGCGCGAGCGCCCAGCGGGCAATGGCTTCGCCGAAGGCCGGGCAGAGTGTGGCGGAGGTGGAAAAATCGCCCGATTTACCTACTTGGCGGACGGACGCGCCGTAGTAGCCGTGGGCGCGGTCGTAGAGGGCGAAGCCCATGAACTGCGCGAAGGTTATCGCGCCGCCTGCGCGGTTGATGATGTCTGCGAGCCAGGGTTCACATTTGGGCATGAGGGCAGGGTGGAGGCGGGCGTTGGCGGGTGCAATGGAAACCTTCGGGTGTGGGTGGGTAGCGTGGGTGAGACGTTGTTTTTTTAAACAGGAAGATCGGGAAGCTTGGGAGGCGAAAAGAGTAGTGGGGATTTTTAACTACAGATATCGCAGATAAGCGCAGATGCGGTGGGGCAGGTTTTTTTGAACAGAAGGCAGCAAAGGTCGCAAAGTGGTGAGGCAAGACTGAGGGGCAAAATGTGTGGGAGGGTGTTCGGCGAGGCTGAGAGGGAATATATTGGACGCCTTAAAAATATCCGCATGTTCACTTTTTTTGTTGTAGTGTGTCTAAAAATTCACATAATCGAATTTTCACTTATTTACCGCCATGAAAACATCTCCCAGCCATCAGCAAAACCCGCCTTAGCGTGCGGGTAGTCGAGTCAATGTGCGTGAACGCATTCGTGTTCGCGTGGTGTTTGAACCGACTGGCAGCGCCTTAAAACGCTGCCGACAACGGGGCTCATTCGACACGCCGCAGGTGACAGCTGCCGCGCTGGCCGACGCCCCCAGGTTTTAATCCGCCCCATCCGGGCGGCAGACGCCGCGTGAGCTTATGCCAGCTTGCGCCCGCAATCCGCATAGTCATTTCGCGTGGATTGCCTTTCGCCGCATTGACGTTAACGCAGCCGACCCAACGGGCTGCGCGCCCTCCTGCATTGCGCTGCAATGATCGGGCGGGCTGCCTGATGTTCCTTGAAAGTTAAAATCGCTGATTTACCCCCCCCCCCGCCCCCTGGGTAGGCTGCGGATTCGATTCGCCTATTGCGAAAAATGCGCTAGGCTGGCGCTCATGATTCGTTGGATGATTGTTTTGAGCGCCGCGTTGATGCTGTGGGGCTGCGGCTACGATGTGTATTACACGCCGCTGAATAATCCAGTGACGCCAGCGGGCGAGGCCATCGCGGAAGGTGTGGTCGCGCGTGGGCCGATCAGCCCGGACGAGGTGACGCTCTTCCTGGTCCAACGACCGGAGAAGCGCTACCGCGAGCTTGGTATCATCACGATTCCGACCTTTCAAAGTATACCGGATCAGCAGGCGCTGTTTCAGCTATATCGCGCCAAGGCGGCCGAGATCGGCGCGGACGGCGTTATCATGATGGAGCCGCAAACGACGCTCGATACCTACACTTCGCCGACTTACGTTGCGGACTGGGGCATTATCTACCAAGACACGGTGCGCTCGCGGTCGATTTTTCGCGGCATGGCAATCCAGTTTTTGGAATGACCGGGCGGTGGCTTTTGACGGGGGCATTCGACAAGCATCGAACAATGTGTTAAGAATCTTGTCAGGATGCCAAACGCTCTGCGACGTAATGGACTCATGATGAAATTTTTGCGATTGTTCGCCTTCTGGCTGCTTGGCCTGGGTTGCTTAAACGCGGTGCCTCAGCGCAGCCAGCATGTCGAGGCCGAGCTGGTCTCCTACGTGTCGAGCGTGCAGCCGGGCGCAAGCTTCTGGATCGCCCTGCGGATGAAGATGGACCCGCATTGGCACGTGTATTGGGAGAACCCTGGCGACGCCGGCATCAAGACGACGGTCGCCTGGCAAGACGTGACCGAGGGCGTGACCATTGGCGACATTCACTGGCCGACGCCCAAGGTTTTCGACCAGGCGGGCATCATCAACTACGTGTATGAAGACGAGGTCTTCCTGATGATGCAGGTCAAGGTGTCGCCGGACTTTTCCGGCCGATCGCTCGACCTGAAGGCGCGTGCGGACTGGCTGGAATGCGACGACCAGATGTGTGTGCCCGGCGGCGTGGATTTGGCGCTGAGCCTGACGGTCTCGAGCCGGAGCCCCGAGCTTTCGCAGTGGGCCAAGGCCCTCGATGAAACCCGCGAAAACGCGTGGCCCAAAGCCTTGCCCGATGCGTGGACCGTGACTGCCAGCGAGGCCGGTGACTCGGTCACCGTGACGCTGACACCGCAGGGTAAAGCCATTGGCTTCGATCCCGGCGCGCTGACGTTTTTCTCCGTCAACGCCTACATCGATGCGGCCGCCGAGCAGAAAGTCGAGCGCAGCGCCGAGGGCGTCATCACGATTGGCCTGACCAAGAGCGAATTTTTCGGTGGCGGCGCGCAAGCGACCTTGCCCGCTGTGATCAAGGCGGCCAACGGTTGGCTTCCGGGCAGCGAAGCGACAGGGCTTTCGGTCGATCCGTCCTTGTCCGAAGACGCGGTGCCTGCACCCGCGCCAACTGGTGATGCCGGCAGCGATGTCGCGGCGGACTCTGGCGGCTCCTGGGTGGCGTTGATCCCGTTGGCTTTTATTGGTGGGATGATCCTGAATTTGATGCCCTGCGTGTTCCCGGTGATCGGGCTCAAAGTGATGGGCTTTGTCAGCCAAGCGGGCGAATCGCACCGCAAGGTGATTATCCACGGGCTGGTTTATACGCTGGGCGTGTTGGTGAGCTTTTGGGCGATCGGGCTGCTCTTCGAGCCGGTGCACCAGACGTTTGTGGCCTCGGGCGATATCTCGGGGGGCTGGGCTTCCTGGCTGACGCCGAAGTTTGTGACCTTCCTGATCATCCTGGTTTTCGTGTTCAGCCTCAGCCTGAGCGGGTTGTTCGAGATCGGCGTGACTGCGGTTGGTCTGGGCTCGCAATGGAGCTCGCGCGCGGGCTTGGCGGGCACGTTTGCTTCGGGCTTGTTTGCGGTGGCTGTGGGCGCTCCGTGCGCCGCGCCGTTCCTGGCCCCGGTGCTTGGCGCGCTCGTAAAGACCTCATTTGTGCAGCGCGAACTGCTGTTGACGGTCATCGGGCTCGGGTTGGCATTCCCGTATTTGCTGTTTTCCTTTTTCCCGCAACTCACCCGCAAGCTGCCGAAGCCGGGTCCGTGGATGGAGACGTTTAAGCAGGGCATGGCGTTCCTGCTCTACGCGACCGTCGCGGCGCTGGTGTGGGTGCTGGCCGACCAAGTCGAGCCCTACACGCTGCTCGCGGTGCTGTTCGGGCTGGTGCTCGCGGCGATGGGCTGCTGGGTGTTCGGCCGCTGGGGCACGCTGCTGAAAAGCAAGGGCGTGCGCATGACGGCAACGGTGGTTGCCCTGGTGCTGGTCGTTGGGCCGCTAGCGTTTGCCTGGTCGAAGATCAGCGAGGACGAGCGCCGCGCGGCGTTGATCGAACAGGCCAAGGCTTCGGGCGAGCAACTGGACTTCCTGGTCTGGGAAAAATGGTCGCCGGAAACCGTGGAAAAACTCCTCGCCGAGGGCCGCCCGGTTTACATCGACTTCACCGCCCGTTGGTGCGCCACCTGCCAAGTCAACAAGCGCGTTTACAACGATGTCGCTCTGGTGCGCGAATTTCAAAAAGACAACGTGGCGACGCTCAAGGCGGACTGGACGGATCACAACCCGGAGATTGCCCGCGCGTTGTCGGAGTTCGACCGTAGCGCCGTGCCGTTTAATATTTTATACATCCCGGGGCGCGACAAACCTTTAATATTGCCTGAATTGCTGACCGACGCGAATGTCCGTGCTGCTCTAGCGGAGATTGATGGCTCAGCGCGCTAAATTTGTTCCAGAGCAGTTTTTACTTATTGCTTGGGGCGAAATTTCCTGAGTCGAATGGATTTTACCAGTTTGATAATGCTGTTTAGAAGCTTTTCTGAAAAATACCTCTAAAAAAAGATAAATTTGGGCTAAAGCATTTATTCTTTGGGACGATTATTCCAACATTAGAGAATTTTCTCGGGCGCAAGCCCGACGGAATGATAACACAGTAGAGATGGCGGGAGGTCCCCCTTGGGAGAGGGGGGCCTCTATTTTTGCCCTACTGAAAAACTGTCCGGAGGATAGGCCGCTGGGCTATTGGGGGAAGGTGACTCGGCATAAGAGCTTACGCTTGAAGCACTCTCGGACGAAGATTGACCAGAGCCGTGAAATGCCCGCCTTAAATGCGTTGGCGGACGGCTTCAAACAAGCACACGCCAGTGGCCACGGAGACATTGAGGCAATCGACCATGCCAAGCATCGGGATCTTGACCAAGTGGTCGCACAGGCGTGCGGTCTTGCTGCGGATGCCGGAATCTTCCGAGCCCATCACGAGGCACAGGGGGCCGTCGAGGTTTACGTTGTAAATCAGCTCGCTCTCTTCGTCGCCAGTGCCGACGATCCAGATGCCCAATTCCTTAAAGCGCTCCAGCGTGCGGCCAAGGTTGACGACTTGCACGTAGGGAATCTCGTCTGCGGCGCCCACGGATACACGGCGCACGGTGTCGGTCAGGCCGACAGTGCGGTGCTGCGGCGCGATGACGGCGTGTGCGCCGGCGGCTTCAGCGGAGCGCAGGCAAGCGCCGAGGTTATGCGGGTCCTGCACCTGGTCGAGTGCAAGAATGAAGGGATCTTCGTCCAAGGCTTCCAGGCGCTCGATGAGCTCGTCTTCGTCGATACGATCGATGATTTGGCGCTCGGACACGTGTGCGTTGGCGCGTGCTTTGACTTGTTTGGCTCGGCGGCGTGGCATGATGAAAGGAGGGGATATTAGGGCGTTGCCTACCCGGATGACAAGCCGCAAGCTGGTGCCAGCGAGGCGTAGTTTTTTAACAGGAAGATCGGGAAGAACGGGAAGTTCGAGCTAAGACTCTGTCGAAACTGATTCTAAAAGATTCCGGAGTGGCTCTTTGCGCTTTTGTGAGAGACATTAATCCTGCCTCTCCGTTCATCTCCGATCCAACGGGACGTTGGCTAGTGGTCGCGTGAGACCTTGGCCTTGATTGAGTCTTTAAGGCGGGTGGCGAGGGAGGCGGCGTTGACCTGGTTGTCGTAGTTTTCCAAGACCCAGGCGCGAGCATTGGTGCGAATGCGGTGGAAGGCCTCGTCGTTGTTTTGCAGGGTAGAGAGTGCTATTTTCCAGGCGTCGTAGTCGTCGTTTTCGGCGATGTAGCCAGTCTCGTCGTGGTGGATGGCCTCGATGGTGCCGGAGACGGGGGAGGTGACCACCGGCAGGCCCATGGCCATGGCTTCGGGGATCACATTGGGCAGGCCGTCGCGGTCGCCGTCGGGCGCCACAATGCCGGTAAAGATCAGGACGTCCGCCCAGGCGTAGTGCTTCTGGACTTCGTTGAATGGTCGGCGGCCCACGAGGTCCACGCAGTCATGCAAGTCGAGCTCGGCGTGGCGCTGGCGAAGGCTGTCCTCGAGGCGTCCACCGCCCACGATGCGCGCTTCGAACTGGAAACCATTGTCGGCGAGCTGGCGGAAAATCTCCAATTGGCGGTGGTAGCCCTTTTTGGGAACGAGACGGCCAACACTCAGGATGCGGAGGGGGCGTCGTTCAGCACGCGGCGTTTTGCAGGGTGGAAATTCGTCCAGACCGCGGCGAATGAGGAGCACCTTGTCCTTGTCGGCACCTTTGGCAATCAGGTGTTTGCGGGCGGCGTTGGTGGTGGTGTGGACGATGAGCGCGGACTTGAGCTTGGGCGTCAAAATCCAGTCTCCCTCTTTCTTGAAAACGTCGTAAGCGTGGGCACCCATGGTGTAGGGGACGCCGGTGAGCTTGCTCAGGACCCAGCCGGTGGTGGCGGGCATGGTGGCCCAGACGCAGTGAAATACATCAGGCTTGTTGCGCTTAAATTCGTCGGCAAGAACGATGGCGCAGCCGATGCCGCGCATGGTTTCGCCGAGGTTGAGCAGCGACGGCATGTTGTATTTGAGCAGGAGCTCGGCGAGTTCGCGGAAAACATCCGGGCGCTGAATGAAATGTTTGGGCAGCAAGTAGAGGAGCTTGAAGAGCCAGCGGTGGCGGAATTTTTTGATGGGGATGCCTTCCCATTGGGTTTCACCCAGCCAGAGTGAGTGAATATCAACTTGGACGCCCTGAGAGGCCATTACCCGGACTTCGCGTTGGAGGAAGGTTTCCGAGGTAACAGGGAAAGTGGTGAACAGGTAAGCGATCTTGAGTTGCTCTGCGGGAGTTGCCCGCCCGCTGGATACCACGAGCGGCGCGTCCAGCGGTGGCTGCTCGATGGGGGCGGTCGTTTGATTAACAACCTTATGGGAGACTGGTGCTAGGGTGGTTCCGCTCACTCTAAGTGGTCCGACGATGTAGTTGGCAGAATTCGGTAGTGCTTTTTATACCAGCAGGAGTTGGGCATTCCGGCAAGCCGGAAACGCGCTGATTGGAGTAGGATGTAAGGTATTCTACTGAGCAGGAAGTGGGCCGGGATTTGACCAGATTTTGACGACACTTCATCGTTGGCTTTTCGGCGGCGGCGCCCATAATCTCCAAACACAATAGCCTGTGGCTGCACGCTTTGCAGCTTAAGACTCTGCCATCATGCCCAAAAAAAAGAAAAAGAAAGAAGCCAGTGAAGGTAATTTCATGACTGCGCTGGTCATGGGTATCATCACCGCGGTGTTCGGGATGGTGCTGGGAATTGCATCGCTGGCCGTTGAGCCCGCCGCCGAGGTGCGGAATATGCCTGAGCCCGATAAAATCGAGCCGAAGACGGTTTATTATGTGATTGGCAAAGACAACGGCAGCTACAAGGGCCTGCTGCGCGCCTTTCTGGAGCAGAAGCCAGGCACCATCAAACTTAGCGAAGAAGACCTCAATCGCTGGGCTGCCGATAACTTTAAGTTCAGTAACAACAAGGCGGGGGAGGATGACGCCGGCCTGGTAACCCTTAAGCCCACGACACCTAACTTCCATATTGCAAACGGCATCATGACGATTGGCATGTCCGTGGAAGTCTCAGTGTTTGGGAAGAAGCAAAAGATGCGCTTCCAGACCTCGGGCTATTTTGCGCCTTCTGGCAGTGGTTTCAGTTTTCAATCTATTGACAGCTATTTGGGCTCGGCGCATTTGCCGCCGGTGGCCGTTTATCCGGCGGTCTCGAACACCCTTTATAGCGTGTTTGAAAACACTGAGCAGTACCCCGGTCTCAATCTGTCCTGGGTAACCCTGTCCAACGTCGCATTGGATGGGGATGCGCTGCTGCTCACCCGCTAGCAGTCATTGGGGCATGGGCACATTTCACCGCTCGCTATTGCTAGTCTTTGGCCTATTGCTGCTTTGCCTGAAGCCTGTGCATGGGCAGGATATCCTTGAGCGCACTAGCCGCAACGGCCTGTTTCAGGTAATCGGTTTGAGCTTTGACGGTACGCAAACTGTAGGCGCTATGGCGGACCAGATGGAGCGCATTGGCCTGCGTTATTTTCCTGAAATTCGCCAGATTCCGCTGCCTATCCGTGTGACGCTGATGTCTGACGCCAATTATAATGCGCCCTACATCATCAAGCAGCAGCCCAACGGAAATTACTACGTTTACATTGCTTGGAATGAGGACACCCGTTTTGGCGATGTTTGTCAGGCCCTGGCCAGTTCATTGGTACGTCGCGCCGCGGTTTGGCGCTACGGGAAGTCGGCCGGGGAGACTGCTCCGCAGTGGCTGGAGTTGGCGCTCGGGCAACTCCTGGAGGCGGCAATTCGTCCAGGCTATGCCGATGTGCAGCGCGAAAAAGCACTCAAGCGTCCACCGATGGGCCTCGATCAGTTGCTCAATGCAGAGGGCCCCTTTGGCTTGGAGCAAGAAAAGGTAGCATTGAACGCGGTCTGGTTCTTTCGGCTCCTGGAAAACCGTATTCCTGAGCGCACCTTGTTCCGCAAGGTCTTGGCGGCTTTTTTAAACGACCTCAACCCGAACTATGTGATGGTCAAGGCATTCCCAAATGCCTTTGAGAACCAGCAACAGTTGGAAATGTGGTGGGCGGTGGGCTTTCAGGCAATGGCGCGTAGCCGCGAAACGCCGTTTTTTACAATGGGGCAATCCCGTGACATGATCCGCGACTTGGCCATTCTCACCGTGTCAATCAAGGGTGTGGATCACCGCATGGCGGGCATGAGTCTGTGGCAAAATCGCGCCTTGCCCGAAGTGCAAAGCGCTCTACAGATGCGCCATCGCGAAGTGAAGCTGGAGCTCCAGCGGACCAACCCCGTGTACTACAACGCGATTCTCTCGTTGGGACTATTTTTCGAAGTGGCGATGAACTCGGAGGAGGCACCGCCCGTTGAGGCAGCGAATGCGCGCTTCCTTAGTGATTACCGGGACGCCCAGGAGCTGGAACTCGAGATTAAGCGCCTGCTGCGCTGGTAAAAATCTGTCAGGTTTCGCCGCTGGCTGCGACTGAACCCACCATGAAGTTAAAGCATCCCCGTCTTCGCAAATCGCTGACCGCGATTGCAGTCACCGCGATTTTGGCTTTTCTTTTAGGGTGTTCCGAGGGAACTGCCGAACCTAGATCCAACGCTGATATGCCTACACCGAATCCCGAAAATCTCGAAGTCGCCACCTTTGGCGCTGGTTGTTTCTGGTGCACGGAAGCCGTCATGCAGCGCCTGCCCGGCGTCGCAAGCGTGGAGTCCGGCTACATGGGCGGCGGTGTCGATAACCCGACTTATCAAGAGGTGTGCACTGGCCAGACCGGGCATGCCGAAGTGATTCAGGTGAAGTTTGACCCGGACATCATTCGCTACGATCAACTGCTCGATGTGTTCTGGAAAATGCACGATCCGACCACGCTCAACCGCCAAGGTGCCGACGTGGGCACGCAGTACCGCTCCGCCATTTTCACGCACAGTGACGAGCAGGCCGAAATTGCCCAAAAATCCAAGGCGGTTGCTCAGGAGAAGATCGACGATTTAATCGTCACTGAGATCACGCCGGCAGAGAAGTTTTACGTGGCCGAGGGCTACCACCAGGATTATTACGATAACAACAAAAGCGCCGGCTACTGCCGCTTCGTCATCCTGCCCAAGCTCGATAAACTCGGCTTGGACAACGAGTAGCCCGGTCAAATCCGACAGGCTGCTAGTCGCCGATTTTAACGGTGGACTGACCGGAGCCGCTGGATGATTGCGGGGCGGGGGCGGTCTTCTTTTTGCTCACTTGGACGCCAGCGTTGACGGATTCAATTTTTTCGATGAGCGATGAAACCTTCACTTGGGCGTTGTCGATGACTATGCTGAAGATCAGCGCCTTGTCAGCTTTGATTGGTAGGCCTTGCACGCGGGCGTCTTCTTCAATGTCCACAAAAACTTTGGCTGACTGCTTATCATCGGCGATCTGCGCTTTCACGCCTTTAAAATTGTAGGCATAGTATTCGGTGTTGGCGAAAGACTCTTTGAGAAAAGGCACATACTGCGGCAGGCGCATGCTACGGGTGCCAGCGGGCCCTTCCACCACGGATGAAATGAGCGTAACCGAGATGTCTGGGGCTGCTTGTTGGATGAGCACGGCGGGGTCACCGGATAGGTAGGCGCCGCGGCGGGCATTGAGGAAATCCACGACGACTTGCTTATCGATTGCATCGATTGCGTTCGCGGTCAGCGTGGATAGCATCACGGTGCCTAAGGCCAGAACTCGGAGAAAAGTTTTCATGGCGAGAGCATCAATGCATTGGGCGGAAATGACAAGGTTTTGCGGCGTGAGGGATTTTGCCGTGTTCATTCACAAAGACTACCTACTGTGCGTTTTTTTGTGGTACGTCTTCGATCTTAAGTAAGCGTTAATCTGCGTTTTGATAGCTTGCCGCCCCGTCAGCCTTGGGCTGGCGCTTTTCACATATCAAAATGCACATGGATTGCCAATACACTACCACACTAAGCCTCCGTGGCACCTACTTGGGTGCCGCAGTTTTGGCTTTGGCTCCGATCTCTACCAACGCGACTATAGTGGTCACCGGTGCTTACTCACCAACTGAGCCCTTCTGGTCGGACGGTGGCGACGCTGGAACTGATGGCGTCATTGCGGCCTATGCCGACGGAGGGCTGACTGTGAGTGGCGGCTCCCTGCTGGAGTTGGCTAGCGGCGGCATCGGTGGAACATCGGGCAACACCGGCACGGCGCTTGTAACTGGCAGTGGTTCGCAGCTAAATGCTGAAGAATTGGCCATCGGCGTGGAAGGCATCGGCTATTTATCTGTCAGTGACAGTGCCGTTGTTTCGTTAGACTACGACACGGTGCTGGGCTACGCATCGTCGTCTGCGGGCTATCTGACGGTGGATTCCAACGCCCAACTGAGCACAGGCGACACGCTACTGGTCGGTTATGAGGGCTATGGTGAATTGACGATTTCCAGCGGTGGCAATGTCAGCGCTAGTTTTGCTAATGTGGGCGTCTATGATGAGGCGGAAGGCTTGGTTAATGTGACGGGTTCAGGCTCGGAGCTTGAATTAGTCACCGTCGATGGCGAAAACGATACGGGCGAGTTATACGTAGGTCGTAGCGGAGTGGGCACCCTGGAAATCTACGATGGCGGTCTGGTGACGGCGGAGTTTGTTGATTTCGGCTACAACGTGGGCTCCGAAGGATACCTTAAGGTGGATGGTACGGATTCGACCCTCGACTCGGAGGGCGACATAATTTTCGCCGATTTTGGCTATAGCGAGGCCGTCATCAGCGATGGTGGTAAGGTTTATGGCGACGTCTTGTTGTTCGGTTGGGAATCCGTTGGCGAGGCGAAGGTCGTGATCACCGGCGCTGGCTCGCTTCTGGAAAGCGCAGACTCGATGTTATTGGGCCTCTTCGGCTCGGGCACGATAACGGTGTCCAATGGCGGCGCGCTCAAGAGTGGCAATGATATTTATATTGGCTCCGAGGCTGACTCCGAAGGCTACCTGACGGTGACTGGAGCCGACAGCACGCTCACCGTTGTAGATAATATTTACCTTGGCGATTACGGCTACGGCGAGTTGACGATCAGTGATGGCGCTTATGCCAGCATCGACGATTTTTACCTTGGCGATGAGACAACGGGCGACGGGCATGCCCTGATCACTGGCGCTGACACAGTGGTCGACATTGCGGACGATTTAGGTGTGGCTGACGAAGGTTCGGGGGATCTGCATGTCAGCGCGAGCGCAGAGCTCAATGTTGGAGACGATTTAATCGTGGGTGACGCGAGTGGATCCGAGGGAGAGGTAACGTTGACCGGGACAGGCACGGCGGTTAACGTATCGGAAGACTTTGTGGTCGGGCTTAGTGGAGCCGGTGACGCGTTGATTGATGATGGCGCCACAATCAGCAGCTTTTATAGCCTCATTGGCGCTAACCAGAATAGCTTTGGCAGTGTCCTCATTGACAATGGCGGCAGTTGGACCACGAGCAAAATTTTCTATGTTGGTTTTGAAGGAGAAGCCTATTTGACCGTGCAAAATGGCAGTTCGCTGAGCGCCGATGATCTCCTCATCAGCGCAACGAACACGAGCTATGGTGAGGTGACAATTTCTGGAACTGAGACGAAGCTGATAGTGGGTGATGAAATTTCCGTTGGTCGCTATGCGACCGGTTTCATGCTGATGGACGAAGGCGCGACAGGTACGGCTGCGCGCCTGCGGATTGGCCATATGGACACGGGCGATGGCGATTTGACGCTGTCTGGCGGCGCCAGCTTGACGCTCAGCGCGCAGGCAGAAATCGGCTTTTACGGCGAGGGTGATTTACTGGTGGAGGACAGTGCAACATTCATTAGTGACTCTGCGTCGATTGGTGTGGAGACGGATGGCATTGGCCGTGTCACGGTGCAGAGCAACGGCTCGTGGACGATTACGGATACCCTGGAGATTAGCGGTGGGGGTAAAGGCTACCTAACGGTCGATAGCGGTGGTTCGGTTAACGCGGACAGAGTTGCTATGGCCTATTCCGAGGGCGGCTATGGCGAGTTGACCGTGCAAGGTGGCGGCGTCTTCACCTCGACTGGCGATATCTCCGTAGGTGAAGGTGGTTCGGGCGTGTTGAACATCCTCGATGGCGGCGTGGTGAATACCGGCGCTGAGGCTTACGTGGGTAATGGCGAAACCGGTGTCGGCGTGGTCACCGTGCAGGGCTCTGGCTCGCAATGGAACGGTAGCCAAAGCTTGACGATTAGTAACTTGGGGCAGGGTGAAGTGACTGTAGCCGATGGCGGGCAATTGAATTTCGACCGCGACGTGGTGATCAAGGCGAGCGGCACGTTGAATGTCGTTGTCAGCGGCGATGATATGGTCAACACCGGGCTTGGGGGTGAAGAAAGCTGGGGTGAGTTTCTGAATTTTGGCTTAGTCAATTTCATTGCAGATTCCGCGTTGGAGGCCGGGACCTATGAGCCGATTAACATTGGTGGCTTCGGCTTTTACACCAACGAAGGCACGGTAACGGCGGTGGGCGGCATTTGGGACGACGTAACGTTGCAATTTACGGTCAGCGCAGTGGTGTCGTCGGACGCGGCACCGAGCGACCTGAGTGGCCAGCGCGTGAGTTATTTTGAAGACGATCTGGTGGTGGGCTTCGGTAGCGACGTCGGCGAGCAGAGCTTTACCGTGACAGAGGTGGCGGTCTCGGAATTGAACGGCCACGAAGTGCTCGGTGCCTATCATTTTGACACCGACATGACGGGTGCCACGTCGCTCTCGTTCGCGGTGGGCGAGGGGCTGGACGAGTCTACGATCAGCTTGTGGTATCTGGCCGACGGCGAGACGGAATGGGTCATCTACGACTCCGCCTTGTTCGAATACGCCAGCGGCATTGTGACGATCACGGTGGATAGCTTTAGCAGCTACGCGGTGGCCGTGCCGGAGCCAGCAACCTACGCGCTTTTTGCGGGCTCGGTGTTCTTTATCTGCGCACTACTACGCCGTCGGCGCAATTAGGGAGTGTTTTCAAATTAAAACTGCTGATGGAACGAGTAAAAATGAATGCAGCGCCAGGCGGCTTGAACGAAGCGCACTGCAAGTGCGTGAGTGAAAAGCCAACGCAGCGACCTTTCATTTTGACCGTTTAGGCCCCGGATGGCTTTTTCCCATCAGCTTCGTTATCTTTCGGCCGAAAGGCTTCCAGCCTATTCAACCTCAGATGCCTCGCTGATTGAAAAAATCCATGCCGCCATCAACAGCTTTAATTTGAAAACACTCCCTCGCGTCGGCGGTCCCTGCCGGGGCTGGTGGTTATTGGGCTTGAAAGCCGGTGGGGCGGCGGCATAAACCCAAAGCGATGACGAGTGAACCCGCGCCCAGCCCAACGCCTGCCTATCGTTTTACGCAGGAGTTGTTCATCGGTGGCTCACCCAAGTCGGGCACCACGCTCCTGCTCGCCTTGCTGGACAACCACCCGGAACTCGTTGTTTTTCCGGTCGAGATCGCCTTGTTCAACGAGACGCTCAGCCGACTAAAGGACCCGACCTTGGCGGCGATTACGGACTACACCCTGGCGCATTCGGAGGTGACTTACATGGCTCGTAGCGCCCGCCCCGGAGCGGACGCCACGCCTGAGCAGCGGGTGGACTTTTCGCAATTTGACTTCGCCGCCTTCGAACGCGCGCTGAAGCAATACCGCTACCCGGGGGACAACGCCTGCCAGCAACTGCTGCGCAACCTGGGCCTGGCCTATGCGGAGACGCGGCAGCCGCCGGTGGCGCCAGGCGACTACACGCTCGTCGAAAAAACACCGGCCAACGACTACAACTCTGACAAGCTTTTCGAGCACTTTCCCGAGGCCAAGCTCTTGCACATTGTGCGCGACCCGCGGGCGGTGTTCGCCTCGCGTCGCCGCCGGTTTATCAAGGGTGGTGGCAAGTATTCCAAGGCCTTCCGACTGCTCAATGAGTGGAATCGCAGCGCGTGGCAAGTGACCCGCTATCAAGACCAGCCCGAGCGCTTTCTGTCGATCCGCTATGAGGACTTGGTCAGTGATGCGTCGGCGGTCATGCGGCGAGTGGCGGACTTTTTGGGTATTGCCTACACTGACACTTTGGAAAGGCCGTCTCGCAACGGTGATTCGTGGGAAGGCAACTCCAGCTACGATTCGCGCTTTGGCGGCATCAGCAGTGATCAGCTAGATCGTTGGCGCGGTGAATTATCACTCGGAGAAATTTGGTGGGTGGAGCAGCATTGCGGCAAGCTCATGCGCGCCTGCGGTTACGATTTGGACAACCCCGAAGCACCGGATGCACTGCATTTGGGGCGGTGGCTCAAGCCATTGCCCGGCGAGTCGTTCTCCGGCTATTTGCGTGCACGACGTGGGTCGCTGGGCGCGCGCTTTAATCCCGAAAAATATTGGCGGCCAGACCGCTGAGGAGAGACGCGCTTAGCTTTCCCAACTGCGCTTGATCGCGCCGTCTTTGCGTTGGCCGACGGGCGTGCCCAGAATTTCCATGTAAAGGAAGGCGTCGCGGGCGGCATCAGCATTGCGCAGATTGCGCTTGATGCGGCGGGTTGATTTGCCGCGACTTGAAAGCGTTTTTTGACGTGAGCTGGAGCCAATTTCCTGGTTCGTCATGGCGTCACCCATTTGTGCCTGTGCCTTGCGCCGGGCCTCATCGGCGCGGCGCTTGGACTCCTCGATACGGCGACGTTGCTCGGCAAGCTCAGCCTCGTAATCGCGCATAGGCGGCGGCGCTTCATAAGCTGGCTGCTGCGGAATGGGCGGTGGCGAGGACTCTCCCGGGCGACCGTAGTCGAGCTGCTTGCGTTGGTATTGCGGCTGCTCCTTAATCGGCGGCGGACCGGGCTGCTGTTGAGGTGGAGGAGGCGGTGCACTTTGAGGCGCGGGTTGCTCTCCACGTCGTTCGGCGATTTTTCGGCGAATTTCCTCCTGAATGCGGCGCGTGCGCTCCTCGTCACTGACGGGCTGTGGCTGGCGCTGATATTCCTGACCGCGCTGTTGTTGCTGCGGTGGCGGAGCGGCGTGGCGTGGGCCCGGGGGGGGCACCTCGTCCTTTTCCTTTTTGGCCCCGACGATTTGCCCGATCAGCCATACCACAAAGACGATGACTGGGACGATGATTTCACCTAAGTTTTCCATTATCTGTCTCGTGGTTCGTCGTGTTTATTCTTCCGTCTCTTGGCGTTCGGTGTGAAAGGTCTGCATCTTTTCTTGCATTGCAGCGGAAGCTTTCATGATTTCAGGCATCATGACTTCAACGGTCTTGGCTTGAAGCTGAGGAGCTTTGTCGATGGTGGCTTGGCCTAGGGGCGTGCTATAGAACTCATTCATCCAGCGAAGCTCCTCGACGGTGAAAATTTCGGCATAGGCTTTTTCGATGCCAGCTTGCATGGACTTCCAATCCACTTCTTTAAACATCTCGGCCATAGCCTTTTCCTGAAAGGCGAGTGTCTCTTCGTCGGCATTACCTGCAGCCATCATTTGTTGGCGCATGTTCTTGCTCATGACTTCCATTTGGGAGTCCATAAGCTTGCCGAGGGTTTCTTCGAAGCGGATGTTCTTAAAGAGCAATGCGGCTTCTTGCCTCGCCTCTTCTTCGGCGGTTGGGCCCGTGGTTGCGGTCATGGTGCCGAGGCCGACAATGTATTCCTGGCCGTCTTTACTCACAGTTAGCGTCCTGTTTTCACGCTGGTAGCTGACGATCTCAAAGCCCTGAAATTCCTCGCCCAGTTTGCTCCAGTGGGTGGTTTGCCCGCCGGGAGTGCTGAGGGAAAAGTTCACGGAGTCACCCAAGTCGAGGACGCCGCGCAGCACGATGTCGTTCGTGTATTGCGGGTCCTTGGCTTGGAGCGGCGCTACGCTTATCGCGAGGACGGCGCTGATGATCGCGAGGGCTTTCATGGCTCAAGCTTACTGGTTGCCCTGATTGCCGGAGCTTTGCTCGGGCTTGGCGATGGAGTCGCGCATGTCGGTGTCGGCCTGGATGTTTTCGAGGCGATAGTAGTCCATGACACCGAGCTTGCCGGTGCGGAGGGCTTCGGCGAGGGCCAGCGGCACCTGGGCCTCAGCTTCGACCACCTTAGCCTGCATCTCTTGCACCTTGGCCTTCATTTCCTGCTCCAGAGCAACGGCGGCCGCGCGGCGGATTTCCGCTTGGGCTTGGGCCATGTTCTTGTTGGCGATAGCCTGCTCTTCTTGCAGTTTCGCGCCGATGTTCGCGCCGACATCCACGTCGGCAATGTCGACGGATAAAATTTCAAACGCCGTGCCGGTGTCGAGGCCGCGCTCGAGCACGACCTTGGAAATACGGTCCGGGTTTTCTAAGACAAATTTGTAGCTCTCGGAGGAACCAATCGTGGTCACGATGCCTTCACCCACACGGGCGATGATGGTTTCTTCGAGCGCACTGCCGACGTATTGGTCGAGGTTGGAACGCACGGTCACGCGGGCGCGGGCCTTGACCTGAATACCGTCCTTGGCGACGCCGTCGATGGTAGTGCGGCCGGATTCGCGGGCCGGGCAGTCGATGACCTTCGGGTTGATCGAGGTGCGCACCGCTTCAAGCACGCTCTTGTTGGTGCCCTTGGTGGCGAGGTCGATCGCGCAGGCACGTTCCCAGTTCAGGGTGATGCCGGCCTTGTCCGCAGCGATGATTGCCTGAACGGTCTGGATGACGTTACCCTCGGCCAGGTAGTGGGCTTCGAGGAGGTCGGAATCTAGTGATATTCCGGCCTTAACAGCAGTGATACGCGCTTCAACGATGAGCTTGTATGGAACGCCTCTAAGACGCATGGCTACAAGTGTGGGAATCCCCACTGTCGCGCCTGATAAATATGATCTCAGGAACGTCATGAAGAAAGAAGCAACCAGGAAAAGCAACCCGATTAAGATGATGCCCAAGACGATGAGGGGAATGGTCCAGTGATTATCCATAATGATGTTACCTTAGTTAAGGATTATTATATGCTTTGAATAGTTCTAAATTTTTTTGACGACAACTCGGAACGCATCACGGGCGACTACTTCCACCTGCGCTCCCTTATTGAGGTAGCCGCTTTGTGAAAACCCTTCATAGCTTTTTCCGCTAATAATGATGCGGCCGCTGGGAGCCATCGTGGTCAGGGCTTCACCTTGCTGCCCGATCAGCGATTCCTCTGCCGGTCCATCGTCTGTCCGTGCACCATAGCGGATACGACTGCCGCTGGTGTTAAATAAAAACAGCTTTCGGCCAAATTCAGTTTTGGGCAACATGCGGTACTCCAAAATGACGATTGCCATAATGATGACCAGGGAGCATATGAACGTAAAAATTGCTCCGAACAGGCCATACTCGCTGAAAGCGACATAGACTGCGCCCAGCACTGCGCCCACGCCCAGCAGGCCGAGGATGCCGCCGGGCACCACAATCTCGAACGAGATCAGGATGAGGCCGGCGATGATGAGTCCGATGATGAGAACCATGATTTCAGAAAGTTTACGCGTGCGTGCGCGACATGTCTTTTACGTCAGCGGGCGCGGTGATTAAATAAATGGGCATGAATTGCAGCACCATGATTAGACTTACTACAAAAAACAAATCCAGCTGCGGGGTAAACAAAAACAGGCCATAAAAGCTGATCGACTCCGCCATCGCCAAACCGATGATCGACGTGACCAACTGCTGCGGCAGCTGCTTTTGCTTCGGGATTACGACCCAGCGACACACGATTGCAATAGCAGCCGGCACAAGGAGGAACGGCCACATCATCACTGCCGGCATTGAATTACTCTCGCCGACAACCCCCGGCAGGAACACCCGATAAACTACCACCGACCACGACAGCGCTGCCCAGATCGCCCAAAAGACGATCTTCTTCGGTGGGGCAGGTTGCATGGCGTGAGTGGTCATGGGAGAAAATTTACACCGCGCGGACGACGAGTGAGAAGTCGCGGGCTTCGACGACTTCGACTTCGTCGCCGGTTTCGATGGAGCCGATGAGGACGCTGGCTTGGTAGCGCTTGCCGTTGATCTCGACTTGGCCGCCGGGGTGGAGGTCGGTCGTGGCGACGCCGCGGTCGCCCGGTTGCGGCACATTGCTGGCCACGCCGTCGATGGAGCGCCCGCCACCGTGGTCCACTGAGCGGCCAGAGACTTCCGTGCCCAGCACGATGGCGCGCTTGAGCGGTGACTCCGGCAAATACTTAATCATCGCCAGTGCGCCGAGGAATGCGATGCCCAGGCCGAGGATGACTTGGCCGATTGGCTCGTAGAAAACTGCGGCGTCGAGCTGGTAGTCCTTGGCGCCTTCGGGCCAGATGTCGGCCAGCGCCCAGATAAGCGAGCTGAGCACGCAGGCGCCGCCAATCATGCCCGCGACGAGGGTCCCGGGAACGAAGAAGATCTCCACGCCCAAGAGCACAATGCCAATCAGGAAGAGCAGCATGGGTTCGTTGCCCGCCATGCCGGCAAAGTATTGGCTCGCAAAGACCAGAAGCAGCAGGGTGATGCCGCCGACGCCAAACACGCCGAAGCCCGGCGTTTTGATTTCCATGATGAGCAGCAGCACGCCAGCGCTGATCAGGAAAGGCGAAATCGTGGTGAACCACTTGGCGAATTCCTCGCTCCAGGTAACTTCAAAGGTGCGGACGTTGTAATTGCCGTCGCCGAACTTTTGCGTGAGCAGGTCGTCGATGTCGGTGGCGATGCCTTGGGCGAGCAGCGGCTGGGGCGGGGCACCAAAGAGCTCTACGGCTTCGTCGGCGGTCACGGTGAGCAACTCGCCTTCTTCTTTGATGACCTTGCCGTCAATTTCGAGGCGGTAATCGATGTCCATCATCGCGCGTTGGACATCGGCGCGGTAGCGGTATTCTTTGGAAAAGGCGCGAACGCGGGCGCGGAGGTAGCTGTCGATCTTGGACTTGAGCGTCTCATTGAGGTCCTGCCCTTGACCAGTTATGACTGCGGCTGCACCCATGACGCCACCCGGGGCAAACCAGATGTCTTCCGTGGCGATGGAGATGTAGGAGCCGGCGGAGATGGCCTCGTCGTCGACGAAGGTCATGGTCGTGCCTTCAAAGTATTTCAGCGCCTCCATCATTTCGAGGGTCACATCGAGGCGGCCGCCGGGAGTGTCCATGTCGAGCAGGATGACTTCCACGTCGTTCGCAATGGCCTCTTTGAGCGCGCGGCGGAGGATGTAAAGCTGCGGCGGCGTGATGGCGTCTTTGATCGGGACCACGTAAACATCCCAGCCGCCTTCGGGCGTTTCGGGGATCTCGCGGGGGAGGTCGGCCACGGTTTTGGCTTCTGGTGCCGGGGCAGCTTCATCGGGCGCGGCGTCTTTGTTGGCCGCCGACTTTTCCACTGCGGGAGCATTGGGATCGACGCGGGAGCCCGAGGCTGGCATGGCCAGCGACAGCGCGATCAGTAAAACGCCCAGTAGGGCAAACCATGGATAATGGCGGTTCATTATTTATATCTATTTTATCGCAAGCGGCCTAGACGAGACAATTACAATGCGCGCAACGTTTTGGAATGGACTGAGTGACGGAAAGGCTGGTTTTGAATACAGATAGCGCAGATGGACGCAGATGCTTTTATGCCTTCATTAAACAAGCGGTCAGTTGGATCTGTGTTCATCTGTGCCATCTGTAGTTCAAAAAAAAATCGTATTCGTTTAGGGATTAGCACTGGCAATCCACCCGGTAAGAAACACACTTTCGCAATGAGCATGGAAACGATCGAACTGCAAGGCCACCTAATTCGTAAATGGACCATCGGCGCCTCCACCTTTCTCGCCTATCCCGAGGCGGGCGCGCGCCTGATGAACTGGCACCTCGCCATGGCCGACGGCTCGTTTCGCGACGTGATTCACTGGCCGGAAGACGCCGACCTGGACAACATTGCCAAGGTCCGTGGCGGCAACCCCGTGCTGTTCCCATTCTCCGCGCGCACCTTCTGCGAGGGCGAAATCGGCTTCTGGAAAACGCCCGAAGGCGAGCGGCTGCCCATGGCGATGCACGGCTATGCGCGCCAAGGCAAGTTCCGCATCGAGTCGATTCACGACAAGGGCTTTCTGGCCATCCTCGAGCCGTCCGACGAGTGCCGCGAGGCCTACCCGTATGACTTCGAGTTCGCCGTGCGTTACCGCTTCGAGCAGCTGTCTTTCTACGTCGATTACGAGCTCAAGAACAACGGCGACAAACCGATTCCGTGGTCCGCCGGGCATCATTTTTACTTCTCCATGCCGTGGCATGAAGACCTTTCACGCAAGGACTACATGATCACCACCGGTGCCAAGAAAGCGTTCCACCAGAAGGATGATGGCAAGCTGGAGCCTGTTAAAAATTTTCCTGATCCCGCCAGCTTCGGCGATGACGCCATCTGCGACCTGATCCGCACCAAGCTCAAGACCAATGAAGTGCGCTTCGGCCCGAAGGGCGGCGAGGAAGACATCGTCATGCGGTTCAATGACAGCGCCAAGCCCGACCCGTGGAATGCGCTCGTTACCTGGACTATGGCTGACGATAGCCCGTTCTACTGCGTTGAGCCGTGGATGGGCCCGCCCAATGCGCCCGAGATCAAAAACGGCCTGCACTTCGTCAACCCCGGCAAAAGCGAAGTCTTCAGCGTCCAAGTCTCCCTCGGCTAACCAGCCTCCGGCTGGACCGGCGGATGCTTCGCATCCGGATTTGGCAACGTGCCGTTGCATCCGGATTTGCCATTGGGCAAATGGCTTATTGAACTGAATGAGGTAGGGCGACGCTTACCATTCGACTTGGCACATGTCAGGCAAGCGAGCCGCACGCTGCCTCACGTCTATCCGTTAGTGTTTCTCAGAGAATGCCGAACCATTTGTAGATGACAAAGGCGTAGTCGCGAAGTGGTTCGAACAACGGTGTGTCTTCAATGCATTTCATTGGCTTGTAAAAGGATACCAGAACACCCACACTCCAGCCCATTTTCGTGAAGAGCACGAATAAAAACGGCATAATCAGCACATAAACCACCGGCACGGCTATGATCAGCGCAATCGTCGTCGGCCCTTCTTTGGACCAGTTGGCGTCGTCGGATGCTTGGTCGGACATGGCGGAGTTGTCTGCGATTTTTGGCAAATGCTGCGGGCAGCCTTGGGCTCTGGTTACAAAGGGACTTTGAGCCAGTGGAACATTTTTTCATAATACCATATCAGCGGTTTTACGATTGCGGTATCTTCGATAGGAGAAAACACCCACTCCAATGGTTTGTAGAATATCTCTAGGGATGCTTCAGTGCCCCCCGCGGCGAGCCATACTTTGGCCACGAAGGGAACCGATAACACGTAGAGCACAAATCCCAATGATACCGCAGTGATGGATACGACGGCGAAGTTACTGTTATTGCTCTCTGTGGATGAATCGGGCACGGCTGTTTATTATCGTTAATATCACATCCTATGGAGGTCAATGGTTCTTCGATGAAGTAAAGATGAGGTGAAAATTCGATTTCCTTACTGACAACATTAGCGATTCGTGGATGATCCGGGCCAATGCGCATCATTGCCCACCGTGGAGCCTCGGGCTCGGCTCCGGAAAACACCTTGGCCGCGATCAACCGTGCTTGGGAGATTGGCGCTGACGGCGTTGAGGTGGATGTCCACCTGACCAAGGACCACGTGCCTGTCGTGATTCACGACTCGGACACCAAGCGCGTGGCGGGCCGGAAACTAATCATCAAGCAGACGACCTATGCTGAGCTTTGCGAACTGGATGTCGGCTCGTGGAAAGGCCCGGAGTTTGCGGGCGAGCGCATTCCGCGGCTTGACGAGGTGCTGGCCTCGATGCCGGCGCGTAAGAACTTCTTTGTCGAAATTAAGGATGTGTCGGGCAATGACCTCGCCCGCGCGCTGGAGCCGATTTTCCGCGACAACCCGCAGTTTGTCACTGAGCGCCAGGTTTTCCTGATGAGCTTTTATCCGGACGCACTTTGGCCGATGGCGGCGCGGTTTCCCGATCTGACTTTGCTGCTGCTCGTTGACAAGCTGAACCGTATTCCGCGTCAATTGCCAGACAAGCTGCCGCATGACTCGCTGCCCGTGCATGGGCTTGGCTTTTCGCACAAGCTGAAGCTCGATGACGAGCGCCGGGAGAAGTTGCTGTCCGCCGGAGCGATCATGAATGTATGGACTGTCAATGAACCGTCGGAGCGGGAAAAGTGGGAGGCCGCGGGTTTTGATTTCTTAACGACCGACGTGCCGGAATTGTTTATTCGCCAGCATTCGGCCAAAGGCTGAGGGGCAGGGGGTAGGCAGATGGGGTGCGGCGCGGGGATGCGCCTGCGCTCCTAAGAGTGATGGGTTAAAATTGAGAGGCAGCTTGCGGCTTGTCTGGAGACTGCGCCCTACCTCATTTAGTTGGATAGGCCATTTTTGCAGTGCAAAAATCTCTCCGGTGCAGCGGGACGCTGCCTAGAAGTCGCGGCCTTTGACGAAGCGTTCGCGGGGGGCTTCGGTGGGTTGGCCGGTCATGGTGGCATACCAGGCGCGGCAGAGGGGGGGGACCTCCATGTCGTCGACTTGTTGGTCGTAGCAACGGGAGGGCGTGCGCAGCTTGGAGGCCAGCGGATGCAGGTTCAGGCGCAGGTCGAGGGGGCGGTCGGCCGGGGCCTCGACGGCCTCGATTAAATCTTCCGGCAGGCCAAAGCGCTCGATGATGCGCTTGCCCATTTCGTAACGGGAAATTTCGTCCGGGCCAGCCCAGTGGAAAATGCCATGAAGGTTGGGGCGCTCGCAGAGCTCGGCCAGGACGTCGGCCAGGTTATCCACGCTGAGCGGCTGGCGGATTTCGTTGGTAAAGAGGGGGGTGCGCTTGCCCTCGGCCCACTGCTTGAAGAGCTTTTCGTGGACGGAGCGTTCGCCGCCGGGGCTGTTGCCGGTGAGGATCGCGATGCGGAGAACGGTCGCGAACTCCTTGCCAAACTTGAGGACCTCGCGCTCGGCGAGCATCTTCGTTTGGCCGTAAAGGTTGCGCGGGTTGGGGGCGTCGGTCGTTTGAAACGGGCCTTCCTCGCCGTCGAATACCATATCCGTCGACAAGTGATAAAACCGCGCCGACAGGTGGTTGGACAGCATGGCGAGGTGGCGGGGGAGGGCGACGTTGATCTTCTCCGCTAGCTCGGGATTGGCGTCAACGCTGGCGGGGTTGGAAATGGCCGCGCAGTTGACGATGATGTCTGGAAACTCCTCCAGGATCAGCGCCTCGATCTCCTCCAGCGACGAGAGGTCCATCTGCCGCCCCACGGTCTGGGGGGGGAGGGGGGCTTCGCGCGTATTGGACACCGCAATGATGTCATGCTTGCGCCGCGCGGCTTCCCGAAGGAACGCTGCGCCGGTGAGTCCACTGGCTCCGGTGACGATGATTTTCATGCTGATTTGAATGGGATTGCGGAATGCGGAAGGGGGGGAGGGTTACGGATTTTTTTAACTACGAATGTCGCGAATGGACGCGAATCCAGCAGCGTGTGTTCCCTAAAAGTATAACTTAAGGATCGCGTATTTCTGGATTCGCGAAAATTCGCGCGATTCGTAGTTAACCTCGCGTCCTACCCGATGCTGGGGATGGGGACTTCGATTTCGACTTCGGCGTCGTAGTCCACGCCGTCGAGGCCGAAGCCGAATAGCTTCAGGAACTCGCTTTGGTAGAATTCGAAGTCGGTGTCGCTCTTGAGGTTGTCCGTGGAGATCGTTGGCCAGATGGCGGTGGCGGCTTCCTGGACGTCTTCGCGCATTTCCCAGTCGTCGACGCGGATCAGGTCCTTTTCGTCGGTCACGACGCCGCTTGCGCCGTAAATCTTTTCGCGGAACATGCGGTCCATCTGCTCGATGCAGCCTTCGTGGATGCCCTTTTCGCGCATGACCTTGTAAAGGATCGAAATGTAAAGCGGGACCACCGGGATCGCCGAGCTGGCCTGGGTGACGAGCGCCTTGTTGACGGATACATACGCGTCGTAGCCAGCGATGCGGAGTTCGCCCGCGGTGGACTCAAGGTGTTCCTTGGCCTTGCCGATGGTGCCTTCGCGGTAGATCGGGTAAGTGAGGACGGGCCCGATGTAGCTGTAGGCCACGGCCTTGGCGCCAGGGGCCAGGGCGTCGGCTTCGCGCAGGGCGTTCATCCACAGAGTCCAGTCTTCGCCGCCCATGACCTTCTGGGTGTTGGCGATGTCTTCCTCGGTCGCGGGGGGGAGGGAGGCTTCGGTGATCAGCTCCTTGTCGGTGTCGACGCTCTTGGCGGTGAACTCTTCGCCGATCGGCTTGAGCACGCTCTTGTATTTCTCGCCCGTGGCCGGATCGACGCGGACGGGGGAGGCCAGCGAGTAAACGACGAGGTCTACCTGGCCGAGGTCGGCCTTGAGGGTGTCGATGGTTTGCTGGCGGATTTCGTTGGAAAAGGCGTCGCCGTTGATGCTCTTGGCGTAGAGGCCGGCCTCGGTGGCGTATTGCTCGAAGGCGGCGGAGTTATACCAGCCAGCGGAGGCGGGGCGGCCCTTGTCGCTGGGGCGCTCGAAGAAAACGCCGAGCGTGTCGGCGCCGCAGCCAAAGGCGGCGGTGATGCGGGTGGAGAGGCCATAGCCGGTCGAGGCACCGATGATGAGCACCTTCTTGGGGCCGCCTTCGATCGGGCCATTGCCCTTCACGTAGTCGATTTGTTCCTGCACGTGCTTGGCGCAGCCGGTGGGGTGGGAGGTCACGCAGATGAAGCCGCGGACGCGAGGTTTAACAGTCGTCATAGTCATGATGTTTGCTGGGAGATTAGGTTGGGAGGAAAAAGATTAAAGGAAAAAGGAAAAAGTCTGGCTAATGTGTTGCTGGGCTTGGTTTGCTGATTTCGGAGGTAATTATAGCAGGTTTTTGGAATTCGCCAATGACTCGGCTGGCTACACAGGCTGCGTGGGCTATATTGGCTGCGTGGGGCACTTTTTTTATATTATGTCTAGTTTTCGGCGCCACTGAGTGGCTTTCAGTAGCTCTGACTAATAGTGAGTAGCTCTCACTCGTGCTCACTGGAGATAACATGAAGTTGCCGTATGAGCAAACCGGGTTTCGCTTAATCTGGGGCGCATGCTCCGTCTATCATTTTGTCTGGGTTGGCTCACCATGTGGCAGATTACGAACGTAGTTTTGCCAAAAATGGCTAGAAAAAATGGCGTTGCTATTTCCGGGCGGCGTGCCGAGATAGGGCGCATGTTCGAAACCTTTGACAACGTTCAGATCCTCAAGAAAGCCAATGTTTACTTCGACGGCAAGGTGACCAGCCGCACCGTCGTGTTTGCCGATGGCACGAAGAAGACGCTCGGCTTCATGCAAGCCGGTGATTACGAGTTTGGCACTGAAGCGCCCGAGCTCATGGAAATGCTGGGCGGCGAGATGGAAGTCCGCCTCGACGGCTCCGAAGAGTGGAAGACCTACACCGCTGGTGATTCCTTCGATGTGCCCGGCAGCTCGAAGTTCTTCCTCAAGGTGAAGGACGGCGGCGCCGACTACTGCTGCTCTTACCTGAGCTAAGTCGCACCCAAAGAATTTTGCAAAAGCCCTGCTGGCAACGGCAGGGCTTTTTTGTGGAGTCAGGTAGGGCGCAGTCTCCAGACAAGCCGCGGCATCGGAGTGGCATTTGCCCAATGGGCAAATCAATCGGTCGAGCAGGATGCTCGCTGGCGGATGATGTTGACGGGGCAGCCGGCTTCGGCTTCTTCGAGCGCGGCCTGGTCTTCGGGGAAGCCCTCGCTGTATTCGAAAACTTTGTCGCGGCGGATGACGTTGATCAGCTGCGCCTCGCCGTTTTCGTCCATCTGAAAATAGCCGGGCGCGACCTCTGCGCACAGCATGCAGCCGATGCACTCGGGCTTTTTGTGCGCGATGGAAATCATCTTCATTGAGCGGTGGCGGGCTGAGGTTGGGCGACGGGAACCATCAGGTAGCACTTGTCATTGGGGCGCACGCGCTCGGGAACTTTGATGCTGAAGACATCGCCGGACTTCACTTTTTCCACGGGACCGGCATCGAGGTGAATGGCCTCCACCTTGCCTTCGACGACGCCGCTCGTTTCGCCGATAATGACAAATTCGTCGCCGACTTTGACTTCGCGGATGGCCTTGATTTCCGCCACGCCGATCTTCGCGTAGTAATGCGTCACGTGGCCAGCCATGAGCTTCTGGTGAGTCGCCTTGGAGCCATAGGCGTTCGACCAGCCTTGCTGGCGGCCGAGGTAATAACCGCTCGAATGATCGCGGTTGTAAACCTTTTTGAGGTCGCCCTGAAGCTGCTCGACAAACTGCGGGTTATACGCGCCAGCGTGAATCGCATCGACTGCTCGGCGGTAGGCGCGGATGACGAGCTTTACGTATTCGGGTGAGCGCGCGCGGCCTTCGATCTTTAGCGTGTGGACGCCGGCGTCGATGACTTGGTCGAGAAATTCAATCGTGGAAATATCGCTCGGCGACATGACGAAGTTGTTGTCCACTTCGAGCTGCTGGCCGGTTTCCTTGTCGGTAACGATGTATTCCTTGCGGCAGTTTTGGATGCACGCGCCGCGGTTGGCCGAGGCGTTGTCCGTGTAAAGCGACATGCCGCAGCGGCCCGACACCGCGATGCACAACGCGCCGTGAGCAAAGGCTTCGATCTCCACAATGCGGCCGCTCGGTCCACGCAAATCCGCGGCGACGACCTGCTGCCGAATCTTGCGAATCAGCGACAGGTTGAGCTCGCGCGCCAGCACGATGCGGTCGGCAAACTGCGCGTAAAATTTAAACGACTCGAAATTGGAAACGGACAGCTGCGTGGACAAGTGAACTTCCAAACCGAGCTCGCGGGCCTTCAGGATGCATGCCATGTCGGCCGCGATGACCGCGTGGACGCCTTCTTTTTGCGCGACTTCGAGCAGCTCGAAACAGAGCTTCAAGTCGTGGTCGTAGAGCAGCGTGTTGAGCGTCAGGTAGCCGCGGATGTTGGCCTCGCGGCAGCGGCGCATGATCTCCGGCAAGTCCTCAAGGTGAAACGAACGACGCGCGCGGGCGCGCATGTTGAGCTGCGCCAGGCCGAAGTAAACGGCGTCGGCGCCAGCGTCGATGGCGGCTTGCAGCGAAGCATAATCCCCGGCGGGCGCGAGGATCTCAACGTGGTTCTCTCGAAGATTGTTTTTCATGAGGAGAACCTAACATCGGGTAAGCTTTCGCGGGCGGGGTCAAGGCTGGAACGCTGGCCTGCGTTCCTCCGTAGCCGCTTGAGCTTGGATTACGCGTTGACGGTGAGTAGCTTGGCGCTGCCGGCTTCGATGGTTAATTTTCCGCCGTCCGGCGCGCACGTCGTCAATGCCGGTGTCGATTGCGGCGTTCGTCGTTTGCTCGCAGACTTGCTTGGTCGTATTGGCGTTGACGGATGAGAGAGTCAGCCAACCGGTATCAAGAATGATCTCGCCCGCTTCAAATTTGCAGGGCCAGTAATGTAGAAACGCTTATTGCGCGGGGGCTTGCGGGATTTCCACGGGGTCGGTCACGCCGGCAAACAGTTGCTGGTAAATCAGGTTGTGCGGCTTGTCGAGGCGGCTCGGGCGGAAGTCGGCATCCTTCAGCGCATAGGGGCCGTAGCGGTAGCTCGCGGCGAGGTTAGAGTAGCTGAAGGCGTTGTTTTCGTTGAGGAAATCCTTGAGGTGGTTGAGATACGCCACACCGACTTCGAGGTTCGCCTTTGGGTTGTAAGCCTGTGAGTAGGGGCGTTTGCTGACCTCTTTCCAGGCGACTTTGCTGAGCTGCATAAGGCCCTTGGCATAGCCACTGTTGGCGCGCGGATCGAGGGTGCTTTCGGCCACGCAGATCGCGTAAACGAAGTTTGGGTCGAGGTCGCCGGCTTTGGCCGCTTGTTCGATGTCGACCCAGATTTGGTATTTCCCCTCGGGGCTTTTGATCTGCGAAAACCCCGGCCGCGCCAACGAAAAGAACACCGCAAAGATCACCACCGCAGCGATGGACAGCATGTACTCAGGTTGTTGCAGCTGGCGTAAATTCGGCATGAGGGGAGGCTAGCTACTTCGCTAAAGGCGAACCAGCAAAAACTGGCAATGCGTGTTTTAAAACAGGAAGACCGGAAAGCCAGCGAGACGTTATCCTTTAACCCGCTGGCGCGTTGTATTTGCGGCGTAGTTCCCAGACCTTGGCGGCGTCTTCAAAGAGCGTTTTGCAGACGTCGGGTGTGATGGACTGCTTGGGGTCGTCGCCGATGCCGTGACTCGGGTCAATGTGTGCTTCCACGACTACGCCGTCCGCGCCGTAAGCCATCGCAGCGAGCGCGGCACCGGGCACGTAACGCGCGCGACCCACCGAGTGCGACGGGTCGACCACGACCGCTGCCCAGGTCTTTTCCTTGAGGAGTTGCGTGATGCATTCGTCGGGGTGGTTGCGGTAGCCGTTCATCGCCGGCAGGGTGCCGCGTGGGCAAAGGAGGATGTTGGGGTTGCCGGCGGCGGCAATGTATTCGGCGGCGGCCAGGAATTCGTCGACCGGCGCCATGGGGCGTCCGCGCTTGAGCAGCACGGCGGTCTGCGTACCGGCGGTGGCGGCACCGATCTTGCGCAGGAGCGGGTAGTTGAGCGCGTTGCGGGCGCCGATTTGAATCATGTCTACCTTGGCCTTGGTGACGAGCTGGAGCTGCTCGTTGTCCATGACTTCGGTGTTGATTGGCAGGCCGGTGCGTTCACGCGCTTCGAGCAGAATTTCGAGCGCCTTCTGGTCGCCCTGGTAAGAGTAGGGCATGGTGCGGGGCTTCCATACGCCGCCGCGCAACATGTGGGCACCGGCTTCCTTGAGGGCCTCGGCGGTTTCGTAAAAGAGGTTAGGCTGCTTGGGATCGATCGTGCAATGACCGGCAATGAACAAAGGCTGGCGGCCGACGCTGACGCCGGTGATAAAGAACTCGCCATTGGCCAGCTCGGAATGGATATCCATGAGCCGGTAGGGCGAGTCGATCTGGTCCACGCGGTCGACGTATTCCAAGCCGAGGATGCGGTTGATCATCGTCTCGTGACGCTCGTCGCCAAGGATGGCGTAGATGCTGCGCTTGGCGCCGACGATGGGCTGAATCGTGCAGCCGAATTCTGCAACGATGGCATGGACTTCGGCCAACTGGGCCTCGGTCAGCTTCGGTTCATTGGGGATGATCATGGATGGAAATGATGAATTATGAATTCAGAATTATGAAACATGCGTGTCCCTGGCAAGCTGTGTCAGTTTACGCGATGGCTTTCATCATTCATAATTCTGAATTCAACATTTTTTATTACTTCAGTTTAGCGCGGAGAACTTTGGTCTCGTTGTTGCGCTCGATGAGGAGGAGCAGCTCTTCGCGGGCGGTGTCGTTGTTGGCTGCTTCGAGCGCGGCGATGGCAGCCGCATAGCTGTCCACGGCTTGGCCATCGACTTCCTTTATCCAGTCGCCGGGCTGGAGCTCAGCGGATTGGACGGGGCTGTTCGGCTTGATGAAGTCCACGATGGCGGCGTCGATATCGGCGCGGAGTTCGCGCTTGGAGAGGGCGTCGACGAGGGTAAACTCACGGGCGGACATGCCGAGGTTGTCGAAGTATTCGCGCTTGGCTTCCTTGAGGTTGATCGGCTGTTCGCCAATGACGATTTCGATCTCCTTGCCGTTGTTGCCACTGATGACGTCGAGCGTGACCTTCTCACCGACCTCGGTTTCCAGGATGGCTTTTTCAAACCACTGGGTCGTCACGAAGTCGGGGGAGAACTTGGGCAGCTTTTCGCCGTTGATGCCGATCACGATGTCGCGCGACTTGAGGCCAGCATTCGCAGCAGGGCTGTTTTCCACAACATCGCTCACGCTGAGCGCGCCTTGGTCGGTGAGGCCCATTATTTCGGCGACTTCGCGGTCGAGCGCCTGCATGCCGGAAACGCCGAGCCACGGGCGCTTTTCGCCGCTGACCACGGTGGGGATCATAGCGGCGTATTTCATGAAGACTTCAGCCGTGATGAAGGCGTTGGATTCGCGGACCATTTGCACGGCGGCGTTGAACTTACGGCCGTTCATGTAGAGGATTTTTTCGTCGGTGGTGGGCGGGCCTCCCCAGCCAGCAAACTGCCCTTGCGCGTCGAAGACGATGGAGCCGGGCGAGGTGACGGGCCGGTCGCCGAAGCCCACCAGCCAGGGCAGCGGCTTTTGTGCGCTCACACGGGCGCTGAGGAAGTAGGGCGTGAAGTTCCAGCTGTCTCCCATCACCGCGATCCCCCACACAAAGGAGCCAGTCTTGAGCTTGGCTTGGCCGAAGTCCTGGATTGGCTTCAGCTCCTGCATCGCGGCTTCATCCACCTTCAGGTAGTGCCAGGTGCTGATGTAGTTTTGGCCGACGTAAGTCGCGTCCCAGCCGTCTCCGTCTTCGCCGAGGACCTTGACCTTGAAGTCTTTAAAACGTTCGGGCGGCACCCAGCCTGGGACTGAGCCATCAAGCAGGATGATGTGCCCCTGGTCATCGAAAACGATGCCGATGGCAGTCATCGGCGTGCGGTCGATGTCGTTCTGGATGAAATATTCCACCGCGACGACGCTTTTGCTGCGCTCGTCGAACTGCTGTTCGAAGTCCCCCGGAATGGACTCAGCGCGCGCGCCGGTAGCGGCCAGCGCAGTTAAGACGACTAGTAAGAGTGAGCGAAGTGGGTAACTCATGACGGCGCAGTCAAGCGGGTCATTGTCCCCTAGGCAACCCTGTAAAAACAAAGCCGGCCGGTTCGTGGGGCGAACCGACCGGTCATCAGGGGTGATGAGGAGAACAAGCTATCGGGTATTTACGTAATCCGTTATTTGCTCGCTTGGCAAGCGAAACTTACACTAATTTAGCAAATTATTTATGCTAATGCTGGGGCGGCGTTGCGACAGTTAGAACGTTGCCCATAATGCGCCGGTCGAAACCAGTAAAAGCGCCGCGCCGATCAGGAAGCTTTGGCGCGCCTCGGGGTCGAGTTTCCAGCGATGAAAAGCGGCGATGGCGGCTGCTAGACCAGTCCAAGCCAAGACGACATCGAATAGGGAACCGCTCTTGTTAGCGGCCAAGTCACGCTCGGTTTGCTGGGCATGAAAGGTGAGTAGTCCAGCCATCAGCATCGCCCCGCCGATTGCTGCCGCCAAAGCGAGAAGGATGCGGAGGATGACCAATTTAGCTCAGGGATTAGTCTTGCGAAGGCGTGAGCGGCGCAATCGATACGCACAAACTCCGAGCAGCGCGACTAGCGGTAGCCAGAAAGCCAAAGGCTCGGGCACACTTGCCCATGGTATTTGATCGTTGATGGAGATGAAGTCGTTATTGTAGGTCGTTCCACCGTAGAAAGGCACATCCACGTGCGTCCACGTGCTAGAGCCCAAAACGAGCAGCGTGCCCAAGTCGTCTCCGAACAAGGTGCCCGAGTCGTCTTCGACCAAGGTGCTAAAGTCCAGTGGGAGGCTAGTGACGTTGCTCAAGTCGTAAATCTCTAGATTCAGCTGTGCATCGTATACCACTCCCCCGCCAGCGTTTTCAATTGTAACGCTAGAGGCTGAAAAACTACTGTAGCCGAGGGACATGGTTTCTATGGCAACAGCGTCGCATAGCGTTGTCCAGTGTTAAATGGATACAAAAAATGCTTAGCAGTTCTTTTGTGCCTGATTAGCCAAGCTCAAACGTCGTGATGCCGTAGATGTTCGCCCAGGGGAGCGTGGGCGCGGGGCCGTAATACATGCGGGCGCAGCCGAAGACTTCCTGCATGCCGTTGGCCTCGGCGAGGGCGAGGGCGGCAGGGTTGTTCTCGGGGGTGTCGAGGAAGAGTGGCTCGCCGCAGGCGCGGTCGCTGAGGGCGGCAAAGAGGTCGGCGGCGGTCTGGGCGTCGTCAGCGAACAGGGGGCCAATTTTGTAGCCTTCCTGGCAGGCGCGGACCACGCCCATGCCGGCGAGCTGGCCGTCCTTTACGGCGCCGAGCGCGAGGCCTTCCGCGGGGTTGATCCAGCGGCGGAGAAACTCCTCGCGGGCAAAGCCAAAGTGCTTCGTGTCGTAGGCCAGGACGTCGCTAAACGGCGCATCGGAGAGCTCCAGCATCTTGCCCTTGGGCTGCCCGGCCTTGCCGACGCCGGCCATGCGCAGGTTGCGATGGGTAAATTGGAAACCGCCCTTGGCATACCAGTCCTGCATGTCGAACACGCCATCCATGGCGATCGCGGCGCCGGGCTGGAGCTTGCCCTTGAGCGTGTCGCGGCGCCAGAACCAGAACTTCGTGCCGAGGCCCTTGTTGCGTAGGTCGGGCCGCATGATGAAGAAGCCCATGAAGCCGAACGCGCCGCCGTAGTTGACGATGGAGCCTGTGCCGACGACTTCGCCATCGAGGCAAGCCGCGACGAAGCCCTCGGGGTCCGTGGCCCAGAAAATATCGGCGTCGTGCTTGCCGGGGTTCCAGCCTTCGCGGGCGGCCCATTGGACGGCGATATCGAGCTCTTCGCGGCTCATCGTGCGGAAGGTCAGTTGGTCAGCGAGGGCGTCGTGGTGCATGGCGCGATGCTGGGATTTTCGTGCGGAGCAGGCAACAAATTTCACCTCGCCGTCACAGGTAGGGGCGACATTCCGTTGACGTGTGGCCCTAAGTGGTTGGACTTGAACGTATGCGAGATCTCGCTAAGGCTCCGCTGCGAACCAAATGACCAAGCAACTGCTCTACATCCTGGCCGGTCTGGGCCTTTTTTTTGTTGGCATTAAAATGCTCAACAAAAATTTGCGCGTCATGGCCAGTGGACCGTTTAGGCGGTTGGCGCGCAAGATGAGCGCCAATGTCGTCGTGGCGGCGTTTTGGGGTGCGGTGTCGGGCTTTGCCACGCAGAGTGGGCGCACGACTTCGCTGATTCTCGCCAGCCTGGTGCAGGGGCGGATCGTGGAGGTGCGTTCGGCGACGCCGCTCGTACTTTGGGCGAACCTCGGTTGCACGCTGATTGTCTTCGCGGCGGTATTTCCCTTTGATTATTTTGTGCTGTTCGTGCTCGGTGTGAGTGGCATTTGCACGGCCTTTGAAATACCGAAGAAATGGAAGACAGGCGTCACCGCGGTCTTTGGCTTGTCATTGATGTTATTTGGCCTCGCGGAAATCTCGGCGGCCGCGCGTGAGTTTACGCACTACGGCTGGTTTGAGGATTCGATGGAGCTGATTAACCAGTCGTTCATCTTCGCATTTGTCATCGGGCTGGCGCTGACGGTGATCTGCCAGTCGCACATGGCGATCATTCTGATTACATTGGCTATGGCCAGCAGCGGTTTCTTTGACTTCGAGCACGCAGTGATGGTGATCTACGGCACGCATGTTGGCTCAAGCGTGATCACTTACCTAACGGGCGCGCATTTCAAGGGGCGCGCTCAGCAACTGGTTTGGGCGCAGATTCTTTATAACCTCGTGGCAGTGGCGCTGTTTCTGGCCCTGTTTTTCGTGGAGCAAATTTCCGACAAGCACTTGCTGCATGACTTGGCCAAGTCTCTGGCTGACGAAGTAGAAGTGCAGGCGGCGATTGTCGCGCTGTTGATGAACTTGGTGACGCCGCTGTTGCTAACGCTGAGCATTGGGCGCTTCATTTCGGCCTGCGAACGCATGTCGCCGCCCTCGGAAACGGAGGAGCTCTCGCAGCCGGAATACCTACAGGACGGCATGGCGAGCAGTCCGGTGGCGGGCCTGATGCTTTGCGAGAAAGAGCAATTTCGCCTGCTCCAGCGTCTGCCCCAATACCTGGCCAGCCTGCGCAAAGGCGAAGCGGCGCCGACGGTTGCGCCCGCTGCGTATCACCAGGCCTATGCGGAGATTTCCCGCCACATTTTGCATTTCCAAAGTTCGCTCATTTCGCATTCGCTCTCGGCGGAAGACACGGAGTGGCTGATCAATTTGCAGAACCGGCAGGAGCTGTTGACCACGATTGAAAATGCGTGCTTTAGCCTTTGCGAAGAACTGAGCAGCGCACAAACCAATGCGGACGTGCAGATGCTCGGGCAGCAAATCATCGAAGCGCTCGACACGATGATCCTCACCGCGATTGCCGCGCTGGAAGACAACGATCCCGCTGAGTGCGCATTGCTCGAAACCATGACCGCTGAGCGAGGCGAATCGATGGAGCAAATCCGCAAGCGCTATCTGGCGTCAGCGGATCTCCTGTCCGCGAACGGCCGAAATCAAGTCATGCTCATCACGAACATCTTCGAGCGCGCAAGTTGGTCCTTGGGCCGCCTTGGCAAACTCATCGCCAACAGCGACCGCAACAACATCGTGGAGGAAGATTAACTCGCGTATTCATGGCTTCGCTTTGGCTGGTCACGCCTCGCTGGCAACAATTCGTTGCCTCACATTTTGCGCAGCAAAATCTATGGGTGCAGCGGCACGCTGCCTGCGTTAGATGAGGCGGGCGGTGACGGAGTCCGGGAGCGGCTGGCAACTACGGTAGCCCTTGCCGCTGGTAGGGAGCCATTCCAGAAATGCACTGCGCTGCGCTGCTGCGGCAAACTCGAGGCCAATGAGGGCGCGGCCGATGCGTTCGCCGGTGTAGCGATAGTTGAAATAACAGAAGTTTGCGCGTCCGCGAATCGTCTCGGACAGGAAGTCGTGGAGGGCTCCCGGGCGCTCATAAAACTCGAGCTTGAGAAACACCGGGTGCTCCAAGAGCGGGCCGTTGCAAGCGATGGCGCGGAACTCGATGTCTTCGCTGCCGGAGACGTCTTCCCAGCGGTAGCCGCCGTCGTTGAGGCGCTGTTGAATTTCGGCAAGCTGCGTGGCGTCGCAATCGAGGCCAAAGATCGGCCAGGCTTGCTGGGCGTCGGTCTTGCCGTAGAGGAAGTCGTTGATGCTGACTCCGGCCAGGACACCGTCGAGCAGCTTGAGCATCGCGCCCGGTATTTCGGGGATGTTGATGCGCAGAAATTGACGTGGCTGCTGCGCTGAGCCGGTGCTTTCGGCGATGAGCGCAAGCTTGTTAAAATCCAGATTCGCCCCGCACAAAACCGTCAACACGCGTTTGCCCGCAAGCGAAGCTTTGCATTGCAAAGCTCCCGCCAGGCCCATCGCTCCAGCTGGCTCAGGGATGGCGCGCAGGCCGTCCCACATGATGCGGATGGCTTCGGAAACTTCGCGGTTGGTGACCGTGATGATGTCATCGAGCACCTCACGGCAAATTTCAAATGGCAGGTCGCCGGCTTGGCGGACAGCCGAGCCGTCGCAGAAGATATCGATGTGGTCGAGGCGCGTGGGTTTACCCGCGGCAAGCGCAGCCTTCATCGAGGCCTGATCGACGCCTTCAACGCCAATCAGCTTGATGTCGGGCCAAAACATTTTCAGCCAAGTGGCGACGCCGGACGCCATGCCGCCACCGCCGATTTGGAGAAAGGCGACGTCGAACGGACCCTTTCCAGACATGATGACCTCGTCCGCCAGGGAGCCCTGGCCCGCCATTACGTGGAGGTCGTCATAGGCATGGACGATGGTTCCCTTACTTTGCGATGCAAAGTCTTTGGCTGCCTGGACTGATTCATCATAGGCGTCGCCAACAAGGTGGATCGTTACTTGGTCTCCGCCGAGGCGCTTCACGGCGTTTTGCTTCACCGAGGGTGTGGTGCCGGGCATGAAGATATCCGCCTTCACCCCGAGCAGACCCGCGGCAAGGGCAACGCCTTGCGCGTGGTTACCGGCCGAGGCAGTGACTACGCCTGCCGCCGACTCTTCAGGCGTGAGCACGGCCATGCGGTTAAACGCACCACGCCACTTGTAGGCCTTAATGGCCGAGACGTCCTCGCGCTTGACCCAGATTTCGCCGTTGAAGTCGGGCAGCGGCAGCTGCTCCAGGGGCGTGGGTAAACCGGCCCGGTAAACACGTTGTCGGGCAAAGAGGATTTCCTGCCGCAGACGTCGCAGCAAGGGCATGGCTTCATCGGATTCCATGAGGCTACAATGCGGAGGGCATACGCCGGGCGCAAGTATGGGATTGCGACTGGTTTATCCGTTTAAAACACCCTGTCTGTCTTCCAATGGTTGCGCAATCTCGTATCATGTGAGGTTAATCGAAGGGCCCTCTAGTTGCGGTTTCCACAGATTCATGCAATGGGGAGAAAGGTGCTGCTATGAAGTTTTTTGAGTCAAGCACGGTGTTTGCTATGAAGTCCTCTCTGGGTTATTCGGGCTGGTAGCGCACCAAGTGTCAGGCGTATTCGACCAGCTTGGCGCGCGTGCTCGGATTGCCGGGCTGAGCATTTGCTGGACCCGGCAACTTCATGTTATCTCTAGCCAAACATGTTGCCCTTCCAGCCCCACATTGAGCGTTGGACGTCGTTGAATTTCACGTAAACGCGCTCGGGTGGGATGTCGGCGACGGAGTTCAACAGCGCGCAAAGCTGTTTGCAGATTTCCTTGGTTTTGCCGGCGGGGATGCCGAGGGAATTTACTTCCAGGAAAGCGGTTGGGGCGGGCTTGCCGCCGAACAGCATCGGCGTGTCGTCCTGAATGGAGACCATCATGTAGTCTTCGCTTTTGCCGAGCGCGCTAGCGACTAGCTGGGAGCTTTCGCTGAGTAACTTCTCCTGCGCTTCGGGGCTGAGCGCTTGATTCGTTTGGATGTTTAAGTAGGGCATGCTTCTTACTTAAACCGCACTGGCGGAAAAGTCCAGCGAGGGGTCAAAAGCCGGGTACGGCGATGATGACCGCATTGCCCTCGGTGCTGTTTTGAGCGGTGTCGCTAAAGTCGTCGAACGGATGGAAATTCCAAATCCATTCGACCGGCCAATCCGCTGGATTGCTCATGATTTCAAAGGGCGAGTCCGGGCCAGCCGCGCTGAGGGTGCGTTGATGGCTGCTCAGCGATCGCAAGAGAAAGGCCGGGTCTATACCGTCCTTGAGGCGAAAAGTATAGCCGAAATTCGCCTCTGACCATTGATAGGAGCCGCTTGTCGAGCGCCTATATTGCTCGCCGGTAAGCTCGATGGTGAAGCCTTCGAATGAAAGGTCATCGATGACCATAATGGGGTCGTTGAAATCCGGGGCCAAGCTGGCATTGGCGTCACTGTACTCAAAGATTTTTACGCTTAAAACTGCGGGTTCGACCACTATCTGAATTTGGTCCGATCTGTTTACCTCGACGGTTGAGGGGCTGGTCCTCCCGCTGAGATCGCGGCTCAATCCTCGCGGGATCACTTCGGGGTCCGGCTCATGGGCAAAGAAGACATTGCCCGCAGGTAATGTGGTCGATCGCATGTCCACCCATGCCCATATCTTCGCTCGATCGGCAGAGTTGAGCTCGGTGGAGAAGTTGTCCATGTCCACTGCGAGCGCTTCTCCGCTGGTTAGGTTGGTAATGGTCGCTGGCGGCAGCCCGTCGACGCGAATGGCGTAGATGCGGCTGTCTTCGGATTGGCTCACGATGTCCACCGGGGTCGGGTTCCAGATCTCTGTGCGGATCGCAAAGCGTAGTTGGTGCCGGGCAAACGACTCGACGAAGAAGATGCCAATGGGTAGCGAAAACTCAGTCAGCACGACCGGCAGCCGGACTGAGGGCAGCTCATTGACTTGGAAAAACGCGGGGGGAGTCAGGTCCGGCAACGGGTGGATCTGCGTCTCACCGTCGGAAAGTGAAACTGCGGCCAATGACCAGTCTTCCAGATCGCTGCATTGCTCCAGTATCATTGCATTGCCGGCCTCGGCTTGGTGGCTCAGCTGCCAGGTGCTGCCCGCCGTTTCCTCGATCGATAATCCAGACACAGGCTTGATCGAGGCCATCAGGCAAAGTGCGGCGAGGAGGAACTTCATGTGTTGGATTTTCAGATAATCGATTACAGGTAGGCAAGGTGTATTTTAGTGACGACTTGGTGAAGCAAGCGCAGGGCTTCGGAATCGGTAAATTGCTTGGCTCCGCCCATATTGGCTCTGAAATACCATTTTGCTCTTGAACGAATGGGCATGCTGGCTTATCTTACAGCTAACCAAGGAAACCCCATGTCCGATACCCGCTTGTTTGAAAAATGCCGGGCTTATGTTACGAGCTCGGCGGACTCCCGTGGCCAAGTGCATGCCTCCTCCATGCCGTTGCCAGCGATCACGCTTTCGCGGCAAGTTGGAGCCCGCGGAACGACCATTGCGAAGCTTCTGGTCCAACATCTGGAGCAGGAAGATCCCAATAACGACCCACCCTGGACGCTGTTTGACAAAAACCTCATCCAGCGCGTCCTCGACGATCACCACATGCCTCGCTATCTGGAGAAATTCATGACCGAGGCGCGTGTCAGTGAGCTACAGTCGACCATTAATGAAATCGTGGGCCTGCATCCCTCCATGTGGGAGCTTCACGAGAAGGTGGGCGACACAATCGTCCGCCTGCTCGGCCGAGGCCACGTGATCATTGTCGGGCGTGGCGCTTGTGTGGTTGGTGCCGGGATGCGCAACGTGCTCAATGTGAGGCTGGTTGGCACCGTGAAGCAGCGTCTCCTGCACCTGGAGAACTCGTTTGATCTTTGCGAAAAAGAGGCGGCTGACCGCTTGCTAAAGGACGACCGCAACCGCCGGGAATTCTTCCGGACGCGTTTTGGCCGAGACATTGAAGACCCCGAGCTCTATCACCTGGTGATCAACACCGACATGCTGAACGAGGATGAAATCGTACGCATCATTGCGGCGACTGCCCTTCAGCGTTCTTATCAGTCGGCTGCGCTGGCGCTGTAAATTACTCCAACACGTTTTTGTGAAACGCCGTCCAGTCGTCGAGGTTGTTGAGCATCTCGGCGGTCAGGAGGGTGGGGTCATCGGCGATGCCCGCAGCGTCCAGGATTTGGGCGCGGGTTTCGGCTTCGTGCTGGTAGTTGCTGACGAGGCGGTTGTGCGCGGCAATCTTGCGCGGGCTTAGCTTCGGGCCTTGGGTTTTAATGATCCAGGCTTCGAGCTCGATGTAGCTGGGGCGCTCTTGGGCAATGAAGCTTTCAAACGCTTCCTGTTGAATGCCAAGGGCTTCAAGCGTCAGCCGGTCAAAGCCGGGGCCGATTGCGTGGTAGTCGTCTTGTAGTTTATCCTGCGTGCGGAGCGAGACTTTCAGCCAAAGCCGGGGGAGGTGCTTGACGCCCAGTGGTCCGCAAGCCGACGACGGGATCAGGGGTACTTGCTTCATAGTAGTCCTATTTATAAAGAGCGCGAAGCATAGCGTCAATTCGATATAATTTGCGATGAGATGATGGATTGCGTTTGCCATCTTTCTGCTGCTGTGGCTTGTTTCGCCTGACCTCAGATGGATGATGCCTTTCCCAGCCTTTCTTTTCAATGTCCGCTAAAATGGAGCGCGATGGAGGGGCGTGAAGGTCGGCGCTATTGCGAGCAGTGCCAGCACCACATCACCAATATTTCGCTGCTGACGACCGAGGAGCGCCAGCAACTGATTAATGAGGCGAAAGGCGAGCGCTTGTGCGTGGCCTACTATGTCGGGCTCGATGGAAAGCCGATCACCGCCGAGCAATTGGGGCCACTGGCGAAGGTGCTGAAAACGGCATCGAAGGTCGGCCTGGCGACTTTGCCCGCGCTGCTTGCCGCATGTAGCTCCACTCAGCCCGTTGAGCAACAGCCGGAAGCCGTCAATTGCGGCATCCCGCTGGATGAAAAGTACACGCTCTACATCATTGATAAACCTACAGCGCCAGCTGATGCTGAGTCCGAAGAAGTCGTTCAGGGAGATGGTTCTGAACAGGATGATAACCGCCAGTATCTGATTGGCTACAGCGAGCCAGCTGACAAAGAAACGCTAGCCCGATGCTCTCCCATTGTGGGAAAGATAGCCATTCCTCAGAATGAAGCGAATCCGAACACCCAGATTAAGCCGTCGGGCTTTAATGACGATAAGCCAAGTTACTCCGATCAGCAGTAATCTGACTATATGTCGCATTGAACATTTCTTCGGCATTGCGGTCTGACACCGAAACATCTACTTTTGCGAGAATGGGCGAACCCACCATATTTGACATGCTGTTTAGCAGCGCGTGGGGCATCTTTTGGGTGCTCCTGATTTTTAATGGCTCCATCGTGGTCCACGAGCTGGGCCACTACCTTGCCGCGCGCTGGCGCGGGCTCAAAGTGGAGCGCTTCTCCCTGTTTGGCCTTGGGCCCAAGCTGATCAGCTGGCATGGCAAGGACGGCGTGGAATATTGCATCTGCGCGATCCCCTTTGGTGCCTACGTGGCGCTGCCGCAGCTCGCCGAAATGAAGGCGCTGGAAGGCGGCGCTGAGCCCAAGGAAAAGCTCCCGCCCATCGGCTACGCTGACAAAATGTATGTCGCCTTCGCCGGTCCGTTTTTCAACCTTTGCCTGGCAGTTGTCATCGCCTGTATTGGCTGGTATACCGGATATCCGTCTAATTCCAGCGGCGAGACAAACGTCGTTGGCTACGTGGGCGAGACGGTGAATGTGGACGAGGATACCGTGGTCGACGGCCCGGCCTGGAAGGCTGGTTTGCGCCCGGGAGACGAAATTATCGCCATCGACGGCGAGCCGATTGCCAGTTTCAAAGAGGTTAAGGAGCACATTACCCTCGGGACTGGACGCAATGACGCCGGTGAGCCCAGCGCCGTCTTGAGCGTGAAGCGCGGTGACGAAGTGCTCGACCTGACCGTTAATCCGGTCCTGAAGTTAGACAATTCCAAGTCTGGCGACCGTATGCGCTTTGTGGGCATTGGCCCGGCTGAGACACTGACGGTGGACCGTGTGCTGGAGAATTCTCCCGAGGCCCAAGCCGGCATTGAGGTGGGCGATGTGATTGTAAATGTCGATGGCACGCCGGTTTTTGGCGGTGGCCAATACCTGGACCAGCTTTCCGCTAATGTCGGCCAACCGACGCCTTTGGTCGTCCAGCGCGGTGATGAGCAAGTGACGCTCACCATGACGCCGCAGGAAATTCCCTACAACCGGCCCGATGCGCACATCGCTCTGAATGCCGACGGCCCCACGGCATTCTGGATCATCCCTAAATACACGCAGGGCGAAACCGGCGATCTCGCCGCCACCACCACGGCCTCGAAGCTGGCGGTGTATAGTCTCGATCCCGGCGAAGGCTTTTTGAAGAGCGATGGCAACTGGTTTGTCGCGTCCGTGAACGGTGAATCGATGGGTTCGCTCCAGCAATTTTTGGACTACACCCAAGCGCACCAGGGCGAGGAGTTAACCTTCGCACTGACCAATGCCGACGGGGCCACGATCACCCGCATGCTGCCAGCAGCGGCCACGGTTTCGCTGAACCAACCCGTCAGCACGGCTCACGCTGGCTTTCAGACGAAGTCTGACGTGATCTTTATCAAGCAAAATCCGCTGGTGCAGTTTAAGGAGCACATCCAGCGCACTTTCCGCACGCTGGGCAGCTTGATCAGCCCGAAGTCCGACATTGGCCTGCGTCACCTTTCCGGCCCGGTGGGCATCACGACCAACCTCTACCGCATCGCCCAGTTTGACTGGCGCCTGGCCTTCTGGTTCGGCGTGCTGCTGAACATCAACCTGGCCGTGCTGAACCTCCTGCCGATCCCCGTCCTCGACGGTGGGCACATGGTTTTTGCCACGATCAGCAAGCTCACTGGTAAGCCGCTGCCGATCAACTTCATCGCCAGCGTGCAAGGTGCCTTTATGTTCCTGCTGCTCGGCGTGATGTTCTACGTGCTGTATTTCGACTCGATGCGCGAAGTCGGTTATCACGAGGAAAGGCGGGCTTGGGAGCTGGAGCTTCAGCGCCGCATTCCGCTCGAATTCCGCCCCGACCGGTCGACGAATTAGCCGACGCGCGGCTGCGCGTCGGAGTTGAAAGATTAAAGGAAAAAGGAAAAGTCTCAGTGAGGCTGATTGGTGGATGAATTTCAGGCAACAAATGCCCGGCGTCCTCACTCCTCAATCAACCCGTCCGAAACTTTTTCCTTTAATCGCCCGCGCCAGCGGCGCGGGCTACAGAATCTTGCCCGGCTGTAGGGCCTTGGCCTTCGGGTAAGCGTCGCCCCACTTGCTGGCTAGCTTGATGAAGGTTTCAACCTGTGGGTGAGCGGCACCCGTGGCGTTGCCTGCCGATTCGTAAATGTGCTGGAGATACTCGGGGGTGAGGCCGAGGCGCTCGTCTTTGCCGAGGCGGTCAAAGAGGTTGTTCTCCGAAATCTTGCAGCTGCGCAGATCCATAGCGGTCGCCACGGCGTGCTCCTTGATGACCTCGTGTGCTGTCTCGCGGCCCACGCCTTTTTTCACGGCGGCCATGAGCACGGTGGTGGTCAGCAGGAAGGGCAGGTAGCGGCGGTTTTCCTGTTCGATCATGCTGGGATTCGCGCCCATGTTGTTCAGGACGGTGAGCAGGGTTTCGAACATGCCGTCGATCGCAAAGAAGGCGTCGGGCAGCATCACGCGACGGACGACGGAGCAGGACACATCGCCTTCGTTCCACTGGTCGCCGGCGAGGCCGGTTGCCATTTCCAGGTAGCCGCGAAGGATGACGTGGAAGCCGTTGACGCGTTCGCAGGAGCGGCTGTTCATCTTGTGCGGCATCGCAGAGGAGCCGACTTGGCCGGGCAGGAAGCCTTCGCCTGCGAGCTCGTGGCCTGCCATCAGGCGGAGCGTCTTGGCGAACGAAGAGGGGCCGGAGCCAAGCTGGTAAAGCGCGCTGATGACCTCGAAGTCCATGCTGCGCGGGTAAACCTGGCCAACGTTGTCCAGGCTGCTGGGAATGCCGAGGTGCTTGACGACTTCGTCTTCCAGGCGGGAAACCTGGCTTGCGTTCTGTTCAAAGAGGTTGAGCTGGTCGAGCTGCGTGCCAACGGCGCCCTTGAGCCCGCGTGCCGCATACTGGCGCATGGTTTGCTCGTGGTTTTCCATCGCGCGGAGCATGTCTTCGCCGAACATGGCGAGGCGCTTGCCAAAGGTGGTCGTCTGCGCGGCCACGTTGTGCGTGCGGCCGGTGATCACGAGGCTCTTGTATTCCTCAGCGCGCTTGGCAAAGGCCAGCAGGACGGCGGTCGCCTTGGTCGCGACGAGCTCCATGGAGCGCCAGACTTGCAACTGCTCGACGTTCTCGGTGAGGTCGCGGCTGGTCATGCCCTTGTGGATGTGCTCCACGCCGGCGAGGTCGTTAAACTCCTCAATGCGCGCCTTCACGTCGTGCTTGGTCACGGCTTCACGCTCGCGAATGGAGTCGGCGTTGACGTCGTTCTTGACCTTTTCGTAGGCCGCGATGGCTTCCGCGGGGATGTTTAGCCCGAGGCCGCGTTGGGCCTTCATCACGGCAATCCAGAACTCGCGTTCCAGCACGATGCGGCCCTCGGCGGACCAGATGTCCTGCATCGAGGGAGATGCGTAACGATCAGCTAAAATATTGGGAATGGCTGCGCTCATTAGCCCCACGATTCACGGATATCTTTCCTGAATCAAATTCTTTTACCTGTTCTGGCGTTTTTTACCGGTTTTTCGGTCATAAAGACCCTATCAGGGGCGGTCGGGTGTCGGTGCTCTGAGATCGGAGGTCGGAGGTCAGTGGTCGGAGGACGGTAAACCGGATGACTGATCTCCGATTACTGACATCCGTCTTCCGACTTCCGATATCTGACTTCCGATATCCGATCTCCGTGCCATCAGCATAGCGACGGCAGCGTGTCCGGGTCGTCGACGTCCCAGTCGCCATTGGCGATGATGACGCCTTGGTGGCTGTTGATGCGGTCGATGTCCATGACGTAGGTCCAGGCGGCACCGATGTCCTCACCGTCTTCCAGGTAAACATTGACCTCCACGCGCTGGTATTCGTTTTCCGACGGGCAGCGGCCAGGTTCGTAATCTTCGAGGGTGTCGAAGCCCTTTAAAACGGCTTCATCGTGGAGTGTGAGCAGGTAGCCATGCGCCCAGCCGTCGCCAGGAGCCATGGCGGGGTAGCCCATTGGGAGGGCATACAGGTTCCCCTTCACCTTTGCTTTGACGAACTGGGAAACCCGGCCCTCGCAAAAGCGATGCCAATAGTAACCCCCAGGCTTCAGAGTGCCGTAAACAAAGACTCGGGGTTGTGTTTTTTTTCCCATATGCTGCGGTAGCATTTCTACATTAGTAGGTTATATCGTTCACTTGGTCAATCCATATTCCATTCATGTGGCGTCGCGTGAATTGCTCATAAGAATAGCAGAAGTTACTGAAAAAGCCATTACTTAAAGTCGTCTTGTTTGTAATCATCTGTTTGTGCGTGCAGGAGCACGATGCGCTGCATGGCGCGTTGGCCCGAGCGTTCCAGACCGAGCGGGATGATGGGGATGGCGGCCTGGCGGCGGGCGTCTTCCGATTCGTTAAAGGTAAACATTAGTGCGCCACCATCGGGGATGGTGCTCGTGGCGAAGATGCTGCCCTGGCCTTGCCCCTTGCCTCCAACCAGCGACGCGGATGCATGGGCGAGCTTGAGCTCGATGTTGTCGCCCTGCGAGCGTGGGGTCACGTTGACGTAGTTCGTCGCGCTGCGGCGGGGCTTGTCGGGTGCAGTGTAGGAGGGGCCTGATTGAAGAGAAATCTGCGCGGGCAAATTGTTCTTTGTGACAACGCGTTGCTGGCTACCCAACACCGCCTGCTTGCTCTCGATGAGTAACGGCAGCACGAGCTGGTAATCCTTGGGGCTCAGTCCATTACGCCCGCTGATGCCGAGCTGGACGAGATACGCGGTTTCGACGTCTAGCGTGGTCACCTCGACGACGATGTTGGGCTCCGCGCGGTCGAGCTGCTGCATGATCGTGTGCAGGTTCTCCTTCATCTCGGCGGGGTAGGAGACGATCAGGCTGTTGGTGCGGGGGTCGGCGGTAACGCGTGACTCCGGCCCGAGCGCGCTGGCAATGACGGGCACGAGGGACTCCGCATCGCGGTTTTGCAGCTCGAATACTTCCATCTTCGTCGCCGCAAACGCCATGCCAGGCCCGAGTAGGACCAGCAATATGAGGGGGATGCGCATCACTAGTTTTTAATTAGCATAATTTGGACCGATAGCGAGGAACAATTATTCACAGTCTCTAGGACTTACTGGCTGAGGGCCTCCCGGTACAGCATGCCCGTAAACCCCTTGGTGCTCGGAAGGGACGGTTTACCAGCCGATTGCCCATGAATGTATGCCGCGATGCTGAGCCCAATCTTGACCCCGGCCTGCGGAGCGTTCACAGTGCACGATTCTTTTCGCTTTCTTGGATTATTCACGAAGGTTATAAGTGATGAGCTGCAAGGCGGATGCTGAGTCGCTGAGCGAGTGGGCTGCGGCCCATGACCGAAGTGATTTTAAGCGCTAACGCCGCAGATCGTGCTTATGGCCGAGAAAAATCGGCGAAAAGAAAAACCGACCAGCTTTGCCAGCCGTCGAGCCAACCAAAATACCAACAGACTCAACCTTTGCCTTCGCCGATTTTGGTGAATGATTCAAGATGAACCGCGTGCACATCAAAACCTACGGGTGCCAAATGAACGAGCGTGACTCCGATGCCGTCGCGGCGATGCTGCGTGGGCGCGGTTATAGCATCGTGGCGGACGAGGCCGACGCCGACATCGTCCTGCTCAACACCTGCTCCGTGCGCGAGCTTGCCGAGCAAAAGGCTCTCGGCAAAGCTGGGCACCTGCGTAAGCGCCGCAAGAAGAACCCGAATTTCATGATCGGCATCATGGGCTGCATGGCCCAAAACCGCGGCGAAAACGTTCTCGATCGCCTGCCGGATCTCGACCTGCTCGTGGGCACGCAAAAGTTCCACGCCGTCCCCGACCACCTCGATGCGCTCATTGCGACGCGCCAGGGGCAGGGGCCGCGCCCGAATACCATTATCGACCTCGAGGCCGAGGAGGGCAGCCAAAACACCATTCGCTCCCATAGCAGCGAACGCCAGGTCAGCGCCTTCGTGAGCATCATGCAGGGCTGCAACATGAAGTGCAGCTACTGCATCGTCCCGAAGACCCGCGGCGAAGAGCGCGCCCGCCCAATGGACCACATCGTCGCCGAGATCGAAGAGCTCGCCGCCAACGGCACGAAGGAGGTCACCTTACTCGGCCAGATCGTCAACCAATACGGCGTGCGCGAGTTCCCCTTCGTCGACGGCAAGAGCCCCTTCGTCCAACTGCTGGAGCGCGTCAACGCGATCGACGGCATTGAGCGCATTCGCTTCACCAGCCCGCATCCGGTCGGCTTCCGCGAAGACCTGATCAACTGCTACGGCCGCCTGGAAAAGCTCTGCGAATACATCCACTTCCCGCTACAAAGCGGCAGCGACGGCATCCTCAAAGCGATGCGCCGCCCCTACACCGTGGAGCGCTTCAAGCGGATCATCACCGCGCTGCGCGAACGCTGCCCGGACATGTGCATTTCCACGGACGTCATTGTCGGCTTCCCCGGCGAGACGGAGGAAGACTTCGAGCTCACCCGCCAGGCCTTTGCGGACATCCGCTTCGACATGGCCTTTATCTTCAAATACAGCGTCCGCCCCGGCACGACCGCCGAGCCGCTGGGCGACCCGATCAGCGACGAGGTCAAAGCCGAGCGCAACCAGCTCCTACTCGACCAACTCGGCGAATACTCCCTGGCGCGCAACGAATCCATGATCGGAACGGTGCAGGAAATCCTGATCGAAGGCCCGGCCAAGCGCGGCGAAAACATGTTCGTCGGCCGCAACCGTGGCTACCGCAAAATCATCGTTCCTGCGAGCGAGCGCCTGGTCGGCGAGCTGGTCAAAGTCAAGGTCACCGAAGCCAGCGCCACCACCGTCCTCGGCGAGCTGCTGCTCGAAGGCGTGGAAGCGGGTGTGTAGTTTGACGCCAAGGCTCTGAGCAAGAAGGCAATTACCTAAAATTAGCGTTCAACGTCAAAGCACAGGGGATGGCTGCGCTAGCAGCCATTCTCTGCTGCTACTTGTTAGGGCTTTTGGGCAACGCTCTCTTTGAGTCTTACAGTGATCCCATCTAGGTAACTAAAATCATACCAACCAGTCGATGGATTAGTTGCTTCAGCTTCTTTGTGCCGAGGAGAGGATGGGAAACCTAAATCAAATTCCTGAAATTGGTCGAAACCCTCAGCGGTGACTGTGAGAACGGCTCTTGGATAGTAGGCTTCCTGAGGCACGATATATATCCATGTCACCTTCTGAGGGGGAATCTCAAATCTTCCATCGCTGTTGGTGGTGGTTTGAAACTGCTTATGAAAAATGCCAGATTCCGCTTGGCTTCGGACGATGACTTTTGCACCCGCGATGGGTTCACCTGTGGCTTCTTCTATGACAATACCGCTGACCGGCGGTGCAACAGTGTATCGATGCGGAATGATGCATCCGGAAAGGAACAGTGCCGTGAGGGTCAAAGCGAAGAGAAATGGTCTCATTATTGTGTGCCCTAACGTGGAGGACACTCATGATCACCGGCACGGTGAATCATTGAGTGCTCCGACTTGTTAGCATTTCTAATTTAATACGCGAGAACGAATCCATCAGGGCATCCAAACAAGATTTCTATCTCTCGATTCCTTCCGTATTTATCTTCACACTCAATTGTGTTCTCTAAACCCGTCCGATTGGTTTCTTTTACCCGATTGAAGAATTCGACAATACTGGAGCCATTACCAGAGATACTCACTTGTCTGTCGTGTTTCGAACATCTGATAATATTCAACGTATCGTCTTTTTTAATTCTGAGAGATTCGTATTCTAGTAAGTCATCGCGTGGCTGTGGGGCAGGATCATCTTTATTGCAGGGGCTTCCTTGTGGCTGACGCGATGCAGAAATCGCCAAATCGCTTCCACTCAACACATACTGCGCAATCTCATCGACTTTCTCGGGATTGAAGCTCACGTAGAAGATTGGATTTTCTGAATCACTTTCAGATTTATAATTCCACACGGCGACTTTCCAGTTGGTTTTTTTCATCTCGGGCTAACTAACGTTGAAGGTATATGCGAAAAAACGCCACGTTTTTTCGTCATATATCCTGACTTGTTGTGTCTTTAGTTGTGGAGATTCTATGAGCTAAAGATGTTCCGTCGGGAAGGCCACCCCATGATGCGCCGGACCAAATCCACAAATCCTTTAGGGAATATTCTCCTTCTGGGCCAAACGAGGGTAATTCCTGAAGCCCTCCGTATTCATATAGCACATTTCTAGTCCTGACCTTCGCAGTTATAAAGCCCTGTTCAATCCGCTCAACAGACAATACAATAACCTCGCGCTTCACGTTTTTTGCGACGAATCGAGTTAGTTTGGCTCCCACGCGGTATTTTCTCTTTAGGAACCAGACTCTGACTTTATGCACCATTCCTGACACAACAGTAGTTTTTAAGCGACGCGAACGTTCATTGAACAAGGGCGTCTTGTTTCGAGTGAGACAGTTACAATAAAAGCGGCGTCATGGATCGCGAGGTTCGTGGTATGCAGGTTGCCGGACGGGAGGGTGAGAGACCGCTCCATCTAACGTGGTAAAGTACTTTACTGTCGCTTCCGGCAAAGATGACAAGAGCTAAGTATGATTATCCACATTAAATTAAGCTAGGGGAACACTGCTTGGGGTGCTTGGTGTGTTATGAACGCCTCGCCCATAGTCCTGACCAAACACGCCCTTAACCCACACTAACATACGCCCGTCTCTCACACCAACATAGGCCCCTATGTCATAGTAACCCGAGTGCTTGTATCGGTCGAAGCGTCGGCGACGCTCCGGGGAAGTGTCGGCGATACTTCGGCCACTCTGGGGGCTGCTGATCGCGCGACTTTTCATGCTGAAATCATGTCCGAAAATCCGAGCGAAGGCAATGCGTGATCTATTAAATCTCGTCAATTACCATGCCGCAGAATGAACATACATGGCGTCTGAGAGACGACATGCTTACTCGAGAATCTTCTCGATCTTCGCGACGTATTCTTCGGGGGACCAGTTGCTGTAGCCGCCGATTTTGCCTAGCTTTTCGCCGTCAGCGCCGACGATCCAGACGGTGGGATAGCCGCGCACGCCAAACTCCGATTTGAGCTTTTTGTTCTGCTCCGCGATACTGCGCTTTTGCTTATTCTGGGGAAAATCCAACAGGAGAAGCACCAGGTTTTTATCAGCGTATTTTTCGAACTCCCGCTCAGTCAGCACCTGGTCGTGCAGGCGGATGCAGTAGCCGCACCAATCGGAGCCGGTGAAGAGATACAGGATGGGCAAGTCGTATTCTTTGGACTCGGCCAGGGCATCATCCAAGTCCTCGGTCCAGCGGGCTTTGCGCTTGGCGAGCTTGGCGGCCCTTTGTTCGGCCTGCACTTTGGTTTTTATCTCGGCCAGATACGTTTGGTCGGCCTCGGACAAGTCGCTGATGTTGTAGTCGTAGTAGCGGCCGTTGCTGGCGAGCTTGATCTTGATCTGGCTGTCGCTGATAAACTCGACCAACTCGGCGTCAATGGATTGGCCTTTGTTGTTTTCCCAAATGCGCCCAAATGCGCTGGATGAGACGATTAGGGCGAGTAGTAAAAATAGGCGGTACATGGTGTCGGTGATGACGGTTGTTGGAAAAGTATAAGTCTTTAGGAAATGGGACAACTTGCGTTCGGTCAACTTTATGCTGCAAGATATTTCATCGCAAAGGTCCTATGCTTTGAAGCGGCTCTCGGATGGTTGTTGATTTCGAGAAAATCCATGCCGCCATCAACAGCTTTAAATGGATAATACTACCTAGTGATGATGCGCGTGGACGTGGATGCCCCATGCCCAGCGTTTGCCTGACCAGAGGGTCTCGTCTCCGGATTGGATCTTTAGCTTGATCTTATAATGCTTGTATGGATCAAGTGGTGCGAGCGAGGGCCCGTAAATGGGAAAACCTTCATGCAAGGTGAGGTCCTCTTCGCCAAAGCTGCCTGCGATGTGAATCGTTGAGTCAGGCGGCAGCGCGGGCGTCACGGCGACGGCCAGATGGTTGTCGGCCCAGCCAAGCTCAAGGCGATGCGTTTGGTCGCCAATGCGTATTTCGTAAGTCGCTCCCTGAAAATCGCCGCGGACGGCGTCATGGGCCTGGTCTTCCTGCCAGTTTTCGTAAAGTGGAAACGAAGCTGCGGCGCCAATCATCAACAGGCCCGCGAGAATGGCCAACAACAATCGGTAGTTGATGCCCGTGGGCTGGATGAGGTTGGGTTCGTCGGAGAAATGGGGCATGGTTATTAATTGCAGCGCTTTTGCAATAGTTGTCGCGAGGTTGGTGCAGTCAAGGGTATTCAATTTGCTGTGGAGAGCGGCCGTGGATATTGTTTAACTTGTTTGCGTTCGGTGAGCGACAAATTCCCCTTGCGTCACATGGATGGCCTTTGGAGAATTGGCGGTGTCCACCGTGTTGGGGTGATCGCCTTCGCCCGAAGTCAACGTTTTCCCGCTTTATGAACCCCCTTTTCAAAACGCTTCTTTGCCTTTCGCTTTGCTGGATGGGCAGCTTGTCTGCCGCCGAGCGCCCCAACGTGATCTTTATCGCGGTTGATGATTTAAAGCCCGACATCGGTGCCTATGGTTTCAATGCGCCAACGCCAAACATCGATCGGCTGGCGGGCGAGGGCACCACGTTCCTCAACGCGCATTGCCAGCAGGCGGTGTGTGCGCCTTCGCGCGCGAGCTTACTCACCGGGCGTTCGCCGGACTACACGCAGGTGTGGGATTTGAAAACGAAGATCCGCGACAAGCGACCGGACGTAGTGACGCTGCCGCAGTACTTCAAGCAGAACGGCTATGAGACGATTGGCGTGGGTAAAATCTATGACTATCGCAGTGTGGATAAGGGGCAGGATACGGTGTCCTGGAGCCAGCCGTTTGTACCAACGTGGTCACTGAAGTTTTCCCCCGAACGCCCGAGTTTACATTATCAGGACCCGAAAATTAAAGCGCTGGCTGCGGAGGCCGAAGCTAAAGGCCTCAAAGGCTGGGGGCCGCAAAGCAAGTTCTTGAATAAAAATGGAGGCTGGCCGTCCGTCGAGTGTCAGGATGTGCCGGACAATGCCTACGACGACGGTGCGATGGGTGACTTTGCCGCAGAAACTATCCGCAAGCACGCGGGTGATGCTAAGCCGTTTTTCTTTGCCGTTGGTTTTAAAAAGCCGCACCTGCCGTTTGTCGCGCCGAAGAAATATTGGGACATGATCAAGCCGGATATGATTCAGCTTGCGCCTTTTCAAGAACGCGCGGAGGGCAGCCCGGACATGGCTTACCACAACTTCGGCGAGCTGCGCTCGTATTCCGACATCGCGCAACGTGGGCCGGTGTCCGCCGCCAAGCAACGCGAATTGATTCATGGTTACCTGGCTTGCGTGGCTTACGTGGATGCGCAGGTGGGCAAGATTCTGGATGCATTGAAGGAGGCCGGTATCGCCGACAACACGGTTATCGTCTTCTGGGGGGACCACGGTTGGCATCTCGGGGACCACGGCTTGTGGTGCAAGCATTCGAACTTCGAGCAAGCCACACGGGTGCCTCTAATTTTTGCCGCGCCCGGTGGTGTGCCCGGCCAGAAGGACTCTGCGCCCGTGGAATTCCTCGATGTCTTTCCGACGCTTTGCGCGCTGACCGGTTTGCCGATTCCCTCGGACTTGGAGGGGGATAACCTCGCGCCGGTCATCGAAGACGGTGCGCCCAACCCAAGCGACTACGCGATGAGCCAGTTTCCGCGAGGCAAGGTGATGGGCTATGCCCTGCGCGACGACCGCTACCGCTACGTTGCCTGGTTTGAGCCGACCAACGGCACGGCCGCTGCGGCGGATGACCCGATCCTCGCCGTCGAACTTTACGACTACGAGACCGACCCGCTGGAAACCCGCAACCTCGCTGTAGACTCAGCTAATGGCCACCTCATCGCTGAGCGCGAACAGGCATTGCGCGCTCGCTTGGCCGGGCAATCAGCACAGTAGGGCCAGGATCTGTATCCACACGGGCGATTGAAAGGAGTCGCATTGATACTACAATAACTTCGGTGTTGCAGATCAGTCTACGGCGACGCCTTTTGGTTCACCCAATCAATGTGGCTATCTGGATGGTGGCTCTTCTTTTATTCGCATCGATTCCAGCTTCAGCTTGATGACTTGGAGCTTCGATATGCTCTAGCCAGACTGATGTCATTTGGTTCCGCGCTGTTGCTCGGCTTGCTGCGGCGCAAGTCAGCCAAGCACTCATTCGTTAATCGGCGCGGAGTCTTTTTCATGCGGGCATTGAATGATTTCGTGCCCGCATTTTTTCGCCGTCCACGCAATAAGTTGCGTGCGGTATATATCGGCGCATGGGAAGCGATCCCTAAACTGAAAATCTAGCAGTTTCATAACCCCATGATTAAGCATATTTTCTTTTCGTTGCGTGCGCTGGTCTTGCTCGGCGCGTTAGTTTTACAAGCCCTGGCCACGACGGCTTCAGCGGTGGAGCCCGTACGCGTGGTAGGCACCAACAGCTGGATCAGCACCAATCGCTGGTCGCCGGGCACCAAGTATCCTGGCAAGACGGCTTTCTGGCACCGCACGAAGCATCAGTTGGGCGGTCCAGTGGCGGAGATCGACCTCGCCTTCATGAACTGGACTTCCTACAGCAGTGGTGAGTTGGTCAACGCCAGCACCGTTTCTTTTAATTATGTTTGGTTGGAGCGCGAAAGTGATGGGCAAGTTGTTCCGGTGACATTTAGTGGCGCGCGTAGCTTAGTCATGACGGGTGGCGTTTCGCAGGCCTACTACATGGCTGACCCCATCGACTCCAGTGTCTGGACTGGCGGTACGCCACAGCGTGACGAAATTTTCTGGCTTCAGATTAAGGGCAACATTGATGCCGATGAAGACCATATTCCTGTCGGTGCACACACGACGATGAGCGGCTCGCTGATGGCGATTTACCCGCCTGCAGATGATCCGGGCACTTATGATTTCGTTGGAAAGCCGACCCTTACGAATTCGACTGCAAACTATTGGGGCTTGCCCGTCATGTTTGGCGGCCGCTTCACCGAGGCGGGCCACTTGTCGGTTATTGGACTCGGCGACAGTATTCTTTATGGCTCGGGTGACACGCGCCAGCCGGTGGTGGCGGGGAGCAGTTTTCTTTCGCGCGCCACTGTCGATGACGATGGCTTGAACACGGTGGCGATGTTTAACATGGCGCGTCACGCGGAGTCAGCCGGTGGCTTCATCAGTCACCACGACTTGCGGGGTGAGTTTCTACAGTTTGCCAATGTGGTCGTAGAAGAATATGGAACGAATGATCTTGGCACCAATGGCACGGGTGATCCCGACACGATGTATTCGAGAGTTCAAACGATCTGGCAACTCGCTAGAGATGCAGGCGTGGAGACTATTATTCGGACTAAGCTCCTGCCACGTACGAGCTCGTCTGATTCGTGGCAAACGATGGAAAACCAGACGGTCAATAATGGCTGGGGAGACGGCGAAAAACGCGACACGTTCAACGCCTATTTAGAGACCGCATTGAGCGAAGGGAAAATTGATATGCTGGTGGATACATTGAGTGCGGTTTCCGATCCCTCGGATTCTCATTACTGGGTCACCAATGGCGCTTCCAAATACGCAACTGGTGATGGCACCCACCTAAGTGGAGGCGGCAATGCCCTGGCTGCCGTGCCGCTACGCGCCGCGTTTGAGCAGCTGCTGGCCGCGAATGAAACCTTTAGCTACAACGACTGGGTGGACAGCTATGACTGGGGTGGCAAAGACTCCAGCCCCACGGCGGACGCCAGCGCGGATGGCGTGCTGAACTTGCTCGCCTACGGCTTGAAACTCGATCCGTTGGACAATAACGCTGGCAAGACATCTACGGTAGCCTACGATGTGTCCACACCGGGTGGCCCGTGGATCACCTTGGATTTTCGTAAGAACCAGGTAGCGACCGATCTTCAGTTTGCGGTGCTTTACAGCATTGATCTCGCCGTGGATGGTTGGACTACACTATCGCCCGATGATTCCACGATCTTTGAAGAAACTGTCGACGCAGATCCCGATGGCGACGGCGAGGCGGAAGTCGTTCGCTGGCGCGTTAAGATGCCCGACGACAGCCCTTGTTTCCTGAAACTTGATATTTCCCAATCGTCATGATGCGACCACTCAGCTTAGCCCTTATTCTGTTAACCATTGCTTCCAGCCTGGTCGCCCGTGACCCGAAAAAGGTTGACCGAAATTATCCGACAAATCCGCCTGCCGAGGCGCCGCAGCCGGGCAACTGGCCCGCGGAGCTCAAGGTAACGGGCAACCGCCTGACCGACCCGGAGGGCAACGAAGTCTGGTTGCAAGGCGTGGCGATTCCCGGTTTGGAGATCACGCCCAACGGCCACGGCGTGACCAACTCCGCCATCGTAGCGATTGAAGATTGGAACGCCAATGTCATTCGCGTGCCGATCAAGGACGAGTTCTGGTATGGTCGCGGGAAGGGCCAAACCGATGGCGGCCTTGCTTACCGCGCCAAGGTGGATTCCGTAGTGCAGGCAGTCGCCAATCGCGGCGCTTACATCGTGCTCGATCACCACCGATTTCGCGCGTTGAAGCAGCAGGAGCTGCCCTTCTGGCAGGAGCTGGCCACGCTTTACAAAAACCACCCGGCGGTGATCTTCGACATCATCAACGAGCCGCATGGCATCAGCTGGGAAGTTTGGCGCAATGGCGGTTGGGTTGACGACCCAAATGCGAAGATCAACGAAGCGGGTTTTCTCGACGAAGCGACGTTGAAGGCCAATCGCGGTTTTGAATCGCCTGGCATGCAAAAGCTGGTCGACGCCGTTCGCGCGACGGGCGCGAAAAACATCATCATTGCTGGTGGTTTGCAGTGGTCTTACGATCTCTCGGGCATCCTCGATGGCTATGCGCTCGATGATCCCGAGGGCCACGGCATCATGTATGCCACGCACATTTATAATTGGAAAACCGGCTGGCAAAAAGCCTTCCTCGACACCGCTGAGAAGCACCCGATTTTTGTGGGTGAAGTTGGCGCTGATGTGCTCAAGATGGACTTCATCCCGTACGAAGATCAGGAAGATCCATACACTTGGGTGCCCGATATGTTGGGCGTCATTCAAAAGTATCGCCTCAACTGGACGGGCTGGTCGTTCCATACTTGGGCCACGCCCGTCATGCTCAGCAATTGGCAATACGAGCCCAGCCCTTTCTGGGGCGCCTACGCCAAGCGCGCGCTGGCTGGTGAGCGGTTTGAAGTGAAGCGCCTGCGTTGATGGAACCTCAGCAAAGCGAATATTTACCAACATAGTTTGTCGCAATCTTTTGCGTCCGGCGAACCTTGCGAACGGAACAATCGGCGCGTTGATTTATCTAAAATATAGCCTATCGTTAATGGGCCTCGCGCCCCATCCCCCCGAATCCCATGAAGAAAAATTTATCTCATTCCCTGCGCTTCATATTGGCGCTGTGCGCCCTGTGCGCAGCCCAAGTATTTGCTCAAGCGCCCGTAGCCGCACCACAACCTTTGGTGGGCAACAGTAGTTTTGAAATCGATGCCGACGGAGACAACTGGCCTGATGGTTGGGCGCAGCCAAAAATCGGTGGAAGCTGGCAGGAAGAGGCAGGCAGCCGCTTCATTCGCATGGAGAGCCCGGCGCCCGGTGAGATGGTGATGCTCTATCAGGAAATTGAAATTCCTGAAGGCGTTGAAGCTATCGAAATGACTTGGAAGCAGCGCATCAGCAATCTTAAGCGCGGCGAGAAATCCTGGTTCGATGCGCGTATCATGATGGAATTCATGGATGCCAACCGCAGTAAGGTTCCTGGCAAGCCACGTGCGCCGGCCACGAACAAGAACACCGACGGCTGGGTCGAAAAAAAGACTACTTTTCTGGTCCCCGAGGGGGCGAAGATTTTGAAGTTCATGCCGTGTTTGTTCAACGTGGCATCGGGTACGTATGATATCGATGACCTGGTGCTGATGCCAACGGATCCTACTCCTTTGCGCGCCGCAGCGGAACAAGCCCGCATCGAGCGTGATGAAAAGAAGGCCAAGGAAATGGCCAAGACCAGTGCCAAGGCCGAAAAGCTGTTGGCTGATACGGGTTCGTATATAGTCGGCGGTGATTTCGAAGGCCGCTTTGCCAAGAAGAAAAACGTCGTTGAAGAAGGTGGTAACCACTACCTGCGTCTCGTGAGCACCGAGCCGGGGGAGATGGTTATGGATTACCGCGAGGTCAACATCCCCTCTGGCATCGAAGCCCTGGAGCTCAGCTGGACGCAGCGCGTGACCGGCCTTAAGAAAGGCGAGAAGCCGTGGTTTGACGCCCGCATCATGATGGAGTGGAAGGATGCTACTGGCAAGAAGCTCAAGAGTAAGCCATCGCCATCTTATACTCAGCGCGACACCAAGGGATGGGTCGATAAGACCAAGGCTTTCCTCGTGCCGGAAGACGCCGCTACACTCATCATAATGACGACGTTGTTCAACGTGAAGGCCGGTACATACGAAGTCGATAACTTTGTGTTGAAGCCTACCGACCCGGGGCCGATCAAGGAAAGGGCTGCCGCGCGTGCGCGTCAGAAGGCCGCGAAATTTGTTCCGGCTGAAGAACCGAAGCCGGAGAACTGGCCGAAGATGCTCAAGGTCGTTGGCAACCGACTGCACGATACGGATGGCAATGAAGTATGGCTACAAGGTGTGAACGCAGGTGGCTTGGAAACTTTGCCTATGGACGAGCAACCAGTGAAGTCGCTTGTTGTTGGCATCGATGAATGGAACTCTAACTGCATCCGCGTGCCGATCAAGGAATCGTTCTGGTGGGGCGAGAGCCCTTATCAAAAGGACGGCGGTAAGGGCTACCGCGAAATCATCGATAAGATGATCACCCTCGCGGCCAACCGTGGCGCCTACATTGTGATCGACCTCCACCGCTACCGAGCACCCAAGGAAGTGCACGCAAAATTCTGGCGCGAATTTGCCGCGCTTTACAAAGACCACCCTGCTGTTTTGTTCGACATCATGAATGAGCCGCATGGCATCAGCTGGGAAATCTGGCGCAATGGCGGCTGGGTAGGCAACAAGTCTGGTACGGACGAGTCTGCGTTCCTCACTGCCGAAGAGAAAAAGAAGAACCAGGGCTTTGAATCCATCGGCATGCAAGGGCTCGTGGACGCCGTTCGCTCGACTGGCGCGAAGAACATCATCATCGCCGGTGGCGTGGAGTGGTGCAACGACCTCTCAGGCGTAGTCAACGGCTATGCGTTGGATGACCCAAGCGGCAATGGCATCATGTATTCCTGGCACACGTACCATTGGCACAAAGGTTGGGCGACCAAGCTTATGCCCGCTGCCGAAAAGTATCCAATCTTCCTCGGTGAAGTTGGCGCGGACGTTAAAAAGATGGGCTTCATTCCGGATGAAATTCAGGAAGACCCCGCGACCTTCGTGCCAGACATGCTTGGCTTTATTCAGAAGTATAAAATCAATTGGACGGGCTGGTGCTTCCATCCTTACGCCACACCGCGCATGCTGGTGGATTGGGATTACACGCCGACTCCTTTCTGGGGCGTCCCGGCCAAGGAAGCTCTGGCCGGTAAACAATTTGAGCTAAAAAAGCTTCGCTAGATACTTGGTATAGTCTTCTAGTAAAATCACAAGGGGTAAGCGCCCCGTCGGTTTTCCGACGGGGCGCTTTGTGCTGTGGTTGGGTAGGACTAGGGCATCTTTCATTTAACTTTGCGATGCAGAGTTATGGCATGCTTTGCGATGCAGAGTTGAAGTAGCTTTGCATTGAAGAGTCGGCTTGGTGTGAGCTCTTTAAAAGGCGGAACGGAGCGTCCCCGCGACACCTCTTTGCTCTTGGGTTCATGTAAAAAGCCGCCGTCATGATGACGGCGGCTTTGGGGGATGTTGCGAAGGGAGTTCGTAGTTAGAATGTATAGTTCTCCAAGACTTCCATTGGGATAGCGTCTGTTGCGTAATTGTTGGTTGGCGAGATGTCTAGCGCGTAGCTGTTCCAGTTCTCACCGCCTGCCCAGTAGGTGCTGCTGACACCGTAGGCCGTGATGTGGCCGAGGAATTCATTGAGCAACACGTTCCAGCGAGCATCATTATTGGGCACGCCATACTCGCCGATGAAGCCTCGGTAGCCCTTCTCCTGCAGCCAGAGGAGGAAGGGATGGACCAGGCGTAGGCCGCGGTCGTCGGCAGGGCTCTCAGTGTCGAATGACGCATAGCTACCATCACCAGCGGGCCAGCTTTGGTCGAAGTAGATGTGTGCTTCGTACATCGTTTTGCCGTAGGCGTCGACTACGTCGAGGTTGGGGTTGGTCATGCGCCAAGTGGAAGCGCTGCTGTAATTTTCCCCGCTTACGATGATCCAGGTATTCGTGTCCACACTGCGAATGCCGTCGGCGGCAGCTTGAGCGGCGGCGGGCCAGAGACCACCAGTGCTGTAGGGCTCGTTCATGATACCGTAGCCATAGATGGCTGTTTCATTTTTATAGTGATCAGCGATCTTTTGCCAGACATCGGCAAACGCCGCGTTCGGCATTTCAGTTGTGCCGATCACGTAGCCGCTGCGTCGGGCGTAGTTGTGCATATCGAGAACGACTTTCATGCCGCGTGCGTTGGCGAGAGCTACGATGTTGTCCAGGTTGGTGAAGTCTACCGAGCCGTACAGTGTGGGTTGAATGCGCTCCCACTTGAATGGAATGCGGATTAGGTCGAGACTTTTGCTGTGGTAGTAATCCCACTCCAGCGGATTGTCCTGCCAGAATTCGTAGCCACTGAATTCTGCGCCCGCGAGATTCACGCCCGCCATCTGCACGAAGCCGTCGGGACCACTGTGGTCGTAGGTCGGCTCGGAGGCGTAAACGGCATGAGCCTTGATGTCCTGCACACGCAGTCGGCCAGAAAGTGTGGAGGAACTTGGGCTAACGTTGGTTATGACAATGGCGGTGTTCGCGTCGGCTATGACATCTGTCAGATCCGTGGTGCTTGTAGTGATGTCAACCACCGTGCTTTGGGTAGCGCCATCGGCGATCCACGAGAGGTGAATTTGCTCGTCGCCATCAACTTCACGCCAGCGAATCGTGTCAATTTGCCAGGCATGGTTGGCGGTGACGCTGATCGCTTCACCAATGTTGAAGCGCCCGACAGTGGTTTCACTGACGCCGAATCCAGTTGGCTCGAAGCCAAATACACTCGGTGATGCAGCAGCGAAGTCTGGGGCGCTTGGTGTGGTGACGTCAACGCCGGTATAGGCGAGGAAGTCGTAATCAATGGTCACGCCGCCATTTTCAGGGCTCCACAGTGCGCCTTCAATGGTAGCGTCTCCGCCCACTCCGTTCCACGGCCACTGGTCCCACTGCATGAGTAGGATAGTGGCGCCGTTGTTGTCGCCCGTAACTGGCGTTGGTGTGGAAAGGAAGGCGAGATCAATGTAATTAACACGCAGTCGGCCGGCGGAGTTTGCCGTGCTGTCGCTAACATTAGTGATTTCGACTGAGGTGTTAGCGTCAGCTATGATGCCATCGAGCTCGGTCTCGGTGTAAAATGCGCCTGCGGGAAAGTCGAGCACCATACTCATTGGGACGCCATTACTTTGCCATGCAAAGTGCAGTCGCTCGTCGCCTGTGTATTCCGCCCAGCGAATACTTTGTAATGCAAAGCTTTCAACGGCCTGAATGACGAAGCTTTCGCCGGTATTGAAGCGTCCGGTTGTGGAGTCGCCCACACCGAACCCGGTGCCTTCCACGCCGAAGTAGGAGCTGCTCGCTCCGGAGAAATCCGGTGTGTAAGGGTCGGTGACATCCGTACCGGTGATTGGATCGAGGAAAGACACCAGCACATCGCCGAGAGTGGTGTCACTGATCAAGCCCGAGAAGGAGGTGGCGCCCGAGGTCAAGCTCCAGGGGGCGCTGGTCCAGCTTTGTAGTCGGTGGGTTTCGCCAATTTCCGGTGCTACGTAGGCATCGATCAGCTCTACGTAGATTTGGTTGATGCGTAGTCGGCCATTGGCTCCTGCTGAGGAGTCACTGACGTTGGTTATGGTGACGGCAGTGTTGGCGTCGATCGTGATGCCACTGAGGTTCGTTGTTGTGTAGAAGGAGCCTGCGGTTAAATTGATGACTTGGCTCATGCTAACGCCAGCGTAAGTCCAACTGATGTGGAGCGATTCGTCGCCTTGATATTCGGCCCAGCGAATGCCATTGAGTTGGAAGGCATGATCAGCGCTGAGGGTGAAGCTTTCGCCGCGATCAAAGCGGCCTACGGTGCTTTCGTTGACGCCGAAGCCGGTTCCTTCGACACCAAATATGCTGGTCGATGCTGAGGCGTTGTCGGGGGCAGCGGGATCAGTGATGTCTACGCCACTCAGCGGGGTGGCGAAGGTGAAGTCGGCGCTTGTGCCGCCGTCGTAAACCGGATCGGTCAGATTTGCAACGAATGACGTATCACCGCCAGTGAGGGACCAGGGGGTACTGGACCAGCTTTCCAGGGTAATGGAGGCGTGGCAACTAATTGTGCTAATCAGGAGTCCACACGCCGCCATGCATTGCGAGGCAGGGTGTAATTTTCGCATGGTAGGGTGTTATTGGGTTTGGGAGACCCAGCGCATTGTGCTGGGTGAGCAGGCGCAGAGAGCACTATGCCATCAGCGCATGCAGAGATTTTAAGAAAACAGAGAGCAGACTCAGGGGGATTGGTAGGGATGCGTATAAGATTCGCCAAGTGTCCGTCTGGAAGCTCTGACCATCCCCGGGAAGCGACCTCGGGATCAAAATTTCATTTCTTGGCGCTGCGAGATTAGAAAAACATGGCCGATGGATTCTCAATGTCTTCAGCGTGCAACTAGTTGCAAACAGGTTGCGTTGCTGCAGACCGGGGGCACGGTGCAATTTAGATCAAACATCGAAAGGCACATGAACCAATTTCTTACCCCTTCTAATTATGCAAAACCCTAATGGATTTATGTTGGGCGTGGCGGCTCGCTACACCGAGCTGACCGACCGGGACTTTAACCTGATGCAAGACGTCGGGATCAACTTGTTGCGCTTTGGTGACTTCCAATTTGACGCTGCGGCGTTCGTGGAAGGCCGTGAGCAGCCGGAGGCATTTTTTGCCGCTAGCAAGCGCCTTCGTGAACTCCGCGCTGCCGGTTTCCAGCTGATCGGCATCACGCCCGGTCCACGCGAAATCAGTAAGACCGGGATTGAGCCTGGCAGCCCGGCTTACTTCGAAGCTTATGACAAGGTGAGTCGCTTTTTCGCCAAAGAGTTCGGAGACCTCATCACCTATTGGCAAGTCGCCAACGAGCTAGATATCTGGATCTTCCGCGACACGCTCGACATGGATCAGTCCGTCGAGTTTCTTAAGGTCGGCATCCGCGCGATGAAGGAAGAGGCGCCGCATCTCAAGGTGGGAATTAACATCACTTTGATTCCAGATATGCCGGGCATCATCGATGGCAACACCGAAGCCTCGGAGGGGCTCGCCTTGGCCAAGGGCATCTACCACGATGAAACCCTGCCAGTGGACTTTGCCGGCTACGATAGCTACCCGGGCAGTTGGCGTGAGGGTGGTCCTGAGATTTGGGCGGAATACCTCGAAGAATTTTACGCACTCACGAAAAAGCCAGTCATCATCATGGAGTTTGGCTATGCTTCGGCGGGTGGCGTGATGACATCGGAAGAAGCGGCGGCCGGTCATTATCCCTGCGATATCAAGAAGTGGAAATTTGCCTGGCGCGGCGAGCACAGCCAGCAGGCTCAGGCAGACTACCTGCGCATCGCAATGCGCATCTTTCGCGAGCGGCCTTATGTGCATGGTGCCATTTATTACAACTGGCGTGATGCGATTCACTGTTGGCAATGTAAGCAGGAAGACTGCCCGGCGGAAACTGCCTGGGGTTTGTTGGACAAGCATGGCGAGCCCAAGCTGTCCTACGAAGCCATGCGTGAGTGCGCATTGACGACGGCCTAACCTTCTCCACTTCTCCTTCTCATGAGTCTTGCTCTACGTGTCTTTTTCGGGGCGATAGCTACCTTGCTGTGCTTATTGGTCAATGCGAATGCTTTATCCATGCTGTCGATTTTTTCTGATCACATGGTGTTGCAGCAGCAAGTGTCAATGGAGAGTTCCATGTGGACGCCGCAGAAATTGTCGGCAATACAGTCATTGTAACTTGTGGCGATGTGCTGGCCCCGCAGTCTGTCCGTTATGCCTGGAGCACTGCTCCGCAGGCGAATCTCTATGATGGGGAGGGGTTGCCTGCGGCACCATTTGAGTAGGTTGTCGAGTAGGTGTGTGGTGGGGAGAGTTGCTTTCCACTTGCTGAGTGTGACGTTGTTGGTTTAATTCACGTGATCGTGAGCGTAAGTGACCCCAATGAAATGCGTAATCAGCGCGTAACGATGAAGGACATCGCTGACAAATGTGGCGTTTCTTCATCAACTGTTTGTCGTGCGTTGAATTCCAACCCGCAAATTCCCGAGTCCACGCGTAAGCGCATCAAGCAGATTGCTGAGTCGATGGGCTACCGGCCTGATCCGTTGCTGTCTGCATTTGCATCACGTCGTCGTGGACGAGGCCGTGATTCGGACATCACCACCATTGCTTATCTGTCTAATTTTTCAACGCGTGACGAGTGGCGAAGTAACCCTTTTTACAAGCGTTGCCATGAAGGCGCGCAAGCTCGCCTTGAAGGGATGGGTTACAAGCTGGAGCATTTTTGGCTTGGGGAAAAAGACATGACTGCGGCGCGGCTGAGTACCATTCTCTACAGTCGTGGCATACTGGGCCTGTTCGTGGCGCCCATTCAAGAGGTGCATCAACACATCGATATGGACTGGAGTCTCTTTAGTTCGATCACTGTTGGTTATTCCTTCCTTCAGCCTAATCTACACCGTACTGCACCGCATCACTTTCATGGTATTAAGGAAGCCCTGCGCCAGCTCTATCTTTTGGGCTACCGGCGCGTTGGGCTTTGCCTGTTTTCAGAGACGAGTCGTCGTGTGGAAGAGCTCTGGTTTTCCGGTGCATTGGTGGCTGCAAACAATCGCATGGAAATCGCCGATGGCTTGATCTCTAATTTGGTCGTGAAGCATTTTTTCTTTAACGATGATACGCTTGGGAGCGTGTCCCAATGGTGTCAGAAGAACCAGTTGGAAGTCGTGATCAGCGACAATCTGGATGTGAAGCATGCGTTGGAAAAGGCAGGTGTTTCCGTGCCGGGGGACGTTGATTTCGCTACGCTCAATTGGCTGTCGGATGCTCCCGAGATCGCTGGCATCGACCAACGCCCGGCGCAGATTGGTTCGGCGGCGATGGATATGATGATTGGTGCGATTCAGCGCGGTGAGCGCGGCGTGCCGGATGTCCCTCAAACGGTCATGGTCGAAGGGCAGTGGAAGCCAGGCGCGAGCCTGAGCCGTTGCTGAGTGTGGCTGTTTAACGATTTCGAATCCTGGTTCCTTGCCTAAGAGGGCGTCTAAAAACTCAAGTGGTCTAGACGTCCTCTTAATTGTGCACGCAACAAGTTGCGCTGTGAGCTGCTTGTTAGATTGGGGCATTTGGGCGACTATAAGGGCGCTTTCGATTCCGCCCCGGAATTTTTATACCCACCCATACAACCCTTATTTCAGCAAAAACCTAACATGAAGTTATCGAAATCTATCCTCTACTTTGGAATCTTCCTATCACTCGGTGGCTCACTGTCCGCACAAACGCTTTATTGGGATACCAATGGCGCGACTGCGGGCGCAGGCAATCCTGCCGACGGCACTTGGGACCTGGATGCCACGGCAAACTGGACCACTGACTCAACCGGCTCAATCGCAACTTCGATTTACAGTGCTGGCGCAGACGTGATTTTTTCCGCCGGCTCTGATGCGGCCACTGCCAACATCACCGTATCCGGCACGCAGGATGTCTCCAGCATGACCTTTAAAAACGGCAACGTTACTCTCAGCGGTAGTAGCATTGATGAGCTTAGTGGCTCTGTGACCGTTACAGTAGATAGCGGCGCCACGGCTACCTTTAATAATACGAATACCTTTAACGGTAACTTTGTCGTTAACGGTACGTTGAACGCTCATATTTTCAACGCCGGCGGCCCCATGACCAAGAGCGGCACAGGTACGATGACGATCAATCGCATGGATGCGACATTGACCGTCAACGAAGGCACCGTGATTTATACGGGCACTTCTGGCGCGAAGCTGAAAAACACTACCATCAACGACACTGGCACGCTCCGTATTACGGGCACAGCGCTAGAAAGCGGACGTAGCTTGGTCGTGAATTCTGGTGGCGTCTTTGAGATTGCAACCGGCGTAAGCCAAACCATCAACGGCTACACGATGTCGGGCACGACGGTTAGTGAATCTGGCGCCACGTTGACCGTGAATGGAACGGGTGCCATCAGCGGTTCGATTGAAGGTGAGTTGAACTTCATATCCGGTGGCACCTCGACAAAAAGCTTCACGGATACTTCCAGCATGGAGTTCACCATCGGCGCCAACGGCGTCAATAACTCCATACTTGGTGACGGCACGAATAACACTACCACAAACCTCGATGGCACGTTTACCTTCGACCTCTCGGGCGCTGACCTGAGTGATGGCAACAGCTGGTTGATCGTCGATGTTGACGCCCTTGATGAAACCTTCGGCGCAACCTTTAACATCGCCAGCTTCACCGATGGAGGCAGCGATGTTTGGACCTACGACAGCGATACAAATCTTTCGTTCAGCGAAGCCACCGGCTACCTGAGCTACACGGTTATCCCCGAGCCCGGCACCTACGCTGCGTTGTTTGGCGCGGTTGCCGGCCTCCTGATTATCCGCCGTCACCGCCGTTAGGGCGCAGAGCTGTTACTCGCCTAAGCAATCCAAGCCATGTGGGTACGCCTGCATGGCTTTTTTGTGCTCTAGTGATAACATTAAGTTGCCCCTTCGCCATTTGCGCCACGCGCAAATCTAAATCTATGGATGCAACGGCACGTTGCGCTGCTAAGGGTAGTCTTGGCGGGTGGGGCGGACGGTGATGTTGCTGATGTGCACGTGGGGCGGCAGGGAGACGACGTGGAGGATCGCTTCGGCAATATCCTTGCCCACGAGCATAGGCGCAAATTTCTCTTCGAACGTGTTGAGAATATCCTCGCCGTAGCCAGCGACTTCCTGGAAGCCACTGATGACGATGCCGGGGGCTAAGGTCGTTACGCGGACGCCGAGCGGGCCGACCTCACGGCGCAAGCCTTCGGCCATGGAGTGGACGGCAAACTTCGATCCGCCGTAAACTGCGCTGAATGGCGAGACCTGCCGGCCAACCACCGAGCCAATCACCACGATGTCCGCCGCCTTCTTGGGGAAATTCGTTTTTTGCGACTCAGCCATCTTCTGCGCGGCTTTTTGCATGAGGCGGATGGCGCCCGTCACGTTGATGCGCATCATGTCTTCAAACTCGGTTAGGTCGGCGTCTTTCACCGAGCCGCCCAACCCGCGTCCGGCATTGACGACGACGATGTCGGGATCGCCGCCAAATTTTTCATTGGTCAACGTGAAGAGCGCGTCGATGGTTTCTTGGGCGGCGCCGTCGCCAGCGTACCCGGCGAATGCGGCACCGAGCTCGGTTTCAAGGGCCTCCAGCTTGCTGGCAGTACGCCCGGTGCCCACGACGGCGTAGCCGGCGGCGACAAATTCTTTTGCGGTGGCTTCGCCAATGCCGGACGTAGCGCCGGTGACGATTGCGATGCGGGGATAATCAGTTGCCATAAACGATAGGGTAGCGCCGCACGCCATAAACGCAACCCGTGTCGATCGCTTGTCGCAGGAAAATGACACTTCCTAATGCCAATGGACAGCTTGGCTGACGTGCTCGCTTAACGCAGATCCAGCACGCGCTCGTTGGTGATCAAAATGTCGACGGGAATATCGTGTTCTTCGTTGGGTACGGTGTCGACGATTTGGCGGTCGTAAGCCAGGCCGATTTTCAGGGCATTCACACTGGAAAGCAGGCGGTCGTAATAGCCTTTGCCGTAGCCGATGCGGTGGCCGCGCAGGTCGAAGGCCGCACCGGGGACGAGGATGACTTCGACGCTGTCGGTGGCGACTTCGGGGAGCGTCGCGACAGGCTCCAGAATGCCGAAGGCACCAGGCTTGAGCTCGTCGAGCGAATTCAGCTCATGCACATGTAAGGAGTCGCCATTGACGCGGGGGGCGAGCACATCTTTGCCACCGAAGCTGCGGTTCATCAAATCGTGGGTGTCCACCTCACTGCCAAAGGATACATAAAACAGCACGCGGCTTGCCTGGGTAAAGTCCGGCAGCGCAAAGAGCTTTTGCATGATGTGCTGGTTGCGTGTTTGCCGTTCTTCGGGGGGGAGGGAGCTGCGGCGGGCAAGCGCCAGATGACGAAGAGCGGCTTTGTTGGACATTATGCGGAAAGGTCTTGAGCGGGGAGTGGATTTAAGCGTTGATGCTGCCAGTATGAAAGCTGAACGCATCAAAGCAAGCATTCGCACCATCAAGGATTGGCCCAAGGAAGGCATCAACTTCCGTGATGTGACCACGCTCTTCGAAGACCCCGACGCTTACCGCGCCGTGCTCAACCGCCTCGCTGGATGGGCCACCGAAGAAGAGTTCGACCTTGTCGTCGGCATTGACGCCCGCGGCTTCATTTTGGCCGGCGCCCTGGCCTATCAACAGCACAAGCCGCTCGTGCTCGTGCGCAAAAAAGGCAAGCTGCCCTTCGACACGATCAGCGAGGACTACCAGCTCGAGTACGGCGAAGCCACCATCGAGACGCACAACTCGCCGCTCGTCGACGGCAAGCGCGTGCTCATCGTGGACGACCTGCTGGCCACTGGAGGCACCGCTCTGGCCGCCGCCCGCCTGATGAAGCGCCTCGGCGCCGCCCACATCGGCTTCGCGGCGATCATCGACCTCGTCGAGCTGCCCGGCCGCCAGGCCCTCGCCAAGGAAGGCATCGACGCCTTCACCGTCATCGACTTTACCGAGGACGAGTAGGCTTAAATTGATCTTAGTTTATCCCGTAGAGGCGCGGAGACGCTGAGAAGAAGCGAAGATGAATCCTCAGCGCCTCCGCGCCTCTGCGGGAAATCACGTTACCCATGTCTGAATCAAAACAACCTGCCTGGTGCTGGCTCGACCTCGAAATGACCGGCCTCGATCCGGTCAATGACCGCATACTGGAGGCCGCGCTGATCGTCACCTCCGCCGATTTTAACGAAGTCCTTGCGGAGTGGGAGACGGCCGTCTTTCAGACGCCTGAGGTCCTCGCCAGTATGAATGACTGGTGCCAGAAAACGCACAAGGAAAGCGGTCTCGTGGACCGCGTGCCCGGCGGCGTGACCGAGCAGGCGCTCGACGAAATGCTCGTCAAAACCGTGGAGCCGTATTGGGGCGAACAGCCGATTATCTTGAGCGGCAACTCTATCGGACAGGACCGCAAGTTTGTGGACCGCTACTTGCCGAAGTTTGCGAGCAAGCTTCACTACCGCATGCTCGACGTGAGCAGCTTCAAGGTGGTTTTTCAGGAGCGCTATGATTTACGGTTCCCAAAGCAGGGGACGCACCGCGCGCTGGATGACATCTGCGAATCTATCGGCGAGCTGAAGTTCTATCTTGAGCGCGTGCAGGCGTAGCGCGGTGGCGTGGAAAGGGTAGGGCGCAGTCTCCAGACAAGCCTTTGAGCAGCCTCTCAGCTCGACCGATCACATCGGGTAGTGCCCGTTATCATTAACGGGCGCTGATTTTGCCCCTGAGTCAGAATTTGCTAAGGCTCAGTCTATGTCTGGATGAAACTGCCCGTTAAGGATAACGGGCTCTACCTTAGCTTGGTAAATTAAGCGCGGTGACGTAGGGGGCGGCTCGCTTGTAAGCGTCGCCCTACCTTAGAGGGCGTCTAAAAACTCAAGCGGTCTTCGCCGGAGAGCGTCTTCGAGGTCAAAATATCATTTCTTCATCTCGACGAAACTGGTTTCGCCTCGATTCAGAAGCCGGAATTTTGCCTCTCGAATACATCTCGCCGACTCGATCAGACTTTTTAGACGCCCTACCTTAGAGAGTTGGATTAAACGCGGTGAGCCAGCGTTGCTGACTCTCGCGAAGGCTGCTGATTTAGTGATGACTACTCAGCGTTTCAATCAGGTAGCTCATCGGTTAGCTATCTCTTTCAAATGCCAATCCATGAATTTCAATGATATCACCAATGAGATCAAATCGTTCGATGCTATAGATCTTATATCTTCCACGATTGCCTGCATCGATTATCTCGAAAAACAATTCCTCTGCGAATGTTTCGATTCCAAGATATTCGATGCATTCAAGTAGAGTATCTTGTTTAGATTTAACGAAATCGATCACGCTGGGTTTTCCAGACTCAACGTATTTGCAAACGAGTGGAAAGATTTCAAATGAGTCTATGTTGGCCTCAACTTCCTCTTTCTGAATGCCGCCCCGAAAAAGGCCGTCCAGCTTTTCAGTCCACTCTGCACATGGAGCTGATGCCACGTAGTCGACAGAGCGTGCATTAGCGTGTGGGATTTCACCAAGGAACTGAGGAGAGACTTCAAATAAATTAGGCGACACTACATCGCCCTGGATATGAAAATTCATTTTTGGGCGAACCGCTTTAATCGCTGACGTATCATTGATTTTCACTCTGATAAATTGAAAAATCCCCGCTCAAGCTTTGTGCCTTCGTGCCTTGGTGAGAGATAAAGTTCTTTGCCTCTCCGCATCTGCGGTCATCTGCGCCATTCGTAGTTCAGAAAAAGCTACGCTCCGGCTTTCTCCGCGATTTCGCGGATGACTGCGCCAACGTTGTCCGGTATTGCGATCGGGATGTCTTGCTGGGCAAAGGTTTCGCGGACGTGTTTGTCGAAGTTCTTTAAATACGGCACGCAGAGCACAACCGCGTCGATTTGCGGCATGCTGTTGAGGATGATTGCCTGGCCAAGCGTGACCGTGTAGCGCCCGCGGAGGTTGTGCTTACACTCCAGGGCGATGCGAATGGTGCGGTCGGTCTTTTCGCAGACGTGCTGGACCAGGAAGTCCGTGCGGAGATTGCCTACGGCGGAGTAGCGCGTGTAGCAGATGTCATCGGCGCGGAGAATTTCCTCGATGTCGTCCTCGAAGTCAATGGAGGCCGCCTTGGCGGCGGAGTAGTCGCTACCTTGGTCGATAGCGTGTTGGAGGTTGAAGTCCTGCTGCGGGGCTGGCGTGGGCGCGGACGCAGGGGGGGCGGGCTGAGAGAGGAGTTGCGAGGGGTGGCCATTGAGCTCGGCTTCGACGCAGAGTGTTACGTAGCGGCTGAAGGAGAGGCCAAGCTCTCGGGAGCGCTCACTGGCGCGTTCACGGAGTTCCGGGTGGAAGGAAACGCCGACGGTTTTGTGCTTTTTATCGTCTTCGGGCATGGTCTTTTCGTTTTTTGAAAGAGTTATCTCATTAAGGGTTTCTAACTCATTGATACTCAACGCGGGTTATTAGCCAATAATAAAATGAACAAAAATAGTAAAAAGTTGTTGCGGTATGGAGAATAATTTCTGAGAATTCGTTCACTATGAAAACACTGAACAACACCACTGTCAATCTATCGATTTCCATTACGCCCATTCTCCGGGATGCTGCTCGCCAGGCGGCTTCCGAGGACCAGCGTTCGCTTTCCAGCCTGATTGCGTCGTTGCTCAAGGAGCACCTGTGCGCTGAGGGGTACCTGACCGCCACGCTGGAGCGCAAAGATCGCTCTTTCCGCCGTACCAGCCGCCTCTAGCCGCGTACAGCGCTTCGCCTGATCCATTCTGATTCACTGCATTCGAATCTTCCACACTCCGAATTTTTCACACTTAAATCCTTCGACCTCCCCCCCCCCTCCACCATGAAAAACCAAGCTACAACACCACACTTTGATTCATTGCTCGCTCCGGGCAAGATCTGGTACAACACCAAGGAAGCCGCAGAGCTGCTGGGCCGCTCGACCCAGTTTATTCGGGACTGCTGCGATACCGGGCGCCTGCACGGCCATCGGTTGACGAGTTACAACGCCAGCGGCAAAGAGCGGCACGCTTACCAGTTTCACCGCGATGCGCTGCAACTGTTTTTGCTGGAGACGGCGACTTATCAGACAGATGACTTCGTAGACCGACTGGCTGCTTTACTAAAAGAGCGCAGTGTTGAGGAGACGAAGGCGATTTTCCGTCGGGCAGGCGTGTTGTTGGCCGTGAGCGCTCCCGATTTGAGGGCCAGCGGGCGTGCTAGCCCTCCCCCCCCTCCGGAGCGGTTGCGGGCGACAGGAACTTGTTAATGGCCGCGCGCACCTGGGCAACAGTGGCCGGTTTGGGCAGAAAGAAGTTTGCCCCTGCGGTTAGGCAGCGATCGGCATCGGTCTGGTCTGCATAGCCGGAGATGACAATGATCGGGATATCCCGCGTGCGCCAGTTGAGCCGCAGCAGGCGCAGGTCGGTATAGCCGTCGATGTCGGGCATCAGGATATCAAGCAGAATCAAGTCAGGCCGATGTTTTTTGGCCTGATCAAAGGCGTCTTTACCGTTGTCTACCAATATGGCGTGATGGCCTAGCTTCTGTGTGGCGGCTTTGAGAAATGTCCGTGTAGCCAGATCGTCATCGGCGATTAGCACGACTTTATTGTTAGCTTGGACTTCACTCATTCGTTGGCAGTAGTGGATCGCGTCAGCACCATGCTGAGAATTTCCACTAGATAGTGCATAATGCCCGAATTGTAAAATGAAAATAATAGATCACAGAATTTGCAACTTCGTCGCCACGTTTTAGCGTGTGTTTCTGACGCCGTCCTTTAAATTACCACATAGCATGCAGATAATTAGTTCAGTTGAAGAAATGCAGTCCTACGTTACGCGCCTGCGCGGCAAGGGCCAGTTGATCGGCTTGGCGCCGACGATGGGTGCCCTGCACGAGGGCCATCTGTCACTGATTGATATGATCCGTGAGAAGTCAGACGTGGTCATCGTGTCAATCTTTGTCAATCCCACGCAGTTTGGGCCCAATGAGGATTACGACCGTTATCCGCGTCAGATGGAAGCAGACCTCGCAGCCTGCGAAGCCCGAGGCGCGGACATTGTTTTCATGCCTGATCGCGAAGACATCCTCCCCCCCGACTTTTCGACGTATATTGAGGAGAACGAGTATTCGCAGGGGCTGTGCGGCATTTCGAGACCAGGGCATTTTCGCGGTGTAGCGACCATTGTGGCGATATTATTTAATGTATGCCGCCCGGACTTTGCGGTATTTGGGCAGAAGGATGCGCAGCAGGCCGCCGTGTTGCAGAAGATGGTCAAAGACCTTTATTTCCCGGTGGAGATACTGGTCGCGCCGATCGTTCGAGAGGGCGATGGCTTAGCCAAGAGTTCGCGCAACCGCTACCTGGAAGTCGGCGAGCGCACCGACGCTGTACGCCTTTCGCAGGCTTTGAATATCGGCAAGGATATTGTTGCTCATGGTAACTTGAGCGTCGACCGCATTAAGGCGGAAGTCACCCACCATTTGAGCCAAAGCCGCCGCATCCGCATCATCTACGTCGAAATTGTCGACAAGGACACGATGAAGCCTGAGCGCGAAGTGCGCCCTGGGCAAAGCCTCTTGACCCTGGCCGTCTGGTTGGATCAGACTCGTCTGATTGATAACATGATACTCTAATCATCTCTTTCTATGCCTAAATACATTTCTCTTTTCCTGACTATTCTGGCGGCCTTGCTGCTGACCGCATGTGGTGATGACGATGATACGGTCAAGCCCATGCGCTTCTACCTCGAATCCAGTGCGGGAGGCTCCGCCGGTGATATTGGCAAGACTTTGTCACTCCCGCAAAGCGGTTTATCCTACAACGTTTATGGCACGCCGGTCTTCACAGAAGTCGACATCACCAATGTGCAGATGGTACAAGTTGCGTCCGGAGATTACGCCTTGCTCTTTCACCTGAATGAGCCCGCTGCCCGCAAGCTTTACCGCACTTCGGTATCGAACAATGGACGGGTAATTATCTTCGAATATGGTGGTAGGCCAGTGGGCGCTCGACAGCTCGATGGCGCAATCAAGGATGGTCGTTACTACACCTTTGTCGAAATGCCTAAGGAGGATATCGAAAAAATGGTCCTCGAAATGCAGGGCGACACCAAGAAGATGAATGAAGCCACGCGCGAAGCTCGCTTCTAGAATACAGTTTATGCCTACCCGCCAGCGATCCGTCGCCGCTTTTCTGATCTGCCTGCTGGGGGCGGCGTTGCTGGCCGTTGGCACCCCCCCCCTGTATTGGCCCACGCCGAATCCGGCTTTTTTCGAGGGTGCTGATTGGGAGGAGATTACGCAGCCAACGGCATCTGGCAAGCCGGAGTCCGCTTTGTTTGGTTGCGTGCGTAACGGCGGGAGCCGCTTTCATGAAGGGCTGGACCTGAAGCCAATCGGCCGTGACCGCAATCACGAGGCCACGGATGCGATTTACGCCGTGATGCCTGGTCGCGTGGCCTACATCAACAAGATTGCGGGCAACAGCTCCTACGGTCGTTACATCGTGCTGGAGCACCCCGAGGCCGAGGTGCCGGTGTACACCCTTTACGCGCACTTGGCGTCCATCGAGAAAGGTTTGCACGTGGGCGCTTTAATTGAAGGTGGCCAACGCATCGGTACGATGGGCCGCTCTGCGGGCGGTTACAGCATCCCCCGACAGCGCGCACACCTACATTTCGAAATTGGCCTGCGTAAGAGCAGCGACTTCGACCAGTATTACAAAGCGGCGGGATTCTCTGGTAAAAATCATCATGGCGACTACAGCGGCCTGAACTTGATTGGCGCAGATCCGGTTCATTTCTGGGACGCGGTTCGTACTCAGAAATTTAAGAACTTCCGCGAGTATTTTCATGGTCTGCCCACGGCTTTTACACTGCGCATTGGCACGGCCAGCGTCCCGGAGTTTATTAACCGTTACCCAAGCCTGCTGACCAAACCCATTCCTGTGAATGGTGTGAGCGGTTGGGACATTGAATACACTTGGTACGGCTTGCCTAAAAAGTGGACGCCGCTCGGGCCTGAAGCTTTCCCTTATGGCGCGAAAGAGGGCGACCTTGCCTTGTTGAGTTTTGATCCCGAAGCGTTTAAGGGCCAGTGCCGCGACACACTCTCGTTTAAATCCAGCGACCCGCAAGGCACCGTCAAGCCGGGTAAGAACTTGAAGAGCGACTTGAAGATGCTCTTCGGATTTTAGAGATAACATGAAGTTGCCGGGTTGAGCAAGTGCTGGACCCCGGCAACTTCATGTTATCTCTAGCGGTTCCTATGTAGGAGTCAGCATTTGCACAATGTGCAAATCTTCCGGTCCAGCAGGATGCTGGCTAGAAGAAGTTTTTTTCCAGGCACTGGCGCAGGGCCATGCGCGCGCGGTGGAGAATGGTCCACAAATTCTGCGGGGTGATGTCCAGCTCTTCGCAAATTTGATCGCTCTTGATGCCGTCGATTTCGCGCATGATGAACACAGTGCGAATTTTGTCGGGCAGCTTGTCAGCGCAGGCGTAAAATTGCTGCATGAACTCCTTGCGGTCCATTTTCTCGACCTGCGCTGGGTTCCAGTCCTTGGGGATGTTGGGGTTGTCGTAGTTCCAGCTGCCGTCTTCGGAAAAGAGATCGGCTTCCTCACGCTCAAAGAAATTCGCGGTCTCTTGCATGGACTGCGTGCGGTTCTTTTTACGGTAGTAGTCGATGACCTTGTTTTTCAGGATACCGGTGAGCCAGGTCTTCACACTTGCTTTGCCGGAAAAACGCTCCATGCCTTTGATGGCGGCCAGGAACGTCTCTTGCACAAGGTCTTCGGCCAGCGCGGCGTTGTTCACGCGGAAGTAGGCAAACTTGTAAAGCGCATCGCCGTATTCGTCGACCCAGGTGGATGGATCGAGTTCCGGTTTGGCTGACGGGTCTTCGGGCATGGCGGTAGCTTCACAAAATGACGTCTGCGCACTCTCTGCCACAAATGCGCAATCGTCAAGCGCGATAAGGTGTTGTGTATTCGCGCTTAACGCATAAGCTGCTTTTTATGCCACGGAAAAAAGCCCCCGCCCAGTCCACGGCGAATCCCGAAAGGGAGCGCCTCCGCCTTTCTGAGGATCGCAAGGAAAATTGGAAACGTTGGGGGCCATACCTCTCCGAACGACAATGGGGCACCGTGCGCGAAGACTACTCGGAAGACGGCGATGCGTGGCGCTATTTCCCCCATGACCACGCGCGCAGCCGCGCCTATCGCTGGGGCGAAGATGGCCTGCTCGGCTTTACCGACCGCGAGTGCCGCCTCTGCTTTGGCCTGGCGCTGTGGAACGAAGCGGACCCGTTTTTGAAAGAGCGTTTGTTTGGTCTTTCCGGGCATGAGGGCACGCATGGTGAGGACGTGAAAGAGCTCTACTACTACCTCGATGCGACGCCGACCTACAGCTATGTGAAGGCGCTTTATAAATACCCGCAGCGTGAGTTCCCTTACCAATGGATGGTTGACGAAGCTGCCAGCCGTGGCCTCGAAGCCGACGAGTTCGAGTTGCTGGATTCCGGAGCCTTCGATGACAACCGCTACTACGATGTGTATGCGGAATACGCCAAGGCTGGCCCGAACGATATTTTGGTCAAGATCACCATCGCCAATCGTGCGCAGGAGGGCGCGACCGTACATTTGCTGCCGCAACTTTGGTTCCGCAATACATGGATTTGGGGTTGCGATTACGAAGACTGTAGCATGAAGCCCAGTATTCGCAAAGACGGCAAAAGGCTCATTGCCGAGCACGAGACGTTGGGCGAGTTTCATTTCCATGCCGAAGATGCGCCGGACTTTATTTTCACGGAAAACGAAACCAATGTGCAACGTCTCTACGGCGCGGATCATGACTTTGCTCACACGAAGGACGCCTTCCATCGCTTCATCGTGGATGGTGAACTGGGCGCTGTTGCCAACGGGCAGGGCACCAAGGCCGCCGCGCATTACAGCCTCTACATTCCGGGCGGTGAAGAACGGGTCGTGCGCCTGCGTTTGAGCCACGTCGATGAGGCACCCAAGGTGCCGTTTGGCAAAGGCTTTGATGATGTCTTTAAGAAGCGCATGGCTGAGGCTGACATTTTCTACGATGACATTACCGGCAAGAAACTTTGCGATGCAGAGTATCAAGTGCTGCGCCAGTGTTATGCGGGCCTGTTGCAGTCCAAGCAGTTCTACCACTATTCGGTGAAAGACTGGCTCGAGGGCGATCCCAACTTCCCGCCGCCGCCGGAGGGCAGGGGAGAAATTCGCAATGGCGACTGGGGGCACCTGTTTAATCGAGACGTCATTTCCATGCCCGACAAATGGGAATACCCGTGGTTTGCCGCGTGGGATCTGGCCTTCCACATGATCCCGTTTGACAAGATAGATCCTGACTTCGCCAAGCAGCAACTGATGCTCTTTTTGCGCGAGTGGTATCTGCATCCCAATGGACAAATTCCCGCCTACGAATGGAACTTCTCCGATGTCAATCCGCCGGTCCACGCCTGGGCCGTGTGGCGTGTTTACAAAATGACGGCCAAGCGCGGCGAGCGCGATTTAAACTTCCTCGCACAGTGCTTCCACAAGCTGCTCATCAACTTCACCTGGTGGGTGAATCGTAAGGACCCCGAGGGGCGTAACCTCTTCGCGGGCGGCTTCCTTGGCCTTGATAACATTGGCGCTTTCGATCGATCCAAGCCGCTCCCTGGTGGCGCCCAACTGGTGCAGGCGGATGGCACCGCGTGGATGGCGTTTTACTGCGCTACGATGCTGTCGATCTCGTTGGAACTCGCCGCGCACGACGCTTCCTACGAGGGCGTGGCGTCGAAATTCTTCGAGCACTTTGTGGCCATCGGTGAGGCGATCAACACCCTAGGCGGCACGGGTCTGTGGAACGAAGAAGACGGCTTCTACTACGATATGCTGCACACTGGAGATGGGCGCGGCATCCCGATGGCGATCCGCTCGATGGTCGGCCTGTTACCGATCTGCGCAGTGGAGCTCTTGCACAACGAAACCATTGAATCGCTGCCCGGCTTTAAGAAGCGCATGCAGTGGTTCCTCAAGCACAACGAGATTTTTACCGAGCAAGTTTCATGTCTGGACTTCGCCGCCGGCGTGGGCGTGCGCCCGAAGTTCCTACTTGGCCTCGCCGCGCGTGAACGCATGGAAAAAGTGCTGCGCTACCTCTTCGACGAAAACGAATTTCTCTCGCCCTATGGCATTCGTTCGTTGTCCAAGGCGCACGAGGACAACCCCTTCATTTTGAACCTCAACGGCGAGCAGCATTGCGTAGCCTACGAGCCTGGCGAGTCGCGGAGTTACCTCTTTGGCGGTAACTCGAATTGGCGTGGGCCGATCTGGCTGCCGGTCAACTTCCTGATCATCGAAGCGCTTGAAAAGTATTACCACTTTTACGGCGATCGCCTGAAGGTGGAGCTGCCTACCGGCTCCGGCAATTGGGTGACGCTCGAAGAGGCCGCGAAGGACCTCAGCCGCCGCTTGCTCAAGCTTTTCCTTCCCGACGAGAATGGCGACCGCCCCATCAACGGCGACCACCCCGAGTGGTACCGCGACGAGCACTTTAAGGACCACGTTCTGTTCTACGAATACTTCCACGGCGACACCGGCCGCGGCTGCGGCGCCTCCCACCAGACCGGCTGGACGGGCCTCATCGCCAAGCTCCTCGAAGACGTCTGCAAAGAGGAAAAGTAACGTGCCGTGAAACTCGACATTTAGCTAACTCGGCGTCAGCTTGCTCTCATGAAGGAAAAGATCAGCCACTTCGTTAACAGCCCGAACCTGGGGCTGTTCATCATCCGCCTGTTTGCCGGGATTATCTTCGTGGCGGCGGGCATTCCGAAGTTTGCCGGTGGCGCTGATTCCTTAAAAGGTGTGGGCTCGGCCGTGGAAACCTTTGGCATCGACTTTGCGCCGCTGCTCTGGGGCGTGCTGGCCGCAACGGCAGAGCTCGTCGGAGGGCTGCTGATCATCCTTGGCGTGTGCACGCGTATCTCGGCTTTCTTTCTGTTTTGCACGATGGTTGTAGCCAGCGCAGTGAAGATCGACGGTGGCGGCGACATCCTCAAAGACGCTGGCTACCCAATCATGTTGGCGGCGGTTTCGCTCGGTTTACTCTTCACCGGCTCGGGCAACTTCGCCGTGAAGAAGGACTCGATGTAAAATTGCTTCATCGGGTAGGGGCGGTTACCCTCAACCGTCCGGTTTCATCTATAGTCCAACTGACGTGGCGGACGGTTGGGGCAACCGTCCCTACCATTGCGCTTCGCTAACCCTTCGCTGGCACGGGCTCG
>JAVDPD010000002.1:0-145000 GCA_031296935.1 Cerasicoccus maritimus
ATCTGGCCGCGCTCGCGCTCTTCCTGGAGGCGGAGTTGGCCGCAGGCGGCATTGATGTCGTGGCATTGCTTCGTCGGTTAGGGACGGTTGCCCTCAACCGTCCGGTTTCCTCTATAGTCCAACTCACGTTGCGGACGGTTGTGGCAACCGTCCCTACCATCGCGCTTCGCTAACCCTTCGCGGGTACGGGCTCGATCTGGCCGCGCTCGCGCTCTTCCTGGAGGCGGAGTTGGCCGCAGGCGGCATTGATGTCGTGGCATTGCTTCGTCGGGTAGGGACGGTTGCCGTCAACCGTCCGGTTTCATCCATAGTCCAACTCAGGTTGCGGACGGTTGTGGCAACCGTCCCTACCATTGCGCTTCGCTAACCCTTCGCTGGCACGGGCTCAATCTGGCCGCGCTCGCGCTCTTCCTGGAGGCGGAGTTGGCCGCAGGCGGCATTGATGTCGTGGCCCTTTTCACGGCGCAATGTGGCGGAGACGCCAGCTTCGTGGAGCACTTGCACAAAGGCGTCCTGCTGCGCTTCGCTGGGGCGAATCCAGTCCAGGCCCTGCACGGTGTTGTAGGGGATCAGGTTGACGTGCGCATGCAGGTTGCGGGCGATCTTGGCGAGGCGCTGCGCTTGATCAAGCGAGTCGTTGATGTCCTGGATCAGGATGAATTCCAGGGTGATCATCCGGCCGTGCTTTTCAGAGAACGCCTTGGCCGCAGGCAGCAGTTCCTTGAGCGGCCACTTGCGGTTGACGGGCATGATCTGCTCGCGGACTTCGTCGGTGGCGCCGTGGAGCGAAAGCGCGAGGCGGAAGCCCATTGGTTCGTCGGCCAGGTCGTAAATGCGCGGCACGAGGCCGGACGTGGAAATCGTGATGCGGCGCGCGCCGAAGTTGAGGCCCCACTCGGCGTTGAGGATCGTCAGCGCGCGCATGAGTGCGTCGTAATTCGCAAGTGGCTCGCCCATGCCCATGACAACGAGGTTGTCAAAGCTGGCCAACTCTTCGCTGGCGCGCGGGGTGTTGGGGTCTTCGCGTCGGCAGACTTCGATGAACTGCGCAACGATTTCGCCCGTGTGCAAATCCCGCTTCCAACCGGCGAGGCCACTCGCGCAAAACTTACACCCAAACGCGCAGCCCACCTGCGTGGAGATGCAAATCGTCTTGCGCGACTTATCCTGCCCAACGCCTTTTTGCGGGGCGCGGATGATGACGGTTTCGATGAGCGAACGGTCGCCGAGCTGGAGGAGGAGCTTATCCGTCACGTCGCCAGAGCGCTTGTCGAGCACGGGCGTGGCGGGCGTGAACTCAAAAGTCTCGGCGAGCCAGGCGCGGAGCGGCTTGCTGAGGTTGGTCATGTCCTCGGCTGAGCTGGCGCGCTTCTTGTAGAGCCAGTCCATGATCTGCCCGGCGCGGAAGGGCTTTTCACCGCTGGCCACGAGGCGCTCGCGCAGGGACTCAAGGGTCTCTCCGTAAATCAGCGGTTTGTCAGGCGTGTATTTCATGGGAAAATTAGCGAGATAGCGAAACGCAGCTCAGCGCCGCTGGCAAGCGTGAACGAAGATCATGAACGGCCCGCTAGCCGCTATTCGCTAAACATCGCGCCGCGCAGCCGATTGATGTAGTCAATATCGGCTTCGGTGTAGATTGAGATCGAGGTGGTGAAAACCTGGCCATCGATGCGTTCGATGGTGATTCGGTCCCCGTCGATATCGATGATTTTTGCCTCCATCGTGCGTCCATCGTTGGCCGTGAAAATTCGGTATTCGGACTGCGTGTCGTCGGCGTTCATGACGCGCTGAGTGTTGACCAACGCCTGCTCTCGTGATTGCTGACGGACTTTATGATAGGCCGGAATTGCCATCGTCGCCAGCAGCCCAAGGATGATAATCGTAAGGGGCGCATAGAAGATGATGAAGCTGCGTGCATAATTCTGCAGCGAAGTCTTCGTATTATACGCAAACGACCAATACAGCAACATGACGATGTTAAGCAAAGGGATGGCCAAGAGGATATGCACCACCACCCACTCTCCGAAACTGACATCTTCGCTCTTCGACATGGGGCAGGATCATGGAACCCGTTTGGGGCAATGCAAGGTTTTGTGTGTATAAAATATTATTGTTTACGCAGTTTGAATATTTATACCTCCGGGATTTCCAAGTGGCGATTCCAGGTGTCTTTAAAAATTTCTTAACGCGCTAGGCCGGAAAAGTGTATGCTTGGCCTTGGGCTGGTGCATTCACGAATTGCCTGCGTTTTGTTAAACTCTGCGGCAGCAATCTCCCCCTGAGTTTGTGAACCTCGTTAACCCCCACTCGCCATGAAGTTACCTGATGTCTTGGCGGCCCGCGCTACTCGGGCCCTGCCTGTTTGGATGCTGTCTGTATCGCTCTGGGCAACTGCCACGACGGCCGTTGCGCAATCCCAACTGCTCAACCTCGACATGCCCGCCGATGGCACCCGCTACGACTCGTATGACGAGTTTACCAGCGGTTCGCCGGACTACGATAAACGTTGGCCGGCCAACTACGGTGAGGGCCACGTAACGCTGTGGCGCGATGGAAAGTTTGCCGCCTACAGCATCACCGTTGATGACAACAACAAGCCGGACTGGCCATTCTGGCAAAGCGTCGCCGACACCTATGGCTGGCAGATCACGTGGTTTGTCATCGTACATCCGTTCGTGTGGGATGTCTACACCGACACTGTGGGCAACAACACCAGCTACTATGGGACGCTCGCCGAGTGGGGGCAGATGGCCGCCGCCGGGCATGACGTGCAACTACATGGCACCAGCGACATGAACGTGCTCACGGCCACTGAGTATGAAAACGAAATCCTGCTGACCAAGGCCGCGCTCGAAGGAGCCACGGGCAACGACGTTTTGTCGTTCGCTTACCCGTGGGGCGCCACCGAAAGCGAAGACGGTCTGCATGATTACCGCGCGGTCATTGCCGATCACCTCATCGCCGCGCGCGGTGTGCGGGGCGGGGTATCGCCGGTGCACTTGATGGATTTTCTGGAAACGAATATGCTCGGCTCGAATGCCCTCGTCGACGGCGAGCCCGGGCAATTGTTTGCCCGCTACAATGACCCGCGCAGCTACCTTTACTCGGGACATCGCGGTTGGTGTATCTCGCTCAACCACGGTGTGTCGAGCTCGCAGGCCACAGTGTTGGAAACGCTCGACTGGGTGAAGGCGCACGAGGACGAATTCTACGTGGCGTCGTTTACCGAGGTCGCGAAGTATGCGCAGCAGCGCGAGTCGTCGGCGCTCAGCATCACGCTCGTGGGCCCGGAGCAAATCGAGTTTACGGTCAGTGATGCGATGGACGACACGATCTTCGATATTCCGCTGACGGTAAAGCTCCGCGTCGATGAAACCTGGACCGCGATCGAGGCCACGCAAGCCGGCGCGCCGGTCAATGCGCGCTTGGTCGAACACGAGGGCGTCAACTACGCGCTGGTCGACGCCGTGCCCGACGCGGGTGTAGTGGTCGTCACGAATGGCCCGTCTGCGCCACTCGCGGTTACCGCAACTTACGCGGCCTTCGATGGCGTGAATATTAACTACGTCACCGCGGGGCCAAGCATCACCGCGACCAGTGGCTACCGCGACGCCACGCCCGGCGGCGCCTACTATCGCTACACCGATATGGACAGCATCACCAGCGGCTCGCAGTTCTTCGATCTGACCAATGGCAACACTTTTGCCGGTGAAAACTCGCCCGCGATTTACGGCGCCGCGGCTTGGCGTGATAATGCCCGCGCCGACGATACCTCAAACTCCTGGCTGACCACGCTCAAGTGGATCGATGATATATGGACGCAGCCCGGCACAGATGTGCTACAGGTGCGTTTGCCCAGTGACAGCTCCGTCTTCACGCCGGACGACGCGTTTGGCGCCTTGTTGTTCGACGTCAACGCTGCGCCCGCTGAAGAGCTCGCCGCGATGCGGGTGCAGGCCATGCTTGGCCGCGACGAAGACGCCAACTTCAGCGCCGAGTTTCGCTACGCAGTCGTGAGTGGCGGCACGGTTTATGTGTCCAGCGCGACCTTCGACCTGACGACCGACTGGACAGATGTGGAGCTGCCTGACGCCACCGCCGTTCAATGGGCCGCGTGGAACCCAGCCAGCGTTGAAGAGCTGGAGTTCACTGGTGGTTCGTTCAGCAGCCTCGTGCTCAACGACATCACCAAGGCCGGCATCGTTTACACGATGTCGGATACGGACGACGCGTCTTACAGCCTCTTCCAATTGAGCCAGGTGATCATCGATGTCGGGAGTGCGCCGCAATACGCCTGGGCGCCGATTGAAATCCTCGCCGAAGGCGAGTTGACTGATCCGCTCGGTGGCGGTGAAGGCGAGCAACACCCGCGCGGTTTTGCGCGCTCGGTGTCGAACCCGGATTACGTTTACGCGGGCATCGATGTGGGCGGCTCGTGGTATAGCCCGGACGGCGGCGTGTCGTGGATTAAAAACCGCGACGCCGGTCTCTTCGCGCACGGTTTTTCATCGCTCGTCGTGGACCCGACGGACCCGCTCAAGATCTACGCGCATTGCTATGTGCCCGCCAGCAGCGGCGCGGATTTCGCCGATGCGCTGGTAAACCAAGAGGGCGTTTACTACAGCGCCGACGGCGGCCAAAACTGGGAGCTGCTGATCTCGTGGCCGAGCGAAAATTCGCACACCGCAACCTACCGCTTGTGGCGCACGATGATGGCGCCTGTCGTCGGCGTGAACGCGACCGATTGGTATGCGTGCATTGACGGCAGCGGCATCTGGAAAATCACCGACCCACGCGACGGCTCTACGCCGACGGCCACGCAACTCGTCAGCGATACGAACGAGCTGCTGTATTACACGGCAACGACGTTTACCGACAACGGCGTGGACTACTTCGTTTACGGGAATTCGTCGGGCCTCTTCCGCCGCGAAATTCAGGCCAATGCACTCGGTGCCGCTATCGATTACAGCGTGCCGCTGATCACTGCGCCGAACACCGGCTACGAAGGCGGTATCGTCTCCATTTACATCAACCCGACCGACCCGAACGAAGTCTGGGCTGCGCGGCGTTGGGATCGTCCGTATCGCTCGGTCAACGCACTCTCCGGCAGCCCGACTTGGGTGGAGATGGCAGGCCAGAAATCGACGGGCTCCGCCGCAACGTGGAGCTCCTGGTTTACCGACGACATGATCATGGCCGTGACGCCATTCGATGGTGCCGGGCACATGACGACGATCGACGACGGCGGTGTGAATCGCACCGTGCCCGCGCTTGGTTTCATGTCGACGGCGAGCTATGTGTGGCGCCTTGTGTGGGATGGCGCAACGCCGATCTGGCGACGCTATGGCGAGGCTGATGGCATGGATGCCGACTTCGCCAAACGCGATGCCTTGCTCACTTATAAAAAGGCACCCTTCGGCGCGCACGCCGGCTATGGCTACAACCCGAACGACGCGAGCGACGTTGCCGCCTTTGGCACCGCAACGTTCTGGAAAACCAACAGCGGCGGCGACCAGGTGGACGGCGAACCGGGATGGCGTCAGACCGGCTATGGCTACACCGGCTTCGCCGTGCAGTTGGGCATGAACGGCATCTACATCGACGACAACGACCCGAACAACATGTGGTTCCCTTGGAACGATGTGGGCATCGGCCGCACGCACAATGCCGGCGCCAGCTTCGATGCGTTGGGCACCGTTCCGCGCGGCACGAGCAGCTCCGCCGCCGTAGATGAATTCTACTGGAGCAGCGCGGGTAACGTGGTCGTCAACCCGGACAATTCAGAAATGGCCGTTGCTATCATGGGCTATTATACGGGCGCAAAGCTGAAGGCCGCGCTGACCACCGATGGCGGCGCCAGCTGGAGCGTTGCTTCGACGGACCCAAGCCACTTCATCGGTGGCGGATCAGCGGCGGGCGGAGTATATGTGCGCATCCCGGACGGGCAGGGCGGGCTCACCCCGCGTGCCTTCCTCGGCTGCCTTTATAACACCAACGCCGCTGCCACGAGCTGGGCGAAGATTGACGCCTATGCCGACCGCAATCAAACGACTGGCTACGAAGCGCCGCAGGACGGCAAGATCTACGCTGTCTTTGGTGCCAGCACGGGCAACGGTGAACGCAATCCCGACTCGCCGACGCTCTACGCGCTACGCGCTGATGGCTCCAACGAGCTTGTCCGCGGTGAGCCTGATCCCACGAAGGCCAGCGGCTACGCGTGGTATCGCTTGTTCAAGTGGCCGTTTAACGTGAAGAGCCTCACCGGCAGTGGTCTGGCGGCCGTTTCTCCGGCCAATGAAAACATCGTCTTCGGCGCTGAGGCCATCGACAATGGCGAGACTTACGTCGGCACGCAGTACGGCCAGCTCATCACGCGCTTCGACTTCACGGGGCAGATTGTTGCGAACAACTTCCCCTACGTGCAGGCCGACTTCATGCCGCACCAAACGGACATCCCCGGCGTGGACAGCGATCAAATAAACATGATCACCGACCTCGCCGCCGATCCGTTTGACGACCGCGTGGTTTACGTAACGACAGGCGCCGCGGGCTTGCCCTGCGTGTTCAAAGTCACCTTCGAAACCGGCGGCAGCGTGGTCATCGAAGACCTCTCCGACGATCTCCCGCTCTGCGGCATGTATTCGATCACGTATAACCCGCACACAAACAGCCTGCTCGTCGGTGGCTTCTCCGGTACGTGGGAGCGTTCGCTCGATTAAGCAACCAATGCTTTGAGCAAAGCGCCGGTTGGTAAATCCCAGCCGGCGTTTTTTATTACGCGTTTACTTGCGGTTACGACGCTGGAAAATGAATGGAATGATGGCGGCGCCGATGCCTGGGTGATGAAGTTTGTGCATCGTGCTGAATTCCCTATTAGTGTCAATTTGTGTGGTAAATTAAAATAAATGCAAAATGACTCAAAACAACACAAGAAACTCTGTTTTAATTTAATGGCGTAAGGTAAGGAATTCGATCACGTGGTCATTAAACGCATCGGGCGCTTCAAGATTCGTCAAATGGCCGACACCGGGCAACGTCACCATTTTTGCATTGGGAATGCGCTGATGCGTGATGTTGACCACATCCTGAAACTCCGGGATTTCGTGCTCGCCGACCATGACGAGTGTCGGGGTTTGGATCGATGAAAGTTGTTCGAGCGCCGATGGTGCTACGAGCCGCTGCGGGTCTGCATGAAGCCAGTGCCAGCCGGAGTAGTCCCCGACGATTTTGCGGACTGTTGGTGCCAGTTGCTCATTGGCCAGCGCTGGGGCAAAGAGGCCGCTGCTCAGCCAATGTTTGCGCGCTGCGTCGACGCCTTGCGTTTGCGCGAACTGAACGACCTCCGCATTGAACTCCGCAAACGCCTTCCACGGGTAGCCGTTGATGCCGGCGTCGGCGAGGATGAGTCGCTTCACCGCTTCGGGATAAGTCAGCGCAAACTCCGCCGCGATGAGGCCACCGCGCGACAGCCCGAGCACGTGCGCTTGCCGGATGCCGCAGTGATCCAGCAGCGCCATGAGGTCGCCCGCATGCGAGTAGGGGCCAGTGGGCAGCGACGATTTTCCAAAGCCACGCAGGTCATAACGCAGCACTTGGAAGCGCCGGGACAACGCCTCCACTTGCGGCGCCCACATCCGCAAGTCCAGCGTGTTGCCATGAATCAATACCAGCGCCTCGCCCGCGCCACTTAGCTCATAGTGGATCTGCGCGCCGTTGATCACGGCAAAATTAGGAGATGGATGGTGTGCGCTCACTTCAGCTAGACGGATGCTTCACGCGAGGCAGCGCAGGCGCGAATATTTTTTCAAAAAAAATTCTGGGCGATCCGCTTTTCGGGGCATCGCGGGCGCTTTCGGCACCACTGAGCACGAGTGAGTATTAGTCAGTGGCTTTCACTATTAGTGAGTAGCTCTCAGTGGCGCCGGATATTCGATGTGAGTCAGAAAAAGTGCCCCACCGAGCCAACTGAACCAACTGAGCCTGTGTAGCCAGCTGAGTCATTGCTGGAGTTGAGGAGGCATGGTAAAATATTCGGCATGAACCCATCAAATCAACCTCCACTGGAAAGCCGCCACCCGCCGTAGCGGGGTGGTTAGTCGAGCCCATGTCGCCGGGAGCGGATTCGTTCGCGGCGTGGATTTGGAATCGTGACGCGGGCCCATTCGCCGGCCGACTTGGTGACAGCAACCAGCCGCGCGACGCCCGTAGATTTTAATGCCGCCTGAAGAGTCGATCTAGCAAATCGATGCTTCAGCGCGGCCCAACTCCGCGCCCGATTATGCCAGCTTCCCCTCCGGGCATGGGCGTTTATGCGCGCGACACAACGGCGCGTTCATCCGCTCTTGCGACGCATCCCCATGCGCAGGCGGGCGGAGCTGTGTTCTTTGATATAAAATTTTCCGGGTTTTACCCCCCCCCCGCCCCCTGCTGGAGCTTCTGGGGAATGGAATGCTGTTATTCGTTCTGATATCTTCTGGAGGGCAACGCTTCGTCGTTGCCGCAACCTGCGGGTTACTCTGCTGGCTCGAAAGTAGCGTCGCCAAAAAGCGACTGCGGCAACGACGAAGCGTTGCCCTCCAGGCCTTCATTTAATGAAGGCACTCTCTCTCGACCTCACGCCTCGAAAACTTCGAGTCCGCGCTGGTGGATGATCAGGCGGATGACGTCGATGGTCTTGTCGGGCGCGATGCCATTGGCGCGGTTTTGCGCGCCGATTTGGAATGCTATTCTCCATTGCGCAATGAGCGTCTTCCAGCCGAATGGCGCGCCGTGCTTGGGATCGTAAATCCAGGTGGCTTCGGAGGAAACGCCGTTGAGCTCGATCACCCGAAACTCGCCACGCTGGAGCGCGGCTTCGCTTTCGGCGCGCACATCGTAGCGGCCAAAGTAAAAGCCTGCGTAGTGCTGGCTCACGGCATCGACACGGGCGCTGAGCTCGGGCGTGATCAAGTGCGAGCCATCGAGAAACACCGCGCCGCGGCAATGCGTGCCCAACTCGGCGAGGACGAACTTTTCGCCTTTCGCGGGCACATCGTTGAGATGCTTGATGTGCTTCTTAAGAAAGTGCGGCGCGGAGCAAACGGCGCGGTCGTCAGCGAGGATCAGGTGGCGCAGCGAATGTTCGCCATCGCCGGTCACGCTCGTAAAACGCTTGTCCGTAATGCCCCAGGTGACGCCCGTTTTTTCGTTGGGCAAGCGGTAATAAAACACGCCGTATTCATGGCCGGGCAGGAACTCCTGCGCAATGACCGGCTGCGGACAACGCGTTAAATAATCCTCGGCTTGCGCGCGGTTTTTAATGATCGCCACGCCTTCGCCGCGTTGCCCGATGTCGGGCTTCAGCGCAACGGGATAGCTGAGGTTTTCCTTCGCAAAAAACGCATCGAGTTTCGCGAGGCGTTCGGCGGCGGGCTCGGGCGGCAGAAGGGTCCAGAGGCCAATCGCATCGCCGGCTCCAGCCAGCCCGCGCAGGATGTCGGACTTCGACTCTTCGACTAATCCGCCCATCGGCATCGCGGGATTACTCAGCGTGAATAGCGCCGGGGCGCGATGCTTTAAGCCCTGCCAAAGAATGCTCGCGATGACCGGCGGATAGACGGCCCAGAATGGCCAGAACTCCCAGCGCGTCGCGCGTCGCCATTTGCCCAGCATGAGACGTCGGCCTTCCCAAGTCATGAGCGGCGTCACTAACTTTGTGATGCAAAGCATGGTGATGATGAAGCCGAGAAAAAGCAGCGGCGCCCACTTTTCGAAGCGTGCAAAAAAGTCGAGAAACGTCTGCCCGAGGAACATCGAGGCGCCGACAAGAATCGGCGTCCACACGACGGCGGCGATCATCAGGTAAAACGTAAATTGGCCAAACGGCGCACGCAGCACACCGGCCGCAAAGTAGGTGGGCAGACGCGAGCCCGGGATGAAGCGCGTGATGAGGATCAGCGCCGGGCCGCGACGTTTAAACCACTCTTCGGCGGCTTCGAGGTCCTGCTCTTTGAGGAACCACTTCATCGGTGCGCGATGCAGCGATGGGTGCCCCAGCCAGCGACCGAGCGCGTAGAGCCCGACGTCGCCCAGGAAGATGCCGAGCAAACTTGCAATGGTCGCCGACCAAAAATCGATGACGCCTTGTGAAGCAAGGATGCCCGCGGCGATGCACGAGAGGTCTTCCGAAATGAACGAACCGATGATCAGCACGACGAAGTAAAACACGAGGCCCCAACCGCGGGCGGGCTCTGGAGGTGTGGCGTTGGCCTGCGCGGCGGCGAGTTGCTCCGGGCTCAGTTGGCTGCGGACCTTGGCTTCGCTACGCTCGACCGTTTCGACGAATTCGCTAATGCGTCCGGCGGCCCAATCTTGATGCGTGAAGGGAATCATGTGGCCTTCATCGGGCAGCGTTTTGAGCGAGGCTTGCGGCGCGATGCGGGCGTGTTCGGTGGCGGCAGCAAAAGGGACCATGACGTCCTTTTCGCCGTGGAGAATCAGCAGCGGACCGTCGTAGTTTTCGAGGATGCCACGCAGTGGGCGTTGATCGGTGTCGCTGAAGTTGCGGGCGTAGGCGACGTTGATCAGGCCGTGGTCCATGTAGCCGAAGTGCGGGAAAAAGTTTTGCAGCGTCCACAGGCCGAGCCACTGCGTTGAGTAAAGCGCGTGGTTGAGCGTGTAGTCGCCGAGCAGCTCCAGCTCCTGCACACCGATGCTCGCCAGCATGGTCATCGACGCCACGCGTTCGGGCGCGATTTGCTCAAGGTTGAGGATGACCCCGCCCCCCTGACTGTAGCCGACGAGGTGCGCTTGGTTGACCTCCAGCATGTCAAGCAGGTCGCGCACGTTGGTGGCATGCGTTTCGACGGAGTAGTCGGCAATGTCGATGGTCGAGCCGCCGAAGCCAGGCAGGTCAGGCACGATCAGGCGATACTGCCCCCGCAGCTCGGCAATGAGTTGGTCCATCGCCTTGGAGCCCATCGGGCTGCCGTGGATGAGGACTAGCGTTGGCGCGTCGGGATCATTGGCGGGCAAGTCGCGATAAGCAATTTGGATGTCGCGGCCAGTGGGCTCGCCATCGGCGTATTCGGGCAAGGGAATGCGTTGCTGATCGGGCAGGAGCTCGCCTTCGTTGGGCAAGCGCCAACGCACGATAGTCGACGCCGCCAGCAGCAACAAAAACGCGACCCAGAGCCAGCGCCGATATGGGTGTTTACGCGGCATCAGAAAAGGGTAGGGACGGTTGCCCTCAACCGTCCGTTCATGATCATGGGCCACATTTTGAAACGCGGACGGTTGGGGGCAACCGTCCCTACCTTTAAAGTCGTCGTCATTTATCGGTCCAGCGGGACGCTGGCTAGGCGACGCAGGCTTGGCGGCGGGGGAGTTGCAGGCTGCGCGCGCGGTCGAATTGGAAGGCGCCGGGTATGCGGGGCGCGTATTCGAGCGTGATCGTTTCCTGGCCGACCACCACATGGGTGAGGCTCACGGTGCTGGCGTCGCTGCGGGACATGAAGACGGAATGGGCGCTGGTCGCGGGCGCGTAATGCTCGTGGAAGGCGCGAAGGTCGTCGGGCGTCGGGTCGCCGTCACGGAGGCGGACTAGCTCGCCAAAGCGCCGACGCCGACTGCGGAGCACTTCATCGGGCAAGTGGCTGGATGACGTGAACGGCTGGGCCTGGGTGACGGTTTGCATCGACAGTGCGCGGGTGTCCCAAGTGAAGGTTTGCCCGGTGCGCTCGGGCCCGATTGCGATGAGCAGAAAGGCTTCGTAGCAGGTGAGACTGGTCGCCGAGATACGCCGGCGCACGGCGTCCGCATCAGGGCAGTCGGCCAAACTGCGGACCAGTTGCCCACGGCTGATGCGCATGGGCGCGGGCGAGCGCGGGTTGTCCGGGTATTGGTTGATCAGGCAAATCGTCAGGCCAAACTCATTGACGAGCAGCCACGTGCCGCCGCCGGTGGGGTCCTTGGGCGCGAGGAAGCGCACGCCATTGACGAGTTGTTGGGTCGGCGGGAGGCCCAGGGCGCGGGTCTTGAGCTCATCCCGGTTGAAGAAGAGTTCGTAGCCGTTTGCGCCGCTCCACCAAGTCGCCGTGCACATGATCAGTCCGCGAGTTGGTGTTTGATGGTGGACGGCGCCACGCCGAAGTTTTTCGGGGTCGCGCCACCTTGGATGCGGCGGATCACGTTGATCAGTGCGTAGTGGTGGACGGTGTGGCTGAGGAGAAATTGCAGCTCGCGGCGGACGGTGGACTTGGCCGGGACGGGCAAGGCGGCGCCGGAGTCCATGATCACCGTCACGGGCTTGTCGAGGTCGGCCTCGGTGACCGTGCCCAGCTCTTTGGCGAGCTCATCCAGAGCGGCGCTGGCGTAGGCGACGTCGGTTTCCAACTGCGGGTCGCGGGCGCGGGTATCGTAGTCGATGTGTCCTTGGGGCATGCCTTTCAGGAAGCAATAGGCGTGGTCAATATTGTGGCGCAGGTGCTGGCCGATGGTGCTGGAGAAACAAGGCTCGCAGGGTTGGGTGAACGTTTCGTCCGTGAGCTCCTGAAGCAGTTCCAGGCCTTGGCGCAGGCACGCGATGTTGTCTTCGACAATGTCAGGCATATTGAAAATGCGATAGTGTTTGGATGATGGCGCAGTGGACTATCAGACGTTAGCCGTGGTTATACCTTTCAAAACTTTTCAATCTGAATGCGTAGTGTTTGCCTAATTTAGGGAAGAAAAGGCTTTTCGCCAGCATCATTTTGCGCTGATCATTAGGCATGGGACATCCATTTAAAGAAGGACAAACGATTCTTTTCCAAGGTGACAGCATCACTGATTGCAACCGGAATAAGGACTACGTTGACTGCCTGGGCAAGGGCTACGCGAGCATCGTCGCATCTCTGCTGGGCGCACGCTACCCCGAGGCAAACCTCAAGTTTTTCAACAAGGGCATCTCGGGCAATCGCGTGAAGGACCTTGCGGCCCGCTGGGAAGAAGACTGCATCGACATGAAGCCGGACTGGCTATCGATCCTGATCGGTGTCAACGACTGCTGGCGCGGCTTCGACAGCAACGACCCGACCTCCGCCGAGGAATACGAGGCAGGCTATCGCGGCCTCCTCGACCGCGTGAAAGACAAGGTGGAGCAGCTCGTCATCTGCGAGCCCTTCCTGCTGCCGATTCCCGAAGACCGCGCGGCCTGGCGTGTGGACCTGGACCCGAAAATCCACGTTGCCCGCAAGCTGGCCCGCGAATACAACGCGATTTTCGTGCCGTTCGACGGTGCTTTTGCCGCCGCCGCCAGCCGCCAGGAGATGGGCTATTGGGCCAGTGACGGCGTCCACCCGACCCCTGCTGGCCACGGTTTGATGGCCAAAACCTGGATGCAGGCCTGTCGCGTCTGATCTCGCGAAAACTATTTTATAGTTTAGCTAATAGGAGGCTCGATTCGCGCTTTTTTCGCGTTGACCGGGCCTCTCTATTTTCCCCATACTGCCCGACTTTGGTATGGAAATCGAAAACCGCAAACTCGTGACACCTCTGGGCGCCTTGATCGATATCGCGATCTGCGGCGTGGTGTTCCTGTTCTTCTTCTTCGTCGTGATTCCGCCGCACGTGCCGTTTTACGAGGAGTTCTACAAGTTCCTTTTCACGGCCTACACCTCCACGGTCATGGCTGGCTTTGCCTGGTTGGCGCTGTGCCTCTTCCGCGTGACTCGCGTGGACCAGATGAAGAACAAGAAGGCTGCGTAAGCGGTTCTGCCCGCACTTGGGCAGCATTCTTTTTGCGGGAGAGGTTTCTTTAAACTTTATCCTTTGAATCTTAACCTGTACTTCTGCTTCCATGTCCAACATTCCGGCCGATCTCAAATACACCGAAGAACACGAATGGCTCCGCGCGGAGGCTGACGGCTCTGCCACCATCGGCATCACCGACCACGCGCAAACCAGCCTGGGAGACATTACTTTCGTCGAGCTGCCCGCCGTGGGCGACACCATCGAGAAGGGCGACACCTTCGGTACTGTGGAGTCCGTCAAGGCCGCATCCGACCTCTATGCGCCCGTTACCGGCGAAGTCGTTGCGATTAATGAAGCACTCGACGGCGAGCCCGAGCTCGTCAACACCGACCCTTACGGCGACGGCTGGATGATCAAGATCAAGATCGACGACTCCGAAGCGCCCGAGCTCCTCGACGCCGACGCCTACGCCAAGGTCTGCGAGTAAGCTTACTATTTTAACTGGAAGATCGGGAAGAGCGGAAGTTGCGACAAGGTTGACTTTCCGTTCTTCCCGATCTTTCTGTTTTCAAAAACCCACTTTTGCCATGAGCGACTGGATTCAAGTAAAGCCCTTTGAAGAAATACTTTACCACAAGCTGCCCGGTGAGGGCATTGCCAAGGTAACCATCAACCGCCCGCATCGCCGCAACGCGTTCACGCCCGATACGGTCATGGAAATGATCGAGGCCTTCACCGATGCGCGCGAAGACCCCGAGATCGGCTGCGTGCTGCTCTGTGGCCAGAATCCGCAGACCGACGGCAAGTTCGCCTTTTGCTCCGGTGGCGACCAGACCATCCGCGGCAACAAGGCCGGCGGCTATCAGGGTAAGGACGGCGTGCCGCGCCTCAACGTGCTCGACCTGCAGAAGCTCATCCGCTCGATGCCCAAGGTGGTGATCGCGCTCGTGGCGGGCTTCTCCATTGGCGGCGGCCACGTGCTCCACGTGATTTGCGACATGACCATCGCTGCGGACAACGCCATCTTCGGCCAGACTGGCCCCAAGGTCGGCAGCTTCGACGGCGGCTTCGGCTCCAGTTACTTGGCGCGTCATGTGGGCCAAAAGAAGGCGCGCGAAATTTGGTATCTCTGCCGTCAATACAACGCGCAGGAAGCCCTTGACATGGGCCTCGTCAACAAGGTTGTCCCCTACGAGCAACTCGAAGCAGAAGGCATTGCCTGGGGCCGCGACGTGATGAAGCACAGCCCGCTCGCCATTCGCTGCCTCAAGAGCGCGTTCAACGCCGAGCTCGACGGCCAGGCCGGCATTCAGGAGCTCGCGGGCAACGCCACGCTGCTCTACTACCTGACCGAGCAAGGCGAAGAAGGCCACCAGTCTTACGTCAACAAGCAGAAGCCCGACTTTAAAAAGTATCCCTGGCTGCCGTAGTCTATCTTACTGTCGTGGCAGCGGCCAGCATCTCCGCTGGCCAGCTTCAACCTGCTGGCAAGGTGGCGTGGATCCGCAGTTCCAGCCGCTCAATTAGGCCAACGCATTTACATCACCTGATCCACCAGCGCCTCGCCGCGCTCAAAACGGCGCAGGTTGTCGATGAAGTGGCGGATGAGCGTCAGGTGCTCGCCGCGATGGCCGCCGGCGATGTGCGGGGTTACGTGGCAGTTAGGCAGGGATAGCAGCATGTGCCCGCGTGGTAACGGCTCAGGAGTGGTCACGTCGAGCCATGCGGCCTTGAGTTTCTTAAACAAGAGAAACTCCGCCAGCGCGTCCTGGTCGACGGTGGTGCCGCGACCGATGTTGTAAAACACGGCGCCGTATTTCATCGTAGCGAAGCTGCGGGCGTTGAAGAAATTTTTTGTGGCGTCGCTTTCGGGCAGGATGTTGATCACGTGGTCCGCAGACGCTAGTGCGAAGGGATATTCCTCGGCCGTAACCATCGGGATGCTCTCATCGCCGCGCGGGGTCCGCCGGTAGCCTTTAATCGTCATGCCCAGCGGCTCAAGTAGCTCGGCCAGTCTGCGCCCAATCGCTCCGTAGCCAACGATCAGCACGCTGTCGCCTTCGAGCAGGGTCGAGCGCGAACGGATGTCCGGCCAGCCGGGGTGGGAATGCGCCACGCGGGTCTCCAGCGCCTCGGGGAGCTTGCGCGCCTCGGCCAGCATGAAGCTGAAAGCGTGGAGTGCGCAGGCGCGGTTGTAAACCGTGGCGCTGTGGGTAACGAGCGTTTGCCGCTGCTGCATGAGGGCGCGGAAAGCGTCGTTGTCGTAGCGCGTCATGCCGGAAGAGCTGATGCTGAGCCAGCGCAGGTTTGCGGCTTGCTCGATGGCTTGCACATTGGGCTGCCCGAAGGCGATGTCCGCCGTTTGGATCTGCGGGTCCGTCGCTACGTTGGCGAGCACGGTGGTCATCGGCCTTTCAGGGAAGATCAGCTCATGCTCGCCGACGTTGTTTTCCAACCAACGTCGGGCTTCGGAGGGCATCTTAAAGTCCACATAAATGCGCAAACTCATTGCGCCAAATTACGTGCGAAGCGTCGGACGTCAAACCCGCTTCCTTGCTTTCGTATGAGTCGACTTAATGGGCCGAGCGAACGATCTCGTAAGCAAGCGCGGGGGGGCGACCCTCGCTGATGGTTTCCGCTTTGAAGCTGATTTGGCCGTCGGTGTTCGTGGTGAACGCTGTCTCGGCTAGGCGCTTACCGTCGAGTCCGATCGCGAAGATCTGCACTTTGCCAAACTGATTGGGAATCGTGATTTCAGCGCTGCCACGCTTGACGAGCTTTTGGCCGGTGCCGGCGTCGAGCAGGCTATACATGCCGGGTTCGCCGAAGCGCATGCCTTCGCTTAAGACGTTGGTCAAGTGAAGGACGAGCAGGCGCTCGGATTCAGACAGCGGCTTGTCATCAATGGAGCCCACGAATACCGTGGTTGGGCCGCCGGTGACGTTTTTAACAAAGCTTGGGTCGAGTGAATCTTTCGCAATAACCAAAGCTTTGCTTTGCAAAGTTTCCGCCAGGAAGTCTCCGGTTTTTTCAAGTATGACGCGCGCATCCTTGAGTTCGGATTCATAGCGGCTCTGTGGTTGCTGTTGCTGGAACTCGGTATTGAGCTGCGCGCTGTTTGCATCGGCATCGTAGCGTGAGGAAATTTTCTTGGTCAGGCCGAGCAGGGAGTATTGGTCCTTGATGCTGGGGGGCGTCTTGCCGAGAGCAGAGGCGTCGATAGTGGTGTTTTTATAAACGCTGTCTTCGGCGGTTGCTTTGCGAGCGGCACCGCCTTGGTCTCCGTAGGCCAGCTGATCGTTGACTACGAGTACGGCCTCTTCTTCAAAGCTGGGCATGTCGCCACGAAACCAGAACATGCCGATGATGTGCTCGGTGAGGAGGTCGATAGGGTCTTGAGCGATGTCCATGCCGAGGGCGGGCTCCGGCGCGACCACGAACTTACGGTCGTGCGCCCAGGCAAAGCGGAAGAGTGCGTCGTAGCTTTGCAATGCAGAGTATGCGCCGAATACGGGGCCGCCTTCGCCGCGGTATTGGTTCGGGTAGCAGTAGTTAAACTCCGTAACCATGAAGGGCAGCCCTTCGATGCGCGTCAGGAACATACGGCGCGGCACGTCAGCGAGATTTTGCACGACGCTGCGCTGAGAGAAACTGTAGGGGAAGTTCCACGGGCCATGCGGGAAGTTTGGGTGATCCCAATACGCATGGTTGTCCACGTAGTCATACTCGCTGCGGATCGGGGTTTGCGCGTAGTAGTCCTTCCAGTTGTTGCCGGTGAGCAGCGCTTTGACCTTCAGGTCTTCTTTGAGGAAGCGCGCCATTTCGGCGTCGGCCTCAATGTGCTTGAGCGCAATGTATTCGTTGAACGCGGCATTGAGTTGCGAGTCATTGGCGGCGGGTCGTGGGTTGTCTTTTAGCCAGTTTTTAAAGTCGGCAATGTAGAGATCGCGCACTTGCTTGTCTCCGCGTATGGCCGACCAGATGGTGTCTTCGTTGACGGGGCAAATTGAAAACAGCGCCGGGTCTTCGGCCCAGGTCAGGCCGGTGTAAGGATTTTTATGAGTGAGGAAATCGCGGGTAAAACGCTTCCAGTCATCCATCGCAGCTTTGGAAATCGGCACCAGGGCTTTGTAGGTTGCCGCGTTGTTGCCGTTGAATTCTTTGAGGTCGTCATTGCGCAGGCGGCGGATCGTGTAGAGGTCGGTGGAGATGTAGAGCCCCTGCTGCTTCATGACGCTGAAGAGGTAGTCGAGACGGTCGAGTTGCGACTCGTCGATGGTGTAGCTGTCGGGATTCCAGCCGCCGGCCAGGAGCACATCGTAGTGGTGAATGCGGACGGCGTTGTAGCCCATCTGGCGCATGCGGAGGGCGAGGGCGTCGGACTCGTTTTTCGGCAAAAAATTAGCGGAGAAGTTAATGTTACTGCCAAAGAAACGTACGGGCTTGTTGGGCTCACTTTGGAATGCAAAGTGTCCATCTGGCGTCGTGATAACCGGGCCTTTGTTTCCAGCGGGTGAGGGAGTCCAATTGGAAAAATCCAAGGCGCTTCCCGGGATGACGGTCATCGGTGTATCGATCGGTGCCCAGTCTTTGCCCGCAGTGATTTCGAAGAAGTCGGGCTGTGGCAATGCGACCTTCGATTTGCTGACAGTTGCGCCAGCAATCATCCAGATCGAATCGTTGCCAGAGTTAAACGTAATGCTCTTGAGCGGCTTATCTTCCAGATCAAAACGTGATAAGTAAATTCCAGTGTTGGCCTGACCATTTGAGTGGCTCCAGACAACGGCGGCGTTGGGCGACTTGTTCGGGTTCCACCAGTTGCCGACGTCTTCACTGTTTTTAACGAGGATGCTTTGTGTTGAACCGTCAGCGTAGTGGACGAAAATTTCGCCCACGGTTCCCCAAGTATAAGCGGAGGCGTGGAGCAGGTAAAGATAGGGGGTAATAATCGTTCCGTTTTGTGCATCGATGGTGGCGCTGGCAACCGGAGCGCGGCTGGCGTCTTTGGAGATGACGATCACGCCGTTGCCATTGGTTTTGACATCGAAGGGGACATTGCCTGCGAACTCTGGTTTGGCCGCGAAGGCTGCAAGGTCTTGTTGTGGACCTTGGTCAGTCCAGCCGCCTTGGCCGTCGCCTGCTACTTGGTCGTCAAAAGTTCGGTTGGCGGCACCTTGGAGCGAGAGCTCCTTGAAGTAGTGGGGCTCAAAGGAAGCGTTTGCGGTGAAAGTGCTCGTGGTGATGTCGCCCTTGCTGGGATTGAAAAGCATACGGACAAAGAAGTCCGATCCGCCGAACTTACGTCCGTCGACGACTTGCACCATGAACTGTCCGCGGAAGGTGAGGGCACCGGCAGTGGTGGGCACTTCGAGCGTGCGCGCTTGCTTGATGGCAAGATTGGACTCGCCCGTGTATTCAATGGGAAGCGTGACAGCCTGGCCATCGATGACGACGCTTGCGCCGGAGAACAACTTCACATCGAGCGCGCTTTGATAGGCGAGCATGTTCGTGGTTAGCGGCTTGTCGCTCTTGACTTGGCAAGTGATGTCGTAGCTGTCGCGGCGGCTCGCGTAATCGATCGTGAAGTTAAACAAGTGTGCGCCGCTTTTTTCCACGAATGCGCCTTCGAAGTGTGTCGCGTTGGAACTCGTTGACTTGAAAAATTGCTGCTGAGAATACGGGCGCCATTTCTCATTCATGTAGAGCGCGCCCCATTGGGTATCGCCAACGGAGAGCAAACCTTGCTTGGTAATCTTGGAGGCGCTTTGCGCGAAGAGAGTTGGCGCGAGGCCAAGGAGGATGATTAGAGAAAGTAGTTGTTTCATCTTCTGGGGGTGGGGTCCGATTTACCTGCATGGTGTTCCCATGTGGATCGCGAAACAAGCCGACCTGAGTGAAACAATATTCAAGCGGATTGGCGATCCTTATCGTGTGAGCATGAAAGGGGGATTTGACATTTTCGCTCATGCTGAGAAAGTCGCTAGATGCTTTGCTACCTCGGAATTGGCGCACGTCGCTATGGAGAAAACCCGATTCCGATTTATCGCCGTTATTATTGGGAGTTTCAAGCAGTGTTGAAGGGCTCAATCGGCATGAGGATTCCAGACTGCGAACCGCAATTTCGCTCGCGACTTTTGTGGCTGTCAGCACCGGAGCACGAGCATGGCTGGACAGGTAAACCAGATGAAGAAGCGGAGGTGGCCGTTTTTCATTTCTTGTCGATTCCCGAGCTGGTGAAGCAGCGTTTTACCAAGGTGCAGTGTCAGGAGTTTCCGCTTAGCGCGGCGCAGTGCCAGCGTATCCGCGAACTGGCGCAAAAGGTGGACATCACGTGGCGCTCGCCTCGGCCAGACATGACGCTGCGGCATGAGCATTTGTTACTGGAGCTGAGTTTGCTGGTGTGCGCGGAAAACCCCGCCGAGATTTCCGCGCAGGATCGCTTACAACGCGAGCGGGTGGATCGTGCGCTGAGTTGGTTTAACCAGCACATGCAGTTTAATCCCAGCCAGGAAGAAGTGGCCAGCGCAGCGGGGGTTTCGCCGGCGCACTTGCGGCGGCTCTTTCACGCGGTGATGCAGACTTCGCCCAAGCAGGCTTTTGATCAGTTGCGTTTGCAGCGCGCGATTCATTTGATGACGGACCACTGGCAAAAACTCGAGGTCGTCGGCGAGGCTTGTGGCTACCAAAGCGCCAGCGCATTCTCCCGCGCCTTTAAGAATAAGTTCGGTTGCAGTCCCGACCAATGGCGTGGCGGGCGATTGAAGCGCGATCAGTGAGCGTCGCTTCGGCTTAGTTCTTAAAGTTGCCCGGCGTGATGTCGTATTTCTTTACGCGCAGGCCGATCTTGCGCTCCGTCAACCCGAGGCGACGCGCGGCTTCCGCCATGTTGCTGCCAGTTTCTTTCAGGGCGTCGACGATCATTTCGCGTTCCAAGGCCTGCACGGCTTCTTCGAGCGTGGCGACGGCGGCACTTTCGACGGCGTCCTTCTTATAAAGAGTGGGTGGTAAATGGTGCGCCTTGATCGATTGGCCCTTGGACAAAATGACTGCGCGCTCGATGCAGTTTTCCAGCTCGCGGACATTGCCTGGCCAGTAGTAGCTCATCAGCAAATCGATGGCGGCTGATGAAATACGGACTGGCTTGGAGCCCATTTGGCGCGAATACTTTTCAATGAAGTGATCGGCCAGCAGGAGGATGTCGCACTTGCGGCTGCGCAGCGGCGGCATATAAACCGGGAACACGTTGAGGCGGTAATACAAGTCCTCGCGGAACGTGCCGTCGGCAATCATTTGCTCGAGGTTGCGACTGGTCGCGGCGATCACGCGCACGTCGGTGTGTATGGTTTCCTGACTGCCAACACGCTCAAATTCTTTTTCCTGCAAGACGCGCAGGAGCTTCACTTGGGTGGTTGGGGAGATGTCGCCAATTTCATCGAGGAAGATGGTGCCGCCATTGGCAGTTTCGAAACGGCCTTTACGCATGGCGAGCGCGCCGGTAAAGGCGCCTTTCTCGTGGCCGAACAATTCGCTTTCAATAATAGAGTCGGGGAGGGCGGCGCAGTTAAACTTAACAAACGGACGCTTGCTGCGCGGGCTTTTTTCGTGGAGCGCCTTGGCAACGAGCTCCTTGCCCGTTCCGCTTTCGCCGCGAATCAGAACCGTGGTCACGCTGGAGGCGACGTGCTCCACGTGCAAATAGACACCGCGCATTTCGGCGGAGTTGCCGATCATGCCCGAGGGGCGGAAGTTGTTGGCGATCTCGGCCTGGAGGCGATCGTTCTCGGCGCGCAAACTTTGAATCTGCTCGGCGGCGTCTTGGCGCACGCGCGCGGCTTGAGCAATGATCGAGCTGATCATTGACAACAAACGCAGGTCGGCCTCGAAGCCAAAGTTACGATTACGCCGGCGTTCGATGCTGAGCGTGCCAATGATGTGGTCTTCAAACTTAAGCGGCACGCAGATGAGCCCAACGCCTTCGTTGAGATTGAGCTTATCCATTACCTCGGTATCAGCGCCGTTGTTAATGGCCCAGCGTGCAATGTCGGCGACGACTACTGGCTCTTTGGTTGCCACGACTTGTTCCAGCTGACTGCTGGTAAACTCCAGGTATTCCTCGGGCTTTATTTCGCGTGGAATACCGATGGCTTCCGAAAGGACAAACTCGCCGGTGTCACGGTTAATGACTGCGATGGTGCCGCGCTCCAAGCCCATGAAGTCCTGCATGCGTTGAAGAACCGGCTTGACGATGTCGGTTAAGTCGAAGCTTTTTTCCAGGGTCTGGCTGATCGCAAAAAGGAGGCTGAGTTCCTGAATCGAGCGACAACTAATCCCCGTGGAATGGTTGAGCATTTCCAAGCTAGGCCCTTCGCGGGACATTGCGCATCCTGCTTCGTGGCAATCTACTTCTAGTGAGTTGGACATGTCGCTACTATAGAGCTAGTAGGGCGCCGAGCTTCCTCTCTGCCCCCATGTATAAGAGAGTTTAACGGCCCGTTAAAGCAGATGAAGAGTGGATTCAGGGATTAAACTTCAGGGGGCATGAATCAAATTTCTGCCATTCAGTTATCTACTGAGCCGTAATCCTAGAAAAACGAACGTTAATGAATGTTTTAGTTCCTACATTTTTGTAGGATTTGGGCCTACGCAAAACGTAAATGTCGGATTTTCGGGGTCGTTTGGGGAGGGGTAAGAATCACTTAAAACTGCGAGTAAGTTTTTATGCCGTTGTTATACAGTGACTTATGGATGTGTCGAGGCGAGTTGGCATGCAGCGTGTTACAAGGGGCGGCGTTCAACCAACTAATTCAACGCCAATCACAGGAGAACAATATCATGGTAACATCACTCGAACCAGAAACGGAAACGAAAACAGAAAAGGTCATGCGCAAGGTGGCCATTTATGGCAAGGGCGGCATCGGCAAGTCCACTACCACGCAAAACACGGTCGCCGCTCTCGCGGAGATGGGCAAAAAAGTCATGGTGGTCGGATGTGACCCTAAGGCTGACTCGACTCGCCTCCTTCTCGGTGGCCTCGCACAACGCTCGGTGCTCGACACCCTTCGCGAAGAAGGTGAAGACGTCGAACTCGAAGACATCCGCAGCGGTGGCTTTTGCAGCAGCCTTTGCGTAGAGTCCGGTGGCCCGGAGCCAGGTGTCGGTTGTGCTGGTCGCGGTATCATCACTTCCATCAACATGCTCGAGCAGCTCGGCGCATACGAGGAAGACCAGGAGCTCGATTACGTTTTTTACGACGTTCTTGGTGACGTTGTTTGCGGTGGTTTCGCCATGCCGATCCGCGAAGGTAAGGCCGAAGAAATCTACATCGTTTGCTCCGGCGAAATGATGGCAATGTATGCTGCCAATAACATCTGTAAGGGCATCCTTAAGTTCGCCGAAACCGGCGTCGTCCGCCTTGGTGGTTTGATCTGCAACAGCCGTAACTGCGACCGCGAATCGGAAATGATCCAGGAATTCGCCAAGCGCCTCGGCACCCAGATGATCCACTTCGTGCCGCGCGACAACGACGTGCAGCGTGCGGAAATCAACCGCAAGACCGTCATCGACTGGAATCCGGAGTGCAAGCAGGCGAACGAATACCGCACTCTGGCCAAGAACATCGACGCCAACGAATTGAAGGTCATTCCTTCTCCGCTCTCGATCGACGAGCTCGAGCAGCTCCTCATGGACTACGGTCTGTTTCAGTAATTCAGAATTATGAATGCAGAATTATGAAAACACTACAGCAGGTCTTTTTCATAATTCATACTTCATAACTCATAATTCAAAATTCAAAAAAAAGGTAATTTCAATGTCCGAAGAAGCGACAAATGACTCCCCGATGGGACCACACGGTCCCAGCGCTGCGGAGGCCCGCGAAGAGATGCTGAAGGCTTATCCCAAGAAGACTCAGCGCAAGCGCGGCAAGCAAATGCTCGTTAACGAAGAACCCGGCACGCCGGCGGAAATCGGAGCAAACAGCCGGACCGTTCCTGGCATCATCACCCAACGCGGCTGCTCCTATGCTGGCTGTAAGGGTGTGGTCATCGGCCCGATCTACGACGTCCTCCACATCACTCACGGTCCGATCGGCTGCGGCTGGTATAGCTGGCTCTCACGTCGTAACATGAACAAGATCCGCAAGCCGGGTGAAACCAACTTCCTCCAATACAGCATGTCGACCGACATGCAGGAAGACCACATCGTCTTCGGTGGGGAAAAGCAGCTCGAAGCCGCGATCCAGGAAGCCTACGACGAGTTCAAGCCCAAGGCGATCAGCGTTTACGCAACTTGCCCGGTTGGTCTGATCGGTGACGACATTCACTCGGTCTGCCGCAAGATGAAGGAAAAGCTCGGTATCAACATCTTTGGCTTCTCTTGCGAAGGTTATAAGGGTGTGTCCCAGTCTGCTGGTCACCACATCGCCAACAACGGTGTGTTCAAGCACATGATCGGCGTCGACGACACTCCGGTCGAACACAAGTATAAGATCAACATCCTCGGTGAATACAACATCGGTGGTGACGCTTGGGAAATCGACCGTGTCTTCGCCCTCTGCGGCATCAAGATCATCGGCACCCTCTCCGGCGGCGTCAGCTACGATGACATCACGAACTGCCACATGGCCGACCTCAACGTCGTTATGTGCCACCGCTCGATCAACTACATGGCCGAGATGATGGAAGAAAAGTTCGGCATCCCGTGGTTCAAGGTGAATTTCATCGGCCTCGAAGGCACGAAGAAGTCCCTGCGCAAGATCGCTCAATACTTCGGTGAGAAGGAACTGATCGACCGCGTCGAAGAAGTCATCGCTGCGGAAATGGCCGAGGTTCGCCCGGTTGTTGAAGACGTGAAGACCCGCACCACTGGCAAGACCGCAGCCCTCTTCGTGGGTGGCAGCCGCGCTCACCACTACCAGGACCTCTTCGAGGACATGGGCATGAAGGTGATCGCCGCTGGCTACGAGTTCGCTCACCGCGACGACTACGAAGGCCGCGACGTTCTGCCGAACATCAAGATCGACGCAGACAGCCGCAACATCGAAGAGCTCACCGTAACGCCTGACGAAACTCGCTTCGACGCCGAAAAGCCGGTCAAGAAGAAGTCCCTCGAAGAGAGCGGTTTCGAGTTCAGCGACTACGAAGGCATGATGCGCCAGATGGCCAAGGACACGCTCGTGATCGACGACATTTCGCACTACGAAATGGAAAAACTGATCGAGCTCTACAAGCCCGACGTTATCGGCTCCGGCATTAAGGACAAATACATCGTCGAAAAGATGGGTGTGCCTTGTAAGCAGCTCCACTCCTACGACTACGGTGGTCCATACGCCGGCTTCAAGGGCGCGATCAACTTCTTCAAGGACATCGACCGCATGACCTCGAACAAGATCTGGAAGCTGGCCACTCCGCCGTGGCGCAACACTGGTGAGGCAACTGCCGAAAAGGCTGAAGCCGTCACCGCCTAATGGAAATGAGGAATGACGAAAACAGAATGCAGAATTCATCATCATTCGGACTTCTTAATTCCTCATTTTAATCAAAACAAAGAGTAGAACATTCAATAAGCATTTCCCATGTTAGAAGGAACTACGGCAGAAATTCGGGAGCGCAAAGCACTGCGCGTCAACCCGGCCAAGACCTGTCAGCCCATTGGCGCAATGTATGCATCCCTGGGCGTCAACAAGTGCATGCCGCACTCTCACGGGTCTCAAGGCTGCTGCGCATATCACCGCAGCCACCTGACCCGCCACCACAAAGAACCTGTAGTGGCCACCACCAGCTCGTTCACAGAAGGCGCCTCCGTTTTCGGCGGTCTCGCCAACCTGAAGACCGCGCTGAACAATATCTTCAGCATCTACGATCCTGAAGTGGTGTCCGTCCACACGACTTGCCTTTCTGAAGTTATCGGCGACGACATCCCGATGATTATCAAGAAGTCGATCGAAGACGGTATCATCCCGGAAGGTAAGACGGTTATCCACGCGAACACACCGAGCTTTGTCGGCAGCCACGTGACTGGTTTTGCTAACCAGTGCAAGGCCTTCGTCGATTACTTCGCGGAGTCCACTGGCGAAACCAAGAATGTAGTCAACATCTTCCCCGGCTGGGTTGAGCCCGCAGACATGCGCGAACTCAAGCGCCTGGCGGACGGTGTGGGTGTGGAATACATCATGGCGCCGGATACCTCCGACGTGCTCGACAGCCCGCTCGATGGTGAATACCACATGTATCCGGATGGCGGCGTAACGGTTGCCGAACTCAAGGCTACCGGTGACAGCTTCCTGAGCGTGGGTCTTGGCCCGTTGGCCAGCACCTCCGCAGTGGAGTCGCTCGAAAAGAAGTGCAAGGTGCCCAGCAAGGTGCTCGAGCTTCCGATCGGCGTTCAGGCCACCGACGCATTCATCGACGCCCTGCGTCTCGCCGGCGACACCTCCGTCCCGTCCGAGATCGAGAAGGAGCGCGGCCGCCTGGTCGACATGATGAGCGACATGAGCCAATACACGCACGGCAAGAAGGTAGCGATCTTCGGCGACCCGGATCACCTGGTCAGCATGGTTAGCTTCCTCGTCGAACTCGGCATGGTTCCGGCCATCGTCGTCACCGGAACCCCTGGTAAGAAGTGGGAAAAGAAGATGAAGGAAATCATAGATCCGGTCAATGAAGACTGCGTGATCAAAGCCTTCAGCGATATCCATTACCTCCACCAGTGGATCAAGGCCAATCCGGTCGACCTGCTCATGGGTAACACCTACGGCAAGTTTGTTGCCAAGACGGAAGATGTTCCCTTCGTCCGCTTCGGCTTCCCGATCATGGACCGCGTTGGTCACCGCGCCTTCCCCACCGTTGGTTACCAAGGCGGCATGCGCATCCTCGAGAAGATCACTGATGCCTTCTTCGACAAGCGCGACCGTGAAGATCCGGACCACGAAATTGAATTAGTCCTGTAGTTAGTAAGCAAGAATACAGCCAAAGGGGTGCGGACCGTTGACGGGATTCGGCGTCCGCACCCCGTTACCCCAAAACTTTTTTCAAATAATATATCGCAGCAGAGTAAACACCACCAACGAACGATTCTATGAACCCAACGATTAAAAAAGCGCTCAACGATCAGGCTAACCACGAGCTTTTCGCCGCGCAGTCTTACTTCACCATGGCCCTCTGGTGCCAGGACAAGGACTACGCAGGTTATGCCGAGTTTTTCTTCAAACAAGCTGAAGAAGAGCGCGAACACGCTGACAAGTTCTTCGGTCACTTGGCTGACCGCGGCGTCCTGCCCGAAGTTTCCGCCATGGAAGCGCCAAAGGCAGACTTCAAGAAGCTGCTCGATGTCGCCCAGCACGCTGAAACCCTTGAGCGCTACAACACCGAAGCGATCCATCGTTGCTACGAAATATCGCTCGAAGTGAAAGATTACTACGTCCAGCCCCTCCTGCTCAAGTTCATCGAAGAGCAAGTCGAAGAAGAAGCCTGGACGGGCAGCATGGTTACCCTAACGCGTCGCGCCGAATGCTCCGGTGCCTCTTACAACCTGGACCGCCACATTGTAAAGACACTCACCTCACCTGAAGCAGTAGAACTCTAAACCAAATAGAACAATACCATCATGGACTCCGCAACCACACCTGATGCTATCCACGTTCTCGACGACCGGACTGACCAAGTCTGGACCAAAGGTTCAGGCAAGGCATTTAAATGCGACACTAAAAGTACGGCCGGTTCCGTCACGCAACGCGCTTGCGCGTTCTGTGGATCTCGTGTGGTCTTGTATCCCATCGCCGACGCCCTGCACATCGTTCACGGGCCCATCGGCTGCGCCGTTTACAACTGGGATATCCGCGGCGCCCTTTCCTCTGGATCCCAACTTCACCGCAACAGCTTTTCGACCGACTTGGCCGAAAAGGAAGTGGTGTTCGGCGGGGAACAGAAGCTCGAAAAATCCCTGCTCGAGCTGATTGAGTTCTATAAGCCAAAAGCGGCTTTCGTATATTCCACCTGCATAGTAGGGCTGATCGGCGACGATGTAGAACGCATTTGCAAGAGTGTGTCCCGCAAGTCCGGCATCGACGTGATCCCCGTCGATTCGCCGGGCTTCAAGGGGACAAAGAAGAGCGGCTACCAAGCCGCTTGTGAAGCAGCGTTCCGCCTGGTCGGCACGGGTGATACGTCCGACATTAAGCCCTACAGCATCAACCTGCTCGGCGAGTTCAACATCGCCGGTGAAGCATGGATGATCAAAGAATATTTTGAGCGGATTGGCATTCAGGTAGTTGCCACGATCACCGGCGATGGTCGCGTAGATGACCTTCGCCGGTGTCACGGCGCCTCGCTCAATCTGGTGCAGTGCTCCGGGTCGATGACCCACCTGTCGAAGCTGCTCAAGCAGCACTACGACATCCCATCCGAGCGCGTTTCCTTCTTCGGATTCGAAGACACCGCACGCGCCATTTACACCGCTGCCGAGCACTTCGGCGACCCCGAGCTGATGGAGCGCGCGCAAGAGCTCGTCCGCACCGAGATCGCGAAATACGCGCCGCAGCTCAAGCAATACAAGAAGCAGCTCAAGGGGAAGAAAGCCGCGCTCTACGTTGGCGGCGCCTTCAAGGCCTTCTCCCTGGTGCTCGCCCTGCGCGCCCTGGGGATGAAGACGGTGCTCGCCGGTACGCAAACGGGCAGCGCCGAAGACTACGAGCAGCTCAAGGAAATCTGCGATCCCGGCACGGTGATCGTCGATGACTCCAACCCGTTGGAGCTCGCGAAGTTCGTCCTCGAAAAGGATGTCGACCTCTTTATCGGCGGGGTCAAAGAGCGCCCCATCGCCTTTAAAATGGGCGTTGCCTTCTGCGACCACAACCACGAGCGCAAGATCCCGCTCGCCGGTTTCGAAGGCATGCTGCACTTCGCGGACGAAGTCGCCCGCAGCGCTTGCAGCCCGGTCTGGCAATTTGCCCCGCGCCGCGCGCAGGCAAAAGCATTTTTAGACTCTGCATCGCAGAGTGACTTTGCAACAGAAAGCACAACTACGGAAGGAGGCAAGGCATGAGCTGCAACTGCAAACAAGGCAACCCGGACATCATGACCGCTGACGGCGATTCGCCGGAAGCAGCACTGCCCGCCGCCGCCACCCGTAACGCATGCAAACTTTGCAGCCCTCTGGGAGCCGCGATGGTTTTTAAGGGCATTCGTGGTTGCTTGCCGTTCCTGCACGGCTCCCAGGGCTGCGCCACTTATATTCGTCGTTACATGATCAGCCACTTCCGCGAGCCGGTGGACATCGCGTCCTCCAGCTTCTCGGAAGATGATGCGATCTTTGGCGGCGAAAAGAATTTCACTGCCGGCGTCGAGAATGTAATTCGTCAGTATCAGCCAGAAATGATCGGCGTCGGCACCACTTGTTTGTCCGAGACCATCGGCGACAACATGCTCGGCATGATTAAGAAATACCAGGATTCGCATGCCGGCAAAGGCCCGCCCCTAGTGCACGTTTCCACGCCGTCCTACACCGGCACGCACAGCGATGGCTACTACGCGGCGATCAAGGCCGTCGTCCAGCACTTCGCCAAGCCGCTGCGGGTGACAATGCCGCGCCTGGTTAACGTGCTGCCCGCCATGATGTCCTGCGAAGACCTGCGCTACCTGCGCGAAGTCTGCGCGATGTATGAACTCGACGCCACCATCCTGCCCGACTACAGCACCACGCTGGAAGGCGGCAGCTGGGAGATGTATCACCGCATCTCGCCCGGCGGCGTGACCATCAACGACATCGAGGAAATGGGAGCCGCAACCGCCACTCTTGAGATCGGCCACACGCAAGCCAACAACAAGGACAGCGCTGGCCACTGGATGGAAAAAGAGCGCGGCGTGCGTCTCGACTCCGTGGGCTGGCCCATCGGCATTCGCTTGAGCGATGAGTTCTTCGCCGCGATGTCTTTGATCGCCAACCGTCCGATGCCTGACCAAATCGCACTCGACCGCGGCCGTCTGGTCGATGCCTACATCGACGCGCACAAATACGTCGCTGGCAAGAAGGTCGCGATCTACGGAGAGCCCGATCTGGTCATCGGTCTGGCGTCCTTCCTCAGTGAGATCGGCATGCGCCCGGTCATCTGCGCAACCGGCGCGAAAGTCAAAGGCTGGCGCGAACTGGTCACCGCGGAAATCCAAGGCGGCTGCAACGACGTCGAAACGATCCACGGCGCTGACCACGCTAAGATTTCTGAACGCGCCCGCGAACTGAAGCCCGACCTGCTCGTTGGCTCCAGCAAGGGCTACCCTCTGGCGCGTGAATTGAAAATTCCGCTCATGCGCATCGGCTTCCCGATCCACGACCGCTTCGGTGGCCAGCGTATCTTGAGCGTGGGTTACCGCGGCGCGCTGGAGCTTTTCGACATGGTCGTCAACGCGCTGATGGAGAGCAAACAGGAGAATTCAGAAACCGGATACAGCTACTTATAACACTTAACTTTTTAGGGGGATAAAAAAATGAATGAAGCAACCACACCACCACTCGCAGCGCCCGAACCAAGCGCTATCAATTTAGACAACCACCCGTGCTTTAACAAGGACGCGTGTTCCAGCTACGGCCGCATTCACTTGCCGGTCGCTCCGAAGTGCAACATCCAGTGCAACTACTGCAACCGCGATTTTGACTGCGTCAACGAAAGCCGCCCTGGCGTTACCTCAAGCGTGCTTTCGCCGGGCCAGGCGCTGACCTATCTCGGTAAGGTTATGGACTCGCGTGACGACATCGCCGTAGTCGGCATCGCCGGACCGGGTGACCCATTTGCCAACCCCGAGGCGACGATGGAAACCTTCCGCCTCGTCCGCAAGAATTACCCGAAGATGATCCTTTGCCTGTCCACCAACGGACTGGGCCTGACCGAAGATTACGTGAAGGAACTTGCCGAGCTGCAAGTCAGCCATGTGACGATCACCATGAACGGTACCGATCCCGAAATAGCGGGCAAGGTCTACGCCTGGGCGCGCCACAACAAACGCATTTATCGCAACCGACAAGCCGGCGAACTGATGATCGAAAAGCAACTGCAGGCCATCAAGTGGATCAAGCAGTATGGCATGATCGCCAAGGTCAATTCCATCATCGTGCCTACGGTCAATGACGAGCACATCCCGGAAATTGCGAAGACCGTTTCGGATCTCGGTGCGGACATCATGAACTGCATTCCGCTGCTCCCGACGGCCGAGACCGCCTTCGAACATTTGCCCGAGCCCGACGCCAAGATGCGTTTCGCGCTCCGCGTCAAGTGCGGCGAGCACATGAACCAAATGACGCACTGCGCACGCTGCCGCGCCGACGCGGTGGGTCGCCTGGGGCAGCAAAACACCGAAGAGATTCAAGACCTGATCAAGAGCTGTGCCCGCCTGCCGCTCAACCCACATGAGTCGCGCCCATACGTGGCGGTGGCTACCCGCGAGGGCATGCTGGTCAATCAGCACCTTGGCGAAGCGCGCCAGTTCACGCTGTTCGCGATCGATCCGGAAGACGAAGAGGAATTCATCACGGTGGATACCCGCATGGCTCCGGCGCCGGGTGGCCGGGACGACCGCTGGGCCAGCCTCGGCGAAACGCTCAAGGATTGCCGTGCAGTGCTCGTTAGCGCTGCGGGCTCCACACCGAAGCAGTCGCTGAGCGACACCGGCATCCAGGTCATCGAAATGGAAGGCATGATCGAAGCCGGCCTGATGCACCTCTTCCATGGCGCCGAACTTCCGCCCAGCCTCAAGCGCAGCTTCCAAGGTTGTGGCATGGGCATCACCTGCGGCGGCGACGGCACTGGCTGCGGTTAAACTGAAATGATGAATGAAGAATTCAGAATGATGAAAGCCAACGACTGAACATTTCCCAAATTAATGAAGCACTAAGAACCAAGAACAAAAGCACTTAAAAATGAACAAACCAGAACACCACCTCTTCATCTGCGGCAGCGCCCGCGCCTCCGGCGAGCTCAAGGGAGTTTGCTGCAACAAGGAGTCGATCAACCTACTCTCCTACGCTCAGGGCGAAGTCCAGGACCGTATGCTCAACGGCGTGGAAATCTCCATGACTGGCTGCCTCAACATGTGCACCCGCGGTCCGGTTGTCATCGATTATCCCAGCGGCCGTTTCTACGAGAAGGCTACTGAAGAGCTGATCGACGAAATTCTCGACGCTATCGAAGACGGCGAAGTCTGCGAAACCAACCTCATCGAAGACTAATCACGCCATGAAAATTAAGAACACAACAAGCCCCTACCTGATTGACACAACGCTGCGCGACGGCGAGCAGGCGGCGGGCGTTGTGTTCACTCTGGCCGAAAAGCTGAGCATTGCCCGCATGCTAGCCGCAGCGGGCGTGCCAGAACTGGAGGTCGGGATACCGGCGATGGGCGACCGCGAAGTTTCGCACATCGAAATCATCGTCAACGAACAACTGCCGTGCAAAATTCTTACCTGGGGCCGCGCGTCGATGATCGACCTTGCGGCGGCCGCCCGGACCGGCGCGCACGGTTTTCATTTTTCACTGCCGGTCAGCCAATCTCATCTTAGCGCTTGGAATAAGAACAAGGAATGGGTTTTCAAGTCGCTACATGAGTTGGCGAAGGAAGCCAAATATCACTTCGAGTATTTCTCAGTTGGAGCGCAAGACGCTTCCCGCGCGGACATCGGTTTCCTGCGCGAGTTCTTGAAGGAAGTCGAACTTTGCGGCGCAAAGCGAGTGCGCATTGCCGACACGGTGGGTAAACTTAATCCACTGACCACGCTGGAGCTTTTTAAGTCATTGCGCGACGCGACGGAAATCGATATCGAGTTCCACGGGCACAACGATTTAAGCATGGCGGTGGGCAACACCGTGAGCGCATTTTTGGGCGGCGCCAATTGCGCCAGCGTCACCGTAAATGGATTAGGCGAACGGGCCGGCAACGCCGCGCTGGAAGAAGTCGCCATGGCGCTGAAGCATTCGGCGGACATTACCCTGCCGCTCAATTTTAAATACTTCACGGACCTCAGCGAGCGGGTGGCCACTGCATCGGGCCGCCGCTTGCGCCCGGACAAGCCGATCACGGGGGAAGCGAGTTTTTTGCATGAGTCCGGTATCCACTGCCGCGGGCTCATTGAAAACCGCGAGACCTACGAAACGGTATCTCCGGAAGAAGTTGGTCGTGGCTCCACGGAGTTTATCATCGGCCGTCACAGTGGGTCAGCCAGCTTGGCTCATGTCGCCGCTCAAATGGGTATGCCGATCCCGCGCGATATCGCGGAGTCGCTATTACCTGAAGTGCGCCGGAAGTCCGAAGAATATGGACGCGGGCTGTCGAACTGCGAATTTCGCGACCTGCTGAATTCAACGCTTAACCATCTAACTTCAAAGATTGCATGAGCTTTTACATCTATCATCAAGAAGGTGATCGTTACCGAGTGGTTGCCCCAGTCAAATTGACTGGCCCCAAAGGAGTGCTGGCGCTTTATCTGCAATCCAAGGCAGATGAAGACACGCCGTTTGCTTGGCAACTTTCTGATGCAAAGTTAATCGAGCTGGCGGCGCCGGAGCTCGACCCAGCCGAGCACGTTATCGCGATCGACATGATGCCGGAAAGCCTCGTCGAGGTTTGCCTTTTTCGCGTGACCTTTATTCAAGGTGCCTCGGAATACGACGAAAGTGAAGTGGTCCTTGCTAGCAAGCTGTTGGAGCAGGGGAAGCTCACCACGACGGCTCAGCAATTTAAGAAAGACTTCACTATCACTCCCGGTGACCGCACACGACAGAGCCTCGAAGCTATGCGTCTGACGGGCGGCACCACCCGAGGAAATTATTTCTGGGCCAAGCCCAAAATGGACATCGGTGCGGCCGTGTGTCCCTCCACTCATAAACCGGCAGAAATGCTAACCAAATAACCAACGAATCTCATGAAACTTACAGTCCTCTACGGAACCGAAACCGGAAATTGCAAAGGCCTCGCCCAAAAGGTGGCGAAGAAAGGCCAAAAGAATGGCGTGGATGTCGATGTCCTGGATCTTGCCGACTACACGGTGGATCAACTGGCTGAAATTGATAACCCGGTGCTCGTCATCATCTCGACTTGGGATGAAGGCGCTCCGCCGCCCAAGTGTGTGCCCTTCGTCACTTCGCTGCTCGAGAGCTCGGCTGATCTTTCCAAAATGAAATACAGCGTGCTCGCTCTCGGCGACAAGGAATACATGCAGTTCTGCGAATGCGGCAAGCAAGTCGACGCGAAGCTCAAGGAGCTGGGCGCCGAGTGTGTGCTTGAGCGCAAGGACCTCGGTGCGGACTACCTGGTCGATTACATTGGCTGGTCCAAGTCCTTCTGGAAGACCATGGCCAAGGTATATGGCGTGGCCGCTTAACTCTCAAAATTTTAACATTTAAACTTATACGATCATGAACGCCGCAGTCACCGCCTCGCGGAAAACCGTGGACGCCAATGAGGCGGTTGCCTCCGTGGCTTACCGTCTCAGCGAACTCATCTCCATTTATCCGATCACGCCATCCACACCGATGGCTGAGCTCTGCGATGAATGGAGCGCCGCCGAAAAACCGAACCTGTGGAATGAGTCCCCGCAGGTTGTTCAAATGCAGAGTGAGGGCGGCGTTGCCGGTTCTTATCATGGCATCTTGATGGGCGGCTGCTTGTCCACGACGTTCACCGCGTCTCAGGGCCTGCTGCTCATGATCCCGGTCATGTATAAGCTGGCCGGCGAGCTGACGCCCACCGTCATGCACGTTTCGGCGCGCGCCATTGCCACGAATGCGTTGTCGATCTTCGGCGACCACAGTGACGTCATGGCCTGCCGCCAAACCGGCTTTGCGATGCTCGCCTCTAACTCCGTTCAGGAAGCGCAAGACATGGCCGCCATTGCGCACGCCGCGTCGTTGAAAACACGCCTGCCGTTCCTGCATTTCTTCGATGGCTTCCGCACCTCGCACGAGCTGAACTCGATTGAGCCGATCGCCGACGACGTGCTCAAGTCACTGCTCGACGAAGAATGCCTGGCCGCGTTTTATGATCGTGCCTTAACACCCGACAAGCCCACCGTTCGCGGCACCGCGCAAAACCCGGACACTTATTTCCAGGCGCGCGAAGCCGTTAACGAATACTACAAGGACGCGCCCGCCATCGTCCAGGAAGTCATGGACGACTTTGCGGCGAAGACCGGTCGCCAATACAACTTGTATGATTACTACGGCCACCCCGAAGCTGAGCGCGTCATCGTGATGATGGGCTCTGGCGTCGAAACCGCTGTGGAAACCTGCAACTGGATGAACGAAAAATATGGCGAGAAAGTAGGCGTAGTCGCCGTGCGCCTGTATCGTCCGTTCAAGACTGAGGACTTCCTCAAGTGCATCCCGCAAACGGTAAAGAGCGTTGCCGTGCTTGATCGCACCAAGGAGCCCGGCTCCATCGGCGAACCGCTTTACCTGGACGTGGCTCTCGCTATGCGCAAGGGCGTGCGTTGCCCCAATCAGTGCCGCGAAATCGATCCGGACATCGTTGGCGGTCGCTACGGCATCGGCTCGAAAGAATTCACGCCAGCGATGGTGAAGGCGGTTTACGACAACCTGCTCGCCGAGCGAGTGAAGGACCACTTCACCGTGGGCATTCAGGACGACGTTACCGATACTTCGCTCGACGTTGACCCGAAGTGGAAGATCGAATCCGGTAGCGCCAAGGCAGCGATGTTCTTTGGCTTGGGTTCGGACGGTACCGTCGGCGCCAACAAGAACACCATTAAGATCATTGGCGAAGCGACTGACCTGCACACGCAAGCTTACTTTGTTTACGACTCCAAGAAGTCAGGCGGCTTGACCACCTCGCACCTGCGTTTCGGGCCCGACCCGATCAAGGCACCTTACCTGATCGACCAGGCCGAGTTCATTGCCTGCCACCAGCCGCAGTTCCTGGGCCGCGTGGACATGCTCAGCCAGATCAAAGAGGGTGGGGTATTCCTGCTCAACTCGCCGCTCGCGCCGGAAGATGTCTTCTACAAGCTGCCGGCTGAAGTTCAGCAAACGCTGATCGAAAAGCGCGTGAAGTTCCACGTGATCGACGCCTACAAAGTCGCGGGTGAGGTTGGCATGGGTCGCCGCATCAACACGATCATGCAGGTCTGCTTCTTCGCGCTGACCGACCTTCTCGACACCGATGAAGCCATCGGCCTGATCAAGGGTGCCATTGAGAAAACTTACGGCCGCAAGGGTCCGAAGATCGTCGAAATGAACTGCGCCGCCGTCGATGGCGCATTGGCTCACCTGCACTCCGTCGTGGTGCCGCCAATTGCGACTGCCGCTCCGTTCGAAGTCAAATGGGTGCCCGATAATGCGCCGGACTTCGTGCAACGCGTCACCCGCACGCTGCTCGCCGGCCAAGGCGATCAACTGCCCGTCAGCGCATTCCCCGTGGATGGCACCTGGCCGTCGGCTACCTCGCAATATGAGAAGCGCCGCATCGCCTCGAAGATCCCGGTGTGGGACGCGACGGCTTGCACGCAGTGCAACAAGTGCAGCCTCTTCTGCCCGCACGCCGCGATCCGCCCGAAGGTTTACGACAAGAGCGAGCTCGAAGGCGCGCCCGCAGCATTCCGCAGCACGGACTTCAAGGGACCGAACGCGGATGGCAAGGGCTTCACGATCCAAGTCTTCCCCGAAGACTGCACCGGTTGCCAAGCCTGCGTCGAACTTTGCCCTGCAAAGGATGCCAATGGCCGCCGCGCCATTGAGATGGAAGACCTGCCGCCGATCCTCGAAGAGGAAAAGCAAAGCCTCGAATTCTTCCAGAAGATCGACGAGGAAGTCATCGATCCGAAGAAGGCCAGCCCGAAGAGCATCTCTCTGCGCCAGCCGCTTTTTGAATTCTCGGGCGCTTGCTCGGGCTGCACGCAGACTCCCTACATGCGGATTCTCACGCAGCTCTTTGGCGACCGACTGCTGATGGCCAATGCGACCGGTTGTTCCTCGATCTACGGCGGAAACTTGCCCACCACGCCTTACTGCACCGACAAGAACGGTCGCGGTCCGGCATGGGCAAACTCGCTCTTCGAAGACAATGCGGAATTCGGCCTCGGCTTACATCTCGCTGCGAAGCGCCGCACCGACATGGCGCGCGCCGCACTGAAAGCTTTGCGTGGCAAAGTAGACGCTGACCTCTGCGATGCAGTGCTCGAAGGCAAGGGCGACGTGATTACTCTGCGTGGCAAAGTTGAGGAGCTCGGCGAAGCACTCAAGAGCGTTGACGACCCGATGGCTTCCCGTGTCCTGCAGCACCTGGATTACCTCGTGGAGAAGTCCACCTGGATCGTCGGTGGTGACGGTTGGGCCTATGACATCGGCTACGGCGGCTTGGACCACGTTCTCGCCAGCGGTAACAATGTCAATGTGCTCGTGCTCGACACCGAAGTTTACTCCAACACCGGTGGCCAAGCCAGCAAGGCGACGCCGATCGGCGCGCAGGCTAAGTTTGCCGCTGCCGGTAAGGAGATGCCGAAGAAGGACCTTGGCCAGATCGCCATCAGCTACGGCGGCATTTACGTGGCGCAGATCGCACTCGGCGCGAACGAGCAACAAGCGCTCGACGTGCTCCGTGAAGCTGAGAGCTACGACGGCCCCTCGCTGGTCATCGCCTATGGCCCATGCCTTGCGCACGGTATCGACTTGGCGCACGGCCCGGCCCGTCAAAAGGCCGCAGTGGACACCGGTTACTGGCCGCTGTATCGCTTCGACCCGCGCAATGGCGCCAACGCCTTGCCCAAGATGCGTCTCGATTCGTTCGAACCATCCACGCCGGTTTCCGAATTCATGCAGCAGGAAAACCGCTTCCGCTCACTCCTCCGCTCCGATCCCGAGCGTGCAGGGGCGCTCCTCACCATGGCGCAAACCCAGGTGGACGAGCGTTGGAAGCAGTTGGAACGCTTGGCCGCGGCCGGCGAAGATGACGACGACGATGATGACGATGGTTGGGGGTAGTGCATGGCAGGAACCCCTTACCCCGAACAGTCAGCTAAGCCAAGTGGGCTAGCGTTGAACTTGTGCGATACTTCTCCGTGGCTCATTGCCTCGGAGGAGTTCAACGCCAACCCGACGCCCATTCAAATCGCCGGGGTTCGCACTGCGAACCGCGGCTTTTTCGCTAAGCTGCGCGACACGGAGGACCCGCAGCAGCGTGGTCAAATCTTCCACGACTACCTGGCCGTCACCTTCGGGCTGCACCTTTGGGAGCAGTACGCGGGCAAGGCTCGGAGCAGCTTGCGCAACAGCTATTTTCGCTACCTGCGCGGGTGGGAGGTCGACAGCAATCGCGAAGCCGCCGCCGTGCTCAAGAGCTGGGTGCAGAGCCGTTTTGGCATTGCGCCGACTTATCATCGCGGGCGTTTAACGCACAACCACGATGGCATGGAAGACCCACGTTTTGCTTACGACCGGATGAAAGGTTTGGCCATGACGAACGCCATTTTTTCGCAGCTGGATTTACTCTACGAGTATTGCCAATACGAGCTGGACCGACGCTGGCCGGGGCAACTGCATTGGGAGCTCTATCGCGGCACCAACGACCCGGAGGAGCACCCCGTGATCGACCGACGCGGCAAGCGCGAAAGCTGCGTGCGTTTAAACAACCTGGTCTCGTTTACCTCGGACCGGGAAAAGGCGTGGGAGTTTGGTTCAACCGTTTGGCGCAGCCAAATTCCGTTTTGCAAAATTGTATTTTTTAGCGGTCTTTTGCCGGACAGCTTGCTGAAAGGTGAAGACGAATACCTGGTGATCGGAGGGCATTACTGGGTGAAGGAGTTGTTGTTTTAATGAGAGAAGATTGGGAAACAGTTCGGGCCGGCATGCTCGGCCTGTTGGTGGGGGACGCCTGTGGGGTGCCGTATGAGTTTCACTGCGCCGCCGAGATACCGCCGTTCGAGCAAATCGAAATGACGCCGCCCAAAGGCTTTTTCCGGAGCTACGAACACGTACCGCCGGGCTATTGGTCGGATGACGGCGCGCAGGCGCTTTGCCTGTTTGCCACAATGATGGCTTGCGGCGCCTACCACCGGCATGACTTTGCCAACCGGCTTTTGCGTTGGCGCGACGAAGGTTACATGGCGGTGAAGGGCTACGTGTTCGACATCGGCAACCAGACCAGCGAAGCGCTGCTGCGGCTCAAGCGCGGCGCGATCACCTCGGACTCTGGGCTCAAAGGCGCGCGCAACAATGGTAACGGCTCGCTGATGCGTTGCTTGCCGCTGGCCTTGCTGCATGGCGGCAACGACGCGGACCTCGTCACCGATGCGCAACGCCAGTCGCGGCTCACGCACCAGCATGCGCGTTCGCAGATTTGCTGTGCGCTGTATTGCCTGTGGGCGCGTCGCGAGATCGAAGGGCATGTGAACCCCTGGGGCAGCGCGGTGGCGACGTTGACGCGCCTCTATCACGACGAGCCGGAGTTTCTCGAAGAGCTGGACAAACACATCAAGCCCTGCGACCGGCCAACATGCAAAGGCTCGGGTTACGTGGTCGACTCGCTGCATTCCGCGCTTCGTGCGTGCGAGGAGGATTCTTACGAAAAGGTGGTCCGCCGGGCAATCGCCCTGGGCAACGACACCGATACGACGGCCTGCCTCGCGGGTGGTATTGCGGGCATCCGTTATGGCGTGTCAGGCATTCCCAAACGATGGCTCGATGCGCTGCAAGGCATGGATATTTTGGCGGGCCTGGACTTGGTGCCGGAAGCGGAAGCGGCCGACGAGAATTCTTTGGTCGGCTAAATTTCGGCAGCGAATTCACGCTTCCCTGGTGGTCTTGCAATTGGCCAAGTCGAAAGGATAAACGATACCCAAGCCCCCGTATTTGACGACGAACCTTATATTTTGTACTGCAATGCGTTGATGAATCGGGTATCAATCAATCCGAAGAACTACCAACGGAAAATAACTATGCCTAAGAATGCTAATACCGCCACTAAATTCGCGGATGACCGTGCTAAACTCGTTGCCGATTTAAAACTGCTAATCGAGGACGCCAAAGTGCTGACTTCCGATGCTGGAGAGGCGACCACGGAGAAAGCCGAAGAATTGCGCGATCAATTGCAGGACGTCATGGCCAAGCTCAAGACCGAAGGTGAACAGGTTAAAGAGAAGGCAGTGGACACCAAGAACGATATCGAAAAATACATCAAGAAGAACCCCTGGCAGTCCGTCGGCATCGCTGTGCTTGCTGGCGTGGTGATCGACCGCATCATGCGTGACTAGCCTGATGAATCCGCTGGAATCCGCTACCTCCGTTGCCCAGACGTTGCTCCAGATGCTGGAGTCGCGCATCGAGCTGTTTGGGCTGGAATACCGCATGGAAAAGGCGCGTTTTACGGCCTTGGTGGGCGTTGCTTGCCTGGCCGCCGCGAGTCTGGTTCTGGCCGGGGTGGCGGGCATTGTTGGCTTGGCTATGGCGACGCCGGAGAGATATCAGTCACTGGTCATGGCCGCTGTCTGTGTTTTTTTCCTGTTACTGGTCGCCTTGTGTGCGGCGGCCGCCTATTACTTGATGGACCACAAGCGCACGCCCTTCATTGAAACCCGCCGAGAACTCCGCAAAGACGTCGAATGTTTATCTTCCGTCATGAAAAAGCAGAAATAGCGCGCCTCCAGGAGGAGATCAGCCGTGAGCGCACCAAGCTGGCGGCTGACACGCGTGAGCTGCTACCCCAAGCCAAGAAAGCCGCCGCAATGGGCAGCGCGGTCCTTGCGTTGCGGCGAATCGTACCGCTCTTGCGACCAGTGGTTGTGGCTGGGGCCCAGCGCTCTTTTAGCAAGCGTAGGCGGAAGCGTATCTTTAAACTGGTGGCCCTTGGCGCGGCCGCCTTTGGTGCCTATAAATTGCTAGGTAACGGAGAACACGCAGAAGACGCCACAGAAGAGGCCTAGTGCGGAATCCCGCGCGTGCATTTGCGACGAGCCACGAATTGGCTATCGGTAGCTTATGTCGACTGCTGCCCTGATCTACCCGCACCAGCTCTTTAGTAAACCACCCGCGCGGGACTGTCCGGTTTACCTGATCGAAGAGCCGCTGCTCTTTGGCACGGATCGCCGCTGGCCGCTAAATGTCCACCGTCAGCGCATCGTGCTCCACCGTGCCTCGATGCAGGCCTACCGCAAGGAACTGGAAGGCCGCGGGCGTGAAGTAACTTATGTGGATTTGCCCCGGGGCGGCAACAGTGATTCCGCCACCGTGCTCCGCGCAGCGATTCCTAAGGACGTCGAACGACTGGTGGTTTACGAGGTGCACGACGACGTCCTCAAACGCCGGCTCCAGCGCTTTGCCGAGGAGCGCGGCATCGAGCTTGTGGTGGAGCCCACGCCGGCCTTCGTCACGCCTGCGGAGTTTCTGGAAAAGCACACGGGTGCAGGCGTGAAGCAGCCCTTCATGGCGCGGTTTTACCAAGCCCAGCGCAAGCGCATGAACATCCTGCTGACCAGTGATGGAAAACCCGTTGGCGGGCAGTGGTCGTTTGACGCCGACAACCGCCAAAAGCTGTCCAAGGACTACCCCGTGCCCGACGCTCCACGCGCGCAGCGCAACCACTATGTGGACGACGCCATTGGGTGGGCCAATGAACGTTTCGCCGATAACTTCGGCTCGCTGGATCGCTTTGACTGGCCTGTCACCCGCGCCGCCGCGCTAAGCTGGTTGCAGGCCTTTCTCGATGAACGGCTGACGGATTTCGGCCCCTACGAAGACGCCATTTCCGGCCGCCACCGCGTGCTGTTTCACTCGGCGCTGACGCCTGCGTTGAATATCGGCCTGCTCACGCCGCAAGAGGTCGTTGACGCCGCGCTCGCACATGCCGAAAAGCGCGATACGCCGCTTAATTCACTGGAGGGCTTCGTGCGTCAGGTGATTGGTTGGCGTGAGTTCATGGCCGGCATTTACCGGCATCGCGGCGTCGAGATCCGCAACGGAAATTTCTGGAATTTTCGCCGCGAAATGCCCGCTTGTTTTTACGACGCCAGCACGGGCATCCCGGTGGTGGACGACGCCATCGCCCGCGTGCTTGAGCACGGCTACCTGCACCACATCGAGCGCCTCATGGTGCTGGGCAATTTCATGCTGCTGTGCCGCATCCACCCCGACGCGGTTTACCGCTGGTTCATGGAGCTCTTCGTCGACGCCTACGATTGGGTGATGGTTCCGAACGTTTACGGCATGTCGCAGTTTGCCGACGGCGGCACGTTCACCACCAAGCCCTACCTCTCGGGCTCGAACTACATCCGCAAAATGTCGCGCTACGCCAAGGGCGACTGGTGCGCCACTTGGGACGGACTCTACTGGACCTTCATCGGCGACCACGAGGAAGTCTTTGCTGGCAACCACCGCATGTCGATGATGGCCCGCAGTTGGGACAAAATGGACGCCGCCAAGAAAGTTATTCACCGCCGCAACGCAGAGGCGTTTTTGGCGCAATTATAGCTCCTATAGTGGCTGTTGATAACTGGCGGTTTGCTTGAAAAATAGGACTCTCGTTGGTGATTAACTGACAATGGAAATGCTTATTGTGAATAAATAAAAGGCTGTTGATAAGCCTTTTATAAAGGATTTTTGTTTCCTGATTGGAAGATTGAGCCCCCATAGTTGAGACGAAAACCGCTGTTTTGTGTCGTTTTAAAGGCGTTGGGGTCACGCTGAGGTGAACAAGTTACGGGTTCGCACTTTGGCCTTTGACCGGCTTATTCACAGTTATTAACATTTGGGCCCCATAGAAGCTCAACGACGACTGAAATATGAAAAAGCCTGTCCTTAAATACAAGACGATCGTCCTTTCAGACGTTCACCTCGGCACGAATGATTGCAAGGCCGAGGAGGTGAACTTTTTCCTCAAACACACTCGCTGCGACAAGCTCATCCTCAACGGCGACATCGTCGACGGCTGGAGCCTGAAGCGAAAACTCAACTGGCAAAAGAGCCACACCTGGTTCATCCGCCGCATCCTTAAAATTGCCGAAAAGCGCAAGTCGGAGGTCATCTACGTGCGCGGCAATCACGACGACTTCCTGGCCGGCTACCTGCCGCTGATGTTCGACCGCCTACAGATTGTCGAAGAGCACATTCACCACGGCAAAAAGGGCGACTACCTCGTCGTCCATGGCGACTGCTTTGACGCCGTCACCACGCACTCGAAATTCATCTCGATCTTGGGTGACGTCGGCTACCAGCAGCTCCTGCGCATCAACCGCTTTTACAACAAGTGGCGCGCCTTCCGCGGCAAGGAATATTTCTCGCTGAGCAAGGCGATCAAGGCGAAGGTCAAGCAGGCCGTCAGCCACATTTCCGACTTCGAAAACCACCTTGAGGCCCTGGCGTCCAAACGCGGCTGCGTGGGCATCATCTGCGGCCACATCCACACGCCGGAAGACAAGATGATCGGCAACACGCACTACCTGAATTCCGGCGACTGGGTGGAGTCGCTCACGGCCCTCGTCGAGGACAAGCATGGCAACTGGGAAGTCCTCGACTACGGCGAGTTCTGCATCCGCCTGCACGAAAAGGCCGCCGTCGAATCGATGAAAACCCCGCTGCCACCCGTCCGCGGCGGCGAGGAAGTTGCCGTCGCCCAAGCCGACAGCAATGTCATCTGGCTCGACGAAATCGACGAAGAAGAACTCGCTGCTCCTGCCCCCGTAGCGAGCAGCGCGTCGATGCACTCGTAAGCAAGCAACCTGCGGTTGCATCCCTGCATTTGCGCATTGCGCAAATGACTAGCTGGCTGAATCAGGTAGTGGTTTAGCGATGCGATTGGCATCTATTCAGGCAAACACTCTCTCAATGCCGCTTTAGCCCATAGATGCCTATTCCGATGATTACACATCCGGGCAAGCTCCATATGACTGCCTTCACTCCATCAGCCCCGGAAATATCAAGCAGGGGATAGCCGAGCTTCAGCATAATACCCATTGCTAGCGGTAATGACGCCATAAAGACTCCAAATACGATAATCGCCCAACCTTTCATCGATGCGAGGGCTCTATCTCTCTGCTTCGCACGGCCTTCCTGCTCTGCATGCTTCCCGGTAGAAACCGAATAGCAATGCTCGGAACAAAAAACATCTCCGTTATGGAAGATGGTGTCCTTCGTGTTTGTGAGGCCACGGCTACAAATTTTACACCTTTCCATATCTAAATTCTTTAAAACTTCAAAGTGGCGCTCTGCGTTGGTGTTATTCGCACCACAATGGGTTGTATGATTCTTTCAGCAAGTATACTTTCAGCTCTGAAAGATTCTGAAAGCCAACTGTCACGACTTCTCCGCAGAATCCTTCGATCCCACAATAATTCTTTTTCGAAGTGTAGATATCTCCATCTGAAGTTCGAATAACTACCGCATCAAATCCAGCGCCACTACAACATGAGTGTTCGAGCAACACCGAAAAACTTTCTCCTGAAGGCAGACTTACGACTTCAATTCTTTGGTCCGCTTGATTTGTTTTCAGTAGTTCAATTGAATTTTCGATAAACCGATCAGCGCGACCTTGATTCCAGCAAACACCAGCGAAAATCGACCCACTCACTAGCAGAATGGAGGAGTATATGATGGCCTTGACTGACTTATTCATTACTTTCTCAGAGCGCTAAGAATGGGTGTGATGAATATGGTTTTCTGTGGTGGATCGGCTTGAGGGCTCTACGGCTTGGCGTGGACCAATCATGCCATTGTGTATGTCGCGCGAAGGCTGTTTATTGGGGGACTTTTGCTTGGATAAACTCCCGTGCTTCGGCTGCAAAAAAATCCTTGGGCAAACTGACGAGCGGGGTCTTGCCTTTGAGCAAGACGATGAAGCTGCCAATGTCTTTCATGCTTTCTATTTTATCCCAAGGAATCGTCCGGCTGGAGACAGAGCTCTGATAGCGGAGTTCGGTCTCATCAAGCTCAACTTTGACTTCGGCATCGCCCATGAGGCTCAGTTGAACTTGGCCATGCTTGAGTAAACTGAAGTAGGCTTTGACCCACATCAGCGAGCACACTAAGGTGACGCTAGATAGCGTAACCGGTAGCACCATGCCAAAGCCCGTGGGCGTGAAAAAGAGCGTCACCGAAAAGATGACCAGCAGCACGAGTGCGTAGCGCCGCTTGCCGAGCATCACCTTAAAAAAATACTGCTTCAAGGACTCCTGCTGCAGCGCCTCACTGACCGTATATGTAGTGGAGTAGTTCATGGCTGGGCGATGGAGGCGCTCTTTGGGGGGAAGAAGGATTTTCCTTTGATTGCCAGGAATACCCAAATCGCGATAGCAATGGCTGGGCCGACTGGTGGACTGATGAAGAGGAGCACCGAGTAGCCAATTAAAAACCAGAAAAGCCATTTGGCGCGGTAGTGATGCTTGGTCATCGCGACGAAGACCATGATCAAGCCCACCGTGGCTAAACCGCCGAGCATGGTGAAGAGCCCCGCGGGTATGTTGATTCCCAGGAAAATGATCAGGATTATGGCAAGGTTGGAGACCGCGAGTAGGATGACTCCATTCTTGGCCGTTCGTTTACCGTGGGTGGATGGCGTGTTTTGCATCGGTGTGTTACGGGCTTGTTGATTCGTTGGGAGACTTGGTTTTCACTCACGATGGCTTGGAGATGCCCGCGCGTCAAGATTGGTAATGATACAGCGCGGTTTGTTTTCACAAGTCCGCTCAGGCATCCCCATGCGGCGAAAACTGACTTAGCCCAGACGCGTCATACTCAGGGGCCGCAATTGCCTCTACCTCACCAGACAACGACACATGGAAAAAACAATCAGCGAACATCGATGCCGAGCTTAACGGCTAGGTATTGTTTTTGATCTATCATCGGTTGCCGGGTTGAGCAAGGGCTGGACCTGGCAACTTCATGTTATCTCTAGCCTTAGTGCGGAGCGCTGGCCGGAGTTATACGGCACGACTTGCTCTCACTATTTTTTGTTTAGTTCGATTCGATAGAAATCGTAGGTTTCATCCTCATCTGTCGGTGAAAGCGTGAATCCACTTCTGGCAAGCACTCCCACTGAATTCAGGTTAGCCTTTCGGACTCGCGCGAAAAGAGATCTATATCCTGCATCTTTCGCAATGGAGAGTAGAGCTATCACCGTGTTGGTCATACAGCCGCGATGACGCTCGCTAGCCCAATAGCCTATCTCTGATTTTTCAATGTCTGGTGCTTTAATGTCTATGGCGGCTGCCACTTCTCCAAGCTCCGTCACCAACAGAAAGACGAAGGAATGATTATTTTTCCATCCTTCGGCTCCACTTCTGAAGAAGCCTACGGAATTTTTTTCTTTATATGGTTCACCATCAAATAGTCTGCGGAAAAGCCAATCGTATATTTTCTCTTCATTGCATACTGAAACGAGTTGATCGTGGACAACTGGTGTGGACGCAACTTCATCGATGCGAGTCAAACGGTATTCCTCCTTCGTTAGGTGGTTCGTGACCGGAATAGAGATATGTCGGGGGAAATTTGGAGTCACTCTTATTTTGAGAATGCTAAGAAGTTGACCGTCTTGGAGCGCCGCAAGGCGCGGAATGACGGGTCAGCTATCTCGCATGGTTCGGTGTTTTGGGGAGCGGGAAGGTATTTGGGCGTGAAGCTGTCCTGCTACGGCAACCGACGTCGGCTCGGCAGGAGTAGTGTGGGCTGGTGCTGCGCTGGTTGTTTGAAGAGTTGGCGGCGTGGGATGCTGCGGGCGTCAAAAGACTCTAAGCAATGACACAGGGTTGTGTAGTCAGCCAGCATTCTGCTGGGACCGTAAATGGCTACTCGGCCGCGGGGATTTTAATTTTCTGGCCGACAGCGAGGCGGCGGGGGTCGACGTCGGGATTTGCCGTGAGGATGGCGGCCACGGTGACGTTGTATTGGCTGGCGAGCTTGGAGAAGGTGTCGCCGGAGCGAATCGTGTGCATGCGGGTTTCGGTGGAGACAACGGGCAGGCTGGAAGAGTCGTCGTCGCTCTCCGTCGTGGCGACGGGGAGGCGGTCTAGCGGCGTCGGGGTTGTGGTGGTTGGCGCGGCGGGGGCTGCCGGGCGACCGACTTGGTTGAGGGTGTCGATGAGTTCGGCGAGCTTGTCGGCATTGGTGTCGATCATGTCGCGGGTATTGATCATCTCCACTTTCACGTTGTTGAACGCGGTGTTGGTATCAGTCGCCTGTTTATTCAGGGTCGTTTTGTTGAATTCGATTTGGCTGATTGCGTCGGCGTATTTCTGTTCGAGGTCCGCAAGGCGGGTTTCAAGCCCTTCGGCCTTGGCCTGCATGGCCTTGAGGCTGGCATTGGCGTCGTCTGAGGCACCTGCGCCAGTGAGGCTGAAATACAGAGCGGCACCGCCCAGGAGCACACCGGCAAAGCCAATCAGCAGAGGGGCAATCATGCCGCCGCCACTAGCGGGCGTGCTGCTATCAAAGGACGAAAGATCGGAGTCAACAGACATATCAGCTTTAACGTAGAGCAGGCTTTGCCCCCAAATCAAGCTGCATGTGGCGGTTTGGCGGGCTTTAACCGTTTTTTAAGTGAGCCACGTTGCGAGTGTGGCTCGTTGAGTTTCTGTCATCAACCGCCTAAAAGTTTGCTTTAGATGCCATGAAAAGTGACTTTATGCTCTAGTGAAAGTGCATAAAAGTATCGTTTTAATTGGATCGAAATCTGCAAGTCGTTGTTTATCAGGTTGTATCGAAAATCCGCCAGAAATCGCCTTTAGAGCAGCGCAAAACCAACAAAAACGGCCGCAATGAGCCATGCGCCAATGGTTACTTCGCGGGCGCGGCCGACGAGCGCCATGAGGAGCACGTAAAAGATAATCCCCGCCATGATGCCGTGCGTGATGCTGAAGCTGAGTGGAATCAGCAGCGCTGTGAGGATTGCCGGGGCGACTTCGAGCAGGTCACGGTAGTTGATGTGTTTGAGGCCCTGCGCCATGAAGAGGCCCACCATGATGAGCGCGGGCGCGGTTGCCGCTGCGGGGACGATGGTCAGAACCGGCGTGAAAAACAGCGCGAGCAAGAAGCAGCAGCCGACGACAACGGACGTCAGGCCGGTGCGTCCGCCGGCCTCAATGCCCGTCGCGGACTCGATGTAGGCGGTGGTGGTGGATGTCCCGAACAGGGCGCCGCCAATGGTGGCCAGGGCGTCAGCCGTCAGGGCGCGATTGAGGCGCGGCATTTCGCCTTTTTCATTCATCAAGCCGCTCTGGCGCCCGAGGCCAATCAGCGTTCCCAGAGAGTCAAACAGGTCGATGATCAGCAGCGTGATGACCACGGGCAGCGCGGTTTGCCAGTGGCGGAATGGGTAGAGCCAATCCAGTGCGAGGAAGGTCTGGCCCATGCTGGCGGGTAGGCCGAAAAAGCCATCCGGCTTTTCAGTGATCGTGCCATCGCCGCTGGGGATCAGGAGCCCGAGGATGGTCAGCAAAATGATGGTCACGATGATCGCGCCAGGGAACTTGCGGACTGTTAACGCGCTCATGATGAGCAACCCGCCCAGTGCCATCAGTGGTGCCGGTTTCAGTATGTCGCCTTCGCTGACAAGGGTGAAGGGATTGTCGACGATGATGTTGGCGTTCTTCAGGCCGATGAAGGCGATGAAGAACCCGATGCCGCATTGAATGCCGATCTGCATGCAGTTGGGCAGGCTTTGGATGATCGCCTTGCGAATGCCAGAGATGGACAGGATCAGGAAGATGATGCCGTTCCAAAACACCATCGCCAGCGCGCCTTCCCACGGGACGCCCATGCCGACCACCACCACGCTCGCGAAGTAGCTGTTGATGCCCATGCCGGGCGCCTGCGCAATCGGATAATTCGTCAGCGCGGCCATTAGGAAGCAGCCCAGGGCAGCGGCCAGCGCGGTCACGCTGATCAGCCCCGCCAGCTCGAGGCCGGTCTTGCCGCCAGCGTGCAGGATGATCGGGTTGACGACCAGGATGTAGGCCATGGCCGCAAAGGTGGTCAGCCCCGCGAGGACTTCGCGGTTTACGGTGGTTCCCTCGGCCTGTAGTTTAAAGCAGCGCTCCAGCATAGTGACGTGTGTGCAAAAGTTGGGGCGTTTTGACATGCTTTTGCGCGGATGGCCAGACTTAGGTCTTGGACCGTGCCGCTTTCGACCTAACCTGTGTGGCATGAAGATCGTCATCCTCGATGCTGGAACTTTCTATTTTGAAGACGAACAACCCTGGCGCGCGTTGCGTCAATTTGGCGAGCTCGTCATCCACGAGCACACCGCGGCAAGCACGATCGTGGAACGCTGCGCCGGCGCCCAGATTGTGCTGACCAACAAGGTGCCCTTCAGCGCGGAAACGCTCCAGGCGCTGCCGGAGCTTAAGCTGATCAGCGTCTTGGCCACGGGCTACAACATCATCGACACCGCCGTCGCCAAGGCGCAAGGGGTGACGGTTTGCAATGGGCCGAGCTACAGCACGCAGTCCGTCGCGCAGCACACGCTGGCGCTGATTCTGGAGCTCTGCAACAACGTCGGTTTGCACAGCCAAAGCGTTCACGTGGGCGACTGGGTGAACAGCGAGGGATTCTGCTATTGGAAAAAGCCGCTCGTGCAGCTCGAAGGCGCGACGGTGGGCTTCGTTGGCTGGGGCGAGATCGGCCGCCGAGTCGGCGAGCAGGTCCGTGCCCTGGGTGCCAACGTCATCGCCTACACGCGTAGCCGGAAGGGTGCGCCGGAATGGGATGAAGGCTTTGCTTGGGCGGACCTTGACGAAGTTTTTGCCCAGTCGGATGTGATCTCTCTCCACTGCCCGCAGACTCCGGAAAACACCGGTCTCGTTAATCGCGAGCGTCTGGCGATGATGAAAGACACCGCTTATTTGGTTAACACCGCGCGCGGTGGCTTGATCGACGAAACCGCGTTGGTTGAGGCGTTGAAAAATGGCGTCATTGCCGGCGCCGCGCTGGACGTGGTTTCCAAGGAGCCGATGGCGGTGGACAATCCCTTGCTGGGCGCGCCGAACTGCCTGATCACGCCGCATGTGGCGTGGAGCAGCATGCCGGCCCGCCAAACCTTGCTCGACATTACTTTGAACAACATTCGGGCCTTCTTGGATGGCGAACCACAAAATGTTGTTCGGTAAAATAATGAATACTTTCAAAGCAGTCGCATTAACATTTGTAGCAACATCTCTTGCTGCTGGGTTCGGGCTTCGAAAGATCACCAACATTACCAGAGAAATAGATGAAGCGAAATTTAAAGCAGGCATCCTATGCCCTCTGATTAAAGCCACAGAATCGATCAATTCGGACCTCAGAGAAGGAAACAATGAGACGGCCAAAGAAAAAATTGAAGCAGTTGATACTGCACTTAAAGATCTGAATGAGACATTCCACAGTTTCGAGTTCTCTGGTCTTTCTGATCTAAACGAAGACTTTCAAAAAATTGAAAACCAAACCAGACCGAACAAGTCGCATTGATCAACGTCAATTGATCGACCGATTGACTCAAACGGTGTGGTAATTCGCAGTTGCGCAGCGGCATTCTGGGCGCATGATGGGAGGTTTGTTTGGCCATCATATTCTGCTTAAGTGACTTGGGAAATTACATTCGTGTTGGTGTTGCTCGTCTTCGCCATCGTCAGCTTCGTGAAAGAGAAGCTGCCGGTCGACGTGACGGCTATTCTCGTGTTCGCGATCTTGCTGATTGTTGGCATGGCGTCGGGCTCGAGTCGCCTGCCGGACAAGGATGCACTGATCCAGGTGTTCGCCAACTCCGCGCCGCTGACGATTGCCGCGATGTTTATTATTAGCTTGGCGCTGGAAAAAGTCGGTGCGATTGAGCTGCTGGCCGAGGCTTTAGGCCGCCTGACGAAGCTGCCGCTGCGTATGTTTATGGTGGTGATGATTCTCTCCATCGCCTTCGTGTCGGCGTTTATGAACAACACGCCAGTGGTGGTGGTCTTCCTCCCTGTCGTCATTGGCCTGGCGCGTAAGATGAAGACACCGGCTTCGAAGCTGCTGATCCCGCTTTCCTACGCCTCGATCTTTGGAGGTGTTTGCACGCTGATGGGCACCAGCACGAACATCCTGATGAGCGGTGAGCTGCGCTCGGCGGGTATGGCGCCGCTGGGGATGTTTGAACTGGCGTCAGTTGGCTTGCCCCTGGTGTTTATCGCAACGGCGTTTCTGGTCATCTTCGGGCCGAAGCTCCTGCCAGTGCGCGAAACGCTGACCGCCATTCTCTCCGAAGAAGAGCGTCGTGAGTTCATTACTGAAGCCTTTGTGCGCCCAAAGTCCGAGCTGATCGGGCAGAGCTTTGGCGAGTCCTCGCTCAAGCGTGCGCGGGGCATTCGCCTGCTGGAAATCATCCGCGACGGCGTGGCCGTGGATGGAGATATCCGCAAAACCAAATTTGAGGAAGGCGACCGTCTGGTGCTGTCTTGCCGCCCGTCGGGCATCGCCGAAGCGCAGGCCTCCGGGGAGGTGGATTTTGTGCATGAGAAGGGCTTGGACCTGGAGCAAATTGCCGCGCACCAAGGCGCGATTGTCGAAGGCGTCATCGGCCCGAAGTCGAGCATCACGGGCAAGAATATCCGCGAGATCAACTTCCGCCAGCGCTACCGCATGATCATCCTGGCAATCCACCGCCACGGGCACAACGTGCGCGACCGCCTGGAAACCTTGCCCCTCGATTTCGGCGATACGCTGCTGATGATGGGCACCGATCAGGCCATTGAAAAATTGCGCAGCAGCGACGACATCATGCTGCTCGACAAGCCGCCGGTTTCGGCGAACAGTCTACGCAAATGGCTGCCGCTGGTGGTCGGCATGGTGGTGGCGATGGTGGCTGCGGTGAGCTTCCTCAACGTGCCGATCGTGGTGGGCTCAATCTTTGTCATGGCGGTGATTATGACAATGGGCATTGTCAAGCCCAAGGACGCCTACGCCTCCGTGGAGTGGCGCATCCTGATGTTGATTTATGGCATGCTCGCGCTCGGAGAAGCGTTGGAGGTCAGCGGTGCGACGGGCTTGGCCGTGGAGCAAATTGTCGGCCTGTCCACGCATGTGCCCGAGCCGATGAGGCCGTTCCTGATGTTGGCCGTGGTTTATTTGGCGGGGAGCATTTGCACGGAGTTTCTCTCGAACAACGCCACGGTGGTGCTCATGGCGCCGGTGGCGATCAGCATTGGTTTGGCGCTTGGCGTGGACCCGCGTCCGTTTGCGATCGCGGTTTGCGTGGCGGCGTCGGCCAGCTTCGCGACGCCGATTGGCTACCAGACAAACACCTACGTTTACAGCGTTGGCGGCTACCGGTTCTCTGACTTCGCCAAGGTGGGCATCCCGCTGAATCTGCTTTATTTCATTGTCAGCGTGTTCGTGATCCCCATGGTTTGGGACTTCTACAAGTAATTGCTACGATGAAACGTTGGCTCATTCCTGCCGCTTCTTTTTTCCTGATCATCAGCCTAGTGGGCTGTGAAACTTGGCCCGTCGCCGCCGCCCGCGCAGCGAAAAAACGCGAGTCGCAAACCGGCCCCGTAGTCGGTGAGCTGGAAGAGGACACCGGCATCAGCGACCCGCTCGACCGCAAGCAAAACGACATCGACAGCACCGCCGACAGCATCGACAAGAAGGTGGATACCATCGCCGACGATCTCTAAGTGAGGAACTAAAAAAGCGCCAAGCTGAGCAGCCGGCGCTTTTTGTTTAAGACTGTAAGACGTAGTTTAAACTACGCTCCAGCCGAGCTGCTGGCCGGCCCACATGGGGACGACGTCGCCGTATTTCTCGGGGATCGTCATGGGCTCGTCGCGCAGGGTCATGATCTTTTCCGGCGGGGTGACGCCGTAGATGCGGTGCGCGTTGTCGGACACGAAAGCCTGGAGCTTGTCCAGCGCGTCGTGCTTGGCAAAGAGGTCGGCCATGAGCGGCAGGGTGATCGGCGCGGTGAAGACGCCGGCCGCGCAGCCGCAGCATTCCTTTTTGTGCTGAGGGTGGGGGGCGCTGTCGGTGCCGAGACTGAGCTTCGGGTGCGCGGTGAGCGCGGCGTTGAGCAGCGCATCGCGGTCTTCGGGGCGTTTCGCGATGGGCTTGCAGAACAGGTGGGGGTTGAGCATGCCGCCGGCCACGTCGTCGAGCGTGATGATCAGGTGGTGCGCAGTGACGGTTGCGTGGAGGTTCTCAAATTTATCGAGCAGGGCCACGGCGTGCGCGGTGGTGATGTGCTCCATGACGATTTTCAGCTTCGGAAACTTCGTCGCGATCTGTTCGTAAACTGTTAAAAACTCGCGCTCGCGGTCCATGACGAAGCCGTTGGTTTCGCCGTGAACGAGCAGCGGAATGCCGAGCTCTTCCATGAGCGACATGGTCGCCTCGGCGTCGGCCAGCTCCTTCACGCCGCCTTCGGAATTGGTCGTAATGCCGGCCGGGTAGAGCTTGATCGCGGTGATGTGCGGCATGGCGGCCTCCAGCTCTGCGCGTGTGTAGGCGCGGAAGAAGAGCGTCATGAAGGGCTCGAATGCGTCGCCCTTGGTCGCGGCCAAAATCTCCTCGCGGTAGGCGAGCAGGCGGTCGAGGTTGTCGACCGGCGGCACCAGGTTGGGCATGATGATGGCGCCCGAGAAATGCTGTGAGGTCAGCGGGGCGACGGTCTTGAGCATCTCCCCTTCGCGGAGGTGCAGGTGCATATCGAGCGGCGACTTGAGTTTGATTTCCATCGCGGGCTACGCTACACCCGTTCCGTGCTTTCAGAAAAGACTATTTCCCCGTTGTTGATTTTTTCCGCAATCCTGACGTTCTGCGCGCCTGCTTTGTCGGCTCAGCAATTCGAACCCCAGCGGGTGCAGGACTACATCGATGCGCTGGTGGACCGCGATTTAAACCAGTCCATCATCGTCGGGGTGCTCGATCTCTCGGGCGAAAATTACTACACCGCAGGGGAGGTTTCGGCGACGGACGCCCGCGCGCCTAAGCCGGAAGATGTGTTTGAAATCGGCGCCGTCACCCAGGCCTTCACCGCGACGGCGGCGTCGGAGCTCGTGGTGAAGCGCCAGTTGACGTGGGCGCAGCCGGTCAACGCCTTCACCCCGAAGGAGGTCAAGGTGCCGCGCTTCATGAACATGCCACTGCTGCTCATGCACCTGGCCACGCACACCAGCGGACTGCCGCACAATCCGCCCAACTTGCAGCCCGAGAACGTGAACGACCCGTTTGCCGACTACTCCCAGCTCGATCTCTACATCGCGATCACCGTGCTCGGTATGACGATTCCGCCGGGCCAGGAATATCAGAATTCCATGCTCGGCTATGGCCTGCTGGGCGACGTGCTGACCCTGCGCACCAACAAGTCTTTTGAAGAGGTGATTGAGACCTACGTGACGCGCCCGCTCGCGCTCAAGGAAACCTCGGCCACGCTCGATCCAGCCAAGATGGTGCCCGGGCACAACGGCAAACAAGTCGTCCCCAACTGGCATTGGGACGCGATGGCTGGCGGCGGCGGGCTTTATTCATCTGCCCGCGATTTGCTGCGCTTTGCCGCCGCGAACATGGGCATGGTCAAGCTCGACGCCGACGACAAGCGCGCGCTCGCCATGACGCAGAATGTATATATCCGCACCTCGATGCCAAACACCAGCGTTTGCTACGGTTGGCACATGACGCAGAAGTCGATGCAGCCTGTCTATTGGCAAAGTGGTAAAACCGGCGGCTACGCGGCGTTTCTTGGATTTAACCCAAACACGCGCACTGCTTGCGTGATCCTGACCAACTCGGCGCAGCAGCTTGACGACGTGGCTTTCTACGTCCTCGATCCCGAGCAATTCCCCTTGCCCAAGCCTCCGCCCAGTGGCATCCGCCCGGTGAAGCAACTTAAGAAATACCTGGGCACTTATAAGGTGGGGCCGGACGCCGAACTGGTCATCACCAACGACGGCGGCAAGCTCTACGCGCAGATTCCCGGGCAGCCGAGCTACCGCGTGTATCCGACCGGCACGAACGAGTTTGCTTACGCCACTGGCGATGTGCGCATTATTTTCAACGACCAGAAGGGCAAGGTTGACACGCTGACGATGGTGATTGGCCTGAAGAAGATTTCCGGTCGCCGGGTGAAGTGACGCTTTGGCTTTCAACTCAGGTCTCGCGCTCTAGGGCGTGAGCTTTGAGCTGATCCAGATCGACGAACTCCAAGGCGGAGTTGTGGCAAGCTTCGAGGATTACGGGTGGTGCCACACCCGCTGTGAGCGCCTCGGCCCAACGGGTCACGCAGAGGCACCAGCGGTCGCCGGGCTCAAGGCCGGGAAAGCCAAACTCCGGATAGGGAGTGGAGAGGTCGTTGCCAGTGCGGCGGGAAAAGTCGAGAAACTCAGCGGTCATCTCGGCGCAGACGGTGTGCAAGCCTTCGTCACCGGGGCCGGTGCGGCAATAGCCGTCGCGGTAAAAACCGGTCATCGGGTCTTGGCAGCAGCATTGCAGCGCGGTGCCGAGCACGTTGGTTCGTTTGGGTGCAGACATCTCCTTTTAACAGACAACGGACTGTGTGAAATGTTCAAAGCGCCTGCGCTACCTCAGGATGATAGCCTGAAGCGTTGGGGCAGCGCGGACGGTTGAGGGCAACCGTCCCTACCTCTTTCAGTTGGATAGGTCATTTGCCCAATGGGCAAATCCGGATGCAACGCATCCGACGGTGCAGCGGGACGCTGCCTAGAGGGCGTATTTGAGGGCGCGTTTGCCGTGAAAAAGAGTCAGGTGGTTTTGGCCGCCGGGCTTTTCGGACTTCTCGGTATGGCCGATTTGCTGGGCGTCGAGGCCAAAGCTTTCGATCGCGGCGAGGACCTTCTTGACCTTGCTCTTCGGGACGAAGACTTCGAGGCGGTGCCCCATGTTGTAAACCTGATACATTTCCTTCCACGTGGACTTGCTGGCCTTTTGGATCGCCGTGAAAATCGGCGGCAGCGGCATGAGGTTGTCCTTCACGAAGTGGACCTTCTTGCCGAAGCGCAGGCACTTGGTCTGACCGCCACCGGAGCAGTGGACGAGGCCGCGGATGTCTTCTGGAAATTCCTTGAGCAGCTTGGCGACGACGGGCGCGTAGGTGCGGGTGGGGGAGAGTAGGGCCTCGCCGACGGTCATGCCGCCAGCGTTGGGCAGCTCGTCCTCGAGCTTGTAAGGGCCGCAGTAAACGAGTTCTTTGTCGGTCGTGGCGTCGTAAGTTTCGGGATATTTTTCGCGGTAGTAGGGGCAGAGTAGGTCGTGGCGTGCGCTGGTCAGGCCGTTGCTGCCGATGCCGCTGTTGGGCGCGGACTCGTAATTGCACTGGCCGGCGGAGCTGATGCCAATGATCGCCAGGCCGGGCTTGATCTTGTCGCCCGTGATGACGTCGTCACGCTTCATGACGGCGGTCGCGCAGGAGTCAACGGTCACGGTGCCGACGAGGTCGCCGACGTCGGCAGTTTCACCGCCGCCGCTTTGGATGCCGAAGCCAAACTCGCGCAGTGTGCCGAGAAAATCTTCCGTGCCCTGAATGAGCTCCGCGAGCGCGGCGCCGGGGAAGCGACGGGCATTGCGGTTGACGGTGCTGGAGAGCAGCACGCCGTCGGTCACGCCGACGCAGAGCAGGTCGTCCACATTCATGACGATGCTGTCCTGCGCGATGCCGCGGAAAACGGACGCGTCGCCGGTCTCCTGATAGTGCAGGTAGGCGACGTTGGACTTCGTGCCGCTGCCATCGCTGTGGATGACGTTGCACTTCTTCTTGTTGCCGGTCAGGTAGTCCTCGGTGATCTTGCAGAACGCGCCCGGGAAGAGCCCGCGGTCGAGGTTGTCCACGGTGGCGTGAACTTCTTTCTTGCTGCTGGAAACGCCGCGCGCGGCGTAACGGCCTTGGTCTTTAGTCGTCTTGGGCATGGTTCTTTGGGATTCGTAAGCCTGATCGTCAAAAGAGGACAGATATAATGCGGCCTTTTAAATTTAATCAACCCTTAGCCGCTGCGAATATGGTTCGCCTCTCTGGCAGTATTCGCAGCCGCAAGGTTTTCTTGAATGTGACTCGGGGAAAAATCTCCAGCCTACATTGTCATTGGGTTTATAAAACTTGAGTAGCTCCTTCGGTTTTACCGAGCGGGGAAGGATGACTTCCAGCCCTCCGGGTGAGGCGTGCTCAATGGAAATTTTGATCGCTTCGCTAGCGGATACTTCGATTTGCTCTTCATTGTAGCGACCGATAAAAACACGTTCTTCATCTGGAATTCGGATGCGAACAGCTAGTTTGGGGATGTTTTGGATCCTCTTCAGCTCCCGCTTCCACTGATGAGTATTGTAATAATTCTCAGTTACAGGGCTTAGGAAGACCCCATTCATTTTTCTCCACTTCGCCCTGACCACCTTGATGCCATTCTTGGCGATCATGGCACGATCATCTGCCGCAAAAATGTGGACAAAGATCGCCATTGGCAGCCTTGCCGCTTACTCCGCCAGCAGCTTCTGCAGGAGCGCCTTGAGCTGGTCGTGGTCGGTGCAGACGGGGAGGTCGCTGTTTTCGGCGGCGAATTGCTCGCTCGGGCAGTAGAGGATGCCCTGGTTTGCGGAGCGGAGCATCGTGAGGTCGTTGTAGGAATCGCCGGCGGCGATGATCTCGAAATTGAGGCCTTGCAGGGCGTGGACGGCTTTGCGCTTTTGGTCGTCCTGACGAAGTTGGTAGCCGGTTACGCGGCCTTCGGGGTCGATGACGAGCTCATGGCAGAAGAGGGTCGGGTTGCCGAGCTGCGCCATCAGCGGGGCGGCGAACTGGGCGAACGTGTCGCTGAGGATGATCACGCGGGTCTCTGCCATGAGCCATTGCATGAATTCCTGGGCGCCGGGGAGGGGGGTGAGCCCGCCGATGACTTCCTGGATGAGTGGCAGGCGAATGTCGTGCTTGGCCAGGATGTCGAGCCGGTAGTTCATCAGCACGTCGTAGTCGGGCTCGTCGCGGGTGGTGCGCAGCAAGGCGTCGACCTTTGTGCGCTCGGCAACGGCCTTCCAAATCTCGGGTATAAGCACCCCTTCCAAGTCCAGGCAAACCAACTTCATGGCGTGCATCTTCGCGGGCGCGCGCTCTAGGTCAAGGGCAACGTGCCGGCAACGTGCCGTTGCATCCAATTATTTTGGGCAACGTGCCGTTGCATCCATTGATTTTTGCACTGCAAAAATGAGCGGAGAGGCAAGAGGCTTTGGGCGAAGCTACTTTTTAAAATGCGCCTTGGCGGCTTTGAAGGCCTCGTTGTATTCGCGGGTCTTTTGCTCGGCCAGCTCGACGAGCTCTTCGCCGAGGTCGGCTACGCGGTCAGGGTGGTAGCGCTTGAGGGCGTCGAGATAGGCCTTTTTGACGGCGCGGAAGTCGGCGTCGGCTGGTAGTTTAAAGATGGTGTGAAAATCTTGAGTCGCGGGAGTGCTCTTAGGCTGGGGAGGTGGTGTGGCGGTTCGTTGGCTGCTTTGGGCCTGTGTTGTCGGTTGTGGTTTAGGCTTCGGCTTGGAGTAGGAGGGGCTGCCGGGCTCGAAAAGGTGGTCCTTCTTAAATTGGCGAGTCAGCGTCAAACGTGCATGCGGATAGATGCGGCGCATTTTTTCCAAGGCCTCGCGAATAGTTTCCGCGGGCAAGGACTCCACGAACTCGCTGCCATCAGGCTGCACGAGCTGAAATTCAAACCACGGCTGATCACGCTGAGGAATCATCGGGGTGCAACAGTAGAGACCATGATGGGGGTGGCAACTCCAACTTGTTTAGTGGTATACGGGCGGGGGAATCACTCTATTCATAGCGTCGTGGCTGTGATCGAAAACGGATTTATTTGAGAGTGGAGCGCTATGCCATTTGGCCCCAGTGGAACGCCTCAATTCTTTGTCAGGTGATTTCTTGAGTGCAGTTTCTGGGGAGCCTTTGTTGGTCTGTATTGGCGAAGAAATCACTTTGTGGGGCCAGTTTTACGAAAAAAGCGTCAAAAAGCTTATATTAGGGCCGAATTGATTGGAAATTTGGATGTTTTACCTTTCCATATTGTTAGATTATGAGTTATATTTTTCATATCTCCGCAATGGAAGTTTCGACTTCATTAGTTTCTTAATCACTTAACCAACAAGACATTTTACGGCATGAAGACAGTAGCCATTATTGAAGACCAAACCGCCGTGCGCGAGATGATCGCGGATATTATCCGCTCTACGCCCGGCTTTGAAGTGATCGCCGAATCCGGCGAAGGCCAGGAAGCGCTTAACATTTGCCTGGAGCAGAAGCCAGATTTTATCGTTCTGGACATCATGCTCCCGGGGCTCAATGGCGCGGAAGTTCTGCGCCGTATTGCCAAGCAGCTCCGCAACAGCCGCGTACTCGTCTTCTCCGGCTATCAGAACCCATCCCTCGTTCGCGAGCTCCTTCAAGCTGGCGCTCATGGCTTCGTGGAGAAATCAGCTCCGCTTTCCGAGCTTCGCAAGGGTATTGATATCGTTGCCAACGGCGGTAGTTACTTTGGCCCGGAAGTCGCCCAAATGCTGCGCGAAGCTGTGCTCAACCCGAGCGCCAATGCTAAAAAGGGCGTCGAAGTCCTCACTGCCCGCGAACGCGAAATCCTTCAGCTCATCGCCGAGAGCTACAGCACCAAGGAAGTCGCGCAAAAGCTCAGCATCAGTGTGAAGACGGCGGAAAACCATCGCACCAATTTGATGAAGAAGCTCGATCTGCACGATGTTGCCAGCCTGACCCGCTTTGCGATTCAGCATGGCCTCGTCGAAGGCATGGTCCGCACCCCCCAACAAACCGCCTAAGCAGCGTCCCGCTGCACCGGTGGATTTGCCCAGTGGGCAAATGCTGATGGGCAATTACCTTTTGAAAACGCGTTCCGATTGGGGCGCGTTTTTTTGCTGACTTGATCGTTGGAGTAGCGAATGTGGAAATTCGCGATCCATTTGCGCAATGCGCAAATCTAACGGTCCAACGGGACGCTGGAGAGGATGTCTTCGATGAGGGGGTGGGCGCCGAGGGTGTCGGTGCGGAAGCAGTGAAGGCCGGGGATGTCGGATTCGGCGCTGGCGCAGATTTGCGCAATGTCGCCACCGTCGCCTGCGTGTTTGCCCGGCCCGAGGAATAACAGAGCCACAACGACATCCCCCGCAAACTCTGGCTTACGCAGTGTGCGCTCAAGGAGTGGTTCGTTGTAATCATATTCGGGGCCATCGCGACGCTCCATCGAAGCGACGGAGAACGCGCCGCAGCGAGCGCCCAGTAATCGCTGGACCTGTGCGCCGATCACATTGCGGACATCGGTTACCTTGGGCTCGGGGCTACCGTGGTCGACGACGATGACCGCCGGCTTCTTCAGCTGATGGCGGGCAATGGTGGAGTCGATGCGCTCGACGAGGGCGCGGGCAATACGGTAGCCTTGGGCGTCGGCGTCGAAGAGCGGTGGGGCTATTTCGAGTTGGAAATCGGCCCATTCGGGGTTCTCGGCGCGTAGCTTGGCGATGCGCTCTGGCAGGTAGCTGCTCAGCGCGCGGCTGGGGCCAATGAAATACGGCAGAACGCGAAAATGGCGTTCGCCGGCATGGAGGCGTCGGCGTAGGGCGGGGATGAACGTTTCTGCGGGGTGCCCGTCGAGTTGCTCGGGCGGGATCTTGCTTGAGTGCAGCACGGACACCGGCCAGACGAGTTGGCCAAGGCGCGAGGTCAGGTTATCCGCTGTGCGGCGGAGGGCGTGAATCGCTTCTGCGCGCAGCGAGCCGTTGTCGACGAGGAACAAGGTGGGGGCGATCGCGGGTTTTTTTTCAGATAACATGGAAATGACTTGCGCCTAGTATTAGGCCTGCAAAACTATGGCGGTATGTCCCGCGTTTTCAACTTCGCCTTTGTATCTTTATTCGCAGCTCTCGTTTTTTCCGGTTGTTCCGACACCGAACCCAAGCCTGATGACACTGTCATGGGCCCGCCAAATCGTCCAGCCGACCAAGACGTAATCAATGAATACGACATTGCCAATGGCGGCAACTCCTACACCGGCGGCGCTTGGAACGCGACGGACGAAACCGGCTTGGTAGAGCGCGGTGCTGGCCTTAATGGCGGTATGGGTGATGGTATGAATGGCCCGCAAAACGTGATGGACTCCATTTATTTTGGCTTCGACCAATACAGCATTCCCTCCGCGGAGCGCGCCAAGGTCGACGCTGCAGCTGATTACCTCCGCAGCAATCCCGGCGCCCGCATCATTGCGGAAGGCCACACGGACGCTATCGGCACTTCGGAGTATAACAACGGCCTCAGCGACCGTCGCGCCAACAGTGTAAAGACCTACCTTGAGCAACTCGGCATCAACGGCGGCCGCGTGGAAGTTCTCGCCATGGGCGAACTTCAGGCCGACCAAGGTGCCACCAAGGGCAGCGCAGCAACCGCTCAGGACCGCCGCGTGGACATCATTACGGTAGAGTAAACTTTTTCGTCGTCCTTCGCGGGACAGTGGAAACCCTCGAAATGGAGGGTTGCGCAATAGGCGTTTTGTGCTACGTTGTCTGGTTCGTCCTTACCTAAAATGAGTGATTCATTTTCCAGCATCAATCCGCAATCGGCCGCGCCCAAACCTGCCAAGCCGCAGGTTCACTACGACCAAAATTTCAAGGTGACTTCGGAATATCGAGAGTCCCTGCCCGATATGCAGAATGCAGATAGCGCCAATATTCACGGTGCCAATGTGCCGATTATGCAGGTGGGCATCAACAATTTCCGCCTTCCGCTCTCCTTTCTGACCGGTGACCAGCGTCAGATTACACTGGAAACATCGGTCACCGGCACAGTTTCTCTGGCTGCCGACGCGAAGGGCATCAACATGAGCCGGATCATGCGCGTGTTCTACGATTTTAAGGACCGCGTATTCGACCTTGAGCTGCTCGAAGAGATCCTCCTCCGATACAAGCAGGAGATCGGCAGCAGCCGTGCGCGTCTGAAGCTGAATTTCAACTATCCGATCCTCAAACCGAGCCTCCGCAGCAATCTCGAAGGCTGGCAGTATTATCAGGTCGCCTTCGAAGGTTTCCTCGACGATTTGAACCGATTCCGGAAGGTCATCCACTTTGATTTCGTTTACTCGTCGGCCTGCCCTTGCTCCTCGGAGCTGAGCGAGCATGCCCGCGAGGCGCGTAACATCTACGGCATCCCGCACTCGCAGCGTAGTAAGGCGCGCGTGTCGCTGGAGGTTCGCCAAGGCGAGCTGATCAGCCTCGAAGAAGTGCAGCAGCTTTGCCTCGCCGCGCTCAAGACCGAGACGCAGGTCATGGTCAAGCGTGAGGACGAGCAGGCCTTTGCCGAAATGAACGGCGCTTTCGTGAAGTTTGTCGAAGACGCCGCGCGCTTGCTCTACGAGCAGTTCGACGCCGACCGCCGCATCCGTGATTTCCAAATCGCCTGCGCGCACCTGGAGTCGCTTCACTCGCACGACGCGGTGGCGGTGATTAACAAGGGCCGCGAAGGCGGTTTCGATGCCGACTTCAGCCACTTCAAAGACCTCGTCTGCTAGCCAGCGTTCCGCTGGAGTGATAGGCAACGTGCCGTTGTATCCATAATTTTGGCCATTGGGCAAATGGTATTTCAAATGTAGCACAGGCGTCTCGCCTGTGTTTCGTTTTATACGGTTTCGTCCTCGGCGTCGGGGGCCTTAGGCGTGGCTTGGACGATGATCGGGGTGGTGCTTTTGAGGTGTAGATCGCGTTGTGGGAACGGAATTTCGATGCCCTCTTCCTTGAAGCGGTCCCAGATCTCTAGGAGCACCAGGCTTTGTACGTTGGCGACGCCTTCGTTCGGGTCGCGAATCCAGAAGCGGAGTTGCAAGTCCACCGAGCTGTCGCCAAAGCCTTTCAGCAAGCAAACAGGAGGCGGATCCTTGAGCACGCGGGTTTGCTTGGCCGCAGCAGCTTTGCAGATTTCGATGGCGCGGTGGGGGTCTTCGTTGTAGGAGATGCCCACATCAAGGCGGATACGCACGCGGTCGTGGCTGAAGGACCAGTTGACCACGCGCTGAGTGATGAGGTCTTCGTTTGGTATCAGGTGCTCGGTGCCGTCCCGGGTAATGACCGATACGTAGCGTGCGCGGAGGGAGTTGATCCAGCCATAGGTGCCTTCTAGTTCAATGACGTCGCCGGGTTTGATTGAGCGGTCGGACAGGAGGATGAAGCCGCTGATCAGGTTGGAAACGATTTTCTGGAGGCCAAAACCAAGACCAATGCCGAGGGCACCGCCAAAGATCGTTAAGGCTGACAAGTCTATGCCGACTGAGGTCAGCCCGATCACCATCGCGAGGACGATGAATATGATGCGGATAAACTTACCGATGAGCGCGCGGGTGGAAGGATTGATTCGGTCGATGGTGTCGACACGGCGCTCGATGAGCTGGGAGAGACCGATGCCGACCCACAGGGCGATGGCCAGTGAGATGGCGACTGTGATCAGGTCCCAGAAGGTCAGGGTCATGTTGCCCGCGGTGAAGGGCAGGTTTTTTCCTTTGAGAAAATCGATGACGACATCGTCAATGATCAGTACTTCGAAGGCGCTGATGAGGAAGAGAATTGTCGCGGTGGACTGCGCCCAGAATCGATCGCGAATAAATGACGTGGCGAAGCCAATTAGTGACCACAGCGTAAAGATCGTGGCAGCCATCCGAAAGATTGGCGCTGGGATGCCCGCCGACACCAATGTGATGGATATCAAGAGGCAAGCCAGAGCCAGAGCGATCAGTTCTTTGTTTTCGCCAAACCAAACCTTGGGGTTATAGCGTTCAGGCGTTTCTTTAAGCTCAGGGCGAAATGCAAGATAGAGACCCAGCCAGATCACGCTAACCACAATAACCTGCCACCAGTGGTCAGTATTCGTTGCTTCTTGCGCAGGGTAAAACCATTCCAGCGTGCTCATTAGCAAATATAATGCACGCAGCAGCGCGTTAAGTCAAGAAGGGCTAAGGGGTTACGGACCTTCAATGATGGCGAGTGTCAGGTCGTCTTCCATAGTGATCTCGTCGCCAATTTGGCGTACGCGCTCGGTAATGGAATCAGCCTGATGCTGTGGCGATAGCTGAATGGTTGAGCGAATGAGTTGTTCGAAGGACAGCTCGCCGTATGCGTCGAGAATTTCTGGGATGCCGTCAGTGTAGAGAAAAATGCGGTCTCCGGTGTCGAGCACGCCGTGCACGGTATCTGAAGACGGTTGGTCCATCAGCCCCATTGCCAGGCTTTCGGTGAAGGAGAGCGTTTCGAGCGTGCGCGTTTGCTTACGGTAGATAATGGGCGCCGGATGGCCGGCATTGGCCGCAACATAGCTTAGATGGCCGGATTTTTCCAAGAGGAAATGCCCGGATACAGCGGACATGAATCGGTTCGTAAACTGACCAATGAGCAGTTTGTTCAGGCTGGTGATGAATTCTGACGGGTCGCCATCGTATTTGGCGGCGATCTGATCAGTCAAATGCCGGACAAGGACGGTGTACATTGCAGCGGATAGACCGTGTCCGCAGACATCGCCAACAAAGAAGAAGGTGAATTTCTTGGGCGTGACCGGGAAGACGATGATATCGCCACCGACAGCCTCCATTGGCCGATAAGAGACGCCGACAGTCATACCGTCGAAGTCGGGCACACGGCCAGGGATCATCAGCTTCTGCACTTGGCGCGCGCTTTCCAGGTCGCGCGAGAGGATATCGTTCTGGTGCTGAATAACAGCCTGAGCCCGGTGTTGCTGGGTGATATCTCGCGAGATGCCCATAATGCCAGCAATTTTCCCGGATTCCAAAAAGAGTGGCACCTTGGTAGTGGAAACCCAAGTGACACTGCCATCACCCCAGACTTCGCGCTCCTCTTTGCCAATCACCGGCTTGCCGGTTAGGATAATGTTGCGCTCGTCTTCGAAGGCGTCTTTGGCGTGCTCTTCGTTGAAAAAATCGAAGTCGGTCTTGCCAACTAATTCATCCGAGCTTTGGCAACCGTGCTTTTGCGCTAGGGCTTTGCTGACGACGAGGAAACGGCTGCGCAGGTCCTTAAAATAGACACGATCGGGTGTCTGATCCATCAGCGCCTCAAACAGTTTGCGACTGCCAGGCGTCATTGGGCGCGTTATCTCGTCTTGGGACATGAGGCCAAGGCTAGAATGACTTGCGCGTAAATCAACTCATTTGCCATCTGAAATGTTAACTTCGCGAAAATGGGTGGGAAAAGAAGGAGCGTCGGCCTTCCCAGGCCGACGCTCCCATAATTGCAACGAGTTTAGGAGAAAAGTCTTACGCCAATGGCTTGTATGCTGGATTTCAACCTTCGGCGCAGCACCGTAAAATCCTCATTTATAAGCCTGTGGCTCGTTTGCTACATGGCCCACGTTGTGGCAGGCGCGAGAGAAATCAAGGTCGAACTTGGCATTAACGATATTTATGTCAGTAAATCTGTTGCGCAGTGCAGCGATCGGCTGGACGAAAGCGTTCAGATCTTTTGTTTCCCCATCTTAATCGACCTTTATGGGTTTGTGGATAATGTTACACTGCCACTTTGTTGCCATTGGTTTAGCTTATGGGATATACTACCGATAATCTTATTTACCCTTATGCGACGTCCCCCCCCAGCAGCATTCACTCTCGTTGAACTCTTAACCGTAATTGCGATCGTAGGAGTACTTTCTGCGATTTTAATCCCTGTGGTGGGTAATATTCGTGAAAAGGCAAATCAAGCAGGTTGCACGTCCAACTTGCGCCAATTGCATATGACAGCGATGGCGATTACTGCGGATAACGACGGTATTTTACCTGCTGCGCAAATTAATCACTCCGATAGTGGTTCGGATAATTCGAAATGGGTGAATACCGTCCTGGATTATGTTGATTATCCCTCGCTTAACGACTTCAAGAGGTCGTTTTCCTGCCTTAGCTATGAGGGGAACAATAGTGGCACTTTTTGGATGCTAGGGTATGCCTACAATGAAAGCCCGGCTTATCAAGGGGATAGTTCAGGCCTGCCGAATTCAAAGCTTAAGCGCTCGAACTACCGCGTAAATGATTATGATGACAAAGAGCGCATCTATTATCGCTTAAGCGAAGTGACATTCCCTGAGCGTCGCATCATGTTTGTGGATTCTGATGCTTGGCATATTAATCGTGGGTTCAGTGAGTCTATTCATCCTGATATCGAGCGTCATGGAAGTTTTGCCAATGCCGTGTTCTTTGATGGGCATGTCGAGCAAATGTTCTCGCTGGACGATATTAAGCTCTCGGTCAGCGACCCACAGAAATACACGCCAAAGAAAAAAACTGGCGAGGGTTAGTTCCTGCGCGCAGTCCTTCATCGATACTATTAACAGGACCTCCGCGCTTCATCTGAATTTGCGATGAGGTGGGCTTTGGATCGCAGAGCTTCCTCCCAGGGCAACTCTGCAATGCAAAGTCAGATGGTCGGGAACGGGCGCTAAGCAGTAGCTGCTTTGCAGATGCCAGGGTGGATGCAGCCAATATTATCCTTGAGGACGACGTTGGTACCGTGCTTGCCCAAGTCGACAAGAAGCTCTTTCTTATAGCCGCGGTCGAAGACATTATCTTTGATGATTGCGCTTTCTAGTTCGCCGATCACCAGTCCGTAGTCAGGCGATGAAGCGTCTCGTGATTCCGAGTTTGGGTCATCGGCAGAAACTTCTGCGACATTGCTCGAAATCACGATTCCCCGTGACTTAATAATACGCAGATGAGAAGAGTCGTATGGCAGGTTGCCACAGCGTGAAGGCTTGCCGTTACGGTAGAAAATATTGCCCGTCAGCGTCAGCTGAGATGATGGCACGCCGTCACGATCCTTGATGTCGATGGCGGGGCCGCCGGATCGGTCAAAGAAATTTCCGGTAATGTTGTAGTGGTCGCCACCCTCAATAGTCATGCCGGGGCCGTAGTTCCATTCGATGCGGTTGGCGGTGAAGGTGACGGAGGCGTTTTCTTCGTAGGCGCCAAAGCCGGCTTTTCCATTGCCAGTGAGCCAGTTGTCCATGATGAAGCCATCCCAGCCGCGCAGCCAAATGCCGTCACCACGGTTGTGGGAAATCATGCAGTGGCGCACACTGAAGCACCAAATGCGCTTGAAGAAAAGCCCGTGTCCGGTAAAGCCATCTACGCGGCAGCGCTCAATGCAGATTGTGGCCTCTTGGCCGTAGCCACCGTAGTCGGGCTGCTCGAGTTTTATACCATGGACACCTTCGCCGAGCTCACCACCGTTGAGGCTGAGACCGTTGATGTTGATGCCGCCAGCGTGCGAGATGTCGATCAGGCAGTTTGCCTTCGGGTCGATCAGCTCCAGAATGGAGCCACCTACATCACGGAAGCCCCAAGCAGGGTTGCCCACAAGGCCGGTAAACGGCCTCATGCGCAGCGCTCCCGTGCAGAAGCGCCCATCGGGTACATACACGGTGGTGCGAGATTCACCTGCCTTATCGAGGGCGGCCTGAATAGCGCGCGTATTATCCGTTTTGCCGTCGCCGACGGCTCCGAAGTCGAGAATGTTCAACATAGATTAAAGTATCTGTAGGGATGGCGTTTCGCATGCGGTTAAGTTGGCGTCTGCTTGCGTCAATACAGCATGTATGGGATTTTCCCTTGTTATGGTGTAATTATTTTGGCGCTTCTGACTGTTCGCGCAATGTGCTTGGCGTGTAACGTTATTCATAGACTATTTGTTGCTCATGGGAGATTCACCGAAGCGCCCTCTTGTATAATGTTTCAATTGCTTGACCTTGCTGCTGGAGAGCATGGCTATAAATTCAATTTTGCTAATTGCTTATAGCCCATGAGAAATACCCAGATTTATCTTTTTCTGACGCTCTTTATTGCTCAGACAGTCTTTGCACAGGCTGTAGAGCTGATTGAATTCAAGGAAGTTGAAGGAGAAAACCTGACGCTTCACGTCGCTTATCCGGCAGGTCATTCGCCCAGTGATCAGCGCCCTGCAGTGGTATTCTTTTTCGGAGGGGGGTGGAAGCAGGGCAAACCCGGCCAATTCTACCCGTATATTCGCGCATTGGCCAAGCAAGGCATTGTGGGCATTTCGGCTCAGTACCGTACTAAGAGTAGTCATGGGGTTGCACCAGATGTCTGTGTGAAAGACGGCAAGTCGGCAATTCGCTATGTGCGTATGCATGCGGGTGAGTTGGGCATCGATCCGAATAAAGTTCTGGCTGGCGGCGGTTCGGCAGGTGGTCATGTGGCTGCCTGCACCGCGATCGAGGATGCTCCGGAGGAAGCCCACGAGATTCATTCAATTAGCTCCAAACCCGCTGCACTCATACTGCTCAATCCGGTATTAAGCACTGGCCCCAATGGCTATGCGCACAGCTATGTGAAGAGTGCAGTGCCCGAATGGAAAACCGTTTCTCCGCTGCATCGTGTTGACGAGTTGCCGCCGACCCTAGTAGAGATTGGCGACCAGGATAATGTGTCTCCGCTGCCGATGGCGCTGGAGTTTCAGTCTGCTATGGAACAAGCTGGTCAGCGTTGCGATCTCGTACTGTTTGAAGGAGCCAAGCATGGATTTTTCAATCGGCCAGAGTACCAGCAGCAAACCTTTGAGCACATGAATGATTTCTTGCGCTCACTGGGCTACCTGGATTAATTTCAACCCAACTTTTGTTCGTCTGAGTAATCTGCCACACATCACGCTGCGAGATGTCGCGAAGGAAGCTGGCGTCAGCTTGGCTACGGTGTCTCGCGCCTTGCGGGATGACCCCAGCACGGCGGAGAAAACCCGCAAGCATGTGCAGGGAGTCGCGGAGAAATTGGGTTACCGGCCGGATCCGGCCTTGCAGGTTTTAATTGAGAGGCGCTGGCGTGGGCGCCGCGCCGATGAGGGGCTGAATCTATGTTTTCTCTACAATAGCGAGTCAGCGGACGCGCCAGTGGCGGCTAGACAGTTCAAGCGCTTCAAGGCGTCTTCGAAAGCGCTAGGTTACACGTTGATACCGATCGATATGAGTGAGTTTGCCAACGTGCAGAAGCTCATTTACCGGCTGGAATCTCAGGGCGTTTCGGGCATTGTTTTTGCGCTATTATCCTCGACTTCTTACGACATATCCGAGCTCTGCCAGCGCTTTGCCGCCGTTAGTATCAACGTCTCGCAGGTGCAGCCGAATTGTCCGATCATAACGCATGACGAATTCCGCAGCATTGAGAAAGTTTGGAAGCAACTGACTTCACTGGGTTACAAGCGTTTTGGTGTGATTTTCGAAGAATACCCGGATTCATTCTCCATGGACCAACGCCTGGGTGCGGTCTATTGCCGCCAGAGATTTGTAAAGCCAGCTGAGAACCGCATTCCGATTTTCATTTACGAGAAGAATAATCCTGAGGAGATCGAAAAACTGCGGGTGTGGTTGGACAAGTATCAGCCCGATGTGCTCCTGGGCGATACCCACCACGAGGTGGAAATACTCGATGCAATTGGCGTGCGTGTGCCTGACGATGTAGCCTTTGCTTCCGTAAATATGTGGGACCCGTCGCTGATCGGAAATATCGCGGGTTACTTCCGCGATAACGTGGTGCTTTTCGAGCGCGGCCTGCAGTTGCTCAATATGATGGTCCGCTCTGGCGCGACCGGTGCCAGCCAGGGCCAGCTTATGGAAATGGTCAACGGCGTCTGGATAGATGGTCGGACTTTGCCCGCACTGACGTAGTGTCTTTGCTGATCTGCGCTGCGCATCATTGGGATTTTTTGACGGCAGCAACTGTTGTAAGTTACTCCCTCGCTTGGTCTAAATTATCGGAGGCGTGAGGGGCTGAGTATGGTTCCATTGCTGAGGGTTTGATCCCCCTTTAGCTCTAATTATAGAGTATCGCTAACAACACTCTTCAACCCCCGTATAGATATATGAATAAGTTACTTCTCCTCGGTCTCACTTCCTGCTTTGCGCTGACCTTGAGCGCACAAACCACAATCGTCAGCAGCGTGTCTGACTTGACTTTTAGCTATAGTGGCGGTGCCAGCGAAGCCTCCTCGGGTGCAGGCACTCTCGCTATTGAAACTTCCAAGAACAGCTCGGCTACTGCGAACTTGCCCAGTACCTATCAACTGGCTGTGGGCGAGACAATGAGTATTACCCTTAGCCTTGAATTGGATAATCTCATGGCGGACACCGGTTCCTCCTTTGACATCGCTTTTGCCGATGGCGCAGAATATTATCAGGTTCGTCTCAACCCGGTTACTACCACGAACGGCATTACTTTCAGCGAAGATGGTGATTCCAACTTGGGCAAATTCGCGACGGATGCCACCTTAGGAACGGTGACCAATACAATGACCTTCACCTTGGAGCGCACCGGAACAGATGAAATGTCGTTGAGCTTCAGCAGCCCGACGCTTTCCTCGACGACTCGCACGGCGACCAATGATGTTTCGCCGATCAGCACGTCTTTCGGACAGATCATGTTTGATTTCTCTGGCAATGGTTGGAATGAAGATTTTGGCGGCAGCACTATAGTCGCAAACCTCTCTAATCTTTCTATCGAAACGACTGGCACTGTGATTCCCGAGCCTTCCACCTATGCGATGATTCTTGGCGCTGCCGTTTTGACCCTGGGGGTTATGCGCCGCCGCTCCTAAACCTTGTCTTGTCAGCATTTCGTTGTATCGGCGCAGCCCTGAGGGCTGCGTTTTTTTTAGGGCACTTCGATTAACCCAATGTCGAGACTGCCTATGACAGTTCGGTGAAATTCAAGTTGCGCTGTGGCAGAGAAGCGGATTACATGTGGCATCCGTTTATCCCTCATGCCCGTACATCACGCACTCGTTCTCAATTTTCACCAGCCTCCTCATAATCTCGACGATTTGCTCGAAACGAACCCTTGGGAAGTCAAAGAAATTCTCTTTGCCATGGACCGAATGCCCCGTGCGTTGTGGGGCTACGAAGATATTGCCCGAGTTCACCTTTCACTATCCGGCACTTTGTTGGAGTCGCTGGGGTCGCCGGAGTTTCAGGAAAAGGTCTATGGCATCGTCAAGGTAGGTGATCTGCTTTGGCAGCTGCAAAATACCAAGCTCTTCGAGGTCCTTGGGACGGGCTACTATCACCCCGTCCTGCCCCTGATCCCCAAGTGCGACTGGGAGGAGCAGCTTCGCCGCTGGAAAGGTTTGGCTCAGCATCTCTTTTGGCGGGAAGATTTTGGTGGATTTTGGCCGCCGGAAATGGGCTTCACCGTTGAGCTAATTCCTCTGCTTAAGCGCATGGGGTATCGCTATGTGATGGTGGACGATGTTTACCTGGAACCTGCGGAAGGCGAGATGTCCTGGCAGGAACTGCGCTACCGACCACACGTTGCCGAATACAAGGGCGAGGAAATCATCATCATTCCCCGTGAGCGAGAGCTCTCCAATGCCCAGCTCTCGGGGATGGACCCCGAGTGGTTCGACAGCGAGGTCAAAGAACGTACCAAATTCTGTGACTTTGAGCCGCTGGTTACCACCGCTTCCGATGGCGACAATGGGGGCTGGTTCCGTAACTACACGGCAGAATCCAATTTCTGGCATGCCTTCTACCAGCCGTTCCTCAACCGCGCACGTCTCAAGGGTGAGATCGTGCCGACCTATATCGAGGACTACATTAAAGAGCACGGTGTGGGCGGCAAGGTTAAGGTCAAGACTGGCGCCTGGAATACCGAGATGCACTACGGTGATGACTTTACTCAGTGGCAGGGCACTCAGGAGCAAAAAGATGCTTTGAGCCGAATTCACGAGATCAGCAGTGCGCTCCATTTTGTAAAGGCTCAGCGTCAGCAAGTGATGCCCCGTAACCCGGAACACGTGGACTACCACTTGGGCGAAGCACACTGGCATCTGCTTCGCGCAGAGACCAGCTGCAATCTCTATTGGGGTGAAGCATGGGTTGGTAAGGTGCACGAGGATTTAAACGCTACTTGCGCGGAGTTGGATAATGCGCGCCGGGGATTTTGATTTTCGCTGGTTGTAAGTGATTGCTATTTAGTGGTTAGCGAGTGTTGATCGGTTGCTCCTTTCGCCCGGTAAATAGGGGGTAGGGCGTTATAGCCCTACAAGAAAGGGAGTCATGGCAGTGTTAATTTCCAGTCGAAATATGCTTTAATACTTTCTGCATATTTCTTATGGGAGGGTTTAACAGTAGTTTTAGTTATGCAGTGCTGGCTGTATCTCTGTGGGTGGTGAATTCGGCGCGCGCAGACTCCACCTGGAGTGGGGCGACCAATAATAATTTCAGCAACTCGGGCAACTGGTCCGTGGGCGGTGTGCCGATCACTGGCAACGGCTCCGAAAACCAAGTTTTGACTTTCGGCACGGAATCTGGCGGTAGCCCGGACTATACCGTTACCCTTGATCAGGGCAAGAGTGGCGAGCAAAACGTTGCGGCTTTCCTGATCACTGGTGGTACGGGCTACACTTTCGACGCCAACACAGGCTATAGCTACATTACCAACGGTATCGTTAATGACGGAAGCACCATCGTAAATTCCAGTGGTTACATGGTAACGTTTGACGTCGATATCGCACAGAACAGTAACTCTGGCTTTGATGAGAATATCTGGGACGCCGGGACCGGTGGCCTGACCTTCGATGGCACCATTTCTTTTGCCAATAAGGCCAAGAATCTTGCCTTGGAAAACGGCGAGTTTTACTTCAACAACGAAGTTTCCATTTCTAATACCACTGGCTCGAGCACGATCGTTTACGCAGCTGATAGTTCCACTGTTTACATCAGTGGGACATTAGGCATTGAAGGTGATAACGCAGGACTACACGGTATCGGTATCCGAGGCGGCACCATGTTGCTCGACGGTCCGACTGGCGTCGATCTCATTCAGGACTCAGATAACAATGCCCGTGGCACTCGTCTGCAAATGGAGGGTGGCACTTTCGGCTTTACGGATGAAGACAGCGAGGTTCGCCTGGCCTCCTTCTACCGAGCACTCACGATGACCGAGGATTCCGTCATTCAGTTTGGCGATGACGTTGGCGGCGGCATCATCAGCTTCATCGACACCAATTCCGCCGCAAGTGATTTTGGCACAAGCCTGCTCTCCATCACCAATTGGAATGGCACGGAAGACGTTGGAGGCGGCACGGACCAATTTGTTTTCGCTCAGCTTTACAGTGATGGTTCGGCGGTATCCGTCGGCGACAGTCTTTGGAACGTCACTTTCGAATACAAGGGCGCGACCTACAGTTCTTTGGTCGTGGCCAGCCCAACTTATCCAGGTATGATGGAGATCGTTCCCGGAGGGATCATATTGCCGGAGCCATCGACATATGCGATGGGTGGTGTTTTGCTTTGCGCAATGGGTTATTTTGAAGTCCGCCGACGAAAAAAGCTGGCTGCGGATCGTGTTGCTCGGAAGAGCTAAAGCGTCTCGAACTGGCGCCGATTAGGCTACAGAGGATTTAACCTGTCCGCAGGTAACTCCGGGCTTCCTCTTCATGCCTTGAGGCTGTAGCTTCATCCCGATTTCAGTTCTGTCCAATGAGCACGATTACCACTTTTACTACGATCAAGGGCATCTCCTGCCCGGATTCCGTGCAGGCTGTCGCCGAAACGCGTCGCGCGCCCGCAGTTGAATTAGCTTTCACGGCCGATGGCGCCGTGCCATTCCCGCAAATCATTGTGCGCGGGCCTGCTGGCGAGATAGTCTTCAATGGCGAGGAGCTGACCGGCGACGACATTGGTGGCGTTTACTCGGTGGAGATCCCAGCCGGTAAGCTCGGCATAGGTCGCTACGAAGTGCAGTTTGAAGGCTGCCGCAAGGTCAAGTGGCGGCAAGCGGGCGGCGACCAGTGGGTCAAGGCGTTTGGTAGCTTTGAGGTCAAGCCTGCGCCACGCCCCCGCGTGACGACGAAGGATGCCAAGGCGGTCAAAATCTACTACGGCATCCACAAGCACATGCACCAGCCGTACTATGACGCCGCCAACACCGATTACTGGGATGGCGAAAAGGCGGAAATTTTCGGCACCCGCCGCGGCGCATACTCCAGCTTTATTCCGACCGCGATTCGCCACTACGTCAATGGTGGCCTTCCGTATGCCGGCCTCTCCACGAGCTGGAGCGGTTCGCTGATCGAGCAGCTCAACGGCAAGGGCGGTTTCCCCGGTTGGGCCGATCAACTCCGCTCCGTCGCGCAGGAGAAGACCACACTGGGTAACCCGCGCTGCGACTTTACAGCCTTTGGCTTTTTTCACCCGCTCATGGCGCTTATTCCGGGCCGTAACATCGTTAAGCAAATCGAGTGGCACCGCGGCATCATCGAGTCCACCTTCGGCCAACCAGCCAGCAATGTGCTTTTCCCGCCGGAAACGGCGTTCCATGTGCGCATGATTCCGGCGCTGAACGAAGCTGGGGTGAAGGCAGTCATCTACGACAGCATCCACCGTTTCCGTGCCTGTCAGGAGTATCCCTACGCGGGTTTTGAGGAAGGCATGCTCCCGCCCAACGAGTCTGAGCAGGTCAATCCGCCAGTTGACGATTGGCAGCAGCTCAACAACATTTGGGCCGCCAGCAAAATCAGCGCTTCGCTGCTGCGCCCGGAATACATCGTCTACACCGATCCGGACGGCAAGGAGCACAAGATCATCGGTGTCCCGGCCGAACGTTATATTGGTAACGAAGATGCTCGTGGCGGCTTTGGGGCGCTGCAGTATCCGTCGATCCTTGGCCAGTTGCACGACCACATGATCGAGATGGGCACCTTCGATCCCAAGCATCCGCCGTTCTTCCTGCTCCACAGCGATGGCGACAACTACGGCGGCGGCACCGACAGCTACTACGGGCACAACACTCAACGCATGGTTGAGTGGCTGCAGAACGATCCGCGTTTTGAATTATGCACCGTGAAGGATTACCTTGAGCAATTCCCGCCGGACGAGAAAAACGCCGTCCACGTGGAGCCCGGCAGCTGGGCTGGCGCCGACAACGGCGACCCGCAGTTCATGAAGTGGTTCAGCCGCTACGACCAGCCATATTCGCCCGACTTGAACAGCTGGGCCGTCCTCACCGCGCTGCAAAATTGCGTGCATGCGGTGGAAGACTCTCAGCCCGGAAACAGCAAACTCGGTGAGGCGCAGCGCCTCATGTTTACTGCTGAGACGAGCTGCTACTGGTATTGGACCGGGCAGCAAAACTGGGACCAGCAGGTGACTAACGCCGCCAACAAGGCGCTGTATATCCTTGGCGGGGATCTCGATGCCGCCGTGCAAAACGACAAGACCGGCCCAACGATTTTCGCGCCGTGGGTCATGCCGGAAAACCCGGGCGGCAAGACCTGGGGCAACCATTGCCTCAAGGACGCGCCGCGCGAAGCCACGGTCCATACTTTTGTTTACGACATTGCCGGCATCAAGGAAGTGAAGCTTACTTTGCGTTGCAAAGGTAAGAAGGCCAAGACGATCAAGCCAACCTTGCAGGAGCCGTACCCCTCGGAAACTGGCCCCGCGCGCACCGCGGATCACGTCACTTTTGAGCTGCCCGTGGGCGCTGGCGACTGCCGTTACTTCATCACCGCGACTGACCAAAAGGGCAACGTCAGCCAATCCGCGTTGGAGCGTGTGTTCCTGGCCTGATGCTGCCCGCACTCATCATTGGCGGGGTTTGCTTGACCGGAAAAACCACTTTGGCGCACGCGATTGAACGCCAAGCTGATTTTCGGGTGGAAGTTTTGGAAGGAGACGAGATGCACACCTCCGTCGCCATCGCGAAGATGCGCGCCGGTGAGCCGCTCAATGAACAGGATCGCGAAAGTTGGCGCGCGCGCATTGGCGTGCGCATTGCCCAGCGCCCGAGCGACCGGCTACGCGTCATCACGTGCTCGGCACTAACGAAGTTTACTCGCGACACTTTACGCAACTACGGCGATTGCGAATTCGTTTTTCTGACGATCTCTCAGGCACTGGCTGAGCTCCGCGCAGCTCGTCGCCTGATGGACGAAGGCGAGCATTTCTTCCAACCCGCGAAATATCCACGTTTGCTCCAGGGGCAGTTCCGGGACTTGGAGTTGCCGACGGAGGCGGAAGCAGATTGCCGAGTGGTCAACGCCGAGGATTTGAATCTGGACGCCTTCGCTGCCGAGCTGGCCAATCGCTATCGCGTGGCCTGAGTGAGCGGAAGAAGAATGAATTCTTTTGGCGCGGTCGGAGAGGTGTGGTGTTTAAACCCGATGATGAAAGCGGATTGGACGCGGATGCCAGCAGGACGCGTTTCTTTTAAGCGGATCTGTATCCTTTTTCGCTGGCCTTAGCCTGGGCTATATCTTGGACGGGTCGGGGTGCTGATAGCGTGATTGTTGTGAGGCGGGGTGAGGAGCCGACGATGTGGACGCGTTATTGACCGGGCCGACTATTTCCAAGATGTATGGCGTGCAGGTGCCCTTGGTGATGCGCTTTTCGATCACGTTAAATTGGTCACCAGTGGCAAAAGGATAGTCTGGCAAATCCTGGCGCGAATAGGGGGTTACGCGGCCATCGATGAGGAAGCGGACTTGCTCGGCATCGGAATCAGAAACCACAGCGACGCCGGGCGTTTCTTCATACGTGCACGGTCCACCCACGAGCTGAGCCGGAGAGGGGGGGGCGCTGGAGTCGTCGGTCTTGCAGCCGGTGAGTAGAGCCGCGGCAACCGCAGCGAGCAGTGTCAATGAACGGGTGGTGCGCATGGTGTTGATGATGCGACAGGGAGGGGGCGGGGTCAAGCCGGGCTTACGGCGCGTCTTCACGTTGGCTGTCGTGAACCCATGCCACGTAATCGGTCGATCCGGTGTCGGCGTAGGTGACGACCCACTGCGGCGTGTCGTAAGGGTGCAAGGCCACAAGCGCGTTGCGGACGGCTCCTTCGTGGTCGGCGGGAAACTTCAGCACGAGGCGAAACTCCTCCTCTTGGCAAAGGTCGCCCTGCCATTGGTAGATCGACGTCACGGGGCCGGTGACCTGTGCGCAGGCGACGAGCCGTTGTTCCACGAGCGCGCGGCCGATCTCGACGGCGAGCTCGCGGCTGGGCGTCGTGCTCCAGCCGATGGCGACTTGGGTTTCCGAATTCATGCAGCGGATAGTAATACGTGGGGGGAGGATTGTCAGGATTCATTTTAAGAGATGGCTGACCCCTGGGGAGGGGGGGGGGGAGGGATGTTCGAAGGTGTGTAGGTTGGGAAGTTCGCAAGTTGAGTGGGGAGGGGGGGGGCGTAGTTTTGCTGAGTTGGGAGAATTAGCCAAGGCGATGCCTGGCGGCGGACTGGTAGATCCGGCAAATGTGAGACGATGGAACGCGAATTGCGCAGCATGGAGGCAGCGCGAATCGGGAGAAAAAACAGCGGCAGGGCTATGTTGGATGCGCAGCCGAATGCAAAAGTAGTGGTAGTTTTAAGTTCATGCTGTATAAAATAGCATAAATTAAACTAAGGCCAAGAGAAATGTGCACAAAAAAGCATTTTTAGTGCACGGGGTCATTGGGCTCATTCCGTGGTGTTGTCATGAAGGGCTCGCGCTTGCGCGTTGCCGTATTCGTTCAAGCTCGGGTAGCGGCCAGCGTCCCCGCTGGCCATATTGTAGGCGAGTCAGGTCTGGTATGCTGTTTGTGGTGTTTCGCGGACATGGGGCTAGCGCGGACCGATTCCTTCTATTGGTTGCAGGCTTGGCCAGCGGGGACGCTGGCCTTTACCTAAGGTAGATCGATTGACAACCGTCAGCATGGGGGTGCGGCGCGGGGACGCGCCTGCGCTACCTATTTGTCAGACGGCATGAGCGAAGTCTGGCGATGTTGCGCCCATGAAAAAAGCGCCGGCGTGAAACCGGCGCTTTGGGAAAGCCAAGAAAAGAAATTGCCTGCCTGTGATGAGCAGTGCCTTGCCCGTGGAGGGCTCGCGTAGGCTTAGGCTTCGGCGAGCGCGGGTTGTTCGGCGAGCCAGCGCTCGGCCTCGATTGCAGCGCGGCAACCCATGCCAGCGGCAGTGATGGCCTGGCGGTAAACGTGGTCCGAACAGTCGCCGGCTACGTAGAGGCCCGGGACTTCGGTGTGCACGCCGCTCTCGTGGTCGCTGACGATGTAGCCTTCGTCGTCGAGCTTGAGGATGTCGGCTGCAAACTTGGTGTTCGGGATGTGGCCAATGGCGATGAAGATACCCTTGGCGTCGATCTCGGAAACTTCGCCCGACTTGACGTTCTTCACGCGGACGCCCTTCATCATGCCGTCGTCGTCAGCGAGGACTTCCTCGGCGACGGTGTCCCACACGCATTCGATCTTTTCGTGAGCGATGGTGCGGTCGGCCATGACCTTGGAGGCGCGCAGCTCGTCGCGGCGGTGTAGCAGGTAAACCTTGGAGGCAAAACGGGTGAGGAAGAGGGCTTCTTCGCAAGCGGTGTCGCCGCCGCCCACGACGACTACGTCCATGTTGCGGTAGAAGGCGCCGTCGCAAGTCGCGCACGTGGTGACGCCCTTGCCGCCCCACATTTCCTTTTCGCCCGGGATGCCGAGCAGGCGCGGGCCGGCACCGGTGGCGATGATGACCGTGCGCGCCTTGTAAACCTTGCCGCTTTCCGCGGTGAGGACCTTGACGCCGTCTTCGACTTCGATCTTCGCGATGAGGTCTTGCTCAAAACGGGCACCAAAGCGCGTGGCCTGCTTGCGCATGTTGTCCATGAGCATGAAGCCGTCGATGCCTTCGGGGAAGCCCGGGAAATTTTCCACTTCGGAGGTGGTGGTCAGCTGGCCGCCGGGCTGCGTTCCTTCGAGAAGCAGCGGCTCCAGATTGGCGCGCGCGGAATAAATTGCGGAGGTGAGGCCGGCGCAGCCCGTGCCCAAAATAATTACGTTTTCCATGAGATGTTAAAGCTAGAGTTGCGGGAGTCGGGAAACTCACTCCCAGGAGTTAAAAAGCCAAGTTTTGCCAGCGCGGCCGGCGGTTTGCATTGGCTGCGCTGCGTATAAAGTTGGCCGGGGCGGCAATGTTCCGCCCCAGCCGTGATGAAATCAAGCTTTACTTGCTCAGGAAGGTCGAAACGCCTTCGTGGGACGGGTTCATGGCTTCTTCGCCCTTTTCCCAGTTGATTGGGCAAACTTCGCCGTGAGCTTCGAAGTGCTGGAGCGCGTCGACCATGCGGAGGGCTTCCTTGATGGAGCGGCCTAGCGGGAGGTCGTTCACGACCTGGTGGCGCACGACGCCTTCCTTGTCGATGAGGAACAGCCCGCGGTAGGCTACGAGCTCACCGGAGGCGACGAGGTTGCCCTCGACGTCGATGTCATACTCGCCAGTGAGGACGTCGTAAGCGGAGGAAATCGTCTTGTTCGTGTCGGCCACGAGCGGGTACTTGACGCCTTCGATGCCGCCGTTGGTGCGCGGGGTGTTGACCCAGGCCCAGTGGCAGAACTCGGTGTCGGTGGAGACGCCGATGACTTCGGTGTCGCGGTCCTGGAAGGACTGGAGTTCGTTTTGGAAGGCGATGATTTCCGTCGGGCAGACGAAGGTGAAGTCCTTTGGGTAGAAGAACAGTACGACATACTTCTTACCGAGGAACTGGTCCAGGGTGAAGCTCTCGACGATCTGGCCGTTGACGACCGCCTGTGCGTTAAAATTGGGTGCTTTTTTTCCGACTAATACGGGCATGTTAACAGTGTTTGATGTTAGCTTGTTCGGGTGGTGTCAGGAACAGACATAGCGATGCCCTGCCCCTGACTGGTGAAATTTATAACCTGAAAACCGCCATTCGTGAAATATATTGTTCCTATTGTTTTAATAGGTGTTGCCTATGTTTAATGGTTGGCCCATTACAGCCTAATGGAAATGCACCAATTGCGGTATTTCAGGGCAGTGGCGCGCACGGGAAATTTTACCCGGGCAGCGGAGCAGTGTCACATTGCGCAGCCCTCGCTATCGCAACAAATCCGTAAGCTGGAGGAGGAGCTGGACGAGAAACTCATCCTGCGGCTGCCGGGCGGCAAGTCCCGCCTGACGCCGGCTGGGGAGATCCTGCTCACGCGTGCGAACCGTATCCTGGCCGAGGCGCAGAGAGCGGTGGAAGAGCTGCGCGACCGGCAAAAGGTCATCAGCGGCGCCGTCCGCATGGGGGCGATTCCGACGATTGCGCCCTTTTTGGTGCCGCAGGCGCTGCTGAACTTTAACCAGAATCATCCCGAAGTTGAACTGGTGGTGCACGAGGCGACGACTGAGCAGTTGCTGGCTCAACTGGAGCGCAACGAGTTGGACTTTGTCATCGTGAGTCCGCCCTTGGCGGGTGGCCCGTGGCAGACCGAAAAGCTGGGGCATGAGGAGTTGTTTCTCGTGACGCCCGATGGCAACCACCACATTGGCCAGCAAGCGCCAACGCTCGACGACTTGCGCGAGGAAGAATTTATCCTGATGAGTGAGGGGCATTGCCTGACAGGGCAAGTCATGCGGTTTTGCAAGCTGGCGGAGTTCCGCCCGCGCGTGCGCTTCCTGAGTGCGCAGGTGGAGACGCTCAAGGCGCTGATCCGCTCGGGTGCGGGGGTGTCATTGCTGCCGGCGATGGCGTTGGGGGATGCCTCTGCCGATGGCGGGCTGCACGTGATCAAGCTTCAGGATCCGCCGCCGCAGCGGGAGATTGTCTTTGCCTCATTGCCGGATTTTCCGCTGCCACTAGCGGCGCGCGAGTTTCAGGGCTACCTTAAGAAAGCGTTCGAACAGCGAACCCAAGTGATGAGCGATAAACCAAAGAAAAAGGCCGCCAGGAAGTCGAAGTCACCCAGCGAGAAACTCGCTACCTCTGGCAAGCCACCGCTGCGCGGCAAGCGCAAGAACCGGAACTAGAGAGCATCTTGCATCTAACTTCGGCGAATTTAGATGAAGCGTGCTTTAGCCCTGCAAGCTTGCGACGAAGGCTGGTTTGTCTGGGTTTTTAAAAAACGCGGTGCCTGCTACGAAGGTGTCGGCGCCAGCCTTCAGGCAGTCTTGGCCAGTGTTGGCGTCCACGCCGCCATCGACTTCTATGCGCCACTGGTAGCCTTTATCCACGCGCCACTTGGCGACGGTTTCGATTTTGGGCAGCACGTCGGTGCGGAACGATTGGCCACCGAATCCGGGTTGCACGGTCATCAGCAAAACGAGGTCCACGTGGTCCAGGTAGGGGAGCAGGTCTTCCACCGGCGTGCCAGGGTTGATGCAGATGCCGCACTGGGAGCCGAGCTCGCGGATACGCTTTAGTGTGGCGAGGTGGTCGTAGTCGGGCTCTGTGTGGATGGTCACATTTTGCGCTCCAGCATCGATGAAGGCTTCGATGTATTGATCGGGGCGGGAAAGCATCAAGTGGACATCGAAGAACAGTTTGCTGTCCGGGCGCAGGTCTTTGATGGTTTGTGGTCCGAAGGTGAGGTTGGGGACAAAATGGCCGTCCATAATGTCGAGGTGTATCCACTCGGCGCCGGGTGTGGCTTCAACTACGGCCAAGCTTTCGGCGAGGCGGGCGTGGTTTCCGGCAAGGATCGAAGGTGCAACCAATCGTTTCATGGAATAGCGTTGTAGACCAAAGCAGTTTTTTCTCCATCAAAAAAAGGCAGCAAGTCGGTGCGCAGAGGAAGCAATCGGGGGGATGGCCAAGTTGCTCAATCACATTGACTGTGTTCAGCGCAGAAACTGCTCAGACTGTTTTTCTCCCGTTTTTTTGCTTCCGACCGGGGTGGAAGTAGGGTTTTCTATGGGTATGGAGCGTTTGGAAGCTGTTCGTCGTGCTGCGCGTCATTGGGGTTGGCCGTGTTTGGAAGGGATGTTTGCGCGGAAGGCGTTCGATTGGCGGCAATGGGGGATTCGCTGGTTGGCTTTTGTGACGGTCATGATGGCGGCGCAGCCAGTCACTGCGGAAAGGGCCGTATCGGATGCAGAGAGGGCCGTGCAGGAGACGACTTTGCCTTACGAACCTTTGCGACCGGCGAACACCATGAGCCCGCGGGACACCATCAGGACTTTTTTGACGGAATATCAGAAGGTCGTCGATGAATACCTGGGGGAAGGGCGAGTGACTAGTAGCCGTGGCTTGGCGGCGTATGATCGCGCGTTGCGTACGCTGGATTTCAACAACACGCCCGATGGCGGTTCGCGCTGGGTGCAGACTGAGCACCTGGTTTTTCTCCAGGAAATTCTCCAGAAAATCGCCATGCCGCCGGAAGACACGATCCCCGATTACGCTGAGGTAAAGGCGAGCGGCATCACGGAATGGACAATTCCGGACACGCGCATCACGCTACGGTGCGCTGACTCCGGCCCCTACGAAGGCGAATGGCGTTTCTCGGCGCGTACCGTGCAAATGCTGCCGCGCTATTTTCGCCAGATGCGAGATATTCCTTACCGGACGGGCGGCGCCGAGAGCCTCTATGACATCATTCAGCAAGATACGGAAGGTTTGATTAACCGCGAGCGTTTGGTGGGCAATCGCTTGCGCGCCATCAACCTGGATAGCCCGCGCTCGGCCCTGGAAGGTTTTTTGAAAAATATGAATCAGGCCTACGCCTATCTGTTGCAGGTCGATGAGGCATTTAGCAAGGACGAGCCCTCCATGACAACCGAGGAAGCGGAAGCGCTCGAGCGTCTGGCTGAAGACTGCATGGAGCGCGCGGTTTCAACGCTGAACTTGAGCGAAGTTTCCGAGGCATTGCGTTATGACAGTGGCATTGAGTCAGCGATGTTGATCAAGGAGATCATCGACCGTATGGCGCCAGCGCCGCTTGACCAGATTCCCGACATCGAGATGGTGCGCCAGATGCGCAAGGATAGCGGGGGCAAGGCAATCCGCTGGACTTATCCCAATACGAAGTTGGAAATTGCTGAAATCATGGATGGCCATGACGAGGGGCTCTTTAAGTTTAGCCCGCACACCATTGAAATCGTGCGCGACGACTATGAGCGCATCAAAGATCTGCCTTACAGCGAGCGCTACTACAACCACTTTTCAGCTAAATACGACTCGGCGGATATCTCACCTGGGTTCTACGAATACTATGCGACCACTCCTGGAAACCTGATTCCGAAAGCAACTTTTTGGGGGCGTTTGGTGGATCGTTTGCCAGAGTTTATGCATGCGGCAGTCAAAGGTCAGCCGCTGTGGCAATGGATTGCAACGATCATCCTTTATGCTTTTGGTTTTATCCTCTCACTCTTGGTTTATGTGTGGACGACGCGGATGATTGGCCATTGCAAGCCGCCCTACAAAAGCTGGCTGCGTCTCTTCAGCCCCTTGTTCATTTCCGGCATTATTTTTTGGGTGACCCGGTGCATCACCAACGGTGTGAACATCACGGGACAGGCCATCCTCAGCATCCTGGCGATCGAGCGCATATTGGAAACCTTTTTAATGTCCTGGTCGGCGTTTATTCTCTGTCGGGCCTTGGCGGAAACGGTCATCATGCTGCCGCAGATTAAAGACGAGAGTGTTGACGCGAGCCTCTTGCGGCTGACCTCGCGCATCATCGGCACAGTGCTCTCAATTTGGGTGATCATTGCTGGTTTGGACGACTTGGGCATCGACATATGGCCGCTCATTGCGGGCCTTGGGGTTGGAGGCTTGGCGGTGGCGTTGGCTTTCCGGCCGACGATGGAAAACATCATTGGCAGTTTCATGATCTTTGCGGATAAGCCCTTCAAGGTCGGCCAGCGCGTCAAGGTGCTGGGCGCCGATGGCACGGTGGAGTCCATCGGCTTGCGCTCCACGAAGATCCGCCTGTTGACCGGCCACCTGACTTCGATTCCCAACGAAAAGATGGCGACTGTGGTCATCGAGAACATTGGCCAGCGTCCCTATATTCGACGCGTTTTTGATGTGACGATTACCTACGACACCAAGCCAGCGAGTATCAACCGCGCCGTGGAAATTATCCGCGAAATCCTCGCGGTGCCCGAGGGCGAAAAGGAGCCCAAGGAAGACGGCTCGACGCACCCCAATGCGAACATCAACCAGCCGGATTTCCCGCCGCGCGTTTACTTTAATAACCTGAATACCGATTCGTTGAACATTCTGGTGCTTTACTGGTACCACCCGCCAGCTTACTGGGATTTCCTTGAGCACGCGAACTGGGTCAACGTGCAGATTATGGAGCGCTTTGCGGCCGAGGGCATCGACTTTGCATTTCCCACACAAACCCTTCACTTGGCAGGCGACAAGAGCCGCCCACTCACTGTGGGCCAGCGCTGGGAAAGTGACGAGGAGGGCCAGTCGCCGATCAACTTGTTTTCGCAGGCCGCTGCCTTCGGTGCCCACAGCGCTTTGGGCAACGTTTCCTTCGCCTCGGCCAGTGATGAAATAAAGCCCGAGGGCAAGAATCCCGCGACTCCCATTGTCCCTTCCGAAGAAACGGGTGATACCTCCGACGCGCCAGTGGAAGAAGACTTAATGGACGGCGATTTGGATCAAAACAATCGCTAGCTAATCACGATCAGGATACCCACCTGCGCGAGGCCGACGACAAAGCCCAGCACGCCGCCGAGGATTTCGATCAGTTGAAATTCGCGGCTGGCGACACGCCTTACGAGCTCTTCGAGCTTATACATTTCGAAGGCCAAAATGCGGTCGCGGACAATGTCTCTGACTTGCAGGCGCGCCTCGACGTCGTTGGCGATGCGCTCGCGCATGGGCTCGATCTCGGCGTGGATGGACTCCAGCGCCATGCGCTCCAGGCTGGCGATGGTGCTTTCGTTGATCATGCCACCGATCAGTGGAATGCCGCGCAGTTTTTCCGCCACACGGCCACGGATGACTTTGCGGACAAAGCCGTCGATGTAGCTGTGCACGTCGAGCTGCTCAATCTGTTCGCGGATCAGGTGCTGGGTCAGCAGCTCCTGCTCGACGACCTCGGCCACGCGCAGTGCGATCTCCTCCTGGCGACGCGGGATGAGCCCCTGTACTTTCGCGCCAAAGCAGCGGATGGGCTGGCGTGGGCGAAACAGCATTTGAATAGCCAGCCAGTTCGTGATCCAGCCGATAAAGGCCGTCACAAATGGAATCCACGAATAGCGGATTAAGGCGTCGGTGATTTCAGGGTTCATTGGACAAAGGGACCATTTTGCATAGAGTGCGTTCCGTCTCACAACTAAATAATGCCGCGACCGCCCCTCATCCATGCCACGCCCCACGGCCTCTATTGCGAAGCTGGCGGGTTTTACATCGACCCCTGGCGGCCGGTTGATCGGGCGGTCATCACGCATGCGCACAGCGATCACGCGCGCTCGGGCTCGCGGGCCTACCTGTGCTCGCGGAGCGGGGAGGGCGTTTTGCGGCATCGCATCGGCAGCGCGTCGCCGATTGAAAGTCTGCCGTTCGGCGAGCAGACGACGATGAACGGCGTGACCGTTTCCCTGCATCCGGCAGGGCACATTCTCGGCTCGGCGCAAGTGCGTGTGGAGCATCAGGGCGAAGTCTGGGTGGTGTCCGGTGACTATAAAACGGCGCCCGACGCCGCGGCGGAAAATTACGAACCGGTGCGCTGCAATCACTTCATTACGGAGTGCACGTTTGGGCTGCCGATCTACCGCTGGCCGGATCAGGCGGATGTCTTTGCCGAGCTCAACCAATGGTGGCGTGCGAATCAGGAGCTTGGCCGGACCTCCATTGTGTTGGCCTATTCGCTGGGCAAAGCGCAGCGCGTGCTGGCGGGCGTCGATGCGAGCATCGGGCCCATTGCCGTGCATGGCGCGGTGGCGCCGTTCATGCCGCTGTATCGCCGTGAGGGCATTGAGCTGCCCGAGGTGGAAACGCTGACCAAGGACAATGCGCAGGACTATCGGGGCAAGGGGCTTGTCGTGGCACCGGGTTCGGTGCAGGGCACGACGTGGCTCAAGAAGATCGCACCGAATTCGCTGGCCTTTGCGAGTGGTTGGATGGCGGTTCGCGGCGCGCGGCGTCGCTTGTCGCTGGACCGCGGTTTCGTGCTGAGCGACCACGTGGATTGGCCGGGGCTCATTGATGCGGTCAAGGCGACTGGCGCGGAAACCATCGGCGCGACGCATGGGCACACCGCGCCGTTTATCCGCTACGCACGCGAGGTCATGGGCCTCAATGCTTACAACGTGCCGACGCATTTTGTGGGCGAGCGGATCGACCGCGAGGAGCCCGAGGAACCGCAAACGGAGTTGCCGCTGGGGTGAAGGCGTTCACGCAACTTTTCACGCGGCTCGATGAGTCCAACCGCACCAACGACAAGGTCGCGGCGATGCGGGGATACTTTGCCGAAGCGGAGCCGCGTTCGGCGGCGTGGGCGTTGTGGTTTTTGATGGGCAACAAACTCCGCGCCCCGGTGAAGACCAAGATGCTGCGCGAGTGGGCGAGCCAGCTTTCGGAGTTTCCGCTGTGGATGGTCGAGGAGTGCTACAGCCATGTGGGCGACCTGGCCGAGACGCTGGCGCTGATCCTGCCGGTAGGGAAGGGCGGCGGTGAAGAATTACCGCTTTGGCAACTGGTCGAAGAGCGTGTCATGGCGCTCGCGGATTGGGATGGCCCGCTGCAATTTCCGCTCGTGCGCGCAGCGTGGTCGACGCTCAGCAGCAGCGAGCGCTTTGTTTACAACAAGCTCATCACGGGCGGCTTTCGTGTAGGGGTGAGCCGCACGCTGGTGACGCGTGCTTTAGCCGAGCATGCCGGCATTGAGCGCGCGGTGATGGAGCACCGGTTGATGGGCGCGTGGCGTCCCTCGGCGGAAGCGTTTGAGCGCCTGCTCTCGGAAGAAGACGACGGCGAAGCCAGCGCGGCACAGCCGTATCCGTTTTTTCTGGCGTATCCACTGGAAGGTGCGCCCGCGGATTTGGGGGAGCCAGCCGACTGGCGTGCCGAGTGGAAGTGGGACGGTATTCGCGCGCAACTGATCAAGCGTCAGGGGCAGGTGATGCTCTGGTCGCGCGGCGAAGAGATGATTGCCGAGCGTTTTCCGGAGGTCACGACGTTGGCGGCGCGCTTGCCCGAGGGTACGGTGCTCGATGGCGAGTTAATGGCTTGGCGCGATGGGCGTCCGTTGTCATTTGCCGTGCTGCAAACGCGCATCGGCCGCACGAAGTTAACGCCCAAAGTATTGAAAGAAGCGCCTGCCGCCTTTCTTGCTTATGACTGTTTGGAGTTCAATGGCAGGGACCAGCGCGAGACACCGCTTCGGGTGCGCAGCGCGCTGCTGCATAAAGCGGTGGCTCCGCTGTGTTCCGAACATGCAGAGAGCTCGATTCTGCTGGCCGATGGTGTTGCTTTTCAAAATTGGGAGGACTTAACGAAGCTGCGTGAGAAGTCGCGTGAGCGCGGCGTGGAGGGGCTGATGCTCAAGCGCTGGGAGTCGCCGTATCGCGTGGGGCGCGTGAAGGGCGATTGGTGGAAGTGGAAGGTCGATCCGTATTCTGTCGACGCGGTGCTGGTGGCTGCGCAGTCGGGGCATGGTCGGCGGTCAGGTTTATTTACGGACTACACCTTTGCGCTGTGGAAGGATACGGAATTGGTGTCCTTCGCCAAAGCCTACAGCGGCTTGACTGATGCCGAGATTGCGCGGGTGGACCGCTGGGTGCGGCAGCACACGGTATCCAAGCATGGGCCGGTGCGGGTGGTTGAGCCGGAGCTGGTGTTTGAGCTGCATTTTGAGGGCATTGCGGAGTCGAGTCGGCACAAGAGTGGATTGGCGGTGCGCTTCCCGCGGATTGCGCGGTGGCGCGAAGACAAGCCTGCGGCCGAGGCGGATTCCATCGGGACGGTGCGCGCGTTGTTGCGGACTTCTGATTAGAAAGTGTGGGTTGTTGCTTGCCGCTTAATGAATTTTATACATACTGGCAGCTAATCTGCTATAGCTAAGTCGGCCATGCCCAAGAACATCGGATTTATCTCAACCCGCTTTGCCGGAACAGACGGCGTCTCTCTCGAGAGCGCAAAATGGGCCGAAGTCCTATGGGACGATCGCCATGTGAGCTACTGGTATTCAGGGCTCAACGACCGCAGTAAGGATTGCGCATACGTCGTGCCCGAGGCCTATTTTGGCCACCCGGAAAATATGTGGATCAATGAGCGTTTGTGGAATCGCACGGCGCGTGATCCGCTGGTCTCGACGCGTATTCGCGACATGGCGGACTACCTGAAGAGCACGCTGCACAATTTTGCCCGCAAGCATAACCTCGATTTCATCATTCCGCAAAACGTGCTGACGATCCCAATGCACGTGCCGCTGGGCATTGCGGTGACGGAGTTTTTGGCCGAGACGGGCATCCCGACCATTGCGCATCACCACGACTTTTATTGGGAGCGCACGCGCTTCTCGGTGGGCTGCATTCAGGACTACCTGGACCAAGCTTTCCCGCCGAGTCTGCCGAACATTCGCAACGTGGTCATCAACCGCCCGGCCGAAGAGCAGTTTGCGCTGCGCAAGGGCGACTCCGCGTTGCTGATTCCGAACGTTTTTGATTTCGATAAGCCCGCGCCGCAGCCCGATGATTATTCTGCGGATATCCGCGATGAACTCGGCCTGGAGCCGGACGATATCATGATCCTTCAGCCGACGCGCATTGTGCCCCGCAAGGGCATCGAGCACGCGATTACGGCGGTGGGCATGTTGAAAGATCCGCGTTGCAAGCTGGTCATCTCGCACGCCGCGGGCGACGAAGGCATGGACTACAAACACATGCTCGACGAGAAAGCCAAAGAGGAGGGCGTCGACATTCGTTACTTCGACAAGCGCATTGGAGAAGTCCGCCAATACGATGACGACGGCAAAAAGATTTATACGCTGTGGGACCTTTACCCGCACGCGGACTTCGTCACTTATCCGAGCACCTACGAAGGCTTCGGCAACGCGCTCCTGGAAGCGGTTTATTTCCGAAAACCCACGCTGGTCAACCGCTACTCGATCTTCATTCAAGACATCGAGCCGAAGGGCTTCCGCTTCGCACTGATGGACGGCATCGTGACCAATCGCGTGGTCAATGAAATCAAACGCATCCTCGACGAACCGGCCTACCGCGAAGAAATGTGCGAACATAATTATCGGGTCGCAAGGCGGCATTATAGCTACACGGTGCTGAGAAGGTCGTTGCGGATGTTGATGACGCAGCTGACGGGACTTAATTGAGGTCCGTGAAGATTAAAGGAAAAAGATTAAAGGAAAAAGTGGAATTCGAAGTCGCAGAAGCTTTCAAAGAATTCGAGAGCTTGCAGGTGTGGAAGCGCGCCTGTCGATTGACTGTTTCACTTTATCGCGAACTCGAATCTTTTCCTGATCGTAGTTTAAAAGATCAAATGACGCGGGCTTCAGTGTCGATTGCCTCAAACATTGCTGAAGGTTACGAGCGCAATAGCCCTAAAGATTTTGTGCGTTTTCTGCGCATTGCTAAAGGCTCAACTGGCGAATTGCGAACGCAGCTATATCTGTCTCAAGCAGTTGGTCTGTTAAGCAAAGAACAAACCGAACCACTCGTGGCTGAATGTCGCGAAATCTCCGCCATGCTCCAAGGCTTCATCAACAAGATTAAGCTCTAACTTTACCAAACTCACCGAACTTTTTCCTTTTTTCTTTAATCTTTTTCCTCCTTTTCTTCCATGATCAAATACATCGACCAAGCCATTTTTACCCGCATTAAGCGTCGGCTCTACTACTTATACGGGGACCAGGCTGACCAGCTAACCGAACGCCTCTATTACATGGTGGGGCGCTATGGAGTGGGGACGAATCCGCCGCTCAAACCCGAGCACCGCTGGACTGAAAACGACGTCTTCCTCATTACGTATGCGGATATGGTGCAGAGCCAACAAAGCACGCCGCTGGCTACGCTGAAACGCTTTGCGACAGAGCACCTCAAAGGCGCAATCAGCACGGTGCATATTTTGCCGTTTTATCCGTGGTCGAGTGATGATGGCTTCTCCGTGATCGATTACCGCGAGGTCAAGGAGGACTACGGCGACTGGAAGGACGTCGAGAATCTTGGCGATGAGTTTAAGCTGATGTTCGACTTGGTTTGTAACCATTGTTCCAGCCAAAGCCCTTGGTTCCGCGACTTCCTGATCGGCATTTCGCCGGCCAGTGAATACTTCGTCGAAATGGACCCGGAAACGGACCTCTCCGCTGTCGTGCGCCCGCGCACGTCGCCACTGCTGACGAAGACCACTACCCGCGATGGCGACGCCTATGTTTGGACGACTTTCAGCGCGGATCAAGTCGACCTGAATTGGAAGAATCCTGATCTGCTGTTTGAGTTCCTGGACATCCTCATGGTCTACATCAGCCACGGCGCAACGACGGTTCGCCTCGACGCCTGCGCCTTCATGTGGAAAGAGGTGGGGACCGATTGCCTGCACCTGCCTCAAACGCACGAGATCATCAAGCTCATGCGTGACTTCTGCGAGCTCGTGGCGCCAGAGGTGTTAATCATTACCGAGACGAATGTACCGCATGATGAAAACGTCAGCTACTTCGGTCGAAATGACGAGGCGCACATGGTTTACAACTTTAGCCTGCCGCCGCTGCTTCTACACGCGCTGCTGACCAATAGCAGCAAATACCTGACGAAGTGGGCGAAGAAACTTGAGTTCCCGGATCCAGGCGAGGGCACGTTCTTCAACTTCACTGCGTCGCACGATGGTGTGGGCGTGCGACCGCTACAGGGGCTGCTCCCACAAAAGGAATTCGATAAGCTGATCCACTCTGTGGAGCAGAGCGGGGCGCATGTATCCAAGCGGACGCTGCCCGACGGTTCGCAGAGCCCCTACGAGCTAAACATTACGTATTTCTCAGCGCTGTCCGGGCGTCATGATTCCGATGGCACGGGCGCCGCGCGCTTCCTGTGTTCTCAGGCTGTGGCGTTGGCTTTCAAGGGCGTGCCGGCAGTTTATTTCCATAGCTTGGTGGCGACGCCAAATTACCACGAAGGTGTCGAGCAGACGGGCGCTCCGCGCACGATTAACCGCCGCAAATACGACGAGCAGGAGCTGATGGATCTGCTGGGCGACAAGTCGCGCAAGCAGGGCAAGGTGTTCCGCAAATATCTACAGATGCTGCGCCGCCGCACGAACTACCCGGCCTTCCACCCGGACGGCGATCAGAAGATCATCGATGCAGGCCCAAATTTATTTGCCTTGGAGCGCACTTCGCCGCGTAAAAACCAGACGGTGTTCTGTGTGTTTAATTTCTCCGACGAGGAGCAAACCGTGGTCAACCCGAAGGACACCGAGCTGCTCAAGAAGGCGAAGAAATTCTACGACATCCTGTCGGGCAAGACCCACAGCGACGGCTCACGCGGCATTAAACTTGCGCCTTATCAGGCCATGTGGCTTGTGCCGCGAGTTGAGTAGTTTTCCTCTATTCGAACAGCTCTTTTTGCTCGTCTTCCGGTGGGAGGTTGGTGGCGGGCCTCTCCGGGGGGTGGAGGTGCTGAGGCGGCTTTTTAACGCGGAGCGCGAGCGCGGCTTCGCCTTCTTCAACAAGGCGGTCGCAAATGCGGCGCACTTGCATCTTGAGCCAGCGGTGGGTCTGCGAGGTTTGGGTGTAGTCGGCTGGGCCATAGCTGTCTACGCGGCCGTCTTGCAGGAGCTGGTCGTTTTGCAGGAATTCACTTTCGCGCTCGGGATCGTAAACGGCGAAGGTCTTGCCCCCATTGCGTCGGACCACTGAAAAGACGGGCACGTCACTGGGGCCGTCGGCGATGTAGATCATGTTTTCCATCGGCACGCGGCGATCTTCGGGCAGCATCTTGGCGTTTACGGAGATGTCCGGGTTTTTGTTGGAGCCCTTATTGATCTCAAATATGTAGCGTGTCTTGATGGTGTTATCGACCATGACGCCGATTTGGCTGATCTCGAAGTCCATCGGGATCTCCAGTTCGTTTTGCTTGAGATAGTAGGGCGCCAGGGGTGCCTCAATGAACTCACAGCCAAAGACACCATCGACTTCGGGTGCGATTTTGCTGCCACGTATCATTTCGGCAAGGCCAGTGCTGATGATGTAGTGCTCCAGCTGGATGTCGTGCTTGCGATAGGCAGCTTCGGATTTGGTGAACTCGGTTAGCTCCTTGAAAAAGTCGGGCAAGCCCGGGTAAAAGGGCAGTTCGGCGCCTAGCTCGCGCAAAATGCTGTTGCGCAGGCCTTTGAGTGGGCCGTTCTTAATGTAGCTGAGCAGGTGGTTCAGGTAAACGGTATCCGGGGAGACGTGGACACCACGATCGCCGTATATTTTCGGCAGCTCGTTGACCTCTTTCCAGAACTGCTTGCCGTCCACTTTGTAGCGGCGAAAGAGCGGCTCTTGCATGTAGCCGGGGATGAGCGTTTTATCAAAATCCCAGACGCAGGCAACGATGCGTCGACGGTTCAGGCTGTGACTTGCAGGCATGGTTGATGAATAATGCGGAAAAAAGTCCCCACAGTGCGAGACTCAAAACAAAAGAAAGTCAGCATAATCTACAGTTGAAATACTGATCTTCTCGGTATTGGATTATCAGCAGTATGGATCCTCGATTCCCCAATGGTCCACCTCATCCACCATCAGGTGGAGGCCCTATGCCGCCCTTCCCCCCAGGCATGCGACCTCCACCGGGGACTCCCATGGGCCCACCACCACGTCCCCCACGACGCAAGCCCGGTGAAGTGGACCCCAATGAAGCGCCACGCAAGGGGCGTAATTTGATTAGGGATGAGGTGATTCAGACTGCGGCTAAACCAGTGATTGCCGGTAGTGAGCAAAAGTCGCGCCCGCGCTCTAGCAAGTCAAAGGATTACCAATTGCTCAATGGGATTCGCGTCGACAAGAAGTCCTTCTGGATCGGTTTTTGTTTTGTGAGTCTAGTCCTGGTTTTAGCGGGTAGCATCCCACTTTATCTGGTGCTGAGTTCACGGGCGCAGCAGCCTGCCCAAATGGCTGAGCAAACGCCTGAGCAGGAAGGAAAGACTGAGGAAGAGGGCCCATTGTCGGGGATTGAGGCAGCGCCATTGCGCGATTCTTTTCAGGAACTCAAAAGCGCCGCTTTGAAGCGCATTGACGATCCGGCCTCGATGGTCGAGGAAATCCTCACCGGTAACGCGCAAGCAACGGGTTGGGACAAGGCGCGAACGTATTCGCTGGAAGGAACGCTAAAGACCTCCAGTCGTGAATACTTGTTGAATCTATTCGTCAAGGCACCCAATCAGGTAAGGCAGGTATTAACCATCGAGGAAATGAAGATCACAACGATTTTCAATGGTGCCAGCGGCGCTTTGCAGGCCAAGGATTTTACAAAGAACCGCGAAATGGACCGGGAGATGACCGTGGCGCAGAATATTTCCCTCTTGATGGCGTCGATCCCCAGCATGCCATTGTGGCAGTATGCGGAAAACGAGGAAGCGCTGCGCTACGAGGGTAAACGCTCGATGCACGGTATGATGTGCCATGTGATTGTTAACGAGGCTCATGCACCTTACACGATTGAGCACTTCATTGATATCGACCAACTAGTAGAACGCTATCGGACGATGGAAGGGCTCGATGAAAACGATCAGACGATACAAATCGAAGTCGCCTTTTCAGATTACCAGCGGCAGGGCGGCTTTTACGCACCTTCTCAAATTTTGGTTCACGAAAAATCCGCGATCGAAGTGAATAGCGAATTTACCATTGAGAAATGGCGCTTCAATCACGGTCTTTTACCGAGCCTCTTTCAGCTCGATAACTCGTAGAGCAAGCAAGGCAATTGGATCAGCCATTTGCGCAATACGCAAATCCGGATGCAGCGCATCCGACGGGCCAGCCGGAGGCTGGGTTAGATGCCGGCGCCGGCTGAGTAGGTTTCGGGGTCGATATAGACCCAGCGCATGCCGGCGGCTTCGGCGGCTTGAAGGCCCAGCTTGCTGTCTTCGAAGACGACGCATTTCGTCGGGTCAACGCCGAGTAGCTCCGCGGCCTTCAGGAAGCCATCGGGCGCGGGCTTGCTGTTGACCACGTCCGCCTTGGTTACGACGACTTCGAATAAATCCTCGATCCCGCAATACTTCAGCGTGCCATAAACGTGGCGTGGATCGCCGCCGGAGGCCACTGCGAGCGGATAGCCCTCGGCCTTGAGCTCGCGCGCGATTTCCGCGACTGGGTGAATCAGCTCCACGTGCTGGTGCTCGCGGCTGAAGTAGTCGTTGTTGTCCTCGACGACCACATCGGCGTCGAGGTTGTCATTAAAGCGCTCGTTGAACTGATAGACGGTGTCGTGCATGCCGACACCGGCCATCGAATAAAAAAGCTCCCAGGTGAAGTCGAACTTGGCGCCGTTTTTCTCAAAGGCGTATTTCCACGCCCGATAGTGCAGCGGCATCGTGTCGGCCAGCGTTCCGTCGCAATCAAAGATATACGCCGCAGTTTCTCCCTCCGGTAGCTTTAATTCGTTCATCCCTCTTTTTTAGCGGCCTTTTTGGCAGCCTTTTTAGCTGCTTTTTTCTTCGGGGGCCGGGGGGGAAACTCAAAACCAATCTTGCCGTCGTCCTTGAGCAGAAGGTGGGCGTCGAACAAACGACCCGTGCGGTTGGACTTGAAGCCCTTGATGAGGCCGGTCTTTTTCTCGGCCAACAGCTTCTTCACTTCCTCGGGAGGCAAGGTCTTGCTCAGCATGTTACGGCTCAAGCGGAAGGCGGGTTTGCCGTCGGGGTCGCGACCTTCGGAGACGTAGGCGTTGGGCGTTTCGCGGACGGGGCTGCCGTCCACCGGCGAGACGCCAACCTGCGGATACTGGCTGAGGTCCACGCTTTCATCGAGCGCTTCTTCGCCGTTGTTGCCGAAGTCGAGCTCCACGCGGTGTGTGCCGTTTTCCTTTGCGGTCAACTTGAGGATGGCCGAGAAGGTTTTGCCGGTCTTCGAGGAGAAGCCGTCGACGGGGCCGATCTCGCGCTTGGTAATCAGCTCCTGGACTTCTTCAAGGGAAAGCTTGCGGTTGCCGATGACCTTGTTGACTTGCAGCACCGGGTACTCACGACCGCGGATTTCCACCTTGTCCTGGGAGAACCACGCGCGGTGGTCTTCCATGAGCGGTTCGTTGTTGGTCGGCGAAACCAGGCTGGTCTTCTCGGGGGGCGGCGGGTTGTTGAGCTTGTCCACCATGTCCTGCGTGGAGTCGATGATGCCCTTCATGAAGGCGTCGCGGGAGAGCCCGCCTTCTTCGACGAGGCGCAGCTTGTGCTCCCATTCGCCAGTCATGGCGGGGGAGGTGAGCTGCTCAATGTCGAATTGCTTGAGGAACTGCATGAGGCTCTCGGCCTTTTGTGTCGGGACGAGTTCGCGGCCCTGGCGCTCCATGTAGCGTTCGTGCGCAAGGTGGTCAATGGTGGCCGCGCGGGTAGCTGGCGTGCCGAGACCCTTTTCCTTCATCGCTTCGGCCAGCTCTTCGTCGTCGAGCAGCTTGCCGGCGCTTTCCATTGCAGAGAGCAGCGTGGCTTCCGAATAGCGGGGCGGGGGCTTGGTCTGATCTTCTTCGAGGTGAGCTTCCTGGCGATCGGCAATGGCGACCTTGGGTTGCCCACTGCGGGCAAAGTCTGGATCGGTCAACGGAGTTAGCGTGTCTTCGCCGATGCCACCCTTGCCGTAAACATCCATCCAGCCGCCAACGGCGAGCACCTTACCCTCGGTCTTGAAGGAGTGGCCCGCAATCTCGCTGGTGCGCGTGGTGACGTCGAACTCCGCCGAGGGGAAGAACACGGCGATCGTGCGGCGCGCAATCATGTCGAAGACTTTGGCTTCGAGGTCGCCGAGCTTCTTGGGCTTGGCGTCGGTCGGGATGATCGCAAAGTGATCGCTGACCTGCTTGTTGTTAAAGATGCGCTTGTTGCCAGTGTGGACCCAGTCGTTGGCGAGTACCTTCTCGGCGTGGATCGCGTAGGGCTCATCGAGGTTGGCCAAGGTATTTCTCACCGTGGGACCGTAGTCTTCCGGCAGCGCCCGCGAGTCAGTTCGCGGATAGGTGATCATCTTGTGCTTTTCGTAGAGGGCCTGCGCAATGTTCAGCGTGTGGCCGGCGGCCAGGCCGAAGCGGCTGTTGGCCTCGCGCTGGAGGCTGGTCAGGTCGTAAAGGCGCGGAGCGGATTGCTTGGAGCGCTTCTTCTCTTCGGTGACGTTGGCTTCACCTGCGGCCATCACGGCCTGCACGATGGCTTCGGCGTCGGTCTTGTTCCAAATGCGGTCAGCGCGGTCGTGCTCGTCGTCGCCTTTCTTGAAATTGGGCTTCTGATAGAGGCCGGAGTATTGGCCGGCGGCTACGCCGAAATCTGCGGTAATGCGCCAGTAGTCACGGGGCTTGAAGTTGCGGATTTCCAACTCGCGCTGATAGATGAGCGAGAGGGTGGGGGTCTGCACGCGGCCAACGGTGGCGGCGCGTCCGCCCCGGCGACCAAACACGATGGTGGCGCCGCGGGTGCCGTTGATGCCGATCAGCCAGTCTGCCTCGGAGCGCGAGCGCGCGGCGTCTTGCAGCGGCTGCATCTCGGCGTCGTCGCGGAGGTTGGCGAACGCGGATTTAATGGCGTCCGGGGTCATGGACGACATCCACAGGCGCTTGACGGGCTTCTTGTTTTTGGCGAGTTCGAGGATGTAGGTAAAGATGAGCTCACCCTCGCGCCCGGCGTCACAGGCGTTGATGACGGCGCCCACGTCTTTGCGGGCAATGAGCTTTTTCAGCTCTTGAAACTTCTGCTTGGTCTTGTCGATCGGCTTGAGCTTAAACTTGTCCGGGACGATGGGCAGCGTCTTGATGGTCCAGCGCTTGAGGTCCTTGCTGATATCCTCGGGCATGTAGAGCTCCACGAGGTGGCCGACGGCCGAGCTGATCACGTATTCGTCGTTTTCGTAAAAATCGCCCTTTTTCGGGATCTTCCCCAACACGCGGGCCAGGTCGCCCGCCACGGATGGTTTCTCGGCAATAACTAAAGTTTTCATGTAATATATTTCTGACAGGGCGCTGTTTTAAACAGGAAGATCGGGAAGAACGGGAAGCTCAGTTATCCGCTCCTGGTAAGGTTAACCGGCGAATGCCGTTCTTTAAATAAGGTTCGTAAAAGTTAAGGATGAGTCCAATCGGCGCATCGAGCAAACGCATGTAGCTAAGTGTCTGGGCAATGTGGGCCGGACTGATTTTTTCAACGACCTTAAGTTCCACCAAGAGACATTCTTCAACAAAAATGTCTGCTCGAATGTATTCATCAAAAACTTCTCCACGGTATTCAATCGGCACCTTGACTTCGCGTTTGGACGCTATGCCTTCGAGCGTTAAATCCCGATTGAGAGCTTTTTGATAGATAGGTTCCAGAAGACCGGGACCGAAGTGTCGATGCACCCGAAAGGCGGAATCAATAACCGGTTTGGTTAGCTCATCTGCCTTTACGTAATTTGGATGCATCAACTTCCCGTTCTTCTCGATCTTCCTGTTTGAACCTTCGCTTGTTTGGTTAGTTCCTTGTTTACTTGGGCAGGAACTGCGGGAGGAGGTCGTCGAGCTGCTCTAGGAGTTGGGTGATGGTTTCGTCGGTTTCGTCACCCATGTTGGAGATGCGGAAGGTCTTGCCCTTCACCTTGCCGTAGCCGCCGTCGATGTCGCAGCTGTACTTGGCCTTCAGTTCCTTGCGCAGGCCTTCGAGGTCGATGCCGATCTCGTTCTTAAAGCAGCACAGGGTCTTGGAGCCGAATTCCGCCGGCGGAAGCAACTCGATGCCGTGCTTGGAGCCCCAGGCGCGGACGAGGTTGTTCAGGCGCTCGTGGCGAGCATAGCGGTTTTCGAGGCCTTCTTCGAAGATGTCCTCGAGCTTGCTTTGCAGCGCGTAAATCAGCGGGATGACCGGCGTGGACGGGGTCATGCCCTTCTCGTAGTTCTTTTGGAACTCGATGAAGTCAAAGTAGTAACCGCGGCCTTCGACTTCCTCGGCGCGCTTGAGTGCGCGTTCGGAGACGGACAGCAGGGCGAGGCCGGGAGGGCAAGCCAGGGCCTTCTGGGTGCCGGTCAGCAGCACGTCGATGCCGAGCTCGTCCTTCTTGATCGGCAGGGCGCTGAAGGAGCTGACGGTGTCGGTGATGGAGATCACATCCGGGAACTCGCGGAGGACTTCCATGATGCCTTCGAGCGGGTTCATGGTGCCGGTGGAGGTCTCGTTGTGGATGAAGGTGATCGCGTCGTATTTGCCGGTGGACAGCTCGCGGCGAACGTCTTCCGGGTCGATCGGGGTGCCCCAATCATACTGAAGCTTTCCGCAGGGGAGGCTGCAACGCTGGGCAACGTCGTTCCATTTGTCGGAGAAAGCGCCGGACATACAGTTGAGCACGCCCTTCTTCGTGACGTTGCGAATCGAGCCTTCCATCACGCCCCAGGCGGAGGAGGTGCTCAGGTAAACCGGGTCCTGCGTGTACATCAGCTCCTGGAGCTTCGGCTGGACGGCTTGAAAGAGGTTGACGAAATCCTTGCTTCGGTGGCCCATCACCCACTGGGTCATGGCTTGATAGGTTTTTTCCGAAACAGCGATCGGTCCTGGAATGAAGAGTTTATAGCTCACGTGTTTGTGCGTTGAATATTATAAAGCAGCTGCGGCTATAGAGTGGAAAGCCGTGCGGTGTCAAACGTCGCGTTGCAAAAATTAGTGAGACGCGCTGTCTCAGCCAGAGTCGCTGGGAGGCAAAGTGCCGTCCATTGTCGCCGCTCGCTGCGTCCTTTAACACGGAATTTGGGAATAAATAGGGTAAAAATTCAACAAAATCTAACGCTTGACCAAACACGATATAGGTGCATCCTGCAGAGTTCATGAGATTAACTTACCCCATACTCTGTCTTCTATCCACCGCCTCTGTTCAGGCTACTCTGATTGAATATGATGGCTTTGATTACCCCGTTAGCAGCAGCGAACCCGCAGGTTGGGTGAGCGATGGCGATTCGGATCACGCGTCGGTAGAAGCTGGCTCATTGTCTTTCCCGGACTACGCCGCTTCGACTGGCAATCAAATGGCATTGCAGAACAAGACTGCGGATTACCTTCACTCATTTGCGGCGACTGACCTCGCGGTGGGCGAGACGGTTTATTTCTCACTCTTGATGCAGATCGATTCGGTTGCTGACTTTGGCAGCCAGTTTAACGTGGTGTTCCGGCTCTACGACGCCGCTGACCCCAATGGCAGTGCGGTTTCTGTGGGCATGGGCTCCAGTACTTCAGGCAGTAACACATTCGGCTTTTCGGTTGATAACCGCAACCGCGGTTGGGGGCATACGGACGCGGTCACGGGCCCGGAAGTGTATGCGTTTGGCGAGACGCACTTGGTCGTTGGCGCCTACACGCGCGGCGCTTCAAGTGGCGATGGTGAGGTTAAGTTGTGGATCGATCCTTCCAGCTCGAGTTTTGGAGGTGCCGAGCCGGCGGTCTCCTTGAGTGAAGCCAGTTACCAGAGTGACGCCGTTTGGGATACCTTTGAAATTGCGTCGTCGGGCTCCAGCTCTTTGCCGAGTGATTGGTCGGTTGACGAGTTTCGCGTTGGTACGGATTGGGCCAGTGTGGTGCCAGCCACGATCCCCGAGCCTTCGACTTACGCGCTGCTCTTGGGTGTCGGCGTAGCGCTGATGGCCTACCGCCGCCGGACTCAACGTTGAGGCAGCTCTCTAACCACGTTAATGCCGGTGTGGAAGACCTGCTTGCCCAGATCATTGCTGGCGTCTTCCGATGATGTGTTGAGGGTGTATTCTAAAGAGAAGCTTCCACCTTCCATCAGTTCGAGGTCCAGCAGCACGTCGGTTGGCAGCTCTGTGCTGTCCCAAATCGGTAGCTCCAGCGGCTTGGGAAACTGTCGGCCATTTACGGTGTGAAGCTCAAGAATCCTCGCAGACGACTGCTTGTGGCTCTTGGCTGGGGGGATGACAACCTTGCCTTGTCCGCGAAATACTTGCCCGAGCGGAAGCCCGGTCTTGCCGACCAAGACATAACTGCCGCCGATTGAGCCCGCGGAAATCGGGATGCGATTGTCGAAATCTACTGGCTCATCGATTGGCTCTCCCGCGATGAGCTGCTTGGTGGTGGTTAGCCGCGCGCAATCAAGTCGGCGACTCCCTTGCTGCGGTCGGTGCTGACGAGCTCCTGAATGTCGACGATGGCGATCAGCTCGGCGTCCGCCACCATGTCTTCCTTGGATTTGAAAATGATCGAGGCCGACAGCGTCGAGGCTCCCAGCAGCAGCAGGCAGGCGAGCGTGATTAGCTTTTTCGTCATCCGAGGTTTGTTAAGGTTAATCGAAGCGCTCATAATTGGCAATCTACGCAATTTCGCAGATATTTCAGCGTTCTTTTTGTAAGTATATTGTCAGGTTTTTGTCAGGTGTGAGGACTGGTGAAAAATTAATTGTAGGTGTTGTAATGGTGCTGTCAGATAATTAGCCGTCGCTCGACCTTTTGTTGATGCGGAATACATCAACAACAGTTTGGACAAGGAGGCGGCCAAGGACTCAGTGGAATCTAATATGTGGGAGACCATGCAGTTGCAGTCGCCGGTAGTGAAAGGCGATTTGAAGTATTGATTGATCTGCTGCAAGCACATGTTTCATCTGCGCAGACATGATTTAAAGCAGAAGGTCGCAGATCGCTTCCTAACGTTTTATAGGGCTGTAACTCCTTTAGTAGTGGGCTTCTGTGGTCCCATATTGGTAGCGCTGGCGTGTTAAGATTCGGTAAGCCTTGACTTAATGGTTTGCTATTAGTTCTTCTACGACATGGATAAGTTGCTTGCCGCCAATCGTTCTGAAATTGCTGTCCGTATCTTCCGTAGCGCCACTGAGTTGGGTTTGCGCACCGTCGCAGTTTATGCGGATGAGGACCGTTTCGGCGTCCATCGTTTCAAGGCAGATGAATCTTATAAAGTAGGCGTCGGCAAAGGCCCCGTTGCCGCCTATCTTGATATTGAGAGCATCGTCGCCTTGGCTAAAGAGAAGGGCGTAAAATACATTCACCCGGGTTATGGTTTCCTTTCGGAAAACGCCCACTTTGCCCGCGCTTGCGCTGACAACGGCTTGGTCTTCGTGGGACCACAGCCCGAGATGCTTGAGCGCATGGGTGACAAAACCGAGGCCCGCAAAATCGCGGAGCTCGCCGAGGTGCCCACGCTCCCTGGCACGAAGGATCCGATCAAGGACCCCAAGAAGGCCAAGGCCGCTGCGAAGAAGGTTGGCTTCCCGCTGATCATCAAGGCGGCGTTCGGCGGCGGTGGCCGCGGCATGCGCGTCGTCAAAAAAGAGGCCGACCTCGAACACCTGCTGCTCGAAGCGCAGAGCGAGGCGCAGACCGCGTTTGGCAATCCCGCAGTGTTCCTGGAGCGCTACGTCGGCCGCGCCAAGCACATCGAAGTGCAGATCCTTGGCGACAAGCATGGCAACGTGATGCATCTGCATGAGCGCGATTGCTCGGTGCAGCGCCGCCACCAGAAGGTGGTCGAAGTCGCCCCGTCGATCAACCTGCCCGACGACACCCGCATCGCGCTGTGCGACGCCGCGGTCAAGGTCGCCAAGGCCGTGAATTACGAAAACGCCGGCACCGTCGAGTTCCTCTACGACCTCGACACCGACGAGTGGTTCTTCATCGAAATGAACCCCCGCGTGCAGGTGGAGCACACCGTCACGGAAGTTATCACCGGCATCGACATTGTCCGCTCGCAGATCCTCATTGCGCAGGGCAAAAAATTGACCGACCCCGAGCTCGCGCTGCCCAAGCAGGAAGACGTGCCGCGCAACGGCTTTGCCATGCAGGCCCGCATCACGACCGAGGACCCGGAAAAGAATTTCGCGCCCGACTACGGCAAGATCGTCAACTACCGCTCGGCGGCCGGTTTTGGCATCCGCTTGGATGGCGCGATGGGCGACACCGGTTCCGTCATCACGCCGTTCTACGACTCGCTGCTCGTCAAGCTGACGGCGTCCGCCTCGAGCTTCGACATTGCCTGCCACCGCATGATCCGCGCCTTGCAGGAAATGCGGATCCGCGGCGTGAAGACGAACATCCCGTTCATCGAAAACGTCGTCAACCACCCGGACTTCGTTTCCGGCATGGCGACGACCACGATGATCGACACCTCGCCCGAGCTCTTTAAATTCAAGCAGCGCAAGGACCGCGCAACGAAGCTCCTCAAGTTCCTCGGCGAGACGATTGTCAATGGCAACGACCAGGTCAAAGGCCGCCCCGTGCCGAAGATGGAGCTGCCCGTCATCATCCCCGAATACAACCACAAGGAGGCGATCCCCAAGGGCACGCGCGACTACCTGCTCAAGCACGGCGCCACGAAGTTTGCCGAGTGGACCACCAAGCAAAAGCAGCTGCTGATCACCGACACCACCTTCCGCGACGCGCACCAGAGCCTGCTCGCCGCCCGCATGCGCACCTACGACATGATGCAGGTCGCCGGCGCGATGGCCCACCGCGCGCCCGAGCTTTACTCGATGGAAATGTGGGGTGGGGCGACGTTCGACACCTCGATGCGCTTCCTCAAGGAAGGCCCGTTCAAGCGCCTGCGCGCGCTCCGCGAAAAGATCCCCAACATCTGTTTCCAAATGCTCTTCCGCGGCTCCAACGCCGTGGGCTACGCCGCCTACCCGGACAACGTCATTAAGGGCTTCATCAAGCACTCGGCCGAGGCGGGCATGGACATCTTCCGCATCTTCGACTCGCTGAATTATTTGCCGAACCTGAAGGTCGCCATGGAAACCGTCGCGGGCCAGACCCACGGCGTTTGCGAAGGCACCCTCTGCTACACCGGCAACATTCTCGACGCCAAGCGCGACAAGTATGACCTCAAATACTACGTCGATCTCGCGAAGGAACTGGAGAAAATGGGCGCGCACATCATTGCGATCAAGGACATGTCCGGCCTCTGTCATCCGCTCGCTGCGGAGAAGCTCGTCAAGACGCTGAAGCAGGAAGTCGGCACGCCGATCCATTTCCACACGCACGACTCCAGCGGCATCGCCAGCGCCTCGATCATCAAGGCCGCCGAAGCTGGCGTCGACGTCGTCGACCTCGCGATTTCGTCGCTCTCCGGCCTCACCGCGCAGCCCAACCTGAACTCGATCGTCTATGCGCTCGCCGGTTCGAAGCGCGATACCAAACTCGACCAAAAATTCCTCAACGAGCTCTCGATTTACTGGGAAGCCGTCCGCCAATACTACGGCCCCTTCGACACCTCGCCCAAGTTCGGCAGCGCCGAAGTTTACGAGCACGAAATGCCCGGCGGCCAATACACCAACCTGCGCGAGCAGGCCTCGGCCCTCGGCCTGGGCGCCCGCTGGCCCGAAGTGGTCCGCTACTACGAGGAGGTCAACGAACTCTTTGGCGACATCGTCAAGGTCACGCCGAGCTCCAAGGTGGTCGGCGACATGGCCATCTTCCTGCTCACCCGCGGCATTGAGCCAAGGGACCTCGTGAACCTCGAGCCCGGCAGCCAGCCGTTCCCCGCATCGGTCATCGACATGCTTGGCGGCGGCCTCGGACAGCCCAAGGGCGGGTTCCCGAAAAAGGTCGTCAAGACCGTCCTCGGCGACAACAAGCCGCGCAAGGGACGCCCCGGCAGCTACGCCGAGAAGATCGACCTCGACGAGACGATGGCCAAGGTCACCAAAATGCGTGGCCGCGAAGCCAACACGGACGACCTTTACAGCTACCTGATGTATCCCGACGTCTACAAGCAGCTCGTCGATTTCGTGAAGGAAAACGGCCACGCTCGCGTGCTCCCAACGCCGGCCTTCTTCTACGGGCTCAAGCCCGGCGAGGAAATTTCCGTTGAGATCGAAGAGGGCAAGACGCTCATTGTGAAGCTCATTCACGTGGGTGACGCCAATGCCGACGGCAACCGCACGCTCACCTTCGAGATGAACGGACGCGCCCGCGAAACCGTCATCCGCGACAAGTCCATTGCCTCCGAAACCCAGAAGCGCGCGCAAGCCGACGCCGGCGACGAAAAGCAGGTCGGCTCGCCGATCCCGGCCATGGTCAGCAGCGTGGCCGTCAGCGTGGGCAACAAGGTCAAGAAGGGCGACAAGCTCGTGGTCCTCGAAGCCATGAAGATGCAGAGCACGGTTTACGCGCCATGCGACGGCGTCGCGCAGGAAGTCACCGTCAAGACCGGCGACCAGGTCGACGCCAAAGACCTCCTCGTCCGCCTCTAGCCATCCAGCGTCCCGCTGGACCGTCGGATGCTTCGCATCCGGGCAGCGTGCCGGCCTGGGGTGAGCTTGTCGAATCCCTGCACCCATCGATTTGCCCATTGGGCAAATGGCCAGCAGAACGAATTCAGCAACGGCGTCCGCTCAGGGCGCCGTTTTTTTTAGGTAGCCTCTAAGAGGGCGTCTAAAAAGTCTGATCGAGTCGGCGAGATGTATTCGAGAGGCAAAATTTCGGCTTCTGAATCGAGGCGAAACCAGTTTCGTCGAGATGAAGAAATGATATTTTGACCTCGAAGACGCTCTCCGGCGAAGACCACTTGAGTTTTTAGACGCCCTCTAAGTAATGTAGGGCGACGCTTACAGGCTAGCCGCCTCGTCGCCTCACGGTCCAAATCCGTCATATTAAGGTAGCGGCCAGCGTCCCCGCTGGCCAAGCTTGGAACGAGAATGATTCAATCAGTCCACGCTACCCCTACATCCGCGAAACATGCGATCCAGATAATCAATTACTGTCAGCCTGCATGGTGGCCAGCGGGGCCGTCCCCATTGTTCTCGGCGTGGTGTCGTGCAAACTGTTCAATCGCGGCGTCCGCGCCTACTTCATGCGCAATCGGCTTGTGGTGGCGTAGGCTCGGGAAGCAGCGGACCAAGCAGGGTGATTCGCTATTCTGGCTTAGTTGGTAGTATAAAATTAAGCATTTAAATATGTTCACTAAATGATGGACGCGCTGCGGCCTTTGTGCATGATTGGAAGTTCAGTTAATCCTAACCATCCACCACCGTGAAAAATTCTCCCAATTCAGCCCTTGGCCACCCGCCTTAGCCGGCGGTTAGTCGAGTCGATGTGTCCGCGAATGCATTCGTTCGCGCGTGACGTTGTCGCCGTTGACCGAGCTCATTCGCCCCCGCACTGGTGACAGCTTTGCGGCCGGCGACGCTTGGAGGCGTTCATGCGGTTTTCCGCGCAATCTCACGCCCGATTATGCCAGCTTGCACTTCCGCGCATGGACGTTTGGACGCCCGACACAACGGGGCGTCGTCCCACTGCGCCGTGGTTTTCGGCGGCGGCGTGGTTGCCTGTTCTTTGATAGTTTGTTTGGGCGGTCGTTTTACCCCCCCCTGGCCCCCCTCCGCGCCTAGCGCCTGAGTCTCCTAGACCTGCTGAGTGACCGTTTGGGAGTTATCTTCTTCAGAATCAGAGGGGTGAGGCTTATACCTTAAAAAATAACAAAAACATAAGGGATGATTCTTGGAATTATAAGTTAATCAGATACATGGCTTACATTACTGTGTTATATTTGATCATGTGAGTGCGTCATTTAGCTGTGAGGGAGTGAAAGAAACTGTTCGTGGAAATTATGCTTACCTAGACGTGTTGCGCGTTCTTTCCGCGTTTCTCGTGGTGATGGTGCATAATTCTGCCTGTTTCCACAAAATGAACACTGTTTCGCTGGGGACTTGGCTACACGCAGATTACTTAGAGTCATTTGCCACGATTTGCGTCCCTCTGTTTTTTATGATTTCCGGGGCGCTCTTGTTAAAAAAAGACATCGAACCGCTCACATTTTACAAAAAACGGCTCCAAAGGATCATCATCCCTACGCTTGCATGGTCACTGATTTACATTGGTAGTCGGACCTATCCGGAGTTTAACCCAAATGATGTCTTTTCCTCCATCTTCATGTCGCTATTACGAGAAGAACATTACCATTTATGGTATATGTATGCGCTCTTTGGGGCCTATATTTGTATTCCATTTATGTCGCGATTGCTGAGTGGTAGCGACTTTCCCGGAGTTCGGTTGCTCGTCCTTTTTACGGCTCTTTGGTATTTGTTCTGCTCGGTGTTTCCAACCGCCAATAATGTCAGCAAGCAGGTTTTTGATATCCCCGTGGAGCCTAATTTCCGACTCAGCTTTTTCCAGGATGCCTTGGGATATATTGCGCTTGGAGCATTGCTGAATCGTGCTCCACTGCACATTCGCTACCGCAATGTTGCTCTTGTATGCCTGTTGGTTGGATACGGGGTGGTCGTTTGGGGCAACTACTGGGCTAAATCCGAGATGGGGACGCAAACGATGCTGTTTGGCTACTACAATCCTTTTGTTGTAATCATCGCTTGTGCCACCTTCTATCTGTTTCGATACACTTTGAACTCCAAGAAGTCGGGCAAGATGCTTCAATTCTTGGCTTCACTGACGCTGGGGATTTATCTCTGCCATCCGCTGGTGATGACGCAATTGCTCCGGATTGAGCTCATGCGTGAACTGTATAGCTCGAATTTCATCGTATTACGCACTCTAGTTACTTTTTTGATCAGTGGGGTTCTGACTTACGTGATCATGAAAATGCCTGTTGTTAGGCGCATCGTTTAGAACATCTCTCGTGATTCTGAGGATTAGGGATTGACGGAAAGAAAACTCCCATCAACATATCGAAATAAATTGATGCGTTATGCCTCGTAGAATTATTTCCAAGATGGCCGACGGGCACAAAGTGTTCTCGGTAGAGTTTTTCCCGCCCAAGACTGAAGAGGGTGCGCGGCAGATCCTGCGCACCGCCAACGCGCTGAAGGCCTACCAGCCGGACTTCGTGTCGATCACCTATGGGGCCGGCGGCTCCAGCCGTGAGCGCACCATCGAATACGGCGAGCTGCTGCGCGACCTGTTCAACTTCGAGGTGATGCCGCACCTGACCTGCGTCGGCCACTCCAAGGACGAACTGGCGGCGATTCTGGAGCGCTTCCAAAAGAGCAACTTCCACAACATCATGACCCTACGCGGTGATCCGCCCAAGGGCCAGGACAGCTTTGAGCCGCACCCGGACGGCCTCGCCTATGCCTCGGACCTCGTGGCCTTCATCAAGGAGCGCTTTCCAAGCTTTTGCCTCGGCGTTGGCGGCTACCCGGAGAAGCATCCGGAGGCGCCAGACATGGAAACCGACCTCGCCAACCTGAAGATCAAGGTCGATGCGGGCGCGGACTTCATCACCACGCAGCTCTTCTTCCGCAATGCGCTTTACCACGACTTCGTGAAGTCTTGCCGCGAGCGCGGCATCGAGATCCCGGTTCTGCCAGGCATCATGGCAGCCATGTCGTTCGACCAGGTGCAGCGCTTTTGCAACTTCTGTGGCTCGAGCGTGCCGCGTGAACTCCTCGGCAAGCTGGAGCTGGTCAAGGACGACGCCTCGGCCTCGGAAGCAGTCGGCGTGGACTGGGCCTTCCAGCAAATTCGCGAGCTCCTCGACCACGGGGCTCCCGGAGTCCACCTCTACATCCTCAACCGCTCCAAGGCGGCCGTAGAGCTGATCGAACGCCTCCGCGACGCCAAGGCGCTGTAGGAAGCTGGTTAATTTTCACGCGAAGACCCGTAGACCCCCAAAAAGCATTTCAAGAACGTTGGGTCTACGGGGCGAGAGTTTACCTCACGGGCGACACACACCCGGACCTCGACACGATTTGCGCTTTTCGTCGTGAGAACCAGGCGGCCTTCACGGCGTGTTTTCTTGAGGTACTGCTGCTAGAGATAACATGAAGTTGCCGGGTTGAGCAAGTGCTGGACCCGGCAACTTCATGTTATCTCTAAGCTCATAGCAGGCGAAGCGAGCCGCCACGTTGGATGGGCGCATTTAAGTAGCACAGGCGTCTCGCCTGTGTTCAGTTAGATGGATTAGGGCACAGGCGGGACGCCTATGCTACGACTGAGAGGCAGCTGTGGTGGCTCGCATGTAAGCGACGCCCTACCTCAAAATGATAGTTTGGAACCCGTCAGCATGGGGTGCGGCGCGGGGACGCGCCTGCGCTACCTAAGAGGGCGTCTAAAAACTCAAGTGGTCTTCGCTGGAGAGCGTCTTCGAGGTCAAAATATCATTTCTTCATCTCGACGAAACTGGTTTCGCCTCGATTCAGAAGCCGAACTTTTGCCTCTCGAATACATCTCGCCGACTCGATCAGAGTTTTTAGACGCCCTCTTAGAGATAAGCCATTTGCCCAATGGGCAAATCCGGATGCGAGGCATCCGACGGTGCAGCGGGACGCTGCTAGCTGAAGCGGAGTTTGGGGTTCATCACGGCTTGGACGATTTCGGCGAGCATGTTGAGCACGACCAGCAGTGTTGCGTAAAACAGCGCGCAGCCGATGACGAGCATGGCGTCGCGATTGATCGCGGCCTCGACGAAAAACCGGCCCAGGCCCGGGATGCGGAAAATGGTTTCCACGACGAATGAGCCGCTGATCAGCCCAGCCGCCGCTGGCCCGAGGAAGGACACCACCGGTAAAATGCCGTTGCGCAGGCCATGCACGCCATACACGCGCCAGCCGCTGACGCCCTTGGCGAGCGCCGTGCGCATGTAGTCCTGGTTGCGGACCTCCAGCATGCTGCCGCGCGTGAGGCGCGCAAGGTAGGCCGCGTAAAACAGACCCAGCGTGAGCGAGGGCAACACGCGGTCGCTGGCAAACTCCCAGCCCGACACGTTGAACCACTGCAGATCGAGCGCGAAATACAGCAGGAGCAGCGGCCCGATGACAAACGTGGGCAGGCAGATACCAAGCATCGCGAGGCTCATCGGCAGGTGATCAGTCCACGTGTGGGGACGCCATGCCGCGATCACGCCGGCGCTGACGCCGATCAGGATCGCGATGATCAATGAGTAGAGCCCGAGCTCGAGGGAAATGGGAATTTTCTGGCCCATAAGCTCATCCACGTCCCAGCCGGTGTAAGTCGTGGAGACGCCGAGGTCGCCCTGTAGGAGGCCGCGGATTTCGCCATCGGGCCGCGGGGCGATGCCCATAAACTGGCCGTATTGCACGATGAGCGGCTGGTCGAGACCGTATTGTTTCTCGTAAGCCTCGCGAATGTGCGTGGCGACTTCTTTCTCTTTGTCAAACGGAGAGCCGGGCGCCGCGCGCATCATGAAGAACGCCATCGTTGCCAGGAGCAACAGCACCGGGATGGTTTCGAGCAGGCGTCTGAGGATGAGCTTCGTCATGTGTCCTCCAGGTCTGCAAGGCGAGCCGGGACATCTACTGCTTGTCTTTTAGGCATTGTGAGTAAGCTAGCCATGCGGTGCGTTAGGTCAAGGTGCGGCGTAGAAACGAACTAGCGCGAGTTCGACCGCACGGGCGTAGGTTTGCGCTAATTGCTCGGGGTTTTCCTGGTAGTCTGAGTAGAAGCCGACTTCGTTCGCGACGAAGGGCTCGAGGAAAATGGTTGGGCATTGGTAAAGGCGGTTCGCCATCAGATTGCGCGCCCACACGTAGGGGTTGGGGTTGATGCGCACGGCGTTTGGGCCGGTGTAGGTGAAGGGAGGCTGAGGCGATATTTCGCGAAAGCAAACGGCCATTGTATCGGCCAGTGGGCGCTCGACTTGCCACGTGCCGCTGAGCAGGCGCTCGATCATGGCGTAGCGTTGGTCATCGTAGCTCAGCTCGTCCGCGCTGTAGGCGCCGTTGACAAGGAAGTGCGCGTAACCTTGGTCGGCGAGCTCCTTGTCTTCGGGCGTCGTTGTGCCGTCGACATGGAGGCAGAGGGTCACGTCGGGCTGGAACTGTTCGTTGACTAACTGCGCGCGCGCCTTGATCTCGCTCACCCGGTAAAACAACAGACGAGCGAGGGACTTTTCCTTCAGCTCACGGTCCTTCACGTCGAGCTCCAAGCCAGGCGTCAACTCGCGCTCGGTCACGAGCTTGGCTGCCAGCGGGCGCAGGCTTTCGGGCGTGTCGGTGGTGACGGGTTCGTTGGTTTCGCGGACTAAATAAACCGTCGCGCCAAGGGCTTCGAGTTGCGGCTTGAGCACCTTGGAAACCTCGAGCACGAACTCGCCTTCGCGGAAGAGCGGGCCGTCCGAAGTTTTCCAACTGCGGAATTCCATCGCGGCGAATTCTCCGCCGATGTGCCCCGGGTCGAGAGCAACTTTCAGGCCGGCGAGGGGGAGGGCGTCGTCGGGCTTGGTCGCGCGCCACTCATCGCGCGTGCGCCAATAGCGCGGCGGCGGGGCCGGGAGGCGGCCGTATTCGCGGAATTCGATTTCGTAGGGCTCGGCATCGTCTTCAAAGCGGAGCACGAGGGCGCGGTCGCGCTCCACGGTGACCCAGCCTTCGTTCGCGCCGTTGGGGGCGTACTGGGATTCCAGCAGCCAGCGAAAATCACTGGCGGTGAGTTGGGCTTGATATTCGCCCAAGCGCGACCAATCTGGGGCACTGCCCATCGAGGTAAGTTTCTCGGCGCCGAGCGTTCCCGCCCAGCAAAAAATCAACATCGCCATCCACCGCATCCCGACCACATTGCCCACATGACCATTGCCAAACAACTGGAAAATGCCGCGATTACGCTGCGCGACGCTGTCGACGCGCTTAGCTTCAGCGAGCCCGTCACCCACGTGTATAATCCCCTGGCGTACGCCTGGGAGTCGCATCTGCTATACATCCGGCGTTTCGGCAATTCCAAGAAGAAGGTCGTTTTTCTCGGTATGAATCCGGGCCCCTTCGGCATGGCGCAGACGGGCGTGCCGTTTGGCGAAATCGCCGCCGTGCGCGATTGGATGGGCATCACGGCTCCCGTTGGCAAGCCGCCCGTGGAGCACAAAAAGCGCCCCGTCGATGGCTTTGATTGCCCGAAAAGCGAGGTTAGCGGTCGTCGTCTGTGGGGCCTGATGATGGACCGCTTTGGCGCGCCGGAAAATTTCTTTGCCGATCATTACGTCATTAATTACTGCCCGCTGCTCTTCCTCGATGGCTCCGATGGCAAGTGCCGCAATTTAACGCCGGACAAGCTCAAGGCGTCCGACGTCAAAGACATGTATGCCGCCTGTGATGACCACCTGCGCTCGGTCCTTGACGCGCTCCAGCCCGAGTGGCTCATCGGCGTCGGTGGCTTCGGTGAGCAAAAGCTCGCCGATCTCAATTGGGACAAGCCACACAGCATTGGCAAAATTCTCCACCCGAGCCCCGCCAGCCCTGCCGCCAATCGCGGCTGGGCCGAAGCCGCCACCAAGCAACTCTCCGCCCTCGGCCTCTAGCAGCCTCCGGCTGGACCGGCGGATGCTGCGCATCCGGATTTCTGCATTGCGGAAATGGCTAATCGATGACTCTGAGGTGGCGCGGATCGTCTCGATCCGCAGTTTCATTTGCTCACATCCATCCGCAGGTCCGCGTAGGCCATCAGGCGACAATCACGCACAAAAAAAAAACCGCCCGGATGACTCCGGACGGCAATTTTTGAAAGGATTAAGCAGGAGCTTAGGCTTCGGTCTTTTCTTCCTCGGCACCTTCTTCGGCAACTTCCTCGATCGGGTTTTCGGAAACGACTTCCCATTCGAGTTCGTAGGAGACTTCCGGGTGGAGCTTCACCTTGGTGGTGTGCTTGCCCAGGGTCTTAACCGGAGTGTGGAGGTTGAGCTGCTTGCGCTCGACTTCGATGCCGTCTTCCTTGAGGCGGTCAACGAGGTCTTGAGAAGTGACGGAGCCGAACATCTTGCCACCTTCACCGGTCTTCACTGCGATAGCGATGGAGACGGTTTCGAGGCGGGCGAGGACTTGCTCAGCGTGCTCGCGCTCTTGCTTGAGGCGGGCATCCTTACGGGCCTGAAGGGCTTCGATGTGCTTTCTGTTGGCGCGGTTGACCGGGAGGGCCAGCTTGCGCGGCAGCAGGAAGTTGCGGGCGTAACCAGCCTTTACGGAGACTTGGTCGCCTTCGTGGCCGAGGTTCTCGACGGGCTCGAGGAGTAAAACGTCTTGGTTCATTGGTAAATTGCGTCTCGGGGTTTACTTCTTGCGGCCGGCTTCAATGAGGCGCTTTTCCTTAACCTCGGTAGCCTTCTTACCGATGCGGTCACGCAGGTAGTAGAGGCGAGCCTTGCGGGTGATGGACTCACGGTCGACTTCGATCTGGTCGATGTTCGGGCTGTGAATCGGGAATACCTTTTCGACGCCTTCGCCGAAGCTGATGCGGCGGACCGTGAAGGTTTCACGGATGCCGGAACCCTTGCGGGCGATAACGATGCCAGCAAAGATCTGGATACGTTCTTTGTCGCCTTCGCGAACGCGGGTGTGGACGCGCACGCCGTCACCTACCTTGAAATTGAGGCGGCTGGAGTCGAGTTGGTCCGAGGTGACTTCTTCAAGTGTGGCTTGCATGACTGGTGGGTGGAATTACTGGTGGCCTTCGGTGTCGGAGTTTTCCAACAGGTCTGGCCGGCGTTCTTTGGTTTTTAAATAGCTTTGCTCCCGCCTCCACGCTGCGATTTTCGCATGGTCGCCACTCAGTAAAACCTCCGGAACTTTCATTCCGCGGTACTCAGCTGGACGCGTGAATTGAGGAAAACCGAGGAAAGTGTCGTGAAAGGAGTCTTGCGTCAAGGATTTTTCTTCACCTAAAACGCCGGGCACATAACGGGCCACGCAATCGATCAAAACACAGGCCGGGAGGGTGCCATTGGTCAGCACATAATCGCCGATGGAGACCTCCCGCGTGACGAGTGCATCGCGCACCCGCTGGTCGATGCCCTCGTAGTGCCCGCTCACGAGAACCAAGTGCTCCTTCTGAGCGAGTTCCTTCACCAGTGGCGTGTTGAGCTGCTCGCCGTCGGGGCACAGATAAATGACCTCCGCGCCCGGCGTGGCGATCTCTTCTATAGAGTGAAAGAGCGGCTCGGGCGACAGCAGCATCCCCGCGCCCCCGCCAAATGGGCGGTCGTCGGCGGTTTTGTGCTTATTTTGGGACCAATCGCGCAAATCGTGCACGCCAATCTCCAGCAGACCCTTCTTGGTGGCCTGCCCGAGCATGCTTTCCTGCAAGTAGCCCTCGGCCATGCGAGGGAAAAGGGTGATTAGGTCGAAGCGCATTGGGTGAAATGGTGGATTCGTGGCTGGCTGGTTGGATGGAACGATTTTTTAACCGCAGAGAACGCAGAGAACGTGGAGAGCGCAGAGTTTAAATGGAGGGAGGTGTTCTGTAGATTAAGTCTTCTATACATGGATCATTCTTTTGAATGTATCCACGGTATTCTAGGCGGCCGGGTTGTTCCATTTCTTCCAATAGATCTGGCGGTAAGCTACCATTGCCTTATGTCCAAATGAAGTAGCGATCTTCATACTCACTAAACACTGCTAATTGGTAACCTTTGTAGACTACGAATTCTATTTTTTTGCTCACTCTGCGTCCTCCGCGTTCTCTGCGGTAAATTTAAAAACGTCCCGCTGGCCGTCCCCGCAGCCTCGCCAACAAAAAACCCCGGCGCGGAGCCGGGGCCAGAATGCGAGGTCAGGCAAAGGCCTGGCGTCGAGTGCCGATACTTAGGCTTCGACCGCGGCTGCTTCTGCGCGACGGGCGCGGTTGATCAGCGTGCGTGCGGTGTCGGTCGGCTTGGCGCCAACGCTTACCCAGTAGTCAACGCGCTCGAGGTTGAGCTTCAGTTCGGCGTCGTTACCGCGTGCGCACGGGTTGTAGTTGCCGAGAACTTCGTTGTGGCGGCCGTCGCGGCGGTTGCTCGCTTCAGCAACCACGATGCGGTAAACCGGATTGTGGGTGGCGCCGTGACGCTGGAGTCGGATCTTGAGTGCCATGATTAAATTAAGACTGAAAAGTGTTTTCGAGTGCTGGATTAAATGGAAAACAGAGGAAAAAATAGGTTGCCGCCAGCCCTGTCAAGCCGCATTTACTCGAAAAGCTACTGATATTTCTTTCATGGACGCAGAATCGATCATACACGATTTCGGACTCGAACCGCTGCCACACGAGGGGGGCTGGTTTCGGCGCATTTACACCGACGATGAACAAATTCCGGCCGGCGTCAAGGGCCCGGCTTGCGGTCTTTCCTCGATAATCTACTACCTGATCACCGCCGAGGGCTACTCCGCGATGCACCGCCTGATCCGCTCCACGGAGACGTTTCACTGGCACGCTGGCGACCCAATGGTGCAGCTAATTCTTCACCCGGATGGCTCTGGAGAGAAGCTGACGCTGGGTAACGACTATAGCCGTGGCCACGTCCCAATGTCGATCGTGCCGCGTGGCTCCTGGCAGGGTGCCCGGCTCTCCGACGACACGAATTACCACGGCTACGCGTTTATGAGTGTAGTCGTGACGCCAGAATTCCTCTGGGAAGACTTTGCCCTTGGCGACGCCGACGAGCTCATCGAGCAATACCCGGAGTTTAAAGACGATATTGCGCGGCTGACGCGCTAACCAGCCTCCGGCTGGACCGTCGGATGCGCTGCATCCGGATTTTTGCGGAGCAAAAATGGCTAATCGATGACTTCGAGGTAGCGCAGGCGCGTCCCCGCGCCGCACCCCATCAGAGTGGAAAAGGTAGGGCGCAGTCTCCAGACAAGCCGCCGCGTTGCCTCTCCGAAGTAGCACAGGCGGGACACCTGTGCTACGAATGCACAACTCGCCTTGCCACCCGCCGCGCCTTGCCCCATTTTACCCGTATGACCGACCCCGCAGACATGCGCCGCGAATACACCCAAGCCGGGCTTTCCGAGGAAAACGCCCTGGCCGACCCGATTGCGCAGTTTCGGCTGTGGTTCGAGCAGGCGCTCGCCGCCCAGCTCGTTGAGCCCAATGCGATGACGCTGTCCACGGTCGATGCCTATGGCGCGCCTGACTCGCGCACGGTCTTACTTAAGGCCTACGATGAGCGCGGCTTTGTGTTTTTCACGAACTACCACAGCGCCAAGGCTGGGCAGATTGAAAAGAACCCGCGCGTTTCGCTGCAATTTCCGTGGCTCGGACTGGAGCGACAGGTGAAAATCCGTGGCGCTGCCGAGAAAATTTCGACCAAAGACTCCCTGAAATACTTCCTGAGCCGCCCACGGGGCAGTCAGCTCGGGGCGTGGGTCTCGCACCAAAGCACGGTGATTTCCAACCGCAGCATCCTCGAAATGAAGCTTGCCGAGATGAAGCGGAAATTCGGCGACGGCGAAATCCCGCTGCCGGACTTCTGGGGCGGCTACCGCGTTGTGCCCGCTTTAATTGAATTCTGGCAGGGGCGCCCGAGCCGTCTGCATGACCGCCTGCAGTATTCGCAAAACGATGTGGGCGAGTGGCAGATCGAGCGTCTGGCGCCCTAGCCAGCGTCCCGCTGGACCGTCGAATGCGTTGCATCCGGATTTGGCCATTGGGCAAATGCCACTCCGTCGCTACGGCTTGCTTATAAGCGTCGCCCTACCTCAGTAAGATTGAATAATCGCCTGCCTCTTCGCTATTTGCGCAATGCGCAAATCTATCGGTCCAGCGGGACGCTGGAAATAATAGCTGGATGCGGCGGGGAGTTGCCGCCATGATGCGCAACCGTGAGTGAGAGCGCTCAAGGGGGAGATGCCGCTGCTGCGTCGAAAGCCGGGACCGCGGGCCTGATGGTCGGCGCGCTGGGCGTGGTGTTTGGCGACATCGGGACGAGCCCGCTGTATGCGTTTTCGACGGCTTGTAATTATTTGGATGCGGCCGATGTGGAGGCGTCGGTGCTCGGGATTGCGTCGCTGTTCTTTTGGTCGCTGATGCTCGTGGTGACGGTGAAATACCTGGGCTTCGTCATGCGGGCGGACAACCACGGGGAGGGCGGAGTGTTCGCGTTGATGGCTCAGCTGCGACCGTATTTTTCGTCGAAGAAAGGCACGCCGGTCGTGCTGCTGATCATGATGTTTGGCGCGGCGCTGCTGTTGGGCGACGGAGTCATTACGCCGGCTATTTCGGTGCTCAGCGCGGTCGAGGGGCTGGAGTTTTTTGAACCGCGGCTGGAGCACTACATCGTGCCGCTGTCGATGCTGATTCTGCTGGGGCTGTTTGCGGCGCAGCGCTTTGGCACGGGGAAGATCGGCGTGCTGTTTGGGCCGGTGATGCTGGTGTGGTTTATCACGCTGGGCGCTTTGGGCGCGTGGCAGCTGATGCAGCACGGGCTCGCGGTGCTGGCGGCGGTTAACCCTTACTACGCGGTGCATTTTCTGGTGATGCACTGGCAGCAGGCGATCTGGGTGATCGGCGCGGTGGTGCTTTGCGTGACGGGGGCTGAGGCGCTATTTGCCGACATGGGCCACTTCGGGCGCAAGCCGATCACGCTGGCGTGGTATTGCCTGGCGTTGCCAGGGCTGCTCTTAAATTATTTTGGGCAGGCGGCGCTGGTGCTCGCGGCGGGTAAGGCACCGGAGAATGCCTTTTACGCGCTCGTGCCCGATGGCTGGCCGACGCTCGCGCTGACAATTCTCGCCACGGTGGCGACGGTGGTGGCGTCGCAGGCGTTGATCTCGGGCTCCTTCGCGCTGGTCCGGCAGGCGATCCAGCTCCGGCTGCTGCCACCGCTGCAAATCATCCATACGAGCGAGGCGCACGAGTCGCAGATTTTCATTCCGCTGGTCAACCAATGCCTCGGCGGCGCGTGCATCCTGACGGTGCTGCTATTTCGCTCGGCCGAGAACCTCGCCGCCGCCTATGGCCTCGCCGACACCGGCGCGATGATCGTGACGAGCATTGCGTATTTCTACGTGCGGACGCGGCGTCAGGAGAAGGGCATGGCGCTGAGTTTGGCGCTGCTGGTGTTGTTCTTCTCGGTGGACTTTGCCTTCTTTGGCGCGAACTTGCTCAAGCTGTTTGCGGGCGGCTATTACCCGTTGGCGATTGCTGGCGGTGCCTTCCTGATGATGGTCACTTACCGCGCGGGGCGTCGCGCACTGCATGCGTATCATAATGACCGCCGCGAGCCGCTGAGTGCGTTTTTGGAAAAGCTGGAGCCGGGCAACTATCAGCGATTGCCGGGGACGGCGGTTTATTTAACGGGTAACAACCTGACGACGCCCACGATGCTGGCGAGCCAGCTGCGACTGTTTGGCAGCTTGCGCGAGCGGAACCTGATCCTGACGATGGCGCCGGAATCCGTGCCCCGCGTGGCGGGCGACCTGATCACCGAGACGACGCCGTTGCCCCATGGGTTTGTGCGCGTAACGGCGTCCTACGGCTACGAGGATCGGCCCGATTTGGACGCGATCATCGAGGAGGCGGAGCGTCGTTTGTTCGACGGCGCGGTGCCCGAGCCGGTGGCCTATTTTGCCTCGCGCGAACGCTATGTGCCGACGGAGGACGGCCCGATGCCGATGTTTATGCAGCGGCTGTATTCGCTCCAGCTCCGCAACGCGCGGCCGATTTATGAATACTTCCAGTGGCGCCCGGACGACTTCGTAGAGGTGATCCAGACGGTGAAGTTTGAGAAGTCGGGGTAGGGCGAACCCTGATTTGGCTCTGTGCGAAGAACGCGTTTCGGGATTTCCGCATATGTCTGTAGGTGAATTTTAGAACATCGGTAAGGTATGAGCGCTGGTTGAATTTACTTCGCTTTGCAGAGTGGGGCGTCCATTATCGCGAGGATGTTCCCCCGAATTCTCGCTGTTTTTCTTACTTTAAGTGTGTCACTGGCTTTTGCTGAGCCGCAGGTTGAGCAGTTGGCGACGGGGTTTAAATTCGTGGAAGGGCCGACGCTGAGTCCGCTCGATGGCGCGGTTTATTTCTCCGACATTCCGAATCGCAAAGTGCATCGCTGGGACCCGGAGTCGGGCGAAGTGACGGTTTTTCTCGAAGACTCGGGTGGCTCAAACGGGCTCTTGTTTGACCATGCCGGGAATTTGTTTATTTGCCAGGATAAGTCGCGTCGCCTGGCGGTGCTTGCGCCCGATGGCGAGCTGACCGTGCTGGCCGAGACTTACGACGGCGGCAAACTTAACAGCACCAACGACCTCTGGATCGACCCGCAGGGCGGCGTTTATTTTACCGATCCGAAATACGGCAAACGCGACCAGCTTGAGCAGGACGGCGAGCATGTCTATTACCTCTCGCCCGACCGCGCGCAGCTCACGCGGGTCGTTGACGACATGGTGCGCCCCAACGGGATTGTCGGTACGCCGGACGGCAAAACGCTCTACATCGCCGACCATGGCGGGCAAAAGACCTGGCGTTATAAAATTGCGGACGATGGATCGCTGTCGGACAAAGCTTTGTTCGCCGACCAGCCGTCGGACGGCATGGCGCTCGACGCCGCAGGGAACCTTTACCTGACGCACGACGGCGTGGATGTCTATTCACCGGCGGGGGAGCATTTGCAGACGATCATGCTGCCGGAGCGTCCGGCCAATGTCACCGTGATTGGCGAGGAGCCGGTGGTCCTGTTTGTAACCGCGAAAAAATCCGTTTACCGGGTCACGTTGGAGCATTGACCGGCGGCGTAAAATTTCTTGGATAAACTTATGCCGGAAACTCCCACCTTTCGTCGCACCCGCCAGCGCGAAGCCATCTACAACGTGCTGAGCGAGGCCGAGCGTCCGCTCAAATTTGAGGAGCTGCTGGAGCGCGCGCGCGAGCATTATCCCCGGCTCGGCGAGCGCACCGTCTTCCGCAACGTGCGTGAAATGCTCGATGACCACACCCTGGTTCGCGTTTATCTGCCGGGGCAGCCAGCGCGTTACGAGCTGCCAACCGGTAACCACTGCCCGCACTTTATTTGCCGCAATTGCAACAACGTGTTTGTGCTGCCGGAGGAGACCCCCGACATCCTGCCAGAGTATCGGGCAAAAATCCCTGATAATTTCGTCGCCGAAGGCGAGGAGGTGATCATCTACGGTTATTGTCGTGAGTGTCCGAAGGATTAAACTTGGGTAGATTGGGGGCTGAATGGCCCTGTAGGTAATTAAAATATCTGGCAGATTGATATGGGGGGTGTCAGTTATTTAACTGAGCATAATACACTATCGGCTGGATGGTCAGCTTAGCAAGTATTTGATAGTGTCATGGCGTCAAAAGCGATGCCATGAAAGAAGAAGCCGATCACTCCAGCTTATCCTATTCTGAGTTGTTTGACGCCGAAATGCGTCTGATCGTAACGTATGAGAATGAAGACTTTTTGCGGAGATTTGCTCAGCTCATTCCAGAAGTGATTTCTCGATCCTCGTGGCGGGTGCGGAAATTGGAGCCAACAATGTTTATCCGCCTATATGCGGCGCTGGCTCATGAGCTGGCGATGTGCCAGGAAAAATTTGGAGACTACCGAGACTGCAGCATCGCCAGTATCTGCATTAGCCTCCGCCTTCAGCGCCGACTGGAGCAGATCCTGCGCCCCCGGGTTTTGCGCCCCAAGAAGCCCGCTGGTCCGAAGAAGGAGAGCCTACAGGGCAAGCCGCCGTTTCATCGTCCGCGCTGCGTCGCTTAGAGCGCATTTGCAAACTGTATTTGCCGATTGCCTGAGGCGGAAAACTGCCGATGGTAGGGGGTGATGCTTTCCGCCGCCATGATTGATAGCGCCTCGGCTGCCTTTATTGCCGGGCTGGTGACGAGTCCGCACTGCGTTGGCATGTGTGGCCCGATTGGCTGCGCAACGTTGCCACTGGGCCAGTCGGAGAGCTCCCTGGCGTGGGCGACGGCGAGCTACCACCTGGCACGCGCGTTGGCTTATATGACGATCTGCCTGCTGGCGGGCTTGCTGGGCGGTTCAGTGCTCGATGTATTTGGGGCGGCGCCAGCGCGGTTTTTGCCGTGGGTGATGGTGGCGATGCTGCTGGCGGTGGCGTTCCGGCTGGATCGTTATTTCCCGAAGCCCAAGGCCTGGGGCGGAGTTTTTCAAAAGGCGAGCCGCAAGGTGCGTCAATTGCCGCGTTGGCTGCTGGGCGCCGGATTGGGCGGGTTGACTCCGCTGCTGCCCTGCGGGCCGCTCTATTTAATCTTCACCGTGGCGCTTTTTTCGGGGTCGGCCATCCGCGGGGCAGAGATCGGCCTTGGCTTTGCGCTGGGGACCGTGCCGCTGCTGGCCTTGGCGCAAGGGGGGTATTTTCGCTATCAGAGTAAGTTTTCGCCCACGGTGTTGCGTTGGGTGCAGCTCGTGTTCGCCTTGGCGGCCGCGGGGCTGATCGCTTTCCGAATGATCGCCAGTGACGGCGCTTTTGGCGAGCAATTCTGCCACTAGTAAGGGGCAGGAAATGCTTAGCTACAGGATCTCACCAAGGGCAACGGCGACGGGGCCCCACGCGTGGATAGGGCTGTTTGCCCAAAATGTCGCAATGCGTGTTTAGCCTTTGTTAAAGCGGCTTTCAGCGCCTGCCGAGCCTTGACCGTTGTCGGTTTTAGGGTAGCTTGATTACCATGACAAATGCCCAATCCGTCCTCGTGATCGAGGGTTTTCAATCCACTGAAGTCACCCTGAAACCAGGGCGTTGCGAGTTGCACATGAAGGGCCCTGATTCCAATCGCTTGCTGGCCGTGGAAAACTTCGTGCCGCTGAAGCGAATTGTTGATTTGTTCCTCGGTTTCGACAAGCTGGAGGTCATTGATCAGCTGAGTCCGGACAATCCCGTGGAATCCGGCCGTTTTCTGGTCCGCGCGCATCGTGGTAATGAGGTCATCAAGGGCTTCTGCGACCAATACGAAGGCTAATTCCGCCTCAGCGCTGGTCATTCAGTTTCTGCGAGGCGTGGGCTGGAAGAATTTGGCAGCTTTTGGTTGATTCCATGCAGCCAAGGCCTAATCTGGAGCAAATACCAGATTAGGAAGCCCCATGACGAACAAGCAGCGCCTCGACGAAATCGAAAAATTCATCCGTGAGCACAAGTATGCCGACCTGCATACCTTGGGGACGAAGTTTGACATCTCCCTGTCGACGGTCCGCCGAGCGCTCAACGAGCTGGAAACCAATGGCGTGATCCGACGTCACCACGGTGGCGCGAGTTTAGTGGACGAAGAATCCGCCGCCAGCGACTACGACTTTATTACGCAGGACGACCGCCAATCGGAGGAAAAACACCGGATCGCGCACAGCGTCGCGTCGAAAATTGAGTCCGGTATGACGGTCATCATCGACGGCGGCACCACGAGCTACGCCGTCGCTAAACTCCTGACGGAAAAGCGTTTAGTGGTCATTACCAACAGCCTGCCCGTGGCGGCGCTGTTCAGCGAAGTGGGCTCCTGCGAAACGATTGTCACCGGCGGCACGGTTTACGCGCGCCTCGGTATTCTCTACGGGCCAACCTGCGAGCAGGCGCTCAGCCAAGTGCACGCGGACATCGCGGTCTGCGGTTGCGCGGGCGTCACCGCCAAGGGGCTTTGGAACACGAACTCGTTCATTGTCTCCTTCCAGCAACGGATGATCGAGTCGTCTGACCAAACTTTTTACGTGGTGGACAGCAGCAAGCATGACCGCCGCGCCCTGCATTTATCCACGCCCTTTAAACCAAATCTGACCGTTGCGACGGACGCCCCGCCCCCTGATGAAATTACCCAGGCCATCCAGGAACATGGTGGGGAGCTGATCGTCGCTCAGTAAACTCCCACACCTCCCCCCTAAGCGATGAAGAAGACCCATTGCGCCGCGATTGACCTCGGCGCCACCAGCGGACGCGTCATCGTCGGCGCCTACACCGACGAGTCGCTCGAACTCACCGAAATTCACCGTTTCCCGAACGGCTTTCACCGGCTCAATGACCACGATTATTGGGACCTCGGCAGCTTCTTCAGCCACATTGAAAAGGGGCTCACGGAAGCCAAAAAGCTCTTCCCGGACCTCGTTTCCTGCGGCGTCGACACCTGGGGCGTGGACTACGCGCTGCTCGACAAAGACGGCCGCCTCGTGGCCCCCGTGCACGCCTATCGTGACGAGCGCACTGAGCCGATCCGCGACCGACTGATTGCCAAGGGCGACGACAAGCAGCTCTACGACTGGACGGGCCTGCCGCCGGTTAATTACAACACGGTAATCCAGCTTCACGAGTCGTTGACCGCCTTCCCGCACCTCCGCGAGGCCGTGGACCGCTGCCTGCTGTTGCCGGATTATTTCAACTACCTGCTGTCGGGCAAAATGGTCAACGAAGTCTCCATTGCGAGCACTGGCCAACTGCTCGACATCCAAACCGGCGGCTTCTCCAAGGAGACCCTCGACTTCTTCGGCATCCCCGAAAAGTGGTTCCAGGGCCCGGCTAAGGCGGGCGAAAACCTCGGCAAGGTCCGCAATATGCCGGGCTTGGAAGACGTCGATGTGATCCTCGCGCCCGGGCACGACACCTCGTGCGCCTTCGAGGCGATTCCCCGCATCGGCAAGGACTTGTTTGTGTCGGCGGGCACGTGGCTGCTGACCGGTGGCTTGACCGCCCAGGCGGCCTCGGGCGACGCGGCTTACGAGCTGGGCGTTTCCAACGAGCGCGACGGCCAGGGCGGCTATCGCCCGAATAAGATTTTGCTCGGCCTTTGGTTGCTCGAAAAGGTGATGCCTTACTTCGAGGGTCGCCCGACGAACGACGCCGAATGGTCCGGCCTCATCGAGCGCGCCGACGACATTGGCCGCGCCGAAGTCCTCATTGACACCAGCGACCGCTCGCTCTTCAACCCCGACAACATGAAGGAGGCCATCGACGCCAACCTGAAGCGCCAGGGAGGCCAGCCGCCGGCGGACTTGCCGGGCTACGTGAGCCTGATCTGTGATTCGCTGGGCGCGAGCGTCGCGAACACGGTCAAGGTGTTTGAGGAAATGACGGGCGAAACCTTCGACAACCTCATCATCGTGGGCGGCGGTTCGAAGAATCGCCTGCTCTGCCAGCGCATCGCAGACTTTGCGGGCATCCCCGTAACGAGCTACAAGCTGGAAGGCACCACGGTAGGCAACATCGGCTATCAGCTGCTCGGGATGGGCGTGATTCAGTCGCTCGATGAATACCGCGCCGTCGTCGCGCGAGACATCGCCAAGCAAAGCTACCGGCCCAACGTCGGGTAGGGGCCGGGTGATAATTTATCCGCATCGTTACTTACCGGGTTGACTCTGCCGCGCGCTTTACAAGCGTGTAGCTGTGTCTGTTCGCTACCGCAAACGCCGATCCCGCACGCCCCTGATTCTTGGGGGGATGATTCTTCTGCTGGCGCTGAGCGGCGCCGTTGCCTGGTATTTGAATCAGTGGAAGCCCGGCGAGGAGCCCGAGACGGATGTTGAAGCCGCCGTCTCGGAAGAGTCGGCCCCGATGAAAACCGTTAGGCTGGTTCACTATGGCTACCCGCCGCGCAACCTCGAAGAGCTGGTCGAGCGCTATGCCAAGGCGCAAGGCGGCCCGGAGAAGATTGCCCAGATTAAGAGCCTGAAGCTTCGTGGCGTGACGCGCCAGGGCGATCAGGAAATGGAGTTTCAGCAGATTAAGCGTGTGCCGTCGAGCAGCCGTATTACTTTGGAAACCGCCCAGTACGAACTGAGCACCATTACGAATGGCGACGAGGTGTGGCGCAAGTTTGGCGGCCGCCCGGAGGTCTACCGTGTTACGGGAGAAGACCGCGAACGAGTCCTCAGCGAATCGCAGATTATCAGTCCGCTCTGGACCTATCGCAATACGCCGGGCGTGCTTTCGATGATGTCTGACGAGATGTTGGACGGCGTGATCTACCACCGCGTTAAGGTAGCCATTCCGGATCAGCCTGTAGCGGTTTATTGGATCGATCCAGAAACCTATTTGGAGCGTCAGATTGTGACGACCAATGCCGAAGGTGGCGAAGTTGTCACGCTATTTGAAGACTACCGTCCGCTGGATTGGCTCGTGATTCCCTACCGCGTCGTGTTCATGAAAGATGGCGAGCTGGTTTCCGACATCGAGCTCATGACGGCCGATATGAACATCGGCGTGTTCGCGTCCTATTTTGATCCGCCGGAAATGACGGCGGAGTGGCCGCCGAAGGGCTTTAATTAATATCGCCCAAGTAAAGCGGGTCGACGGATAGCTGGCCGTCCTGGATGAATTCCAGAATCTTGCGCGGGTAGAAGTTGGCGTTGGGCAAATCTGCGAGTGGAATCCACTCGATGCCGATCTGGTTCTTGTCGCCGTTGGTGCTCAGGTCGATCACGACGCCTTCGGGCAGGCGGCAATTGAAGACCACTTCGAGCTGATGGAAATGCTTGTGCTTGCTGGCGAATGAGTGGTTGCGGCCGATGTATTCGCGGACGTAGGCCACGGTTTCAATGATCGGCTCCACGCCGATTTCTTCCCGGCACTCGCGCATGAGCGAGGTCACGAGGGTTTCGCCGTGTTGTTGCCCACCGCCCGGGAGGATATAGAAAACTTCCTCCTCGCGCGGACGCTTCATCTTGATCGCCAACAACTTACCATCCTTTATGATCAACGCACGCGATGCGCTGCGCACATTGCGAGAGTTGTGGGGAAAGATGTTGTCACCGCGAAAAGGCATAAGCGATACAGTTCTATCGCTAGCTTTCCGGCTGGCAAGCGTGGATTCAAAAGGGATTGTCACCTTTGCCCAAAAAAGAAAAACGGTCGGCATTTCCGCCGACCGTTTCTTAAAAATCCTTGTGCACCCATTCGCGCAATGCGCGAATCTCCCGGTCCAGCCGGAGGCTGGCTGGGTTAGGCGTCGAGGATGACGCCTTCCTTGATTTCCGGCTTCGGGTCGAGGCTGTTCCAGCGCTCGATGAAGGCGGCTTCGCTATCGGCAAACTTCGGGGTGATCTCGAAGACGAAGGACGGCTGGCCCTTTTCGTCGACCGGGATGCCCGCGCCGGCGGCGTTGGCCCAAGCGGTAAACTCCGCAACTTGCGCTTCGCAGCAAGTCTGCGGGGAGTCGAGGCCTTCGGCGTTCTTGACCGGAGCGAAATCGCTTTCGCGGGAGGTCTCGATGATGACCGGATTTTTGGCAAAGGGCAGGGCGTCGAACACGAACATTTCAAACTTCACGCCGTTAGGTGTCTCGGGCTTGAAGGGCTCGCCGTTGGCGTCAACGGTGGCGACCTTCTTGTCTGCGCGGTGGAAGGGCAGGGCGGCGTCAGGGTTGTCCCCGCCCATGCCTTCGACGAAGGCGCGGTCGAGCACGTGAATCGCGATGGAGCCGGCGATGTAGCGGAGCTCGCCATTGTCGTTAGTTTGGTCGGTGAGCTCGTCGGGCATGTCGCTGTATTCGACGACGACGGTGCGGCCGCGCTGGGTGCAGAAGTGGCCGACTTTTTCCTTGGAGTAAGCCTTGGGCAGCATCTTGGAAGACATCTCGCTGCCGGCGTCGATGTGGAAGCCGATCAGGGCCGGGTCGAGGAACTTCACGAGCGGATTATCCACCTGGAAGTAGGAAATGATGTCGATGCCGGCTTCCTTCATCTTGGTGGTGGCGCCGCTGCGGACGAGCGCGCGGAGGGAGCCGCCGTGGCCGTCCGGGCTCATGGCGATCTCACCCTTGTCGGCGAGGATGATTTTGCCTTCGAGGTCGACGGCGGGCATCAGGCCCTGCTTGAAGAAATGCACGGTGTCGGCGCCGAGGCCGAAGAAGTCGTTTTCCTTAAAGAAGGCTTCGGTGGCTTCGTGGTTGAGGTTGCTGGTCATCAAGAACCACGGGATCGACGCGCCGTAGCGGATGCGGGCAGCGAGCACCTTTTCGGCAAAGACCTGGAACAGCGTCGCCTTGCGGATCGGGCTTACCGGGTAGGTGCCCTTGGGGCCATCGTAGCCGAGGCGGGTGCCCTGGCCGCCAGCCACGGTAAACGCGGCCACGCGGCCAGCCTTGAGCGCTTCCTCGCCCTTGGCGCTGGCGGCTTGCCACTGCGCGGGATCACCACCGCTCTTTGGCAGCGGGATGAACGGCGCGGGCGCGAGATCCGTCAAGTCCACGCCATGATGGCCTTGGCCGAGCACGAGTGTGTTGCTCAGGCGGTCGATTTCGGAGAGGTCGATGAGCGATGCTTGCTCGATCAGGGCGTCCTTGGCGGAGTCATCCAATTGATCCCAGAAACGGAACACCTGGCCTTGGCCAGCCTGTTGGAATGAGTCGATTAGGGTGTCGGCGGAAGCGGATTTCATAGCCTGCAAAGCTATAACCCTGCTTGCAGACAGGGCAAGAGTAAGGTCGCCCGTTTTCGTCGCAAAAAGTTGTCGTTTTTGCGACATTTTTGAACTCTATGATACGTTAACTGGATCTTAGGACTACTTCGTTAAATTCATTTAGAACCGCCTCAGGAAGGTTCATGAGGTGGAAATGGCCGCAAAAAGGCTCAAAAAACACAAAGTGGTCTTCGCCGGAGAGCGTCTTCGAGGTCAAAATATCATTTCTTCATCTCGACGAAACTAGTTTCGCCTCGATTCAGAAGCCGGAATTTTGCCTCTCGAATACATCTCGCCGATTCGATCAGACTTTTTAGACGCCCTCTTAGAAATGCCTCGCCGAAAAACCTTCGGTGTTTTTTGGCAAAAAACACTGGGGCAAACTGGCAATATCCACTGGTGTTTTTCGACAGAATGCCCCGGTGTTTTGCGACACAACCAACCAGTGTTTTCCGTCGCAATCAACCAGTGTTTTGCGACACAAAACACCAGAGGGTTGCGTCACAACCGACTAGAGGTTTCCGACAAAAAACACCGGTGCATTTTCGCAAAAAACACTGGTGGTTTTTGTCAGAAGGCTCAGTTGGTTTGTGGTTGAAGCGTTGCCCTCCAGCACGGCGGTCTCCCGATTGGAGGACACGTTTCTAGCAACGCCCTGCGAGATGCTTATTTAGAACTCGATGACATCGCCGCAGGCCATGATGCAGACGGCCACGCCGGTTTCGGCGGCTTTTTCGGCAAAGGCGTCGGGGTCCTGGTCGATCATGCCGGGGAAGGTATTGTAGTGAATCGGCACGACGAGGCGCGGGCGAATGTATTCGCAGGCGATGATGGCGTCCTCCGGTCCCATGGTAAAGCGGTCACCGATGGGCAGCATGGCGAGCTCGATGTTGTAGCGGTCGCCAATCAGCTTCATGTCGCTGAAGAGGCCGGTGTCGCCCGCGTGGTAGAAACTCTTCTTATCACTGGTAACGACGATGCCTGCTGGCTGCCCCATATAGATCGGCAGACCGTTTTCGTCGGGATAGCTGGAGCTGTGGTAGGCAAACGTGAAGTTGACGCGGCCAAAGGGGAAGTCTGCGCCGCCGCCGGGATTGACGGGGGAGATCTTCACGCCGTGCTTGGCGTTGAGGTAGCTCGCGAGCTCGAAGTTTGCGATGATGGTGGCGTCGTTGGCGAGGGCAATTTCCACGGCGTCGCCCACGTGGTCCTGATGCCCGTGGGTCAGCAGGATGTAGTCGCATTTGACGTCGGCCGGGGCGACGTTGCAGCTTTCGTTTCCGGAGAGGAAAGGATCAAACAGCAGTTGTGCTCCGTCGACATCGAGGAGGCACGCAGAGTGGCCAAAGTATTGAAGTTTCATCGGCATTTGGATTATCACGGAAATTCCGGGCGCGCAATCATGGATTAGCAAGTCTGGTTGAAACACCTGTTTTGAATTGATTTGCGATTTTGTATGCCTACGCTGCTATCCATGGCAGCGGTAAACTCTACGATGCTCCCCCTGGGGACGCCAGCCCCGGAATTCGCGTTACCGGACGTGAACGGTGATACCGTGTCGCTGGGGCAGTTCGACGGTGCGTCGGCTTTCCTGATCGCATTCATCTGCAATCATTGTCCTTATGTTTTCCACATTCGGCGCGACTTTGCGCGTCTGGCAGAGGAATATCAAAGTCGTGGGGTGGCGGTCATCGCGATCAACGCCAACGACGTTGCGCAATACCCGGACGACAGCCCCGAGAAGATGAAGGCTCAGGTATTTGAGGCTGGTTACACTTTCCCCTACCTCTTTGACGAAGCGCAAACCGTGGCCAAGGCCTACCGCGCCGCCTGCACGCCGGACTTCTACGTGTTCAATCACGACCGCTACCTGTGCTACCGTGGCCAGTTTGACGACTCGCGCCCGGGCAACGGCATTTCCGTGACCGGCTCCGATGTCCGTGCCGCGCTCGACGCTACGCTCGAAGGCGAACGCATCCTCGACGATGTGCAAAAGCCGTCCATCGGCTGCAACATCAAGTGGAAGCCCGGCAACGAGCCCGACTACTTCGCCGGCACCTAGCCAGCCAGCGTCCCGCTGGACCGATAGATTCGCGCAGTGCGCGAATGTGGGGCAACGAGTGCGTCCATCCGTGGACGTAGATGTGAAACGGAGGCAGCGAGCAATTACTTAGAACATTTTTAATATTACTTGGCCGATCAGGCCGCACTGATTTTTCGCGTCCAGCAAGACGGCTTGAGCGTAGCAGGCAACTTGACGAGCCACCAAGTTGCTTTCAGTGCGAACATCGATGCCGAGTTTGACGTCCAGGTATTGTTTTTGATCTATCACCGGTTGCCGGGTTGAGCATTTGCTGGACCCGGCAACTTCATGTTTTCTCTAGCAGCCTGTCGGATTTAAATGCGCTTATGCGGGACTGGGAGCATTTCGGGGGGTGGCTTGACCCTGCCTTGTTCGTCGAAAAGTAACTCTGGGGCATTTTCGCGGCTCGAAAAATCAAATCCGACAGGCTGCTAGGTGAAATCCAATGTTGTCTTAGCGGATTTGCTGTCATACCACAGATTACCACAAAAAGAGTTAAAGGCTCTTTGGCGTGCTGCGCAGACCACAAGCTATGGACAAACTGGATTATATTTCTTTGGGGCTGATCTTTGTTTCGGTGATCGTCATCGTGTTGGGGATCGTCAAGATTCATTGCTATCCGGGGAAGATTGCCGAAGAGCGCGGTCACCCGCAGGCCAAGGCCATCGAGGTCACGTCGTTGCTTGGCTTGATCGCGTTTCCGCTATGGATGTTTGCCCTGATGTGGGCGTATTCCAATGCCATCATTGGCAAGCTCTACCGCGAAGAACCGGTGAAGGAAGAGAAGCCGCCGAAGCCCTTGCCCGAATTTTTGGAGAAACACCGTAAGCATCGCAAAGAGGCGGATAAGACTTCGGCCAAGACCGAAGATAAGCCCGAGCCCAAGGAGAAGCAATAAGGCTACGTCATGGAGCTCTTACTTACAATAGCCTACTACTTCCTCGTCCGGCTGATCTTCATCGATTACAAGCTGCTGCCGTGGAATCTCTTTTTTAAGTTCGTCGTTTGTGCCCTTTATGGTGGCGCGGCGCTGACGGAAGTTCTCATGCTGGGCCAATACACGCCCTACAGTAAGTTTGCGTTTACGCAGGCCTATGTCGTCCAGATGGCACCGGAGTTTGGCGGCCGCGTGGATGAGGTTTACGTGCAGGCCAACGAACGCGTGAAGAAGGGCGACCCGCTCTTCAAAATGGACGCTCAGCCATGGGAAGACCGGGTGCGTGAGCACGAGGCGCAATTGGTTCTCGCCAAGACGCAGGTTGCCGCGATGGACGCGCAGGTGGAAGAGGCGCAGGCCCGCGTGGAGCAGGCCAAGGCTCAGTTGGCGCTTGATCAGGAAAAGCTTTCCGAACTCACTGCCGCCAATCAGAAGAACGCCGTTGCCACGATTCGCATTCAGCAGCAGGAGCAAAGTGTGCGTAACTCCGAGGCGCAGCTCAAGGTGAACCAAGCAGCCTTGCGCGCATCGCTGATTGCTTACGACGCCAAGCTGGACGGCGTGCATGCGCAGGTGGCCGAAATCGAAGCAAAACTTGCCTCTGCAAAATACAATTTGGAGCACACGATTATCCGGGCACCTGCCAACGGCTACGTGCCGAATATGCAGCTTTATCCGGGTTCGTTCATCCGCATGAAGTCGCCGGTCATGCCCTTCGTCAACGAGGAGGAATACTGGATCGTCGGCGGCTTTGACCAACGCGGCATGCAGCATGTTCGTGAGGGGGACAAGGCTGAGATCGCCTTTGAGATGTATCCGGGGGAGGTCTTTGAGGCGGAGGTCGTTAGCATCGGTTGGGCATCTTACGGCGCGCAGGGCATCCCAAGTGGCGTTTTGCAGGAAGGTCAAAATCACCCGAGTATGGAGTTTGCGATCCGCTTGAAGCTTACCGAGGAAAATCCGAAGTATCCCATGCGCTTTGGGGCAGCTTCGCTGGTGGCGGTGCACTCTAAAGAAGCGATCGACTTGCTGGTGGTTATCCGGCAAATCGAGATCCGCTCCGAGAGTTACCTGAACTACCTGTTCAACCCATTCTAAGAACGGATGGAACGCACGATGGAAAAAGCGCGCCCCCGGATTGGACTGCTCTTGTTATTCGCCTTGTTGGGCGGTTGCACAGTGGGGCCAGACTATAAAAAAGCGGAGATCGAAACGCCGGCTTCCTGGAGTAACCCTATCCAAAACGAGCCGCCGGAAGATCCCGTAGCGCCGCTTGAAGACTGGTGGACTATTTTTAATGACCCGGTGCTCGATGGCCTGATTGAGGACGCACATGAGTCGAATTTGACATTGCAGGCAGCGCTCGGCAGCGTGCGCGAGGCGCGGGCGCGTTTAGCCTACGCGGGCGCTCAGAACCTGCCGGAAGCCAATGTTTTCGGCAAACCTTCGACCACCAAGATTAGTGACAATGGAGCCTTCCGCCAGATTGCACCTCCGGGTGGATTTAAGGGCCAGAGCATGATGATTTTCGGCCTCGATGCCGCCTGGGAAATCGACATTTTTGGCCGCAATCGTCGGGAGGTAGAGGCCGAAAGTGCACGCTACGAATCGTCGATCGAAACGTATCGCGATGCGCTCGTCTCGCTCTATTCGGAAGTGGCTCTAGCCTATATCGAAATCCTCTCTTATCAGGCGCACATTGCCAAGGCTCAGAGTAACATCGACGTTCAGCAAAAGGCCTTGGCGCTCACGGAAGAACGCTTCCGCGACGGTCTCACTTCGGCGCTCGATATTGAGCAGGCCAAGTCCAACCTTTACTCGACGCAGGCCGCAGTGCCGCTCTTTCGCTTGCGCATGAACGAAGCCTACAACCGCTTGGCCGTGCTTTGCGGCAAAGATGCAGGCTCGCTCCAAGGCCAGATTGCGGACACCGGAACTTTGCCCACACCGCAGATGGATGTCTCTGCCGGGGTGCCAGCTGATATCATGCGCCAGCGTCCGGACATCCGGCGCGCGGAGCGTCAAGCCGCGGCTGCGACAGCGATGATTGGCGTGGCCGAGGCCGATCTTTACCCGCGTTTTGCGCTGAAGGGATCCATTGGTTTGGAGTCCAGTTCGGTGAGCTCGTTGTTTGATTCCTCCAGCCTGATCTGGACAGTCGCCGCGCCAATTCATTGGAATGTTTTCACCGCGGGCCGCACGCTGGACCACATCGAGATCAAGGAAGAGCAGGCCAAGCAAGCGGTGCTCAACTACCGCGAGACCGTGCTCGTGGCGCTGGAAGAAGTGGAGAATGCGATCACCGGTTTCAACGAGTACCGCATTCGGCATCGTCACCTGATCGAGGCGACGAAGGCCACGGAAAACGCGGTGGAGCTGGTCACCACGCAGTATGAAAATGGCCTGACCGATTTTAATAACGTCCTCGATATGCAGCGCGCGCTTTACGATCAGGAAAACAAGCTGGTGAGCAGCAAGACGGACTCGCTGCGCAACGTGGTTGCGCTCTACAAGGCGATGGGCGGCGGCTGGCAACCTCCCGAGGAAACAGAGATCATCGAAGACGCGGTTAACGCGCAGTAGGTTCTATCACACATCGGCTGCTTTCGTGGTTGTCGGGAATAAACAAGACTGGTAGCGTTTCTAATTGTTCGACCTACTTTGCTTATGATGCGAAACCTTTTCTTTGCCGGACTCCTCGCTCCACTTAGCCTGCTCGCGATCGCGCCAACGCCGGCTGAGCTGCGCCAATACAATGGCGCCGCTTTTGGTGCGTTTCCGGTGGAGTATCCCAGCACGCCGAGCGGGCAGTCCACCAAGATAAAGGCGTTTGGCGAATACACCTTGGCGGATATCGACGGCGAGCTGGGTTACATTCAGTCGTTGGGCGTTAATCAGGTGAAGACCTACGCGCACGCGGTGTGGGCGCCATTCGGGCAGTATGACCAAGGGCTTCAGCAATACATCGAAGGCTGGAATACCATCAACAGCAACCCGAACTCGACGACCGCTGCGACGCCCCTAGGGCAGTTGAATAACCCTTTCGCCAACTGGTCCTTTGCTACCGTGGGCACGAAATGGGTAATCCCGTTGGCGGCTGAACGCGGCATGGAAATGTTCGCCACGGCAAACGTGAGCAGCGGCACTTTGGCGAGCTCGCCGACTGGCGTGCCCGCGACGGTCGACATTAAATACCGCGTCAAAGGAACGCTGAAGACGATGACGGTGGACACCACTGGCTACACCAGTGCACATTGGGATGTGGAGCTGGCGCTGGCCGCAATTGCCAATGATCGCCTGACCCTCACGCAGCCTACGACGAGCACGGGCAGTTATTCCGTGGCGACGAAGTCGGGGCAGAATCGTACTTACGTGAAGGCGCTGATCATCGGCAACGAAGTGCTTTCGACGGGCGGCATGACTGCGGCGCAGGTCAAAACGATGGTGGCCTTTGCGAAGACGCGCCGCGACGCCTATGGGCTCACCAAGGCCGAGCTGCCGATCACCACCTGCACGAACAGCCTTGGCAATTGGCAGAATATGCAGTCGGACGTGTTGCCCGAGATCGAGACCTATATTGTTTTCAACACCTACGGGATGCCGTTCGTGAGCGTGGGCGGCACGAATCAGGCGAGTCCAACTGGCCTGAGTACCACGAACCCCGCGAAGTCAGTTGGCGATCAAGTCATCACGAACATCCAGGCATTTAAGGCGTGGCTCGCCACGACAGCGCAGAATGGATTGACGGTTGTGGTAGGCGAGCATGGTTACCCTTCAAAAACGGTGGCCAGCGACCCGAATGATCTCTTTAACAATACCCATGCTGGCGAGTATTACTGCGGTAGCACGAGCCCGGCATACGAAGGCGTGCTCAACGCAATTGCGGAGGAGGGCGTGCTGGCGTTTTTCTTCGAGGCCTTCGATGAGCCTTGGAAGGACTTAACGTATCCGACCGACGGCACGGAGAATTATTGGGGCGTCGCGACGGTCAGCCAGACCGAGCGCCGCGTGCCGAGCAATATCTATGATCCCTCCACTTACAAGGTGTGGGAGTATCCGCAGAGCTACGCGCAGAAAACGAATTATTGCTCACCACTGCTGCCAGCCTCGACGCGTGACACGGATGGCGATGGCCTGACGGATGATTTTGAAGCACAGATTGTCAATGCGCGCGTAGATGACGGCTTGCTAGGCTATGAGCATGTGCAACCAGGCGACGATTTCGATGGCGATGGCCTGACAGAAATTCAGGAGCATGGCTTGGGCACCAGCCCCGTTAGCAATGATTCCGACAATGATTTGTTCAACGACCTGACCGAAGTGAATTTTGGCTCGGACCCGAATGATCTACGTAGCTTGCCGGTCGCGCAGGCGGCAGTCTCGGCCTTTGAGTTTCGTTTTGTGAGTGAGGCTGGCTACATCTATCAGGTCGAGTATTCGCCGAACCTCGTGATCTGGGAACCGGTAGGGTCGTCGGTCGTGGGCGACGGTGAGCGACAGAGCATCTTTGTTTCGACTGAGGGACGCAGCAAAAACCGCGAAAACTACCGCCTGGGCGTGTCGTTAGCGGAGTAAAGGTGTGACTGGGAATTGCTATTATCGCAGTGGTACTTCATGCCAAGCTGAAGGCAGCTTAACTGTCGAGTGGAATGCTGGGGAGATTGAGGGGGCGTTTCTCATCTCCGGCCAAGTAGACCGTTTGGGACGGGAACGCGAAGTCGATGTCGGCTTCGCCAAAGGCGCGAAAAATGCGTAGGTTTAGCCATTGGCTGTGCTCCAGATAATCCCAATACTTTGGTGGCTGAAACCAGTAAATGCAGATAATGTTCAGAGAGTCAGCATTGAGATCATTAAAATAAACACGCGGCAGCAAATCGCCTTGGTTGATGCGTTCGTTCATCTTGGTGGATTCATCGTCCTCCTTATACGCCAATAGGTCTCGGAGAATATTGACCGCTTCTTCAATTTTTTCCGGTGGAGTATCATAGGTGATGGTCACGTTCATGATACGCCGGATAAAGGGACGTTTGCCGATATTGTGGATTGTTTTCTTATATAGTTGGCCATTGGGAATTGTAACCAGGTGGCCGTCGAGCCGCTCCATGCGCGTGCAGGTTAGGCCGACTTCGGTAATCACGCCATCGTGGCCATCTATGTTGCAGCGGTCGCCGATTTCAAACGGCTTATTCATAAAGAGGAACACCGAGCCAAACAGGTTGCCGATGCTTTCCTGCGCTGCCAGGCCGAAGGCGAGTGAGGCAATCCCGAGTCCGGCTAGGATAGTGGTGATGTCTTTCGTGCTGATGATCTGAATGACCTGCAGGATGATGACCGCGATGATGACCACGCGCATCGTCTTGCAAATGAGTGGTATGAGCATGGCGTCCATGCGGGTATCATCCTTTTGTGCATGTCGGTGAAGCATGAACTCTGGCACCGCGACAAGGTGCAAAACAAGCGTCCCAAAGGATAGCACGATCAGAATTGAAGCAGCGACATCAGCAATGTGCTCCAAGTTTCCTGGGAAGATAATTAGGTTAACACCTATGTTGAAGCCAATTGCCATGCCAATCGCGCCCAGCGACTGACCTACGGAGCGGTAGAATACGTGGATGATGTTTTCTTCCTGATCAGAGATTCGGCTCCCGGCCTTTCTTACTGCGATCTCGCAGATCTTACCGATCACGAAGCCTATTGCTACGCAGGCGAGTGCCAGCAAGTATTGCCAAATTTTATTGCCGAGGAAGTCAGTGGTGAGGAAGTCGCTGTTCATCTGTTGATATATAAAAGTGAGGACTCGCCTTAATGCAAATTTGATTCCAAATCGGAAAAGTTCATACCTTCGCTTTGCTTTGCGCTTGGCGGTTCCGTACAATGCCTTACGTTATCCTTTACCATGACTGCATTACCGACTGCTCAGCCCTGCGCGCCGTTGGAAGTTGCCGAGCTGCCCGGCGAGTTCGGCCCGGTGAGTCTTTCCGAGCTCGTGGTGCAGCGCATTTGGCTACGGCAAGACTTCATGCATGATAAATTGCGCACGCAAGGAGGGCGCAGTCTGCTTATTCGCAAACCCGGGCAGTGGAACCTCCAAGAAGGACCGGACTTTCGCGATGCCATAATCGAAATCGACGGCGAGCGAATTGACGGCGACATCGAAATACATTTCTATCCGGGGGATTGGTTTGACCACGGGCACGAGGCGGATGACGACTTCGGCCGCGTGGTGTTGCACGTGGTGGTGTTCGACGACGGTTCCCGCCCGGCCTACACTTCGCTCGGCGCGCAGCCGGAGGTGCTGGTGCTGCTGCCCCTACTCAGCCGTGATCTGGAATCCCATGCTATGGAGGACGCGCTCCTCGCATTGGAGCGTCGCGACCACGTGGACTTGCTTGCTTTCTACTTGGGCCTCACGCCGGAAGCGCGCGTTTTTGATTTGCGTGACCTCGCCTTCGAGCGTTGGCAGCAAAAGCGCCGCTACGCCAAGATGCGCTTGGAGCGCTTGGGCTGGCGTCTGGCCTTGCATCATGCAATGCTTGAGGTGTTGGGCTTTCGCCGCAACCGTGCGCCAATGATTGCGTTGGCTGAGCATTTTCCGCCGGAGGAGATAGTGGAGCATTCGGCAGACGAGCTGTTCGACTTCGCCCAAGGGCGCTGGAAACTTGCGGGCCTACGCCCGGCCAATCATCCACGCCGCCGTTTGGAGCAATACCAAGCGCTGCTCACGAATTGCCCGGACTGGCCTCAGGCCATGCTGCAATGGGCGGGGCTCCGCGCGAACGCAGATCCAGACGAGCTGACCTCACTCGTGCGCCGCAACTCTGGCTTCACTGCCTTGCGCGCCGAGTTGGCGGACGGCATTTTGGCCAGTTTCTTGACTGGACCACGGCTCGATACGCTGGTGGTCGACGCCTTGCTCCCTCTCGCATCCGTTGAGACCGGACGTGACTTGTTTGGTCTGTGGCATCACTGGATGGCGGGTGATTCGCCAGCGGCGCTTCTGCAATTCCTGCGGGAGGCGGGAGTTTGCCATTCCAGGCAGCCGCGTTGTAATGGCCTGCTTCAGGGGGCGCTTCAGCGCTTCTTTACGAGTGGTTTATGAGGCCGCCGCGTTAATTTTTTGACCCAAAACTTGTGACAACTGTCGAAGTGGATAACCTTTTGACTTAACCCAAGGCTACTCAATGAAGAAATTTCTCAAAATCATCCTGATCCTCGCCGTGTTGCTCATCATCGTGGGCGTCATTGCCGCCGTGGTCGTGACCCGCCCCGGTTTCCAAAAATCCATTTTCCTCAGCACGATGGAAGGTAAGGTGGACAAGGTGGAGGTCGGTACGCTTTCGGCTGGCACGTCCAAAGTCTCCATCCAAGCACTTGAGATCGAGCAGGCAGGCGCGCTGGTGAAACTCGGTGACCTGCAGTTGACCTATTCGCTGTGGGACTTCGTTTTCGCTAAGGAAATCCGCATCGATGAACTCGTGGTCTCAGATTTGCTCGTCGATACTACGAAAATGAAGCCCAGTGGTGATAAGGGCGAGTCTTCTGAGCCTTCAATTGAGGGTGGCGCCCCAAAATTTGGCGGCATTTTCGAAAACGCCGAGGTGCCAGTGAAGCTCTATATCGGCAAGGTTGACGTGAATGGCAAAGCCCTACTGCCCGCTCGACAAGTGGACTTCAAGCTTTCCGGCGGAGACATCGCACCCGGCCAGGAAGGCAAGCTTACGCTTAAGGGCGATCTGCTCGATGAGACACCCGGCGCCGCCGCTGAAAGGCTCGCCTTGCACGGTGAGATCAAGCTGAACCAAACGTCAGAGCAAAAGCTAAACCGCATATCTTTTGACGGCGACATATCTGCGAGCGGTGGCACGCTGGCTCAACCGGCTAGCCTCGCCATTGCTTTGGAGGCGGATAAAAAAGACGCGACGGAAGTCTATCAACTGAGTGTCAGTCGTGATGGGCAAGAGCTTGCAAAGCTGGAGTCCACTTTTACGCCTGCCTCGGAGTCACTCGTGGGCGGGGTGACGGCTAATGTTGACCGTGCGGCGCTGACGCCATTTCTGATGGGTGCGGATTTACCGGATTTCACGTTGATCATGGACGAGCAATTCCAACTCGACGGCAAAGCGAAGAAATTCGATGTGGTCGGCACGTTGCAGCTTGATCTGCGCAACCTCGCCCAGTGGAAGCCCGAGTTGGCCAACGTGGGTGGAGGCACGCTGAAGGCGAACTTGAAATCCACCCTTCAGACCGGGCAAATTTTATTGGAAACCCTGGACGCGCATTTTGTTACCAACAGCGGCCGCAAGCTGCTTGCGCTGGAGCTCAAGCGTAAGTTCACGATCAAGGTTGTAGATGGCAAGCCGCAGCTTGATGGCCAGTCTGGTGAGCTGCTGACTGTGGACCTGCAGAATTTGCCAGTGGCTTGGCTGAATCCATTTTTGAAAGGGACGTCTCTATCTGGCGACGAAATCACGGCCGGGATGTCGATTACGGCTCAAAGTGAGTCGGATATTAATTTGGTCGGCACGAAGCCTTTGCAGATTGGTCAACTCAGTGTGAAGCAGGGTGAAAAGCCACTTTTGAACCGTGTCGATATTGCGGTTTTGCCTCAGGCGGACCTTAGCGGTGAGCGACTGACGGTGAAGCTGGAAGATTTATCCTTGGCCAGCGGTGGCCAGCAGTTGGTGACTGGGGCGATCGTGGCTGATGTGCAGGACACCAAAACGCCAGCGGACACGACTGCGGTCAACATCAGCTTGAATGGTAATCTGGCTAAGCTACTCGAACAACCGGTGTTGGTGCCCTACGCTGGATTTGCGGGAGGCAATTACTCATTGGCAGGCACGACTACGCCTCAGGCCGGAGAGTTGGGGCTAAATCTTACACTCGTCCTCAGTGACCTTACGCTCAAGCAGACATTCGATCAGCTCTCCACCGCGAGTCTGTCAGTGGTTGGTGCTGTGGATGGCGCTGATAGGATGGACCTCAAGGGAAAGCTGTCGGTTAAAGGAGGGTCTCTGGTTAGTGATGCAGCGCTTTCGGCCAAGGTTAATCGCAGCGATGGTAAGAACCAGTTCGATGTTGAATTGACCGGGGACATGCTAAGCATTGACCAACTACAGTTATTGGCGGCCGGTTTTAAAAATCCTGATATCGCGAGTGATTCGGAGGCGCAGCCGGAAGTTGTTGAGCAACTCGCGAAGCCTACGGGACCAGATGAAACAGCAGCCTGGGCCGGTAATGACGGTACGTTTGATTTAACTTACGGGCAGGTCATTTATGGAAAGACGACGCTCAAGCAATTTGTCGGTAAACTGCTAATCAATGACCAGACGCTGCGGATCACGCCGCTGCAAGCGCAGATCAACGATGCCCCGGTCAGCGCCAAGGCGATAATTGATTTCACTGCTGGTGTGGCGAAGCCCTATGCGCTTGATACGAGCATCGATTTACAGGGGCTCGAAGTGGGCACGCTTACCACTAAGACGGGTAAGGCGCAGGACGCCGGCATCACTGGTCCGTTTTCTTTCAAGGGTGAGGCCAAGGGCAGTGCGCCGACGCTGGGCCAGTTGGGCGACCTCGTGCTCTTCAACCTAGCGCTCAAAGGCGGACCAGGTGTGGTACGCACCGAAGGCAGCGCAGTCGGCAGTGCGGTCTCGGGCATTGGCGCTGGGCTCGGGCTTGTGACGGATATTACGAGCGCATTTGGAGTGACTGGCGTTAAGAATAATCCGGCCGTGCAACAGGTTAATGGTATGTTGGCCGCCATTAGCGAAGAAATTGTCTACGACGAGATTTCACTGGAGGCCAGCCGCAAGGAAAACCTCAACGTTAACTTGGATGACTTCGTGCTGCTTAGCTCTAAGAACAACATGAAGTTTAAGGGCGCGGGCAAGATTACCTATCAGGAGGACGTCCCGATGACGGAACAGCCGATGGTCATTGCTGCTCAGCTGTGGACGAAGGGCAACCAGCTTAAATTGATTTCGGACCTCAAGCTCGCTGGTTCCTCGACGGACAAGGAGGGCTTTGTGGCTGGACCGCAGTTTCAGATCACCGGCACGCTGTCTGATCCGGATTATTACAGCAGTCTGGCTAGCACGATTCTGGGTAATTTGCCCAATATCGTCACTGGTTTGGTGGGCGGTGCTGCGGACTCAGCCACAAATACGCTTGGCGTTACTGATAGTAACGCCCAAGATTCTGGCACTGATCAATCTACAGATCAGTCTCAACCGCAGAATAAAAATCAAGAAGCCGCCCGTGCCATTGGTGGTCTTTTTCAGGGGCTTCTCAATTCCCAGCAGAAAAAAGATCAGCAAGAATAGTATCTAAGCAGTAACGAATCACATGCCCCAAAGCCCGCGAATCCAAATCGATGAACGCCTAACGAGAGGTCCCCAGCACGAGCAAGCGTCTGCTCCATTTCACGTGATGACCAAGCCCATCGGGCCGCTGTGTAACCTCGATTGCGAATACTGCTTCTACCTCGAAAAGGAAAACCTCTTCGCATCGAACGAGCGCTTTAAGATGGACGACAAAACCCTCGAGGCCTACGTCCGCAACTACATCGAGTCTCAGCCGGAGCACAATGTCACCTTTGCCTGGCAGGGCGGCGAGCCCACGCTCATGGGCGTGAAGTTCTTCCAGAAGGTCGTCAAATTCCAGAAGCAATACGCCAACGGGCGCACCATTGAAAACGCCCTGCAGACCAATGGCACGCTGCTCAACGACGAGTGGTGCCAGTTCCTTCATGACGAAAATTTTCTCGTCGGCATCAGCATCGACGGCCCGGAAGACATCCACAATCACTACCGCGTCGACAAGAAAAAGGGCCCGTCCTACGGTCAGGTCATCCGCGGCATCGAGCTCGCCAAAAAGCACAAGGTCGAGTTTAACACGCTGACCTGCGTCCACGCCGGCAACGTCGACAAGCCGCAGGAAGTTTACAAGTTTCTGCGCAACATAGGCAGCGGCTATTTGCAGTTTATCCCCATTGTCGAACGCCTGCCGGACAAGGATTCGCGCGACATCGGCCTTCAGCTCGCGCATCCGCCGGACTTCCGTAGCCCGCCCATCGAAAAGCGCCCGCCCGTCATGGCAGACTGGGCGGTGGACCCGCATAAGTTCGGCAGCTTCCTGTGCTCGATTTTCGACCGATGGGTCACGCGCGATGTCGGCAAGACCTTCGTGCAGATCATCGACATGTCGCTGGGCAAGTGGCTTAACATCCCCGGCGGCCTGTGTGTGTTCAGTGAGACTTGTGGCAAGGCAATGGCCATCGAGCACAATGGCGACGTCTACGCCTGCGACCACTACGTTTACCCGCGCTACAAAGTGGGTAATGTGCTTAACCAGTCGCTGGGATCCATTGTCGATAGCGACGCGATGAAGCAGTTTGGTCAGGACAAAAAGACCGGCCTTCCGCAGCAATGCGTGAAGTGCGACGTCCGTTTCGCCTGCCACGGGGAGTGCCCAAAGCACCGCTTCACGTGGACCAAGGACGGCGAATTCGGCCTGAATTACCTCTGTCCGAGCTACTTGAAATTTTTCCGCCACATCGATCCAGCCATGCAGATCATGGCCCAGCTCTACCGCAACCGTCGCCCTCCGGCGGACATCATGCAATTGCTGAAGAAAGACCCGAAGTTGTTGGATAAGCAGCGGGTAGCCAGTCGACGCTAGTGGTGGGGGCTGCGCTAGGGAAAGTGTGTGTGCTACCTTGGTAGGTCCAGTGGGACTGATTTCGTCGCGTCGGCGTGTGGCGCGGGGGCGTTTTGCAGCTTGGCGCGGATTTCGAAGAGATCCGTGCGGCGGTCGAAGCGCGGACGGACGGCGCCGGTGTTGCGGGCGCGGTGCAGGTCGGAGATATCCAGATCGCTGATGAGCAGGGTTTCGACGTTTGAATCGGCGATGGCCTGAATGCCGTCCCGGGCGAACTCGAAATCGCTCGGCGTGTAGATCGCGGCCTGGCCGTAGTGCACGTCCATCGCGGGCACACTGGGCAAATTGCCAATGATACCGGCCGTGACGACGTAGATCTGGTTTTCGATCGCGCGGGCCTGCGCGCAGTATTTTACGCGGAGGTGCCCCTGGCGGTTGTCCGTGCAGTAGGGGACGAAAATAATTTCGCAGCCCTGGTCGGCCAGGTAGCGCGTGGCCTCGGGGAATTCGATGTCGTAGCAGATCTGCACGCCGATTTTGCACTTGGGCGTATCGACCACGTAGAGCTCGCTGCCGCCGTCGATGCCCCAGTATTTGCGCTCGGCAGGGGTGATGTGGAGTTTGGGCTGGGCGATGTACTCGCCGTCGGGCGAAAAAACGAGGCTCTTATTAAAGATCTTGCCGCTGTCGTCGCTGGCGGGGATCGGATGGCTGCCAGCAATGAGATAGCAGCCGTATTTGCGCGCGAGGCCGGACATCAGTTCGATAAATTGGTCCGTCAGCTCAGAAAGTTTGCGAATTCCCTCCAGCGCGGCGAGATTCGGCATCGTGGAAAGCAGCTGGACGGAGAAAAACTCCGGAAAAAGCACGAATTCGCTGCCGTAGTCGGCCGCCGTTTCGATGAAATACTCGGTTTGCGCCGCAAAATCGGCGAAATCTTTAATGCCGCGCACCTTGTATTGCACGCAGGAGACGCGAACTTTGCTCGTTTGGCCTTCTTCCGGCGGCTCATAGTCGGGGTTGAGCCACTCGATGAGGCTCGCGTTGTTGAGGCTGTTGGGGTCGGGCAGGTAATTTTTTAAGATATCCCGCAAAACAAAGCCTTCGCGGAGCTGGAAACTGAGCACGAGGTCCTTCATTTCGCCCTCAACGACGCGTCGCGCGTATTCCTCGGGCGACATTTTGTCGGCGTGCTCGCGGTAGTTCCACAGGCGGCCGCCGGCCAGAATGCGACGCAAATTGAGGTCGCGGCAGAGTTTGCGGCGTCCTTCATAGAGCGCAGCGCCAATGCCGAGGCCACGGGAATCGGGGTCTACATAGACGTCCGCGCCGTAAAGCGTGTCGCCCTGCGGGTTGTGATTGTGGAAATAACCGCCGTCGGTGATGCCGGCGTAGGTGTGTGGGCGGAGCGGGTCGCCGCCCAGATTGACAATCAGGCTACAGGTCGCGCCAAGGATTTTGCCATCAACCGTGGCCACGAGCTGCCCTTGCGGGAAATAGCGTAGGTGGCTGCGCAAGTGGCCTTCGCACCACACGACGTTTTCTTCGGCCAGATTCGGGTAAGATTTCTTGTTGAGCTCGACCAAACTGGAAATGTCGGCGGCGTTAGCGGGGCGAATGTGGATCTCATGGCCCTTAGGGCCGGTCGACGTGTATGGCTGCATATGGGTAATATTGTCGCTCAAATGCGTTTTGAAATCAAGTGGGCACAGTGAGGATTCTTGGTTTTGGGGAGGGGTGGGGCTCTATATGTCTTTGTTGACGGGGGCTCGTGGTGGCTTGAGGAGCTTAGTTGTAGAAAAGAAGGGAGTGCTATTCGCAAAAGCGTTGCCAAGGTTGTGGGTTTTTGGTCGTTTAGAGTTTTGCATGTTCTGGCGGACGATTGACACACCCAAAGAAGCTATGAAGCGCCTAAGGCGTGAGTTGGGTGTCTCCAAGGTTGTCGCAACGCTGCTGGCCCAGCGCGGTTTTTTGGAGCCAGAGGACGCAGAGCGCCACTTGAACCCACGTTTGGCGCACCTCGATGACCCGTTTTCCATCTATAATATGGACCCAGCGGTCGACCGGCTCATCGACGCCATGCACAAAGGCGAGGAAATTTGCCTCGTCGGCGACTACGATGTAGACGGCGTTACGAGCACTTCGCTGATGGTCATGATCCTCCGCCGACTCGGCGTGAGCCCGCGTTTTTATGTGCCGCGCCGTCTGGATGAAGGCTATGGTCTGAGCGAAGCCGCCTTGGAGCGCATTTTAGGCGATGGTAAACCGGACTTGTTTGTCGCGCTGGATTGCGGGACGAACTCCGTGCAGGAAGTTGCTTCGCTACGGGCGCAAGGCGTGGACGTTCTTGTTATAGATCACCACCAGTCGAAGGATGAGACGCCGGCGGACGCGATTTTGATCAATCCGCACATTTCCGGCCAAAGCGAGGCAGCGTGGGGCGATAGTTGCACGGTGGGGCTGGTCTTTAAATTTGTCCACGCGCTGGTCAAACGCCTCCGCGAACAGGGCGACCCGACCGCGAAAGAAATTGTTTTGCGGGATTATTTAGACCTCGTGGCGCTGGGAACGGTGGCCGACCTCGTGCCTTTGCGTGACGAAAACCGCATCTTTACCCGCTTCGGGCTGCAATGCCTGGGCCGCACGGAGCGCCCTGGTCTGTTGGCGTTGATGCAGGTAGCGGGTCTTGAGTTGGAACAACCACTGGCCACGACAGACATCGCATTCCGCCTGGGACCCCGCATTAATGCAAGTGGTCGGCTGGGAGACGCTGCTGTCCCGGTGAATCTTTTGCTGAGCGAAGAATACAGCGAATGCCTGGAAATCGCACGCGAGCTCGACGAACGTAACCGCGAACGCCAGTCCATCGAGCGCGCTATCTTTGAGGAAGCGCGGGAGCAGGCCTTGGCGCAAGGCAACGCCGCGGGGCTCGTGGTTTATGGCAAAGATTGGCATCCCGGCGTGGTGGGGATTGTTGCGGGTAAGCTCGCAAAGGAATTTTACCGTCCTTGCCTGGCGCTGGGCGGAGAAGGTGATTTTGCCAAGGGAAGTGGGCGCAGCGTGGCGGGGATTGACCTACAGGCGGCGCTGCATCTGTGCGACTCGCTCTTTGTGGAGTGGGGCGGGCACCCAATGGCGGTCGGCGTTACTTTAGAAGCGGTTAATGTAGAAAAGCTCCGCCCGGCCTTTGCTGATGCGGTGCAAACCGTGGTTCCCGAGCCGCCGGAGCAGGAAATTGAGATAGCTGCCTGGCTGGATGCGAATCAATTGGGGGGCGATGTCGTCGCTGCCTTAGAGGAATTGCAACCGTATGGGCAGTCGCACCCAACGCCGGTTATTGGCCTGCGCGGTGTGCGTTTGACGGATAATCCCTTGGTTTTTGCTGGTCGCCACGCGCGTTTTCGCTTCCAGGGAACGAGCGGAGCGCCGTTTTCTGCCGTAGCCTGGGGAATGGGGAATCGTCCACCGCCCGTGGGTAAAGAGATCGAATTAGCCGTAAAATTGGGCTGGAATCGCTGGCAAGGCCGTTGCGAACCGCAGGCCGAAGTGCTGGATTGGCGCGCATAGGGGCGTTTTTTCGCACTTAAATCGTTGGTTGGTGGGCGTTTGACTACCGCTGTGGAGAAAGAAACCGCGGCAAATTTCGGATTTGGGTGCGTTACTGGGATGGTTTTGAGGCGGAAAAACGAGGCTGCTTTGCGTACGAAACCAGCGCTTTAGTTGGAAAAAGGGCAAAGTTTGGCGCTGAAGTTCGTTGCTAATGGCTTCTGTTAGCTAAAGAGGGTGTCCGTGAGGGCTTTGTTTATGCGGGTTCTGGGTCTGTGGATAACTTTCTTCATTATTTTTAAAATATTACTTGCCGAAGTGAGTCTAAACCTTAGCTTCCGTCATCTTTCCCTGATGACTGGCCTCGCCGGTCGGAAGCGAAAATGTTCTTTTAAAGGTTTATCTAGGAGCTCAGTTGAGCGCGAAAAAAACTTAAAACTTTTTCTTGCTAACCAATTTATTTCCGCCAGTGTCTGCAACCTTTCCCACGAAGCGCCGCTTCGAAGGGAGCTTGAAAAGCCGCCTTCGGGTAGCGATTCAAATGTTCTTTAAAAGGTCTCTAACGAGTGAAATTGGAAAGTTGAAAAAAGTTAAAACTTTTTCTTGCCAACCGGAAATTTTCCGCCAGTGTCTGCAACCTTTCCCACGGAGCGTCGCTTCGAAGGGAGCTTGAAAAGCCGCCTTCGGGTAGCGATTCAAATGTTCTTTAAAAGGTCTCGCACGAGCGAAATTGGAAAGTTGAAAAAAAGTTAAAACTTTTTCTTGCCAACCGAAAATTTCCTGCCAGTGTCTGCAACCTTTCCCACGAAGCGCCGCTTCGAAGGGAGTTTGAAAAGCCGCCTTCGGGTAGCGATTCAAATGTTCTTTAAAAGGTTCGTTACGAGCAGGTTTCGGAGAAATTAAAAAGTTGAAACTTTTTACTTGCCAACTGAAATTGCTCCGGTAGCTTTCACCACCTTTCGCCTGAAGCGCCAAGCTTCAAGCGGAGAAGGAATCCCAACTAAGTGTTGGTGATTATGTTCTTAATAGGGTTAGTGATTCGGCTAATTTTTTCTTCAAAAAAGTTTAACTCTTTTATTGACGAAACAAATTAAAAGCCTAGCTTCCACGACCTTCCGCTGGTCGCCAAAAGGCGAACGCGAAACTAAATTTGTTCTTCTGAAAGTTTTTTGAAAAAAGTGGTTGACGAACCGAAGATGAATCTTCTTTATGGCCGTCTTTCCCCCATCGCCAAA
>JAVDPD010000002.1:147500-307238 GCA_031296935.1 Cerasicoccus maritimus
ACCCGGAGATTTCCGAATGGGGCAACCCAGCAGTTTCGACTGTTATCATACACTGAACACATAGGTGTATGAAGCGATACCCGCCGAAGTGAAACATCTCAGTAAGCGGAGGAAAAGAAAGAGAATTCGATTCCGTAAGTAGTGGCGAGCGAAAGCGGAACAGGCCAAACCTGGAGGATTTATCCTCTGGGGGTATGGAGCCCGTCGTGGTACTAACAATGTTAGCAGAAGCTTCTGGAAAGCTGCATCATAGAGGGTGACAATCCCGTATGCGAAAACTGCGTTAGACCTAGGGAATTCCTGAGTAGCACCGGACACGTGAAACCCGGTGTGAATGTGTGCAGACCACTGCATAAGCCTAAATACTAGGTATCGACCGATAGTGAACCAGTACCGTGAGGGAAAGGTGAAAAGCACCCCTGTTAGGGGAGTGAAAGAGTACCTGAAACTTATTGCTGACAAGCGGTCGGAGCTCTCTTGTAGAGTGACGGCGTACCTCTTGCATAATGGGTCTGGGAGTTCATGTTCGTAGCAAGCTTAAGTCATTACGTGACGTAGGCGCAGGGAAACCGAGTCTGAATAGGGCGATGAGTTGCGGGCATGATACCCGAAGCGGAGGCGATCTACCCTTGGCCAGGTTGAAGCTTTGGTAACACAAAGTGGAGGACCGAACACACACACCTTGAGAAGTGTGGTGATGAGCTGAGGGTCGGAGTGAAAGGCTAATCAAGCCCCGTGATAGCTGGTTCTCGCCGAAATATATTTAGGTATAGCGTCTCGTGCTGACTCTTGGGGGTAGAGCACTGAAAAGGCTAGGGCCCCATACCGGGGTACCAACCCTTATCAAACTCCGAATACCAAGAGGTGTAACGAGGCAGTCAGACTGCGGGGGATAAGCTCCGTAGTCGAGAGGGAAACAGCCCAGACCGCCGATTAAGGCCCCTAAATAGTAGCTAAGTGGATGGAAGGATGTGAATCTTCACAGACAATAGGGATGTTGGCTTAGAGGCAGCCACCATTTAAACAGTGCGTAATAGCTGACCTATCGAGAGGATTTGCGCCGAAGATGATCGGGACTAAGCTACTTGCCGAAATCGCGGGATCAATATGATCAGTAGGCGAGCGTTCTAACAGCATCGAAGTCATCTGGTAATGGATGGTGGAGCGGTTAGAAGTGAGAATCCAGACATGAGTAACGATAAACACGGTTAGAATCCGTGTCGCCGTAAGGATAAGGTTTCCTGGGCAACGTTCGTCGCCCCAGGGTTAGTCGGCTCCTAACACGAGGCCGTAAGGAGTAGTGGATGGAAAGCAGGTTAATATTCCTGCACCGAGTAGAAAGGACGGATTGGAAAGACCCCCTATCTTATTGAATTGGGAGTTGATAGCTACGGCTTGATACGCAGGGGTTGGACCGGTTCCAAGAAAAGCTTCTACATTTAGGCCGTACCGCAAACCGACACAGGTATCCGGGATGAGTATTCTCAGGCGCGTGGGTTAACCCTCCTTAAGGAACTCGGCAAATTGGCCCCGTATCTTCGGTATAAGGGGTGCCCGCTTCGGCGGGCCGCAGTGAAGAGGTGCAACCAACTGTTTAGCAAAAACACAGCTCTCTGCCAACACGCAAGTGGACGTATAGGGAGTGACACGTGACCAATGCGGAAAGGTGAACACTTGTTGTTAACGCTTCGAGTCTAAGCCCCCGTGAATGTCGGCCGTAACTATAACGGTCCTAAGGTAGCGAAATTCCTTGTCGGGTAAGTTCCGACCTGCACGAATCGTGAAATGAGTTGCACGCTGTCTCAAGGAGGTGCCCAGTGAAATTGTAGTCGCTGTGAAGATGCAGCGTACCCGCAGCAGGACGGAAAGACCCTATGAACCTTAACTGTAAGCAGGTATTGGTATTTGATTTTCGATGCGTAGGATAGGCGGGAGGCTTTGAAGCCGCACTCCAGGGTGTGGTGGAGCCAATGGTGAAATACCGCTCTTCGTTTGTTAGATATCTAACCCCGATCCCGTTAGCCGGGCGGGGAACAGTGCTTGCGGGTCAGTTTGACTGGGGCGGTCTCCTCCTAAAGTGTAACGGAGGATTACGAAGGTCTACTCAGGGCGGTTGGCAATCGCCCATAGAGCACATGGGTATAAGTAGGCTTTACTGTGAGACCTACAAGTCGAGCAGTTGCGAAAGCAGGTCCAAGTGATCCGGCGGTCCAGTGTGGGACGGCCGTCGCTTAAAGGATAAAAGGTACTCTAGGGATAACAGGCTGATTCCACCCAAGCGTTCACAGCGACGGTGGAGTTTGGCACCTCGATGTCGGCTCATCACATCCTGGGGCTGGAGAAGGTCCCAAGGGTTAGGCTGTTCGCCTATTAAAGTGGTACGCGAGCTGGGTTCAGAACGTCGTGAGACAGTTCGGTCCTCTATCCGCTGTGGGCGTTGGAGATTTGAGGGGTTCATTCATCAGTACGAGAGGACCGTGAATGACGTGCCTCTGGTGTTCCGGTTATTGCGTCAGCAGTAGCGCCGGGTAGCTAAGCACGGAACCGATAAGCGCTGAAAGCATCTAAGCGCCAAGCGATTCCCAAGATAAGATCTCCCTAAGGATCCTGGTAGACTACCAGGTTGATAGGTCGGGTGTGTAAGTGCAGTAATGCATTGAGCTAACCGATACTAATGATCCAATTGGTTTAGTCTATCGACTTACCAATCTTTACAACAACTCAAAATGCTGGATCGGGCTTTGGCCCGGGTCCCATATATCAGACTTCACTTTTATAAGTAGTAAAACCAAGCAATCATGCTGGTCACCTATACTACACTAGGAAATACCTAGCCGAATTCCGAGGAATTCAACATGGCTCGCGGTAGACTCCCAGAACTGGTGACCACAGGTGAGGTGAAACACACGTTCCCATCCCGAACACGCTCGTTAAGCCCTCAACCGCCGATGGTAGTGCCGCCCCGATGTGGTGTGAGAGTAGGTTATTGCCAGGTTATGACCCGCTTTTCCGAATAGGAGAAGCGGGTCTTTTTTTGCCCAAATTCCAAGCGGCGGGAGCATTGAGTGGGTCAACTAAACGCCGTTGTAGGATTCAAACAGCTTCAAGTACATACGAGTTGTGAATTTTTTATAATTCTTTTGCCTTTCAGGTATGTCTATTTGCCTTTGATTTACGTTTTAAATAATTCGTTAGTTTGTTTACTGCTCCGCTGATTATCTCTGCTGATTTTCATAAGCTAAAGATTGCCTAACCTTTTAGTTCGCAACATCTTGGCACAGTATATTCATGAAGTCACCCGATGTCACAATCGTTATTCCAACCTTTAATGAGGCGGACAATGTGCGCGCGATGTATGATAAAATCAGCGTCGCTTTAGCAGATTGGAACTGGGAAATTATCTATGTGGATGACGATTCACCTGACAATACGGCAGATTTGGTCGCGAAATTGGCAGAAAATGAGCCACGTGTTCGCTTGATTCGCCGAATTGGCCGGCGTGGATTATCCTCAGCAAGCATTGAAGGTTTCATGGCGAGCACCGCGGAATACATCGGACTGATCGATGCCGATGGCCAGCATGATGAGCGTATTTTGCCTCAAATGCTAAGGACTTTGCGGAGTGAATCGCTGGATTTGGTCATAGGCAGTCGTTATGTTGGTGATGGTAGCGCCGATGGTCTCGCCAATGCCGGGCGTGTTTGGGCCAGTCGATTTGCCACACGACTCAGTTCGCTGGTCATGAAAGAGTCCGTGACCGATCCGATGAGCGGCTATTTTGTCATGAATCGACAGTACTTAGAAAAATCAGTCCGAAATGTGTCCGGTAAAGGCTACAAAATTTTACTCGATTTAATCACCTCCAACTCTGAACCGCTGCGATTCAAAGAGATTCCCTATAATTTTCGCGAACGTATGGCCGGCGACAGTAAACTTGACACCAATGTAGCGGCGGAATACGTGCTTATGCTGCTCGATAAGGCGATTGGAGAGATCATTCCAGCCCGCTTCATCATGTTTATTTTAAGCGGATGTTTGGGGGCAGTCATGCACTTGTGTGTGCTGGGTATTACGCTACTAACTCTTGATTGGCCTTTTGTTTATGGACAATTGTTAGCTTCAGGTATGGCAATGATTCTCAATTTTGGAGTGAATAATAAGTTCACTTACCACGATAAAAAGCTGAAGGGTTCGGCTTTATTTCCTGCCTTAGTTAAATTTATGCTTATCTGTAGTGTAGGCGCTGTCACGAATCTCGCTGTTGCTACAACGATGTTTGATCACAATGTCGTCTGGTGGTTGTCTGGTCTGGTCGGCGCAGGAATTGGTGCGGTCTGGAACTACGCTGTAAGTAGCACCTTGACTTGGAGAGTCCTGAAATGAACGAGCACCAGAAGCGGTCAGTATATACGCTCTGTGCATTGATCTCCGCGTTAGTTGTTTTGCCTGTCTTTGCGATTTACTTCCCAATGTTAGGCCACGATCCGTTGCTTGATGATCCTGTTCAAATTAGATATATACAGGGACTAGATTCTGTCTGGGATTGCTTTAAGCCAGATAGTAATAACTGGTTCCGACCGTTTAAAAATTTTGTTTTTTATCTCACCTACAGCGAGGAGTCAGGTACTAAGTGGACTTCAGCAGCATGCTTGAGCATTTTCGTGTTAAATACCTATCTGGTAGGACTACTGTTGTTTTATATTTTCGATAATCGGAATTGGTCATTGGTGGGCACCGCACTCTTTGCCTACAATCCGACGATGGTTTCTAGTGTTCAGTTTCTGAGTGCTTGTAATAACCAAATCTCGCTGTCGTTCATCTGTGTAACACTGATTTTGAGCCTAGTATATGCCAGAAGCACGATTGATTTAGATTCAAAGCGACCAGCCAGACTCGTCTTTGCCGGCGTTTTACTTTCGCTGATGCTTAGCATGGTTGCATATGAGGCAGCACTGCCTGCCTTGGGAATGGTCGTGGTGATCATTTGGGCAAAGTATGGGGGGCGATACCTCGTTTCCCGAGCCGGAATTCAGTTGTGGGGCGGTGGACTCTTTGTAGTGGCTGCTTATCTGCTTATTCGGATGGATGCCGCCAAAATGGATTTCGTAAGCCCATCCTTGCCGCATGGCGTAACGAGGATCGAGCTAATTTTGCGGGCACCATATTATGCCCTGACCCATTTTCTCTTATGGGTGGAACCCTGGGGGCGTGGTGGAGTGTTTTTGGACGATGACCCGCGCGGTAAGCTGATACTAGGGGTGATCAGTTGGATTATCCTACTGCTTGTTTCAGGAGTACTGTTGCGTTTGCTAAACACGCGTTTCCGCTTTTTGGCGGCTGGTTTATTGATCTTTCTTGGGGGAATGACGACCTTGGCGAATTTCCTGGGGTTGGGGAATGGCCCGATCTGTAATTACTATTTGTTGATTCCCGGAATTGGGTTAGTGATCGCTTATGTCGCTCTGTTTAAAGAGCTTGGGAAATTGACTCATAGCAAATTGAAGGGCGGGCTTTTGCTGGTATTGGGACTTCTACTCATGTGCCTGGCTTGGAATAGCCGCGAGCGAGTCTTGGCATGGCGCAACCAGTTGGCGTTAATTGACTTCACTGTTGAGAATTACCCGGATAATTACCACGGACTTTCACTGCAGGCTGAACGCGCCATAGCTGAAGGTAAATACGATGAGGCTCAGGGATTGCTATTCCGCGCGCGGGATATCGCTCCATGGGCCATGCCTGGATACCTATATTCTGCATACGCGTATCGTTTGGACGGTGAGAACCTTGCCGCACAAGGAGTTTTGGAAAGCTACGAGCAGATGAATGGACGCACGACATGGTCGATCACAGAGCGCTTGGCCGAGCTGGCTTTGCAGCGTCGTGATTGGCAGAATGTGGATTATCTGATGAACAAACTGCTCAGCACTGAGCCGCATCCGTTAGATCATTGTCGCTTCTATGTGCAGGTGGTCATTCCTTATTTCATTGTGCAAGGTCGACTTGAGGAAGCTCGTTATTTGGTTCAGGAATTGGAGGGTATGTGTTCCACTAGCGATTACGATCAATGGGAAAAATTACAGCAGCATCGTGAGTTCCTGAGTCGTCACTGATGCAGTCCGGAACGGAGACTTGACACTCCATTCGAAATCCAGATGGCTATTGGGTTTTTTATGAAGTTGCTCCATCGATTCAAGCAATCGGACTCTGTAGTCGTCGAAGCCAATACCATTGGCTCGATCGATTGGGCAGAAGTATGGAAGTTTCGGGAGCTTTTTTTGTCTCTGGCTTGGCGCGATTTGCTAGTTCGCTATAAGCAAACTTTCATCGGAGTCGTATGGGCAGTGTTGGATCCTTTGCTCAGCATGATTGTGTTGGTGCTGATTTTCGGGGTGATCGCGAAAATGAAGGACAGTACGCCCGTAGTCGTTTTTGCGGGTATGCTTCCTTGGCAGATGTTTGGCCTCAGCCTGAACTCTGCATCTAATTCGCTCATGAATAATGCCTCGATTCTGTCGAAAATTTACTTTCCTCGGATCATTTTGCCGACGAGTTCGGTGGCGGTGAATCTTGTTGATCTTGTTATTAATTACGTGATTTTGGCGATTTTGATGCTGATCTACGGCTACCAGTTCACCTGGAAATTCCTCCTAGTCGTGCCGATTTCGATGATGGGCATCGCGATTGCATTGGGGATTAGCTTTTTTGTGTCGTGCTTGTATGTGAAATACCGCGACTTCAAAATCCTGCTGCCGTTTGTGCTCAAAATTGGTTTGCTGGTGACGCCGGTAGGCTATCAGTTGGCGAACAAGGAAGAGATTATCCAGATCTTACTTTCTCTGAATCCGCTGACCGGCGTGGTGGAGTGCTGTCGTTGGGCGGTGCTCCCCAATTACGACTTTTTCTTACCCAGCCTCTACGTAACCTTCGCGTGCATCCTGTTGTTGTGGTACACGGGTGAACGCTATTTCCGTCGCTCCGAGCAGTGGCTCAACGATGTTATTTAAGCCCCATGAGTGACACGGTCGTCTCCATTGAGAATTTAGGTAAGTGTTATCGCTTGCAGCACCAGGGCACCGGCCTCAATGCCGCTGCGTATAGTCGTATTAATGAAGAGCTTGCGCGGATGGTGCTGAATCCGTTGCGCAAGATTGTGGGTAAAGAGCCAATGGGCTCGCACACGACGACCGAAGAATTTTGGGCCCTGAAAAATGTTTCCTTGGAAATTAAACGTGGCGAGCGATTGGGGCTGATCGGGCGCAATGGCGCTGGCAAATCGACCTTCCTTAAATTGCTTAGCCGGATCATCACGCCAACCACCGGCAGATTTAGTATGGAGGGCAAGATTGCCAGCTTGCTTGAGGTGGGCACGGGCTTTCACCCGGAGCTTACCGGGCGCGAAAATATTTTCCTCAATGGCTCAGTTTTCGGGCTGAAACGCTACCAAATTCAAGAGAAATATGACGAGATTGTCGAGTTCTCAGGCGTGGAGCGCTTTTTGGATACGCCGGTTAAGCGCTACTCCTCGGGCATGCAGGTGCGCTTGGCCTTTTCGGTGGCAGCGCACTTGGATCCAGAGATCATGATCATCGACGAGGTGCTGGCTGTTGGGGATGCGCGTTTCCAGAAAAAGTGCATCGGTAAGATGAACGAAGTCGCGAACACCGCGAACCGCACGATCATTTTCGTCACCCACTCCATGGGTTTTGTGGAGGCACTGTGTAATCGGGCAATCTTGCTGGAAGGTGGTGAAATGACGGCAGACAGCGAGGATGTGCAAATGGTCGTGCACAACTACCTGGAGTCCACAATCGACCAAACCCTGGTGAAAGCCGAGTGGCGTAACCCTGGCGGCCAAGTCGAAAACGAGTTCTTCGACCTGCTCTACATGGGGATGGAGGGCGCGGCGACGCGCTTTGCGAATAATCGACCGATTCGCGTCCAGTTCGAGATCGACTTGAAGAAAACTGACCCGCGGCTCATGCTCGGCATTGCGATTTTCAACGATGAAAATTCGCTGATTGCGGTTTCTTTTTGCACAGATGTGGATCCGGAGTTGCCGTCGCGCATGCAACCGGGATTACAGACGGTGGTGTGTGAAATTCCGCCGCATTTGCTCAATGAGCGTACGCACCGTCTGGAATTCGCCGCCCGGGTGCACCAAGGACCGAATATTACCGAAATTGGCACCTGCCCGGCATCGATAAAGTTCGAGGTGGCTGGCGGGCTTTCGGATTCTCCCTACTGGACAGAGCGTCGCGCAGGTTTCTGTGCTCCTCACCTAAAGTGGGGCGTGCAGTGAAGATTGGCCTGCTAATTTGAGCGTTGCCATGCTCTGAGTAGATGTAGAAGTTTGAGTTTTTTCTAAGAATAACCCCCCTATCTACTATCTATGGTATTACTGCTGGGAGCCACAGGCTACGTCGGGACTGCTTTTTCCCATTTTCTGCGCGTCAAGGGAATTGATTTTGAGGCGGTGTCCCGGGCGGATTGTAACTACTACATCCCCGGTGAGTTAGCCAAGTTGATCAAGCAGAAGAAGCCGGAGTTCCTCATCAACTGTGCCGGTTTTACGGGCAAGCCGAATGTCGATGCTTGTGAGCTGGCGAAGGCGGACACGCTCTTGGGCAATGCCGTTTTGCCGGGTCTCATCGCCAAGGAATGTGCGGAGTCTGGATTGCCTTGGGGGCATGTTTCCAGCGGTTGCATCTACTCTGGCCGGAATGCGGATGGGGAAGGCTTCAAGGAAAGCGACGTGCCGAATTTTTCATTCCGCGATGGGCCTTGCAGCTTTTACAGCGGTACGAAGGCCTTGGGTGAGGAGGCCTTGGGTTGTGTGGAAACCGTCGATGAGTCGGGCAAGCCGTTTTGGGCATTTGAGTCGAACGAGCCGGTGTATATCTGGCGCTTGCGAATTCCGTTCAGCAACGTTGATAGCCCGCGCAACTACCTGACCAAGCTTCAACGCTACGCCTGTTTGCTGGAAGCCGAGAATTCGATTTCGCACCTGGGTGATTTCGTTGCTGGTTGTTTTGCCTGTTGGGAAAAACGTGTTCCCTACGGCGTTTACAACGTGACGAACCCTGGCTCGGTCACCACGCGCGAGGTCGTTGAGATGATCCTTGAAGTAGCCCGCTCTCGTGAAGACTCCGGACTACAAGATCGTGACTATCAATTTTTTGCCAACGAATCCGACTTCATGCAGAAGGCGGCGAAAACCCCTCGTTCCAATTGTGTCATGGACTCCGGTAAGCTGACTTCGGTCGGCATCGAATTGCGACCGGTGCGCGAAGCCGTCCGCGATTGTTTGGAGAATTGGAGCACCGAATGTCTAGTATGAGTGATAATCTTTCCAACGGCCGAACCCCGGCGGCAATCCTGGTTACTGGTGGTTGCGGTTTTATCGGCTCGGCGCTGATCTATCAGCTGTTTCAGGCCTTTCCGGGCGTCCGCGTTGTCAACCTCGACGCGCTGACTTACGCAGGCAACCCCCAGAATCTGGAAGGCTTGCCCGCTGACGCAAACTATTCATTCGTCCAAGGCGATATTGGTGATTCGGTGCTGGTCGCTGATCTGTTGGCCAAGGAGTCCTTTGACTGGGTTTTGAATCTGGCGGCGGAGTCTCACGTGGACCGCTCGATCGATTCGGCCTTGCCGTTTGTCGATGCCAATGTGCGCGGCACGGTGGCATTGCTGGAAGCGGTGCGGAACCATCTGCGCGCGAATCCAGATGCTGTGGCTAATGGCTTTCGCTTTGTGCATATTTCGACGGACGAAGTGTTTGGCACGCTGGATTGGGAGTCGCCTAAATTCTGCGAAACGACGCCTTACGCTCCGAATAGCCCGTACGCCGCTTCCAAGGCCGCGTCGGATATGTTTGTTCGCGCATTCATCGAGACGTTTAAGCTACCGGCGATTATTACAAATTGCTCAAACAATTACGGCCCGCGGCAGTTCCCCGAGAAGCTGATCCCACTCATGCTGCTCAATGCGCTCGAGGGCAAACCACTGCCGGTTTATGGGGATGGTGCGAACATCCGCGATTGGCTTTACGTCGATGACCACGCGCGCGGCATCATTGCGGCGGCCCAAAAGGGTAAGCCGGGCGAAAGCTACTTGTTTGGCGGGCGCAGCGAAAAGCGCAATCTAGAGCTCGTGCACACCATTTGTGATAGCCTCGACCAACTGCGTCCCCGAGCCGATGGCAAATCCTACCGCGAGCAAATCACGTTCGTGAAAGACCGGCCCGGACATGATCTGCGTTACGCGATTGAATGCGCCAAGGCGGAAAAAGAGCTCGGGTGGCGTGCGGAGGTAGATTTCGAGCAAGGCATTCTCTCCACGATGGACTGGTATCTCAACAACCGTAACTGGTGCGATGCGATTTCCAGTGGCAACTACCAGCGCCAGCGTCTGGGCTTGGAAACCATTTAAGCATGAAGCGAAAAGGAATCATTCTAGCCGGCGGCAGCGGCACCCGGCTCTACCCGCTAACGATTTCAGTGAGCAAGCAGCTCATGCCGGTTTACGACAAGCCGATGATTTACTATCCGCTGTCAGTGCTGATGCTGGCGGGGATCCGGGAAGTTCTGATCATCACGACACCGCAGGATCAAGCCGCGTTTCAGAAGCTGCTCGGTGATGGTTCGCAATTTGGCATCGAGCTTCAGTATGCGATTCAGGATGCGCCTCGTGGCTTGGCGGAAGCATTTATTATTGCGGAAGAATTCCTCGAAGGGGGGCCTTCCGCGTTAATCCTCGGCGATAATTTATTCTACGGTCATAGCTTGCCACAGAACTTGCGGCGCGCGTTTGCGCAAGAGTCCGGAGGCACGGTCTTTGGCTACGAAGTCAGTAACCCCGAGGAATACGGCGTCGTAGAATTCGATGCGGACGGCAACGTGGTTTCGATCGAAGAAAAACCGGTGGAGCCGAAGAGCAACTACGCGATACCGGGCATCTACTTCTTTGATGGTCGCGCGTCGGCGTTCGCCCGTGAGCAAGAGCCATCCAGGCGCGGTGAGCTCGAAATAACGGATTTGATTAGCCGCTACCAAACCTTGGGCGAGCTGAAGGTGGAGCTGATGGGCCGCGGCGTTGCGTGGCTCGATACGGGCAACCCCGACGCTCTCTTGGAAGCCGCTCAATTTGTTAAGGTGATTCAAGCCCGTCAGGGTTTGCAGATCGCCTGTTTGGAAGAGATTGCTTTCCGCAGTGGCTGGATCTCGAAAGATCTGCTGGGAGAGCGGGCAAATGCTTTATCAAAGACATCTTACGGACAGTATCTTAGTCGCTTAGCGCAATGAATTTGGACCCAATTTTATTTTTGCAGCCAGCCCGTGTCGTCGATCCGGACTCGTGGGTAGGGCACATTGCTTTTGCTCACTATTTGGTTAAGTTGATTCGGCCGCGTCTTATCGTCGAGCTTGGCGCTCACTCAGGCAATTCCGCTAGCGCCTTTGCCCACGCCCAAACTTATTTGGATATCGAAGGGCAGACGCATGCAATCGATTCCTGGGAAGGTGATTCTCAGGCCACGTTCTACGGCGGGCATATTTACGAAGATTTTCTGGAATTTAGCCGACTTAATTTCAATGGACGCCTGATTTTAAAGAAGGGATATTTTCAGGATAAGTTGGCTGACTATGATGATGAGTCGATCAACCTGGTGCACATTGATGGCTGCCACAGTTACGACAACGTTAAGGCAGATTACGAGAGTTGGCTGCCAAAGTTGGCACCAAATGGCGTCATGCTGTTTCATGATACCACCGTGACGCAGAATGCATTCGGTGTTCATCGATATTGGAGCGAAATTGCCCCCGAATTTCCACATTTTGAACTGCCTGATAGCCACGGGTTGGGCGTGCTCATGCCGAAGGGAGTGGCTAACGCTCAATTGCAGGAGTTCGCCGATAATGGGCTACCCTCAGAGCTGCTATATTTCCTCTCGATGCGTCGAACCGAACTGATGAATTACATTGCCACTAATCGGCAGGCAGAAATTATTTTGAAGAAGTTGGGTCCGGATCTTGAACGTCCTCTTTCCGGGCAAATTGACAAGGCATCTGATCGACTGTTTGACATGATTAAAGCACATGGTGAAAACAAAAATTGGATCCAGAAATTGCTGAAGCTATAGCGCGCCTTGTAGCCAGTTGATGAGACCTTAAAAAAATATAAATGGTGAATCTGTGTTGGTTAGTATTCGGGCTCGTTTCGTTCGCCAGTCTGTTGATATGATGAATAATGGGATTAGTTAGACAGTATTTGAAGGGGCGAAAATACGCCTTTACGTTTAGCGCGGATCGCCGAAGCGTGAGCGTGAAAGGTGCTTTCGAGGAAAATGTTGAAAAGCCATCCCGAATGGTTGTGCGGGTTGGTAATACTCAGCATTACCTGCGTACCCGAGCCGGTACCTCAGGGGTAACTAAGTTTGATGGGGTGTTTCGTATTGGCTTTGGTGTAAAGATACTGCGCTTTGTCGCAATTTCCAGAGATGGCCAAAAGACTGAGGAGACGGTTGCCTTTGTCCTGTTAAGTAATTCAAAGTCCGCGATCACGAAGCAGTCCTCATTCGTACGTAAGCCGATTATCCTGCCCACGCGCATGCAGCCCAAGCCGGATTTGAAGTTTCCTCAAGTGGCTGCGCCTGAGGTCAGCATCATCATTCCTGTTTTCAATCAGCTGAACTACACGATCAAGTGTTTGGAGTCTATTTGGAAGCAAACCGATTTGAGCCGTTGTGAAGTCATCATTGGCGATGATAATTCGGAAGAAGCAAACACGAACGTGCTACGTGGCATTGAAGGCTTAAAAGTTTTTATTAATACCACCGAAGCGGGCTTTATTAATAATTGCAATCAAGCGGCCGCGCAGGCGAAGGGGAAGTTTCTGTTCTTCTTGAACAATGATACCGAGGTCACTGATGACTGGCTGGAGCCTTTGCTTGAGGTATTTCAGAAAAAACCCGACGCTGGTGTTGTTGGCTCGAAATTAGTTTTTCCAGATGGCTCTTTGCAGGAAGCCGGAGGTATTTTATGGAAGGATGGATCGGCTTGGAACTATGGGCGGGATAGCAACCCGATAGATCCCGCATTTAATTACTTCCGCGAAGCCGACTATTGCTCCGGCGCAGCGATGCTTATTCCGCGTGCGTTGTTTGAGGCCTTGAACGGTTTTGATACCCACTACTGCCCGGCATACTGCGAGGATGCGGATTTGGCGTTCCGGGTGCGTCAGGCTGGCAAGAAAGTTTACTATCAGCCTCTATCTGAGGTGGTGCATTATGAAGGAGTTTCCAATGGGCGCGATGTCGCAGGAACGGGCTTGAAGCAATATCAAGTGCGGAATCAGCAGCTGTTTCTTGAGCGTTGGAAAGATGAGCTGACCAAGAACCATTTCGAGAATGGGCAGCACGTTTTACGAGCTTCTGAGCGCAGTGGCGGTCGCAGGGTGATTCTGATCCTGGATCATTATATCCCGGAATGGGATCGCGATGCGGGCTCCCGGACGATGTTTGAATACATCAAACTCTGTTTGGAGGAGGGGGCTGTGGTTAAGTTTTTTGCCGATGACCATAATGTGCAGCGTGAACCGTATGCGGGCATTCTACAGCAAATGGGCGTTGAGCTGGTGGGCTTCCCGCTTGATGGGTGGTTGGCGAAGCATGGCGCAGATTTGGATGCGGTTTGGATTTCCCGCCCGACCGTCGCTACAGCTCACATAGATGACATTAAGGCATTCACTAATTGTCGTGTTTTGTTTTACGGTCATGACTTGCACTTTAAGCGCCTCGAAATGGAGATGGAGCCATCGATGAAAGCTGAGGCTGCAAAGTACCGTGAGTTGGAAACCAGCGTCTGGAAAGATGTGGATGTTATCTACTATCCTGCTAAGGAAGAGTGTGAGTTGGTCAGTGAATTGGAACCGACCAAGATCGTTCGCCCATTTCCCATCTACATGTTTGAGGAGAATCCTCAGGAGCCTGCTCGGCCGAGCCGAGCCGAGACTTCGGGCATTCTCTTTGTTGCTGGCTTTGCCCATCGTCCGAACCGCGATGCGCTGATATGGTTTCTGGAGGAAATATACCCCCATGCTCGTGCTCAAGTGCCTGAGATTCACTTGCGGGTATGTGGATCGTTTATGCCTATGGACCTCAAGGATCGTTTATCGGAAGATGATTCGATTGAGTTCTTTGAGAACTTAAGCAACGAGGATTTGCACGAACAGTATCTCCATGCCAGGGTGGCAGCGGCTCCTCTGCGAGTGGGGGCCGGGGTTAAAGGCAAAGTACTGGATGCCATGTTCAAGCGGTGCCCACTGGTTACGACAACTGTTGGTGCACAGGGTCTGGCCGGGATCGAAGACATCGCCGCAGTTTTTGATGACCCTAAGCAGCAGGCGGCCGCGCTAGTGAAGTTCTACACTGATCCAAATGCTTGGGAACAATATGTTGCCCAATCACGCCAGTTTATTTTGGATAGGTTTTCACGGGAGCATGCGCGCTCTCTCGTTCGCTCAGACTTTCTCGATTACACCAATGCCAATCATCCATAACGACTGTCGTCATTACTTTACTGACCGGCCCTGCAAGCCGCATAAACAGCGTGGGCGACGCTGTGGCGATTGCTCGGAATATGATAAAATACTGCAAGAGATATTAATCGTCAAACTGGATGCGATTGGTGATGTGTTGAGAGCAACCAGTCTGCTACGGCCATTGCGCGAGAAATATCCGCAAGCCCGTGTCACCTGGCTGACTCGGCCGAATGCCACGGATCTGCTGAAGCATAACAGCCTGGTTGATGAGATTTTACCTTTCAATCATGAGGCTCTGTTGGTTTTGCAGACAAAACGATTTGATGTCGTGATCAACCCGGATGCTTCGGAAACAAGCTGTCGCCTGGCTTCACTGGCTAATGGTAAGGAACGCGTAGGTTACTGGATCGATGAAGCCGGTGAGTTCTTCTGTGGTAATGAGGCGGCCGAGCACTGGCGCTACATGGGGCTCGATGATGATCTGAAAAAGGCGAACCAACGTAGCTATCAGGATCTGTTGTTGGATATTTGCGATCTGCCACACGTTCCCAATCCGATCATCTGGACGCTGTCGGAGGACGAAAAACGCTTGGCCAGTGAGTTTGCCCAGCAGCATAATCTCGTGCCCGGAAAAACCCCGATTTTGGGGTTGAATACTGGCGCTGGTAGCCGATGGGTTTGGAAGAAGTGGACACTTGAAGGATTCCGCGCGCTTGTTAAAGGTACTTTGAGCGAGCAGCCGGATACGCGTATCTTACTCTATGGCGGCCCTGAAGAGGTAGAGCGAAACACCATCCTGAAGGCGGATTTTCCGGATGCAGTGGTGGATACCGGCTGCGATAATTCGCTGCGTCAATTTGGGGCTTTGCTCAGTCTCTGTGATGTGTTGGTCACCGGGGATACGATGGGTTTACATTTGGCTTGTGCATTAGAAAAGAGGATTGTGGCCCTGTTCGGCCCCACGAGTCTGCCTGAAATCGAGATCTACGGGCGTGGTGCTAAAATTGCTCCGGAGATGGATTGCCTCGGTTGTTATCTCAGTGACTGTGATGTCCGGCCAGCGTGCATGGAGCGAATTCCGGTTGATACGGTGTTGGAGTCCGTGTTGCGCGAGTTTACTGAACTGGCGTAAGGAATTTTTAAATTCAGTTACGCTTCCATGAGTGCTAAGTTATTCAAGTTTATTGGGGTTTATATCCTTTTCCTGATACTGACGGTTTTCGTTTTTCACCGCGTTGCGCTACAGGGAACTCATAGCTTCTTGAATCACTGGGATGCGACTGCGCAGAGCTATGCTTGGTCGAATCTCAATGCCAAGGCTGCTCAGAATGGGACAGTGGCCCTGTGGGATTTTTCCATGAATTCGGGTGGCAGCCATGCCGGAGAAATGCAACCCGCGCCAATGTATCCCATCAATTGGCTTTGGGCATTCGCTGAGTATCCGCTTGCTCCTTGGCTCATTGATCTGCGTCTACTTTTTCATTTCGCTTTGGCAGGCTTTGGGATGTATTTTTTCCTGCGTGGGAATCAATTGCATGGCGTTGCCTGTTTGGTTGGAGCAACAATCTTTACCTTTGTCGGCTCGGTGGCAATTCGGGCAGGAGCTCAACCCAACATTTACGAAAGCCTGGCCTACATGCCGTTGGTCCTGGCGGTCTATCAAGCGGCATTGAGGCGAGGCGGGCCAGTGTGGCGGAATCATTTACTCTGGTGGTCGGGAATTTTGCTCGGGTTCATGATCATCGCCGGGCACATGCAGCCATACATTCATACTGCTTATGCGCTGGGGATTATTACGCTGGCAATGGGGATTCAGTCGGATCGCATCAGTTTCTTTAAAGCGATTGGCATGTTGTTGATGGCTGGGTTGATCTCCGCCTTGTTTTCGCTGCCGCAAATGCTGCTTAGTATGCAATATTTGGGCGATGCGTTTCGCTGGCTGGGCGGCGATGTCATGACTAAGCCGCCTCACATTGTTCCGTTCGAAGTTTACGCCTACTCTCAGATTCTTGAACCGTGGGAGCTCGGTAGTCTCTTCTTTAATTTAGAGGGCGGGCATGGCGAGGGCACTTTGTTTTTTACTCAGACTGGCTTGGTCCTGGCGGTGCTCTGTCTCCTGCAGCGTCGCAACCGCCTTTTCTGGTTTGGTGCCGGCATGATGATATTCGCCGTGCTGGTTTCGCTCGGCCATTACACGGTGGTTGGTTGGATTAGTTATGTGATGCCGCTGATGGGGCAAGTGCGTGAGCCGGTACGCGCAATGTGCATGTTTACATTAGGTGCGGCAACGATCGCCGCAATGGGCTGTCACTTACTCTTGGTTCGGGAGACGCTGAAACGTTGGCGCTTGGTCATTGCAACTGGCGTGTTTGCACTCGTGCTGTTTGAATCATACATTTTCGAAAACAATCGCACGATGCCTTTGGCTGAGGGCATGCACCCCTCAACGTATTACGCCAAGGAAGGGGTGATCGAAGAATTGGAGTTGCTGACGAATCTCCCAAGCGGCAACCGCTACCGTTACCAGGCTTTTCCCAATGACTTGATTCCACCCAATTCCGGCAATGTTTACGAGCTGATGGGAACGCGCGGGCATCGAGCGACGATGGGGCGTCCGATCTTTAATTACTTCGCTCGCGATTGGGATCCACATTCGGCAAACTACGATGTGTTGGGCTTGCGATATTTGGTTAGCAATGAGCGCATGGAAGGCTTCAAGGAAGTCCGGAAATTTGACGATGTTTACCTGTATGAACGCGAGGGGGCATTGCCGGTTCTCTGGCTGCTGAATGAGCAAGGTGAGAAACTTGCTGCCCCCGTTGAGTCAGTGGACTGGGGAGTCAACAGCGTGCGCATTACCTTGGAAGCAGAGGTGAGTGGCCTTTTGGTGTTCGCTCAGCCGGACTATCCTGGTTGGGTTGTGAGCGTGGATGGCCTGCCTCGCGATATCGAAGTTTGGGATATTTTTCAGGCGGTTATGGTTTCGCCAGGAGATTCAATCGTCGAGTTTGCCTACCGGCCCAAGCGATTTTTCGCGGGTTTGTTGGTTGCGCTGGGGGTGCTCTTGTTCGCTATGTTGCTGTCTTGGCGTAGTTTCAAGGAAGGGCTGAATCATGCCTCCGCAGCATCTTGACGAAAGGCTCGCGCATCGACCTATTCATGTTTATCTAATTTTTTCGCAGCAGTGCCGAAGCTTTCCATCATTGTCCCCACCTACATGTGCCCCGTTGAAACGGGGGCTATGCTCGCGACGCTAGACACCGTGTCCGCGCCGTATGAGCTGATTTTGGTAGACGACAATAGCAATACCGAAACTCTGGAGATGCTGCGCAACTACGTTGCCGCGCATCCCGAAGCTCAGCTGTTTGAAAACGAGATAAACCGCGGTTTTGCGGTTAACTGTAATGCCGGTGCCAAACGAGCAACTGGTGATGTGCTGCTTTTCCTGAACAACGACCTCGTCTTAAAGCCTGGGTGGTTTGAGCCGATGTGGCAGGCAGTGCAATCGGCAGAGGATGTAGGAATTGTTGGTAATGTGCAATTTGGTGTGCGCACTGGGCTGATCGATCATGCGGGCATGTTTTTCCACCTCGACGGCGTGCCGCGGCAAGCGCGCAAGGGCTGTTCCCGGGCACCAGCAGAAGACGTCACGCAATGGCGTTGTGTGAGCGCAGCGTGCATTATGGTGCGTCGCAGTGTGTTCAATGAAGTGGGTGGGTTCGACGAAGGATACCGCAACGGTTGCGAGGATGCAGATTTATGCGTGCGGCTGACGCTGGCTGGCTATCGCCACTTGGTATGCAATCGCAGCGTGATCCAGCACCATGTGAGTGTTTCTCCCGGCAGGCACAAACATAACGACGCAAACCTACAGCGTTTTATTGGTCTGTGGTCGGAGCAAACCAAGCAGTGGGGAGCCGAAGAATGGGCACCGGAGTTTTGGAAAATTTACCAACGCAAGCCTTGGAAAATCCCGCCATCACTTTGGCCTAAGCTGGTTGTCGGTTTATTGAAGGATGGTTAGTGCGCGTCTGGGTTGCGAGGTGTAACTGTATAAACTTCATAGAGTGCCTCATCGCCATCGTGGATGATGTCGATCGTGTAGTCGACGTCGATGGAGTTCAACGCGTCGATGAAGCCACTGCGTGTGGCGCTGAATGATGCGTGCTCCTCGGCGAATAGGATGCCGATAAAGGGGGCCATTTCGTAGATGCGCTGATCGTCTTCTGCACGGATGGCCGCACTCTTTTCCATGCGCATGCTAAACGTAGGCCAGTAGTCTAGCATTTTACGCCGACTTGGCGCACTGACCATGCCGATCAGCTGGGTCGCGAGCCCCCAGTCACCCAGCACAATATTATTATAGCTATTCGTCGCCTCTTTTTCGTTTACCAGATCGCCCAGCTCATAAATAGCTGTGCTCCATTTTGCCTTAAATTTCTCGGTTTGGCTAATTTGCCGTTGGAAGTAAACAGTGGCTTGGGCATCCGCCAGCAGGACGACGACTATGGCAAAGGCTGTCAGTACTACACCTGCATTGCGAACGGGCTTGCTGATTTTTGTTGGCAGGTTGGCCCAACATGCGCAGGCCGCGACTAAAATTAGTTGGGGGTAGGGAAATATCATCATGGCGTGGTGTGGCCCGCCAGCTTGAGGCGTAATGACGATTTCGAGAAAGATGATAGTTCCGACAATGGCGCTGAAAGAGCTCAGTTTGAGTGCCCAGTCGAGAGGGGGGTATTGCGTTATGGTTTTGACTGATAGATTTCTTCGCTGCCAACTGCGCCATATGTTGCAGGCCAGTAATAGCATGCCGGCGACCAGACAGGCAAGGAGGATGAAACTCCAGCGATAATACAACGGAACCTCTTCTTCCAGAAACAGGGCTTGTATTGAATTACCATCAAAGGTCGCATTAATCAGTGTTGTAATCTGATTGAGCCGCGGGAGCATGGTTGCTAGGTCGGGCAATTCGAGAAGTGGCAAAATGAAGATCGCGGCTGCGACACCAAACACTGCTGCAATCGCCAGTGCCTTGCCCGCATGCTTGTTGAGCAATATTCGAAACGCTGAGGGAAAACAAAGGGGCGTAGCCGCAGCAAAAGCTGCGATGTACCAAATGAAGTTTAGCTTGTCGAAGAGGCCTAACGCAAACGTGAGAGTGAGCGCGGCTAGCCACTTCTTACGACCAGATTGAATCCAGCGAACCAAACAGTACAGCGATATCGCTTTGAAAAGCAGCATCAGGGAGTCTGGGCCCCAGTCGTGTCGGGTAACCAGAAAGAAGCCAGGCGATGCAGCGCACAGTCCAGTGAAGATCAGTGCCCAACGGGCACCAAGCGTGCGCCTAACCGTCAAGAAACCGATCCATAGGCCGGCCGCGCCAATGATCAGAGAGGGGAGGCGGATGGTTAATGGCGTTACGCCGAATACTGCAAAAATAGGCGCAAACAACCACGCTTTTAGCGCGCCGATGTAGGGCATGAGTTGGACGGGAGTATCGAACAGCCGGGAGTGCACGAAGAGCCCCGGAACCGCTTCACCCAGTGCGGCATTTACGAAGAGCACTTCATCGTAGTAGAGCCCTGGTTTTTCCAGATCCAAGCTGGCGAAAACCACGTAAGCAAAAATGATACAGAGCGCTGCAATTGCACAGCCCCGAGTAGCCCATTTGCGATTCAGGCTATGCTTTGCCGTTGGTAGCTCATTGTCCGAAGTAACCATCGTGGACAATTAGGTGTTCGCTTCGTTGAATGACAAGGTCCGTTTTTTGTATCTGCAAATGTTAGCGGCACATCGCTGCTCTAGCTGTTCGCAGTGCTCAAAAGAAAATTACACCAGCGGCGGCATCGGGCAGTCGAGGGTTACGGCGACGGCCCGGATTAGCTCACCTTCGTCGGTGGTGACTTCGCCATCGTGGGCCACAGCGGCGGCGCAGGCGGCCAGCATCTGTCGCTTCGTGCCGAAGCGAGCGTCGGCCAGAACGTCGAGCGCTTTGTCCAAATCATTGAAGCTGAGCTGATCGACGGGCAGCAGCTTGACTTGCCCGTGGAACACCGGCGCATGCTGGATGGCTTGGGCGAAGATCTTGTCCGCTTCGGCGATGCTGCTAGGTTCGCCGGCCCAGACCATCGTGCTCAGCAGCATTGCAAAGTGTTCGCGCAGCGGAGCGGTGGAGCTGATGACTTTGGTCTTGGCGTGTGCGCCTTCAAACTTGCGGCCCAGGTGACGTTTGACCAGGCGCATGACAGCGAATTCAAAAAAGGAAACTTCGTCGTCTGCTTCGGACAGTTTGACGATGCGCTTGAGCAGCTTGTCATAGTCGGCACGGGAAATTTGCGCGAGTGCCGGGAGCGTCATTTCGATCAACGGGATGCGCTGCTTGACGCCCTGTGCTTGTGCTTTCGGGTAGTCATCCCTAACCGCTTGGGCGAGCGCTTTGCCGCCATCCTGTTCGAGCCAATCAAGCTGCTTTTGGCGGATGTGACTATCGCGGTCGAGTAGCAGAGCGAGGATCAGGGCATCGGCCTGTTTACTGTCGTGAATTTGCTCGCCGAGCGATTCCTCGGCCTGCGCACGAGATTGCTGGGCGTACGCGAGCTGCGCCGCGCCGATGGCACCAACGCCGGCTACCATTTGAAGTGGGTCGACTTTGTGGCGAGCCGAGGCGGAAGGAATGGGCGGTGGTTTTGGTGCCTCGCGCTTGGGCGCAGTGGGCGCTTTGAATTGACCATCCCAGTTCGGCATAACTCGCTTGATGCGGTCGTCTAGTGGCGGGTGGGTGGCGAAGCCACCACCGAAGCTGCTCTTGAGCGCGTTGGCGAAAAAGAAGTGCGCGGTTTCCGAAGTGTGGTGGTGGTTCACGACGGAGCCTGCGCCGCCGATCTTCATCAACGCACCACCGATACCGTCGGGATTGCGGGTAAACTGCACGGCGGAAGCGTCGGCCAGGTACTCGCGCTGACGGGAAATCGCACTCTGAATCAACCGCCCGAAGAACACGCCGATCCATCCGATGGCCATCATGCCGAGGCCGAACAGCATGATGGCGTTGCCGCCTTTGTCATCCCGGCGACGGCTGGTGACTTCCCCCCAGAAGCCCGCGCGCATGAGACCTTGCCCTATGATGGAGATCAGCAAAATGCCAAAGAGCACGCCCATGAGCTTGATGTTCATGCGCATGTCGCCGTTGAGAATATGGCTGAATTCGTGGGCAATGACGCCTTGAAGCTCGTCGCGGGAAAGGCGTTGCACGCAGCCGCGGGTCACGGCGATGGCGGCGTCGTCCGGCGTGTAGCCAGCGGCAAATCCATTGATGCCGTCTTCGCGGTCGAGGAGGTAAACCTCCGGCACGGGCGTGCCTGAGGCGATGGCCATTTCTTCGACGACGTTCATCAGTTTGCGCTCGTCGGGATCGGCGGTGCCAGGGTCGACTTTACGCCCGCCGACACTCTTGGCTACAATGCCGCCTCCACCTTTAAGCTCGGCAATCTTCGAAAGGCTGGCTCCGCCTACGAGGAGGACGACAAAGCCCGCAACTCCAGCGAGAACAATTGGCTGCCAGATCACCCATTGGACGGGCTGGTTTTCGGGTGTCGTGCCATAGCTGTAAAATACCATGCACAGCGCATAGAGCGCAACGATGATGCACGCGACTGCGAGCACGAAGTAAACGACCAGCAGCTTGGTGCGTGAATGCGCGTCATCCTGGGCGGAAAAGAAATCCATGGGAGAAGAAAAAGTGGGGCGTAGTCTCCAGACAAGCCGTCACGTCAGATTGGTTAACGAATGCTGGAGGCAGCGGCTTGTCTGGAGACTGCGTTCTGCCTTTGGTTAACGCAATTTAGAACGACACTTTGACCGCTTCGCGCTCGGTCGGGTTGGTTACCTCGAAGAGCTCGGCTTGCTGGAAGCCAAATGTGCCAGCAATCATGACGGTGGGAAAGGTCTCGCGCTCGGTGTTGTAGGCGGTAACGCTGTCGTTGTAGGCTTGGCGGGCAAAGGCGATCTTGTTTTCTGTCGAGGTCAGCTCTTCGGTGAGCTGCATCATGTTCTGGTTAGCCTTCAGATCAGGGTAGCTTTCGACGAGGGCAAAGAGCTTGCCCATGGCACCGGTCAATGCCGTTTCGGCACCGATCAGGCCTTGAATTGCATTGGGATTATCTGGGCTGGCGGCAGCTTTGTTGCTGGCAGTTTGCGCGGTGTTGCGCGCGGCGATGACGGCTTCCAGCGTTTCGCGTTCGTGCTTGAGGTAGCCCTTGGCGGTCTCGACCAGATTTGGAATTAGGTCGTAACGACGCTTGAGCTGCACATCGATTTGCGCGAAGGCGTTTTTGAAGCGGTTACGGAGTTTGACGAGCTTGTTGTAGAGCCCGATCACAAAGAAAATCACGCCAATAAAGAGGAGCGCGATGACGCCAAGTGCTATCAAAATTCGCATAATGTGTTGAAGTAGAGGTTCAACGCTAAACCTACCATGCGTGTGCGTGGAATGGAATTATAATCGGCGTGGTGTTTTATAGCCGAAAAATACGCTGCCTGAGAGCTTAGAAGGGGAGTGCGAACAGCGCCAGGATGTCGTTGGTGTGCATGAGCTCGATGGCGTCCACGGCGATGATGATGGCGAAAAACCAAAACACTTCGCGCAGGCCGCGCTCCACCGCGCGGGTAGAAATGGTCATTGTCTGAGCGCCGCTGCGGTAGTCCTGAAACGTCGGGATAAAGCGTGGGGTGCCCAGGCGATAGCTGTCGAAGTCCTCGCCAAAGAGCTCGGCTAGCCGGTCTTCTTCGCCGTGAATTACACTTGCGTAATACACCAGAAACAGAGCGCAGATGATGATGGTGAGGAAGAAGCTTTGCAGCGCAAAGCCCACTCCAATCATACCAATGAAAGAGAATAGGTAGAGCGGGTTACGGCAGAGTGAATAGGGGCCGTCTTTGCAGAGCACTTGATTCTTGCGACCGGCAATGTAAACGAGGCACCAGACGCGCCCCAGACCAGCGAGAATCAGAAACAAGCAGCCAGTAAACTCCATAACCTCACCCCAGTTGCTGTTAAATTCCCGGGGGACCGACGTCAGGGCAACCACGATAAACGCTAGGACAGTTAAAGCTGATACCGGTTTGCGGAGTCTTTCGCTCGTCGAATGAGTTTTCTTTTTCATTTGGGAATTGGACGACAACCGCTGGGGGGGGGGCGTTCAACCCTGAGGCGTTGTAATTTACGGTATTAGCTGCGGTTTTTATGTAAAGCGCCGAGTTCGATGAACTCGGCGCTGAAAGGAAATCCGCGGAAGATTGGTGAGGATCGTGTGACGCCCTGATAAGATCGTTTTAGATCTTCATTGCTTGCGGGATGGCGTCATCCCAAGCCTTGCGCAGCTCGTTGCTGTCCCACTGGATTGGGTTTTCCAGATTTGGGGCTTCGATGTGCAAGATGCCTTCGTCGTTGGCTTCGCCCAAGATGTCCGCATGGATGTCGTAACGCTCTGCATCGTGGACTACGTGGTCTGCCTTGTTGGCGTCGACTGCCAGCAGGATGCGGCCTTGGCTTTCTCCGAAGAAGAGAGTGTCCCAGCGGTCGATCGGCAAGTCTTCTAAATTGAGGTCTGCGCCGAAGGTCTTACTCTTAGTGAAGAGCATTTCACAAAGGGCCACGAGCATGCCGCCTTCGGAGACGTCGTGCGCAGCATGGATGCGGCCCTTTTGAATCTGGATTTGCAGGAAGTCCATCAGCGAGGCTTGCTTCTCAAGGTTCATTGCGGGTGGCTTGCCGGTCTTGAGGTCCTTAATCACGCGCAGATAGGCGCTGCAACCTAGCTCATCGGCGACATCGCCGAGTAGGATAAAGGCTTCGTTGCCCTTCTTGATCAAAGACGGCGTGATGTATTGGCGGCTATCGATGATGCCGACTACGGACACGACCGGCGTTGGGTCGATCTTGGACTCCTGATTTTCGTTGTAGAGGCTGACGTTGCCGCCGACGACTGGGACATCGAAAAATTCGCAGGTTTCAGCGAGACCGCGCACTGCTTCCTTGAGCATGTAGAAGGACTCGGGCTTGTTGGGGTTGCCGAAATTAAGGTTATTCGTCATCGCGAGCGGGCGGGCGCCTGCGCAGGCCAGGTTGCGAATGGCCTCGGCAACTGCAATCTTGCCGCCCTCGTAGGGATCGGCCCAGCAGTAGCGGTTGTTGCAGTCGTTGGAAATGGCAATGTATTTATCTTTGTCCGGGCCGCCGCAGCGCAGGCGGATAACGCCAGCGTCAGATTCGCCTGCGTGCTCTACCGTACTGGTCATCACCATTTGGTCATATTGACGATAGATCCAGCTCTTGTTGGCGATTGTCGGGTCGGACAAAAGCTTGGGCAGGGCTTCGGCAATGCCTGTTTCGGTCAGGTCATCGATTTGCTCAGGGGTCCAAGTTTGGATTTCGTCGAGATAGGCGGGGCGCTTGGCTTCCGGGTCGTTGAGCGGTGCTTCTTCGGTCAGGTCGTAGGCTGGGATGCGGGCAACGACTTGGCCGTGCTGCTTGACGACCATGTCCGTGCCATCGATGACAGCGCCAACCTTGGCCGCGTGGAGGTCCCACTTTTCAAAGATTTTCTCGACTTCTTCTTCTCGGCCAGCCTGCACGATAACGAGCATGCGCTCTTGCGATTCGGAGAGCATGATTTCGTAGGAGTTCATGCCGGTTTCGCGCTGCGGCACGAGGTCGAGCTCGATTTCAACACCGGTGTTGCCGCGGGCTGCGGTTTCGCAAGTGGAGCAGGTGAGGCCTGCGGCACCCATGTCCTGAATGCCAACCACCAGGCCATCGACGGCCATCATTTCGAGGCAGGCTTCCATCAGAAGTTTGCCCATGAAGGGATCACCCTTTTGGACGGCAGGGCGGTCAGCTACTGATTCTTCGGAGAGTTCTTTGGATGCGAAGCTGGCACCGCCGAGGCCGTCGCGACCGGTGGCTGCGCCAACGTAGTAAACCGGGTTGCCAACGCCGGATGCAGCGCCGCGCTTGATTTGATCGTGTTTGAGTACGCCGAGGCAAAGTGCGTTGACCAGCGGGTTGCCTTCATAGCAGTCGTCGAAATAGACATCTCCGCCGATGTTCGGGATGCCCACGCAGTTGCCGTAGTGGCTGATGCCGTGGACGACGCCGCGCATGATGCGACGCGAGTCGGCGGAATCGAGCTTACCAAAGCGCAGGGAGTTAGTGAACAACACTGGGCGGGCGCCCATAGTGAAAATGTCGCGCAGGATGCCGCCTACGCCCGTTGCCGCGCCTTCGAAGGGCTCAACTGCACTGGGGTGGTTGTGCGACTCGATTTTGAAGCAGATCGCAAAGTCGTCACCTACGTCGATGACGCCAGCGTTCTCCTCGCCTGCCTTGACGAGGACCTTGTTGCGCGAGTCTTCGTCAAACTTCTGAGTGGGAAACTGCTTGAGCAGCTTACGGGAGTTGCGGTAGGAGCAATGCTCGGACCACATGACACTGAAGATGCCGAGCTCGGTTAGGTTCGGTTCACGACCCAGGATTTTCTTGATCAACTCGTAGTCGTCAGTGCTCAGGCCGTGTTTCTCCACTAGCTCGGGAGTGATGGGGACGTTTAACGTTGGATCTGGATTGGGCGCAGGTGCTTCGGTGGCCATGGAAACTTAGGAATTTGTCGATTTTCGGATGTCGGTTTTCAATCGTCAGTTGGGGGATTCACTTTTAGAGAATTGAAAACTGACTTGGGTCATTGGTAATTGGCTATGCTTTCTGGCGGGCCATTTGGGACTTGAGGAACGCCTTGATGACGCCGATGCCGTCACGGCTGGGGTGGAGGTCTTCCACTGCGCGTTCGGGGTGCGGCATCATGCCAAATACATTGCCATTCTTATTACGGATGCCAGCAATGTCAGCTTTAGACCCATTTGGATTATTTGCGTAACGGAAGAGGACTTGGTTATTCGCTTCGAGTTCGGTCAAGCCAGCGTCATCGATGCGGTAGTTGCCTTCGCCGTGGGCGATTGGAATGTCAATGGTTTCGCCGAGGCTTTCCTGGTTGAAGTAGTCCATACTGTCTTCGACCTTGAGGGACGCAGTCTCGCAGACGAACTCCATGCCTTCGTTGCGCACGAGGGCTCCTGGTAGTAGGCCAGCTTCGCAGAGGATCTGGAAACCGTTGCAAATACCGATGACTGGGCCGCCGTTATTGGCGAACTCGATGATGGACTTCATGATTGGCGAGAAGCGGGCAATCGCCCCACAGCGCAGGTAGTCGCCATAGGAAAAACCGCCCGGCAGGACCACGCACTCCGCCCCGGCCAGGCTGGGCCGCTTATGCCAAAACAGGCGACTCGGCTGGTTGAATACTCCCGCGAGTGCGTAGTAGGCATCGCGGTCGCAGTTGGATCCGGGAAATTGGATAATTGCGATCTTCATCTGGGCGGGGCTTTCGTTCTAAGCGAGCTCGTAGCGGAAATCTTCGATGACGGGGTTGCAGAGCAAGCCGTCACATATCTGGTCGAGTTGGGCGCGCAGCTCGGGTGTGTCGGAACCATCGATCTCGAATTCCACTGTCTTGCCAACGCGCACATCATTACTGGGGGTGAGTCCCAGATGTTCCATTGCATGGCTGACTGCGGCGCCTTGGGGATCGAGCACTGTTTTCTTTGGAGTTACAAATACCGTGACCTTCATGGCAATAGTTGTGCGGCTCTCTGCGCGCCTGACAAGCGTTATTCGTGCTGTCGGCAGGAATAAAACGCTTTCTTCTGCGAGCTGAGACCCATCATGCTTAAGAAATGGGACATTTGACGGTGGTAGATTGAGAATAACGAAACGTGAATTGCTCCGGGGCGTCGCCCATGTGAGTGGAAGAAGTTGAATTATGAGCACTGCTCTAGCCATTGGGCTGGAGTATCAGTTTTTTCTGAGTAGTATTTTTATGCGCTTCTTGAAGATGGAATGTTCCAGCTGTTGAGCGAATTTCAGGTTTTAATGGCGTTTTAAACGCCCTGGTTTAGAGCATTAAGTATTGGCATCGGCGTAAAGTTCGCCATCCAAACATGGGATGACCCAAGGTCCCACGCTGCAAAGCCTACAGATTTCTCCGGAAGGAGCGCCGCTGCATTGGCGTGTCCTGCTGCCGCCGAATCTGCCGCAATGCGCGCCGAAGGATCGCATTCCCGTGAAGCTGGAGGCCGTCGTCGATGGGGAAATTTACCCGCCGGAGCGTTTGCCCAAGCGCGAGTATTGGCCCGAGCCGCCGCACATCCTCGCCGCCATGCTCATCGAGAGTTGGACCGGCGGCAAGGCGCCCAGCATGATGCAGCTTACGCGCGATCAGCTCAGCCAGCTCTTGCAACCGCTGACCGGTGAGGATGCGGTGTTCTCGTTTCGCAATCCCAAGGCGCCGCTGGCGTGGGTCGATGGCAAGTTGCCGGACGTGCATCCGCATATTCAAGTGGAGGCCAAGGCGCCGCCGCCGAAGCAGGCAACGCCCAAGCCGCAACCGACCTTAACCAAGTCCAAGCGCAGCCGCGAAATGGAGCGCGACCTCTCGCCGATGGAAGTCGATGGGTCGACGAATTACTTGGCCATCACCTTGCCTTCGCGCGAAAGCATCATCTACGAAGAAGCGCTGGAGCTGCTGAAGAGTCACAGCTTCAAGCTCGAGCCCAGCAACCGCAAATGGTGGCTGCGCGACCGCCATAAGACGCTGCAGTTTTTGGCCGAGCACTGGGACCGCCTCAAGCATCACTACCGCGCGAAGTTCACGCCCAATTTTAAGAAATACACCAAGAAGCTGAAGCCGCTCGAAGCGCGGGTGCACTTGCGGAAAGATGGCGATGATTTCATTGCGGACGCCGAGCTCGCGGCGCCGGGCATCGAGTCCGGGCAGATCGCGCAGGCGCTCAACAAGGGGCAGCCTTACTTGGAAACGCACAAGGGCGTGTTCCTGCTCGACCACGGCAAGCTCAACACCATGCAGGAAGCGCAACGTCGCTTGACCGGCAATGCGGACCGCCTCGTGACCCCACGTGTCACGAAGCGCATCTCGCGCGAAGAGGCCGCTGCGGTTAATACACAGCTTGAGGCGTTGGACCTCGCCATCGAAGCGCCCGAAGAGTGGAAACGTCGCAGTGGCGCCCTGAGCGATCTCACCGCCTTGCAAGCGCCGCCGACAAACGAGGCTCTGATGAAGCTGCTGCGTCCTTACCAGGCAATTGGCGCGGCGTGGCTCTGGCATCTGTATTCGAATGAGCTGGGCGGCATCCTCGCGGACGAGATGGGCTTGGGTAAGACGGTCCAGGCCCTGACGCTTCTCTCTGCGATACAAAGTGAAACCGGCAAGCCCTGCCTCGTCGTTTGCCCGGCAGGTCTCGTGGAGAACTGGCGACGCGAAGCGCGCAAATTTGCGCCCGAGATGAAGGTCTTCGCGCACCATCGCAACGAGCGCTTGAACAGCGCCGAGCATGCGAGCGAATTCGGGCTCGTCATTACGTCTTACAACACGTTGGCGCGGGACACGGACCTCTTTCACGCCGCGCCCTTCGCCGTGGTCGTGGGCGATGAAGCCCAGCACGTGAAGAACCGCCAAACGCAAAACGCCAAGGCGCTGCGCGGCCTGCAGGCGCGTCGTCGCTTCTTGCTGACGGGCACGCCGGTGGAGAATTCACTCGATGACCTCGCGGCGTTGTTTGAGTTCGTGTTGCCAGGCTACGTGCAGCCGCCTCCCGCCGGCGCCTCGCGTGAAGAGAAGGAGTGGCATGCCGCGCGCATTCGCGACCGCGCCGCGCCTTACATCCTGCGCCGTTCAAAGAAGGATGTGGCGCCCGAATTGCCGGAGAAAATTGAGCAGGTCTTCTACTGCGAATTCAATGACGCGCAGGAAGCTTTGTATCGCAAAGTTGAAGAGACTGCGCGCCGCGAAGTGTTCGAGCTCGAGATGGCCAACGCGTCCGAGGGCAAGCTCCGCGTGGCGGCGTTTAAGCAACTCTTGCGCATGCGCCAGACGTGTATTGATCCGCGCCTCGTGGACAAGGAAGCCGAAGAGGCAATTGCTTCAACCAAGCTCGACGCCTTCCGCGAAATTCTGGAAGAATCGCTCGATGGCGACCACCGCATGCTGGTGTTCTCGCAGTTTACCGCGGCCCTGGCATTGCTGAAGGAAGAGCTGGAAGCGCAGAAGATTCCGTATCTCTACATTGACGGGCAGACGAAAAACCGCGCCGCGCTGTGTGAGCAGTTTAACGAAGATGATGAGATCCCGGTGTTCCTGATTTCGCTCAAGGCCGGTGGCACTGGTTTGAATCTAACCGGTGCGGACACGGTCGTCCATTACGACCCGTGGTGGAACCCGGCAGTCGAAGCGCAGGCAACGGACCGAGCGCACCGTATTGGCCAGACACGCACGGTGACGAGCTACAAACTCATCGTCTCCAACTCGGTCGAAGAGCGGGTGCTCTCGATGCAGCGTGAAAAGGCAGCGTTGCTTAAGGATCTCTTTGAGGCCAGCGAAGCAGCGAACTCGAAGATCGGCTTTGCGGACATGAAGGCGCTGATGGGCGAAGATTAACTTTGCGACGCAAAGTAACTTTGTAATCTAAAGCAACGGGCTGGCCAGGCGCACGATGTTTTCCAGGACGCGTTCGCCTTTCGGGCGGGCGTCCCAGTCGTGCTGGCAGAGTTCTTCGCTTTGCTCGATGTATTGGCGCTGCTGGTAGCAGAGCTGGTCGCAGATGGCGTGGTTGTAAACAAAGAGCGTGACTTCGTGGTTGAGCCACACGCTGCGCATGTCGAAGTTGACGGAGCCGACGAGGCAGAATTCTTTGTCCACGGAAATGGTCTTGGCGTGCAGCAGGCCTTCTTTGAAGCGCATGATGCGGACGCCGGCGGCGAGGAGGCTGTCGTAGTGCGAGCGCGAGGCGTAGCGGACGAGCCACGAGTCGTTGCGCGCGGGAAGAATGACGGTCACCTTCACGCCGCGGGCGGCGGCGGTGCGCAGCGCGGTGTGGAGCGCGTCATCGGGCACGAAGTAGGGCGTGGTGATGGTCAGCTCTTCGCGGGCGCTGTAGATCGTAGTCAGCAGCAGTTGGTAAATGGCGTCCGGGTAAAAGCCTGGGCCCGAGGGCACGACTTGCACCATGGCCGGCCCCTCGGCAGGCTGGCGCTTGACGCCGGGGTCGTCGTGCAGGTCGACTTCACGGCCTTCGGTTTCGATGTCCCAGTCTGCGAGGAAGGTCGTGGCGAGCACCTCGACGGCGGGGCCTTGCACGCGCACCATGAGGTCCACCCATTGGCCGACGCCGGCATCCTGCTTGAAGTAGCGCGCGTCCACGAGGTTGAGGCTGCCGGTGTAGGCGGTGTGGCCGTCGATGATGACGATCTTGCGGTGCAGGCGCAGGTCCTGGCGGCGGAAGACCGCGCGGAGCACGCCAGCGGGGAGCGCTTCGATAATTTTCACGCCGGCCTTGCGCGCACGTTTGCAATTGGCGGACGCCAGAAATTCTTTGCTGCCCACGGAGTCGAGGAGCAATCGGCAGGTAACGCCGCGCTCCTGGGCCTTGATCACGGCTTCCAGCACCTCGTCGGCCACGCCGCCGTTATGCCAGATGTAGAACTCCATGTAGAGCGATTCTTCGGTGCGCTTGATGTCCTCGATGAGGGCGCGGAGGACGCCTTCGCAGTCGTCGAGCAGCTCCAGACGGTTGCCGGGCAGGGTGGGTGTGCCTTCGGATTTCGCGGCGAGCCGGTCCAGGTATTTCGCGGCGTCGGGCGCGTGCTCCCAATTGACCTGGTAGCCTTCGGACAGCGATTGAATCCACTCTTTGTAGGGGTTAATCAGCTCCTTGATGCGGCGCTCGCGTCGCTTGCCCAGCCGCATTTCCCCGAGGATCAAATACATGCCCACGCCGAAATACGGCAGCAGCAGCATCACGCTGACCCATGCCAGTGTGGCGCCGATGTTGCGCCGCTTCATAATCACCCGAAAGCTGAAGCCCAGCGATAGCGCCCAGTGAAAGAGGATTGGTGAAAACAACCAGAGGCTCTCGGATTCGTCCTGCACGATGCTTTGTTACAGATTGACGGGCGTTGTGGGAAGATAAAACGAAAATCCCTAGTGAGAGTAGGCGCATTAGGGCCGTTTGTCCGTGGTAATGGCTTAGATTAATTTTTCTTCACGAAGGGGCTTGACGCTTTGTTAATGAGACGCACTCTCGCGCTCTTTCCTGCGACCGTAACTCAGTCGCGGAAAACTCAGCCACGACCGCAAGTTATCAAACTCCAAAACGAAACTACCGAACCTGATGCACTCCAAACTGAAACTCTCCACCGTTCTATTGAGCGGCGCGGCTTTTGCCAGCGCGCTTTACGGCCAGTCCGGCGACATGCCGTCGGCCGAGGAAATGTGGAAAATTATCCAGCAGCAGCAAAAGCAGATCGAAGCCCTGCAAGCCAAGCTCGACGAAAATTCCGCCGCCGACGCCTCCACCAAAAGTGATGTGGCCAAGACGCAGAGCGACCTCAAGGAAACCCGCGAGCAGCTCGACATGACGGCCGACGCCGTCGACCGCAGCCTCACGCCGGGTGTTGAAACCGAGGGCAAGGGCTGGTCGCAGCGCACCACGATTGGCGCCTACGGCGAGCTGCACGCCAACTTCTACTCCAACGCGCAGAACAGCATCGATTTCCATCGCTTCGTGCTGATGGTCAATCACGACTTCAACGAGAACATCCACTTGTTCACGGAAGTCGAGCTGGAGCACGCCCTCGCGGGCAGCGGCAAGCCCGGCGAAGTCGAGCTGGAGCAGGCGTTTGTGGAGTTCGACATCGGCGACCAAGCCTACGCCGATGTGGGTCTTTTCCTGATGCCAGTCGTTGGCCTCAACCTCTACCACGAGCCGACCACGTTCTACGGCGTGGAGCGCAATGGCGTGGACAGCCGCATCATCCCGACCACCTGGTGGGAAGCGGGCGGCCAGGGTGGCTACCGTTTTGACAACGGCATCTCGCTGGTGGGCTCCGTGACCTCCGGCCTCGATGTCAACCCCGCCACGGGTAACATCCGCTCCGGTCGCCAAAAGGTCGCCAACGCTGCCTTTGACGATGTCGCCTTCGCGGGCATGGTGACCTACACCGGCACGCCCGGCCTGAACCTCGGTGCTTCCGTTTTCGTGCAGGATGACATGGCTCAGACTTACAACGGCCGCCTCTCCGGCGTGTTGACTGGCCTCTACGGCTCCTACACCTGGGAAGGTTTCACGATCAAGGGTGAATACGCCCGTTGGGACCTCTGGGGCAACAGCGCGCTGCCGTCGACCGCCAAGGAGCAGTGGGGCACCTACATCGAGCCGTCCTACCGCTTCAAGATCGACGATACCTTCGGCGACCTCGGTTTCTTCTACCGTTTCAGCTATTACGAATACCAGTCCAACGCCACGTTCTTCTCGAAGAACACCGTGCAGTCGGTTGGTTTCAACTACTGGCCGATCGACGACGTCGTCCTCAAGGCGGAATACCAATACACGGGTGAAGCCGACGACTTTGCCGGCGACAACGTCATTAGCCTTGGCTTCGGTTTCGTCTTCTAAGACAGTCTCCAGCCTGATTTATGACTTCGCCGCAGCGAATTTTTAACCGCGCGATCCGAGCAGTGTTTTTACTGCTCGGATTTTCGCTTTGTGCCCATTCGCTGCGGGCTGAGGATGTTTACCTGGAGCCCGAGGCCTTTATTGAACGTAGCTTTGAGGGCGAGCCGGAGAAGAAAGCGCTCTGGCAGAAAGACGATCTCAAGGAGGAAATTCAGCGCATTTTTGGCCGCAAATACCCAGGCCTGCGCATCCGCTACTGGCGCGAGGGCAACCGCACGGCGTGGATACTGGAGGAGATTGGCAAGCTGAAGCCGATCACCACGGGTTTCCTGATCGAAGACGGCGTGATGCTTGAGATGCAGGTGCTGATCTACCGCGAAAGTCACGGCTGGGAGGTGCGTTACCCGTTCTTCAGTGATCAATTCAAAGGCCTCACGCTGGAGGGCGACACCGACGAGCTGAGCAAGCACATCGACGGCATTTCCGGCGCGACTTTGTCCGTCAATGCGCTCTCACGGCTGGCCCGCCTGGCGCTTTATCTGGACAAGGAGGTCCGCGCACAATGACTTGGCGTGCCCTTCGTCGCAAGCTGCTCGCGTTCCACCGTTGGCTCGGTGGGCTCTCGGCGCTGTTCCTGATCGTCGTGTCGCTGACCGGCCTCGCGCTCAACCACACCGAGCTGCTCGGCTTGGACAACGTCGCCATCCGCTCGTCTTTTATTTTGAAGCGCTACGGGATGAGCACCGGCGCGGACATCGTTTCGGCACCGCTGAAGTCCGGTGAGTTTATTTCCCGCCTTGGCGGGCGCATCTACCTAGGCACTGAGCCGCTGGCCATTGGCGGGGCGCTGCTCGGTATCCGTGAAGAGGCCGACTACGTGGCCGTCGTGACCGATGCGGACATTCTGTTGCTCACGCCGGATGGCGAGCTCGTCGAGCAGCTGGAGCTTAGCTCCCTGCCAATGGAAACCGTGACCGCCGTTGGCGCGACGTCTGCTGGCGCACCTGTCCTCGTGGAGGCCGACAAGGTGTGGCTCGTCATGGATGACTGGCTGGATTTTGAGCCCTACGCGGGTGACTACTCCGTGGCCGCGCTCAAGACCACGCCGCTGCCGGACGCGCTGCGCGCCGAGCTGCTGAACAGCTTTCAGGGCGATGGCGTTCCGCTCTACCGGGTGGTGCTCGACCTGCATTCTGGCCGACTCTTTGGGTGGCCCGGGCGCACGCTGATGGACCTCTCTGCGGTGGCGGTGATCATCCTCGTCAGCACGGGCCTCGTCACCTGGCTGCGCACCGCGCGTGGCCGTGGCAAGAAAGAGGAGGCCGCGCAATGAAGCGTCGCCGGTTCATCAAAATCATGGCCGCCGGCGTGGCCGGGCTGTCGGCTTCCAGTCTGCTGGCCAAGGTGGGCAGCGGCAGCGCATTACGCGAGTTTAGCTGGAATGGCTACTTGATGGGTGCTGAGGGCGGCTTCCGCCTCTATGGCGACAACGCCGCGCGCGCTGAGGCGGTGATTGAGCGCTGTTTTCAGGAGATCCGCCGTCTGGAGAAAATCTTCAGCCTCTACGACGCCGAGTCGGCGCTTTGTCGGCTGAATCGCGACGGGCGGATGAGCAATCCGCCGGCGGAGCTGGTCGAGGTGTTGCGCGCCTGCCTGCGCGCCCATCGCGATACCGGCGGCGCTTTCGATCCGACGATTCAGCCGCTCTGGAAACTATACGCGGACCACTTTGCCCGCCTGCCGGATTGCCCGCAGGGGCCGTCGCAGGCCGAGCTCGACGCCTGCTTGGCGCGCATTGGCCTGCGGCAAGTCGAGGTCGACGCGGCGGAAATTGCTTTCGCTCATGCGGGCATGGCGCTGACGCTCAATGGCGTTGCTCAGGGCTACATTACCGACCGCGTGGCGGACATCCTGCGGGCCGAAGGCTACACGAACGTCATTGTGGAGCTCGGCGAAACCCGGGCGCTCGGCCCGAAGCCCGACGGCGAAGCCTGGCGTCTTGGCGTGATCGACGCCCGCCAGCGCGACCAGCTTTTTGACGTGGTTGAGCTACAGGAGCGATCCCTCGCCACGAGCGGCGGCTACGGCACGTATCTCGACGCTGCACAGCGCTTCCATCACCTGCTGGACCCGCGCACTGGCAAGCCGGGAATGGGCTGCGCCTCAGTCAGTGTCCTCGCGCCGACAGCTTTGCGCGCCGACGCCTTATCTACGGGCTTTTGCCTGATGCCGCCCGCTGTGGTGGAGTCCCTCGCCCGCCGCGACGCGAGCCTCGACGTGCTGGTGCAGGGGTAGGGTGCTGCTTTTGGCGGTAGATACTCTGTCATCGCGGGTTTTATCTATCTCGAAAAGGTAGGGACGGTTGCCTCAACCGTCCGCCACGCCTGAGTCGCCCATCGGATGGAACCGGACGGTTGAGGGCAACCGTCCCTACCTCGCCAGCGCGACCAGCTGTTTGACGTGGTTGAGTGCAAGAAAGGTCCCTCGCCACGAGCGGCGGCTACGGCACGTATTTCGACGCTGCACAGCGCTTCCATCACCTGCTGGACCCGCGCACTGGCAAGCCGGGAATGGGCTGCGCCTCAGTCAGTGTCCTCGCGCCGACAGCTTTGCGCGCCGACGCTTTATCTACGGGCTTTTGCCTGATGCTGCCCGCGGTGGTGGAGTCCCTCGCCCGCCGCGACGCGAGCCTCGACGTGCTGGTGCAGGGGTAGGGTGCTGCTTTGGGGGCGATACTCTGTCATCGCCGGTTTTATCTATCTCGAAAAGGTAGGGACGGTTGCCTCAACCGTCCGCCACGCCTGAGTCGCCCATCGGATGGAACCGGACGGTTGAGGGCAACCGTCCCTACCCAATTTGATCAATTGGTCGCGGCGAAGCCGAAACAACTCCCTCCAGGGCTTTGCGATTTATCGATTTTGCTGCTTACGTAATTAATCCACGAAGCCGAAGTGGATCGGCTGGTGGCTCTTGACGCGCTCCATGACGAAGCTCGTGCCGCAGCAGGCGCCGTAAACCAAGGCGAGGACGATCATGCAAATCCACGGATACATGATGTGAACCGCAGGGAAGTGGTAGAGCGGGTTGCCAGCGGTTTGCTCGGTGACGACCGACCAGAGCCAGGCGTTGAACGCAAAAGACGTGCCCACAGCCAGGAACGTTGCCTTCCGGGGATTGGTAGGCAGGAGGTAAAGGGCGACGGCGCAGGGCCAAAAAAGGTAAGCTAGAAAGAGAAATTCACGCATGGGGTGCTGGGTATTGGATAAAGAGGGTTTTGTGATACAAGCTATGGGCGCTTCCTGTCAAGCGACATGCACGTGAATTTATCACATTGGGTGCAATTTTTCGGCTTGGGGTAATGGGGTAACCGCGTTCATGGGAAAATGTTACGCTTTTTTAGCCCATCTGCAAACCAAACCAACACTTAGTAGACATGCGAAAAAGCTATATCAACGACTTACAAAACCGTAAGTGCATAAAAGTATTGGTTTGAAATAGCCAAATTTCTTAGGTTGTTGATTGTCTGTGCTTTATATATTTGTCGTGTTCTATGCTGATTTTCCGTTGGAAACATGGGGAAGGCGCTGGTGAGGATGTTGCCTACTAGTAAACTCCGACGACGATTTCCATGGGCAGGCCGACGGCGTCGTAGGGCGGGTCGGCGGGGATGGATCGGAGCTTGGGAGCGGAGCGGGCCATGATGGCCAGCGCCATGGCGTCGAGAATGTCGTCGCGGGCAGCGTCTTTGCGCAAAGTGGCCTCGAGGGCGTAGTTGTAGAGTTCGTGGGCGTGTGGGTAGTGGCGCTGGAGCACCTTGAGTCGGCCCTGGATGCCGGCCTTCTGTTTTTTGGAAACACGGAGGGCCTGTCGGTGGTTCATGCAGGCAAAAGCCAGCTCGGGGTGGGCCTCGCGGATGCGCCCTACGTAGTCGCGGTGGCGGCGCAGCATGGCGTCGAGCTCCTTGATTTTGGGGCCGATGTTGAAGCTTTGCAGGCTGATTTTCTTACCGATGATCGCCTCGCTGACGTTGCAGGCGTCTTCGTAGAAGCTGGTGTCGAGCGCGCGGCGGGCTGGGGGATCAAAGACGCGGCTGGTCATGCCCTTGCCCAGGAGTTTGCGCGCAATGGTGTCGCATTCGCGGACGGGGTGCATGGAATCGGGCAGCCCGATGGGCATGTCGATCAGCATGATGTCGCAGGCCGGGTGGTTGATCAGGGCGCGGTAAACGGTGTCGAATACGCCGACAGCGCCATTGCCATCGTCGTCGATTTCTACGGCGATCCAGCCTCCTTTACAGCCATCTATACCCAATGTGCGCATCCTGAATTGACGAGCGCTGCGCTCGTGCGTTGGATGGGGGCAGGTAAAATAAATTTTCAGAACATGGCAACACCTAGTAACACTACCCCGACAGTCGGCGTCATCATGGGCAGCCAGTCCGACTGGGAAACCATGCGCCACGCGGCGGAAACCCTGGCGGAACTTGGTGTTCCGTTTGAAAAATTAATCGTCAGTGCACACCGCACGCCGGATCGCATGGTCGACTATGCCCGCACGGCGGAAGGCCGCGGGATCCAGGTGATCATCGCTGGCGCTGGCGGCGCAGCCCATCTCCCGGGCATGACTGCCGCCCTGACGCACCTGCCCGTGCTCGGCGTGCCCGTCCAAAGCAAGGCGCTGAGCGGCGTGGACTCTCTTTTGTCGATCGTGCAAATGCCGGCTGGCATTCCAACGCCCACGCTGGCCATCGGCCGCGCCGGGGCGGTCAACGCGGCGCTTTCGGCGGCGGCCATCTTGTCACTGGGCGACAAGGAACTGCGCGATCGCCTGGTGGCTTACCGCGAAGGTTTGAAGGCCAAGGTGGAGGCTATGGAGCTGCCCGACGCGTAGTTTCGGCTCCTAAGCGACAATCAGGTTAAAAACGCGCTTGGCGCGTGGCTGCTTTGTGTTTTGGGTGTGGCGCTTCGATGGAAACAGTCCGCCCGAAAATTAAGGTAGCATTTGTCGATTTCTGGAAGGCGTTTCGCCCGGAAACGGACTTTTTCGTGCGCCAGTTGCAGAAGGTTTGCCAGCTGGAAATATCGGACACGCCGGACTTTATTTTCTACGCCGAAGACAAGGAGCGCCAGCATTTGCAGATGGACGGCGTGCGCATCTTTTTGGCTGTGGAAGACTGCATGCCGAACTACCGCGTGTGTGACTACTCTTTCACGTTTAAAGACCTGCCCGACGAGCGCAACCTGCGTCTGCCGTTCTACGTGTTACGCGGGAATGGCCCTGAGCCGCTGATCCGCCAGGATGCGGCTACCGAGGCTAAGCTGCGCGGCCAGCGTCGGCGTTTTTGCGCCTTTGTGTCCAGTAACGCCAACCCACGGCGCACGGCGCGGCGCATATCCTTTTTTCAGAAGCTGCACGCGCAGCGTCACGTCGACTCCGGAGGCCGCGCGTTTAACAACGTTGGCGGGCCGGTGCCGGACAAGCATGCGTTCATCAAGGGCGCGCGGTTTTGCCTGTCGATGGAGAACTATGCGATGCCGGGCTACACCACGGAGAAGCTTTACGAGTCGATGGCCGCGCGCTGCATCCCGATTTTCTGGGGCAATCCGGACGTCGCCGAGGACTTTAACCCGGCGAGCTTCATCGATATCGCTGACTTCGCCAGCGACACCGAGGCCGTGGATTACATCCTCGAAGTGGACCGCGATGAGCGGCTTCAAGCGCAATACCACGAAGCGCCGTTTTTTCCGAACAACGAGCCCACGAAGTATTTCCGTGATGACTACCTACTGCCGCAGCTCGAGAAAATCCTTTCGACGACGAAGAAGCGCCGCTCGCATTTTTACTTCGGCGACGTCGTTTACGATCTGCGCAAGCGTTGGGGCTTCCACGCGTCGTTTGTCGCGCCCAACGCCGGGCTTGGCCCGCGCTACGCCAACGCGGCGGTGGATTAGGGCGAGAAATGATGAATGACGAATGCAGAATTATGAAAGCCAGCAGGGGTGGGGATCTTGGATGTCCTCGTTCTAGATTTTTCATAATTCATAATTCTGCCTTCATCATTCTAACCCTCACTTTTGCTGGCGCGAAGTTGCAGAATCCAGGATTGCCTTTCTGCGCATGACCTGAGACTGTGATCGCTTGGTTTTCGGGAGGCAGCTCTCGCAGCCGTTCTTTGAGACAGTTGAGGAAAGTCCGGACATCGCAGGGCAGGATTCCCCATGAAAGTGGGGGCAGGCAGCGTTTAAGCGCCGTTTGACGGATAGCGCCACAGAGAATATACCGCCTCTTCGGAGGTAAGGGTGAAAAGGTGGGGTAAGAGCCCACCGCGTCTTGGGTAACCAAGGCGGCACGGCAAGCCCATTCCGGTGCAAGACTATGTAGGGGGCCGGGTTGCCCGCCCGCTAAAGCCCCGGGTAAGTCGCATTTCGCTTCGGCGGAGGCAAGGCTTCGGCCTTACAGATGAATGAGAGCAGCAGTGGGTTTCGGCCTGCTGTGGACAGAATCCGGCTTACGCTTTCCGAAAACCTTCATTTTCACCATTGACACGCCGTACGAAACTCCATTTTTTGAACGGCTTTTCCACATCTAGAATCCTTTACCAGACAATGGCTAACACCAAACAAGCCCAGAAGTACATTCGTAAGACCGTGACTCGCACGGACCGCAATCGCGCCGTACGCAGCCGCCTGCGCACTTTGGCGAAGAAGGTTCGGTCCCTCTCCGAGCAACCGGAAGAGGCGAAGAAGGTAGCAGTTGAGTTCGCATCGGCCCTCGATAAGGCTGCCAAGCGCAACATCATCCACACCAACACCGCCAACCGTCACAAGTCCGCGATTTCGAAGTACATCTTCGAAGCCGCCAAGTAAGGCGCGTCCAATTGATTGGATTATTTGTCCGACTCCCATTGCCATTAGGCGGTGGGGGTTTTCTCGTTTTTTAATTACTGATCACTGCGGCGAAACTCGATTAATAGCACATGCCTGAAACCATCATACTCGACTCTGATGCTGACCTCAAAATCGGCTTCCCGCCGCCCATGCTTGGGCCTGAGCCTGTGCGCTTGCCGGTTGCTCAAGTGGGTGAGGGCTTGCTCGCCATTGCATTGCCGGGTGGGGTTGTGTCGGATGCTCATCCCTTTTACCGCGATGTGCCGTGTGCAGTTGCCTCGTTGCAGGCTCAACTCCGCGAGGAGAAGCCCGAGCTGCAGCGTCTGGGCATGGAGGTCGCGCTGGCGGTGAACTACGTGGAGCCGGAAATCAGCGGCCTGTTGCTGGTGGCGACGAATCGCACGGGTGTTGGGCGCTGGCGCAATGCCTATGGCTCGGGTCAGCTACAGTTTACTTTTGAGTTCGTGGCGGCGGCGAATGCGGCCGTGGCGGATGAGGTGGTCTGCGATTTGCCGGTGGCTCGGCACAAGGCGCGTCACAAGTCCGAACCGCGCATGTTAGTGTCGCACAAGACGGGCAAAAAGAGCCGCACGGAATTTCGTCGCAAGGCGCGTAAGGGCGACTTTGAAATCTGGACTGCGACCACGACTTTGCCGCGCCTGCATCAAATTCGTCTGCATGCGATGGAAATCGGCCTGAAGCTGCCGGGCGATTCGCTCTATGAAGGGTTGCCATTCCTTACCTGGGGCATGCTGAAGGGTAAGAAGGGCCCCGGTGGGGAGTGTCCTATTCTGGAGCGTCCATTGATTCACCTAGCGCGCATTGAGGCTATCGGCGGGCTCGAGGGCTTTGCAGTGGTGGAGTCCCGTCCGGATGGGCGTGTGTCGCAAGTCTGGGCAGAGATTGAGCAGGTACAAGGGGTTTGACAGGATTTTTTCGTGTGGTAATCTTTAACCATGCGATACCTACCCCTTTTTGTCGCGCCGCTGTTGAGTGTTACTGTGCAGGCGGCTGTCTTTAATATTACTGGTAATAGTAATGACCAGCTTGCTCAAAGCAATGGTGTCAGTCCGTGGATTGGGCAACCCGCGGCCCGGGTTGGCGGTTCATCGACGGATATTGATGGTGCTCTGGTGATGTTTTTTCAGTTGCCGGACTTGGGCGGCGAGTCTGTCACGAGCGCCACGCTGTCGATTTATCTCAATTCGATCGCTAATAATGCCACATTTAACGTAGATCTATATGGTATGGGCTACACGGCGACGGCGTCGATTGATGCGGTGAACGACTTCTTTGGAGGGCCTTATGATACTGACCTCAGTGCCGGGGTGACGGCGCTGCAGGACGACTTGCTTGCCTCGGGCACGGGCGTTGCTCAGTATTACACGTCGATCAATATTGCTTCTTACATTACAGAGCAGTATGAGAATGGCGCTGTGGCGGGCGATTTCGTGAAGCTGCGCTTGAGTCCGGATGTGGCTGACTCATCGAATTACCGCTATTATGAGGTTGCGACCGCCAATGACGGTGCCAACCCGCCTATGCTTGATATTGTGACCGGGACGGTGCCGGAGCCTTCGGCTTATGCGCTGTCGGCGGGAGCACTTGTGCTGGGTCTGGCTTTTGTGATGCGGCGTTGGCAATGGTAGGACCTCTGGTGGTCCTCCTATTTGGTTGGAATGGCAATCTTTTCGCGTAATTTGGCCTTTACAAACGTATTTCAGAACGCAAGATAGGCGGTTTTTCCAAATTCCACCTTTGCACCAATCAGTCTAAACAACCTAACTTTACATGGGCAATCTCAAGAAGAAGCGTCGTCTGAAGATGAACAAGCACAAGCGTCGTAAACGCTCGCACGCAAATCGTCACAAGAAGCGCACCTGGTAATCCGGGTTGCAGCCTTGTGCTGTAGACGATGAAACGCTAGCCGACGGATATTTCCCGTCGGCTTTTTGTATGCGGTAGGGCCAGTTGCGCCTGTTTGTTGGTCGAATTGCAGGCTTTTGGTGAGGTTCGGTTTGGAGGTTGCGTCGATTTTCGATGTGTTTGGCGGGTGGCGTGATTTGCCATGTATTTTGACTTTCCTGCCTAGCCTGTTCCTTCTTGGCAGTCTGGGGGGTTGGGTTTATTCGGAATCACCAGATGGTGAAACAAGTGTAAACCGTTCATAGATCGGGACAAAAACGTTGTCACATGCCTTTTTTTTCCTTGTGAAATAAGGGGCTGGCGGGTAGTTCATTTTTCGCTAGCTGGCTATTATGCGACTTGTCTGTCACTCTGATCACTCCAACCTTCCCTGCGGTTTCTGTCACTCCGTCAGAACTGTGGTGGGTGCCTTTTAACGATGTCTAAGGGTAGTTCCAAAGCGTTATTTGTAGAGCTCTCCGAGTTTTCTTTACTCGTGGCGCGTGTCTCCAGTTTGGAGCCACCGATCACGGTCGAAGGCGTGGAGGAGATTCCTTTGTCTGAAGGGGTGGAGGGAGTTCGTTCCACATTGCTGGCGTTGGTTGGCAATCCGAAAATTCAGTATGCGCATGCTGTTTGCGGTATTTATCCGCCTACACGCGTTATTCGCCGAGCGACACTGGATAACCCGGCTAAGACTAAGGACCCTGCATATCTGCCAGAGTTCCTGAAGAATCAGTTTAAAATTGATGTCGGTACCTACGCGGTGTCGGTGCTCAATGCTGCGGGCGGCGGAGAATTCGGGACGGATAAGACTGCGGGTAAGGAATTGGTCTTTTGTGGCGCGCCACGCACGGATCTGGCCGCTGAGCAGCAACGGCTTGTTGACTATGGGATCTTTCCTACGCGAGTGGAGATCGGTTCGGTCGCCACGGTGGGCGCAGTGCTGGACTATCAGCAGATGAAGGGCGAAAAGTCGCCAACCTTGATTCTAGAGATGGGGTATGATGATGCGATGGTGCTCGTCTGCAACGGCAAGTCTCTCGATGTTGCTCGTCCGGTTCCTTACGGTCTCCGCAGTATGTATCCGATCGTGCAGAAGGAGTTGGGGTTGAAGGACGAAGAGTCGGCCAAAAAGCTCTTTGGTTCCAGCACCTTCGATTTTGCCGAGATGGGGCCGACGCTGCTGAAGAAATTGATGAAAGAGCTGCAAGCTTCCACTGGCTTCTATGAAGTTCAGACCGGCCAGACAATTGGTAATATTTTCCTCGGGCTTGCGCCTGATAACCTCGGCTGGATCGCCTCAACGCTATCCAAGACCTTGGGAGTGAATGTGCTCAAGCCAGACTATGAAACCTGGATGGAGCATCAGGGCATTAAGGTGGCGAACGGCGTTGATCTGGGTAATCTGGGTCCGCGTTGGTTTGGTCTTTTCAGTCTGATGGGCAATTACGCACCAAAATCCTAGTAGCACATGGCTGAGAAAAAAAATAAAGACACCAGTGGCTTCGCTCCTAATTGGCGCCCGGATTTTCGGGTCAATGATGTGCTGCCTGACGTTAAGGCGGTGCGTACCAACTTTCTGGTCAATTTCGTGGCGCTCGCCTTGGCGATCATAGTGACGGGGTGGTTCGCTTACCGTGAATTTCAGGGGATGTCGGCCCAGTCTCAGATTGAAACGTTGCAGGATCAGATTCAGGCCAAATCAAAGGAGAATCGTGCTAACTTGAAGCTGAGCAGCGAATTTAAGAAAGCCTCTCCTCAGGCCGAAGATCTCATTACTTTCTACAAGGGCTACGAATACCCGCTGGATGTGATTCTGGCCCTCTCGGAGTCGCGCCCGAAGACGATTGCGCTACAAAGTCTTAGGTTGGGTAGTTACAGTAAGAATGTCGGAACTGCCCGCAAGCCAAAGTTGGTCTACATGCCGCGCTACACGCTGCGAGTTGTGTTGAAGGGTAGTAATGAGGAATCGCTGGAAGAATTGAGCAAATACAAGAGTATCCTCAGCAATTTGGATATTATTAAGGACCGCCTTAACTCAATCGATGAGGATCGCCCGACGTTTAAAGAGGAGCTTGGGCTGTTTGAATTTACCATCGTCATAAACCTGAAGGAGGCGTCATGAATTCGCAGCAACTCATCGCTAAATTAAAGCAATACCCTCTGGCGGTAATCTGCACGTTAGTGGTTTTGGTCATGCTTGGCCTGTCGTTTTTGCGCAGTGGCAATCTGCCTGAATTGAATGCGGAGTACGATGCATTGCAAGAGGAAGCCGAGGTGATCAGCCGTAACAGCAGTAATGCGGTGGACCTAACAGCGAATTTGGAAGAGCTCTCCAAGCTGGTTGAAAGCGTGGATGCGCGTCTCATCGATGCAGACTCGGTCACCGCGAATTACCGCTACTTTCTGGGAATGGGTGAGCGCTCGAATGTCAAATACGTCAATGATCCGCCTGCGGCTACCTACGTAAAGAGCGCTAGGTTCAAGTCGTATGCTCTGGCTGAGTTTCAGAACGTTGCGGTTCAGGGCACTTACCAAAACGTGTTGAACTACCTCTATGAGGTTCGCACTGGTGAATACTTAATGCGAATTGACTCGATTTCCATTACGCCAAAGGCATCTGGCGATAAGGAAGAGGTTGTAGCATCCCTCAAAATAACTGGGTTGGCTAAGAAGCGCCCTGAAACGAAAAAGAAGAAGAAGAAGTAAACGCAGCAATCGCCATGAAACCAATCCATTGCACCATTCTCGCACTGCTGCTGGCTCCTGCCTTCGTTCACGCCAACTTAGTCGTGCCACGCACTAAGCGTATTAATATGCTCAAGGAAGCGCAGGCTTGTCTGTTGAAGGCTGATCCTGAGCTAAAGACGGACATCGCAGACGTACGTTATCCTTTTGAGTTCGAGGCGAAACCCGTTGTCGTTGAGACGAAGGGAGAACCGGTTAAAGAAGTCGTCCAAGAGGAAATTACTAATGAAGAAATCCTCGAAAAGATTTCGCCTAAAATTATGCCCACCGGCGTCCTCTTTAAGGGAGGTAAGGGCGTGCTGATTCTGCCCAGAGGGCAATTGGCGGATGGCAGTGCCATTCGTGTAAACTACGGCGGTAAGCCGTATCTTATTAAGGTTACCGACGTGACCACTGGATCTTTTACCTTGCAGCTTGATGACGCGTCCCTCGTTCGACAGATCGATGCTGGCGCCGGTCGCGGCGTCAAACGTGATTAAAATACTCGTAATTCTCTCTCATTAACTTTCGCCACTGCCTGAACGACAAACTCCTGATCGATATGAAGCACTTGAATCTCTCGCTCCTAGCGCTGCTCGCAATTATTGCCAGCATCGCATCGACGCCCGCGGGCTATGCACAAACCCAAGAACAACTGGACGAGGTTGATGCGAAGACCGCTGCCGATGACCCGTCAGTAGAACCAACCGACGCAAACGCGGAAGATATGATTGGGACGGCGATCCCATCTCCGAATACCACCGTGCCTTATGCGGGCTCTAGCCTCGAAAGTAAGAAGCCTCTGCAATCGGAAGACGGTGCTGGTGGCGCTGAAGGTGGTTCCATGGGGACTGCTCCTGCGTCCAGCGACTCTACTACTACAACTGATGCTGGTGACGCAGTGCCTCCCGCCGCTCCGGTAGAAGCCTATGCGCCCAGTGAATCTGGCATGACGATCCGCGAGGTGAATGAGTCCAAGACGGTGACAGAGCAAGTTATTGGCGCTGACGGAGCTCCAGAAGTGAAGGAGGAGACAGTTGAGAAACCGGCGATGGAAATTGACTTCAGCGGCGGTGGCGGCGCGACGGTCGAATTCCCCACCGAAGAATCTGACATGGAGACGCTCATGGGCGAGGACGACACCATTTCCGTTGATTTTCCTGATGAGGAAGTGCGCACAATCATACGTAATGTGGCGGATCTCTACGACCTTAATGTGGTCATCCCTGATACGCTCCAAGGCAGCACTTCCATCAAGCTGCGCAATGTTACGTGGCGCCAAGTATTTGACGTGGTCCTAGAACCACTTCGTTACACCTACATCGTTGATCGCAATATCATTAAGATTAAGAGCCTCGATGAGCTGACCAATGAGCCGACGGTCACCCGTGTGTTCTTGATCAACTACGCAGTTGCGAACACCTTGCAGGGGTCTTTGGCACCGTTGATCGATTCTGCTAATGGGGGTCGCGTACAGGTTGATAAGCGCACCAATGCGCTCCTCGTCACCGAACGCCCCTCGCGCATGAACGACATCCAGGCTATTATCGAGCGCCTCGACCGCCCGAATCCGCAGGTGATGATTGAATCTAAGTTCATCGAAATCACCGATGACGACCGTTCTGATACGGGTGTGAACTGGGCTTCTCTGCAGAGCTACCAGCTCACTGCCGGGCCGTTCAACCGTGAATACCAACGTGTGGCTGGTCGTGCGGACGACAACTCTGTCCTGAGTGATACGATCGGTGGTTCTTCGACGAGCAGCTCGTATTCAACGACGACGAATGCGACGATTCCGGGGACAGTAAGCACAAATACGGTCTCCACCCTGCAAAACGCAGCTAACACTGCATTTACTAGTTCAGTTCTGGGAGATACCAACTGGATCAACGAAGTCACCCGCACGGACACGGCGGTGTTCTCTGCAGATGCTTTCAATGTCATTCTAAGCTTTCTGGATTCGGATGCAAATGCCAAGCTGGTGAACAATCCGACTCTAGTTACGCTGGATGGTGAAGAAGCACGCTTGGTGATTGGCGAACAGTTCCCGATTCCGAGCTACACTTTTAACGACGAAACCGGGTCTTTTGAGGTCAGTGGTTTCGAATACAAGGACATTGGCACGATCCTTTCGGTAACGCCGAATGTAAACAGTGCTGGCTTTATTCGCTTGAATGTTCGCCCACAGCTTTCTCGTAGCGATGGCACCACAACTTTCGGCGGCTCCGGTGGCGCGACCATCCCGATTATCCAAACCACGGAAACGCAGAGCAACGTCATCCTTAAGGACGGCTTTACCTTGGCAATTGGCGGTCTGATCGAAGAGTTGACTAACGATTCCGACACCAGTGTGCCTTATCTCAGCGAGATTCCGCTGCTCGGCGAGCTCTTCCAATCTTCCACGAAGATTACTTCGCGCCGTAATCTGGTTATCTTCATCACCGCCAAGACGTTGAATCCAGATGGGACCACCTACAAGGATATCATCGATCCGCGTGTGCTTTACCAAATGGGCATCCTCGAGAACGAAATCCCTGGCTACACCCTGCCGGAAGATCAGGCTAATGCATACAAGCAAATCATGGATCTACAGACCAAGTTCTCCAATGACAAGGCCCAGCTCGAATTGCTTGAGCGGGTAAGCACCCTAAGCGATACGGGTGACGAGGATGAGTCTGAATAGGCGCCGGCCCCAGCTTTTCTGAAATCTGTTAAACTCTAGTGAATATGGCATGATAAGAACCGCCCCTAGCGATAGAGCCTTTTCACCAGTAGGTGGTCGTGTTATACACGACTTATATCGGGGCGCGTTGAACCCAAGGAAGAAGTCATGAATTCAGAAACACTATTTTCGCATCAGCATAAAATTCCCAAGATAGCAGCAGCCGTTACGTGCTCGATGCTCGTAACGAGTGTCTTATACGGGGCAGACATTCTCTCGGCAGGTGATCAGTTCGGTGGTTCGATTGACAGCGGGGTTTTGCGTACCTGGGGTCTGAATGACAGCGGTCAGCTCGGGCAGGGGACGCAGACGACCAATCCGACTCCTGAATCTGTCGATTCAAATGAGAATTTCAAGCTGGTGGAGGCGGGGCCGGATTTCATGTTCGGCATTACAGAAGACGGGGACGTCTATGCTTGGGGCGCTAATTCTTTGGGGCAATTAGGCATCGGTAGCACTGACAATGAATCGTCTCCGACTTCGACTACCTTTAGCGTGAAAATCAGTGATGTGTCCGCTGGTATAGACCACGCGCTCGGTATTGATGTAAATGGCTATCTCTACGCTTGGGGTAGTGTCGCTTCCGGTCAACTCGGATTAGGGGTCTTTCAGGATCCAGTGCCGGAAAGCTTCGATGATACGATTGTTGAATCCCCCACCCAGGTTGGGACCAATACGTGGCTCGATATTGCTGCGGGTAGTCAGTTTAGCGTTGCCGTTCGAAGTGACAACACGCTTTGGATTTGGGGTGGTGGTGCAATCAGCATTCTTGGTTTGTCTTCTTCTGATTATCTCTCTCCAGTGCAGGTTCCAGGTAGCACAGCTATCTCGTGGGCTGAGGTAGAAGCGGGTAGTTACCACGTGATTGCCCGTACGACCGATGGGCGCATCTACACGTGGGGCATTAATGCAACTGGTCAGCTTGGCCTGGGTGACACCACTGCGCGGACTTCACCAACTCAAGTTGGCAGCGCCACTGACTGGGTTAGCATTTCGACGGGTGCGAATCAAAGCTATGCCATCAATTCGTCGGGCGCTTTGTATGGCTGGGGACTGAACAGCAGCGAACAGCTTGGTAAGGACGTAACCGTTAGCTCTGGTTCTATTCCCAATAATTATATGCTCACGAGCCCTGTTGTGTTGGCCAGTGGCGTTTTCTCAGTGGTTGATGGCGGCCGAGATGAATCGGGGTCCGGGGGCACTATGCCAGATGGCACTGAACTCACCGGATTTACACTGATGAAGGGTTCGCCCAATGCTGAATCTGAAGGCGTTTACTCTGTTGGCGGAAATCTTTCTGGGCAGCTTGGTACAGGTTCGACTTCCTATTCGACCTCTTACGATCCACAAAGAACCTCAGCCGACGGCGCTGAGATTAGTATTTCTGATCCTACCATCGCCACGACTACGCTGGGGGTGAATTCTGAAATCCAGATATCTGTCGACGTCTCCAATACTGGCACCGTAGATGTTACAGATACCTATACAGTTGAACTATATGTTTCCACCAGTTCGACTTACAGTGAGAACACTGCGACGTATCTTGCTGGCAGGGATATTGAGCAAGACCTGGATGTTAATAATTCTAAGCAAGAAACTTTCAACGTGGAGGTGCCAGTTCGCACTTCTGGAACCTACTACCTTATCAGTCGTGTGTTTTTTGAAAATTCCTCTTCTGAGAATTCTTCAGATACCATGGTTGGTTCTACGGAAATCACTATCGTAAGGCCTGACATTAAAATTGAAAACCTTGATTTTGCTGATGGCACCACCATTGATTTTGGCGAGACTTTCGAAAATATCTCGTTTGAAATGACCAATGGCACGATTGGCATAGTTAATCCAGAGACGGATATTACGATTGAAGCGTACCTGATTACGGACTTGGCTTTTGAGGCAGGAGTAGATACTTTACCTACTACTAATCAGTTAATACCGGAAGCCGATACATCCTACACTGGTGGATTGAATGCATATGATGCTGGTGAGGATGCCGATCCGCCTGTCACGGTGACTATTTCTTTGAATAGTTTGGATCTGCCAGAAACGCAGAGCAGCCGTGAGTATTTTCAAATTGTTTTTGTAGTCAATCGAGAGTCTGGAGTCGGTGAAGAAGATGGTGTTACCGAGAACAACTACCTAACTCAAACTGTTCGAATCAAATCACCGGATTCCGTCGCTGCGGCCATAGGATTTGGAGATATCGAAGGTAATGGCGCTGACATTGGTAAGGTCGGGCAGTGGGCAAGCGTGACTGACCAATACGCCTACAATTTAGATGCGCTCCAGTCGCCAACGTTGGCGCCGGGTGGATCGCAATCCATGTCACTTGAGGTTTACGGGCCAACGACTATTTCTGCTCCTTGGCTAATGAACGCAGGCTCTGACAGCACCCTAACTTACACGCTCAAAGGAGCTGATAACACGAATATCGCATTTGTAGGGAGTGCGCCTTTACTCGATTCTCTTCAGCCAAGCTACCAAGCTGTAGATATCGTCATCGATCAAGATTCTGCTCTGTATTCGAATGCTGTGGGGGTTCCTTACCCATGGACAATCACATGGACTTATACGCAGGGCGCTGCCAGTGAAACTGGCTATGCTCGAGTTGACTTAGAAGTACCTAATTTTGTGCCCGATTCCAATTCCTTTGTTTTCTTGGGGATTGATGATGAAAGTGCGCCTTCTGGAGATGATCGATCGGTTTCAATTGATCTGGATGAAGGTGACTTTGTCGCGGGCCAATCGGCAGCCATGAATTTGGATTATGAGTTTGCGGGTAGTTCCCTGGTAACATTCTGGTGGAGAACAGATGGCGACGAAGACGAAGATACCTTTACCTTTTCGGTTGACGGGGAGGTTCAAACGCTACCGACGCAAATCTACGGTGCGACTTCTTCGAACGCGACGATTAGTGGCTACACCGGATGGCAGAAGGTCGCATTCATTGTCGGAGGTGGCCCTCACACTTTGCGTTGGGTTTTCAGCAAGGGTAGTGATAATTCCGATGCCAACGCATACATTGACGGTCTAGAGGTGCTTTATCCTCTGCCAGAGCAGAATGAGTATAATTTGTCTTCTCCCAATCCCGACCTAGTTGCCAATGTGACTGCAGGAGATTGGAATCTAATAACTGATACTTCGGCTCCAAATCAGCAGGCCTACGAAGTTAACGGTGTAGCACAAGGTGTTTCTAAAACCTTCGTTTATGATTTGGCGAATTTGAACGATCTGATCGTTGATCTGAATGGTCCCACTGTTATTTATGCTCCGTGGCTGATCAGCTCAACGACTGAAGCGAGCGATGCCGATGCTGATACGTTGAGCTACACGCTTAAGGATGCCAATGATAACCAAATTATCGGAGCTGACGGAAATCCTTTTGTGGTCACGTTAAATGGCGGTGTGACGAGCTATAAAGATGTCAATATTGTTATCGACGAGGATTCCCCTCTCTATGATGGCGGTAGTTACACTTATCCTTGGAAGATTGAGTGGACTTACACACAGAATAGTGCGGATGCTGCGGCCTATGCACGATTAGCTCCAACGCCATATAGCTTCGAAAATATCCCAGTGACCAATGTCGATATGGCGATCCAGTCTGTAGTCCTGACTGAGGGCACTTACATTTTGGATGATGCCAACGGCACTGGACGTCTACCCATTTCGGTTTCGATTATCAATCGTGGTGCTGATTTCGATGTCGGCTCCCCAGAAAGTCTTACTGACGATTTTCTCGATCCAACGAATCTGTCCGTCCACTTGTCTACCGATCAGATTTTCGGTAACAGTGATGACGTAAATCTCGGCAACTTTGCCCAGTCAAATATTCTCAATAATGGGAATCAGATTATCTTCCAATCTGAGATCAATCTGCCATTCACGACGCCTGCGGGTAACTATTATGTCCTGCTCCGTTTTGATTCTTCTGAGACTCTAGGCGAATTTACCCTTGCGAATAACTCCTACACTCAAGGGCCGGGATTCGTGATTGTTCGTGCGCCTAATTTGACCATTCAGAACATCGTTGGTTTCTCGCCAACTTATCCTTACCATCCAGAACAAAGTAGCTATATTACCTACGATATCGTGAATACTGGTCTGGGCTCGGTAACTGAAGATGAAGCGTTCTCGGTTACCGTTGGACTATATGCGCGGGATCTGGACAGCGATGAGTACACTACTGCAACCTTGATACGAGAGTATGATGCGGTGGAGCACAGCCTCTTTTTACCTGAAGTCAGCGCGCAATATCCGAATGGTAGTTCCTCAAGCATTGTACATCAACTAGAGCTGCCATCTACGCGTGATGTTCTCGCGGGTATTGGAGCCGTTTCGGCTGATGATCCTGAAGATTCAGCAGAGGTGTATAACGCGCTTTATGATATGGATGACTACTACTTCTATTTTGTCATCACTGTCGATGTTAACGACGATATTCTTGAATCGAGTGAGACGAATTTATTCTTCGATTTTCAGGACTTTGTGATCACTCCGGTAAATTATCGTGCTTACAACTCAAACAGCGAAACTTTTGACATTACATTCGAGAATTTTGGACTCTACACTAGCCATGCGGTTTTCAGCAATTACGTCATTACTAGTGATGGCAGTGAGGTCATGACCAACGTAGCGAATGCTCTGATTCCTGGATATAACGGAATTACAGTTCTCTTAGCATACGCGCTTGGACTGAATCCAACTCCTGGCGTTGATGATTTTGGGAATGAGTATGCGCAGGGTAGTCCTCTGTATCGCCCACAATACGCAAATGGTGTTTTCTCCTATGACATTGAACCCTATGGTGAAGATGATTTCTTAGCCATGACTTTCGACTTCAATGTTCGTGCTTCGGATATTGCAATCGAAGTTCAAGCTAGTAGCGATTTGATCACTTGGGACACTATCCTTGAGCTTACCCCTCCCTATACGGATATTTCTGGGGAGCAGAGTCTCACCGGATTTAACGGTCTCATTTACCAACCAGTGGTCATGGCGCTAGAAGGTAATGTGTCGGACGTGCAGGATGTATACACTGCTCGCATTACAGTGAGAGACTCCGAGCCTTATGATGGGAACAATTCTCGGTTCATGCGCATACATGTTGATACGGGTACCGTAACGACTCCTGTGACTCAGCCTGTATTAACATCCACGCTTTATTACGAGGATGGAAACTTTGAGTCGATTATCCTGAACTGGACTGGTGATCCTGTTTATGAGACTGGCAGTGACACATTGAATGGAGCTTATCACATAGAAAGAGCTGTTGGAGAAGATGATTTTGAGCTGCTGGCAGTTGTGATTACGGCACTCACCAACGGGAACTTCCGTTATGTGGATGAGAGTGCATCCGCTGGGAACACCTACACATACCGAGTTCGTGCTGTATCGATTGATGGCGCAGGCACTTACTCTGATGGTTCCGAGATTTCGGTTCCAACTCAGTAACCTCAAAAAGCCCCCCACAATGATTAGTAACTACCTCGACATGCGTGGCAAAAGTGGTCCTGCCGGATTCCTTGTTTCCTTTTTAGGGGCTGCGGTTATGGCCGTCTTGCTGGACAAGCTGATCTACCAGTGGTTGCATACGAATCACCATTTATCCGGGCTCATTGTCTTTATCTCGATTTTGATCTGCGTCTTTGCGTCTGCCCTCATTCTTACTCAGACGATCCGCCGTCTGAATGATATGGGCTGGCATGGCATGTATTCGTTGTTGCTGGTTTTTCCCTGTGCGGCAGTTGCCCTGCTAGCGCTCTTCGGCGTCGAGCTGAGCGCCTTGATGGTCATTGTGTTGGCCTTGGGTGTGTTGGTCTTGGCCCCACTTTGCTTTATTCAAGGTAACGGTTAGGCATTCTCAGCTTTTTACCTATTCTAAGAGGCACGGCCTTTCATGGATAGTCAGTGGCTGGTTGTCTAAAACTAGTGTTGCTCTGAGTGTTATGGCTGCGCATATTCGGTAGCAACAACGATTGTTGCTATGCGATTATATGCATTTTTCTCTCTTGCTCTGGGTGCGTTGCTTTTGGTTGGTTGTCCGAAGCGCAACGAATTCGCTGAGCCTCCACCTCCCTCTGTCTCGGTATCCATTGTCGAGCCGCAAACAGTGACCGTGTATGATTCTATGCCGGGGCAGACAGCTGCCGCCAATACGGTGGACATCGTTGCCCGCGTTCAGGGCTTTCTGGAAACTCAGGCATTCGATGATGGCGCCTACGTGAAGAAGGACCAGCTACTCTTCACCATCGATCCCGCAGAATACCAGGCGAACTTAAATGCAGCCAAGGGTAAGATGAGCAGTGCGCAGGCATCGGTGGATCTCGCGGAAACCACCTATAAACGGAATAAAGAGCTCTTTGCTACGCAGGCAATTTCGGAGTTGGAGATGCTGCAATCCGAAGCGGATCTGGACTTGGTGAAAGGCCAATTTGAGCAAGCAAAGGCTGAGCTGGCCCGTGCGAAGTTGGACTTGAGTTACACGGAGATCGTTACGCCAATTGATGGAAAGGTGTCGCGCGAATTCGTCAGTCCGGGTAACTTGGTCGGCCCCGGAGTGAGTAATGCTCTGGCGCGCGTAGTGAGCGTTGATCCAATGTATTTCTATTTCAACGTCGATGAGCGCACGCTGTTGGATTATCAGAAAATCGACCGCAGGATGAAGCAGCAGGACAGCACTGCGCGCATGAGAGTTTCGCTGGAGTTGGCGGATGGCAGTATTTACTCGCAACAGGGCGAGGTGGATTATGTGGATAATCAAGTGGATACGATGACCGGCACGATTGAGATTCGCGCAGTATTCCCCAATCCAGATCTTCAGCTGTATCCTGGGCTTTTTGGCAACATTCGTTTTGCTGACAAGCGTGAGGACTCAATTGTAGTGCCTGAAACAGTGATCCAGAAAGACTTGGCGGGCGATTTTGTGCTAGTGGTCAACGACCAGAGCATCGTGGAAATCCGCTACGTTAAGAAAGGTGCGCGGGTTGAGCAGGGCATTATTTTGCTGGAAGGCTTGGAGGCTGGCGAAAAGCTGATCATCAACGGCATCCAACGGGCAAGGCCTGGCGCTCCCGTCAAAATCGATGATCAGGCCACACCGAAACCGGAGTAACGTCGATGTTCAGCCACTTCTTCATTCGACGGCCGATCTTTGCTGCGGTTATTTCAATCGTCATCATGCTATTGGGCGCGTTTGCGCTCATCTCTCTGCCGATCGAGCGCTATCCAGAAATTGCGCCTCCGCAGGTAACCATTTCCGCGGTCTATCCAGGCGCTAATGCACAAACCGTTGCCGAGACGGTTGCCTCGCCGATTGAGCAAGAGGTCAACGGCGTTGAGAACATGATCTACATGTCGAGTGTGTCGGCCAACGATGGCACGATGAGTCTTACCGTGACTTTCGAGTCCGGCGTGGACCAGGATATGTCCAACGTGCTCACGCAGAACCGCGTGTCGAAGGCTCAATCCCAATTGCCACAGGAAGTGCAGCGTATGGGCGTGACGGTGAAGAAAAAGTCCTCCGTTGCAAATATGTATGTCGCGCTCACTTCACCCGATGGAACCTACGATGACGTATTTCTCTCGAATTATTTGGAATTGCGCATCAAGGACGAAGTGGCCCGTGTCAATGGTGTTGGCGAGGTCCAGACTTTTGGCGTCGGTAAATACGCCATGCGCATTTGGCTCGATCCACAAAAGATGACTGCCCGGAAAGTTTCTGTCGACGAAATCGTGGCCGCAGTACAGCAGCAGAATGTGCAGGTGGCGGCAGGTTCGATTGGTGAGCCGCCGGCGCCGCCCGGTCAGCCGTTTCAGTTGACTGTAAATGTGCAAGGCCGCTTGGTCGACCCGGACCAGTTTGCCGAAATAATAATCCGCTCTACCGCAGAGGGGGGAGCGCTGCGTATTAAAGATGTTGCTCGGGTTGAGGTGGGGGCGGAATCTTATCGCCTCGGCTCAACATTTAATGGGCAGGATTGTGCCGCCTTCGCGATTTATCAGATACCCGGCGCTAATGCCATTCAGGTTGTCGATGGCGTTAAAGCTAAGCTGGGTGAGTTGGCAAAGAACTTTCCGAAGGGGCTTACTTATGACATTGTTTATGACGACACTGTAGCTATTCGCGCATCGATTAAGGAGGTGGTGACCACCCTGTTCATCACTTTGGCATTGGTGGTGTTTACGGTTTTTGTCTTCCTACAGAATTTCCGTGCGACTCTTATCCCGTCTCTCACGATTCCTGTCTCGCTGATTGGCACGTTTGCCGTGATGTCGGTCATGGGTTTTTCGATTAACACGCTGACGCTCTTTGGCCTTGTCCTCGTTATTGGCATCGTGGTGGACGACGCCATTGTGGTTGTGGAAAACTGCACGCTGAACATTGAGGAGCATGGCATGAGCCCTAAGGACGCCGCGATGAAAACCATGACTGAGGTTTCCGGTCCGGTCATCGCAACGACGTTGGTATTGCTTGCGGTGTTCATTCCGACCGCCTTCATGAGTGGCATTTCTGGCACCCTGTTCCGCCAGTTTGCGCTAACCATCGCGATCGCTACGGTGTTCAGCTCGATTAACGCCCTTACATTGAGCCCCGCGCTTTGTGGTGTGTTGCTCAAGAAATCCAGTGGCAAGGTTCCCTGGTTTTTCCGACTCTTTAATCAGGGAATGGATGGCACGACGAAGCGCTATCACGGAGTGGTCCGCTTTGCGCTGCGGAAGGCAGCGATCGGTTTAGTGATCTTTGTTGGGCTGGTCGTGTTTGCTGGGTGGGGCTTTGTGAATCTGCCAGGTGGTTTCGTGCCGCAGGAAGACGAAGGTTATTGCATCACCAGCGTCCAGCTTCCGGAAGCGGCAGCGCTTGATCGGACACAAGCAGTCATGCGGCAGGTTGATTCTGTGGCTGAGGGGGTTCCCGGAGTCGCCCGTTATCTTTCGGTTTCAGGATTCTCACTGATTGATGGCGCGGTGGCTTCAAATACCGGTTTTGCAGTGGTGGTGTTTAAAGACTGGTCGGAGCGTCCGCCGGATGAACACCAGAATAGGATTATAATGGGGCTGAATCGACGTCTCAGCCAATTGCAGGATTGCCTCGCATTCAGCTTCCCCACGCCCTCTCTGCCAGGTTTGGGCTTGAGTGGCGGTTTCACCTTTATGTTGGAAGACCGGGAAGGGGTAGGCCTTCAGCAGCTACAGCAGACTGCGGATTATGTCATCCAGGCTGGCAATGCGCAGACTGCGTTGACGGGTATGTATACTCCATTTCGCGCCAATGTGCCTCAGCTGTTTGTCGATGTAAATCGTGAGCAGGTCATGAATCGCGGCATTCCGTTGGGGAGCATTTGGGGGACGCTGCAAACTTACCTTGGTTCCAATTATATCAATGACTACACGGATTTTGGCCGCGTATTCAAAGTCTATGCGCAAGCTGGTAGCGACTACCGCGCGCAGCCCGATGACATCGGGAAGCTGGAGATTCAAACGCCCAATGGAGAGATGGCGCCGCTGGCCAACTTTATCGAAGTTGAAGAGACGCTTGGCCCGCAAACCATTACGCGCTTCAACATGTATCCTTCGGTGAAGATCATGGGGAGTCCAGCGCCAGGCTTTAGTTCCGGCGCTGCGATGGAAGTGATCGAGAATATGGCGGCTACGAGTCTGCCGGCTGCTTTCGGCTATGATTGGACTGAGTTGTCTTATCAGGAGAAAATTGCGCAGGGCGGCACGACGATCATTTTCGCGTTGGCCATCATCTTGGTTTATCTCGTGCTCGCCGCGCAATATGAGAGTTGGTCTTTGCCGATCTCGGTTTGTCTAGCCGTGCCGACTGCGCTCTTGGGGGCGGTATCGGCCTTGATGATTCGTGGATACGATAGCAATGTTTATACAAAGATTGGCATCGTTCTTCTCATCGGTTTGTCGACCAAGAGCGCGATCCTCATTGTTGAATTTGCTAAGGCTCAAAGGGATGATGGATTGTCGGTCTTTGATGCGGCCTTGTCGGCCGCGCGTTTGCGATTTCGCGCGGTGCTCATGACGGCCTTCTCTTTCATCCTCGGTGTCATTCCGTTACTGATTGCGACAGGCGCTGGCGCGGAGAGTCGCAAGGCTATTGGCACTGCGGTGTTCGGCGGCATGGTGGTCGCCACGGTCGTCAGCGTGATCGTTGTGCCGATGTTGTATTACATTGTTCAAAACATTTCTGAAAAGTTCGGGCGTGCATCCAAGCCAACCGAGCACAAATCCTGATACGTCATGCCGTTGAAGAATCAGTTCTCTAAGCTCCTGCAAATATTGGGGCTTACATTGCTTGCGAGTATAGTTTGCCAGGCGCAGACGGATGTGCCCGACGAAACCGTCAACCCCACCTTGACGATCGCCATCGTGCGTGATGGCCCGTCCTACATCCTCGATGCGATGATCGACGAGGTGAAGAGGGAGACCACGGCGTTGCTGAAAAGCAAACACAACATCGTTTTCCGTGAAGACGCAGATTTTAACGCGAACTGGTTTCCGGGTGGCGCTCGTTTGGCGCTCAAGCGCGCTTTGGACGATCCGAGTGTCGACGTTGTGTTGCTGCAAGGCTACTTCAGTTTGGAAGAAGCGGCCAGTGGAGTGGTGGAGCTGACCAAGCCCTGCATTGGCGCCTACGTGCAGGATCCGAAAATTGTCGCGCCATTCATCCAGAATGGCCGCTCCACAATCGATAACCTCTACGTCATTGTCTCAGATATTTCGCTGCACGACGATGTAAAGCAGTTCCAAGAGTTGGTTGGCTTTAAGAAGGTGCTCTACGCAGTCACCGATGCCTACTTGCAGGATCTAGAGAATGACGGTCCGGTGAAGGCGCTGCTTCAGCAAATCGATCAGGAGCTCGGCGTAGAACATGGCTTTATTCCACTGAGCTCCACGGCAGCGGATTCTTTGCAGGCAACGCCAGAGCGCGCCGAAGCGGTGTTCTTTTTTCCGCCCTTGCGTTTTCCGAGTGAAGCTCAGTTAGAAGACTACATTACTGGCGTCAATGCGCGTGCGATTCCCACGTTTGCGATGACGGGGGAGTCCGGTGTGGCGCAGGGCTTTCTCTTTGGCGTCATGCCTGACTTGCGCACGCAACTGGCGCGTCGCGCCGCACTCAATATCAAGGAGCTGTTGAGTGGTCGCGTTGCCTCGCAAATGGATTCGCTCTTTCGCGTCGAAAAGAAGCTTTATGTAAACGTGGTGACCGCGGCTGGCATTAACTTCGACTTGCCTACCGAGATGTTGTTCGACGCGGTATTGGTCGGCGGCGAAGCGCCGAAGATCAACGCGAGCCCGCTTAATCTGAACAAGGCTGTTGAAGCTGCATTGAAGGCGAATTACGATTTGCGCGCGCGGCGCGAAGATACTACCGCCACCTACGAAGCTCAGCGGCAATCGTTCTCTCAGATGCTGCCGCAAGTGAGCGCGGTTTACCAATATACGCGGAACAACGACGCGAAGGCGCGCGACTCGCTGGGTACGATTCCGCGGCAATCGAACAGTGTGGGCATCGGCGTGTCGCAAATGGTTTATGACGACGACATCGTGACCGGCTACCGTATCTCGGAGCAGGAAACACAGGCAGCTCAGTATCAGGAGCAAAGCCTTGAGTCCGACACCGTTCAGCTGTCGGCAACGGCCTATCTACGTTATCTGGCGGCTAAATCCATTTTGGCCATCGCGAAGGAAAATCTCGACGTAACTCGGACGAACCTTGGCCTGGCGCGCGTTCGCCTGGATGTGGGCACCTCTGGTCCAGAAGAGGTTTACCGTTTTGAGGCTCAGGAAGCTTCGGACCGCGCGTCGGTTGCCGTAGCCGAGAGCCAAGTGCAAACGGCACTCGTTGCGCTAAACCGTGTGATGGGCATGGACGACTTGGGAGCGCAGTGGGATGCTGAGCAAATCGGCCTCAGCTCCGATTCCTTCGACACCACTTCGCGCCGGGTGGTGGAGCTGATTACCAGCGATTCACGGGCGCGCGGCTTCCGCATGTTCTCGCTACAGTTTGCCATGTCGCATGCGCCGGAGCTACAAGTCGCCGATCGTCGGGTAACGGCGCAAGAGTTGAGCCTCGGGGCAGCGAAGCGTAGCTTCCTGGTTCCATCCGTGGGCGTGAACTTTAACTACCTGAATACTTTCCAGCAGGATACCTATGAATCATTACAGGGGAGCGCCAACACGCCAACGGACGAATGGCAGGTTGTTTTTCAAGCAAGTATCCCGATTTTTGAAGGCGGCAATCGTGTCTACAATGTCTTGCGGCAAAAGGCGCTGGTGCGTGGTCGCGAATACGACCGCTCGCTGATTCGCCAAGGAGTGGAGGAGCGTGTGTTGAACTCACTCTACACGCTGAAGTCTTCTTACAGCGATGTGCGCTTTAGTCGGATCGCCGCTGATCGTGCTCAGAAGAACCTCGACATTGTCACCGAGAAATACCGTGTGGGCCGCGTGAGTATTGTCGACCTCCTCGATGCTCAAAACCAGGCCTTTGTGCAAAAGCAAAACGAGGTGCTGTCCACCTACAACTTATTGGAAGATCTGGTTGACTACATGCGCGCCATCAACTGGTACGAATTCCTGGCGACGCCTGATGAACAGGAGGATTGGCTCGATGCCGCCAAAATATTCCTCGATCAGTCAAGCGCCAGGACTTCTGCTACACCTGCCGAGCAATAAGTTGATCTTTCATTTGCGCATTTTGAGGTCGCGGTTAAATTGGTGGTGTGACCGCTGAATTAAGCATACCCAGGGAGTTGCCGGTGATGACTCTGTCAAACACCGTCTTTTTTCCGCATGTGATGTTGCCGTTGTATATTTTCGAGCCGCGCTATCGGCAGATGCTTGAAGACGTATTGTCGGGCGACCGCCTGTTTGTGGTTGCCAGAGAGGATGTTGTGCGCGGTCAGTCGACGGGCGAGTTTGAGCCGCCGTACCCAGTGGCGTCGGTCGGTGTGGTGCGTGCGAGCCATCGAGAAGACGACGGGACTTCGCATTTGATTCTTCAAGGGCTTGCGAGGGTGCGCTTTGTGCGGATTGCTCGGGAGCAGCCGTATCGAATTGGTGAGTTTGAGCCGCTGAGTTCGATTGGCGCGAACGACGACGCCTTGGTCGATATGCGTTCCGAGCTGGCGTCAGCGGTCCGCATGCGGCGTCAATTGTCGCGCGACGAGGCCTCTGAAGTTTATGATTTCCTGAACGATCTCGAAGACCCCGAGACCTATCTCGACTTGGTAAGCTTCACGCTGTGCGAGGATAACGACATGAAGCAACAGCTCTTGGAAACCCTCGATACGCGCCGCCGCTTTAACCGTTTATTGGACTATCTGCGCCGCAACAACGAGCGCCTTCACCTCGAAAAACAACTCCGCGGCAAACTCCAGGAAGACGGCCTGGACCGAAATTAATTGCGTTGGGTTGTTGTTGTTACGTCGGTGCTATCAGGTTGTTGTTATGGCATGGCGCTGTAGCTCTGCTCTTTCTCGGGGAGTAGTGGGGCGTCGAGCATGCGAACAACTTTTGGTAGGCGCGTGGTTATCACGTCCTTTCCTGCCTGTTCTTTGTAGTCAAAGTAGGTAAAGATCGCTAACCAACGCATTTTGGAATTGGGGATACGGAAGGTGTCGATGGAAGGGTCTGCATTGTATTTCCCATCGATGTCCATAACGTAGCCGAATTGAAAGCGTGTACGTTTTTCCTTGGTCAATACATCGGAAAGCATACTGCTCCACGGGCGAAGCTTGAATGCCTGATCGCCTATTTTGCCAACGACGTTGTTTTTGGTGAGGTTGATGAGGCGTCCCGTGCCCGGTGGATGGGCTTCTGCGGTGTCATCATATACCTGAAAGTTGAGGTCGCGCTTGTTATCGTAATAAAATACGACCAACACTTGTTCCACGGGCGGAATTTCGAGTGAGATGGCGGGGGTGTAAACGACTTCGCCTTTCTGATCGAGGCCTTTGGTATATAGGTTTAGGCGGTTGCTAAGCGGCTGTATGTTGCCCCCCCCTCGTGACTGTGTGCCAACGTGAAAGGCGCGGTATTCATCCATGATGTCTTTGTAATACAAGGCTTTGCTGACCGAGCGATTTTCCAACAATACCGCGCAGACTTTCTGTGATTTATCTCGCTGGTAGTTTTGCGCATGGATAGCAGAAGTCGCTAGGCAGAGGATGGCAGTGAAGAGAGTAGAATAGGTTTTGATCATGTTGTGGGGCATGGGTTAGACGTCTTCGCTGCTTAACCAACGGAAGTTTACGATTTCAAATTTTCGTCCAAAATCGACCTCACCGCTGGTTGTCGTTGCTGGTTCATTGGGGTTAGAGCTGCTTGGGTTTACCGGGTCGACCACGCGTTGGACGGTCATTTCCAACCATGCCTCGGCATCGACTTCACCGGTTAGTTTATTGATCGCAGAACCGTAGCTGCGGATGACGAATGTGTCGCCGCGGGGACGAAGCACTGGCCCTAACATGGATAAGATATCTGCCTGCGTGATGAATCCCGGGCTGTGCGAAAGCAGCATGCCCTGCTCACCAACGGGTGCTCCGGCACGTGCTTCAGAGTCGGCGTACCAACCTAAAGAAGGGTAGGCGACCCAGCGCCAATCCGACGTCCAGCCTTCGTTATTCGCATCGCTGTATCTGCGCGGATTGAACATTGCGTCGAAGGTTTTATAGGTCGTGTGCTCGGTGGTGGTTGGGTAGTTAACGCCTCCGTTGATGCCCGACACATTGAGTGCGCGTTGGATTGCGCCATTGATGCTTTGTAGCCCGACGAGTGAGTCATAGCTCTTACTGATATCTTTGCTCTTACGGGCATTGAGGTAATTCGAATCCGTGTATGATATCTGGCCAGAGTCGGTGCGTGAGAGCCCATCTGGTGGATCCAGACGGCGGTTCACGAAATCTGCCATTGAGTAGAAGGGGCCTCGCAAACGGACTTCATCTACGATGCGCTCCGCGAGTGTTTCGATCATGTCATCGGTTAGGTAGCGATAGCCGCCAAAAATTTTATCGTAGTTTCCATATCCAGTTAGGGACGGAGCTGCACCGTATTCAGAGGCGTCATTGGTGGTGGAGTCGAAAGTGAAATCGATCGCGCCGCGCAAGGGCTCCAGTGAACGAGAGATTGGCACCGTGTCGTTTGGATTGGTGTCATTTCCATCCTGAGTGGAGCGCAGTTGTATGTCCCGAAAAGCGGTTATCAGTGCTTTCCAGGCTTCAACCGAAGTCGAATTTACATTGAAGGCGCCGGAATTGTATACGTAGGCAGCGGCGTCATCGAAATCACGAGCATCGGAGATCGAGAAGTCTTTGCTGCTATTAAATTTTACTCGGCTGTTGCCCAGAGGCTCAGAGTTGTCGAGCGCCACGGATCCCGTATTGGGGATCGTTGAGAGGAAGTAACGATCCCATAGTGTTTCATTGAGTAGGTAGGAAATGTCTACGAGGTGGTTGAAGCGGTTGTTGCCCACACCACTACTGGCCCAGGATTCCGAAGTGCCGACGTAGCTGCCATCGGCATCTTTTGCAGCAACGTTATCTGAATCCACCGAGTAGTATTGCCAGACCGGGCGGGAGGTAAGCCCGGCGATTCGGTCGCGGTCGATGTAGGGGCTGGCTTCCGAATTGCCAATCGCATAGGCGGGCTGCCACATAAACGGACTCACGTTTACTTGCTGTAGCTGGCCTATGGAGACTATATCAAACTCTGGGCGAAAGGCGAGGCGAACTGGCACGGAAGATAAGGCGTCGATTTTGGGATTTTGGTAATTTCGTCGAGTGAGGCCTTCCGGCAGCTTGGTTGCCTGGATGAAGTTAAAGCCTACGGTGCGGCCATTCACCAATTCTGCGCGACGCTCTTCATCGAATGCGTTCCAGGGTTGCCCACGGTCAACCAATATTTTTTTGTTAGCATTTGGGTGACTGTCTCTGGTATGTCTCCAAGAAGACCATTTACCTTCGCCAATGTTTGTGTCGCTGTTGAATGCATCGTAGACCGTGGCTTGGCTGTTGTTACGGCTTTGGAGGCCAAAGACGGCCTCAAAGCGCGCCATGTCTTCTCCTCCAGCTCCGCTATTTCGCCAGTCTTTGGACGCACGCACTCCGTCAACCATTGGATTGTTAGAGGTGAATTGCTTGGCCATGATATTGTAGTTGGCAAAGGGGCGGAAGCTGGTCGCTCCAGACTCAAGGGTGTCGATGGTGCCAGCGCCACGATAGTATAGAGGGTCTAGATAGTTTTCGCCCACGAGCATAATGGGGACATCCATCGGGCCTTGGCGCTGGCTGCTGGAGTTGAGATTGGGATCACGGTCGCCATAGATGGCGGCGCTGAAGTAGTCACCGTCATAGAGCGTAGGCCAAATCATTGGCTGGTCCACCAATACGGAGGCGTTGCGCGAGCCATTAAAGTTGGGCATGAAGCCGCCTCCGCGATTCAAGTTGCCAAAGGATCCGTAGTCGCGCGTTTCAATGCCATTGACTAAAATTCTTATTTGGAACTCCGTGCTGGGCGATGGCAGGAAGACAGCATTGTCCGCCCAGTAACCCGATCGGTTTGCGACTCCTGGAGCGTAATCGAGCGTGGCAAATTGATGATAGGCCGAGCTGGGTGCGTCGCGGTCGAAGACGTTTTCCAGTTGGATGATCGCAATGTTGGTTCCGCTGTCGTTGTTTTCATCGATCTTGTGGTCTTCACCGACGCTGAACATCAGGTGCTCGCCCGCCTTGAAGTTTTGCTGGGAGATGCGTAGCGAGAGTTCATTGCCTTCGGGGAAAATCGCGATGTTGTAAGTGTCGTAGAAGATATCCTGATCTACGGGGTAAACCGAGTTCGCAGCGACATTGCTGAGGTTGGCGTGCCCGGGTTCCATGTGCAGCGCATCGTTGTTGTAAGTGACCACGATTGAGCCGCTGCCGTCATCCACAATTTCGCGCTGGTTGTGCTGCCAGGAGTCAGCATCCGATTGGCTGAGCTTATGGAAGTGGTAATTGGAAGCGCTGGTGTATTCGCGCACCGTTGCAGGGTTGAGCACGGATGTATCCTGGGTGGCGCTGGTTTCGGAGGCCACCATGAAGCGAGTCAGCACAGGCTCGAATTTGATGCGTATGTCGTAGTCAGCAACTTCCAGCCCGGTGTCGTAGGGGTTCCACAAAACGATTTGCGGTAGCACGTTGAGGCGGAGTTTATTACCGCTTTTGGTAAAGCCCACAAACAGGCGGACTTGCGTCAGGATCGGTGTGGTATACTCCGTCACTTCGATTTGGCCCTCACCGTCACCGGTGTTTTTGACTTCGTTCGTGTACCATTCACGAACGTCAGCCCAGGTCGGGATGTTGAGATCGGAGTTAGGGAAGCCTGCGTTGTTGAGCCCCATCCGCGGGTCGTTCCCGTAGTCGAAGAGGTCGCTGCCGTCAGGGTCAGGAATTGGGTTGGAGTCAGAGATACCGCCATTGGTGGCCGACGCGCCGCCTTCGAAGTAGCGGGTTAAATCCTTTTGCAGACCGCCCATTGCGGTATCAGTGAACAGCCCTTTGGAGAATCCAGTGATATGGTGAAAGTTCATGCGAGCCGCGTCCTGGTACTGCTCGGTGAGTACGGTGTCGTCCGGCGCTGGATTGGTCAGGACAATCTGGGAAGTCGTTTCGATGAGTTCCAGCGCTTCGTTGTTTACCATCGCTTCTTGGGCGGACTGGTTGCCATTGAACGCATCAAAAATATCCTTATAACCGGAGATTTGCTCCCAGCCCAGACGTTGGGGGACTTGAAGGCGATAGCGTTCTTCTTTGGTGCCGGAAGCGGCATCGAAGTAGGGGTCGAGGATCGAGAAGTTGGCCTTCATGTTTTCATCGCCCACCCAATAGGCATACTGTCCAGTCACGATGGAGTCGGCGTCGAGTACATCGACCTTGGGGGCTAGCACGCGCCCATCAATACCGTCGCTAGAGAGTGCTTCACTGGCGTCGTCGCTCTCGTTTGGGGAGGCGCTGCCATAGCCAACGAGTGTGGCTACATCTGGATCTTCCGGATCGAGCACGGTGTCTGGCGTGGTCTGCCCGGCAATGGTGTCATCGGTAAATTTTTCATTGCCGCTGATCAACCAGTGTGGCGTTTGTGAGCGGTCGAAGTCACCTTGGTTGATGAAGTTGCCGTCATCATCTTTTCTGTCCGATTTGTATACGCCAACCCAATGGGGGTTTTTGCCCGCCCACCATTCGACGAGCTCTTCATTCCATGATTCACGGTCCTGGTCGAGATTGTTGTCAAAATCTTCGGCGAGGTAGGTTCGCCAGGTGTCCGGTGCGCTGGTGCCACCGCCCAACGGCAGGCCAGTGGCATGCGAACGGTAAATATCCCACAGGTCGCCCACGCCTGGGCTTACCTTGGTAGGGTAAACAACGGTGGCCGGCGCAGTCACTCGCTGGTCCGGGCCTGCGTGCACTTGCAGTTGGCCCAAAGCAATTTGTGCCCCGAGCATTGCGTTTTGGCGCGCCTCGTTGAGCTTGTTTTTATGGGTCGTGCTTTGCATCTCCACGTTGAGGAACGTGGCGAGGCTGAGAACCAAAACGACCATGAAGGACATTAGAGTCAGCGCGATGATCAAAGCGAAGCCACCTGAGCGGGGCCTCCCGTTGGATTTGGTGGGCTGAATGAGGGGGGTGGGGATATTCATGCTGTTAAAAGGTGGAATGGGCGCGTGAAGCTTACATTTCTACCTATCGCGTAAGGGGTGGCAATGCAAATACCTAACGGTTTTTGCGGGGGTATGTCGAAAAAGTAGGTGATTAGACCATAAATCATAGTGCGAAATCAAGTCAATTATGCGGTTGCTTCCAGAAATAGCGCTTGCGATCGGATTTCGATTGTCGAAAACGCGCGTTTGCTCTTCTAATTTTTTGTCAGGAGGAACGGGGAAATGAATGGTGTGGGTTTTCATTTACCCCCCCTTCAGTTCCAGCATGCTTTTATCCATCCGCACAGTTGTCTTTCTGCCGAGAGACACTAATGTACTCGACTTCAAGACGCTTTGCTTAACGAAAAAGCCATGCCTGCATCGATTTCCTGTGTTTGAATGCACTTTGTAGCAAAGGTTCTGCCAATTCTCACTATGCCAACTCCCATTCATCGCGTCGAAACCGACCAGCCATATATTTGCCTCACTTTTGACGATGGGCCCATCGCCGAAACCAGCCGTAGCTGGCTTGAACTTTTGGCTCAGACTGATAGCCGGGTGACGTTTTTTGATCTGGGCAAAAACGTCCTCGCCGAGCCCGAGCTGGCCAAGGAGGTGCATGCGGCTGGCCACGAGATTGGCAACCACACCATGTCGCATCCACATCTACCGGAGCTGTCGTTCAACGCTGTGCGTGCGGAGTTGACTGAGTGCCAGCAGCTCTTCAGCGATGCCTTTGGCGCGGCACCAACGGTCTTTCGCGCGCCTTTTGGTGAGCATTCTGACTATGTCTGGACCGTGCTCAAGGAGCTGGGGCTGCCTTCCATTTTGGGCCGCGGCCATGACGACTGGTCGCCGAATGCCACGGTCGAAGGCATTACGGAGAACTACACCAAAGGCGTTCAGGCGGGGGACATCTTCATCCTCCACACCTGGCAAACCAAGACCCTCGCGGCGATGCCTGAAATGATCCGACGCTACCATGCCCAGGGCTTCCAGCTCGTCACCATCAGTGAGCTCCTCGCAGCCGGTCAACCCGTTTACGTGTAGACAAACAACCGCCAGGCGGCGGTGCTTAAGGTTCGATGGTGATCTTGAGCTCGGCGCTGTTGCCTTTGATCTCGGGCACATACATGGCCTCAGCGATCACGGGCAGGGCGCTGAAGGCACCGGGCGTTTCGGCGCGTAGCTCGTAGCGGATTTCCCAGAGGCCCTGCGGCAGACGGCTGATGAAGCTGGCGATTTGGCGGTCGCGCAGCTCCTGGTAAACCCACTGCTGGCGGCCGGTGTAGCGGTCTGCTTGATCCAGGGCGCTGGGGCGAAGCTCACGTGCGTAGAGTCGGCCGCCGCTTTGCAGGGCGACGGCTTCAAAGCCCGCTGGCTTTAAGTCTTCGACGAGAATGTATTCCAAGTCGTTCTTGGCTTCGATGGTGACAATGGCTTCGATGCGGTCGCCGGAATCTGCGACGCCGCCACTGACGAGCGGCGAACTTTGCGTTGCAAAGCCATCGAGCAAGGTCTTGACCGGAAAGGTCCGCTCGTATTTGCGGCTGACAAATATTTCGCTGCCTGCAGCGGCGATGGGATTTTCGAGTGAGAAGAAGTCAAAGCGCGTCGCAAAATAAAGGGGAGGCTTCCCAGCTTTGCGTTGCAAAGTAAGCGTGTTGCCTTCACCGGACTTCAGTTTGTCGACCGGCACATCAATGACGCGCGGCGCGGTGAGCACGGTTTGCGGCGTCACGTTGATTTCGCCGATGGGTTCGCCGTTGAGCAGCGCGGTGTATTGGCCACTGGCCTCGAGCTCGCCGCTTTCGCGGAGCCAATTATTGAGCGCAAGGAGGACGATGGCGGTGTCGCGCGTGTTGCTCCACTGAGCGCCGCGTCGGTTTTTGACGAGCCAGTTCATCGCGGGCGTAACGAGCTCGCTTTGCGGATTGATTTCCACGAGCGCCGCGAGGACGAAGGCAGTGGTTTCCACACCGCCACGCGACCAGCGGTAGTAGATGCCGTCCTCGCCCCAGTGGGCAGTGGGCAGGATCGTTGGATCATCTTGTGGTGTGGCCCCGGTGGCAGGCGCGAGGACTGAGCCTTGCGGGTTGTTGTCGAGCTTCACGCCGTTCGCCAAGTTATCGGCAAGAATTTTAGCCTCGTCGGCAAACCCTAAATTCTTGGCGGCGATGGCGGTCAGCGCCCGGGAGTAGGCGACCATCTGATCGCGGTTCTTCCAGAGGTTCGCAAAGGCCTTGGCTTCGTTGCGCTCGGGCTTGGCGTCGGGCATGCCGTGGTCGGCGGCGGCGAGCGCGTGAAGCAGCCAGGCTTGCATGTCGTAGCGGCTCTCAAAGTCAACGAGGCGGAGGTTCAGATAATCGCGGCCGCGCTTGAGGACCTCCGCGTCGATCTTCTCGCCCGACTGCTCGGCGAGCGTGAGGCCCCAGACGACGTAGGCGGACATGTAGGGATCGCTTTGGTCGTCTTTCCACCAGCCCCAGCCGCCGTCGCTGTGCTGGAAGTCGACAAGGCGCTTGAGGCCTTCGCTGACCATCTCGTCGAGGTCGGCGAGGTTGCCGTCTTTCTTTGGCTTCAATTTTTGAACGACCTTGTTGGGCGTGTTTTCTTCGATGCCGCCGAAGTTCTGCTCGAGGATGTCATCGGCGTTGAGGCCGAGGTCGGTCAGCGTTTTTGCGATGATGACGGCGGGCAGGAAACGGCTCATGGTTTGCTCGGTGCAACCGTAGGGATACTGCGCGAGGTAGGGCAGCGCGTCGAGCATGGTGGTGGCGATGCTCGGAGAAAGGTGGAGCGTGAAGCTCGCGCCGTCGGCCTTGAACTTGGGGATGTCGAGCGCGAGCCGGAGGCTGTCGCTGGTCATCTTGCCACTGCGCGCGAGGAACTTGTTGATGCCGTGCTCGAAGGCTGGGATGGTGAGCTCCATCGCGTCGCCGTGGGTGTTGGACTTCGCGGTGAGCGTGAGCTTTACATCGCCGGGCGAGACGACGTCGACCATCCAGTTGACCTGCGTGGAGCCGTGCGCAGGCACGTCGATACTTTGCATCGCAGAGTTAACGAGCTTGAGGCCGCCATCGATGGCGAGCTCAGCGCGGACAGATGCGTCGTCCTCGGTGTTGTTGTTGATGACGCCGGTGATGGTTAGCTGGTCGCCGGTCACGAAGAAGCGCGGCGTCTGCAAACGGGCAATGAGCGGCAGGCGGGTTTTAGCCAGAGTGGAGCCTTCGCCAAAGCTGGCGGGCAGGCCCGTGGCGCGGGCTTCAAGTTCCCACGTGGTGAGGTTGTCCGGCAGCTGGAACTCGACGGTCGCCTGACCGTTGCTGTCCGTGACGATGGCGGGCTTCCACAAAACGGTGGAGCGGAAATCATTGCGGACGACGACGTTGGGCTCGGGCGCGGCACCAGCGTTCTCCTTAATTGCATCAGACTCAGCGAGTCCGGCGGCTTTGGCCATCATGGGGGCAAGTGCCGGAGCTCTTGTTTGTAATTCCGCAGTCGGCGCAGCGAAGTAATCTACGTTAGCGCTACTTGAGTCGGCGAAGGTTGCGGCATACTTGGTCCCCACGCCTCCTTCGAGTTTAAGTTGCTCGTTGGCGGCAAGCTTCTGATTGATGCGGAAGCTGCGGAGGTTTTGCGAGCTGCTGGTGTAAACGGTGATGGGGCGGTTTTGCCCGTAGAAGAATTCGCGCGGGTCCGGGGCGAGCGTCGGCTGGATGGCGAGCACGGCTTCGTCAAATACCGACAACGCCACTTCGGCCGGGACAGCGTGGCCATCAATGTTCCGCGTGGTGATGATGGCCGTGGCCTTCTCGCGGGGGAGGTAGGACTCGGCATTGGTGACGACGGATACGTCGAGGAAATGCTTGGTCGGCGGGATGTTGATGTCCTGCTGGTCCTGCCACATTTTGAGGTCGCGCACGGTGTTGGCTTGCAGGCGTGCGTTGGGCACCCAGGCGTCGTTTACATCGAGCTGCAGTAGCTTGACATTGCCCTCCACATGGACGACGCGTGTATCGAGCAGGCCGCCGCCTTGCGCGGTAAAGAGCACCCAGGAGCCGGGCTCGGCGGTTGAGATCATCACGGGCGCGCGCAGACCTTCGCGGAAGGCCTCTTCGTCGGCGATGATTTGCAGGTTGCCGTGGTAGCCGATACTTTGCGATGCAGAGTCTGCGGCCCAGATGGCGGTGTCCGCTTTGATCGGCGCACTGCGCTCGGGCTTGCTGACCCAATAGACGCGGTAGTAGCCGGTCTTCTCTATGGGGAAGGTGATCGTGGCTTTGCCGTCTGCATTGGTGGTGAGCGTCCACGTTTTGATTTCTTCTACATCGTAGCCTTGGCGGATGCGATGCCAGTCATTCGGGTCGAGCGCGGAGGAGAATAGCCCCGCGCCTTTGTTGAGGCGACGGCGGTATTCCTGGCCGGAAATTTCTTCGCCGTCGGGGCCGCGGTAGATCTGCATCCACTCTTCGCGGGTGAGGCGCACCTTGCCTTCGACTTGCACCGGGGCTTCGTTGGCGTTGACGGTCTCGATCGTCACACTGGCGGTTTCGCCGGGGCGGTAGAGCGTGCGCTCCGGGCGGACATTGACAAAATACGGCGCGCGGGTGACGCGGATCGATGCGCGACCGGTGACCTCGCGGCGGGACTCGTCGACGACCCGCGCTTCGATGCTGTATTCAAGGTCTTGGTTGGAATTCCCATTAGTGGGCAGGACGAGGTGTGCGCGGCCTTCGGCGTCGGTCTTGAGCGTTTCATTGAGCACCTCCTTGCCCGGATTGCGGTAGAAATTCGGCTGGCTGTGGAGCCAAGGATAGGACGTGCGCGGCATCCAGTAATGGTAATACGGACTTTCGCGCACGACGACGTTGACCTCGGCATTGGGGACGGCGCCGCCGAAATAATAATCGGCTTGTATCTTGACGTTGACCTCGTCGCCCAGGCGATAAGCGGTGGCGGCTTCGCCGTTGGCGCTGGCGGTTTCAATGGCCACTTTGAACTCTGGCAGTTTGTATTCCTCGAGGCGGAATAGCTCGGCATTGCCAATAAACTCGTCGTTCTTTTTAAGGCTGAACTGCATCTGATACATGCCGAGCTTCCAGTCGGCGCCGGCCGTGAACTCGCCCCAAATGCTGCCGTATTCATTGGGCGTCATGGTGCCGCTGGCGACTTCTTCACCTTGCGGGCCGGTGATGCGGTAGTGTAAATTAACGGCAGTGTCGGCCAGTCGCCAATTGGTCAACGACTCGCGGACGCGGGCAATGGCCTTCCAGTGAATCGTCTCTCCGGGGCGATAGGCGGGGCGATCAGTAAAGGCGTAAACGCGCCACGCATTGCCGTTTTGGGGATCGGTGGTGTAGCGGTAGGGCTGGAGGTTGTGGTTGTCACTGGCGACGTTAAACTGATCTCCCTGCGCGCTGATCGCGATGAGGCGCTCGTAATTGGTGAGGGCGCCCTTCAGCTCGGGAAAGCTATTTTTCGTGAAGCGCGCGAGGCCGTCTGTGTCGGTTTCAAGGGTGGCGGAAATCCAGCCCATCGTGACCTGATTGTTGTTTCGCTGATAATTGCCGAGCCAGACTTTGACTTTGCCATCGGCGATGGGCTTACCGGTTTGGGCGTCGGTCAGCCAGGCGAGGATGGTGTCGCGGTCGCGAATAGTGGTGACGAATTGTTCGGTGACGAGTAGCAGGCCCTGAGCTTCCTGATCACCCGACTTGGCCTGAATCACATAGGCGCCCGCAGGCAGACCTTCTTCAAGCTCGATGAGACTGTGTTGCTGGGCCATGGGCTTGCCATCGGGCTGGCGGGTCATGCGCGTCAGCGGCGTGAGGCCGCTCAGGTCGAAATGGTTATCGTCAAAAGGCGAGTAGCGTGGCTGGTCGTCTTCGGGTTGAAAAAGCTCCTGCAAGTTGACGGCGTAAACGGCGACTTCGACGGTGCCCAAATTCCGCCAGTTAACGGCGAACTCCACGACGCTTTCAGGGGTGAAGGTGTTGCCGATATTGACGTTTAGTTGTTGCTCAGTGAGGTCCTCGATACGTCGTTTTGCCTGCCGGTTGTAGCGGGAATAGCCTTCGGGGTAGCGCTCAACAAATTGCTGGTAGAGCTTGAGTGCGAGGGTTAGGTTGCCTTCGCTGCGGAAGTGGCCGTGGTCGTCCCAATAGCTGGCACCGTAGCTTTGCGCCCACTCGGCGTAGCGAAAAAGCGCGTCATCGGCCCATTCACTTTTGGGGGCCTTCAGCGCGGCCTCGAACGCAGCTTGGGCCTTGAGGGATTGCGCGTTGCCCTGGTGCATGTATTCGAGGGCGAGCAGGTAGTTAGCGTGCGCTTTTTGCTCGGTGGTCTTGGCGACTTCGACGGCGTTCTGGAGCACGGAGATGGGCATCCAGTTGCCAAAGCGGTAGCCGTAACGCCAGTAGTTGGGCCGGACGTTGGGCGGCATCGAGGCGCGGAAAACGATGTCCAGGTAGTGCTCGCGGGCGGAATCAATATCCGTTGAGGCGGCCCACCAGTCGAGTGCCTGCTTATAGTGCTTCCAGGCGTTACTCCAGTTGCGGTATTGATCCGACGTCCAGTAGGAGTCGCCCATTGATTCCTGGATGTCGGCCCAGAGCTGAGGCGGGCGCGCGCCCTTGGCTTCTTTTTTTATTTTTGCAGCGAGCTCCGTGAGCGCCTCACGCGGCGCATTGATTAATTGGGCGTCAGTCTGGTGGGTGGCGGCAAGGTTGCGCCATTGGGAGTCAGCGAGGCGGAATTGCAGATCGTCCGCGGAAACGCCGTCGGGCAGCTTGTCGGCTTGGTCCAGTTGTTCGTAGAGCAGGGCGGCCTGTCGGTAGGAGTGCTCGGCGTAGGCTTGGTTGGCTGCTTTCCAGGTCTCACCAGTGTTGGTTGGCTGGGTGTTGGCTTTTAGCAGGTTGGCGGAGAGCAGTAATGCGAGCAGAAAGAAGCGTAAGTGAGGTTTGCGAGGCATGGCTGGAAGCATGTTGATTTTCTTGCAGGCTTCGACATCTTTGTTGGTTCGAAGGTTTCTTTTTAATTTTATTTATCACCATCTATGCAAGCAGCACCTGAAGATCTGCAACTTATTGGCGCCGAATTGGCCGTCCGCTGGCCCGATGGGCGGGAGGACTACTTTTCCGGCGAGTTTTTGCGCACGAACAGCCCGAGCGCGGAAAACGTCGGCGAGAAGGATATTTTCGGCAACCAATACGGCGGCGACGGGCCGCGTGAATTCCCTGGCGTGAAAATCGAAGGCTGGGACTATCAGGGCAATTACGCCGTCCGCTTTGACTTCAGCGACGGCCACCGCACGGGCATCTTCTCCTGGGAATACCTGCGCAAGCTTGGGGACCGTCAGCACAGCTGACGGAGATTAAAGGAAAAAGATTAAAGGAAAAAGTGGGCGGAATGGGTGAGAATATTGAGTTCGCGGACAAAGATCGCAGCATATTCTTTAACTTCAAAGATGGAACCGTCACTTTTCGGAATTTCAGGGTAGAGGTATTGCTGCCTAGGAAGCTTCCAGTGTTTGTTGTTAGCATCGATGAGATCGGCAAAAATACGGTTTCACACTTCAATGCAGGCACTAAACCACTCAGTGATACGCATGGCATACTGACAGCCAAGGGGAGGGTTTGGGTTCCTCAGAGCTTCAAGGGCTTGGAAGATGTCGCAGAGCTGCTCGCATTGATTTGGGAAGAAAATAAGGCCCATAGAACCAAAGAAGAATTAAAGCAATTCAACCGTGAGCTGAATCGCACACATCCAGTCGCCAAAGTTGTGGGGCTCTCGTTACTTCTGATTGGGCTCGTTGGCGTTATCTACTATTTCATCGTCCTGCTGCCTAAGCTATAGCCACGTGCTTCGACGACACAAAAAAGGACCGCGTTAGAGCGGCCCTTCTTCCTTTAAACTTTTTCCTTTAATCTCCGCGCGTAGCGCGGCCCCAGCTTAATCGAAATTCTGCGGCGGGTTCACCAGGCCGAAGGCGATGGCTTGGCGGGTGAGGCCGGCGACGTCGTGCACGTCGAGCTTCTTCATGAGGTTGGCGCGGTGGGTGTCCGCAGTCTTCACGGAGATGTCCAGCTTTTGGGCGATTTCCTTGCTCGTGCAGCTTTCGGCGATGAGTTGAAGGATCTGACGCTCACGCGGGGTAAGCTCGTCGAGCGAATCGCTCTGGTTCGGGTTGACCATGATTTCGCGCATGATGTCGACAATGCGCAGACCGAAGTGGGTCTGGCCGGCGACGATCTTTTCCACGGCGATTTCGAGGTCGGAAAGGTTGGCGTCTTTTTCGACGAAGCCATCGATGCCGGCTTCGAGGAGTTTTTTAACGGTGCTCTTGCTGGGGAAAGCAGAGAACACGAGGACCCGCGGCTTGTGTTCGCCCTTGCGGATTTGGCGCAGAAGCTCGATGCCATTCAGGTTGGGCAACATGATGTCGAGGATGAGGATATCGGGCATGACTTTCGTGATTTCCTCCACCGCCATTTGGCCGTCGCCAGTCGAACCTGCCACTTCAATGTCCGGGTAGGTTTCCAGCAGTCGGATAATCAGATCTCGCAGGATAGTTTGGTCCTCAACGACATAAACGCGCTTCATGCCGCCAGTAGAAAGTCACCTACCGGTTTTTGCAAATGAAATTACTCGGTATTCGAGGGCGTTTCTGAACACATTTGCACGCGGCGATACGTGAACGACCCGAGGAAGGCCATTAATCCAAGAAAAATAAAGGGGATCGCTTGCAGTAGCTGGGCAAACACCGCGTCGCTCGTTACCGCAATTTTACCATTTGTTAATTCAGTTTCGGCGCTTTCTGGGGCCAATCCAGAGGTCAGCCCGAAGAAGATCAACCCTGCCAGCCCGTAGGCAATGTTGTTGGCCAGACTGCGAAAGCTCAGGACCGTGGCGCGGCGGTGGGAGTCTGTGACGGCGGCGTTGAGGTAATGGCTCATGAAGAAATTCAGCATGAACATGGAGACGCCAATGCCCATCGCCGGAATCACGCCCCAGTAGGGAATCAGCAGCGCCTGCCCGCCCTGACTGAGCAGGATGAGCCCCGCCAGCAGGCAGAAGTTTACCCGCGCGCTCTTTTGCTCCACCAGCTTGCGCGCAAGCATCGGAATGAACAAGCCCAGTAGCCCGCCAATGGCGCCCATGACGCCGAGCGCCGCCTCGGGCAGCCCGATCATCCGGTAATACTCGCTGTTGATCGTGAGGCCGATGCGGACCAGGCTATCGAAGCAGACGCTGGCCACGATCAGCACCAGCACGATTTGCGTCGTTAAAATCCACTTGCCAGTCTGGCCCACCAGCGCAAAGGCGGCGCGGGCATTGGTGGGGGCTTCATCCTCGTGGGTGTCGACAGGCGGCTCAGTCAACCGCCAGGCGGCAAAGAGTGTCACGAGCGAAGTCGCGAGTGTCAGGTAAAGTGGGAAGCGGAGCGTGATGGGCTTGGTCAGCCCGGCGTCGATGCCGATCAGTTGGAGCCCGGCGTTGACGAATTCGTGGTCGTAAACCGCGGCGCCCAGCAGCATGCAGCCGAGGAAGCCGAGCGATTGCAGGCGCATCAGCAAGTCCAGCGCGTTGGGCCATTCTTTCTCGCGACCCAGCGCCTTGAGTGAATCGTAGGCCAGCGCCTCGTCGGCCCCGCTGGCAAAGGCCTCGGCCGCGCCGCTGATCAGCCGGTTGACGCCAAAGGCGAGCAGCAGCAGCCAGGGTTCGCCCATTGGCACAAAGGCGATGATGGCCAGCTCGACCACCATGCACACCCCCGCCAGACGCACCAGATTGCGGCGGCCAAAGGTGTCGGCAAACGCGCCAGACGGCACTTCGAGCAACACGATTGATGCCGCCCAGATCGCATTGAGCAGGAAAAAGTCTTTCAGCGTCAGCCCGATATCCAGAAACAGCACCGTGAACACCGGGTAGTAAAAGCGCGCATTGAAGAACACCCGGAACACAATGAACCAGCGAATGTTCGGGATTTTCAACACACTCTCAGCAGCAGCCATCCACTGGAGCATGCTCAAGCCGACTCAAAAAGCAATCTGCGACCTTTGCTCAGCCACCGCTGCGGCTCGCTGTCTAAAGTTTGCTTTAGATGCCATGAAATGCCAAAAAGTTGGCCCGAAAATGGCATAAAAATACTGGTTTTAAGTGCTGGGTTAGCTAATTTCGTTTTGCAAGATTCTTTTTATCAAGCACTTATGGGATTTTATCATTTTGTTTGAGGTTGCCAGGCTGATTTCGCTTAAAAAATCGATTAATCACCAACTGCGGTCGTCGGGGTCGAGGCTGGGCACCGCGCCGAGCAAACGCTGGGTGTAGGGGTGCTGCGGGTTGGCGAACAGCTCCTCGCTTTCGGCGAACTCCACGAGCTTGCCGCCCTGCATCACGGCCACGCGGTCGCAGATGTGGCGGACCACCGAGAGGTCGTGCGCGACGAACAAATACGTGAGCCCAAACTCGATCTGCAAGTCGGCCAGGAGGTTGATCACCTGCGCTTGCACGGACACGTCGAGCGCGGAGACAGACTCGTCGGCCACGATCAATGACGGGCGCATGATCAGCGCGCGGGCAATGCCGATGCGTTGACGCTGACCGCCGGAAAACGCATGCGGATAACGCTGGCGATGCTCAGGCTTGAGGCCGACTTTTTTCAGGATTTCCACGACCATGTCTTCCATCGTCGAACCGCTGGCCATCTTGTGGATGACGAGTGGTTCGGCCACGATGTCGCCCACCGTCATGCGCGGGTTGAGCGAGGAAAAGGGGTCCTGGAAAATCATCTGCATTTCCTTGCGCAGTGGCTTGAGCTCCTTGCGGGTGAGCTGGGTCAAGTCGATGTCGCGCTCTTGCAGGTCGCTGCGGAAAATCGCTTCGCCGGAGGTCGGCGTGAGGGCGCGCAGGATGGTGCGCGCGCAGGTGGTCTTGCCCGAGCCGGACTCGCCGACGAGGCCAAGGGTTTCGCCGCGCAGCAGGTCGAAGGATACATCGTCCACGGCCTTGAGCACGCCCTTTTGTTTGCGAATCAGGCCCTTGGAATAGATCGGAAAATGCTTGCAGAGATTGCGCACTTGCAGGAGCACTTTCTCTTCTTTGATCGACTGGGTAACGTCCACGCCGTCGTCAACGACGAGCGTCGGCTTGCCGTTGCCGTGGATCTCATCGAGGCGCACGCAAGCGGCCTGGCGACCTTCTTTCCACTTGAGCAAATCCGGCGCGCCGCCGACATCGCACTTGCCGGGCACGGCAAACGGACAACGCGGGTGGAACGGGCAGCCCTTCGGAATCTGCGTCAGCGAAGGCACGCTGCCTTTGATCGTGGGCAGGCGTCCGCCGAGGGTTTCGTTGCGCGGAATCGAGTGAAGCAGCGAGAGGGTGTAGGGGTGCGCGGGGTTCTTTAAGATGTCGCGCACGGAGCCGGTTTCGACCACACGGCCGGTATACATGACGGCGACTTCGTCGGCCATCTGGGCGACCACGCCCAAGTCGTGCGTGATGAAAACGACCGAGCAATTACGCTTCTCCTGGAGCTCGCGCATGAGCTTGAGAATCTGTGCCTGGAGGGTCACGTCGAGCGCTGTGGTGGGCTCGTCGGCAATGAGGATTTCCGGGTCGCACACGAGCGCCATCGCGATGACGATGCGCTGGCGCATACCGCCGGACATCTCGTGCGGATACTGGTCGATGCGCTCTTCGGGCTGCGGAATGCCGACGCTGGTCAGCATGTCGATGGCCTTCTGGCGCGCCTCTTCCTTGGTCACGTCCTGGTGCAGGAGGATGGCTTCGCAGATCTGGTTGCCGACGGTGTGAACCGGGCTCAGCGCGGTCATCGGCTCTTGGAAAATCATGCTGATGTTGCCGCCGCGAATCTGGTAAAGCGTGTCGGACTTCTCGCTCAGCGCAGCGATGTCGACCGTCTCCCCGCGCCGCTGGGAGTGGAAGAGAATCTTGCCGCCCATGATCTTACCGGGCGAGCGGATGAGGCGCAGAATCGAATACGAGGTAACGCTCTTGCCGCAGCCGGACTCGCCGACGATAGCCAGGACTTTACCGCGCTTGAGCTGGAGGCTCACGCCGTCCACGGCGGGTATCTGGCCCTCCTCGGTGAAGAAGTGGGTCTTGAGGTTTTCGATGCTCAGGACGACGTCGTCCTCGGCGCTCGATTGGGAAGTGGGGGAAGGTGCGGTTGCCGTGGACATGGTTTAGCGGGCGTAGGGGTCTGCGGCGTCGCGCATGCCGTCGCCAAAGAAGTTAAAGCAAAGAACGGTAATGATGATGAAGATCACCGGCATGAGCAGCCACGGGTAGTTGGCCACGATGTCGATGTTGAGGCACTCTTGCAGGAGCACGCCCCAACTGACCACCGGTGGGCGCAGGCCCAGACCGAGGAAGGAGAGCGCGGTTTCGCCAAGGATCATCCCCGGCACACTGAGCGACAAACTCACGATGATGTGGCTCGTAAAGCCGGGCAGCAAGTGGCGGAAAAGAATGCGGCCGTGGCTGGCGCCCAGCAGGCTCGCGGCGACGGCGTAGTCTTCTTCGCGGAGGGACAGAATCTTACCGCGGACGAGGCGCGCCAGGCCGGTCCAGCCGAAGATCGAGAGCACAATGGTAATCGCGAAATAGACTTTAACGGGCGGCCAGTCGCCGGGCATCACCGCAGCCAACGCGAGCCAGAGCGGCAGTTGCGGGAAGGCGTTGATGATCTCCATGCTGCGCTGGATAATCATGTCCACCGAGCCGCCCATGTAGCCGGAGATGCCGCCGATACACGCGCCCAAAATGAACGTGGTGATGATGGACACGATGCCGATCGAGAGGCTGATGCGCGAGCCATAGACGAGGCGCGAAAACATGTCGCGGCCAAATTTATCGGCGCCCAGAAAGTAGAACGGCGCGTCCTGCCCGGGCTTGGCCCCGAAGAGATGGCGGTTCATGGGGATCAGGCCAAAGAGGTGGGTTTCCTGGCCTTTGACAAAGAAGCCAAGCTTGGTGATCTCGTCGGTTTTAACGTAGTATTGCTTGAGCGAAATCGGGTCCTTTTCGCTGACAATGTTGTCCACGTAGATGCCGTGCTCAAAGCTGAACTTGGGCATCTGCGGCGGGCAGTAGAGGTAGTCTTTGTTGCCAAAGTCGGCCTTGTAGGGGGCGACGAATTCGGCAAAGACAGCCATCGCATATAGCACCATGAGGAGGAACATGGAGAAGACGGCCGGCTTGTGCTTGAGGAAGCGCAGGCGAATGAGCTGCCATTGCGAAAGGTTGTCCATGATGGCGGCGGGCTTTTCCTCGGGCTCGGGGGCGCGCTCGGCGTTGGGGGATTGGTTGGATGGGGGATTGGAAGTCATGTCTGCTTTCTCCGCTTGTGCGTTCATTTGGAGCCTCCATCCATGCGGATACGTGGATCGACCAGCAGTAGCATGATATCGCTGACGAGGGTGCCGGCGATGCCCAGCAGGCTGAACACCATCAGTAGTGAACCGGCGAGGTAGAAGTCTTCAGTCAACAGGCCGTCGAGCAGGAGCGGGCCGATCATCGGCAGGGCAAGAATGATGGCCGTAATCGAGCCGCCCGAAAGCAGGGACGGGAACAAGTGGCCAATGCCCGAGATGAAGGGGTTGATCGCCAGGCGCACCGGATACTTGATGAGCAGTTTGAAGGGGCGGACGCCCTTGGCCATCGCAGTGGTCACGTAGGGCTTGCGGAGTTCGTCAAGGAGGTTGGCGCGCATCACGCGGATCATGCTCGCAGTTCCTGCGGTGCCGATCACGACGATGGGCACTATCAGGTGCAGGCCGAGGTCTTGGATCTTGCCCCAGGACCAATTCGGGTCCGTCGCATACTCGGGCGAGAAGAGCCCCGTTACGTTGAGGCCGAAGTAGGTGTTGGCCCAATACATCATCAAAATCGCGAGCAGGAAGTTGGGCACACACATACCGATGAAGCCGATAAAGGTCAGCAGGTAGTCGCCGATGGAATACTGCTTCACCGCAGTGTAAATGCCAATGGGCACCGCGACCGCCCAGGTGAACAACACCGTGAGCAGGGAGATGGCCATTGTGAGCAAAGCGCGCTCTTCGACGGTGTCGTTGACGGAGCGCATCGTCTGCATGGAGATGCCGAGCTCGCCTTGGAGCAGACCCTTGTCGCCAGCGTCGAGTGAGGTGAACCACTTCAGGCCAGACCACTTGAGGTATTGTTTCCAAGTCGGGTCATCGAGGTTGAAGACTTCGGTCAGGCGCTCGACTTGCTCGGTGGCGTTGGCGTCGCCGTTCATTTGCAGTTGGATGATCTTCGTTTCCACGAAGTTGCCGGGGGGGAGTTGGATGACCGTAAAGACGATCACCGAAACGATGGCCAGCGTAGGAACCATAATGATCAAGCGTCGCGCGACATAAGGATGCTTGGTGGCCATCATGATGAGGAAACCGAGCAAGCAGATGGTCCAAAGCCAGGGGACGAGTTTGCTGAGCTTCTCGGTGACGCTGCTGTTTGGTTCGCGGCCAGTTTGACCGTCGAGAGTGAATTTACTGGCCAGTGGCGCTGCCATGACGGCGGCTATTTGCTTGGTGATGGCCGGGTTTTCTTTCTGGTTTTCGAAGAAGTAGGTCTCGATGCCGGTGTTGGCTGGGCTGTTGTAGGGGGCGCCGTAGAGCGCCTTCTCAGGCACGTTGCGGAGGTCTTTGTCGACGACCATCAGGAACGGGGGAGGGGTGGCGATGCTGATTGTCCACACTTCCTCGGCGGCGAGATCGGCAATGTGGGAAAAAAGCTCAACGCGCTCTTCCTGAGTGTGGGCGTGGAGCATCTCAGCCCAGTATTCCTGTGCCAGGCGGATGGGGCTGCCAACGGGTGGCTCCTGCGCAAAGCCAGAGGTGATCTCCTTGCCGAGCATGCCGCCCTTGTCATACCAGGTTCCATAGGCAGGCGCATGGAGAGACCATCCCCAGTTGGCGACGAAGTTGCGGATTTCCAGTAGGGGGATGAATTCGCTTTCGGAGGCCCAGATAGTCATGTCCTGCTTGAGGGCCATGCGCTCCTGGCCCCAGAGGCCGCGGTTGCGCTCGCGCTGAATCGCGCGAATGCCGATGTCGCGCCAGTCGTCGACGACGAACTGCGCGGGGCCTTCGCCGGTGTAGCTGGTGAAGTCCATGTAGAAAGTCAGGGGCGTGCCGTCAGGTGCCGTACGCATGCCGTCGTCGCCGCGGTTGGTGAGGCCCAGTTCATCAAGGAGTTGGTTGGCGCGCTCGGGGTTGTATTCGATGTATGACTGGCTGAGCTTTTCGCTGTGGTAGGGGGACTCTTTGCCGGGCTCAAGCTGGGAGGGCTCGCCGATGCCGTGGTAAACGGAGTCAATGATCGTTTGTCGGTCGATGGCGAGGGACAGGGCTTGGCGGAAACGTTTGTCGGCCAGAAGTTTGGCTTTGGTCGCAGAGGCGGGATCATTGTCGAAGGCAGCGCGGTTGATGTTTGGGAAAATGGTCCACACCGAACGAGAAGGGTTGAGCCAGTGGTAGAGCTCGTAGCCGCCATTTTCCGTACCTTCCATCAGCAAGGTGTAGTTGTCGAATGAGAGGTTGCGCCCCTGCATGGTGGCGGAGCCGGCTGAAGCGGCGACGGGGATGAGCTGTGGGTGCTTGACCTCGAACATGACCTGGTCGATGTAGGGCAGTTGGTTGCCCTCGGTGTCGACCACGTAATAGTATGGGTTACGGACGAAGTAGAGCGGAGGAGTGCCTTGCTCGCTACGCGCGATCCAGGGGTTGAGAGTGGGCAGCTCGGGATTTGTGACTTTTCGCACGATGTCCCACACGGCGCGATCGCTGGCGAGGCCCATTTTTTTGCGGACTTCTTCGATCTTCTCCGGATTGCCGATTTTGGGGTGGAATTGGCGGAGGTAGTGCTCCGGCTCCATGAACTTGTAGAAGATGTTGCTGGCCAGGATATCCAGAAATGCGCCGTAGGGTTCAGCAAAAGTGATCTTGAAAGCATAGTCGTCGATGGCTTCGACTTTCGGGGGAACGCCGCCCGGGGAAATCCAGCCGGGAACGATGCCATCGTCTAGGCCTAGCTCGACATCGTTCCAGAAAAACATGACGTCCTTGGTCGTCACTGGGTGGCCGTCTGACCAGCGAATGCCTTTGCGCAGATTCAAGGTCCATTCGGTTTGTTCCTCGTTGGTGGTCCAGCTTTTGGCAATGTGGGGCACGATGGGGTAGCCCATGGGGGACCAGCGGACGAGGTTTGCGCCCGAGAGGCGCCAGCTCATGATGTCCCAGTCGGAGTTGGTGCCGAGGCGCATCCAGGTGCCGCCATACTGGCCGACGCCATCTGGACCAGTTAGAACAATTGGCTCTGGGCCAACGCGCTCGGCAACTGGGGGGAGGTCTCCGTTTTCGACTGCAGGATCGAGTACCTTGCTCTGGCCTTTCGGCCACCAACTGGCTCTTTCGCCCTCGGCGTAATCGACTTCCACTTGATTGCGTGGTGGGTTATCGGGATCGATGTCGAAAGACTCCGTGCGCAGCGCAATCATCTTGGCCTCCAATTCGGGGGCGATGGCGATCTTTTCCGCATGAATAGTGGGTGAAAGAGCCCAATTCAGGAAGGTTAGCAGTAATGCAAAGAGCACTGCGACTCCGGCGAAAAGACCGAAGACCTTGGCTGCGGCTGCTAGCTTAGAACCAGGGCTGGAGGAGTACATGGCAAGAGGGGGTACGGCTGGTTGGTGATTCTTTGAAGAAGCGACGGGGTGTAGAGCGCTATGATGAGGAAAAGTCGATATTTAGGACTTCCAGTCTGTTAGGGGGATTGGATGGGGACTGTTAGGCTAAGTTTTTTATGCGTTAAGTTTTTGTCGTGCTTTAGATAACACGAGTAATCAAATGGCAAAAATGAAGACAACTCTATAGTTTGCAAGGTGATTTTTCACCCCGTAGATTAGAAATCGATCAGCAAAGATCGGATATGGGGATTACTTGCGCTGGCTAGATTCACGAATGACTAGTTTTGGGGGAACTGTGACGGTTTTTACGGGCTTGTTTTCGAGTTTATTGTGGACAGCTTGGACGGCGAGCTCAGCACATCGGGGCATTTCAGCCGTTGCGCTCGTTAGCGGGATAATGCTGAAATCCTCGGCTATCGGTGAGTTGTCAATGCCGGTGACCAGGGGCCATTCCTCGCGAGGCTTGTTATGTCGAACATACCAGTGGTAGACACCTGCGGCTTGACCGTCTGACTGTGCGGAAACGCCGTCGAAATCGATGCCAGCACGTATGAGGTGCTCCATGCCGGCATAGCCGCTCTGCAAGGTGTAGCCTTGGGTAGGGATGGTTAACTGATCGATAGGCTTGATGCCGGCTTCTTCGTGAGCGCGGATGTAGCCGCGGTAGCGGAGCGCCATGCTGAAAAAATGGGCGATGCGCTTGCAGCCTGTATCCAGCAGGTGTTTCGTGGTCAGGTAGGCCTGCATTTCTGAGTCCACCTGGTAGTTCGTGCAGCCATAGCGCTCAATATCACCGTGGCAGGAGAAGACAACCGGTAGACCGCGTTTTTCAATTTCGCGGACGTTCTCAATCAGTTCGCCGTGCGTCATCCCAGCCAGGATTAGCCCGTCCACTTTGCTGAGAAGTTGTTCATTGCAGGCAGCGAGGAACTCTTCCTTCTTCTCGAAGAATTGCATCCACATGTTGTAGCCATTGGCAGCAAGGTGCTTGGCCGCCGCTTGAGTGAAATCCTGCGAAAGCTCGCTGCCGCGCACGCCCACACCGTGTAGGAATACGCCGATGGCCCCCTTACGTCCGCGCTTGAGCGCAACGGCAAGCGGATTTGGAGTATAGTTAAGCTCTTTGGCGCGATCCAGAATCCTCTGGCGAGTCTTCTCGCTGACACGGGTAGTGCCCATACGGTTGCTTAACACGCGGGAAACCAGCGCGTGTGAGACGCCAACATCCTTTGCTATTTCTTTTAGAGAGGCCATTCCTTAAGCCTCATTAGAAATGCAGGTGGCTAAGGTGTCAAAGCAAATGATTAACTATTAATCAAGGGGGCTAAAACCAACTGCCGGATGAGCTGGGTGCCGCGCCTCGGGAAAAGGCTGCGCTAACGCCTTTTTCTTCAATGACAATCGACATCTTGTTATGGCCAGTAAAGGAGACATGGCAGTTGATCAGGTCCTGAGTTTCTGGCTTCAGGCTGAGCTTTTGTCGTTTAGCGCTATAATGACCATGATACTCTGACGGGCCGCCGATGTTCATGTTGACAGTCGCTTTGAAATCACCACTCGGGTGAAACTCGACCACGACATCATCGACGGCCAGTCCGATGGCGTCACCATTGAGTGCGGTGCTGTGCCACTGTCCCACAATGATGGTCTTCGTCGTAAAGACTGGTGGGTGTTTGCGGTGGGCGGGGGGAACCGCTACCGCACTGAAGCTGAGGAAGAGAGTAATAGCAAATAGAAGCAGGCGCATGTCGCAACTATGGAGAACGTTTTGAGTGAGGGCAATGCCTTACTTCTCGCCGCGCGCGACCACGGTGTTGACCAGTGTCTCGACACATTCCACGTGCGCGCTGGGCAGGATGCCGTGGCCCAGGTTGACGATGTGGCCGTGGGCATTGTTCATCCCGTCGAGCAGCTCGTTGGCCGCCTTTTGGACGATCTCGGGCGTGGTGCTGAGCAAGGTCGGGTCGAGGTTGCCCTGGAGCGCGATGTGGGCCGGGGTGCGTTCGCGCATTTCGGGCAGATTCACGGTCCAGTCCATGCCGAGCACCTTGGCGCCGCTGGCCGAAAGCGTGTCCACGTGGTGGGCCATGCCTTTGGCAAAAAGGATGATCGGCGCGCCCTCGGGCAGCTCGTTGATGACCTGGCGGATCCAGCGCAGCGACATGTCATGGTAGTCCGTGCCAGCGCAGGCGCTGGCCCAACTGTCGAACAGCTGCACACAGTCGGCACCCGCCGCGAGCTGCATTTTGAGCAAGGCGGCGCAGGCGCTGGCCAGCTTGGTCATGAGCTGGTCGAACGTTTTGCGGTCTTGATAAAAGAGCGACTTGATCTTCGTAAAGTCCTTCGAGCTGCCGCCCTCGACCATGTAACACGCGAGCGTCCAGGGGGAGCCGGCGAAGCCAAGCACGGCCTTCTGGGCACCGATCTCGGCGTCGACGAGTTTCAGGGCGTCGGCAATGTAGGTTAGCTTTTCATCGACGGCGGTGGCGTCGGCGAGCTTGGCGATGTCGGCCGGGGTTTCGAGGGCGAAGTCCATGCCGATGCCGCCTTGGTCGCGGAAATGGTAGGGCTGGCCCAGCGCTTCCGGCACGATGAGGATGTCCGAAAAAACGATGGCCGCATCGAGCGCAAACCGGCGCAGCGGCTGAAGCGTTACCTCGGTGGCCAGGTCGGGCGTCTTGACCATTGTCACGAAGTCGTACTGCTCCTTGAGCTTGCGGTACTCGGGCAGGTAACGGCCAGCCTGGCGCATGATCCAGATGGGCGGTCGGTCAACCGGCTGACAATTGGCGGCGGCGAGGAATCGTTCTTTGGAAGTCATTGGGAAAAGTGTGGTCGAAACTACGAATGGCGCGAATAAGCGCGAATGTTTTTACAATGGAGGGATTTTTTAGCCGCGGATGAACGCGGATGAACGCGGATGTAACGCGGATAATTTTAGCAGGACGATCGCTAAGCCCGTAAACCGAGCGATCTAGATGTTTAAATTGAAATCTCATAATAGTCAGTGATCTTCCAGTTTTCTAAACTACGCTTCGCTGGCATCCGTGTTCTATCCGTGTTCATCCGCGGCTAAAAAACTGACGCCTCGCTGGCCGCGTCCTCCTCGTTAATCCCGTTCGATCTCCAACGGTTCGCCGTCGGCATCGACCCAGTCGCGCGGCTTGATGAAGTCGGCCAGCGCGGCTTCGCGGCTGCCTTCCTCCGGGTGGTAATCATACTCCCAGCGAACCAGCGGTGGCAGCGACATCAAGATCGATTCCGTGCGCCCGCCGCTTTGCAGGCCAAACAAAGTGCCTCGGTCGTAGAGCAGGTTAAACTCCACGTAGCGTCCGCGGCGGTAGAGCTGCCACTGGCGTTCTTTGAGTCCGAAGTTGGTCTCCTTGCGCCGTTCGACGATCGGCACATACGCCGCCGGGTAGGCCTCGGCGACAGCCTTCATGAAGCCAAACGAATGCGCGAAGCTGTGCTCGTTGAAGTCGTCAAAGAACAGACCGCCGACGCCGCGCGCCTCGTCGCGGTGCTTCAGGTAGAAATATTCGTCGCACCAGTTTTTAAAGCGTGGGTAGAGTTCGACGCCGAAGGGCTGGCAGGCCCGGCGCGCGGTTTGATGCCACTGCTGGGCGTCTTCCACAAAGCCGTAGTAGGGGGTCAGGTCGAAGCCACCGCCAAACCACCACACCGCGGGCTCGCCTTCCTTCTCTGCAATGAAAAAGCGGACGTTCGCATGACTCGTCGGTGCGTAGGGATTGCGCGGGTGGATGACCACGCTCACGCCCATCGCGCGAAAGCTTCGGCCCGCAAGCTGGGGGCGGTGCGCCGTGGCCGAGGGCGGAAGAGACTTGCCGCGCACGTCGGAGAAATTCACGCCAGCCTTCTCAAAAATGTCGCCATCGGCGAGCACGCGCGACTCGCCGCCGCCGCCTTCCGCGCGCTCCCACGCATCCGCCTTAAACGGCTGGTGCGGCGCGAAGCCTTCGAGGACAGTGCAGAGTGAGTTTTGGTAGTCGCGGAGAAACGCGCAAACGGCGTCTGGGTCGGGTTGCATGGAAGGAATGGTTAAAGGAAAAAGATTAAAGGAAAAAGGAAAAACCAGGCAACGTGCCGTTGCATCCTGAGATTGGGCAACGTGCCGTTGCATCCGGAGATTTGCCCACTGGGCAAATGGCGTGAGGCAGGGGTAGGGTGTGTTGTTGTTGGTGGTGAGGATGGGAATTGTATTAAGGTAGCGCGGATCGTCTCGATCCGCAGTTTCATCCGCTCGCGCAAGGTAGGGCGCAGTCTCTAGACAAGCCGCCGCGGCAGAGTGGCCTTTTTTTGAGCAAACTGACTCGTTTGCTTGATTGTGATGCGCCGCATCAATAATCAAGCAGCATGGCCATCGTCGCCCGCAACGACCGCTCCACGAAGGGGCGTGATTTTCTGGACCCTCAGAATATTGGGGAGGTGGCGTTTGCGCATGTTTGTTTGGCAGTGATTTCGGGAGCGGTTTTTGCGATTGCGGCGATTTGTGTGTGGTTTTTCAGCGAAGGGTTCAATGCGTCGGTGATTGCCGTCACTGGTTGGTTGATCACCCAATACTGGATCTACCTACACCTGAAAAAGCGCGTGGACTCGTGGGGCGAGGAGCGCCCGGGTTGTCGGCAGGTAATCTATTTTGAGCTGTGCAGTTTGGTGGTCGTGCTCGCGCTCACGATCTTAGCTTGGCATGACCCCTACGGCATGGATTTCGTTCATCAGCTGAAGGTTATATTCACTTTGATTGTGCTCGTGCTCTTAGTCGCGCAAGTCCTCACGCACTTGGCGTATCGCTATCCCTTTCGCCGCAAGGACGTGCTGCGCTGGTTGGTCATTACCCTCACGGCTGGCCTGAATATTTTGCTGGTCGGCATGGCGTAGAAAGCGTGCTGTCGATTGTGTGAGCTCATGCTTCGCCACTCCAGTGTGGCGGCTTGTCTAGAGACTGCGCCCTACCTTTGCCACTCCGCTGGGGCGCGGCGCTGGGACGCGCCTGCGCTACCTTAGCTAGGTTCAATAGAACGCTTTGGCGACCCCGAAACGTTACGGCCTGATGGCCTTTACCGCAATGCGGTAAACTTCCGATCCAACGGGACGTTGGGGTTTGCGCTTGCGGAGATTAGGAGCTGGAATTTGGGTGGAGCATGCACCTTTACTTTATGGGAATTTGCGGAACGGCGATGGGAAACGTCGCCTTGATGATGCGGGAGCTGGGCCACGAAGTCAGTGGCAGCGACACCGGCATCTATCCGCCAATGAGTGACCTGCTCCGCGACGCCGACGTGGAAATCCTGGATGGGTGGGACCCCGAGCGTCTCGCCGCGTTGAAGCCGGACCGCGTCGTGGTCGGCAACGCGATTTCGCGCGGCAACCCCGAGATCGAATGGCTGCTGGCTACGCGCGCGTTGCCGATTGTTTCGCTGCCTGCGTTGCTTTCGGAGACGACCTTGTCTACGCGTCAGCCCATTGTCATCACCGGCACGCATGGCAAGACGACCACTTCGGCGCTGACGGCGTTTTTGCTGCGTGAACACCGCGGCGATCCTGGTTGGCTGGTGGGCGGTGTGCCGCGGGATCTGCCCAATGGCGCGCATGCCGGCGAGGCGGGCCGCCCGTTTGTGATCGAGGGCGACGAATACGACTCGGCCTTCTTCGACAAGCGCAGCAAGTTCGTGCATTACCAGCCGCGTATTCTGGCGATCAATAACCTGGAATTTGACCACGGTGACATCTTCCGCGACCTGGCGGATATCCAGCGCAGCTTTAGCCACGTGATCCGCCTGGTGCCGCGCAACGGCTTCATCCTGTATAACGGCGACGAGGAAAACCTGCGCCCGCTGCTGCCGGTGGACTGGTGTTCGTGCTACTCGGTGGGCGTCGGCAAGGACTGCGATTTGCGCATCGAGAACTTTAAGGAAAACGCCCAGGGCGCGTCGTTTACTTTGCGATGGAGAGGAACTTTGTGGGACAAAGTAAGCTGGCCTCTGCATGGGCTTTACAATGCGCGCAACGCCGCGGTGGCGCTCCTCGCGGCTGGCCTTGCGCTGAAGCCGGATGATCCTTTCTGTCCGCTTGATGTGACAGCGCTTGCGAAATACCAGGGTGTGAAACGCCGGCAGGAATGCTTGCTGGATGTTACAAACCTGACGATCCTTGAGGATTTTGGGCATCATCCGACGGCAGTAGCTCAAGTTTTAGAGTCCTTGAGGAATCGTTATCCTGGCCACCGAATTACGGCTTGTTTTGAGCCCCGCAGCAATACCGGCGCGACGAATATTTTCCAAGAGCGTTTCACCGATGCGTTGGCTTTGGCGGACGCGGTTTACTTGGGGCCGGTGTTCCGGGGAGATCGCTATACTGACGATAAGCGATTGAATACCAAGGTGATGGCTGACGTGCTGAAGGAGCGCGGCGTGTGCGCTGGGGCGTTTGGCGACTTTGATTCCTTGCTCACTGAATTGTGCGAAGCGACGCGCCAAAAACAGGAGCGCCCGCGGTGCGTTGTCTTCTTTTCGAACGGAGGTTTTGGCGGGATTCACCACCGCTTTGCCACGGAGATGACAACATTTAACACTGCTGTAACATAAACGCCGTATTTGCCCTTGTCGTGTTACGATTGTGACGATTGCGTGCAGCTTTGTTACAAAATTCCCAATGAAGACATACGCAAAAATTTTAACCGCTGCCTTGCTCACGACGGCAGTCCTCCACGCTGAGGACTCGTCGATGCCAGAATTGACTGGTGTAGTGCCGCTCTCCGAGCTGGTCCGTCAAGGCGTGATTACGCAGCAGCAGGCAGACCAAATCAAGGGTGCCGCCGTGGGCATTGAGCCGCGGGTCGTCTCTAAGTCGCACGTGGAAAAGATCACTATCTCGGGCTACGCGCAGTTTGCCTTCGCTTACGCTACGGGGCATGATGACGTATTGCCTAATCCACCGGCGAATAACACATTCTACCTGCCGAACATTATTTTTGGCGTGTCGGCTGATATCGGTTCGGGCTTCAGCACGACCGTGCAGGCGAACTTGGGCGACGGCTTTTCTTCGCGCAACTACATTGAAAAGGCCTACGTCGAGAAGGAATTCGAAGGCTACGGTAATGTGCAGGCCGGCTTTAAGAAGGCTCACTTCGGGTTTGAGCAATACACCTCCTCGCGCTACATCCCGGCGCCAAATCGCTCGATCGCCACGAACTACTTCACCAGCAGCTATCGTCGTAGTGGCTCCGGCACCTTCGCCACGAGCTCGGCTGGCGTTGGCACGACGCGCCTTGGCTTGGGCGCACGTCGCTTGGGTGTTTACTGGGCAGGTGAAATCCCAGGCGTAGATGGTTTCGACTACTTTGCGGAAGTCACGCAGGGCTATCAGAACTTCTCGGCTCCTTCGAACACCGGTTCGCAGAACCACATGGGTTACTCCGGCGGTGTGCAATACGGCTCGAAGTTTGAGGGCGGCAAATACCTGTTTGGCATCAACGGCACCTACATGCCCGAGGGCAATAGCTGGAATAATGGCGGCCTCTCGCAAACAAACTCCATCGGCGCGATCAATCCGTTTGGTAAGCTGGACTACGGCAACTTTCGCATCATGGGTGAGTTTTTTGCGGCCAATATGGAGAACGGCAAGGCCTCTTACCTGAATGGGCCGACGTCGATCTCCGGCTTCAACAGTGGCACCTCCAACCCGTTGGGCGGCACCGTTTACGTGAGCTACATGATTGGTAAGCTTGAGCCGATCTTCCGCTTTTCCGCCATCGATTCCGACCAGGGCGGGGTGAACCCGAACGTCGTCAAGAAGGGCGTGTCCTTCGGTGGCGCGCAGCCCGGCACGACTACGCTCACCAGCAATGGTCAGGGTTTCTTCAATGCCGCGCAGTCCTACTACGCAGGCGTGAATTACTACTTTTTGGGCACGGACGCCAAGATCGGCCTCGGCTGGGAGCACATTCAGTTTGGCGGTCGTTACAACGGCACGAGCTTCGGTGGCGCCAATGCCAGCGAAGACGTGATCCGCTTTGCCGCGCAGGTGGTATTCTAAGCAAATCGCAACAACTTTCTAGGTCGTCACTGATCTGGTTTGCGAATGCTCCGCAGCTTCGGCTGCGGAGTTTTTTCGTGCCCGCTATTCGTATTTAAAATCGCCGCCGAAGAGGTCGGTGTTTTCCTGAATCGGGCCGAGGGTCGTGTCGATAAATTTGGCTTCTTTGCTGAGCAATTGCCCATAGAGCTCGGGGCGGCGGTCCTTTAAATAATGATAGGCTGGGGCGGGGTGGGTGCGGCCGTAGTAGGCAGGCACGCAGTCGCAGACCAGGAGCGTGTCCTGCTCGTTGTGCGCGGCTACGAGTATCTCGCCATGCGGCGAGCAGACCATGGAGTTGCCGCGGTAGTGCCAGCTGTCGCCATCGCGCGTTTCATAGCCGCAGCGGTTCACGTAGGCAAAAAACAGGTTGTTGGAATACGCGTGCGCGGGGAACTGCACCTTGGCCACGTCGGGGTAGGGGACGCTGCTCATGCGGCCATCGGGCAGGCGGTAATACGTGTCCGCCGCCGTGGGGCCGACGATCAACTTCGCGCCCTTGAGCGCCAGAATGCGCATCAGCTCGGGAAACTCGCATTCGTAGCAATTGACCACGCCGACGGGGAAACCCGCGATCTTGTGGACGGGATATTCGCTGTCGCCAACGTCCCAATTGTCGCGCTCCTGCTGGCCGTAGAGGTGGCATTTTTTGTAACTGTCGAGCAGCGCGCCATGCTCGTCGATGACGGCGATGCTGTCGTAATAATACGCGCGGTCCTCGCGGTCGACGCGTTCGCCGTAGCTGACGATCACGCCCATCTTGTGCTTTTTGGCGATCTCCCGAATACGCGTAATGCTGGGCCCGTCGCAGGTCTCGGCGGTGGCGTGCGCGGTCTCGGGGTTGTGCGTGTAGCCTTGCAGATAAATCTCCGGAAACGCAATACACTGCGCGTGATAATGCTTGGCCTTGGCGACGGCCGTTTCGAGCCGCGCGAGGTTTTGCTCGGTCGCATTGTCGCCACACGCGCCTTGCGCTTGATAGATGGCCAAACGAATGCCCGCTCCCTTGGGCGGCAACTCGTCGTAGATCGACGTGCGCACTTGCAGCTTGCGGTAGGAGGCCTCGACGGTCGCGCCGAAATGCGGCGTGCCGTCATTTACGAGAAAAGAAGATGCATCAGCCATGCGGGGACTATGTCCGAGGCGGCGTGAGGCGTCGATTTAATTTAGCCGCGTTCATTCGCAGCAAATGAAGAACGCCCGGTTGGCTCACCGGACGTTTTCTAAAAGTTATTTAGGGACGTTTGAACCCTGCTTGTGAAATCGGTCTGAGCTGGCTAGTTGAGCTTGGTCTTGGAGGAGGTAATGGTTTCCACCGTCCCGTCGCGGTCGAAGCCGACTAGGATTTTCTCGGAGACAATGCTGTTGTCCACCGCTTGGGTTTCCTGCTGGTAGAGCCAAATTTCTTCGCCGACGCCTTCGTGGAAATCCTCGAGCGTGGTGTTGGAGTAGGCTTTACCGTCGGGGACGCCAAGTATGCGGGCCACGTCGGCTCGGGTTGAGGATTGGCGGTTGATTTGGTTCTTTGCGCGGAGGTTTTGTGGGGGGGCATCGCTCTCGTAAGAGGACGCGTAGAAGTAGCCGTTCAGTTTGCCGTCGACAAACTCCAGCACCATGATGCGACCATCGGACTGATTGAAGGCGCGGCTTTCCATGAAGATATACGTCCAAATATTATAGTCGTTATAATCGTTGGATACATTCTTCTCGACCTTGGGGTTGCCAAACATTCTGCGTGCTTGCAGATTTGTGGTCTTGCCCAACTGCATATTGTTTGTCTTCACGATTTGGAAATCATTTCCTGCCTGGTGGGAACATCCAGTCGAAATGAAACCGGTTAAGGTGCTGATTAAAAAGAATGCAAAATACTTGTTCATGCGGAGCGATGTTGGGTGGCAACCGAAGCCACGTCGATCTTTTCTTTGCTTCTTTAACTGCATTGTTTAGCCACGGCTGAAACGCTAATGCTAGCGAGACGTGTTTCTTAAGAACAGGAGGTTATGCCGCTTAAGCTTTAAGTTTTGCGGCGTGGCCGCGACTGCGCTGGTAGGCCCAGTGAATGACTGCCTTGGACTGCGCTCTATCCGTTGATAGGAATTGAATTTTGATTTGATGGAGCATCGCCCGCCAGTAAAAATCCACCCTCAAGTGCTCGCGGTTTGTGCGGCGCTGGCGTTGATCAGCTCCAGGAATGGTGGGAGGATGCTGCGGGCTTTTTGTGGGCCGATGCCTTTGATGGACATCGCTTCCTCGGCGTTGGCTGGTTTGAGGGCGGCCATTTGCTGGAGCACGGTGTTGGGGAAGATCGTGTAGGCGGGCGGGTTGCCGCGCTTGCGGCGCATGTCGTTGCGCAGCTTCACGAGCTGTTCGTAAAGGGCGTCGTCGGGCTCGGCCGCTTGGGTGATGGCGTCATCGGTTTCCGGCCAGACGAGCTTGGGGCGCAGTTCGCCAAACATCACTTTGCTGCCGGAGTCGGTTAGCTCGAGCAGCGGGTAGTCGCCTTCGGTCACGGTCAGGTAGCCGCTGTTTTCCAGCTCGTTGAGGAGCTTGCCGACGAACTCCGTGCCATGCTCTTTCAAGATGCCGTGGGTGGACAGCTTGTCCAAGCCGGGGTCGACGATGACCTTGGCCTGGCTACCGGTGAGGCACTTGATGATGCGGTCGCGGCCGTAACGCGCCTCCCAATGGTGACGACTGCGGCGGACAGACATCCGCGCGACGCCGCTCAACGCTTTTTGGACCACGAGCGCCTTGTCTTCATCGACGGGGCCAACGTTGCCCGGGCGATGACGGCAGCGGTCGCACTGACCGCATTCGGCGGCGTCGGCGTCTTCAAAGTATTCGAGAATCCACTGTTGGCGGCAGCTCTTGGCGTAGGCAAATTGAATCAACCGGCGCAGCTTGTCTTCGTCGCGCTGGCGCTTGATGAGCAGCCCGCGCGCGTCGAGCCCGAGCTCGCTCGCGAGGCGCACGCGCTTGAGCACCCGGGTGCCGCGCAGACGTGAGCCCGGCACGTCAAAGCGCTCGATGGCGCCGCAGCGGCGCAGTTGGCTGATCGCGGAGCTCACGGCCATGCCGTTTACTTTGCCCGGCAAAGCTTCGCAAATTTCTTCGATGGTAAGGAAGGCCTCGTTGTTCTCATTCACGTTCCTTTGCAATACAGAGTGAATGCTGTGGATGAGGCTCAGCGGCGGGTTGGCGCCTTCGATAAAAAACTCCTGTGTGGTCTTGTCGGCGTAGCAGAAAAGCATCTCGCAGTAGGCGGGCTTGCCATCGCGTCCGGCGCGTCCGGCTTCCTGATAGTAGGCCTCGACGCTGCCCGGCATTTCGTAGTGCGCGACGAAACGGATGTCCGACCGGTCGATGCCCATGCCGAAGGCGTTCGTGGCGACGGCAATGGGCACCTCACCTCGGACAAAGCGGTCTTGCGCGGCGTCGCGCTCACTGGGCGTCATGCCGCCGTGGTAGATAACGTGCTGCACGAACTCCTCGCGCAGGTATGTGGACACCTCTTCGACGGACTTGCGGCGGGCGCAGTAGATGATGCCGACGCCGTTGTTTTCGATGAGCTGGCGGATGCGCTTGATCTTGTCCTTGCGCTTGTCGATTTGCTTGATCGCAAAGGAGAGATTGTCGCGACCAAAGCCGGAAACAAAGGTCGCCGGTTGGCGCAGCTTGAGGTTGTTGGCGATGTCTTCGCGGACCTCGGGCGTGGCCGTCGCGGTGAAGGCCGCGCAGCACGGGTGGCCGATCTTTTCCAGGGCCTCGCCGAGGCGTTGGTAGTCGGGGCGGAAGTCGTGGCCCCACTGGGAAATACAGTGGGCTTCGTCGACCGCGAACAGCGAGATCTTCACGCCCTTCAAGGAGTCGATAAACGACTGCGCGCGGAAGCGCTCGGGGGCGACATAAACCAGCTTTAGCTCGCCGCGGCGAAGGTCGTCCAGGCAGGCGCGTTGCTCGTCCCAGCTTTGCGAGCTGTTGATCATGGCCGCCGCGATGCCGCGCGCATTGAGCGCGTCGACCTGGTCTTTCATCAGCGCAATGAGCGGCGAGATGACGAGCGTCACCCCGGGCAGCATCAGTGCGGGGAGTTGGTAGCACAGGCTCTTGCCGCCACCGGTCGGCATGATGACCAGCGTGTCGCGCCCGCCGATGATTGATTCGACGATTTCGTCTTGCGGCTCGCGAAATTGCTCGAAGCCGAAATGTTTTTTAAGTCCTTGGGCGGGCGTCATGAGCCCCTTAACTAACTGCACGGAAATGCAGTTAGTCGAGGCTGAATTTGAAGGAAGTTTGAGCCGCGTCGTTAATGCCTGCGCGAGAGGTAGTTGGGAAGGGGTAGGGATGGTTGCCCTCAACCGTCCAGTTTCAATGCGTTAGCCAAATTACGATGCGGACGGTTGAGGGCAACCGTCCCTACCTTTGGGCAGACTGTGCTTACTCTTGCCGGTAGGCTTCAATCACTGCTTGCGTGGCGGACTGCATAGCCGCGGCGTCGGCCTCGGTGATCGAGCCATCGTTGTAGCAGGCGCGGTAGAATAGGGCGCTGACGGAGTCGCACAGCGGCGTGGGGATCTCGCGCTGCTCGCGGATTTCGCGCAGGGTGTCGAGCGGCGTCGAGGCGAGGTCGTGCGTGAAGCCGAGTTTGATCAGCGCCTTGAGCATTTCATGGTAGCTGTAGATCACGCGCTCGCGCGGGGACTGGCGACCGAGGGTTTTCTTGAACTGCTCGGCGATGCGGTGAAAGGGCGAGTCGCCGCGCTGGAATTCGGCGTCGGGCTCGTCGTTTTTCTCGCCGAAGAGCCGCATGATGTAGGGGAAGCAAAAGTAGGCCAGCGCCGCGAGGATGACGAAGTCCCACCACTTGATTTGGTAGCGGGATTCAGTGGCGGCGGCGCGCTCGATACCTCTGACGGGTGCCTCCGCGGGGTTCAGAATAAAACCGCCGAGATGCAGCAGCATGCCGATTAAAATGTAGGCCATCAGCAGGCCCGCGCTGAGCGCAAGGATGATGAGCGCGAGGTGCCCGTGGTCGCGCCAGCCGAGGTAGGCGCGCGTCTCCGGCGGGTCGTAGGCCAGGGCGAGCGCGAGCATTAACAGCACCGGCACGCACCAAAAAAACGCCAGGCCCGCGAGCCCCCAGAACGCCGCGCCGAGGCCAGCAAACAGCCCGACGCGCAGCAGCACATCGGTCTGCGATTGTGCGCGCATCGCGGTAAGTCCGATCAGCCCAAAGCCGACCGACATGGCCGCACGCTTGGCGGCGGGGTTGTCGTTCATGATGTTGGCGCCGACGAGAACAACAATGATCGGGAGGACAAATTTCCAACGGCCCTCGATGTATTCCCAGTTTATGTCACTGGCTTTGACGAGGTATTCATTGAGTGCGACCGCGATGCAGATGCCAAAGAGAATCAGTACTGTCGTGCCAAACGCGCCGTCGGGAGTCGGGCCAAAGCCGCCGCTCCACAGCGGCAGCAGGCTCAATGCGGCGAGCAGCGCAGCGTGAAAAAAGTGCGGTGTCAGCGCTCTCACAGCGGGCCCTCCAGCATGGATTTTTCAAGGCCGCGCTCAAGGTCCACCCACCAGAGGCATTCCACGCGGTCGCCGATTTCGCCAGCTAACTGATAGCGGTTGGGGCGGGCGGCGCGCTCCTGCGGCGTCGTCTCGTAGGCGACCATGTTTTCGTCGTCGAGGATCACGAGGAAGATCTGGCAGGGCTTCCAGCTAAAGAGCTCCAGCAGTTCATCGAGCGCGGCAATGGAGAAATTGACGCGGCTGAGGATCAGCCAAAATGTAGAGCCATCGCGGATCACATCGGGCCGCTCAAGTAGCAAATTGACGAGCGTCGTTTCGCTTTTTTCGCGCACGGGAATGAGTGCGTCGAGGATGTCGACCAGGTGCTGGTGGCCCATGCCCATGTCGATAAACACCTCGGGCTCGCCGTTGATGAGCACGCCGACGGGTTGCCCGCCCTGGATGGTTTTTGCGGCCAGACTACCAGCGAGCTGCACGCCGAATTCCTCGGTCGACACCTTGCCCGTGCCGGCGCGTCCGGCCAGTGGGAGGTCGAGCAAAATGAAGGTGTTCGCGGGCGTGATCTGCTCGTATTCCCGGACCATCAGCTCTTCGCCGCGCGCGGTTTGCGGCCAGTGAATGTGGCGGTAGGGATCGCCGGGCACGTATTCGCGGACGCCGAGCTGGAGGTCGCTGTCGCCGGCGCGGGCGCGGGGCAGGCCCTCGGGAATCGCGTCCGGGATACCGATGCCGGGCGGCATTTGGGGCATCGGGAACACCTGCGGGTAAACGGAAAACTCCTGCCGCACATCGAGGGTCCGCGTGAAGATAAACATCCCCAGCGGATCGGCGATGGTTACGTGGATCGGGCCGAGCGTGTAGCGTCCGCGATCCATGTAGCACTGCGCGTGGTATTCGAAATCCGTCGCTGAATGGGCGGGCAGCACGCCGGGCAGCGTCAGGAAGATGTCAGCCTCCATTTCGGGCTCGAAATTCTCATGCACGATGAGGCGGAAAATCGGGAACCAGTGCCGGTTCTGCATGGTGATTTTCACGTCGACGTATTCGCCTTCGCAGGCGCCGTCCACGCACTGGCGCTTCACGCGAATGAGCTTGCGCTGCTGCATGACAATCAGCGCGCAGCAGAGGCCAAATGTCGGGATGAACAGGCCGGTCAGCAGATACGCGGCGTTTTGCAGATTCCACCCGAAGAAAATGAGCATGCCCGAGCCAAGCAGCGTGATGGCGCGGCTGATGCGTTGGCGCTTCTGCTCGCTGGCGGTCATGCGTTATTGGGTGATCGGCGCTTCGACGTGTTGGAGGATGCTGTTGATGACCGAGGCGGCGGAGTCGACATTGACCACGGAGCGCGTCTTCAGAATGATGCGGTGCGCGAGGACGAAGCTCGCGACTTCCTTCACGGTGTCGGGCTTTACGAAGGTGTCGCCCTTGAACAGGCTTTGCGCCTGGCTGGCGCGCATGAGGGCCAAGGAGCCACGCGGGCTCGCGCCGACGGCGATGCGGTCATCGTCGCGGGTGGCGGCCATGATGCGCGCGATGTAGTCGAGGATGTTGGGCTCGATGTGGATCTCGCGCACGGCGGCCTGCGCCTCGAGCACTTCGTTGACAGAGATCACAGGTTGCACGTCGAGCACGGGGTGGTGCTTGACCTGCATCTGCATGACGCGGGCCTCCTCCTCGACGCTCGGGTAGCCGAGGGAGAGTTTGCCGAAAAAGCGGTCGAGCTGCGCCTCGGGCAGGGAGAAGGTTCCCTTGAGCTCGATCGGGTTTTGCGTGGCGATGACAAAGAACAGCCGCGGCAAGTCATGCGTCACGCCGTCGACGGTGACAGTCTTTTCGCCCATTGCCTCAAGGAGGCTGGACTGCGTGCGCGGTGTGGCGCGGTTGATTTCGTCGGCTAAAAGGACGTTGGCAAACACCGGGCCCTGGCGGAACTCAAACTCGTTGCTTTGCCGGTTGAAGATGGCGACGCCGGTCACGTCGGACGGCAGCAGGTCGGGCGTGAACTGGATGCGCTTGAAGTCGCCGGAAATGGACTTGGCCAGCGTGCGCGCGAGGATCGTTTTGCCGACGCCCGGCATGTCCTCGATCAGCAGGTGCCCGTCGCAGACCAGGGCGATCAGCACGCCCTGCATAGCGCCGGGCTTGCCGACGATGACAGACTCCAGGCTCTGGCGCAGCCGGGAAAGTTTGGTGACGATGTTTTGATCCATAGCGGTGGCGGGCAATATTTGCTACGGATTGATAACGCTGCGCCCGGCAATGTCAAAGGGGGAGTCGCGCAGGCGCCGTGTATTCACGATTGACGCCGGGCGGCTTTGGCCCTTGCGTTGCGGGTTTCCTAAACAACCCGTATTTTACATTATGCTTCAAGCAGGCATCGTCGGACTGCCCAACGTGGGCAAGAGCACCCTATTTAACGCCCTCACGCGGACCCGCAAGGCGGAGGCCGCCAATTACCCATTTTGCACGATCGAGCCCAACGTGGGCGTGGTCGAAGTGCCGGACGAGCGCCTTGAGCCGCTGCGCGAAATCTCGAAGACCAGCGTCGTCATCCCGGCGGCGATTGAGTTCGTGGACATCGCGGGCCTTGTGGCTGGCGCTAGCAAGGGCGAAGGCCTGGGCAACAAGTTCCTGGCGAACATTCGCGAGGTGGACGCCATTGTGCACGTGGTGCGCTGCTTTGAGGACGAGGACATCATCCACAAGGAGGGCTCCGTCGACCCGATTCGCGACATCGACATCATCAACACCGAGCTCGTGCTCGCCGACTTGGAGTCCGCCGAAAGCCAGCTCGATAAAAACCGCCGCCGCGCCAAGGGTAATGACAAAGAAGCCGTGGCCAACGCCGCGTTGCTCGAAAAGGTCGTCGAGCACCTCAATGCCGGCAAGCCTGCCGTGACGATGGACCTGACCGACGACGAGCGCGAACTGCTGAAGCACTTCTGCCTGCTCTCTTCCAAGCGTGCGCTCTACGCCTGCAACGTGGCCGAAGACGACCTTGCCAACGGCGGCAACGACTTTACCAAGAAAGTGGCCGACTGGGCCGCCGAGCACCACGGCGCCGGCTCTTGCGTCATTTGCGCCCGCATCGAGGAAGAACTTTCCGAACTGGAGCCCGAAGAAGCCAAGGAGTTTTTGGCGGACCTCGGTGTCGATGGCTCGGGTGTGTCCGGTCTGATTCAGGCTGCTTACTCGCTGCTCGGCCTGGCCAGCTACTTCACCGCCGGCGAAAAGGAAGTCCGCGCCTGGACGTTCCACGTGGGCATGAAGGCGCCGCAATGCGCAGGCGTGATCCACACCGATTTCGAAAAGAAGTTCATCAAGGCGGAAGTCGTGAGCTACCCGGACCTTGTGGCCGCGGGTTCAGTCGCCGCCGCACGCGACGCGGGCAAATACCGTCTGGAGGGCAAGGAATACTTGTTTAAAGACGGCGACGTGGCGCTGTTCAAAGTGGGCGGTTAATCAGCTGCCACATCCACCGCCGCAACCGCCGCCACAGGAGCTACCGCAACTACTGCCTCCGTCTCCGCCGTCACCACTGAAGAAGCCGTCTTCACCGAAAAGGCTTTCGAACCAGCCGCCTTCGTTGCGGCGGGAGTCGGTTGTGTTATCGAAGTAAGCGACTGATCCCGCATCGCTGCCGGCGTCACCGGCGTAGGCGCTCGAGGTCGATTCCCGCTTGCGGCTTTGGTCGCCGGCGATGACGCCTTCTGCGCCGATGATGCGCAGATCCTGACCGGTTTCATCGACGACGCCTAAGTCGGAGCAAAATATCTGCCGCTCGTGGCAGAGGTCGGACCAAACCCAGGCGTGGGCAAACGCATCCTGCACACCGTAGTAGTTGTGGAATGCTGGCTCGGAGTTGAGCGGCGCCATGCGGTTGGCGGAGTAAGCGCGGGCACCTTCACCCCGGCGAATCATTTTGCGGAAGGTCTTTTGCTTAGTCGCCTCGATGTGCATGTGCTGATGCAGCGCCATGATCACCGCCCCGGTAAATTGGTCGAACAGGCCGCGCTGTTGGGAGAGATAGGCATCGTAGATTTCCTGTTTGGCGAAGATGGGCGCCAGTGATTCGCGCAACTCGGCGTCGCTTTTATCCTTGGCGGAAAACTCGTTGGAGAAGCCGTTGATGTGGATTTCAATCGGGTGCGCGCCGACTTCGTGACTGCGCAAAATATTAAACTGCAGAAGAAAGGTCATGCCCGGCACATGGTGTTCGAGCACGAGTGAAAGCTCGTCGAAGAGTTCGTTTTCCTGCGGGTCGATTTCGCGCTCGAAGGCATCCATGCAGAGGCGGAGATCCTGCGGAATGCCTTGGTAGTCGTAGTAAAAATCGGTCGCGTCTTTGGATAGGCGGACGATGTTATCGACGCCGATTGCCTGCAGCGCAAGGTTGAGTGATTGTAGAATGGAAACCGCGGTGAAGGTCTGGCGGACTTCCTTGGGCGAGGAGATGCCAAGCGTTAAAAAATGGGCGAGCTTGCCGAAGGCCTTAGTCGGCTTGCGACGTTCGACGTGGGAGAGCTCGGCCGGGCCGACGGTGATGAGTGCTTTGTAGTACATAGTGGAGTTGGGTGGTTAAGAGGCTTCGCAGGCACCGCAGTTGGAGGCGGCGGGCCCGAGGTTGGGGTTGTCCCAGAAGCGAATGCTTGGCGGGCCAAAGGCGGCTTGGTAGGCCGCAAGCGTGGCGTGGTATTGGCGGTGATTTTGGTCGGTGCCTCCACCGGGCGTATGGTGGATGTATTTGCCAAAATGTTGCTGGCAAAACGCATGGTAGTCGCGCGTGAAGAGAATAAACTCGTGCCACGCCAGGTCGACTTTATGCGAGGGCGTGAGCGGGGTTACACTTTGAGCGACGAGCGCCAAGAAGCGGATGGCCTCGGTGAGTGCTTCGGTTGCGGTCGGCGCATCGCAGGCCAATGCGCTGGCAATTTTTTCACCAAGCAATGGCTGAGCCTGTAGCAGCGTGGCTGAGGCAGCTTGGGAGTCGATTGTGTTTGAGCAGCTTGAGTCCATAGGAGTTCCGTTTCCTGAAGCTACCATGCCACCTATGTGCTCGTGAATTACAATTTGAGAAAATGATTGTAAGGCAGTGCGCTTACTTTGCCGCGCAAAGCTTAGCAGGCGACGCGGCCGATGAGCGCGTCGATCTTGTCGGCGAATGAGCGAACTGAGGCGAAGGGCTTATTGAAAAACAAGTCCATGCGGTGGCTTCACGGCGCAACTTGGCCGCTTGACTGTCAGTCGATTTTCAACTGCCAGCGATTATCGGGGCGGCTGAGCGTGATTGCGGCGCCGAATGCGTCACTGAGAATTTCGCTGCTTAACACGTTTTCCGTGGGCCCTTGGGCGAGGGCTTCGCCGGCCTTGATCACGAGCGTGTGACTGAAGCCCGGGATGATCTCCTCCACGTGATGCGTGACGAGGACGATGGTCGGCGCGCTCGGCTGCTGCATGAGGTTGCCCACGGCCTGGAGGAAGTGTTCGCGCATCACGGGGTCGAGCCCGGCGCAGGGTTCGTCTAGAATCAGCAACACGGGGCGCGTCATCAGGGCGCGGGCAATGAACACACGCTGCCGCTCGCCTTGGCTGAGGTAGCGCCACTCGCGCTCGGCCAAATAAGCGGCACCCATGCGATCGAGGCAGTCGCGGGCAAAGCCAACATCCGGCGTGCCGGCGTTACGCGTCCAATAGCCGAGCTGGGCGGACGGGCCACTGAGTACCGTCTTGAGCGCGGGTTCGTCGAGTGGCACCTTCTGCGCGATGCCCGAGCTGACGAGCCCGATGCGTTGCCGCAGCGCTGGCCAGTTGGACTGACCATACACCTGGCCATCGACTTCGATGCGGCCGCGGCTCGGGGTCAGGTAGGCCGTCAGCGATTGCAAAAGCGAGGTTTTGCCCGAACCATTGGCGCCGAGGATTACCCAATGCTGCCCGCGCTCCACGCGCCAGGAAACATCGCGCAGGATGGTGGTTTCCCCGCGGATGACGCTCAGGTCCCGGATGTCGATGATCGCACTGCTGTCTGGCATACGATCAAGGTGTGCCGCTTCCGGGGGAAAGACAAGTGCTCTAGTGTGGTGTCGTCTATGGATGATGTAAAATGCTGGACAATCTGATTTCCCAATAAATGATTGAAATTATGAAGTCTCTGATCTGGCTCATTGCCTTGTTTACTGTCACTGCCGCTAAGGCTGAAGTGGAGCGACCCTATGGGCCGATCGCAGTCGCGGCGACCTTGGCGAAGGAATTACAAGACGTCAAAGGTGTGCGAATCGTGATTGAGATTGTGCATCAGAAGCCTGGTGATGACCGGCCAATCATCATGACGGTGCACTCGCCGGAGGGAGATTTTCGAATGCCGGTCAACAACACTGGCGGCTTCACCTTACCAGATATCATCCAAGAGTTTTGGGCGGACTCCACCATTCAATCAAATTTGGAAAAAGGGGCAGTCGAGCTGAACTTCGGTCTCTATTTCGATGGCGATACAGATGGCAATAGCGCAGAGCCTATCGATTTGAAAAAGGGCAGTGAGAATATTGCCAGGCAAATCCAAGCGGTGGACCCCGAGGTCTGGCGTTGTACCCGCTACTGGAGCCGAAATTTTCCCGGTGGTCAGATTTTCTTTCACGGTGTAAATATCAACAAGGCTCAGGCGGAGCAGGGGCGGTGTGATATTTTGTTGGGTGAAAAATTGGTGGAATCAATCGATATGGCTGGCGACGAAGTTGTTTTCTTGAGCTTCGAGCAATACCCATTGGACAAGGTTAGTTTTAAATTCGCTGGCACGAATGAAGATGATGATGGGACCGTCAACTTTGCGCTTGGTTTCAGTCAACTGAATGAACCGCCTCCTCCGGGCGGGGTGATTCTCTGTGCGCTCTCGCCGGAGGGTCAGATCAGCTTCCCGATGCTGGAGGAGTAGGCGCGCCTTACCAGTCGGCGTAGGCGTCTTCGGAAATGTATTTACTGGAGCCGCTACCGGGGCGCAGCTCGACAAGGAGGATCTCTTCGCTGTTGGCAGGGAGCTTGACCGTGAAGCCGATCATTTTGGCGCCGGGGTTGGGGGCGTCGTAGTCGTTGGGCGGTGGGTCCATTGGGTAAATTTCCAACTGCGCGTTGGCGGGGGATTTGACCACAAGTTCAAGCTGTTTTCCGTCCTGCCGAAGCGTGGCATGGGTGGGGCTGTCGATGGTCACATCAGCGCGGGTGGCCATGCCCCAGCGGATTTCCGTTTCGCGGTCGAGCGTTTCGACGACATCGCGGACGACGACTGTGCCGTGCTCGTGGCGACCGATGCCGCGGCGGGCGGATTTGAGTTGTCCGGTGTAGGCCTCGGTGGTGTCTACAATGGTGTGCGGGAAGGGGCCATCGGCGACGTCTTTCGTTATGGGAATTTCTCCGTTGAGGTCCATGTTTTGGCTGTCGACCATGAGCACGTTGTGGCTCTTGATGCCGAGGCGGAAAACATTCCAGCGCTGCTCGCCCCACAGCGATATGCCGATGCTTTCGAGGCTGTGGTAGTCTTGCATGCCGAGGTCGATTGCCCAGCGCACGCCGTCTGACTCCATGACGAAGGTTCCAGAATCCATATGGCCGTGGCCAGCGGATGGTGAGCCTCCCTTGATGGCGTAGAATGTGGCGTTGGGGTCTTCCCAACTGGTGCGATGGAAGGCTACGGGCACTTCACCGTTGCCTTGCCAGTGCAGCTCGGTTGGCGGAGTGATGTCTTGTAGGGGCGGTGACCAGATCAGGGTGAACGGGAATAGGCGAGTGTCATGGCCGTCGGGGTTATGCTCTTTAGAGAGAAACTCTTCCAGCAATGGGCGTTCGCGCCAGAGCAGGGATGGGTTTTGGGTTCGCTCGGCAAACCAAACCATCAAGTCGCTAAACCCGTTGCGCGGGCGGCAATCTGAGTGATTGAAAAAGTCGCCGCTGGGTCCGGAGACATGAAGGTAATACTCGCTCGATTCGAGAAAGCCAGGTGCTTGCGAGAGGCCGAAGTCGGAACCCAGCACCGAGGCTAGCGCACCGATCAGCAGCACGTTAAAGCTGGTGCCGTAGCTCCAATACATCGGGCCTTCGGGGTAGGCGCCATCGGGCGCATAGACATCCATGCCGTAGTGGATGTTGTCGAGCGCGCGCTGGATTATCTGTTCGGCAAGCTCAGGCTCTTGCTCATAGACGACCAGGGCACCCATGACCATGCTGGCATGGCAGACTTGATTCCAGTTATTGCTGTGGTCGATCCACCACCAGTCTCTGTTCAGTGAGGGTTGGAGCCCCTTTTCGACAATAGCCTGGCGTATCGTCACACGGGCTTCTGGGCTGAGCGCCTGATAGCACCAATCGTAGCCGATCGCGAGGGCGGCGGTCATCTCGGCAGTGTCGAGAAAGTGTGTTGGATTCCAGTTACTGAAGGCGGCTACGTTGAGCATTTCAGCCTCAGCGCGCTGTGCGTATTGGGGGTTGCCAGTGAGGCGGTAGGCCATGCCGAGGTAGGCCATACGACGCAGGCAGGCGCGCGATACGTCCAGCAGGCGACGGCCTTCCAGCTCGTATTGCAACAGCGGCAGCTCAAGCATTTGGTCCGCCAACTCGATTGTGTGTTGGGAAGCTTTGCGAAGCAAAGTATCCTGCTCGATCTTGGCCTTGCAGTCGTTTTCCTCGCTGGTGGGAAGGAACAGTCGTGGGTGAGACTTTGGGGCGCTGGCGAGTAACTCGGGCATATCTTGTGCCTTGGCTAAAGGAATGGCGAGTGACAGTGACGTTAGGACTATCAGAGCTATTCGGGTGAAGAGCATAGGCGCAATTTACCCACGAGCCCGAAGGCGGGGTCAATGGCAATAGAACGCGCCGGTACAGGCCGGATGGGGCACCGTTCTACTTTTTGCGATAGTCACTGGGACTGCGGCCGATTACTTCCTTAAATTGCCGCGAGAAAAAGTATTCGTTACAGTAACCAAGTTGCAGCGCAATCTGCTTGATGAGCAGGTCGGAGTCGCGCAAGAGCAGGCAAGCCTTGTTGATGCGCGCATAAACTTGGTAGCGCTGCGGGCTACAGTGCATGATCTTTTTAAAGACGCGCGTAAAGTAATCGGCGCTGTAGCCGCATTCGGTGGCCAACTCGGCCGTGGTGATCTTGGCACCGGGCTCCTGTTGGATGCGCATGGCGATCTGCGAGATCAGGCGCCGTTGGTAGCGGTCGTGGCTGGCGGTGTTATCTTTGAGGCTGCGTTGCGACTGCGTGAGCACTTCCATCAGGAAGCCGCGGAAAAGGGTGTCGGCCGTGAGGATGGACGCCTGGACCGACTTCACGGTTGGCCGAAAAATGCTGATCGGGTTGGGCGCAAAGATCAGGTATTGGTAGTGGTCGTTGGCAAACAGGAAATACGGGTTGGAGCGTAGGTCTTCGCCGTTGGGCGCGTCTTTGTAATCCACATAGCATTGCCAGTAGAGCTCTACAATGTGACGGGTGACGGTCTCGGCGAGGTCGGCTTCGACAACGTCGATGTGTGGCGAGCAGTCGGGGGGCGGTTCGGCGACGTACTCTCCCTCGCGCTGTATATCGAACGAGATAAAGTTGGTGCCCAACGGCCGCTCCGGGCTTTGCGTAACGCTGTATTCCACGCCCGGCCTGAACCAGTAGAGCTGCCCCTGGCGGACTTCGTAGCGTTCGCCTTCGGCCTCGATCCAGCCGTTGCCACGCCAGAAAAACCACAGCTCATGGTGCTTCAGCACGCGGGTGGTATGCCACGGGCTGTAGGTCTCAATTCCGCTGGGCCAGTCAGCCCGGCCCACGTGCACTACATCAATCTCGATGTCTTGGAGGAATGACATGGAAGATCGATGCGGCGAAGTTAATCCTTTTGAGTGTGTTCAATCGCGGCTCCAATGAAGGACGCGAAAAGCGGGTGCGCGTGGTTGGGCTTGGACTTGAATTCCGGGTGGAACTGCACGCCCACCATCCACGGGTGGTCGAAGACTTCGGCGATTTCCACGAGGTCGCGCTCGGGGTTGACCCCGGCAATGCGCAGGCCGCTGCGCTCCAGGATTTCGCGGAAGTCGTTGTTGAACTCAAAGCGGTGGCGGTGACGTTCATGGATGATGAAGTCGCCGCCCTTGGGCGCATCGAATACGTTGCCGTAAGCTTTGTAGGAATGCGTGTCGGGCGTGAGCTTGCACGGGTAGGCGCCCAGGCGCATCGTCGCGCCCTTGTCCGTCACGTCGACTTGGTCGGCCATCAGGTTGATGACAGAGCATTCGCCGCTCGGGTCAAATTCCAGGCTGTTGGCCTTCGGGTAGCCGGCCACGTGGCGTGCGTATTCGATGACCAAAATCTGCATGCCCAGGCACAGGCCGAAGTAGGGGATCATCTTTTCGCGGGCGTAGGCGGCGGCGGCGATTTTGCCTTCGATGCCGCGGTCGCCAAAACCACCGGGCACGAGGATGCCGCCGAGGCCCTTTAGGTGCGCTTCCGGGCCGTCTTCTTCGATGGCTTCGGAGTCGATGCGGACGATGTTCACGCCGCAGTCATTGGCGACGCCGGCGTGGGTCAGGCTTTCGTAAACGCTCTTATAAGCGTCCTGCAACTCGATGTATTTGCCGACCACGCCGATGTCCACGCGGTTGGCGGGATACTTCAGGCGGCGGACCACGGACTGCCATTCCTTCATGTCGCAGTCCGGTGCATCGAGGCGGAGGTGGTCGACCACGAGGTCGTCCAGATTTTCCTGGGCCAGGCGCAGCGGCAGTTCGTAAATGGAGGTTTCGACGTCCATCTCTTCGATGACCGCCTTGACCGGGATGTTGCAGAACAGGCTCAGCTTCTGGCGAATGTCGTGGCTGATCGGCTGCTCGGTGCGGCAAACCAGGATGTCCGGCTGGATGCCGATTTCGCGCAGCTTGGCGACGGATTGCTGGCTGGGCTTGGTCTTGAGCTCGCCGGCGGCCTTGAGGAATGGAATCAGCGTGACGTGGATGAACAGCACGTTGTCAAAGCCGACTTCGAGCGCAAACTGACGCATGGCTTCCAGAAAGGGCAGGCCTTCGATGTCGCCCACGGTGCCGCCGATTTCGGTGATCAGCACATCTACATCGCCACCGTTGGCGCCGCCGTAAATGTGCTTCTTGATCTCATCGGTCACGTGGGGGATCACCTGCACGGTCTTGCCGAGGAAGTCGCCGCGGCGCTCCTTCTGGATGATCTCTTCGTAGATCTGGCCGGAGGTCAGGTTGTTGTTCTTGGAAAGGGTGCCGTTGGTGAAGCGCTCGTAGTGGCCGAGGTCCAGGTCGGTTTCCGCGCCGTCGTCGAGCACGTAAACTTCGCCGTGCTGGAAGGGGCTCATCGTGCCGGGATCGACGTTCAGGTAGGGGTCAAACTTCTGCAAGCGGCAGGTCAGCCGGCGCTGCTCCAGCAAGGCGCCGAGCGCCCCCGCGGTGAGTCCTTTGCCGAGAGAGGACACCACACCGCCGGTGATGAAGATGAACTTTGTTTTGAGGGATTCCGCTTGGTCAGGCATGGAGCAAAATTGGGATTCTTAAAAAAGAAAAACGGGCGGCGGAGGCTACCGCTGCCCGGGTCTAAATAAAAAGGAGCACGTCCCCCTCAGCGCAACCCGTTTTTCGCCCCATAAGGCAAATTTCTGCCCTGTATTGCGCAAGCCGTTGATCCTGAGCAGGAAAATCCATCATTGATTCGCCATACGTCCTGCCTACACTTTTCACCATGCCCAACATCGAGGAACTTGCGACGCAGCTCGCTGGCGATGATAAATCGCAATACATGCCTTGGCTCGACGCCCTGTCCGAAGGCGCGTTCCTGCAAGGCGAGGCGCATCTGGGCGAGCGTGCCTTCCGCCTCACCGCCGAGGCCTGCGCCACCCCGAAGCAATTCTCGCTGTTGGTCGAAGCCTTCGACGCCCACGCCAAGGAGCACCCCTACGCGCCCAATGGCTTCGATCTGCTGGTCGACCACGTGGACGACTCCCCAGATTCTCTGGCCGATTGGGTGGCCGCCGTCGAATATTTCTACGACTGGCTGGCGCAGAAAAACCGCACCTCCTTGGGCCTTGCCCAACTGCTCGAATACCTGAGCTGCTGCGTGGAAGCGCAGAAATCTCTCCCCCACAAGGAAGCCCTGGTGGATGTCCTGACGGATATGCTCGACCAATACGGCTTCGAAGGGTGACCCGCCGCGTTGCCTCTTGGCGTAGCACAGGTGTCCCGCCTGTGCCCGACACAATCACTCTGAGGTCGTGCCCGTTCGCCGTCTCACCACAAAAAAAATGGCCGGACGCATCATGCATCCGGCCAAGGCTGAGACTTGTGCAGGAAAGTTGCCTTAGAGGTCGTCTAAAAACTCAAGTGGTCTTCCCCGGAGAGCATCTTCGGGGTCAAAATATCATTTCTTCATCTCGACGAAACTGGTTTCGCCTCGATTCAGAAGCCGAAATTTTGCCTCCCGAATACATCTCGCCGACTCGATCAGACTTTTTAGACGCCCTCTTAGCGGCGGCGTTTGCGGATGATCGCGATGGCCAGCGTGCTGGCACCGAGGATCAGCGCCCAGGTGGAGGGCTCGGGAACGCTCGTCAGGCTGAAGTTGTCGTAAATCACGCCGGGTGCGCTGGAGGTGGAGGTCGTGAAGCCCACGCCGGTGATCGAGGAAAGCAGGCCGATTGATTCCGCTTCCGAGTAGGTGAAGGTGCTGCCATATTGGACGTCGTCCACGAACAGCGACAGTGTGTATTCGGAGGCAGTGGTGTCCAGCACGAGCGAGTAGTTGCGGGTGACGGTGACGTCGAAGCTGGAGTCGATCGCGGAGTAGCCGCTGATGTCCGTTCCCAGTGGGCGAAGCGACATGTCTCCCTGATTCGCGGCGTTATTTTGGGTGCGGAGGAACATCCAGGGCGTCTCGGGCCCAAGCGAAGGGAAGGCGGTGAAGGTCGGGCTGGTCTCGTTGAAGAAGCCAATGCCAGCGTATTTGGAGGACGTCGAGGAAGGCGACTGCGCACGGAAGTCGGCGGACAGCGTGTAGATGTTACCAGCTTCCAAAGTGAAGGCGAGGGAGTTGGTCGAAGCGCCTTGGATGGCGTTGCTCGAACCGCTGCCACTTTTCTCAACATAGGTAGGCGTGGACCAGGTTCCGGTGCCGATCGTCGGGGCTTGGCCGCCCAGCTGGCCAGCGGCGCCGGAGAAGTCTTCAAAGAAAATCGTCGTGCTGGCGCTTGCGGGCAGGGCGATCATCAGGCCTGCGGCAACGCGCAAGACTTGAGCGGTGAATTGAGGTTGGTTAAGGGGCATGATCTTTCATTATTTAGAGTTTGGGAGCATATCATCGCCACTTGGCGGCGAGATGATTTATACCCTAATGATGCCGCTCAGTTTTTCGAATGGTTTGAAAATGTTACTGTCCCTAAGTGCGTTTTAGGGAGGTGCTTTAAACTTTTCTGTGGCCTCGGTCGGGAGGCGTCAGCGGGGACATTTGGGTGCCAGTGAGCACGAGTGAGTAATAGCCAGTGGCTCTGACTATTAGTGAGTAGCTCTCAGTGGCGCCGAAAACTAGACATAATGTCAAAAAAGCGCCCCGCCGAGCCAACTGAACCAACTGAGCCTGTGTAGCCAGCCGAGTCATTGCCAGGGTAGGGGAAGTTTGGTAAAATCGTGGGCATGAACCCATCCGATCAACCTCCGACCGAAAGCCGCCACCCGCCTTAGCGCGTGGTCAGTCCAGTCAATGTCGACGTGGCGCATTCGTTCGCGCGTCGTTTTGGAATCGCTGAACAGGCTCATTTGACCGCCGCGCTGGTGACAGCAGCCGGTCGGGCAACGCCTGTAGATTTTAATGCCGCCATGTTCGCCATGTCGCCCAAAACGCCGCCCGACTATGCCAGCTTGCGCCAACGGGCATTGACGTTGAAGCGCGCGATACAACGGCGCGCTCACCCCCACTTGCGGCGCTCTTCGGCCCGCAGGCGGGCGGAGCCATGTTCTTTCCCAGTCTATTAAGTCGTTTTTACCCCCCCCCCAGCGTGCCGCTGGACCCATAGATTTGCCCATTAGGCAAATGGCCAGTCCAACTGCAAAAGGTAGGGCGCAGTCTCCAGACAAGCCGCCACGCTGCCTCAAAGTCTAAGCCATCTCCCTAAGAGGGCGTTATCCTTAACGGGCAGTTTCACCCAACTGGCATCCGCGTCCGTTGTCTCGCAGCTGACTGTGACAGTAACAAGCCGACTGCGATTGAGAGGGCTTTCGTTTGATCGTCTAATTGCGCTCTTGAAACTCATGCCGTAGGCTCCTGGTGATTCTAGAAGGCAAAACCCTCGACCAGCCTCTTCACCATCAACGCCTAACGCGCTTCTCGTCTATGCATACCGTCGATTATTTCGTGCTGACCGTTTACCTGCTGGGGATCTTCCTCGTGGGCCTGTTTTTGTCGACCAAGAACAAGAGCTCTGAGGATATGTTTGCCGCCGGTGGTGAGTCCCCGTGGTGGACCTCGGGACTGAGCTCGTTCATGACGATGTTTTCCGCAGGCACCTTTGTGGTGTGGGGCGGCATTGCCTACCAGCACGGCCTGGTCGCGGTGGTGATCAACTTGTGCTATGGTGCCGCGGCGTTGCTCGTGGGCTACTTCGTGGCGGGGCATTGGAAGCGCATGGGCGTTAAGACGCCGGCCGAGTTTATTGAGCTGCGTTTCGGCGTGAGCGCGGTGCAGTTTTATACGTGGGCGATGATGGTCTTCCGCATTGTGGGCGTGGCGGTATCGCTTTACTCGCTGTCCATCGTGCTCGTGGCGATGATGCCGCTGGCCGAAGGCAATCCGCTGCGCGACCCGGAAACGGGCAACCTCTCGCTGATGTGGGCCATCGTGATCTTTGGCGGCATTGTGGTGATCTACACTATGGCCGGCGGCCTTTGGGCGGTGCTGATGACCGACGTCTTGCAGTTCATTGTGCTGAACCTTGCGGTGATTTTCATCGTGCCACTGGCCTTCGGAACGGTGGGCGGCATTGGTGGCTTCATCGACAAAGCGCCCGAGGGCTTCTTCGCGCTGACGAGTGATAAATACACCGTCTTCTTCCTCGTCGGCTGGGTGCTGATCCACTTTTTCATGATCGGCGCGGAGTGGGCTTTTGCCCAACGCTTCATCTGCGTTTCCAGCGAGCAAGACGCGAAGAAAAGCTGCTACCTGTTTGGTGGCCTTTATCTTTTTAGCCCGATGCTGTGGCTCCTCCCGCCGATGATCTACCGGACCATCAACCCGGACGCCGACCCACAGGAAGCCTACATCCTGGCCTGCCGCGCAGTGCTGCCCGCGGGCATGGTTGGCCTGATGGTGGCCGCGATGTTTTCGGCGACCGCCAGCATGGTCAGCTCGCAGCTCAATGTCTTTGCGGGCGTGCTGACGGAGGAAATTTATGGTCGCTTGTTTAAGCCGAACGCCACGGAAAAACACTTGGTCAACGTCGGGCGCGGCTTCACGATTTTACTCGGCGCGATCCTGATCGGCGTGTCGCTGCTGATCCCGTATTTGGGTGGCGCGGAAAAGGTGGTCGTTGCGATCACGAGCCTGATGGTTGGCCCGCTACTGGCGCCGACGATCTGGGGTCTCTTCAGCAAGCGAGTCAGCATCAGTGCGATTTGGACCACTGTCGCGATCAGCTTTGTCATCGGCCTCATCTTCAAACTGGGCTTGGGCAAAGACGGTTTCCTCGTGATGGACTCGACGGCTGGTCTGGCCGACTGGGCGCAAGCCAACGGCACGACGGTGGACTTGATCATCGGTGTGGTGATCCCGGTGGCGATCCTCACTGTGATGCACCTTATGCGCGGCACGACGGCCGCCGGATGGATGCGCGTCGAAGCGCAAGTGAGCGACGTGATGGCCGCCGGTAAAAAGACCGAAGCCAGCACGATGCCAGCGATCATCGTGGGCGGCTGCCTGTTGGTTTGCGCGCTCCTGATGTTTGGCCTGATCCCTTTTAACGATTCCGGGCACGGCATCCTCGCGGTCTTTGGGGCGGTGCTGGTGCTGATCTCCGGCACGATTTTTCTCTTTATTAAGACTCACAAGAAACAGCGAATTTCATGACGATTTCCGAACCAGCGCTTTCGCGTGCCTTGAAGAAAATAGACCTCGAAGTCGACCTCGCCATCGTGGGCGGCGGCTTGGCGGGTGTGTGCGCCGCGATCACCGCTGCGCGCGAAGGCGTGAAGGTGGCGCTGGTGCAGGATCGTCCGGTGTTGGGCGGCAATGCTTCGTCGGAAGTGCGCTTGTGGGCGCTGGGCGCCACGTCTCACCAAGGCAACAACAACCGCTGGTCGCGCGAGGGTGGGGTGATCGATGAGATCTGCGTGGAGAACCTTTGGCGCAACCGCGAGGGCAACCCGATTTACTTCGATGCGCTGCTCCTCGAAAAAGTGCGCTTGGAGCCGAACATCACCTTGCTGCTGAACACCGTGATGGTGGGCCTGGAGAAAAATGGCGCGTCGCGCATCAAGCTGTTGCACGCATTTTGCAGCCAGAACAGCACGATGTATGATATCAGTGCGCCGCTGTTTTGCGACGCTTCCGGTGATGGCATAATGGGCTACCTGGCGGGCGCGGCTTACCGCGTGGGCGCCGAAGCCGCCGAGGAATTCAACGAACCCTTTGCTCCCGATGAAGCCTACGGCGAGCTGCTCGGCCACACGATTTACTTCTACGCCAAGGAGACCGGCGAGCCGGTTAAATACGTGGCGCCGGACTTTGCCCTGAAGGACATCAACGCGATTCCGCGGCATGATCAGATCGAGGTGAAGCAGTACGGCTGCTCTCTTTGGTGGCTGGAATACGGCGGCCGCATGGACACGATTCACGACACCGAAGAGATCAAGTGGGAGCTCTGGAAAGTGGCCTACGGCGTGTGGGATTACATTAAAAACTCCGGCAAATTTCCCGAAGCGGAAAACCAAACGTTGGAATGGATCGGCACGATCCCCGGCAAGCGCGAAAGCCGCCGTTTTGAGGGCGACACCATGATGAGCCAGTCGGACATCATCGAGCAAAAGCGCTTCGACGACGCGGTGTCCTTCGGCGGTTGGGCAGTGGATTTGCACCCCGCGGACGGTGTTTATAGTGAGCGCTCGGGCTGCACGCAGTTCCACAGCAAGGGCGTTTACCAGATCTCGTATCGTGCGATGTATAGCCGCAACATCGACAACCTGTTTACGGCCGGTCGCCTGATCTCTGCCTCGCACATTGCCTTTGGTTCGACCCGCGTGATGATGACCTGCGCGCACAACGCGCAAGCCGTCGGCATGGCTGCCGCACTCTGCCGTGAAAACAACCTGGAGCCCCGCGACTTGGTTGAGCCCAGCCGCATGTGTGCGCTGCAGCGTCGCCTGCGCCGCAAGGGGCAGTTTATTCCGCATCTAACGCTGCCGGAAGACGCGGAAGACCTCGTTCGCATGGCACGCTTGTCGGCCTCAAGTGAATCCAGAATCGCGGGCTTCCCGGACGATGGCGGCTATGCGTCGCTGGATTGTTCGCGTGCGTTATTGTTGCCTGTCCAAGCCGGGTCCATGCCGGAGCTGACGTTTACTTTTAACGCGCCTAAAGATACCGAGCTGACCTTCGAACTGCGCCGCTCGGTGCGCGCTGGCAACTTCACGCCCGACGAAACATTGGAGTCGGTCACGCTTCCGCTCGCCAAAGGCGAGGGCGTTCCGGTGACGGTTAAATTTCAGGCAACGCTGCCGCAGAATGAATACATTTTTGTCTGCATCAACCAATGCCCGGGCGTAACGATTGCGCAGTCGAAAGCGCATCACACCGGCGTCATGGCGCTCGTGCACAGCGCCAATAAAAAGGTGGCCAAGAGCGCGGTGCAGATGCCCGACGAGGGCAGTGGCTTTGACAGCTTTGAGTTCTGGTTGCCGGAAAGACGTCCGCTGGGCAAGCTGCCCGCCGTGGTAATGAATCCGCCCTTGCCGGGCTTTGGCGTGGACCAGTTGGCCAGCGATTACGAGCGCCCTTTCGTGCAGAGCAATGCCTGGGTGGCGGATGTCAACGACGCCCAGCCGACGCTGCAAGTGCAGTGGGAAGAGCCGCAGCAAATTGCCGAGCTCGTCTTGTATTTCGACGTCGATTACGACCACGCGATGGAGTCCGTGCAGTGGCATCATCCGGAGAATGCGATGCCGTTTTGTGTGAAGCATTTTCGCCTGCTCGATGATGCAGGTAACTGCCTCGCCGAGAGCACAGGGAACTACAACGGCCGCGTAAAAATTTCCCTGGAGTCACCGGTCAATACCCGTGCTTTGAAGCTCGAGTTACTGGACACACATGGCGCGCCAGCGGCGCTGTTTTCTATCCAAGCCTTCGGCGCAGCCAAGATCAGGAATGCGTCGATCGCGTAAGGTACGACTTTAATTTAGGTCGCTGGAGTTTATATATATTGGGGGGCTAGTGTTGACTAGCACTCCGGCGACCTAAATCATTTTTGCCAACATGCAGAGAGTTGCCTTCTATCCACGTGCCAGCCGTGAGCATGAGTACCGGTTCCTCCGGTTCACCTAACTCATGCGTAAAGCGCGCGCGGACCAAGAGGTCGATTGCGCACTTGGCGATGCGGGATGAGTTTTGGTAGATGCCGGAGATGTGGCCGCGTTGATTGCGCACCGCGAGTGACATAAAGCCGCATTCCTGGTGCTCGCGTGGAATAAACTGATGCCAGGGATCACAGTCGGCAATGATTACATCCGGATTCTGTTTTTTCAGCCAATCGTCAAGTCCGTCGCCACTCGGTTTGGCGGCGTGCCAGATCCGTTTCGCTGCGTGTCCCCAAGCCAAAAATGCGGCGGTGTAGGCGCGCAGCATACGCAACTCTACATCACTGCGGACGAGGAGGCATGGCTTTTTATAACCACGCTCATGCAAGATCTCAAGGGCCATCACCATGGCGGCATAGTGGCTGGCTTGTGCGCGGTGAAACTGTGGTTCACGCAATGAGCTACCGATGATCACACTGCTGAGTTTTTCCCACTCTAATTCGGGCGCGCCGATCTTGACTGAAACGGGAGGCGTTAGGACGACGCCTTGAATGTTGCGCGCCTGCAGAATGCGCATGATCACGCGCGGCGTCATCTCTTCGGACAGAACGAAGTGATCCATCTTCCGCCCATGCAGTTTGGCACCTTCATTGAGGCCCTGGTAAATGTCGGACTCAAAGCCTTGCCCGGAGTCGACGAACTTCCAGCGCTCTGGCCACCAAATCGCGGCAAATGTTTCCTGGTAGTTGATGGGGCGTCGGCTGGCAAAACTGGTCATCAATTCGCTGACCATCGTATCGGGCACGTAGCCGAGTTCGCGCGCTTTTTCCAGGATGCGCTCACGCACTTCGGGCTTAATCGAAGACTCCGGCTTGAAGGCGCGGGAAACGGTCATCCGCGAGACTCCGACTGCTTCCGCGATCTGACGGAGCGAGACTGCTTTTTTCGGGGCGGACTCTTGGGAAGTGCTCGACATGATACAAGCCTGTGACAGTAACACCTCGGCGGCAATTCTATTTTGAAGTCGAAGTCAGTTTCATGTTTTATGAACGCTTCTGAGCTAAGCGTTTGCCACTATTTAGTCGCTGTTAAAGGCAGGCTAAGATTGTGATCTCGCTGCGAGTAAGCGCCCTAATGTTTATATTTTCTAAGTTCTTATCTATCCGCCCGAAAAATCCTCACACCCGCAACAGAATGATGCTGCTTGGGTTAGCGTATGGTTGGTTTCTGGGCGCCGGTTTGGTCAGCGCGGCGAGACCAGAGAATTTGGCGTTAAGCGCTACGGTGCGCGCGAGCTCAGTTCATCAGGATAATGTTGCCGCGCATGCAATCGACGGTAAGACAGCGGACGATTCACGCTGGGTCAGTGCATTGGATACCGGGTCTGCGGAATGGCTGGAACTGACCTTTGAACAGCCGGTACACTTGGGCGGCATTCACTTGTATAGCGGGTATCAAAACCGCGATGCGATCCCGGCCTTCGCAGTGCAATATTGGGAAGGCAGCGAGTGGGTGAGCATTCCATCGGCCGCAGTCTCGGGCAATACGTCGACTGCGCTGCGTGTGCCATTTGATGCCGCGGTCGAGGTGACCACCGATAAGCTGCGGCTCTACATCGAGGAGGTGTCAAACCATGCGGCGCGGGTGAAGGAAATCAAAGTTTGGGCTTACAGTGCCACTGGCATTCCGCAGCTCGAAAACGCACCTCCATCGTGCGATGCGGACATCCCGAAAATCTATTTGAATCAAAGCGGTTTTAATCGCGGACAACCCAAGCGCTTCACGGCGCCGCTGGCTGAGAAGGGCACTTTATTTTGGATTACTGAAAGCGGCCAGGATGCCGTACTTTATGAAGGCACCTTGCAGGACCGCTGGGGTGACTTCAGTGACTTCGAACCAGCGGGCAATGCCGAATACGTCGTGCATGTTGGCTCCGAAGTATCCGTGCCGTTTCGCATTGGCAACTGGTGGCTGGAGCGCGTGAGTTATCAGGGTATGATCGACTTCATGGTCGATAGTCGGCACTACGTGGGCAACCACCGCGGGGTGTGCATCGGATCTTTCGGTTGGCGCGATGACCATCATTTTGGCTACGAGTTAAACTCGCTGGTGCCGATGTTGTTGTCCAACCCAGACGCTTACTTGCGCATGCCGAAGCAGGTGACTTACGAGGCCCCGAAAGACAACCGTTGGGGCGCGCTTTTGCCTTATGATCCCGAAGCACCGGACTTGGTGAAGCTCATTCATTGGGGCGCCGATGTGATCGTGACTCAGCAGCTCAAGCACATGATGTTGAAAGAGCAGCTCGCCTATTTTTTGTATGCGTGGCCGGTGCTTGAGCAGTGGCTGCCACAGCAGAATTACGACGTCGTGAAAGCCTATGCATTGAGCACGTGGACCGATGAAGATATCACGCGCACCTATCGCTACGACGAGACTCAGGAGAACCACAATTTGCTCGAAGTGAAAGAGCAGATCGGGACGACCAAAGGCGCCAATCCGCCCGGCCACAGCATCCTGCCCAACCTGCTTATGTATGCCGTTGCTTTGCGTGATGGTGACGCCGATGCCGAGCGCTTTTTTGATGTCGCCTATGCGCAAACGCAGTGGGTGATCGATGCGGTGGATTGGCATGATCCGCTGACGACCAAAGGCCAACGCATGAGCGAGCACGTGACGATGCTTGGCCTGGCCGCAATGGCGCAATTTTATCCGGAGCGCGCACCGCGTGGCTTGCGCGCCAAGCTCAACCAGTGGGCGCGCATCATGATCGAGCGCTCCAACAATATGTGGGACTTCCGTCGCTTGTCCGACACCCAGTGGACGCCCACCGGTGAGCTGCATACGCATTGGAATGAGCCGGGCAACGTAATGGGCTTCCCCGCTTGTGTTCTCGCGGTAATGCCCTTTGTGGATTCGCCCACGGAGCGGGCGCGCTTGAACGAAATTGCCTGGGCGCATTTCGACAACGCTTTTGGCCGCAACCCGGCAGGCCGGCATTTTTCCTATGATGCTCCGCGTGAGATCGAGGGTGTGGAGCACGGTTGGTATTCCTACCACGAGGGCGGTATCGGGCAGTTGGCCGAAGCGCGATTCGTGTTCGATGGCTCGCCGAAAAACCAGCACTACCCGTATCACCCCGAGGTCGGTGACGTGGGTTGGTCGGAAGGCTGGGTGACGTTTAACACCGCCTACAATTTAAGCCTGAGTTACTTGGCCTTATCGGAGTCGTCAATTGAGGCCAGCTACGATGGCCAAGTGTTGACGGTTCGTTTGCAAGCACCGATCAACTTTGACTACGACCTCATCGAACGCGCGCAAGTGCGTGTGCTGATGAGGGATGGTTCCGAGCAAATCATGACGGTGATTGAAGAGTCCGTGGACAGTCCGTTTCTGTCGGGGAAACTCGCACTTAAAGGTGAACCGCATTCGGTTGCCTACGGCTATGGCTACTTCGAAACGCGCTTTATACTGCCGCAGTCGGCCGCTGTTATAGATTAAAAAAATCTCCCTTGGCTACTGTTGTGCGACGGGGGGCGCGGGCAGGAATTCTTTATACATCCGGATTTCAATCGGGTCGATTTCATCGCCGGTGTTAAAGATGAAGATGTTCACGCGGTTGTTCGCTTTGTGAGCCCAGAGCGAGCTGTAAGCAAGGCTCCATGCATCGTTTTCATTGCGCGCAAATTTCACATCAATCGTGGTGGTTTTTTGCAGCGGAAGTTTAATGATCTGGCTGCGTTGCGTGTCGATCTGAAACAGCTGTTCGTCAATCTTTCCAGAGATGTGGTAGTCGCTCAAATTGAAGATTTGATAACTGCCGCGTGGGAAATTATTGCGATCTCTTTTAATGGGAAAAATTTGGTAACGTTCGTTAGCGCCTTGGCCACTTTGTTTAAAGATGAGGAGCAGCTCTTTGGTGCTTTCCGGGATGTTGACTTGAGCAATGGTTTTGCGGAGGGTTGCTCCCGTAGCCGGGTCGATAACTTCGCGGAAGAAGCGCATGTTCCGTGGCCCATGGTACATTTGTGGAATTGAAAAGCCGCGCTTGTATATGCTGACGGACTCCACTTCGCCATCGGACTCGAACTTCAAATCCTTAATCACGGTGGCGTCCCAACTTAGCGTGGTGAACTGGATGGAAACATTGGGCTCTTCTTGATTGATTGGCGCTGCGCCCAGAGGATTTAATACTGTCGCCAGGGTGCAAAGCGCCAGAGTAATACGTAAAAAACGATGCATCTTAATGTGTAGTTTCAATTAGACTTCTTCCGGGGTTAGCCACTTGAACTTTACGATCTTGAACTTGCGGCCCATCTCGCCCTCGGGGTTGTTGATATTGGCAATGGATGCCGGGTCGCCCGAGGCTGGTTCGGGAATGCGCTGCACAATGGCCTCGCAGTAGGCGGTGGCCGTGATCTCGTCCGTAAAGGGGTTGCGCACATCGCCATAAGCGCGGACGATGAAGGTGTCCGAGCGCGTGGTGAGGATCGGGCCCAATGCTTGTAATATATCGCCCTGGAGCAGGTGGCCGGGGGCACCGGCGCCCTGGTGGCCAGTAATGTCAGAGACGAATGGGTTAGCGCCTTGGGTGTCATTCACTTCCTCGGAGAGGTAGTCGTTGATCGAGCTGTTAATGTTTGTATCGGTCTTGTCGATTGCCTGTTGGAGGAGGCCGCTGAGGCGATCATCTTCCGCCGTTTCAGGCAGGTTGACCAAGCTACGATTCACGAATTCGGCCAGTGAGCCGAAGGGGCGACCACGGGCATAAATGAGGTCTACGATTTCTTCAGCGAGGTTGGAAATCTGTGCTGGGGTTAGCTCTTGGAACCCGCGCCAGAAGTTGTCGTAGCTGGCTTCTTCGCCAGACTGGTAGGCGTCGCCGAAGGGCAGGCTCAAGCGACTGAAAAACAAGTTGCCTTCGGTCGGTGTGGAAAGCAGGGAAGCTGGATCATAAACCGGTATCTGGAGACTGTTCATTGAGCTCAGCACGGCGGTCCATGCCTTGACTGAGGTCGAGTTGATATTGAACGGGCCGTTGATCGCGATGTACGAGGCGAGTGCGTGATAGTGATCGATGTCATTGCGGGCTGCTGCGAAGACGCCGTCGTTGATCATCTCACCCGCGTTTTTCAGGAAGACATAGCGCTTGTTACGGTAGGTCTTGAGCTCGATTTCCTCTTGAATCTCGGCGTCCGTTTGCGATGGATCAATCGAGGAGAAAAAGTAGCTGTCCCAAAGCTTGTCGTTGACCAGATAGGGCAAGTCATAAACGTCGTAATCGCTGTAAACGAAGCCTTCGTTCACGGTCTGATCCAGCGGGATGCGTGGATTGGCGTAGGAGTTGCCGACGATGAGGCTTGGGTCACTGCTGTAGCGGCCTAAATTTGCGTGCTGCAAGGCGCCAATTGAAAGCAGCGGCTCCTGCGGGATGTCAAAAAGCACCACGTGGCCCTGGCCGGCGCTTTCGATGCTGTTGCCCCAGCGGCCGCTGTAGCGGTCGTCGTCGTAGGTCTGCGGGGGCAGGGGGGTGTTGAGTAGGCCCTTGTCTCCCTGGGCGGAAAAACCGCTGAGCGTGGTGTTGCCATTGCCGTTGACAAAGCCGTCCCAATTGGGGTTGGCGAGCACCGTGCGCAGGTTGTTGTCGATGCCGTTACGCAAGCCGTGCTCGCTGCGTGTGGTCTGCATGTTGAAGGCCCACGTGGCAATCTCCTCGCCCTCGTAGAGGCTGGAGAGCGCCATCGGCGGTAGCGGGTTGAACATGTTAATCGGCGTTGGGTGCAAGCTGGACGGGCTGGACTGCCAGAGCTTGGTGAACTTCTGTAAGTTATTCGTTGCGGTGTCACGCGTGTCTCCGACGAGGAGGTTCATAAAGGCGTTGTTGCCGATGTCGATGCTGGTGATTTCCACCGTGGCGGTGTGGTTGCCGTGTTCGTCCTCTTCCGGATCGATGAGGATTAGTTCTTTGGAGTCGTTGCTCACATCGTAAAGCGTGGTGTAAAGCTTGCCATTGGCAGAGTAGGTGTTGCGGAGCACATTTGGGATTTTATCGCCTGGCTTGTAGCCGCTGCCGGGGAGCCAGGCAGTCCGGCTAAGGGGCGCAAACAGGCGGGTCTCGCCGGGTAGAAAATCAATGCCATCGTCGCTGTCAGAGGTGTTCACAATGAAGCGCATGTAGCCGCTCCCATTACTGAGTAAGCCGAGGTCCTTGAAGTTGATCTCATAATTATTGCCGCCAGCGGTCAGCGTGATGGTGGGATTGAAATGGAAGAGGAAGATGTAAACGGCGTCATTGAGTTTGACGTTGTAGGGGTTGTAGAGCCCGATCACCGGGCGCACTTCGATGCGGATCTTGTATTTGCCGGTATCGTCATGCAGCTCGGCCTGGATGCCGAACTCCAGTTGTAGCCGGGAGAGCACGGGATGCACCGCGTTGTTGCGCTGATAAGGGTCGATGTAGGTGTAGTGCCAGAAATCATTGATCGCGCCATGCTTGTAGGGAAGGAAATCGGTACGCAGCGCAGAGTTGGCGTCCGGGAGTGCGGGCGTGACCGGCATGGAGCCCAAATTCACATTATTGTAGAGCGAATAGTAGCTGCGCAAGATGTCCCAGTTGGGGCCGGTGAGGCCGGTTTCCGGGTCTTCCAGATCATCGATGAAGAAGCGGTCTGCGCTGCCTTCCGCGCCAAACTCCATGGTGTAAACGCCGTTGTTTTCAAAGGCAAAGGTCAGGTCTTTTTTAAGGCCGCCGTTGCGCGTGTCGGTAAGAAGGCCGAGGCTGGAAGCCGTGAGGTCATGGAAATACTCCTTGGGCATGCTTGCGTCGTTTGTCAGCAAGGTAAGATCGGCAATGGAGAATGACTCGCCGGTGCGCTCATCTTCTTCCAGATCACTTGCCGCGAAGGTTGTGCTGAGTTGGTTGATGCCAAACTGATACGAAAGAGTGGTTGGCGAAGCGGTTTGGCTGGCGGCAGGGGTATTGTCTTCTGCATCGATGTTAAACTTTGCCTTTATGCTCTCATCGCCCACCCAGTATGCGTAGTGCCCTGTGTCGGCATGGTTGGCATTGGTGACTAGAACCGTGGGTGCCTGGATGCGGTCATTGTCAGTAGCGACGCTGTGATTAACCAGCCATACGTAGTCGTTGGAGCTGGAGGGAATGGGCAGGTTTTCATCCGGTGTTATGTAGTCGGGGTCGTCAGGCGTTAGTCCTTGATTGCCACTGATGATCCACGCGGGGGGCTGAGTGGTGTCAGTTGCGTCCCAAACACCGGTCCAATACGGGTTGGAAATGTCGGCGTCGGTAATGTCCGCCCTGGCGGTTACGCGTTGGTCATGGCCGGCATATTTTTGCAATTCACCCATGGCTACGAGGAGCGCAAGTTGGGCGTGTTGGCGGGCTTCATTTTGAATGCGATTGTTTTCCGTCGCATTGATTTCGACAGTCGTGAGGCTGACCATGCTCACGAGCAGCAATACGATGAATGACATCAGCGTCAGGGCAATGACAAGGGCAAAGCCGCCTGCTTGAGGCTGGCGTCGTAAAGATTTACTCGGGTTCTTAGACATGGGTGGATTCGATACTGGGGGATTATAGAGGAGGGGGCTGTGAGTCCGCTTGAGTCGTTTGCCGTGACTCACTTTCGAGGGGATGTGTAAGGTTTGAATGTAGATCTAGCAGGAGCACATGGAAAGTATGCCTGCATTGTTACTGTAACTTGATTTGCGCTGATCACCTGGGAATATTTTCCTTATCCACGCTCATAAACTTCGGTTAAGTGAATGTGTGCTAAGCTACTTGGATTCAACCGACGCTGGGCCGATTCATTGACAATTGCCTGCACCGTTTCAGTGGTTTCCCAAAAAAATACAGTCGCTACATGTACGAAAGCATTTCGACCTTTCTTATAGTGCTTGCCGCAGCTTATCAGGCCCACTGGGTGTATCGCCATGCAGGTGGTGGCTTGGGAGGCCCCTGCAATAATCCGCCAAGTTAGATGAAATGTGCTCTAGTTTTTTTGCACGGGCTCCGTCGTAGGACTTCGAGGATTGGGGGTGTCACTTTGCGATATGCCTGTAAGATTACTTTGGGGTAGCGTGATGCGGAATGTAGTTTCGACTTCCGGTGTGCTACGGGCGCTGAGCACGCCTCCGTGTGCTTCCACGATGGCTTTGGAAATGGCCAACCCCAGTCCGACATTGTTATGGCGGCTGGTATGTGAAACGCTTTCCTGGAAGAAACGGTCAAAGAGTTTGTCGATGTTTTCGGGTTTAATGCCCTTGCCATCATCACTGACTTCAATGACTGCGTTTCCTTGATCGAACCACCCGCGAAGGGTGATGTTTAGCGGGCGAATATTGTGCTGGATTGCGTTGTTTACCAGATTGGTGATTACTTGCTCCAGGCGAAATGGATCACAGCGAATAATGCCGGTAGCTAGGTTGGTTTTCAACTCGCTGCCGCGGTCGCTCACATAGGCTTGGAGTTCTTCGGTGAGGCCGATCAGCATGCCGTCGAGCGGTAGTTCCTCGAACTCTAAATCCACGCGACCAGAGTCAAATTTGGAGAGCTCGATGAGCTGTTCGGTAATACGTTGGATGCGCTGCGCAGAACGCTGTGATACCTTGAACAGCTGTATGTATTCTTCTACGGTGCGTTCGCGTTTTAAGCCCAGAGCAATTTGCGCCATCAGCGCAGTCAGCGGAGTGCGTAGTTCGTGTGAAGCGTCAGCGGTGAAGCGGACCTGACGGTTCACGAGGTCTTCCATCTTTTCGAAGGTATGGTTCAGATGATCCGTGAGATCAACTAGCTCTTTTGTGCGTCCAATTTTGCTTTCAGGAATGCGCTCATACAGCTCGCCCAAAGCAATTTTTTGAGTGGTAATCTCAATGTCGCGCAATGGCCTCAGTGAGCGATTTACGAAGACATAGCCGACGGATAAGCCGATGATGAAAATAAACAAGGTGGTGCCGATGATTTGCAGCTTCAAGATGTTGAGCTCGCTCTGCATCGGATGGAGATCTACGCCGACGATTACGTAGAACGCCGGGCTAACATGAAGGATCTCGCGATAGAGACCGTCGCGCGTGCGGAAGTAGTACCCCTCGCTCAAATTGTAAGGTATATCGATGTTTGGAAAGTTGGACGTCTTAATGGCAAACTCACGATTACGTTTACGGATCAACGCAGCGTAGTATCCGTCAGCGACAGCATCGTGCTCAAAGGCACCTGTGGCGTTCTGGCCAGCTAGTTCGCTGGGTGAGGGCATGCTGTAGCTTGAGCGCGTCCAAGTTTCGGCACCATTCGCATCGGCCTGGTCTTCCGTGGCTTGATTGATCGGCTCGCCGGGCCTTTGCCCGGGCTCGCGCATGCCCATGCCGCTCGGGCCTTGGCGCGGCGCAAGGCGGGAGAATTGCCCAATGAGCGGTGGTAGCTTTTGGTCGAGCCGCTGGTCTATATTTGCTTGCCTGCGGGACTTCTCATAAAAGTAAAATCCAGTGCCGAGCACAGCGAGCACTCCGCCCAAAATCAAGGCGTGCCAGAGCTGTATCTTCCATTTGAGTGAAAGAGGCATCGAGCGTTACAAGGGCTTGGGAACAATATAACCGAGGCCTCGTCGGTTCTGTAGAAAGTCTTTACCTAGCTTACGCCGAATGTGGTGCACCTGCACGTCGATCACGTTGGACATTGTGTCGTCGTTGTCGCCACTGATCGCCTCAGACAATTCTGTTCGGGTAACTACTGCACCCGCGTGCCGCGCCATGTAGGCGACCAGCTTGTATTGGGCGGCGGTCAGTTTAACGGGTTCGCCGTCGAGGAATACCGTCTGCTCGGCAATGTCGATAAACACACGGCCGAGGTCGATTTGGTTTTCCGCCAAGCCCATTGAGCGGCGGGAAAGCGCGCGGATGCGGGCCAGCAGCTCGCGCTCATTGTAGGGTTTGACGAGATAGTCGTCGGCTCCGCTGTTGAGGCCCTTTACGCGGTCGTCGATATCGGCCAGCGCGGTGAGCATCAGCACGGGGGTGGCCTTTTGTCGGCGGAGCTTTTCAAGAATGGTCCAGCCGCTCATTTCGGGCAGCATCACGTCGAGCACGATCACATCGTAATCCCATTCCTGGGCGCGGTAGAGCCCCTCGGGGCCGTTGTCCACTGCGTCGACAATGAAGTCTTCTTCGGTCAGTGTTTGCACTAGACCGTTCCTCACATCGATGTCGTCTTCTATTACTAAAATCTTCAATGTGGCAAGCTTCAGCATGCCACCATACTAGCATTCGCATAATTAACAATGCCTTAATCTTGCGGAGATATTGCTTAAATTCTGGATAATTAACCCTAAATTTAGAGGGGCTCTGGTAAGCAGCTGAATAGGAGAAACGGTGTCTCTGATTGGGGCTAATTATGCATTAATAGAGCACCCAGTATCATGGCTCATATTTCCAATCATGATGAAGTTGCCCATTCATTGTTTTTCGCTGCTGCACTACCTCGTGATGGGCATCACAACGATCCCGCAACCGCCGAAGCCGGCATCGCCACATCGTCATTTTCACACTGCGAAAATTAATCAGTCCAGTCTGAGAGGGCGTCTAAAAACTCAATTGACCTTCGTTGGAGAGCGTCTTCGTGGTCAAAATTCCATTTCTTCACCTCGACGAAACTGGTTTCGCCTCGCTTCAGAAGCCGAAATTTCGCCTCTCGAATACATCTCCCCGACTCGATCAGACTTTTTAGACGCCCTCTGAGGCTGGCTGACTAGATGTACTGCTCGGCGAGCATGGCGGCAGTGCTTTCGTCGAGCTGTTCGCGGCGGCGAATTTCTTCGAAGCAATCGAGCAGGTCTTCGGTGCGCAGGCGCTTCTTTTCGGGGCCGGAAAAATCGTAGGCGATCTTGCCCTTGTTCATCATGATGATGCGGTCGCCGAGGTTCACGGCCTGCTGCATGGAGTGGGTGACCATGAGCGTGGTCAGCTTGTCGCGTTTCACCACTTCATCGGTCAGCGTAATGACCTGATGCGCGCTCTTGGGGTCGAGCGCGGCCGTGTGCTCGTCGAGCAAAAGGAGCGACGGCTTGAGCCACGTGGCCATGAGCAGCGTCAGCGCCTGACGTTGTCCGCCAGAAAGCGAGCCGATGGCGTTTTCGATCCGATCTTCCAAGCCCATCTTGAGCGTGACCACGCGTTCGCGCAAAGCGTCGGTCACCTTGGGCGAGAGCGCCCAACCGAGCCCGCGGTTTTTGCCACGCATCGCGGCCATGGCAAAGTTTTCGGCGATGGACATATCGGGCGCCGTGCCGCTGAAGGGATTCTGAAACACGCGGCCAATCAGCTGCGCGCGCTTGTGCTCGGGCCATTTGGTGACGTTCTTGCCCGCGATGCTGATCTTGCCCTGATCCACGTAGAACGAACCCGCCACGGCGTTGAGCAGCGTGGATTTGCCGGAGCCGTTCATGCCGAGCACCACGACGAACGAGCCTTCCTCAATGGTGAGGTCGACGCCCTGCAGCGCGCGCACTTCGTTGACCGTGCCGGCGTTGAATGTTTTGCGGATGCCTTTGATTTCGAGCATAGCTTTGTGATGCAAAGTTAACGTTAGGACGCGGCGGGTTTGTTGGGCTTCAGCTTCTTGATAAAGCCCGGCAACACGAGTGCGGCGAAGACGAACACAGCGGTGATTAGCTTGAGGTCGTTCGGGTTGAGACCCCAGCGCAGCGCAATGGCCACGAGCAGGCGGAAGAGCACCGAGCCCATGACCGCCCCGATGATCGTGAGCCCGAGACTACGCTCACCAACGAGCGCCTCGCCAATGATCACACTGGCCAAGCCCCACACGATCATGCCGATGCCCATCTGCGCGTCGGCAAAGCCCTGATACTGCGCAAGAATCGCGCCGGCCAGCGCGACGAGTCCATTGGACACCGCCAGGCCAAAGACGACGTAGCGCTCCACGTTGGCGCCGAGGGCGCGGATCATCTGCGGGTTGTTGCCGGTAGCGCGCATGGCAGTGCCGACATTGGTGCGGAAAAACCAGTAAAGCAGCGCGCCGACGAAGGCTACGAAGAACGCCGCGAGCACCATCACAAAGAAGTCCGCCGTGTCGGTTTCCCAACCAAAGATGTCCATGTCCTCACTGCCCACAATCGCATGGCCAATGTCGGCACCGTAGTCGGTGACGTTTTCGGTTTGGAGCAGCGGTACATTGCTGCGGCCCATGACATGGAGATTCACCGAGTAGAGCGCAGTCATCACAAGGATGCCAGCGAGCAGGGCGTTGATCTTAAACTTCGTATGCAGAATGCCGGTCACGGTGCCAGCCACGGCGCCTGCGGCGGCGCCAGCCAAGGTGGCGAGCACGGGATGCGTGCCGTTGACAATGAGGATGGCCGCCGTAGCCGCGCCGAGCGTGATGCTGCCGTCCGTCGTGATGTCGGGAATATCGAAGATGCGGAACGACACGTAAACGCCCATCGCCAGGAGGGCGAGGATGAGGCCGATCGTCAGTGAGCCGAGGAGGAGAGTCATGGTCGTAGTGCGAAATTAAAATTGGGCGGGTGCGAACCAGCAGGCGCCGCGGTAGAACTGGCTTTCGCCTGCGCCGAGGACTGGCCGTGTATCGGCGAGCAGGTGGAGCACGGCTTGGATGCTGCGGTTTTCAAAAGCCTCACCGACTATCTCCGTCAGCTCGACTTGGCCCTTCTTCAGCGGATGGTAGGGGAAGGCGGCGGCGTGGAAGTGGCCGAGCAGTTTGCCTTCCGCATCTAAGGGACGAAGTTGCGCCTCAATGGGCGAGCCCGGGCGCGCAGCGATGCCCACGAGAAGCGTGGTCGAGTCGCGGTGAATGCGGTCCGCGCTGAAGGATAGCCAGTCGCGCACGGCGGGGAATTTGAAACGCTCTTCTTCGCCAGCAGCCACAGGCGAACGTTGAAGCGCCGTGCCGATTAATCCGGCGGTTTCGGTCATTGCGACGATGACGGCGGCGTCAGACTTTGCGATGCAAAGTATTTGCTCGGCGAGTTCGGATAAGCCAATGACGCCGTGTTCGCCCTTGGCTTCGAAGCGTGTCAAGCCGGAGGGGAGGGCATCGGCGGAAATCGCGGAGATGACTTGGCCATCGGCTTTCAAGTCGCCATGCGTCACCATGAAGTCCGGTTGCTTGGCACCGTCGGTCGGTTGGTAGGTGACGTTGCCGGCGACGGCGAGCAGCTCGCCCATGCGGTCGTGGTTGTCCGTCGAGCTGCGGCCGATGGCACCGACGCCGAGCAGGACAGCGGGCGAATCAAAGTTGTGTAGCTCACCGGCTCCGGTGGCGACTGCGCGCTCGTCACCGATAGCCGTTACTTTGACGGCGGGTGGTTGCGCGGGGCCGTGGATTTCAAACTCGGCGACTTTGGAATCGTGACGCGTGACAACGCTGGCTTGCTCAGCTGGCTTGGCGGCGGGCTCGGCCATGAGCGTTTGCAGGCCAGCAAGGCGCAGGACGTTGGTGGTGTTCTCCGACGGATTGGTGATGATGAAGCTGCCGTCGATGCCCTTGAGCTGCTTAAAGGTTTTCAGCAGCAGGCGAATGCCGGCCGAGCTCAGGTAATGCACGTCGGCGAGGTCGAGCTGCACATGGTGTTCGCCACGGCGAATGGTCTCGTCGAACACTGAGCCGAGGTGGTCGCACCAACTGGCGTCGAGGCGGCCGTTGAGCTTTAGCTGGGTGACGCTGCCGTCTTTGATGGTTTCGATTTGCATGGCGCTAGTCTTGAATGGTTCCGACGGTTTCGAGCAGGGCGGGGGGCAAGGTCATGCCGAGTTTCTCCGCGTTCTTCTTGCTGGCGGACGAGACGATGCGCGGCGAATTGCGGAAGGGAATCTTGGCGATGTCTTTGCCGCCGATGACCTCTAGCATCGTCAGGCCGGTTTCAAAGCCCGCCTCGTAATAATCGCGGCCCATGGCGTAGGCGGCACCGAGCTCGACAGTCACGCTGTTCATGCTCAAGAGCGGCGTTTGTGTTTTATCCGCAGCGGCGGAAATCGCAGTGAAGCCGGCGGACGACAGGTTGTCGGGAATCTGGACTACGGCGTCGAGGTCTTTGCTCATCAGCGCAAGAGCTGCGTCGCTGAGCTCGGCGGAGCTGTTGACCGCGACCGTCACGAGCTCGATGCCGCGTTCTTGGCAGGCAGCGGTGAAGAGCTTTTCCGAGTTTTCGCTGTTGGCTTCGTTGGGGCAGAAGAGGGTGCCGATACGCTGGTATTGCGGGAAATATTTTTGCAGCACGTCGAGCATTTCATCGGTCGGTAGGGAGACGGCCACGCCGGTCACGTTGGCTTGGTGATCGGTGAATGACTTGCCGGCCCCGGCGATGACGGGATCGGAGACGATGCCGAACACGATGGGCGTCTCGTCGGTTTTGCGCATGGCGGTTTGCAGGCCTGGGGTGGAGAGCGCGACGATGAGGTCCGCCCGCTCGGTCAACGCGTTGTCGATGATGCCATTGAGCGCGGCGATGTCGCCCTGCGCGGATTTAAACGTGAGCTCGTAGTCCTTTCCTTCTTTTAAATCGCTTTGCTCCAGCGCGGCCTTGATGCCTTCGTAGCCTTCCTCGAAGGGCGGCGACTCGACGTAGGCAACGATGGTGATCTTCCAAGTTTTGCCGCTGGGGTTCGGGTTTACGTATTCTTTTTCGTTGGCGGCAGTCATCTCCGCCTGTGCTTCCTTGAGGGCGGCACGGAACTCTTTGGAAACGGGAATGCCGAGCTTCTTGGCAACGTCTTCATCGAAGCGCGCGTTGTTGACGGATACGTTTTCCATCGGGATATCCGCGGGGTCTTCGCCGAGGAGCACGCGGGCCAGGAGCGGCGCGGCGCCCGCGCCGCTGAAGTAGTAGCCGGGGCCCACGGAAAGGATCGGACCAGTCACGCTGGGGTCGCCGTTGATGAGCGGCAGTTCCGCTTCGGCCACGATCTGCGCCACCGGCTCGAAGGCTTGGTAAACGGTGTTGTCGCTGGGCAGATAGACTGCATCGAGGTTGCGCGCGACGAGCGCTTGAATCGCCTGAATGACTTCGTTGCTGTTGGCGGCGGTTACGGAGACGAGTTCGATGTTTTTCTTTTTTAATTCCTCCTCCAATACCGTGACTTCTTTGACGGAGTTCGCTTCGCCGCTGTTGTAGAGCGCGCCGATGCGCTTGACGCGCGGCAGGAGCAGCGTGGTGAGGTTGACGGTGTCTTTAAGCGGCGGCATCGAGCCCACGCCGGTTAAGTTCGGATTGTGGTCGGTGAAGCTCTTGCCCGCCCCGGCGGCGATGGGGTCGGTGACGTAGGTGAAGACGACGGGATGTTTCTCAACCGCCGTTGTGGCCGACTGCAATACGGGCGTCGTGAAAGTGACAATGACATCGACATCCGAGCTGTCGAAGTTGAGTAACATGGGGCGGATGTTGATCATCTCGGCCTGCGCATGGGCGCGCGCGACTTCGAGGTTTTTTCCTTCCTCAAACCCGAGGTCTTTTAAGCCATCGAAGAGGCCTTGCACGCAGCGCTCCCAGCTTTCTTCGGGGGCGTAGTAAGCGATGGCGATCTTGTAATTCTTACCGGGCTCGGCCTGATATTGAGAGGCGTCGGCGGGGAGCCTTTCGGTGCGCTTGCCGTCTTTGTCGATGTAGACTTGGGCGTTGTTCTTAAGCTCGGCTGGAATGCTCCACTTGCCCTTCGCATCTTCCAGGGCCTGGGCATTGATCATGAGCAGCTCGGGCATGTAATTGACAATCTCGACGGAAGCGGGGTCGCGGCCATTGAGGATGTCTCCCGCCAACAGGCCGGTGTGTTCGCCGACCATGTAATAATTGGCGCCGATGTCGAACAACACGCCGCGGTCGACGTTGGGCGGGATGACGGTGAAGACGGGAATGTTGCCCGCTGCGCCGATCAGGACATCGATGGCGACGATTACTGTGACGTCGCCCGGCACCCAAATGGCTTCGACGCCGCGCGCAACGAGGGCCGCCGCTGCTTCGCCGACGGCAGTCGCGTTCTCGGCCATGGCTTCTTCGAGCTTGATGTCCATGTCGGCGCAGATCGCGCGCGCCATTTCGATTTGCTTGATGGAGTTGGCTTCGGCGGCGTTGTAAACCGTGCCGATCTTTTTGATCTGCGGGTTCATTTCGCGCACAATTTGAAAGGCGCGCTCGACGGGCTGCATGGTGCCGTAGCCCGCCATGTAAGACGGGTGGTCAAGCGGGTCGGTTGCGCTGATGCCAACGCCGGTCGCGGAGGGATCGGTGACGAGGCCAAAAACGTGCGGCGTTTTGCCGTCGGTATTGGCGTTGGCGACGGCCTGGAGCGATGGCGTGCTGATGGAGAGCAGGAGGTCGTAATTACCACTCGCCATAGCGGAGGCCATCGTATGCGCAGTGGGCATGTCGCCCTGCGCATTGAAGACTTTGACTTCCAGGTTTTCGCCTTCGATCCACCCGCGTTTGCGGAGGCCGGCGAGCATGCCTTCGCGCCCGTCGTCGAGTACTTCCTGTGACGCGTGCTGCAGGATAGCGATGCGCTTGGTGGTGCGAATGCCGTCGTCGGATTCGTCCGATTCCCGCGAATCCAAATCGGAATAAAGGAGCAGCGCGGATGCGGCCAGAATGAGGGCGCAACCGAGCCAAAGATTTTTAAGAATCTTCAACATGTAGAGCGTAGGCTGGTCGAGGCGCGTCGTAGAGTGTGTGTCGTTTAAAACGCCTCTCGTGCGTATTGCGATTAGACTGATGGCAGGGAACAGGCAAGCTCCTGTTTTTATAGGGGAGAGGTGATTACTTTAAAAAATAACGCGCCCCTTGCGAGGGGGCGCGTTTGTCACGCTATAAAACGGACATGTGTTTCCTACTACTGCTAGCTATTCAAATTAGGACGAGTTCAGTCAAATGCGTCGCTTGCACCTTTCTTAGCTCAGCCTGCGTTGAACAGACGAGTGCACTTTAGCAGGTCTAAGATTAACGGAGGGTTAATCCCGGCAGAAAATTTTATCTATTTGATTTTTTTCTAATGGAGTGTCTGGAAATAAAAGGTTAGGCGGGCCGCATCGATAATCGGCTCTCAATCATTCTGATTCTCCTGTCGGAGGGGGGGGCGAGTCGGTCGGTAAAATCTGTGAAAGAACATGAAGCATTCTGCCCGGTCGCCGGTCTGGCGCAGGCAAGTGACTCGTGCTTGAAAATGGCGCTATGGCTGCGGAAAGCACACGCGCAGGTTTCATGCGTGGGTAAGAGTCGTGGATTCGCGCTTGTGACCCGAATGTTCTGCGTGGCATCAACCGGGGCGGCATTGGCGTAAGCTCTGCATCGAAAAGTTAGCTCAACGTTGCATGGCAAAGTTTGTTTAAGGCCCGCAGGCCCCAACGCCGCGCTCGCAGTTGCACAGACTGGGTGGCAGCACAAAATTGGTCCGGCAATGTGCGTCGAAACGCAGCCGGTCTGGGCGCTGGCTAAGGCTCGCCCGAAGGCGGCAGTGCGCGGTGGAAATTACTGGGATAACACATGGCAGTGATGGTGGATGGTTAGTTGGAAAATTGGATTGTTAGGATGTTTAGTGGAAGGGACGGGTGCCCTCAACCATCCGGTTTCATCCGGTTGGCTATTCATGTGTGGCGGACGGTTGAAGGCAACCGCCCCTACCTTCAAGTAGGATGACGCTGCCCGTTCGGGACGCGCCAGCCCCACTTTTTGAGTATCGTTTCTAAGCATAGACTAAAACCCGCCTTCCGCAATCTTTTTATATGAACATAAGAATATTAATAGTGAGAGCTAGTGAGCACGAGTGACTATTAACTCGCCTTGATTATCAACGACTTGTGGGGGCGTTTTTGGGGGGTAGTGTCGATTGAATCACCGGTAAGGGCTTCGCGGTCCGCTCATGGGTGGTAGTCGAAGTGCCCATTGGAGTGGGTGGCATGCGGTAGCTTGAATGCTAAATAAGAGTCGGCATTTTTACCAAGCGATAAAAAACATTTGTCGCCCGCAGATTTAGCGCGATAGTTTAAGGCACCACTTATGGCTGAACCAATGAAAGACCTAATCGACGCCTTGCCAGACTTGCGTGAGCGGCTCGCTGCGCGTCGTGAACTGCTATTGGCCAATGCCGTGATGTTTAGCGAAATTCCTTCGCACACATTTGAAGAGGCTGATCGAGCCCGCTTCATGATGGACCGCCTTATCGAGGCCGGTTGTCACAATGTGTCGACAGATGAGCTGGGCAACGCGGCGGGCATTCACCAGGGCAAGTCGGGCAAGCGGAACATCCTCGTTTCTGCGCACCTGGACACGCCTTTCTCGCGGTCTGTAGACCATGCAGTGTCGGTGAGTCCGAATAGCATTATGGGCCCGAGCATCATGGATAACTCACTGGGCTTAGCGGCGGTGGCCACGCTGCCCACGCTCTTGGAGCAGCTTGGCATCGAGCTGAATGACAACCTGGTGTTATTGGGGTCAACCCGCAGCATGGGCAAGGGCGACATCGAAGGCATGCGCTTCTTCCTTGATAACAATCAGCTGGCGCTGCGCGCCGGAGTCCTTTGTGAAGGCGGTACGCTGGGGCGCCTCAGCTACAGTTCGCTGGGTGTGATCCGCGGCACGATCGACATCACCACGAAGCGCGGCGCCACTGGCCTGGCTTCCGGCGGCGCAATTCATATTTTAAATCGCGTGGTCACTAAAATGCTCGAGATACCGCTGCCGCAGGACCCTGTGACGCAGCTGATTCTGGGCTCGATTTACGCGGGCACCACATATAACACTGCATCCCGCGATGCACATTTGCGCTTCGAAATTCGCAGTGAGGGTGTGGGGATGGCCAGTGAAATTTATGAAGCCATCGAAGGCGTGGTTGCCGAGGCCAACGCCATGTCGGGCACGAAGGCAGTCCTCAATAAGGTTGGATACCGTAATAACGTTTCGATTAATTTTGCGCATCCGTTGGTTCGCAGCGCCCGCCGCATCCTGAAGGAGCTCGACGTGGAAGAGCACGCCGCGCCGTCCACCGGCGAGCTGAGCGCCTTGCTCGGCCGCGACGTCCCCTCGCTGGTCATTGGCCTGACCAAAGGCGAGCACCGCCACGACTACAATGAAACTGTTGAGATCGAGCCCATCTTTACTGGTCTGGCTCAGCTCATCACCCTGCTGCAAGCAATAGATGGAGGACTTTGCGATGTCGACGAAGCTTGATAAATGGATTAAATCTAACACGTTTCACCATAGCCAGTTCTTTGACCAACTGGAGCTCTTGAAACAAAAGGAAAAGACTGGGCTGACGATCTCCCTGTGCATCCCGACGCTCAACGAGGAGTCCACGATCGGCAAAGAAATCGTCATCTTCCGTTCGGAGCTGATGGAGCGCTACCCGCTCGTTGACGAGATTGCGGTGATCGACTCCGGCTCGACGGACAAGACGCTGGAAGTCGCCTCGTCGTTTGGCGCGGACGTGTATTTCGCGGGCGATATTTTGCCCGAGCAAGGCCACAAGCGCGGCAAAGGGGAGAACCTCTGGAAGGCGATCCACCAACTCAAGGGCGACATCATTTGCTATGTCGACGCCGACATTAAAAACATCCACCCGCGCTTCTGCTACGGCCTTGTTGCGCCGCTGCTTTACCGCCCGGAGATGAGCTACGTGAAGGCGTTCTACGATCGCCCGTTGGCATTTTCGCAAGGCATTCGCCCGTCGGGCGGTGGCCGCGTGACGGAGATTCTGGTGCGCCCGCTGTTCTCGCTGTTCTACCCGGAACTGACCGGCCTCGTGCAACCGCTCTCCGGCGAATACGCCGTTCGCCGCCACGTGCTGGAACGCCTGCCGTTCCCGATTGGCTACGGCGTTGAGACATCGCACATCATGGACGTTTACAAGGAGTGGGGGCTCGAAGCGTTCGGCCAGACCGACCTCGATAAACGCGTGCACCGCAACCAGGAAACCCTCTCGCTGGGCAAGATGAGCTTCGGTATTTTGCAGAGTTTCCTTGGGCGCATGAAAGGCATGGGCATGGAGGGTAATTTGCCGGAGATGCACAATATCTTGCGGCAGTTCCAGGCTGTTGATCAGCAATACGAGCAGATCTGCCACGACATCGTGGAAGAGGAACGCCCTCCGATGATCGACATCCCGCAATACCGCGAAAAGATGGGCTATTAGCGTTTCCTGATGCCTGGTTCTTAGTGCTTGATTGGTTCAAGTGTTGAATGTCACCGCTGCGTAAAAAAATGCGTAATTTGCATTAACGTTTGCGAACCAAGCACTAAGCACTAGGAACTGAGGCACGTGCTTATACGCGTTACCCGATGAAAGTTGCGATCGTTCATTACCACCTGAAGCCAGGCGGGGTCACCCGTGTGGTTGAGAATGCGTATGCTTCCCTTGTGGGGAAGGGCGTGGAAATAGTTGCTTTGGCGGGTGAGCCCTACATGGGGGATTCGCCGATGCTGACTGCTGTGGTGCCTGGTTTGGGTTACACGCAGGCCAATGAAAAACCGGATCCCGGTGCGCTGTGGTTTTCGTTGAAGCAGGCCGCGCGTGAGGCGTTGGGCAGCGAGCCGGATGTGTGGCACATTCACAACCACTGCCTGGGCAAAAACATGGCGATGCCGCAGGTGGTTGACCGGCTGGCTCAGGAAACGCCGGTGCTGCTTCAGATCCATGACTTTGCGGAAGACGGGCGCCCGGGCAACTACGCGGCTATAGCTTCGCAAACGACCAACATGGATCTGCTTTACCCGCAGGCCTCGCAGGTGCACTACGGTTTGCTCAATTCCCGAGACTTGAGCTTTCTATCGCAAAGTGGCTTTGCATCACAAAGCTTGCACCTGGTCCCGAACCCGATTTCCGTACCCGAGCTGTCGGCTGAGCGCGCGACATTAGCGGGCTTTGAGGAACGCAAACTGATCTTGTATCCAACGCGGGCGATTCGCCGAAAAAACCTGGGCGAGCTGCTTCTGTGGGCCGCACTTTCGGAAGGAGGCGAAACGTTTGCGACGACGCTCACGCCAGCTAATCCCACGGCATTGCCAGTCTACAATCGCTGGATGGAGTTTGCGGGTGAGCTGAGTTTGCCCGTTCGTTTTGCACTGGGCGAATCCGTGACGCTGTCGTTTCCGGAGCTGATGTCCAGTGCCGATGCCATCATTACCACGAGCGTCGCCGAAGGCTTCGGCTTGGCGTTTTTGGAACCCTATCTTTTTGGCAAGCCGCTGGTGGGCCGCAACCTGAGCGACATCACTTGCGACTTCACGAACACCGACGTCGACCTTGGCTCGCTATACGATCGCCTGATGGTTCCTATTGATTGGGTGGGCGTCGGTGAGGTGCGCGATGTGCTGGCGCATGCGCTGTGCGACTACTACGACGCCTATAATCGCGATTTGCCGCTGGAAGCAATCGACAATGCCTTTGACGCGATGACCGACGGTGATCGCATTGAGTTTGGCCGCCTTTCGGAAGCTTTGCAGGAGAAAGTCATCGCGCGCGTGCAGGCCGACCCGTCGCTGCGCAGCGTGGTAGCGCCGCAACAGCTGGGCATCGCTTCGGCCGCAGATTGCGTGGCGGCAAACCGCGAGGTGATCGCGCAGAATTTCAACCTTGAGCGCTACGGTCAAAACCTAGCTGCGATTTACGCTAAGGTCGCGAACTCCCCGGTCGAGCCATTGGAGCGCATGTCGCACACGGCGGTGCTGGATCAATTCCTCGACCCACGACGCTTCAACCTTCTACGCACCTAACCAGCGTCCCGCCGGACCGGAGGATTTGTACTTTGTGCAAATGTGGACTCCGCTGGAGGGCGAAGCTCTGTCATCGACGTGCGTATGCTTGGCCAGTGCTTTAAATTTCCGCCCATTCGCGGGCACTGGCTTCGTCTTCGAAAATGGCGAATCGCCAGCTGGATTTCAGGCTGCGGGAGACGCGAATATACTCTTCCACTGCCTTCGTCATGGGGGCGTAGGTGCAAACAAAGGCGAGTTTGATGCGGGGATTGGAGCGGCTGGCACCCAGATCGTAAGCAGCGGTGCGCGCCATGTCCTGCACACTGATGTCGACGCTGGTTATTTGGCTTAAGTCAACTAGTTGGAAGCGAGCGCTGTCACTGCGTGGGTCGCGGAAAAAGCATTCGTTGGCTTCATCGATTTCCTCGCCGGTAATGTCACCGGTGAACCGCATGATGAAACCTGTTGGCTCCCAAGTAGTTTGATAGGCCATAAGCGAAAGCTAATAAGTCGATATCATTAATCAATAACGCAGTAATGGAAATGCATCATTTTTCGGACGGAAAATGTAGTAGGAAGAATTGAGATAATAAAAAACGCCGCAGCCCGGTTGGGAGCTGCGGCGTTGCTAAAATATGTAGCGAATTCCGTGCCTAGGCACCAGCCTTGGCGGCAGATTCTACCAATTTGATGAAGGATTTTGCGTCGAGGGATGCGCCACCGATCAGGCCGCCGTCGATGTCTTCCTTGGCGAGGAGGCCGTCGGCGTTTTCGGGCTTCATGGAGCCGCCGTAAAGGATGCGGATTTTGTCGCCGGTTGCCTTGCCAAAGCGGTCACGCAGCAGCACGCGGATCGCGGCGTGGACTTCCTGCGCCATTTCGGGCGTAGCCGTCTTGCCGGTGCCGATGGCCCAAACAGGCTCGTAGGCGACGACGACTTGCTCAGCCTTGTCAGCCGGCACGTCGACGAGACCGCCGAGGAGTTGGGTTTCCACGACCTTCAGGGTGTCGCCAGCTTCGCGCTCTTCGAGGGTTTCGCCCACGCAGAGGATCGGCTTGAGGTTGCTTTCGAGGGCAGCGAGGAGCTTCTCGTTGATCTCGGCGTCGGTTTCCTTGAAGTATTCGCGGCGTTCGCTGTGGCCGAGGATGACGAAGCTTACGTAAAGCTGACGCAGCATCGCAGCGGAGATTTCGCCGGTGTAGGCGCCACTGGGCTTTGCGTGCATGTTCTGCGCGCCGAGCTGGACATTGCTGCATTCGCTGAGGACCTTCGCGCCGGTTTCGAGCGAGGTGTAGGGCGGGCAGACGACAACGCCTACGCCGTTCTTGTCGCCGAGTTCCAGGAGGATGGCCTTGATCAGCTCTTCGGCGTCAGCCGACGTCTTGTTCATCTTCCAGTTGCCTGCGATCAGGTATTTTCTGCTGTTTGACATGGTAAAGTGTAGTTTACTTGGTTTCGAGTGCAGCCACGCCCGGGAGGGTCTTGCCTTCGAGGAATTCGAGGGAAGCGCCGCCACCGGTGCTGATGAAGCTCACGTTGTCGCCCTGGCCGCTCTTCTTGATGGCCTTGACGGAATCGCCGCCACCGATGATGGAGCAGCAGTCAGCCTTGGCCACGGCTTCGGCCACCGCGAAGGTGCCTTGAGCGCAGGCCTTGATTTCGAAGACGCCCATTGGGCCATTCCAGAGAACGGTCTTGGCGCTCTTCACGGCGTCTTCGTAAAGCTTGATGGTGTCGGGACCGATGTCCACGCCTTCCCAGCCGTCTTCGATGTCGCCGGAGACAACCTTGACGTCGCCCACTTCACCAGCGCCGAAGTCGAGCTTGTTGGTGATGAGGTTGTCGACGGGAAGGAGGAGCTTCACGCCCTTGGCTTCAGCCTTGGCGATGGCTTCCTTGGCGGTTTCAACCTTGTCCGGCTCGGACAGGGAGTCGCCAACCTTCTTGCCGTTGGCAAGGGCGAAGGTGTAGGCCATGGCGCCGCCGATCAGCATGGTGTCGCACTTTTCCAGGAGGGAGTCGATCACGGTGATCTTGTCGGAAACCTTGGCACCGCCGAGGATCACAACGAACGGACGCTCGGGCGTGGTGGTCTTTTCGCCGAGGTATTCCAGCTCGCGCTCGATGAGGAAGCCGGCGACCTTGGTGTCAACGAGGTGGGCAACGCCTTCAGTGGAGGCGTGGGCGCGGTGGGCGGTGCCGAAAGCGTCGTTGACGTAGGCGTCAGCCACGGAAGCGAGCTGCTTGGCGAACTCGGGATCGTTCTTCTCTTCGCCGGCGTAGTAGCGCACGTTTTCGAGCAGGACGACGTCGCCGTCGCTCATGGCGTCCACCGCTGCCTTCACTGGCTCGCCGATGCAGTCTTCGACAAAAGTTACGGGTGAGCCGAGCTGGTTGGCGAGCTCGACGGCGACGGGCGCCAGCGTAAACTTCGGGTTCTTTTCACCCTTCGGGCGGCCCAGGTGCGAGCACAAGATAACCTTCGCGCCTTGGGTGACGAGGTGCTTGATGGTCGGGAGGGCGCCGACAATGCGGGTGTCGTCAGAGATCTTGCCTTCCGCGTCGAACGGAACGTTGAAGTCGCAGCGTACGAGTACGCGCTTACCGGCTAGATTGACGTCGGATACAGTCTTTACAGTGGCCATAGGGCGGACAATTCTCGGCGCCCCCGCCAAGCCTGCAAGACGAAACTTACCCAAGGGGCGTGAACTTTGCGCAACTCCTTGGCTGTTAAGCAAATCTAATGGTCGCTCTTGTTAGAATTAGTGTTGTTTGGTGGACTGGGCGCGTCGTTTGGGCGTTCTTTTGCCTCTGCAAAGCGGGCAACGGCGTCATTGTATTGCGCGAGTTTTTCGTCCCAGAGCCCTCCTATGCCCAAGCCTACGCAGGATGAGACGAAAACAGTAGCATTGATGGGTAGTATAAGCTCCTGCCCGGTGTCGACGAGTTGGAGCGTATCCACGATGCGAATCGCTTTGCGGCCATCTGTGTTTGGGGTGACAATCTTGACTTGATCGCCGCCGCTGCCAGGGAGGAAACCGCCTGCTTGGTGGACGAGTTCGATCAGGCCTTCGCCTTCGGCCAGTGAGTATTTGCCGGGTTTTTGCACCCCGCCGTAAATGCCGACGGTGGTTTCGGCGCGTAGGATCAGCGTGCTCAACAGGATGAGTCCCAATGAGCAAATGTGCTGCATGCGGCTGGCTTTAAGCCTTGGCGGCTTCTTCGGGCTTGGGTTCGGCTGCGTTCTTCGGCTTTTCGGCAGCTTCGTCCTCTTCATTCATGGCTTGCTTGAAGGTGTCTTCCGCGCTTTTGGAAGCCTTCTTAAACTCACGGATGGCCTGACCCGCGCCGCGGGCAAACTCCGGAAGCTTTTTGCCGCCAAAAATGATGAGGCCAAAGATCACCAACAGGGGGATTTCCCAACCCTGGAGGTTGCCAAATATGGCCAAAGGCAGGCTGTTTAGAAACATGTTCATCGTATTAATGTAACTTAAGTTCGCTTGAAGTAAACCCTCAAAATGCGGCTCTGGGAGTGCGCAACTGCATTAACGGAGGCGGAAAGTAATGGTCATCAGGCCATCCCAGCCTTGGGGGCGGGCACCGATGGAGACTTGAGTGGCCACGGCGGTGCGGACAGATGACACGAACGCGGACGGGCCATTGGAGCGCACAATCTTGATTTCGCCAATGCTGCCATTGGAGAACACGCGAAAGCGGATTTCGGTGTATTCGTTGCCGCTACCGGAGACTGGGCGGTCCCAATTAAGCTCGATGGCGTCGCGGAGGCGCTTTTGGTAGCTGGCAACGACAGAAGAATTCGCAGCGGCCGTCGATGGCGCAATCTGCGATGGCTGGATCGAAATTTTATTTGTCTTGATCTGAGGTGCGACTGTGGAACTGCGCGGCTTCGGCGGCGTGGGCGTGCTCGGGCGCATGTCGTGGTTCTTCTGGAAATCCTTAAAGCTGGTCATCTTCGGCTTCGGCGGCTCGGGCTTTGGCTCCGCTTTGGGCTTGGGCTTTTCGATCGGCTTGGGAGTTACGACTGGCTCGGGCGGTTTTGGCGCGGGAGGCGGCGCTTCGGGTTGAGGCTCGGGAATATTGATGTCCGGCAGCTTTCGGTGCTGAGATTCGCTGACTTTAAATTCTTCGACCGTGGGCGTTGTGGGGGTTGGTGGGGTGGGGGCGTCCGGCGCGGGCGTTTCATCGGGCAGTGAAACCAGCTCCAGGACGATCGGTTTCTCCTCGGCGCGTAGTGGGTCGATGAAGATGAACAGCGCCAACACGCCAATCGCAATGCTGTGCAGCACTACGGACGCGATGAAAGCCTGGCGGTTATTGGTCATTTAATCTCCCCTGATATTGGACCAATCTTTGAGAAAAGAAAAGCGGCTAATTGTTTCCAACTAGCCGCCCGATCGCGAAAAGATTTTTTTTGATTCTTAGACCTTAGCGGCCTCTACTTCTTCTAAGCTGGCTCCGGCGCCGATCTTTTGGAAGCATCGGCGGAGCTTGGCGACCGCCTGGCTGTGGATCTGGCAGATGCGGGCCTCGGTCACGCCGTAAACTTCGGCGATGTCGGAGAGACGCTTGCCCTCGTAGTAATACTGGATGATGATGTTGCGCTGACGCTCGGGCAGGGACTCGATGAGCTGCGAAACTTCGTCGATCATCTCGGTGTGCTCGAGGCGCTGCAACACTGGTACGGTGCGCTCGTCGGCGATGGTCTCATGGAGGTCGGGCTGCTCATCGTTGGACGAGTTGTGGCCTTGGTCCAGCGAGACAAACATCACGGGCTCGGCGCTGGTGCGGAACTTCTCGTATTGCTTCGTGGTGAGCTTCAGCTCGTCGGCCAGTTCGGAGTCGGTCGGGGCGCGGCCCAGCTTCTGCTCCAGCTTCTCCACAGTGGCGCGCATTTTGCGGACCTTGGCGCGGCGGGTGCGAGGCAGGGCGTCCATGCGACGAAGTTCGTCGAGAATGGCGCCGCGAATACGGGTGCCGGCGTAAGACTTAAAGGTCTTCGCGTGGCGCGGCTCGTAGCGGTCAATGGCTGCGATCAGGCCGGTAACGCCCACACTGTGCAATTCGTCTGCATCGGCGCAGAGAGGCAAGTGGGCGAGCATGCTGTTCACAATTGTGCGAACGAGCGGATAGTATTCTTCGATCAGTTCGTTGCGTGTCCTCACCGCAACTTGTTGTTCGTTTGAGTCGGAGATTGGATGGTCGGCATACATGATAACTAATTTGGTTGCCATTAATTTAGCAACACGCATGCCATCTGTTTTTGTTAGAATGCAAGCCTCTCATTTACAACGATATAAAATTTTATAGATGTTTTACCACTTGAATATTGGTGTTTCGGAAAATGCACCAGTGGTGCATATGCATTGCAAAATAGATGCAAAAATAGTGCGAGTTGGTTTTGTGGTAGTTTATCAAGTGGCTATAGCCCTCAAAAATGCGGGGTGGCTTCAGTTCTGCCGAAAATTGCGGTGGCAGCGGGCGCTGGAAGTCGGTTTAGACTGATACAGCTCTAACTGTGCTGCTTGCACAGTGCCAAATTAGGCGAATTCTGTCGCCTGGTCGAGCATTTTGCCTGACTCAGTCCACCGAGTCGCTCACGGTGGCTTCGCGGGCGAGGAGCCAGAGGGCGTCGGCGAGACGGTTGAGGTATTGTAATAACACCGGGCGGACAATGCCTCCTTTGCCTTGTAAAGTCACTACCATGCGCTCGGCGCGGCGGCAGGTGCTGCGGGCTTGGTCGAAAAATGCTTGGGCGGGATTTTCTCCGGGGAGCATCCAGCCGTCGAAACCGCCGGACTCAGATTCCAGCGTTGTGACGATTGCATCGAGGCGCGCAAGGTTGTCTTCGGTAATCGGGTGCTTGGCTTTTTCCTGATAGCGATCCTGGTCGGTGTTGTCCACGGCCAGCTCGGCCATGAGGCTGATCAGCTCTTGCTGGGTAGAAAAAATGAACTCGCGCGCTCGGCTGCCGGCTGCGTGAGCGCGGCATAGGCCGAGAGCGGAGTTCAATTCGTCCACCGTCCCGTAGGCGACTACTCGGGGATGATCTTTCGCCACGCGGCGACCGAAGACCAAAGAGGTCGTACCTTGATCTCCGCGTTTGGTTGCGATGGACATTTTTCTTACTACTACTGCTACTACTACTTATTTATACTACTCTTACTACTACTCTTGACTAGAGATTATTGGCTTGAAGGCGGCGAATAATCAAAGTTCTTCCACGGACACTTCCATACGCTTGCCGTCGATCGTCAGCGCATAGAGGTGCGCGTTTTCGGAGACGGGCTCAGCGGATGCAGCCGGTGCGGCGGCAGGGGCAGTGGCTTGCTGCGGGGCCGGAGCGGGCGCGGCTTCCTTGGGCTTGTTTTTGTTCGCGTAATGGGTGGCCAGCTGTGCGGGGAACATGGCATGGATGACGCAGTGCTCGTCGTCGCTCGGCAATCCGGCTGCTTCGAGCTCTTTCCGGAGGTCTTCCATGTGCTTGTGCTTCGCGCCAGGGGCGTCGACTGGGCGGCAGGTGATCGGCTCCTTGCCGGCCTGCTTGGCGGCGAGCTTTTGGATCTCGGGATCGACCGGGGCCGGGCAGGTGCCGTAATAACCCAGTGCGATGTCCGCAGCTTGCGGGGAAATTTGCTTCCAGCGGCCGAACTTTACGTTAAGGAAGGCCTGCATACCGACGATTTGCGAGGTCGGCGTGACGAGCGGAATCCAGCCCAGTGCTTCGCGGACCACCGGGATTTCGGCAAAGACTTCGTCGAACTTGTCTTCCATCTTCTGCTGCGCGAGCTGCGTGCGGAAGTTGGAGAGCATGCCGCCGGGGACTTGATAGAGCAAGGTGTCGCTGTCGACGATTTCATTGGAGTGCGAGGTGAACTCGGACAGCTCCTTATAAGCTCCCTTGAGGTGCGCGCTGATGCGGTTGAGGCGCTCGTAGTCTTCCGGGGAAAAGTCCGGGCAGCGCTCGTGCTCCTTGAGCAGGGCGAGCATGCGGATGGTGTCCGGCTGGCCGGTGCCGTTGGCAAACGGGGTGACCGAGCAGTCGATTGCGTCGACGCCTGCATCGATGGCGGCCAGGTAAGTGCTGGCGCCGAGCCCGGCGGTGTCGTGGGTGTGAATCCAGACGGGGATCTTAATCTTGCTCTTGAGGCCCTTGATGATCGCCTGGGCGTGCATCGGGGGGATCAGGCCAGCCATGTCTTTGATGACGATGGCGTCGCAGCCCATTTCTTCCAGCTGAATGCCGAGCTCGATGAACTTCTCGGTCGTGTGCACGGGGCTGGTGGTGTAGCAAATGGTGCCATGAGCCTGAGCGCCGGCGGCCTTGGTGGCCTCGATCGCGGTCTTCATGTTGCGCGGGTCATTGAGCGCGTCGAAGATGCGGAAAATGTTCATGCCGTGCTTGGCGGACATCTTGACGAACGCCGTGACGACGTCGTCGGGGAAGTGCGCGTATTGCACGATGTTTTGACCGCGCAGCAGCATCATGTGCGGGGTCTTGGGGCAGGCCTTCTTGAGGGCGTCGAGGCGGTCGAAGGGGAATTCGTCCAAAAAGCGGAGGCCGGAGTCGATCGTCGCACCGCCCCAAGTTTCCAGCGCGCCAAAGCCGAGGGCATCGAGATCCTCACAGACCGGCAGCATCTGCTCGGTCCGCATGCGCGTAGCGGCGAGGCTCTGGTGGCCGTCGCGCAAGACATTGTTATTAAAGATAACTTTATTCATGGCAAGAGGTGTATAAGGAAAATGAATAGCAGAATGGCTACTGACACAAGCAGATTATAAAGAAATTTTCGCGTATTAAGCACGCTAATTTGGGTGTTAATGGATTCGTTTGCTGAGTGAGAGGGATGCAATCCGTAGAAGCGGCATCTTGCCGCTTTGCCGAATCCAACTGGAAAAAAAGTGGCTGGAAGGCGATTCTACTTACCGGCTCAGCCAGAACCACGGCGTAATCAGCGTAACGATGGAGCTGAGCGGCATGAGGATGGCCGCGAGCAGTGGGTGCATCGCGCCAGCCAGGCAGATTGAAACCGCCACGACGTTGTAAATGATCGCCAGCGCGAAGATTGCGTTGACGGCTTGGCGTCGCTGATTAGCCAAGCGAAATAAATCCGGCAGGCAGCCAATGCTGCGGCCAAAGAAAAAGAAATCTGCCGAGGCTTCGAGCAAACTACGGTCAACGATGGGAGCGCCGCGGCAAATGGCGCGGTCGAAGGCCAGACGGTCGTTGGCACCGTCGCCAATCATCAGCGCGGAGTCGGGAGCGAACTCACCGATCCAGTCCGCCTTGGCGTCGGGGGAGCATTGGGCGCGGGCTTGGGGCTCATCGATGCCGAGGAGTTTGGCAATGCGGCCGACGTTCGCCTGGGCGTCGCCACTGAGGATCGCGATGTCGTAGTGTTTGCGCTTCAGCCAGTCCATGGCCTCGCGGGCGTCATCGCGGATGTCTTCTTCGAAGCGGAAAGTGGTGATGAGTTGGCCGTTGCAGCGGAGCTCGCTGGCACCGCTAACTTTGCCATGCAAAGTATCTTGGCATTCGTGCAGGGGAGACCATTCGGGTTTCCCGAGGCTCCAGCAGTCGCCGTCGTTGGTGATGAAGTAAACGCCTTGGCCCACGGTCTCCTGATTGACCGCTGGCACTGCCTGGAGCTGCAGCGATGGGTAGCGCAGGAGCAGGCTTTCGCGGATGGAGCGCGCGACGGGATGCAGGTTGTTTTCCACCAGGCGATGAAGCGCGAGGGTGGAGAGGCTGCTGAGGCGGTCGAGGATGCCGGCGTTCGTCAGGCGCGGCGTTTCGAGGGTGAGCGTGCCGGTCTTGTCAAAGACGACGGTGCGGACTTGGCGCAAGCGTTCCCAGATGCTGTGGTCGCGAACGAAGAGCCCGAGGCGTCGTAACTTTGTCTGGCAAAGTTCGTCGGTCATCGGCAGCGAAACGCCGATGGCGCACGGGCAGGAAACGATCAGCACCGAGATGAACACTTGTAGAGCGTTGATTAACCCACCGCCCGCAATCAACCAGCCTGCGCCGCCGAGAATCGATGTGGCGATGACCACGCTGATGTAAATCGTGAGCACGCGCTGAAGCCGCTTGGCGTGAAAATTATCCTTGGGTGGTTCGAGTAAGCGAGCGAGCAGGCTGTCGGCCCAGGATTCTTCGGCGGTCAGTGCGACGGCGTTGAGGCCCACATTGACGGCGCCTGCGGGCGCGACCTGCTGGGCTTCCCAGGCGACGGGATCCGGCTCGCCGTTAATCCATTCCAGGCTCAAGGAGGCGTTGGCGTGGAGGCGCGCGGCCACGGGGTTGATTTCGCCCGGAGCGACGATAAACGAGTCGCCGCGCTTGACGGATTCAATCGGCTTGCGCGCGCCGTCATCGGGCCCTCCAAAGGCGGTGACGTATTGGTTCTCGGCGTGGCGCTTGTTCAGATGCTGGCGATTTTTCTCCAGCGCAAACTCCTGCAGCCAGCGCCCCACGAGCATGAGGAAAACAAAGGTCGCAACGAAATCGAAATAGATCAGGTTGGCCGCGCCGCTGAGCCAACCCAGCATGGAGCCGATGTAGGCAACGCCCAAGCCGAGCGCGATCGGGAAGTCGATCGACAATACTTTGTGTTGCAAAGCTTTCGCAGCGCGGCGGAAGAAATAACTGCCACCCACGGCTAAGCTGAGCGTGGCAAAAAGCGCGCCAAGCAGTTGGAAAAGTGGCGCGAGAAAATAATCCTCCTCCATGCCGAGGTAGGCTGGCAGGGTGAAGAGCATGGTGTTGAGCAGGAAGAAGCCGCTGATGCCGATGCGGTAGGCGATGTCGCGCGAGGAGCTTGTTTTCGCGGACTTGTCTGGCTCGGGTACGACTTCGTAGCCTAGCTTTTGCAACTCGCGCGCAAAGAGTACGGCGTCGAATTGGCCGACTTCCCAACGTGGGCGGATCGCGCCGGTGCGCGCATCGATGTTGATCGAAATTGAGCCGGGTTGGGCGTCGTAAACCGCTTCGATTAGCCACACGCAGCCGACACAGGATATGCCGCGGATGCCGAAGGCGAGCTCGGCGACTGGGCCGGTGGCCTCGGCCTCGGCTTTGTCGACAGCCTCTTTGAGCCAGACGGCGTCGATGGTGCGAAACGCGCGCGAGCCGACAGGCGGCGTGGCCTGGCTGCCTTTTAAATCATAGAATCGCGTGAAGCCCACGTCGTGCAAGAGCTGATAGACATACGCGCAACCGTGGCAGCAGAACCGTTCCTCAGCCTTGGGCTGGAAGGGCGTGCCGCAATGTTCGCAGTGGGTCTTCTTGCTGGTGGTGGCCATGGCAGGCTACTCTGCTTGGTCGGTGGTGGTTTGTTGGGCGACGGGCTCTTCGAGCGGAACGATCTCGGTGGGGTGCTTTTTCGCGATGACGATGAGCGTGGTCCACGCGGCGATGAGCAAGATGAAGGCAAGCGTCACCGGAATCCACAGCGAGAGCTTGATGCCCTTTTTATTCTTTTCCGGTTGCTGACTCATGTTCTTGGAAGAGGCGTGGATCGGGGCCGAGGAATTCGGTCTCACGGGTTATGATGGTTTCGCCATCGGCTGAGAGCAGTGCAATGGTCACGGGAAATTTGCCAGCGTAGTTGTCTTTGGAAATGGTCACGATGATCGGTTGAACGAGCTCGCCCAAGGACTCGACGCTGATTGCCTCCTCGTTGCCGGCGACGGTGACTGGGTGGCCTTCGGCAGTGGCGAGGATGGTGTAAGTTTGCTCGCTGTCGGTCTTGTTGATGATGCGGACCATGTATTGATTGCGCAGGCCGGTGTCCGTGATGAAGTAGGGCGAGCCGGTCATGCGGACAACATTCATGTTCGCGCTCTTGAGCTTGGTTGCTGAGAAGCTCATTGCGGCGAGGCCGAGTAGCATGAGGAAGCCGTAGAGGAACAAACGCGGGCGAATGATACGCGTCTTTTGGCCGCTGAGTCCGTTCATCGAGTCGTAGCGGACGAGGCCTTTTTCGCGGCCGAGTTTGGCCATGATCGCATCGCACGCATCGATGCAGTTCGAGCAGCCGATGCACTCGATTTGCAGGCCTTGGCGGATGTCGATGCCGGTGGGGCAAACCTGCACGCAGCGGCGGCAGTCAATGCAGTCGCCGATGTCGGTCTTCTTGGCCGGGCCGCGGGGTTCGCCGCGTTTTTCATCGTAGCCGATGACGATGGAGTCATCGTCGATCAGCGCGGATTGGAGGCGACCATACGGGCAGATGACGAGGCAGAGCTGCTCGCGGAACCACGAGAAGTTGAAATAGATAATCCCTGTGGCGATGAAGACGAACAGGAATGCAGTCCAGTGCTCCAGCGGGCTATGCGTCATCCACACATACAGCTGCTTGATCGACACAAAGTAGGAGAGGAAAATGTGCGCAATGAGCAGCGAGACAATGATGAACAGCGAGTGCTTGATGACGCGCAAGGTGACTTTGTGGGCGTCCCAGTCTTTGCGGTCCAGTTTTTTGCGGGCGGTGTGATCGCCTTCGATAATGCGCTCGATGCGGCGGTAAACGTGCTCTAGAAACACCGTTTGCGGGCAGGCCCAGCCGCACCAGATGCGGCCAAAGAGCGAGGTGATGACATACAGCGAAAACCCAAGGCCGGTGATGAAGAAGAACATCATCCAGAGGTCTTGCGCGGCAAAGGTCAGCCCGAACAAGTGGAAGCGCCGCAACGCGACATCGAGGAACACCGCCGGGTATCCGTTGATTGGAATCCACGGCAGGGCGATGTAAACCAGGATGAGCAGGACGGCGGTTACTCTGCGAAGCAAAGTAAACTTACCGCTCACATCCGCCGGGTGCAGAAAGAAGCGCGAGCCGTCTTGGTTGATCGTCGTGACGGACTCGCGAATCGGTTTCTTGTTGGCGGCGGGGGCGGACATGCGGTGTTGTTTTTATTCGCCAGCAGCGCGCAGGGTAGCCTCGTCGTTTTTGCTCATGACATAGGCGACGACTTCGGTGATCTGCTTTTGGCCAAGGACGGGGCCCCAGGCCTGCATCCCCTTGTCGGGCACGCCGTCGAACACTGTCGTGTAGATGTCGGATGGCTTGGCTCCGTGGACCCACTCGCCGTCGACGAGGTTGAAGCCGATGCCGCCCTTCAGGTCGGCGCCGTGGCAGGGGACACAGTTGGACTGATACGTCTTTTCGCCTGCCGTGAGGAACGATGAGTTCTTGCTCATATCCCAGAACATATCGTTGTTGGTGACGTCGATGGAGTTGGCGAGGCGAATGGCGTTGATTTGCTTCATCTGATCTTCGACGCGCTCCTGGTTACTTTGCGATCCAGAGTAATACTGATAGACCAGGAAATACGCGGCCGCAAACAGCATGGCGCCATATAGCGTGATGAGCCACCAGCGCGGCAAGCGTTGGTCATACTCCTGAATGCCGTCGTAGGTATGCTCCTTGAGGACGACGCCTTTCGGCAGGTCCTCTTGTTTAACTGAAGGTGGTTCGTGGCTCATGCTTTTGTTTCAGTTTCCGGGGTGTCGTCTTCGAGCGGAAGGTTGCCCATGTGGTCAACGAAGTCCTTCTTGAAGCACAGGGCGCGGACGGTGATGACGATGAACACGCCAAAGGTCAGCCAGAAGGAAAGAACGGGGACGATGTTGGTCCAGTTGTCGTAAACGATGCGCTTGAACATAACTTTGCTGGGTTAGTTGTTAGCTGGTGTTGCGGTGGCGACGGATTCAAAGGGGAGGTGGGTTGCCTCTTCTTTTTCCTGCTTTTTCTTTTCGTTGGTCATCTCGAACGCGCCGAGTTTTTGCAGGTAAGCAATGACGGCGACGATCTGCTTTTCCTTCTCGACGAAGACGCCGCTCGCAGCGAGGTCGTCGACGATTTCCTGGGCCTGCAGATTGTATTCAGCCATGACTTCTTCTTCGGACAGACCGATGTCGTAGGGGACACCGAGCATGCGCATGGCGTTGATCTTCGACATGAGCGTGCCGGTCTTGGCGTCCTTGAATTGCAGCCAATCGTAGTTGGGCATGTTGGAGCCATCGGAGACTTGGCGTGGGTCCACGAGGTGGAGGTAATGCCAGTCGTTGGAGCGCTTGCCCACGCGCATGAGCTCGGCGCCCTTCTGGATGTCGCCGCCTTCGCGGGCGAGGTCCGGGCCGGTGCGCTTGGAGCCCCACTGGAACGGGTGGTCGTAAATCGATTCACCGAGGCGCGAGTAGTCGCCGTAGCGGAGGATGTCGGGTGTCATGGTGCGGATCATTTGCGAGTGGCAGTTGTAGCAACCTTCACTCACGTAGATGTCGCGGCCGGTGAGCTCGAGCGGCGTGTAGGCAATTTGCAAACGGCCCTCAATGTTGCTTGCGCGCTGCACGGTGACGGTGGGGATGATCTGCACGGCGCCGCCGATGGCTGCCGCAATGATGGTCAGCACGGTAAAGGTGAGGCCGTGCTCTAGGAGCTGGTCATACCACTCGCTCCACTTGGCACCGCTGAACTCGAAGTGCGAGATCGCCGCCAGGGTGAAGACACCGGTAAAGAATACGCCGACGAGGAAGACCGGGCCCTTGCCGAAGATCAACATCGCAGCCGAACCGAGGATCAGCACGCTGTAGATAACCGGTGGGTTGAGGTAGCCACGGAACTTCTTTTCGTCGCCAGTCATTTCCTGCATGGCCGACTCGACCTCGACGGTGCCGTTAACCGGCGAACCGCTCTTGACCGTCTTGTAGATGTTGAAGGCCAGCATGAAGAAGCCCGTCAGGTAAAGGCCACCGCCAATCAGACGGAAGAGCATCATCGGGCGAATGGCTTGCAGGGTGTCGAGGAAGTTCGGGTATTTCAGCAGGGTGCCTTGCTCGATTGTGTCGTTGAGCATGAGGCCCTGCGTGATGCCCGATACCCACATCGCTGCGACGTAAAGGAGGATGCCGACCATGCCCAGCCAGAAGTGGAGGTTGGCCATGCCCTGCGAGTAAAGCTTTGTATTCCAAAGTCTCGGCGCGAGCCAGTAGGTCATGCCGGCTGCCATGAAGCCATTCCAGCCGAGGGTGCCGCCGTGCACGTGTCCGATGGTCCAGTCTGAATAGTGGGAGAGCGCGTTGACGGACTTGATCGACATCAGCGGGCCTTCAAAGGTGGCCATGCCGTAGAACGTCACGCCTGCGGCGAAGAACTTAATGACCGGATCGGTGCGAAGCTTGTCCCAGGCTCCACGGAGTGTCAGCAGGCCGTTGAGCATACCGCCCCAAGACGGCGCCCAGAGCATCAGGCTGAAGAGCATGCCCAGCGTTTGGAGCCAGCCGGGGAGGGCGGTGTTGAGCAGGTGGTGCGGACCGGCCCAGATGTAAATGAACACCAGCGACCAGAAGTGGATGACGGACAAACGGTAGGAGTAAACCGGGCGTCCCGCCGCCTTTGGCACGAAGTAATACATGATGCCGAGGATCGGCGTCGTTAAGAAGAACGCCACGGCGTTGTGCCCATACCACCATTGGACGAGGGCGTCTTGCACGCCGCCAAAGATCGGGTAGCTGTGCAGGAAGCTGGTCGGCAGCGAAAGGTGGTTGACCACGTACAGCATCGTCACGGTGACGATGGTTGCGATGTAGAACCAGATCGCGACGTAGAGGCTCTTTTCGTTGCGCTTGGCCAGCGTCCAAAAGAAGTTTGCGGCGAAGACGAGCCAGATGACGGCGACCAGGATATTGATCGGCCAGATGAGCTCGGCGTATTCCTTACCGCGGCTGTAGCCGAGGGGCAGGGTGATCGCCGCGAGCACGATGATGAGCTGCCAGCCGAAGAAGTGAATCTTCGTCAGCAAGTCATTGCCGAGTCGGCAACGGCAAAGGCGCTGCGTGGAGTAATAAATGCCGGCAAACATCATGTTGCCGACGAAGGCGAAGATCGCCGCGTTGGTATGGAGCGGACGCAGGCGCCCGAAGGTCAGCCACTCCATGTTGAAATTCATCTGGAAGAAGTTGAGCTGAGACGCGACGAGAACGCCGGCGCTCAAGCCAACCAAGGCCCAGACGATGGATGCGATCAGGAACCAGCGGACCGACTTGTCGTCGTATTCGATGGTGGTGGTTGCGGTGCGGGTTGTAGTACTCACTTGCGAATGGCCTCTACGGGTTTTTCAGCGGCGAATGGGCGCAGGGACTCCTGCTCCAGGCTTCGGTGCGTTTCAGACTTCCGGTCCCGCCAAAAGAGGAACAGGAAGAAGCCGGCGAGCAGCGTGCTCAGAAACACGGTTAAGATTAAAATTTCCATGGGTGAAAGTTAGTTGAGGTAAAAGGGGCAGTCGTCCTTGCCGATGCGGTGGGGGCAGCGGAAGATCTCCTGGCCAAAAATCCAGGCGAGGGCTTCGTTGATGAGGCGCAGGGATTGCTCGCGGTCGAAGTCGGTGAACTCGTGCTGGGTGTCCCAGTTGTCGGACAATACAGCGCCAAATGCGCGGACGCCGGCCTCGTGAAGCTCCACACAGACGTAGCCGCGCTCACGCTCGGTTTGGCAGGCGCAGGTGACGCCCAAAATATCTTGCAAGTGCATACGGGGGGATTCGCCAGCGAGCAGGTTGACGGCCTCGCGTCCACCGATGCGGCCCAAAACATGATCAAACACTTCTTCCAGAAAGACCACGGGCACCGAGCCCTCGCTGTCGCTATTCACGACGGGCGGGGGTAGGTCGCTCTCGGTCAACCAGTTCTCGATAATGTGATCCCGGTTGTCCCGCAGGTAGCTGACGAGACGTTTATTCATGGGTTGATTTTCTCATAACCCTCTCTAGATTGTCTCCGCATATACTGACCAAGACTGCGCAATTCTTCTTATTTACCTCTATGAAATTTGCTAATAATCTCGACGATGCCAAAGTTGCTCGTGAGAACTCTCCAGCGGCTGCGCGTCGGGCTGCAAGTTTGCTGGAAGAAACGCAGATTTTTCAGGATTACCAAAAGGCCTTCCGCAAGGCGACGGGGCTGCCGCTGGCGATCCGCCCGATTCAGTCCTACGAGAACGCCCTAGCTGGGCAGCAGGACGAAAACGAGTTTTGCAAACTCATGGGCCGCACCAATGTCGGCTGCGCGAATTGCCTGAAGATGCAGGAGGATTTAGAGAAACAGGCCTGCCTCGAGCCAAAGAGTCTGCATTGTTTTGCCGGACTTTGCGACACCGCGGTCCCGATCCGGGTGGGCGACCAACTGATCGCCTTCTTACAGACGGGGCAAATCTTGCTCCACCAGCCGAACGAGCAGGAGTTCACGCAAACCACAAAGCAGTTGCTCAAGTGGGGCAGCGAGGTGAACCTCAAGCACTTGGAGGAAGCGTATTTCAACACCAAGGTCCTCGACCGCGAGCAATATCAGGCGATGATTTCCCTATTGTCTACCTTCGCCGAGCACTTGGCCACGATCAGCAACAGCATCGCAGTCGAAGAAAGCGACACGGACCCCATGCTCGTCGCCAACGCCAAGAAATACATCCAGGACCGCTACCAGGATCAGCTCTCGCTCGACGACGCCGCGAAGGCGGTCAACGCGAGCACGCGTCATTTTTGCAAGGTCTTCAAGCAGGCCACGGGCATTACGTTTACGGATTACCTTTCCCGCGTCCGCGTGGAAAAAGCCAAGACAATGCTCGCCAACCCGAACCTCCGCGTGAGCGAAATCGCGTTTGGTGTCGGCTTCGACTCGATCTCGCAGTTCAACCGCAGCTTCAAGCGAATCACCGGACAAACCCCGACCGAATACCGCCGCATCAAGGCGCGGGCAGGGTAGCGTCGGAATCTGGTTTGGTTTGTTACCATATTTCGCAGCCTGTAGGGCTGCTCCAATGTAGCGTGGGGCAACACCCCTCGTAAGTTTATTGGTTCAGCGACAAGCCTGAAGGGCTTGTCTAAAACTATATGGTCGCCTGGTGTTTTGTACATGGCTACAGCCTTGGTTCGATGAGGTGAACTTGAATCGAGGGCGTTACTCGTTTACTCCAAGTGCTGCGTTCGCAATCGCTGACTTTGCATGCAGCTCAACTTGAGTCATGCCCCATCTGTCGCCCCAATTCGAGCTTGAGCAAAGTAATGCTTTGGCAAGCTTTTATGATAATTTGAGCCGAAGCCATGTCCTTCGCCAGGGCTATTAGAGTGAATAAATCGGTCTCACACTTGCATACTCGGCATATCATGTTGTCCGAATTTTCTCAAAATTCTTGAAAAGAGGAGATTGACAGCCACGAAAATAACGATTTTCCTCTTCGCTTCTTAATCTTGGTGGATGTAGCTCAGTTGGTTAGAGCACCGGTTTGTGGTACCGGGGGTCGCGGGTTCAAGTCCCGTCTTCCACCCCATTATAATGAACGACTTGCGGGATTTTTAAGGGATTCCTGTCTCATTCCTGTCAAAATGACTTGCCACGCTGCACTGAGTGGTTCAGCCTCCGCATATGGCTGCAAGCAGTGACAGTAAGCTCAAGAGTTGGGAATATCCCAAAGGATCGGGCATCAAGATTCGAGAGATTATTAATCAGACGGCCGGGAATGCTTTCAGCGGGTCTTATATGGTTATTGTTCCGGCTCGTTTGACTGGAACTGTCAGGAATCGCAAACAGTTCAAATCGAAAGAGGATGCTGAGAAGTGGGCATCTGATGAATTCCGAGGTTTTCAAAAGCAAGGTGAAGGCTATTTCAACGCAACCGCTGAAGAACGCAACGAACTGGCAATCTGCCTCCCGAAGTTGCGTGAGAGTAACATTACACTCACTGAAGCCGTGGAGTTCGCCATCAAGCGTCTTCGGCCTAATGGAGGCGAACGAAAAGTTGGTGAAGTTATTGAGGAAGTTATCCGGAGTAAAAAACTCCGATATGAGCGCGGTGATCTGCGCGAACGGAGTTACCAGGATTTTCGACAGAGAGCGGAGAAATTCCAAGGCCCCTTCGAAAATACAGCGGTTAAAAATCTCAGTGTTGCCGACATCAAAGATTGGCTCCTGGGGCTTGAATCCAGCCCGCGAACGACGCAGAACTATCTAGCAGTTGTTGCAGAGATACTTAAATATGCTGTTCAGAAGCGCTACATTTCGCTTTCACCTATTGATGAGCTGACCGACTACGACCGTAAGGAGCTTTGCGGCAATTCAGGATCAATCAAGGAACCTAGCATATTGACGCCAGAACAAGCCCAAAAGCTGCTTTATGCTGCTCAGGAGCACTCTGAGTTGCTATTGCTGGGAGCCGTTATCCTCGGGCTATTTTGCGGCATTAGAACCGAAGAGTTGAAGCGTTTGCAGTGGGAAAACGTGAAAGACGCCGAACTGCCACCATTTGTGACCATAACTGGCACCGTGGCAAAGAAGCGCCGCATCCGGAATATCGACATCCCAGAAAATGCTTTGGCATGGCTGTCTCTATGCCAGAAGCGTGAAGGAGTGGTTGCCGCCAATCTCTATACCACTGATTACCAGAAACGGTTCCAGAAGCTCCTTAAAGCCGGTGGATTTGGCTTTAAAGACAAAGAGACGGGCAAGTGGCGGACTCAATGGAACACTAACGCCATGCGCCATAGTTTCGGCACTTACCATTACGCCCTCCATGGTAACCCGCTGGAAACCTCCCGTCTCCTCGGGCACAAAGCCAGCGATCAAGTCCTGTTTGACCACTACCGCGCGTTAGCTACCAAAGCCAAAGCCGAACAGTATTTCTCCATCATGCCGAAAAAGACCAAAGCAAAAGTCATTGAATTCGGAGGCTAAAGGACCTCAGTATACACTAAATTTTAACCGAAATTATCTCATGGGTAGAAAAACCAATGTATCGAAAGTGGCTGCTAGCAGTCCGTCATTCCATGTTTTGAAAAATGCCTACTGGGATGCCAAGTGCATGCAGAGTTTCTATCCGTCTTTAGATGAGCCTGAAGCGAACTCAGAGAAGCGTAGATCATTTATTACAACAGTTAATCGCTAAGTCCATACCCGACTTGGCCAAAGACAGATCTGATAAGGATGAAGATCGTCCCGAGGTGTGTAAAAAACTATCCCAGATTAGTAAAGATATGGCTCGCCTTGCTCTTTATGACCTCGGACTCGCCGTGCTGCGAGCAGAGCCTAGGGATCTGCTCGCACTCGTCGAATTGCTTGATAAACGAGAGAATTTCAGTCGCGACGCTCAACTTGATCAAATGGCGCAGGGGCTTGTTAGACGTTATTGGGCCAAAACGGGAAATACTCTTCAGGAAGCAACCAAGAATAAAGTTATGGCGTATTCGAGGGAACTGAAAGGCCAAACAGATGGTTTAAAGGATGAGCTGAAGGTGAAATTGGACGATGGCACTGAAGATATTTTGCACCTTGAGCGCATTCAGAAGGCCTTGGATCATTATAGGAAGGCGATTGGTGGAGATTATCACTACCACGAAAGCGGTGAGTATTCGTTCTTTTTGGGTTCAGAGATCGAAGGCAATCCTTGGTTTGGATAGTTTTTGATGAGATTTATTGAGTTATAAACATTTGATTGTTAGATCTTTACGAAAGGCAAATTCCTTAGTAAATAAGCCTTTCGCTCAAGATCAATATTCATTCGCATCGCTATGTGTAATTGCCGTTAGTGATGAAATGTCGAATACATCACTGAGCACAAAGCAAGCCTCCATGTTTGTCATGATATGCGTTTGTTTGGGCGGATGGTGTGCTCGTCAGTTTGTTATAGCTAAAAGCTCTTTCCAAATCGAATACAGCTTGTTCGCAGCTTCTACAGCGGAGCAATGTTTGGCTCTAAATCTCGGGGAGGAGGTATCGGATGAAGTCTGACCTTAGCTTGGAGAAACAGCTGTCTGATAATACTGATCAGACACAGGCATGGATCAAGGAACTTGAGATTCGCCGTAATCCTCCAGCGCAAATGACCGTGCCTGAGGCTGCGATCTACATTGGAATTTCAGAACGCAAATTGCGTGAGGACATTGGCAAGAGACAATTCAAATCAATTCGGATCGGAAACCGCGTCATCTTGCGTGCGAAAGATATCGATGCAGCACTGGAAGCTATGACCCAATAAAATACAGTGCCCCTACGCTAGCGGCGGCTACTGCCCCAAATTTGGCAAGCTAGCATCAGGAGACGTGCCTCGAAGCCCAGTTTGGGTGGCAGACGCTCCACTGTGCGGAATGGTATGGAGCTCAATCGCCATACCATGATACAGTAATCGCATAAGAACCTATGGACACCTTTCTAGGGGGGGTGCAACACAGCGTAGATAGATTACTGATTTCAAAGGCTATACAGCGACGGGAAAGGCCGTTCTTTATTCTTTTATCAAACTCCTCCTAGCCCGCTGGGTGTGTCCCTGGGGGTTAGGGGGAGTTGATATTTTTTGACTACCAGCTCAAAAATAGGCCGGTTCTTGTAGAGGAACTAAAGAAAAGGAGGAAGCGCAGGAGTACGGGCGGTACTGATTGAGGGGTGGCACAATTAGATACTATAAGTACAGTACCGACACGGCCGTACAGTTTAGTAGCTCTATGCATGAAAGGGAGACATTACCCAGATGAGATGAGAGGGGCCCCTAAACAGGCAGCACGACGCTGACGTTAAACCACCGGCCGCTCTATTTCTCTTTAGCAATTATAGGGTAAAAACAGGGGTATTTGGGGCTGATCGAATGACCCAGATTCATAATATTCACTGGGATGCTGACCATTCATGCGGCACGACAATTTTGACGGAGAAGTTCATGAAATTTGGATAGATTTGAAGTAACAGCCAGTTGTAAGAAGTTCGTAATCTGCCATAACTAACACTATTAGGTAATGAGAAAGCAAAAATACACAGTCCAGCAGGTCAGCAATGCGCTCTATGAGGCACGTGGGATCAAGTCTGTCGCAGCCCGGAGCTACTTGGGTCGATTCAGTTCCTCAATGTAGTCCTGAAGAAATTCTGAAGGAGACTGCTCAACCGCTTGTACCAAACTGATAAACTCGATCACATCAAGGCGGCGCTCTCCCCTCTCAATTTTAGCAACAAATGACTGAGGTTTATCCAATCGCTTAGACAGTTGCGATTGGGTCATATTGTTATTCAGGCGTGCGCGTTTTAGCATCTCGCACAAAAGTGTGTTTTCGACGCTGTATATGGATTTTTGCACTGCTTGATAAGTTTTTGAAGCAGCTATTATAATCCCACAGTAGGATTATCCCAAATTGGGATATATGGCTTGCCTAAGCGCCTACAAAGTAGGATTACTGTCGTATGAAATTCAACATCACCTGGGGGTTAAATGCCGCCGTATTGGCAGTGTTTTTGGGAATCAACAAAGCGATTTTAGGCGATCTTGATAATGGAATCGGGATCATCCTTGTTTTCGGGTGTATCTTCTTCACGGTCGGAGGACTGTTGGGCCTCAAGGCTAGAAGCACTAAATTCCACAGAAAATCAAAGACGTACTGGTCGATACTTATCTGTCTAACTGTGATTTTGTTGATTGGTCGTTTCGCGACTCAGCCATTTCAGCAACATCAAGAGACATCGGACTCCATAAGTGTGCTACAATACGAGGTTTTAGGCACGGACTTAGAAAACTCCGAAGCCTATCATCTCCGTAAAGGTCTTCGATTCTATGTAGGAAAAGGCGTTCAAAGAGATTATGAAAATGCTGTTTATCATCTGAAAATAGCGTCTGAACTGGGCTCTCTACCTGCACACTACATGCTTGGAATTTGTTACTACGAGGGAAATGGGGTAGAGCAAGATTACAGCAAAGCAATCGATCACATGGAAATTGCAGCTGAATTGGGTGACTCATTAGCTCAAACCACTCTAGCTCGTTGGTATTTCAATGGTGCAGGGAAATTCGGGAATCGAATTAAGAAGGACGATAAGAAAGCAATCTACTACATGACGATTGCGGCAGAAAATGGCGATGTATCAGCACAATCAAACTTAGGGAGTTGGTACCGCTATGGACAAGCGGGCGAACTAGACATTGAGAAAGCGGCTTATTACATGGAAAAAGCCGCAGAGAACGGGGAGCAACAGGAGCAATACACCTTAGGGCAATCCTTTCATGATGGTAGAGGCTACCTATCCAGCGATCGATTCGAACAAGACTATGAGAAGGCATTCTATTATATGACAAAGGCTGCGAAACAGGAAGGAGATTACACGAAGCATGCACAAACACAGTTGGGACTATGGCTTTACACTGGTGATGGAGTTAATGTTGATTACGGAGAAGCATTAAAATGGTTTAAGCTTGCAGCTGACAGAGGCGACCCAGTCGCGATGACATATATTGGGATCTGTCTCTATGAAGGGCATGGCGTTTTCCCAAACCATGACCTAGCAAAGAAATATTTGCAGGAAGCTGCTGACCAACAAAACGCCGAGGCACAGCGATATTTAGCTTACCTAAATGAAGATAACCAAAACTACCCTGAAGCGATAAAATGGTATCGAAAAGCTGCAATGCATGGTGACGCCGTCTCATCAATTATGTTATCAGAGCAATATCATACGGGGAACCATGTAGAAAAAGACCTTATTGAAGCATATGCATGGGCACGAATTGCCTCAGAAAACGGTAATGCATCTGCACTAGAGGCTATCCAGTCAAAGCTAACAGCTACCCAAATCGCAGAAGGGAAAAAGAGACTTAGCCGCATCAAGGTCGAAAAAACGCTAGAAGACTCTGGAATAAACATGAACTGAATCGATGAATACTCTTGGTGAAGTCATATGGAATCAGTGACCGTCGTGGGTGCAGGCTTTTGGAGTTGAACTGTGGGCTTGTATATGAGCGCCGCTCAGCGTAGAGTAATTTTCAAAGTTATAATCAACGCCAATGAGGTGGTCCCGAACCTTGGACAGGTAGCCTTGATTATTAAGATGTAATCCAGTTGTGTTTGGGATGGAAGTCCAGACAGGAAGGATGTTTGTTGATGATGTGGTTGGTTGGCAACTGCCTTGGCGTAGTGCAGGTCGTCCCCGTAGGTGAAGTAGTTACGAGGCAATCTGACAGTTGTGTGATAGACCATGGATTATCAGTCTGGTCCTAATGCAAGAACGACG
>JAVDPD010000003.1 GCA_031296935.1 Cerasicoccus maritimus
CTGGCGAAGTCTTGGGCAAATGCTACCCAAGACATCGCAGCAGTGAGTTCCTCGCTTTCCTGCGGGAGGTGGAAAAATCCTTGCCTCAACGCACCAAAGAAGACCCTTACGAAGTGCATCTGGTCATGGATAACTACTTCACCCATAAGGCCGAAAAGGTGAATGCATGGTTGGCAAAACGACCGCATTGGAACGTTCACTTCACGCCCACTTACAGCTCATGGCTCAACCAAGTCGAACGCTTCTTCGCAATCATTATCGACAAACAGATACGAAGGGCTTCATTCAACAGCCTCAAATCGCTCAGAGAAGCTATCGAAACATTTATTCACCAAATACAACGAGCAACCAAAGCCATTTAAGTGGACAGCGGACGCAAATCTGATCCTCGGTAAGGTTCAGTATTTATGCAGCGAACTTCGCTGACACCACACTAGCATTGGGCGGCGTTTAAGGCGCTTCTGGCGAGTGGTGTGAACTGGTTGACAAACAAGGCGTTAGCATTAAGCTGGTTAATATGGTTATCGTGGACACAGGGCCGCTCGCCTTTCTCCTGCTCCCTGGGGAGATGAGTGATCTGGCTCACCGCGCCTATTCGCATGACCCCGCTTGGGCCTCCGCGCCGATCTGGCGTTCGGAGTTTCGCAACATCGTGGTCCGTTACGTGCGCGAAGGTCGACTGGCGGCAAACCATGCCCAAGAGATTCTTCACGCGGCTGAGGACAAAATGCACCCGCGGCAATACAACATCGACAGCCAGGTGGTGCTCGAGTTGGCCCTCCAAACCGGCCTCTCTGCCTACCAATGCGAATATCTCGCGCTGGCTCAGGACCTGAATGTGCCGCTCGTCACGACGCAATTTGAGCTCGTGAAAGCCGCGCCACAAATGGCGATTTTGCTTCCGGATTTCGTCGAAAATCGAGCCTGAATGTGCGAAATATTCACAAAGCACTGGATAGTAGGGTCTTGTGGAGTTTTTCTAAAATTTTAGCTCTCCAAAACAGTACTTTTATGCACTTTTGGGGCTCAAAATAGGCCAATTCATGGAATCTAAAGCAAAGTTTTTTGCTGGGTTGGGGGGCGTTTGCGTTGTTGGGTGCCTGCTTGCCGCCTATTTTCTCGCGCTGACCTTTCGTTTTGTTCCGCGCTTTGAGCGGGATGTTCTCGGAAACCGGCCACGTGACGTGGTGGATCAATATATTGAGCTCTGCCATGGCGGGGACTTTGAGGCCGCGGAAAAACTATGGACTGCTGGATCGGTGGCCTACATGAATCAAGCCTATCCGGAAGATGGCTTTGCGGGTATTTGCCAAGACATTGCGTCGTTGAATTTGGACTACCGTTGGGCATCGCATGGCAATACGAAGGATGTCGTTCACCTCCAGGCGAGGGATGATGGGTTTGGCGCAATCCGAAATTTTTACTTTGTGCATGATGCAGGCATATGGCGGCTGGATTGGCCAAGATGAATCCACAGATTACCTCTCCGCACCAGTGGCGTTGGCTTTTCGCTTCCAGTCTGCCGCGCTCAAGCCGCCTTGCTAGACGCAAAAAATCACGGTGCCCTGATCGGCAACTTAGATGGATAGTGCTCTCCCTCGAAATTAGCATTCCCGACCAAAAAGCCCCGCCAGCGAACTGACGGGGCTTTGTCGTGCAAACTTACTTTGCTCGGCAGAGCAAACTCTCCGGTCCAGCAGGATGCTGGCTAGAGGGACTTGGCGGCGGCGACTACGTCGGCGGCGGTCATGCCGAGTTCCTTCATGACCGTGTCACCCGGAGCGGAGATGCCGAAGCGGTCGATGCCGAGGATCTTGCCCTTGCTGGAGCAGACGTATTTGTGCCAAGGCATCGTGATGCCGGCTTCGATCGAAACGCGCTTGCAGCAGGTCGACGGTAGGACGGACTCCTTGTATTCGTCGCTCTGGGCGTCGAAGAGCTCCATCGACGGCATGGAGACCACGCGGACGCCGTCACCCAGCTCCTTGGCGGCCTCGATGCAGTGCTGCACTTCGGAGCCAGTGGCGATGAGGATGGTGTCGAGCTCTGCGGTTTCCTTCTTGGCAACGTAGGCGCCCTTGAGCGTGCCTTCGCGGCGCTCTTCCTTGGAGAGGTGCGCCATGCCCGGCAAGTTCTGGCGGGACAGGATGAGAGCGGTCGGGCCGTCAGCGCGCTCGATGGCGTGCGCCCAGGCAGCGGCGGTTTCTTCACCATCTGCCGGGCGGAGCACGTCGAGGTTCGGAATGGCGCGGACTGCGGTCAGGGTTTCCACGGGCTCGTGAGTCGGGCCGTCTTCGCCGACGCCGACGCTGTCGTGCGTCCAGATGTAAACGCAAGGCAGGTTGGCCAGAGCCGCGATGCGGACGCTCGGGCGCATGTAGTCGGAGAAGGTGAAGAATGTGGCGCCGGACACCTTGAACACGCCGTCGTAGGCGATGCCATTCATGATGGCGCCCATGCCGTGCTCGCGGATGCCGAAGTGGAAGTTACGTCCAGCAAAGTTGTCGGTGTCGAAGTCGCCTGCGCCGTCGAGGTAGTTCTTGGTCGAACCGTGGAGGTCGGCAGAACCGGAGATGACGAGCGGAGAAATCTTGGCAATTTCGTTGAGGATCTTGCCGCCGGTGGCGCGGGTGGCAGCCGGCTTGTCGTCGCCGATAGCCGGAATCTTCTCCAACAGCTCTTCGACGGTGAGGTGCTCGTGGTTGAGGCCCTTCTTGAGGAGCGCAGCCTTTTCGGGGTTGGCGGATTCCCAAGCGGCAAACTTCTCATCCCAGGCAGCGTAAGCGGCTTCGCGCTCAGCGTTGAGGGAGGCAAAGTAGGCCTTGGTCTCTTCGGACACAAAGAACTTCTCTTCCGGCAGGCCGAGGGCTGCGCGGGCTGCGTCAACAAACTTAACGCCGCCTTCGCCGTGTGCCTTGCTGGTGCCAGCAACTTCCGGGATGCCGCGACCGATTTCGGTCTTCAAAATGATGAGCTTCGGCTTGCCGTTGTCGTCCGCCTTGGCCTTTTCGTAGGCGGCGGAGATGGCGGCGAGGTCGTTGCCGTCGGTCAGCGTGGTGACGTCCCAGCCGTAGGACTCGTAGCGCATGGCGGTGTCCTCGTTCTGAGTCTTGTCGGCCATGGCGTCGAGGGTGACGTCGTTGCTGTCGTAGAAAAGGATCAGGTTATCGAGGCCGAAGCGACCGGCGTAGGCGCTGGCTTCGCAGGAAACACCTTCCTGGAGGCAGCCGTCACCGGCGAGGCAGACCACGTGGTAGTCGAGGATCGGCGCATCTGCGGTGTTGAAGTTGGCCTGGAGCATTTTGCCGGAAACGGCGTAGCCCACTGCGTTGCCGACACCCTGGCCGAGCGGGCCGGTGGTGCACTCGACACCATCGGTTTCACCAAACTCCGGGTGACCGGGGGTGATGCTGTGCAGTTGGCGGAAGTTGGCGACGTCGTCCTTGGAGACGTTGTAGCCGGCCAGGTGCAGCCAGGAGTAAAGGAACATCGAGCCGTGGCCGGCCGAGAGGATGAAGCGGTCGCGGTTGATCCACTTCGGGTCCTTGGGGTTGCATTGCATCGCGGAGCCGTAGAGAACGGCACCCAGCTCAGTAGCGCCAAGCGGCAGGCCCAGGTGGCCCGAGTTGGCAGCGGCGATGGCGTCCATGGAAAGACCGCGCGCTTCGCTGGCGGCGCGGGATAGTGCTTCTATATTAAGTGACATGGTAGGAATAGGAGGTTTATCGGATTCTGCGCCGATGGGAAGCAAAACTTATCCCACACGTGTAGGTTACAGTCAAGCAACACCGCGCGCCACGCCGATTCCCACGTGATCATCGGTGAGATTGATCGTTAGCATGAATACATTTCACATCACGCCCGCCGGACCGAATGCCATGATTAACGCAACAAAGATGCCAACCGTCAGCGATAAGGCCAATGTCGCGCCGAATCCCGCCACGACCAGGAAAAGCAGCGTTTTCCAGATGGGTATCTTCAGGAACAGTGAATGTGCCTTCAGCAAAAGCGTAAACCCCAGCAAATACAGACAGCAAAAAAGGAGCAGCACCTTGAGATTGCCCTGCATGGCAACGAGCTCCTGCCCATCCAGCGGAACGCCGAGGAGCGGCAGAATCAGCGTGCAAGCGAAACCACCCGCAGCCAGCAGCAGAAACGTAAGCAGCACATGCAGCATCTGCCAGACGATTGAGCGAAAAACCGACCAGGGCTCCAGCCGGAACAACTTCCCCGCCAAGTAGACAAGCAAAACATCCCAAAGCAAAAACATCGCCACCGCCACCAGGCTCAATAACGCGAACTGCCGGGCGCGCTCCTTCAGGTTATCCGCATCACCCTGAGAAAGCTGATCCCTAAGCCCCGCGACCATGGATTCCAACTGCTCGAAATCCTCTGTCGACAACGCATCGACCACACCCTGAGAGCTCTCAGGCGGCCTTTCCTCGCCAACACTTGATGGCGGTGGAGATGGCAGCGCGAAATCACCATTCGCAAGCTGCTCTCCCAGTTCCGCAAGCTGCGCTTTAAAATCATTAGCCGGTTCGGCAGGTTTGGGTTTTGGCGCCGTTTTTTCACGAAGGAACTCCTGATCCGCATCCGACAAAATCGCCGTCGAAATGGTGAATTCGCGGTTGTCCACATACCGGAGTATCGTCACCTGATCGCCCCGCTGCTCGATCAAGTCACCCTCGAAGGTCCGCCCGTCCCGATGCGTCCAAGTCCGCGCGCACAGCACATTGGCCACGCCGAGTAAGAGCGCAACCAGCCAGAGAAAAAGCTTTCGGTTATTTCGCATTACCTGCAATCACTTTCTAAGTCACATCGGGGGAGTCAATCGAGATATCAATAAACTTCGCCTGCCTAACGCGTGATATTTGCCTTGACCGAAGGTTGGGCAAAAACCACCCTGAAGGAGGCTGCCCCACAGCAATCTCCTATCTATGCCTTCGATCAACACACCCTCACAGCCTAACGTGATAAGCTCCGATGCAGCGGCCTCCGTCATGCAGACGCTGGCCGACATTTCCCTGCACGATGGTGCCGACTCCGCCTTGCTCTGGCAGGCGGGCGAAGTGCGCTGGGAAGGGCCAGTAACGGATCGCATTTACAACGCGTGGTCGTGCACCAAGTCCTTCACGTCTTGCTGCACTGGCCTCATGGTCGACGCAGGCAAGTTGGATATCGATGCACCCGCCGTCCAGTGGCTGCCCGAGCTCAAGGAACACTACCCGAACGTCACGCTCCGGCATTTGCTTACGTTTACCTCCGGCGTGCAAACGCGAGCCAATGATGCCGACCCCAGCATCATAATCGACCCATTCGACGTGCGTGAACCGCGTTTCCCGTTAGGATGTTGCCTGCACTATTCGCCGGAGTCTGAGTGGATCGCGCTTGCCATAAAGCGCGTCTCCGGCCAAGCGATCGGTGAACTCTTCCGGGAGCAAATCGGCGACAAGATCGGCATCGATTACGACTTTTTTCGCTGGGGCGAAATTGATACCCCCGACGGTCCCAACAACGGCGGCAGCGGTGCCTTTGGCGCTGGCGTGCACACCAACCCGCGCAACCTTCTCCGCTTTGGTCAGCTGCTCCTGCAAGGCGGTGAGTGGAACGGCGTGCAGCTAATCAGCCGCGAGTGGCTATGTGAAGCGACTTGCTCACAAGAGCTCAGTGCCGTGCCCCCGTGGGATGCGCTGGATGGTTGGTATCGCGACTGGCTGCCTGGCACCTACGGCCTGCACACCTGGGTGAACGGCATCAAGCTAAACGGCCAGCGCCTCTGGCCCCACGGCTCGGGGGAGGTCTTCGCCGCGCAGGGCAACCGCAACCAAATCTGCCTCGTGGTCCCTGAGTGCGACGCGATCATCGTCCGCATGGGCGACGACGGCGTCATCAACATGCGGGACTACGACCTAGTCATCCAACGACTGAAAGAAACTTTATGAAAATCCTCATTACCGGCGGCGGCGGCTTTTTGAGCCGCGGCATGATCATCCCCATCGCAGCAGCGGGCCACAGCCTGCGCCTTATGGATGTCACCGCGCCCGACCTCCCCCCTCACGAATGCATCCAAGGCGATGTGACGAACCTGGACGACGTGCGCCGCTCGTTGGACGGCGTCGATGGCATCATCATTAACCACATGGCGCCTCGCACGCCCGACTCCTACGAGACGCCCGAGCTGTGTTTTAAGATCAACGTCACGGGCACGGCCAACGTCCTGCAATCGGCGGTCGATCTCGGTGTGAAGCGCGCGGTGATCATTTCCACCACCGGCTTTCATCCGCCGGAAAATTGCCAGAAGTGGGTTGAGACCATTCCGCTGGACAGTGCGAAGGGGCTTTACGGTACAAGCAAGGTCTGCCAGGAGGCGCTGGGGCAGCAGTTTTCCCGGGAGCATGGCATGACGATTTCCATTCTGCGTATTGGCTACATCGTCAATGCCGAAATCATGGAAGATAAATACGGTCGCAAAATCGGCGAACGCGCGCCGTTGGATTGTGACCGACGTGACGTCGGCGAAGTCGCCCGCCTGGCCTTGGAGCGCGAGGACACCGCGCTGGATGTATTCCCTGTGATGAGCACCCGCGAAGCACACGGCATCTGGGGTACGCGCCACACGATCGACCGCCTTGGCTGGAAGCCGCGCTACGATTTTGATCGTCTACCAGGCCCCAGCAAAGCCGCCGCCAGCGCCTAGACCACCATGAAACTTGGCCTCTGCACCATCGCCTACCGCAATATGGATGTTCGTGAAGTCATCCCGCACGCCGCGCGGATTGGCTTCGAAGAAATCGAAATTATCGGCAAGCAAGTCGAAGGCAAAACCGACTCCGAGCTCGACTCCATTCGCGAATGCGCCGTTGACCACGGCCTCGAAATCTCCGGTGTCGCGCCCTACCTCTGGCTCACGCAGGATGAAAAACTCTGGCGCGAATCCATGAAAATCGCTGAGCGCTTTACGCAGATTGCCCGTCGCCTTGGCGCGCGCATGATCCGCACCTTCACCGACTCGGGCCCCACCGGCATCGGGAGCGACGTGGCCACTGAGGCGCAATGGGACATCGCGGTGAAGTCGCTGCAAACCATTACCGCCAATGCGCCGGAGATTATCTTTTCCGTCGAAACACATGAGAAGACCCTCGCCGACAACCCCGCCAGCGCTCTCCAGCTCAAGGAACGCGTCGGCGCGGGCAACCTGCTCTTCACCTATCAGGCGTTCAAAGGCGGCGACATCATCGCCGACTACGAGGCGCTCAAGGAGCACGTGCGCCAGGTGCATTTAAATCCGCACATCGGCAGCAAGCCCGACGGCGACTTGGACGACTGCGGCGTCGACTACGCCTCCCTCCTCCAGCACCTCGCGGTCACCGGCTACGGGCACAGCGTTGCCGCGGAGTTCTGCAAGGAGGGCGAAGCGACTTGGGGCCGCATCCAAGGCGCCTACGATTGGGTTCGCGAGCAAACGAATGTCCCCTGTCGCAGCTAGAGATAACATGAAGTTTAGCTCAGGCCGAAGCGTTTGCGGAGTTCGTTCGCGGAGAGCTCGATAATCGTTGGGCGGCCGCGGGGGCAACTGAGCGGTTGTTGGCATTCGAGCAGCTGCTCGGCTAGCTTTTCCACAGCGGCGTCGGGGAGCTGGTCGTCGTAACGGACGGCGCGGGTGGCCGCCATTTTGGCCAGGGCTTCGTGCGCCAGTTGCGCGCGCTTGGGGTCGATCTCGCCATCGCGCAAGCGGTCCACGATGTCGCGCAGGAAGGTCTCGGCCTGCGCTTCGGGGAGCCAGTCCGGGTGCGCTTCCAGGCGATAAAAGTTGCGGCCAAATTCTTCCAGCGTGAAGCCGTGGGCGTCGATCCATTCCAAGGTTTCATTGATCACCGCTGAGGCGCGCGGCTCGAACTCCAAAGGGATCGGAAACAGCAGCTGCTGGCGCGCCGGACTTTGCTTCGCAAAGTATCCGACGATGCGCTCGAACCATATGCGCTCATGCGCGGCGCGCAGGCGAATAAGCGTCAGCGCGGTCTCGGTTTCGAACAGCGCAAAGTCGACCTTGAAACGGCCGAGGTAACGCCAGTTGAAGCGACGCGGGGCAGGCGCAAGGTGCGACTCCTCCATCGGCTCAATCATCTCTGGTTGCGCTTGTTTTTCGACGGGGCGCGCCTTGGCCTCGGGCGGCGGCTTAACCGACTTCGCTGCGGACGCCGCTGGCGCAGGCTTCGACTCGGCAACATACTTGGCGCGAAATTCATCCGAGGCGGGCTTGGGATTCGTCCGCGGGTAGTTGGCCGATTCACTGGACGGCTTGGGGGTCACTGCCGGCGCTGGCGTAATCGCGGGAGCGGGCATCTTGCGCTCCGCGCGTTTTTCCAACTGCGCTTCGGCGACGCGGGCCGCGTCATCGGGCAGTTCCTCGGGCACGGCCTTCTTTTTTAAATCGAAGGTCGCCAGCTCGCGCAGTCTCTCCTGCACGCTGGTCAGCACGAAGCGGCGGACGGCGCCCTCGTCGCGGAAACGCACCTCGCGCTTGGCGGGGTGGATGTTTACGTCGATCGCGGCGGGGTCGATTTGCAGGAAGAGAAACGCGAGCGGGAAGCGCCCCTTGGGAATGAACGTGTGGTAGCCCTCGATGAGCGCGTAGTTGATCGTGCGGCTATCGACGGCACGCCCATTGACGAGCGCGATCATTTCCTTGCGCGTGGTGCGGCCAACACCCGGCATACCGATCAGCCCCTTGAGCCGCAGGCCGCTGTTGCCCTTGGACTCGGGCAGCTCGATCAGCTGGTTCGCGACTTGCCGCCCCCAGATCTCCGCCACGCGGTCCTTCATCGTCGGGCACTCGGGCGATTGGAAAACCGTGCGCCCGTCCTCGATCAGCGTGAACGCCGTCTCCGGTCGCGCGACCGCGAGCAAGCGCACGAGGTGGACAATGTGCGCGGCTTCGGTGTTGTCAGTCTTGAGAAACTTCCGGCGCGCGGGCACGCTGTTGAACAAATGCGCCACCTCGATACGCGTGCCCTGCGGCATGCCACACTCCTTTTGATGGATGAACTTGCCGCCGTTGACAAAGATTTCCGTGCCGTGCTCGCTGCCCGCCGAGCGAGTCTTCATCGTGAAGCGGCTCACGCTGGCGATGGACGGAATGGCCTCCCCGCGAAAGCCCAGGCTGGTGATTTTCAGCAGGTCGTCGGCCTCGCGCAGCTTGCTCGTGGCGTGGCGCTCCAGGGAGATCAGGGCCTCGTCGGGCGACATCCCGCTGCCGTTGTCTTCGATGCGAATGTAGCTCTTGCCGCCGTGGCGAAACTCCACCTCCACGCGCGTGGCACCCGCGTCGAGGGAGTTTTCCACGAGCTCCTTGACCACCGCCGCCGGGCGCTCAATGACCTCCCCCGCAGCGATCTGGTTGATCACGCGGTCGGGCAGCACGCGGATCCGCGGCGCGGTGGGACTGTCGATAGAGTCGGCCAAGCAATTCATCATGGGAATGCCCGCCCGCGCCTCAAGCTTCGGATGCATTTTTCTCCCGCTGCTCAGTCGCAATCTCTCCCTTCCAAGAGGAGGTTGGCTTGCCAGGCGGGATGGATTGTGCTCGATTGGCGCGCTTATGAAGAAGACCGCGTTAGAGCAGCCGGATTATTACGTCGCCAATTGCCGGGCGGGGCTGGAGCCCGTTGTCGAGGCAGAGCTGAAGGCCTGGGGGCTGGAGATCGCCTTTGTGGGCGTGCGCATGGTCGCCTTTCGCGGGAGCGAGGAGGATTTTTACAAGGTCAACATGGGCCTGCGGGCGGGGTTATCGGTGCTGAAGCCGATTCGCCGTTTCCACGCGCGCAACACCGACATGCTGTATTTTCAGTCGCGCAAGGTGAACTGGCACCAGATGTTTGCGCCCGACGCCTCACTGAAAATCGACCTCAAGGGCGACTGGAAGTATTTCCGCAACGAGCGCTTTGCGCTGTATCGCATCAAGGACGCAATCGTCGACACCTTTAAAAAACTGTGCGACGGGCAGCGGCCGGACATCGCCACGCGCGACCCCGATGTGCGGATCGTCGCCTTTGCGATGAAGGACGAGATCTCGCTCTACCTGGACGGCGCCGGCGAGCCGCTTTTCAAGCGCGGCTACCGCTGGGAGCACGGCGAGGCCCCGCTCAAGGAAGACCTCGCCGCGGGCATGCTCCAGCTGATCGGCTGGGACGGCTCTACGGACCTCATCGACCCGCTTTGTGGCAGCGGCACCTTCCTCTTTGAAGCCTACCTGCTGGCCAACGGTATTGCGCCGAACCTGGAGCGCGAATTCGCCTTCCAGCGCTGGCTGAACTTCAACCGCCCCGCCTACCTGCGCGCGAAGAAGGCGCTACAGGCCGCGGAAAAGCCGTCGCAAAAGCAGTTCATCGGCTTTGAGTCGGACCAAAAGACGTTCAACACGCTGCAAAAGATCGCGCAGCAGCATTTCCCGGCGGGCGCGTTTTCGCTGCACCCAAAGAAGTTCCAGGACGCGAACTTCAGCCTGCGCGGCGCCCAGATTTTGACGAACCCGCCCTACGGCGTGCGCCTCAAGCCGGCGGACCTGAATGGCGTTTACCGCGACATCGGCCAGTTCATGAAGGCGACCGCGCCCGAAGGCAAAGGCGCGCTGATCACGGCCGCGCTCGATGCGGCGGTGTTCGTGGGCCTGCCGGTGAAGGAAAAGTGGAAGCTGTTCAACGGCCAGCTGGAGTGCCGTTTGTTCAGCTACGACATCCCGGTGGAGAAAAAGGAGCCCAAGTCGGAGGCCGCTGAGGGAAGCGAACCGAACGAGGCGAAAGAGCCAGGGAAAGAAATTTAGCCACGGATTAACGCGGATGGAACGCGGATCGGTGGGGCAACTTTTTTGAACAGAAGGCTGCAAAGGGAGCAAAGTTTCAGGTGGTTTCATCTGGGTGGCTTTGCTCCCTTTGCTGCCTTCTGTTCAATAAAATAGCGTGCTGACGGCATCCGCGTGCAATCCGCGTCCATCCGCGGCTTAGAAAAATTGCCTCGACACGCGGGCGCGTTCGTCGAGCGTAGTGGGCTCCATGCGCATCGGATTGACAGGCGGCATTGGCTGCGGGAAGTCCTCGGCGGGCAAGTGCTTCGCCGAGCTGGGCTGGCGGCGTCTGGATTCTGACGCGATCGTCCGCGACCTGTTGGCCAACGATGCCGGGCTGCACGCGTCGCTGCGCGAGTGTTGGGGCGAGGAGGCGGTGCTGCCCGAGGGCGGCGCAAACCGCTCGTTTATCGCGGGGAAGGTTTTTCACGACAAGGCTGAGCTGAGCTGGTGGGAGGGGCTGGTGCTGCCCAAGGTCCGCGAGACTTGGCAGGGCGCGCTGGCCACCGAGCCTGATGTGGACTGGGTGGTGGAGGTTCCGCTGCTGTTTGAGAAGGATTTACAGGGCAATTTCGACCGGACCGTCTGCGTGGAGGCCCCGCAGGCAGTGCAATTGGCGCGATTGGCCGCTAAAGGTCTTGACCGCGAGCAATCCCTCGCCAGAATCAACAATCAGATGCCGGTATTGGACAAAGCGCGCTGCGCAGACCTTGTCCTCTCAAACGCCGGATCTCTCGAGTTCCTGCAACGCCAAGTGAGGCGTGCGTCCGAGATGCTACGATCGTTTTCCCGCTAATTTTTTAATGTTTTTTCTATCAGCTGGCTTATCGTTGCTGGCCTGAGTTCCTTTCGATCCCGAAATCCCGTCTACTGGATTATTTTGTATTACCTATGAGTGATTCCGAAGAGCAATTGCTCGACCTCGGTGAGGTCGATGCCCAAGCAGAGCTACCCGCTCCCAAGAAAAAAGTTGCCCGCAAGCGCACCGCCAAAAAAGCGGCTAAAAAAGCTGCCAAAAAGGCGACCAAAAAGGCTGCGAAGAAGGCTGCAAAGAAGGTCGCCAAGCCGGTTGAAGATGACGAGATTCCCTCGGTGTTCTCCGCAGATCCGGACGATATGGACGACTACGGAGACCGCGTCGAGCGCCAGGAGCGCGTAGCCAAGGAAGAAGCTGCAGCGCAGAAGGAAGCTGAGCAGCAAGAGAAGGCAGATCCTAAGGCGGAAAAACCTGCTGAGGAATCTGCACCAGTCGAGAAACCCTCTGGTGAATCTGATCACACAGAAAGCGCACCCCGCGAAGAGCGTTCCGAGGACCAGGGAAATCGCAGTGACCGCCCCGAGCGCCAAGACCGTAACGACCGTGGCAATCGCGACAACCGCGACCGTGGCAACCGCGATAACCGCAACCAGCAAAAGGGCAACAACCCGAAGTTCCAAAAGGGCAACCGCGGGGATCGTGGCAATAACCAGGGTGGCGGCAACCAAAACCGATTCGATAAGAAAAAGGACAAATTCCAGAAGGGCGGCAAGAAGGACCGCTTCCAAAAGGGTGGCAAAAAAGGCGGCGCCTGGCGCAAGGATTTTGATGCCGCCAACGACGACGATGTCGATCCGCCCGTGTTCGATAGCCTCGAAGAGTGGGATGTGTTCCGCAATGCCGAGGAGCTGGCAGCGCTCATCGCGGATGTGGCCTCTGGCGAGCCACTCGACTACAACGAAGTTTACAACCTGCGGGTGCCCGAGATGGAAAGGTGGGCCCGCGAACATGGCGTCGAGTGGGATGGCCCGCCCAGCCGCCGCAAGCTTCTGCGCGCGATCCTGACCAAGGCTAGTGAAGAAAAGCGTGCGATCAAGGCCAAGGGCATCGTCGAAGAGCTGGAGGATGGTTTCGGCTTCCTCGTTTTCAGCGAAGACAGCTTCCGCCTACGCACCGAGAGCCCCTACATTGCGCCCGAGATTTTCAAGCAATATGGCCTCCAGCGCGGCCACGAAATCGAGGTGGTTATCCACGCCCCGCGCGAGGAAGACACCACGCCATTCGTCCTCAAGGTGGACACCGTGATGGGCATGGACCCGGAGACTGCACAGCACCTGACGCCGTTCAAGGAGCTGATCCCGTATTACCCGACCGAGCGCATCATGATGGAGTCCGAGCAGGGCCGCCTCGGCAAGTGGGACAATATTTCCATGCGCATCGTGGACCTGCTGAGCCCGGTTGGCCTTGGCCAGCGCGGTCTGATTGTCGCGCCGCCGCGCACGGGTAAAACGGTCCTCTTGCAGGGCATTGCCAACGCGATCCGCGTGAACAAGCCCGACGTGCATTTGATCGTCCTCCTCGTCGACGAACGCCCGGAAGAAGTCACCGACTTCAAGCGCAGCGTGAAGGGTGCGGAGGTGATTTCCTCGACGTTTGACGAATCCGCCGAGAGCCACGTGCACGCCGCGGAAATGGTCAGCGAGAAGGCGCGCCGCATGGTTGAAGCCGGCCAGGATGTGATCATCCTGCTCGACTCGATTACCCGCCTGGCCCGCGCCTACAACACCACCATGCCGAGCAGCGGCAAGATTCTCTCCGGTGGTGTTGAAGCCAACGCCCTGCAAAAGCCGAAGCGTTTCTTTGGCTCGGCGCGCAACATCGAGGACGGCGGCAGCCTGACCATCCTCGGCACGGCGCTCGTCGAAACCGGCAGCAAGATGGACGAAGTCATCTTCGAGGAATTCAAGGGCACCGGCAACATGGAGCTCCACCTCGACCGCGAGCTCTCGAACAAGCGCGTCTTCCCGGCGCTCTCGTTTGAAAAGAGCGGCACGCGTAAGGAAGAGCTCCTCTACCACCCGGACGAAATGAACAAGGTCTTTGGGCTGCGCCGCGCGATGAAGGGAGTCGGCTCCGTCGAAGCGATGGAAATGCTCATCCAGCGCGTCAAGAAAACGCAGACCAACGCCCAGTTCCTCATGTCCCTCCGTTAAGGCCGCGGCAAAAAGCACTGGTGTATTTTGACGGAAAGCGGCAAGGCACTTTCCGGTTTTCCGATCTTCCGGTTCAATCCTCCGGATGCTGGGTTGTTTTGAGCCTCAATACGGTTGAGGGTCGGTATGCTTCCCCACAGTCTTATTGCTGCTTCTCGGCTAAGGCTGCTGGTAGCTTCATTTTTCCACCGTCACGGACAAAAACAATAGTCGGCTTTTGGACCCGCATATCGAAATAGGCTACGGCCGTATAACGTATGTTGGGCAGGTAGCGGATCTTGGACTGCTTCAAGATATTCCACTTGTCGGTGGTTTGATAAAAGAAGCTCACATCGGCCATGTTAAATTTATCCAATGAGCTAATCTCACTTATCATTACAGCAGAGTGAGAAGCGACGCTGCGTTTCTCTTCGCCAATTTTTAGAACCATCTGGGTGGGCAGCAGATTGATGACCAGTGTATTTGAAAGCGGAAAGGCTCGGAGACTGTTGTCGATAACACGGGCACTGTAATAATCTTCCGCAATGTTTTGACCGGTTAAAATGTTTTGTGGTGCCAGGATGATCGCTGCTTGTTGGATGCTGGCTGGCGCCTTTGCCGTCGCGACAATCTTGTATTTTTTTTGACCGCTTTCATCCACGCCGTCTTCGGTCCCAAGGTAGATACTACCATCGAAACTGGTACAGAGGAAGGGACGCCCATAGAGCAAGGGGCGAACACGTATTTTACCTACGGGCTGCTTAAGCGGATCGAGTATGTGGAGCTCTTCAAGCCCTGGGATCATCGCCACGGCCATGATTGTGGCGGCAAATTCGCGTTGCTGCCAAGCGGTGTCTGCTTGCTTGGTTTCGGCGCGCAGGCATTGCGTAGCGAGCAAAATGCATGCGAATAAGACTGATGTAAATTTCGTCGTCATGCCCACAGGTGGTTTCACGTCGGCTTGAGTTTGGAGGTTAAATTTCATCATCGGTTAGCCAACGCAGGCTGATGATCTCGAAACGGCGGCCCATCTCGTCAGTTGCCGAGGTCTCCCACGGTTCCAGGGATGAATCCACGTATTGCGGTGTGCGTTGGACAATGGCTTCACAGTAGGCCTTGAAAGTATCGCCAGTTATTGGGTTACTGGTTTCACCATAGGCGCGGATCCGGAATGTGTCGGAGCGCACGGCAAGCTTGGGTCCGATCTGTTGAAGAATATCGGCTTGGGTGAGAAAACCAGCGATGCCCATAGCTGAGTTTTCGTCTTCGTAAGCAGAATTAGGAAGGCCGAGGGAGCCGATGTCGACATCCAACCCCATATCATCCTTTACCTGATCATTGATGTCAGTCGTGGCAATGGCTGCGTCGATCGCGCCCATCATGTTACGCTCATCGTTGGAGCTGGAGCCGAGGCGTCGGTTGACAAATTCGGAGAGGGAGAGGAATGGTCCACGGTGCTTCACTTCATCCACTATACTCGCGGCCAAGGTTGAAATCTGCAGATCCGTAAGCTCGCGGTAGCCTTGCCAGGCAGCGTGAGCTGCGGGCGAAGACCGCGTGGTCGTGGCGGTGTTGTTTGACTCATCTTCATCAAACGAGGCATCGTGGTTGGTGGCGCGAAAGCGGGAGAAGGTGTTTCCGTTGGCTGAGATTTGTGAGATGTCATAGTCACCATCGTTGACTTTTGAAATGAGAGGCGGCGCGCTAACGGCCTGCTGGGCGGCAGACGTTAATATGGCTTTCCAGGCGCTGATCGAAGTGGAGTTAATATTGAAGGCACCAGTCTGATATTGGAATGCGGCGACCTTGCGATAGGCATCGGGCTGAAGCGTGGTATCGTCCACCAGAATGGTGTTTCGAATGACGTCCGTGCTGCTCTTTTGGGTGTTGAGCTGTAGGTTGGCGTTTTGCAAAGGAGCGCCGGACAGGTAGTTGTCGAGGGTCTCTGACAGGGTTGGGCCGTTCGAATTGAAGACGCTCTGGTAGGTTGCAATTGTCGAAAGATAATACGAATCCCAGAGGAAGTTATTCGCGAGGTAGGAGTGGTCGAGGAGGTCATAGCCCAACGAACTTGAGTTGTAGGATACGCTTCCCAGAGGGACCAGAGGGTTCGCGAAGGAATTGCCGACTACGTAGTCAACTTTCGGCAGGTAGCTGCTGGAGGCGAGGTTGGCGTGCTGGAGGCTGGCGATCGATTGGAGCGGCTGGAGCGGCTGCTCAAAGTGTGTCGCAAACTTGGTTCCTTCCGAGCTGGTGATGCCGGTGAATGAAAAGCCGTGGTTTTCGGAATCGATTTCGACGGATGGGGTGTTTGCGTCGCGTAGAGTAACTTGGTAAGATTGATTGAAGGTCGAAGCCGCGTCTAACTGGTTGATGCCCGCGAGGGTCGTCGGGTTGCTGAAGGACCAGGGGAGAGACGGGTTGGTATTAGACAAAGTGGTCTGCGCAAACACGTCCAAGACGGCCAATGGGGTTGGCGCAATATCTTGAACAGCAGTACTGTGTAGCGAGGAACTATAGAGGAACAAATTACTCTCTGGAATAAGATCTTTGGTGATGGGGAAGGTGTCGGTGGTGAAGTTCTCAGCAGCATCCCGTAGGTCATCGATGTCGTCATAAACAAAGCTGTAGCTACCCAAACGATTTACCGTTGCGCCGGAAACAGCGAATGGATGTTTGTCGAACAGTTCGATTTTGAATGGCTTTTCACTGACCGATTCCGGTTGATGTGGTACGGCGAAATCGATGTCTACCGTCATGTAATCGCTGTCCTTGATCAGAATAGAGTCGTAGCTGGTTGTGCCAATGTTGGGGAGCGCATTTTCCAAGATCGTTTCGCCATTTACGAGCGTCAGTGAACCGGTTTCATTGGTGTAGTCATAATTTGCGCGTGGGTTCGTGCGTAGAGGGTTCAAGTAATCATAAATCAGACCAGCTCCATCGATGTAACCCGATTTGCCTTGCATGACGTTAGCGTCGCTTTGTCGGTCGCCCGTCCAATTGGATAAACTGGCTAATGTGGTCGACGATTCATCAGCAAAGGGGGAAATGACGACAGATTCGCCCGGCGCGAGAGTGAAGTCGTCGCTGGAATCGTCACTGGCCGAAATCGAAATAACATACTCAACGCCATATGTCTTAATGCGAGGCTCGTTGTTGGGCGAAGTAATCATCGCATCCAAGGGAACCAATTGATTGGTGAGTGAAACCAAGCCACCATTTTCGCCCTGGCTCTCGCGCTTGAACAAGAAACCTACGGGGACACCGCTTAGAGACAGATACAGGCTCTCCGTGGTGAGTGGGACATTGTATGGGTTATATATTGTCACAACGGGCGATGCGATTAGGTAGAGCATCTGGCAGTTTTGATAAGTGTTGGCGGTGATCGTTTGAATGGTAGATACGCGATTACTTGGGACGCGCAGTGCCACCAGCGAGAATACGATTTGAATGCGGGTTATGGCTGGCGTGGGCGCATGTGAGGTTCGCGGCGCCAGCATGTCGTCGGTGTCCAAAGACCAGTCTTCGGTGGAGCTGATCAGGCGGGGGATGTCGTCGCCATCGAGGGTGAGGTTGGTCGAGCGATAGCTGGCAAGGTAGTCGAGCACCTGAGTCCATGCAGGCTCGGATTCGTAGCTTGCGGTAGAGCCAGAGCTGTAAAGGTAGCGCGGGCTGAAGTCTGAATCTGAAAGGTCGTTGTATTCCGAAAGTAGCGAGAGGTCTTGCTTCAGGCCGCCATTGACCGGGTCACTCAATACGCCGACTGAATAGTTGGTCAGATCATGAAACAGCGCCTTGTATTCAGCGGGGTCGCCACCCACATTCCCTAATGCGACGGCTCCGCTGTCATGGCTCAGGATGTTTATTTGATGATTGGCGGCAAAGGTGGGAGCAAGTGCGGTTAAGTCTGCAAGGCTTGGTATGCCACTGGCGGTTGGCGCGCCATAAAGCCCCAGCCATTGTGCCTCTTCAGAGCCCCAGCTTGCAGAGTCTACTTGTGAAGGGAGGCTGACGTTTGCCTTAACGCCTTCATCAAGGATTGCCCAAGCGTATTGTTCATTGCCGGACTCGTCGATGGGGACAATGGGCGCCTGGATAAGATTGCTGGCGGTGTTAACTGCGGTTTCGCCAAGGCTACCTTCGCTAACGAGCGTCACTAAACTGCCGGGAATCGTGTTCGCGGCAAAGCTAAGTGCTTCCAGCTCGTCGGCATCCTCGCTTGGGTAGGAGACAAGCCATTGCACGAAATTGTCCTGCTTTTGTGTGGTGTAGTTGATCGCATTGCCGGGGCTCCATTGGCTGGTCTCCCAAACGCCAACGAGGTGCGGGTTGGCAAGATTGGCTCCCAGACTCAGATCATTTTCAGCGCCCTCGAGAATCGATGCAGTCGTTGAAATACGCTGATCCGGCCCGAGGGTTCTTTGGAGCTCGCCCATGGCCACACTTAGCCCAAAGAGTGCATTTTGACGCGCGGCTTGCAATTGGGCCTGTGTCGCGCTGACTTTGATTTCCACCTGCAACAATGAGGAGAGGCTGATCAACAGCAGTAAAATGAACGCCATTAGCGAGATTGCGACGACCAATGCAAAGCCGTTAGTCTTGGGGCCGCGATCTTTGGGGTTATGTGACTTATCCATGTGCTGAGGGGGCTGTGCGACGAAAAACTGTACGCCGAGATTGGTGAAGGGGACTGAGTCTATCAAGATTACTCAGGTAAACGACATTTTGGAAAGTATGCTTTGCGACAGCGTCTGGTGATTTTTTTGCACTATATGGTAAATGTTGGCATGGCATCGATGCGCGCGCGCTCAGCTCTACATGCGAACAGACAGGAAGTGCAAAAAGAGAGCTATTGTATACATCTCTAGTTGATCGGTGTGTATTAATTTCATCAAAAGCTATAGTCAGTTGAGTAAAACTTAGCAGCATGCGGGATTAGTTCAACTCATGAGAATGATGAATATCTTTTATGCATAAGATGCGTTTCATTGAGGCAGTTAAGCTACAACATGAGTGAAAGAAGAAATGGGGTCTATTGCCTATTTCGGCCTAGGTGGATTTGAACCTTAATGAAACAGCGGTGTGAAGCTGAGTCATGGCGAAAATGTATTTAGTCGATGAATGCTAGCCATTAGCGGCATTCATGCTTAGAATGAAAAGCTTCGACTGCTGATTCATGTGAGATTGGCACCTCTGGCATGTCCGATGCCTATGTTAAAGAGAATATTCACACCTCTTTGACGCTATGAACGCATCCAACCTGACCGGTCAATCCATACTAATCTGCGATAACAGCCTTACCTTGCGTAAGATCATAGCTGGTTCATTGGAGGAGCAACAACCGCTTATCGTAGAGGCTTCAACTGGCTCCGAGGCGCTGAGCATATTGTCATCGACTGCCTTTGATATCATTTTCCTTGGCACACGCCTCATTGACTGTAGTGCGGAGGTCATTCTGGAAAAAATTGATTCTGCTTCGGCTGTCAATTTGACGAGCGTCGTACTGATCAGCAGCAACCAGCAAACTATCTCTGAGTATTCCAATGAGTTTAGCACCGTTTCCAACGGTCTGATTAAGCCAGTAACCAAAGAAAAGGTGCAACGCGTCTACCAAGACGCTTTTACAAAGAAGCAAAGCGTATCGGTAAGGAGTGGCCGTGTTGAAGACAGCATTCAGGGGCTTTTTAGCACGGAGATTCAGGCAACGCTTTCCAATGAACTGTCACGCGTCGCCGCGCATATTCCGAATCTGGAAGGCACGCGCCCCAAGGCGATTGATCCGAAGTCGTTCTATTTAAAATACCTGGCTAGTAATCGTCTGACGAAGCGCTTGGCTGACATTGTTAATAAACATTCTGGCCGCGTAAGTCTCAGCGGTGATTCGGCTGCTCGCTCCAGTGGAGCATTAAATCCGGCGCTCGTTTACGATGTGTTGACGGACATCGAACAACGCTCGATCTCTGGGACGCTCTATCTGGAAACGCCCGAAGAGACCGTGCAGCTTTGCTTGCATTCTGGCTCGCTTTCCGGTGTGGCGACGACGAATGGAAAACGTCTGCGTGAGTGTTTGGCGGATATTGATCACCCTGCATTAGGGGGCTACATTGAGGCAATCCCGGATACGCTGCCGCTTTACACGCATCCGATATTGGCGGATTGGGGGCTGGCTGACGCCGCACGAATTTTTGTCGATGTATATCCTCAACTAACCGCGCATTTGCTACGCATCGCTTGCTACGAAAATTGCCGTTTCCGGCTGGTTGAGGATGCGGACCACTGGTTGGCTGTGTTTTCCAGCGAAACATGTGAGCCCTTGGTGCAGGCTTTTGTAAGAGCTTTACGCGCCAACTGCAGTGAACGGCAAAAATCGGAAACCAGCTCAGCGTTTCTGAATGTTTATCGCCGTCGGTTTTATGAAAATCCAAGCTGGATTGAATCCAGCTTGAATTCAGATGAACTTTGGATGCTGGAGCTGCTTGGGGCAGAATACACTATCCCGGAGTTAGTCGCCTCGGGAAGAGTCTCGCCGGTCAATGCTTCGCAATCGCTCAACCTGCTGCATCGCCTTGGCCTGATTGAGCGTCAGAAGAAGCCTGCGACCAGCGTTAAGCGGGATTACCCCAGTGCGCCGTTTACGATACTGGTGCTGAGCACCTGCCCTGAAGTCACCCGCATGGTCCAGTATTGCATGCAGTCAGAAGACATCGTTTTGGCGGTGTGCGACGATACCGAATTTGCCATGAACGCGCTGCGCCGGGGGAAGCTGGATCTGCTGATCACCGATGGCCGCACGAAGGGTGATGAAGGTTTTGGCATCATTAAAAAATTTCAATCAGTTCGCGGTTCGTTGCCTTGGGTAGCGGTTGAGCCGGATGAGGGCGTTGCCTGGGTCGATGATTGCATTAACATGCGCCCGGAATCGTTCTTGGCCCGACCATTTAATCTCGCTCACATCGAGCGCACCTTGTGCGTCGTCATCGAGAATGCCAAGCGTGCGCGCCTTGCGCGGCTTACTGAGGCACCAGCGCTTATTGCGCAGCAGATGGACGACATCAACAACAAGTATGATTATTTGTGTGAGCGTGAAAAGGATTTGCAGCGACGGGAGTTAGAGCTTCAGCGGCATGAAGCCACCTTCTTCGATAGCTGTAATAAACTGGAAGAAGAACGCGCGTGTCTCGACGTCATGCGCGAAGAAATCGAATTCCTAAAACTAACTAAAAATGGCCAAAGTTCTAGTAATTGAAGACGTACAAACCGAGATACTGATCTTGACCAAAATACTGCAGTCCATGGGGCATACCGTGATGACGGCAGGTGATGGTGAATCAGGCCTCGAACTCGCCGAGCGTGAGCAACCTAGTCTCGTGCTCTCGGATATCGTTATGCCAAAGATGGACGGCTTCCAAGTTTGCCGCCGCATTAAGCGTAACCCGACAACGAAGGAAATACCAGTCGTGCTGATCAGCTCCAAGACTCAGGACAGTGATAAGTTCTGGGGGCTGAAACAAGGCGCCTCTGACTATCTAACCAAGCCGATTAACGACGACGCGGTGATCACCACTGTGAAGAAACTCATCGCCTAGTCATGTCCACTATTGAAGCGTCAGTCCTGTCAATTCTTGCATTTGAAGTGCGCCAGCACAGCTTTGCAGTGGATGCCAGCTTGGTGCTGGAAACGAAAACCTACGCCAGCTATACCCGTCTGCCTGGCAGTGGGGGTAGCTTGATCGGCTTGGCGAATTATCGCAACACCGTGTTGCCACTGATCAATCCGCGTTCGGTATTACTCGGTGAAGGCAGCTCTGATTATAAGGGCGAGACCTTCATTGTTTTAGAAGTAGGAGACACCCGCTTGGGCATTGGCATCGACCGTTTGGTAGGCGTATTCACACCCGCCGATCCGACACGGTTTGCTTATCCAAGCAACATGCAGTCCAAGCTGCTGAAGGAAACCATCCTTCTCGATTCAGGCGCGACCGTCGCGCTTTTAGATACGCAAGCCCTCCTTGAAACAATCACTCACGATTTAAACAACTAACTGACTACACACCATGTCTAACAAGACTCAATCCAAGAAGTCTCTCGCCACTCAGCTGATCGTTTTCCTGGTCATCGTGGCGGTGGTTGCCCTCATTCCGGCAATCAACTCCATCGTCGTATCTTCTAAGGCGATGTCCCGTGCAGATGAAATCTCTGAGCTCAATGACTTGTCTGACCGATTAAGCCAAGCGATTGCCCGCCAGGCTATTGAGCGTGGTTCTGGCAACACCATGATCGCTGCCGCCGGTACGCCATCGGCCGCCATTGTGGAAATTAATCGCAAGAACCGCATTGAGGGTGACGCCTTCGTTTCAGAAGCAACGTCTCTGGCCAACTCCCTCTCGGAGAAGTTGGATGACCCGGACTTCACGAACGCGGTGAAAGGCTGGGAGTCCGCCTATCAGGAACTCGTAGCGGCTCGTTCGCGCATTGGTTCGAAGTCGATCACCAATGGAGAATGGCTGGGCTTTGCCAACCGCAATATCGATGCGGAAAAAGCGCTGATTGCCGTGGCTTTCGCTCCGCACACTGCGGCGGAAGAATCCGTTTTCTACAATGCGATTCTCCGAGACAGCGCCACGGACATTATCCACTACCTGGGGCAGCAACGTGCGGTTTATGGCGCTACGCTTTCCAGCAACAAGCCGATTACGCCAGAAAACGATGCGCGTTTGCAAGTGCTCCGCGCTCGTGTAGCCGCGGCGGTTAGCGCCTTGTCTGAAATTCAGCAACGTGAAGGCGTGCCGACTGGAATCGCTTCCAAGATTGCTGAGTTCCGCACCCGGTTCAATGGTTCGTTTGATGAATTCGTAGACGGCATTTTGGCCGAGAGTGAAGCGCGCGCAGCCTTGCTTGCCAGTGGAGCTGAAGACCTGCCGGAAAACACTTACTCAAAGACGCCGGCCCAGTGGTTCGGTGAGGCGGGCGCCACGATCGCGCTGGCTCGTGAAGTGTCTGAGTTGGCTGGGGCTGAAAGCTTGGCTGCGTCTAATGGCGTTCGCTCTGAAGCTTCTACGCTCGCTACGCTGAACTGGATTTCTCTGATCATCACCGTCGTGGCCCTTGTCGCGCTCTACGTCGGATTTAAGCGCATGGTCGTTAACCAGGTTGAAGCGCTCTCGAATGTGTCTCAACAGGTGGCCAATGGCGACTTGGCTGTCCGTGCCGAGGTTAAGGGTGAGAACGAGCTTTCCACTTTGTCCAGCAACTTCAACCAGATGGTTGAGGCCCTAACCGAGGCGGAAAAAGCATCGGAGCTGCGGGCGGAGCAAGCAGCGTTGGAGAATGCTCAGCTACAGGCCGGTATTCAAAGTATCCTGATGGTTACGGCCGATGGTTCGGATGGCGACTTGACGGTGCGCGCATCGGTGACTGAAGGCGCCTTGGGTAACCTCGCAGACGCGTTCAACCTGATGACAGAAGACATCGGCGCGGCCATTAGCGACATTAAGAAAACGGCTGAAGAAGTGTCTGCTCGTGCTACCGAAATTAACCTCTCAACGGTTCAGTTGAAGGACGGTGCGGTGACGCAAACGGAAAAGATCACCGAGGCTTCAGGCGCGGTTCAACTGATGGCTGATAAGATTGTTAACATTTCACAGTCGGCTGAAAACGCCTCTGCTGCGGCGGACTCTGCTCGCCTGGTGGCCGAGCATGGCCAAGGCGCGATTACGAAGGTTATCGACGGCATGGAACGTATCCGGTCTCAGGTGTTGGAAGGTTCCAAGCGCATCAAGCAACTCGGTGACAGCACCATGGAAATTTCCTCCATCGTTGGCACCATTCAAGACATCTCCGAACAAACTAACATGCTCGCGTTGAATGCTGCGATTGAAGCGGCGCGCGCCGGTGAGCATGGCCGCGGTTTCACGGTGGTTGCTGATGAAGTTCGGAAGCTGGCTGAACGTGCCGCGAATGCGACTTCAGAAATTGAAGAACTGATCAATGGCATTCAGGCTGAAACGAATCAGTCTGTGGAATCCATGGAAGATCAGATCTCCAATGTGGAACGTGAAACTGAAGTTGTGTCCGAAGCAGGTAAGTCTCTGGCGCAAATTGCTGAGACATCCATTAACTCGGCTAAACTGATCCGCAGCATCAGCGACTCGGCTAAGGAACAAGCACAAGAAGCCGAGCACGTGGTAGAAGCGATGAAACTTATCTCGGAAATTTCCGAGCAAGCGAAGGTAGCGGCAGACGTGAATAATTCGTCCACCGGTAACCTCGAGCTGACGGCGAAAGCCCTGCTCGACACCACCGGACGATTCCGCACCTAGCGTCAATTGGCCTGGCTGGTCGGAGTGTCCGCGAGTACGTCCGCGGCCTCCGGCCAGCCACTGGTCAAACTCACTTTATTACGATTAACCTTTTAGCTGTATCCTACCATGATCGAGAGGAAAGAATACTCATTCCCCGAGCTGCTGGAGTCGCCCGATTTTTTGGAATCATTCCTAGGTGACCTGACTTCAGCCCGCGAGCAGTTTACTGGCGCGTTGAATATGAAAGAGCATCGCCCGGAGGACTTTATCAGCCAAGCCATGCGCACGATGCATATGCTGCGCGGCGCCGCGGGTTCCATTCGCTTTGACTTGGCCTTCGATCTGGCTGAGCGTGTCCACCGGCTATGTGAGGTGGGCAGTAGTTTTGCGCTGAATCGCAAAGAAGACTTTCGACAGATTGCTGATTTCGTGGCCTCCATCGATGGGCTATTGGCTCAGATGGAAGTGGACCTAAAGGCGACGGATATTTCCCAGTCCACTGCGCAGATTAATGATTTCTTTGCCTTGGTTGAACCCGCCTATGGCGACTACTTTTACTCGAATGATTCGCAGGATGAAGGCGAGAGCGATTCGGGTAATGTCGAGCACTTTGAGGATTTCCTTTCCGAGTTCGGTGATGAGGAATTGCTGAATCCGGTACAGCCGGAAACGCCGGCCCAAGAGGCTGAGGCTCCGCTGCCGGTAGGTTTTGAGCCGTCCATCGACGATCCCGTAGGCGAAGAGATGCTCAAGTATTTCTTTGAAGAGTTGGACGAAAATATGGAAGGCCTGGAGCGGCATCTGCTGGCGCTGGAAAAGGACCCGCATAACGTCGAGTCGAACAAAGAAGTTTACCGCCTTGCTCACTCGACGAAGGGTGCGGCAAACAGTATGGGCATGCGTCGTATCGGCATCTTGATGCATTCTCTGGAGAGCGTGTTTGATATTCTGCGCGAAGATCCTTCCCGTGCGAGTCAGCGATTCTTCAGCGTTAGCTTGCAATGCTGTGACTTGGTTATGCGACTCAAGTCGGAGGCGCAGAGTAAGAGCGAAGACGCGTCCTTGCCCAGCGATTGTGAATCGATCAATGGGCAGCTGATCGGTTTGGAGAGTTCATTGACCGAGGACGCTTCTGGCGAAACAACTGAATCCGCTACGGAGGTGCCGCAAGTGGACAAGACGGTTGCCGCGCCGATGGATGTGCCCATGCCAGCCAACACAAATGGCGGGAACTCATTTCGGGTGGATCAGAAGCTCATTGATTCACTGATGGATATGATCGGCGAGCTGTTGATCAGCCGCAATCGCATGTCCTTATCTTTGGAGGAAATGACCAAGTATTGCCGCGACCTTCAAGACTCGCGCAAGAATTTGAATCAGGTTATCTCCGGCTTTGCTGAGCGTTTCGACTACACGACTGAACTAAGTGCGCTGCGTAGCGCACTCGATAAAGAATCCGCTTCCGAATCGGAGTTCACTGAGCTCCAGTTCGACCAATACGACGACTTCAATATCCTGAGCCGTCGCATTACGGAAGTCGGCAATGACACGGATATGACGATCCGTGAGCTCGTGCGCTCCAACCAGAATCTGATTCAGGAAACGGCGACGCTGGGCCGCTACGTTAGCCAGATTCAGGAAAACGTTTCGCGGGCGCGCCTGGCGCCGGTGAGTTTACTTTTTAACCGTTTGGATAGATCGGTCCGCGATGCGTGCATCGCAATGAAGAGTGAAGTGCGTTTTATGACAAGTGGGGGCGACACGCTTCTCGACCGAATCATTTTAGATGAACTCTACAATGCCTTCCTGCATCTAGTGCGCAATAGCGTGGCGCATGCATTTGGTCCGGAGTCGGAGGGGAATCGCATTGAGATCACTGCGCGCCAAGCCAGTGGGCGAATCCACTTCGAGATCGCTGACAACGGCGGCGGCCTTGACATGGAGAAGATCCGCAGCGCAGGGGTTCGCAAGGGGCTCATCAGCGAAGGAGAAACCGATGAGTCTAAGATCATCAACCTACTGTTTACTGCCGGCTTCACGACCCGCGATACGGTTGACGAAGTTGCGGGCCGTGGCGTCGGCATGGAGGTCGCCAAGTCAACGGTGGAGCGCTTGGGTGGATCTTTAAGGATTACCTCAAGCTCCACAGGCTGCATGATTCACATCGATTTGCCGCTGACCTTGTCTATCGACCAAGGCGTCTTCTTGACGGTTGGCGAATCGAAGTATGTGTGGCCGATGAACTCCGTGGATCGCGTGGCACGCGCTTGCGATGTGGAGATTAAGCATGAGGAGGGTCGAGTCTTTTTCATCGACGACGATGTGCTTATCCCTGTTTACGACATGAGCAATGTCTTTGGTGTTGAGCCTCTGCCCGCTGATGAAGGGGCGCTCGTGATTGCCCGAATGCAGGATGAGCAAATCGCGTTCAAAGTGCATGCGGTGAACTACCAGCAGGACGTGGTTATCAAAAGTCTGGGCTCATTGCTGGGGGCGCACCCGCTGTTTACCTCGGCCACGATTGATGGCAATGGGGCGATTGTCCCGATTGTCGATTTCGCGAAATTGGTGAATAGCCTGAATATCAAGCACACTCATTCGGTTGAAATTCAGACGCCACTTGCTCCTACCGCGATCAAGCCGCGTATACTGATCGTCGATGACTCTCTGAGCGTTCGTAAAATCTGTGCGGACTACCTCGGCGATCTGGAAGTAGATGTGGTAACGGCGAATGATGGCATTGAAGCGATAAACTGCACGCGCGACCAACACTTCGATTTGATCTTTACTGATCTGGAGATGCCGCGCCTCAATGGCCTGGAGTTGATTCCTGAACTGCGCCGCAGGCCGAGCACTTCGGAAACGCCCATTGTGGTGATTTCTTCCCGTTCATCGAGCAAGCATGTAAACCAGGCAATTTCGCTTGGGGCAACGCAATGCATCAGCAAGCCGTTTTCGAAAAAAGATATTATCGAAATCGCGAACGGCGCCCTTGAATTAATCGCCTAACCTCAATTCAACATGCAATCGACAAGTAAATTTTTGACCTTTGAAGATAGCGGTTTTGTTTTCGGGATCGATATCGATTACGTCACCTTGATTGAGCGTTGCGATGCTGATCGCGGGATGGAGCGGAGCCTGGTGAATCCCTATTTTGAAGGACGCTCTGGCGCTTTTGAATTGGTGATCCAGCTCGGGTCCAAGCAGGTAAAGCTGCCTACCGGCAAAGTGCGGGAGGTAATTGAAAACATTTCGGTACACCCGATCCCAGTGTTTACGCCCAATAGTGCGATGCAGTGCGGTCATGCGTTTTTCTCAGGGAAAAGCATGGTGTATGTCGTCGATGTTGAATCGCTTATTCGGCATGCTGGCGTAGAGGAGCGACACGAGTCAGATGAGGAGCCGGAGCTGGTCTTCGAAGTCGATCTTTCACGAATCAATACGATGAATCCTCGCTGGCTGACCGATCTGCTAACCATTGCCGACGCTCGCTCATACTGTGGAACGTTGGAGGTCGTGCAGGGTGATGAACGTATTGGAGATATCCACCTGAAAGAAGGGCTAGCGATTAAGTCTGCCTGTGGCGACCTCACCGGAGCGGACGCGCTCTCCGCTTTAAGTAATTGCTGCGCGGTGCAACTGCTGTGGCGTCATGGTAAGCTGCCCGATATGTTGGATAGCGGCGAACCAATCTATCACACACTCACTGAACTACACGAAATACTGAATCATGAAAGCACTCGAAATAGTCTTCCTGCGTAACGGCCAACACTACTCGGTAGAAGCGTCTCAGATTGATAGCATCCAGGCTTTTGATTCGTTGCACCCGATTCCGGGCTCACCCGTCGAAGTGTTGGGGCTTCACCAAACCGCAGGTAAGTCCTACGCGGTTTTAGATCCTGAGTTACTTGCGCAGGCAAGCCGAGAAGGAGCGACGGTGAATGGTCAGTTGGAAGTGCTGCTGTTGCTTAAAACCAACGGAGCTTACAACTTTTCAATCGCTTGCGATGAAGTGATCGGTTTCGGTTCGCCGGACGGCCAAGCGACAATTGCCTTGGACTCGTATTTGGATAATCTAGCTCGCGATGCTTACGCAAAGTAGGCGTTGTGTTGAAGCACATGCGACTTGCCCGCTCGCGTGCGCTTTACGTTGAAACCGCTTAGCTACACGCGATCAACTGGCAACTTCATGTTATCTCTAACGACCTGCAGCCAAGTTACACATAATGAATCCCGTGGCGGGCGCTGATTTTGATGATCTTAGTCAACTCAGGTGAATTGCCGTGGGAAAGCACTTGGGCGCATTCGGTGCAGTAGTTAATTACTTAGCATGATGTAATCGATGCGCAGGGAGCCTTGGTCATCTGTATCCACGTGCTTACGCCAGATACGAATCGTGTCGCTGCCATCACCTTTGAGTGTGATGTTTATGGCATCGGTTTCGATAAAGTCTGTCCAAGAGTTTGATTGGCTAAACCCATAGTTGATAACCGTGCCATTGACTTCAACGGCCTTGGTGACTGTCCCGCCACTAAAGGTGGCGTAGCTGATGGTCAGCGAGGCGGGACCAGCGGGTACTGAGTCAGGCAAGTAAAATTCCACCCCGGCAAAGGCCTGGTTCAGCCCGTCCACGAAAGCGCCCTCGTCGGCATTCACGTTATTGCTGATCGTAGCATTGCCCAATAAGACACTGTATGCATCGCCGGTTGGAGCATTGATTGCTTCCGCTTGAATTTTGAGATCCAGCGGTGCAGAGCCACCGGGCATTTGCACATCGAGCACATCAAATTTCACGACGCCGCCTGCGTCATTGCCCAAGCGACCAATCCAAATGGTGTTTGCACCCGCATTGAGCGGAATGGTGGCGGTGGCCACGCCTGTGAAGCTGGCATTGTCACCATCGAATGTAAGCGAGGCGACCGTGGTTCCATTCACTACAACTGAGCGGTTGGTGGTGACACCGGAGCTATCGTAGGCGTAAGTTAAACGAATCGTGGCGTCACCTGTGGCGGTAGCGTTTACGGTCCACTCGACAGCGGAATTCACGCTCCAGAGGCCATTGACAAACTGACCACTGGAGGCGCTGGCGTCACCCCCAACAAAAGCGCTGCCCGCGAGTGTCGCGTCCTCCGCTTCAAGAGAAATGGTTTCGCCAGTGCTCACCTCCGATGCGAGTGCAATCCAGTCGATCCGAACTTCCTCATTGGAGCTGCCATCGGAAATGATTTGAATGCTGTTCGCGTAAACTGGGTCGCCGTTGGTATCCACCGAGTCCGCGACCATGAAGTCTGCGGGAATATCAACGATGATGTAGCGATAATAATTTCGCTCGTAGCCTTTGTCGAAGAGTGTGTCGTCGGGCTCAAGTGCGAGCTTAAGATCAGCGGAATCCTCCTGTACGATGTTGTCGTTTACGCTGACTTTGAGGAATGGCGTGTTCGCGCCGTTGTCGACGACCGAGTAACGGATCAGCAGCTGGGCGTCACCGCCATCCCAGCCAGGCATTTCGTCAAATTCAACCGTGCCTGCATTGTTAAAACCGACCAGGTATTCGCCACCGTTGGAGATGTTGCCTGTTACCGTGGCATCCTCCGCTTCGCGACATTCGATCACGTTACCCAGGTATTGGAATAGCAATCCATCGAAGTAAGTATCCAAGCTGATGTTAGTCGTATTTCCATCCACTGTCGCTTGTGCAGTACTGTTATTCACGCTTTGCACGTTCATGACGGTGGGGCCGAAGATACCAACTGGAGTCGGCAAGGCATGATGGCGAATTTTACCTGTGGCAGTTTCCGTGCTGGCGTCGATGGTGATTTTGCCAAGCGCATCGTGATCCGCAGAAACCAGGAGCGTAGTGCGCGCCTTGCCATTCTCGATACTAGTTGGATAGTTGATCGCAGGGTTGCCCGCATCGACCGACACCGCGTAGTAGCCATCCGCAGTTGGCGATACGGTGTACTCCACCCATTCCCGGCCTGAGAAAGAGTGGATGTAATAATCGCTGCCGCCAAAGTCAGCGATGTCGATTGCCGGCGTATGCGCCTCGCGCTCAGCCTGTGTAAATACAGCGTCTGGCCCGGAGTCATAGCGATCCATGAATGCAACGCCCTGTCCTCCGTTGTCGTAATCTTCGGCGGCAATGAATGTTGAGTCGCCAATCGCATTCGGCTGGGCTGGAGATTGTTGCGCTTGCAGGCTTTTCATTTCATACACGCGTACGCTGTCGACGATCATCTTCGTGTTCGCTGGGTCGCCTTGCGGGCCAAGCTCGTAAAGTGGCCCCACCCAATTATCCTGCGATGCATAGTCCGGGTCGCGGACTTCGATGGAAAGAATTAAATGCTCTAGCGCCTGGCTAACAGCCTTCTCATCGGCTGCTGCAAAGTTGGTTTTTGTCAGCCCGCTCTTGGGGTAAGTATAGGAAATGAGGGTCGCATCGTTGGCGTTCTTTTCCGTGCTCAACCAGCTCTCGTTGAAGTCGGGTGTTGCGGGGTCATCCTCTCGCGGAATGCTCAGGACCTCTTCACCATCGAAGTAGAGTGTGTAGCCCGCGGGTGTCCACAGCAGTCCATAGGTGTGGAATGCGCCATCGACTAACGAATTGCCCTCGCCATTGGGCTGAAGCGTGGCCCAGATGGAATTCTGATTCGCGGAATAGCCATCCCAGTGAACGCCAAAGTTCAAGTCGTCAGAGATGTCGTATATTTTCTTGTGCAGGGCGCTGTCATAGGAAGACGGCGATATGTTGAGGATCTCGCCCGTCGTCTTGTCGGCCAGATAGTTGAAGCCGTTGACATGATTCACTTCATCAAAGGGCTGCGCATCATCGGTCCAATAGCCGCCAGCGCGACGTCCACGAATTTCAATCACATCCAATTCGGCACCAGCTTCCGGTGAATTCGGCGTGGCGTAAGGCATCATCCAAAAGGCTGCCGCGGTCCCACTGGCAATGTTCTCCCACTTAATGGTGGCCTCCCAGTAGCCATAGCTAGCATGGAATTTTTCCTTTGAAGTCAGGACGCCATTACGGAGCTCGCCATTGGGATCGCGAGCCGTGGATTCATCACGGTAAGCAGAGAGCACCACCGTGCCGTCCGCCATTACCTGGACAGCTTCGGGATGCGGAAAAGAGCCACGCTTCGATGCAGGGCTGGACTGCTCACGTTCTTCTGCGGTCCAATAATACGAGTCGAGAATCGGGTCGCCGTTTTCGTTTGTCAGGTCAAATTCGTCTTCGAAGACCAAGTCAAAATCGGTGAAGGACAAGTCACTGGGAAACGCCTCTTCGGCGGTGAGTTGTTCCTGAGTTTGCGCGACACCATAGTTCGCGAAAGAGAACAGTGCGACAGCAGAGAGCCCCACGGGGATCGAGCGTTTAGACATATTTAAGCAGGGGTTGGGGATTAACAAGGAGTAAGCAAAACGAGGATGAGCAACCGCTAGCGAAAATCAACGCAGTGGACGTGGAACATTATTCCTACTTCTGAATTGAAAGTAACTTTGCCACGCAAAGCTTATTCGTAGTCATGCTTGACGATTTCAACTTAGACGATTCCGCCTTAAGAGGGCGTCTAAAAAGTCTGATCGAGTCGGCGAGATGTATTCGAGAGGCAAAATTTCGGCTTCTGAAGTGAGGCGAAACAAGTTTCGTCGAGATGAAGAAATGATATTTTGGCCTCGGAGGCGCTCTCCGACGAAGACCACTTGAGTTTTTAGACGCCCTCTAAGAAAAAGCGTAACCTACGGCGCATGCTCCGGCCGCAGGTAGCCGCTGCAATCTCTCACATCCAGCAGTTTCAGTCGACGCAAGGCCTGTATATAGATGATGTTTCGCCCTCGCTCAAACCAAGCGTTACCGATAATCTACACCCGTTGCAAAGCCTATGCATGTACAATATTCAAGCCAGCCTCGCGCATTTCATTTTCCACGAGCGAAACGCCGGTCGGCTTATCCGTGATGAGCGAGTCGATTCGTTTGATGCCGCATACGCGACACATGGCACGTTGGCCGATCTTACTTTGGTCTGCCAGAATCAGGGTGCGGTCACTGCGCTCGATCATCTTGCGCTCGGTTTCCACAATGGCTTCCGAAGTATTGTAAAGCCCGTCCGCCGCGATGCCGCCGACGGAGAGAAATGCCCAGTTGGCGTAGTAAAAGCCGAGGCTGTGAAGAACGCCCGGGCCGGTCAACATGTTGGAGCCGTGCTGTACTTTCCCGCCGGTCAGGTAGATTTCCCAATCTGGAAAACGCGTGGAAGCATCGTCGAGATAGGCGGACAAGCGGAGGGAGTTCGTTACGATGCGCAGTGGCAAACGCGGCAGGTGAAAGCACATGTGATAGGTGGTCGTTCCGCCGTCGATAAACACCACATCGCCAGCCTGAATAAAGCGACATGCGCGCCGGGCAACGGCCGACTTTGCGTCAGAATGTTGAACCTCGCGCAAATTGAAGGGGACATTTCCCTCGCGATTCGCGACCCGAATGCCGCCGCGAATGCGCTCAATGGCGCCGCTGTCCGCCAGTTCATCGAAGTCACGGCGAATGGTGGCGCGGCTGGATTGGGTAGCTTCCATCGCCCTGTCCTGGTAGAGTAAGCCTAGTTCACTGGCCAAATTTAGCAGTCGCTGATGTCGCTCTCTTTTTTTCATTTTGAGCCATATATGACGCCATGAGTCAGGGTTGTGAATGAAAATCGCTCAATAAAGATTCAAATCGGCTCCATCTCCTGCCCGGTTTCTGGTGAAATGTAGGCATCATGAATCTTCAACTCGGCATCAAATCCGACCCCATCAATTACCGCTACTCCTTCCCTTGGTTGTTTCGTCTGATGGCGGACACCGGCGTCACTTCGCTGCAACTGGGCTCATTCTTCGAGATGTATCAGTTGCCGGATTCTTGGTTTATCGATTTGCGGAGGCAGGCGGCGGATCACGGCGTATCGATCGACAGCTGCTTCACCGCACATCGCGAGCTGGGCGGCTTTTTCCGAGAAGATCCGCAATGGGCTCCCGTTGCCCGCCGCAACTACGAACGCTACATTGAAATTGCCTCGCTGCTGGGAGCACCCGCAGTTGGCTCGAATCCTGGTGCCGTCGTTCGGGATTTGATAGGCGCAAAGGAGCAGGGGCTTCGCTGTTATTTGGACCACATGAAAGAGCTGATGCACTACGCGCATGCTCGCGGGATTCAGTGGCTGACGATTGAGCCAATGTCCTGCCTCGCGGAGCCGCCGACCCTGCCAACGGAGATGCAATCCATGGCCGAGGACCTCGTCGCCTACCACCGGGCAAACCCGGATACCACGGCCAGCATCGGGTACTGCAGCGACATTTCCCACGGCTACTGGAGCGCCGATCGCTCTGAGTGCGTGAGCCACATTGATTTGTTTAAAGCGTCGCTGCCGTGGCTCTATGAAGTGCACCTGAAAAACACTGATGAGAACTACGGTTCGACCTTTGGCTTCGAGCCGGCCAATTTGGCTAAGGGCATCATCGATGTCGCGACGTTCCGCCAAATCATCGATGAAAATGCCGAGGTGATTCCCGTAGATACATTGCACTGTTATCTGGAAATTGGCGGGCCTAAGCTGGGCCGCGATTATTCGGATTTCCAGCTCGAGCAACAGCTTCGCGAGTCGCTGAGTTACCTGCAGGAAAACTTCATGCAGGAGTCCGCGCCGACGGAATCCATTGTGGAGCGCACGCCGGTTTCGGTCACGGACTTTGACGAAAAAGTTTTGGTCTCGCCTTCGATGATGTGCGTCGACCAGTTCAACTTTGAGTATGATCTGCGCCGCGTGGAAGTGCTGGGCGTGGATATGCTGCACATGGACATCATGGATGGCCACTACGTGCCGAACATGCCGATGGGCTTGGCGATGGTCACCGAGCTGTCGAAGAAAACCGCGCTGCCGATCGATGTGCATTTGATGGTGCAGGACAACGATTTTTTCATCCAGCAGTTGGCAGGTTTGAACGTGCATCAGATTTCGATTCACGCTGAGTCGAGCCGTCATCTGGACCGTTCGCTGGAGGCCATCCGCAACCAAGGTGCGAAGGCCGGCATGGCGATCAACCCCGCCACGCCTCTGGAGACGCTGGAGTATGCGCTGGAGCGTTTGGACTACGTCCTCATCATGACCGTGAATCCGGGATTTGCCGGGCAGAAATTGACTCCGGCCTCGCTGCGCAAAATCGCGGACTGCCGTCGCTATCTGGATGCCCGTGGTTACGGTCATCTGCCAATTCAAGTCGATGGCAATGTTTCCTTTGCCAACATTCCCGGTATGGTGGCGGCGGGTGCTACGAATCTCGTGGCGGGCACGAGCAGCATCTTCAACCGCGAAGCAAGTTGGAAAGAGAACCTGGCGAAGCTCAACGCCGCGATTGTCGCAGGCCAGCAGTCTCAGTTGGTCACCGCCTAAGTGGGATTACCGCCAGAATTTTTTAGCAAGCCGCGCCTGCGGCCATCATTGAAACCCAAATGAAGAATCTTGTTTATTATCTGGATAGACCAGGCGGTAGCTTTACGCCGGTGGAAGAATCCATTACGGATCCGGGCAAAGGCGAAATACGCATCCGCATTCGCCGAACCTCGGTCTGTCAGTCAGACGTGGTGATCTACAATGTCGGCTTGCCGCGCATCAAGCAATGGCCCGCGGTTATCCTGCATGAAGTCAGTGCGACCGTGAAAGCGGTAGGTGAGGGCGTGACCAAGTTTGCGCCGGGCGACTTGGTCGGCATCGGGTGCGATATCCCTTGTGGCGACCGCGACTGCATTTACTGCGGCGACCACGGCTCGGGCGACTGGACTTATTGCCCAAACACGCAGGCGACGGGGCATGAGTTTCCCGGCTTTGCCCGCACGCATGCGATTTTACCGGACTGGTTTGTGGACCTCGGCCCGATCGTAAAATTTGATCCGTCAATCGATCCCGATCATGCTTGTCAGCTTGAACCGCTGGGCTGCGGCCTGGAGGGGATGACTCGCGTAAACAACTGCATTGAGAACCGCATTGTCGTACTGATTGGCGCCGGTTCGCAGAGCACCTACGCTCTTCAGTGCGCACTGGCGATGAAGGCGCGCAAGGTGGTGTTGATCAATCGCGGCATGGAGCGCCTGCAACGCGTGCTGCGTGACTTCGGAGACGAGCGCGTAGTCGGCGTTGCTTGGGACGAGGATGTGGTGAAGCACACTTTGGCGGAATGCCAACCGTTTAACGAGCCACACTTCGTGATGATGAACGCGCCGGCTGAGGCGGGCTATCGTTTGGCGACGGAGCTGCTCGGCTATGGCACGGTGCTGGATGCACATGCCGGCGTGAAAGGCGCCGGGGGGAAGCCGCGCATCGCGCACGAAGTCGACCTCAACAACGACATTCACTACAAGCTGCAATGCTACCAGGCCACGCACGGCTCCAGCATGCATGGCATTGGCTTGGCGCACGACATGATCAACGGGAAGAAGCTGCCCTTGCTCGACAAAATGACCAATGAGTCGGAACGCTTCCACCACTCGCAAATCCTTGAAGCGATCCAGCGCGCAGCGGACAAGGACTCACTCAAGGTCATCATCAACTGGGACTAATTTGCCAGCGAAAGCAAAGGCCTCCCGTTGGAACATTATATTAACTCTGCAATACAAAGTTTAAGATGAAAGCCCTGGTTCTCGAAGCCAATCAACAACTCACCTACACCGAGCAACATCCTTTGCCGGAGGCGCCGGACGAGCGGCCCACCGCGTTGGTCAAGATTGCGGCCTGCGGCATTTGCGGGTCGGATATCCCGCGTGGCTTTGGTGGCAAAGCTTACTTTTACCCGCTGGTCATGGGCCATGAATTCAGTGGCGTGGTCGAAGAACCGGCGCCGAATGGTCGCTTCAAGCAAGGCGATCGGGTGGCGGTGTTTCCGCTGATCCCCAAGAACATGGATACCGATCCGGCAAATCAAACTGGAAACTACGCTCAGTCGCGCGAGTATGATTACTACGGCTCGCGCCGTGATGGCGCCTTTTCGGAGTATCTGCGTATTCCCGAGTGGAACTTGTTTCCCGTCCCGGATCATGTCGATTTGCTGCATGCTTCGATGACGGAGCCGGCGGCGGTCGCTCTGCATGCGATTCGCAAAATGAACATTCAGGCGGGCAGCGATGCGGTGGTGTTTGGCGCGGGTCCGATCGGCAACATGGCGGCGCAGTGGCTTCGAATTCATGGCTGCTCGCAGGTGTTCATCGTCGATGTGGAAGAGCGCAAACTTCGGCTCGCCGAGGAAATGGGCTTCGCGCCGATCAACGCCAAAGAAGTCGACCCGGTGCCGGCCATACTGGAAATGACCGACCAACAGGGCGTTCATTGCAGTGTTGAAGCTTGCGGATTGCCGATCACTTTTCTACAGGCCTTGCAAGTCGCGGGCATGTTTGGCGAGGTTGTTTTCATGGGTAACATTGTTGGCGAGTTCAAGATCGGCGAGAAGGACTTCTCCAACATCCTGCGCAAGGAACTGACAATCCACGGCACTTGGAACAGCAAGATCACGCCGGTGGGCGTGGATGACTGGACCACCGTGCTCAAGCACCTGGATCGCGAGTTGATCGTCGCGCCCCTCATCACCGATAAGCTCCCACTGTCGGCAGGGCCAGAAATTTTTGACGATCTCGCGAACCGCCGCAACTACCACAACAAAGTCATTTTTGATGTCCTGAACAGCTAACCCCGAAACCTTTTTATATGAGTCACGAAGCTTACCGATTTGCCCAAGAGCAATACGCCGCCGTCGGCGTTGACACCGAGCAAGCGCTCGCTCAGCTGAATCACATCCCGGTCTCCTTGCATTGCTGGCAGGGGGACGACGTTGCCGGCTTTGAAGCGCCGGAAAAAGCGGGCGCTGGCAGCGGCTGTCTCGCCACGGGCAATTATCCTGGTAAGGCGACGAGCCCCTCGGAACTGATGGCCGATATCGAAGAGGCGGCGAAGAACATTCCCGGACCGCTGCGCCTGAACCTGCACGCCAGTTACGCGACGGACGGCAATCCGCTGCCCGAGCGCAACGAGATCACCATTGAAAATTTCCGCTCCTGGGTGGAGTGGGCCAAGTCCGTGGACTTTGGCATCGATTTCAACCCAACCAGCTTTAGCCACCCGAAGGCCAACGACGGCTTCACGCTGTCGAGCAAGGACCCGGCGATCCGTCAGTTTGGGTCGAGCACTGCATCGCCTGCCGCAAGATTGGCGCCGCGATTGGTGAAGAGCTGGGCAACCCGGTCGTGAATAATATCTGGATTCCGGATGGCTACAAGGACACGCCGGCTAACCGCCTCGCGCCGCGTGAGCGACTGATGGACTCCCTCGATCAGATTCTGGGCGCCGATGTTTCCAGACAGTGGAACATCGACGCAGTCGAAAGCAAGTTGTTCGGCATCGGCGTGGAAAGCTACACCGTGGGCTCGCACGAATTCTACCTCGGTTATGCCGCGAGCCGCCAAGTGGCGCTGTGTCTGGACGCCGGGCATTTCCACCCAACAGAATCCGTGGGCGACAAAATTTCCGCGACCTTGCTTTTCGTGCCGCGCCTGCTGCTCCATGTCAGCCGTGGTGTGCGTTGGGACAGCGACCATGTCGTTACGCTGGACGACCCGACGAAGCTGATTTTGGAAGAGTGCGTGCTCAGCGGCCAAATGGATCGCATCCACGTCGGCCTGGATTTCTTTGACGCTTCCATTAACCGCATCGCCGCTTGGGTGATCGGTACCCGCAACACCAAGCGCGGCCTGCTCAAAGGCCTGCTCAAGCCACAGCAGAAGCTTTGCTCAGCGGAAGATGCAGGGGACTTCACTACCCGTCTGTCATTACAGGAAGATGCACGCAGCTTGCCTTGGGGCACCGTCTGGGCCGAATATTGCCAGCGCCAAGACACCCCGGCAGATACGAAATGGCTGGCCTGCGTGCAGGCATACGAGCAGCAAGTGTTGAGTACGCGCACTTAAAATATTTAAAGACGAATCCTGACGCTTTTATTTGTTGGCGTAAAACTGCAACAAGGCATCCAATATTTACTGGAGGAAAACAAGGTGCTCAAACAGCAGCTGGATGCTTCGGGGCGGAACTCATTGAGCATTCTTGCAGGGGAGGATGCTTGCTTGGGCGGTGGACAGGGGCTTTACTTGCCGTTGGCATTCATCCCGCTGGAATTGAAGTGGGCATGGTGATGATGGGCTTGAATTCTTTCTCGCAGAGCACTTGCTATTGCATTCTAGGGCAGCATTTGCCTTGTTGAATGCGTGCCGAAGAAATCCAGCCAACCACGAAAGCAGGCCAAAAAAGCCACGAAGAAGGCGGCCAAGAAATCCGCCAAAGTTGCCCAGAGTGTCGCGGATCCCATGGATCAGTTGATGCTCGAAAAGTTGGGTGGCGACCACGCTGCATTGGCGGAGATGAAATCCGCCTTGAACGAACTGATGGACGCTGTTGATTTGGCGGGTGGTCCCGAAGCGTTGACAGCGATTGACTGGAGCAATGTGCCCGGAGACATCGGCGATGAAGACCGTCTTTTCGATGCCAACGAGCTGGTTTACGCCGCCCAGAATGCGCCAACGGTGAAGAAGCGCATCAAGCTAGCGCGTGAGGCGATTGACACGCACCCGGAATGTGCTGATGCCTGGTTGATCCTGGCGCGTTCACTGGAACTCACTGCTACGGAATACGAGTGGTACGTGATCCGAGCGATCAACGCCGGTCGTGTCATTATAGGCGATGACTTTGACGACTTTCGCGGTGAGTTCTGGGGCTTCATTGAGACGCGTCCCTTCATGCGCGGCATGGCTGCGTTGGGAGATTTTTATTTCGCAGAAAGCAAGCAACTGGCAGCTATTGAAATTTGGGAGGAAATGTTGGAGCTCAATCCCAATGACAACCAGGGAATACGCGATTATCTGGGCGCCGCATACCTGATGGTGGAGGACCTGGACGCGGCGCGCGCCTTGCTCGACCGTTACCCGCAAGAGCTGGCGGCCTGGCTTTATGGCAATGCGTTGGAGCTCTTCCTGCGTCACGGTGCGGGCAAGAAGGCTGATGCCGCCCTCAAGAAAGCGTTGAAAAACAACCCCCACTGTGCGGAGTTTTTCACGGGCGCCCGCCAGTTGCCGAGTGAGATGCCGGGCATGTATGCGCCGGGCAGCCTGCAAGAGGCGGAAATCCTTGCCCATCATGCGCAAGCGTTATGGTTGGGCAACCAAGACGCTGTGAGTTGGCTCAAGCGCGTGTGCGGCAAAAGCAGTTAATCCGATCAATACAGTCCTGGCTAACGCTCTACGCATGGTGTCTCTAGTCAGTAGCCCAAGGTCTTCATCCGCGCCCGCGCGCGACGCCCCGAAAAGACTACGTAGGAAACTCGCAATAGCCTACGTAGGAAACTCGTAAAAGCCTATACGGTTGTTTCCGAAAAGCCTACGTAGGAAACTCAAAAAGAACCGCTCGGTTCTTTCCCCAGTACAGCATCGGTTATCGGGCAAGTACAGCCACTGTTGTTGCTTCAGTACAGCAGCGGTTCTTTTTGAAAACACAGGTGTGGGAATTGAAAAGCACCCTGGATGGCATCACTGAACGTCAAAAAGTGGGTTGATGATGTCGTGGCAGAGATCCACTTCGACAAATGTCAGCCCCCAAGCCTGCCCCCTTGATGTTTCTGTCTTGGCCTGTGAACTTTGCCCTTGACCTTAGTGCTCTCGGCGAACTGACTGATCAGTGCGTTTAGGGACGCATCCTGTCCGCGGGAAGGGTTCAACCCACCTTAATTTTACACACAGTTACATAAACCGTTTCTGCCCGTCTTAGCGGACGCCGGGTTCCACCAGAAAGGGTTTATTATGTCCACACCACGCAAGCGGCTTCCCGTGAAGCCCTCCGCCGAACACCTGCGCAAGCAGGCCAAACGCCGTCACAAGCTCGCTCCGGAGAACGCGCTCTCCGAGCACCAGCATGCGCTGGCCAGTGAATACGGCTGCAAAAGCTGGGCGCAGCTCATGCACATGGTCGAGACCATGCTCCGCGGCTCCGACCAGTTGTCCTACGTGAAGTATGAATTGGAGGCGTTGCCCAAGGCCGCCAAAGAAGGCGACGAGGCCAAAATCCGAGACATCCTGGCCTCAGGGGAATTCACCCAGCACGATCTGGATTTCGCCTTGGCCCAAACCATCATGCGGGCGCCCCACCTCGGTGAGTTGCTCATCGAGCATGGTGCGGATGTCGACGGCCAATATGGCAGCGACTACGGCCCCATCGTGCTTGTCTGCGGCGAGTGTCAGGACCCGGATGGCTTCCAGTTCATGGCGGATCATGGCTGCGATCTCGGTTTCACGCCGCTGCCTTCGAAATACGGTCCTGCCAGCCCGATGCTCGGCGTGTTGAAAACTTATGTTCGCGGTCGCAACGACAAGAAGCACCGCTGCATTGACATCCTCGAACGACATGGTGCCTGGCTGCCGCCGGAAGACGAGGTGACTCCCGCGATGTGGGCCATCCACAAGGGGGACGCCAAGGCCCTTGCCCGGCTGATTGACGCCGACCGTAGCCTGTTGACCCGCACCTTCCCGCACATGGACTACGGTAACATCGGCTTGGCGGGCGGGACGCTGCTCCACATGGCGACTGAGTATGCCGAGATGGAATGCCTCGACGTCTTGATTGATCGCGGCGCCGACATCAATATCCGCGCCGAAATAATCGACGGCGTCGGCGGCCACACGCCCATTTTTCACGCCGCGCAAAACTACCCGTATTGGAAAACCGAAGCGCTGCCATACCTGGTCAAACGCGTTGGCGAATGGCTGGACACATCGATTCGCGCGACCGTCAACCAGCAGGGAAATGTCGTTGGCCCGGTCAGTGTGATGGAGCTCTTTAAGGACGAGAAAGAGGTGATGGCCTTGCTCGAACCACTGGACATCAAAACCCGTTTAAAAGAAGCTTTGCGTCGGAGCGACACTGCCGCCGCGCAGGCGTTGATTGAGGCGCACCCGGAGAGCCTGGGCGTCGACCTTTGGCCCGCTGCGATCTTTCAAGGGCAAAGCGTTGCTTCGACGAAACTCCTGGCCGAGTCGGGACTTTCGGTGGATGAATGCACCGCGCCGCGCAAGCCCTTGCACCTGGCCGTGTATCAGTTTTCCGAAGAGCTGGTCGCCTACCTGCTGGAATCAGGCGCGGATCCGAATCAACGCAACCCATTGGGCGAAACCCCACTGGAGCTGCTGAACGCCTACGACCCGCGCCCGGTCAACGACCCCGCTGTCCTCGCGATCCGTGAGCAGCTCTTGGCGGCTGGCGCCGTGGAAAGCATCTTTAGCCTGATTTGTTCCGCTCCTATGGAAGCGTTGACCGCCGCGATTGCAGATCAACCGGAGCTCCTCCAACGGCGCGTTCCCGTCGACGACCTTTGCCCATTATCTGTTGCTTGCGATGCGGGTCGGCTGGAAGCCGTTAAAGCGTTGCTCAACGCCGGCAGCCCGGCCGATGCACCCAACGAATTCGGTAACACGCCACTCTGGTTTGCGGTCGGCAGCCAAGCTTCCATCGAAGTCAAAATTCAAATTGCCGAATGCCTCCTTGCCGTTGGCGCCAACCCGCACGCTGTCTGTGAAGACAACTCGACGCCACTTAGCCGCGCTGAGTCCCTGGGGCTGGAGGAGCTGGCTAGACAACTACAGTCGCCATGAATAGTTGAACCTGGGACCTCTAATCTGACCCAGGACACAACGTATTAAGGCATTCGTCAGGCTTTTCTCAGAGCGATCCAGGCGTAAGGCTAATGGGAACTGGGCGGGACTGGTAGGGACGTTGTTTGTGCAGTACGCTCCAGATGGTATTGCACACGCGGCGGGCAACGACGCAGATGACCTTCGCGGGTTTTGAACATTTATCATCGGTAGGAACTCTTCACACGCCGATGAAAAGTGCTGCTATGAAGTTTTTTGAGTCAAGCATGCTGTTTGTTATTTTTTCTGGTTGAAGTCCTCCCTCGGTTGCTCGCTTGTTTTCAAGCGGCTTATACTGCTATGCGCGCGCGATTTACTCGGCGCTTAATGACGTATTCAATGTCGTTTGAGGGTGGCAGGCGGTCTCATTTCTAGAACGGGCTTTGCCCATACACTTTTCCAGACGCGCTCCTTCACTGGAGAGATTATTGGTTTGGCTTTTCTACTTTGTTTATCTTGAGCGAAGTTATCCTATTGACGGTTTGATGAGCAGGCCGATTTGCTCGGGGGTGGTTTGGCCGGTAAAGAGTCGCCACAGGTCCACGGCGAGTCGTCGGGCGACGGCGACGATGGCTTTTTTCCTGGCTGCCGGGGAGGTTTTCTTTTCCAGCAAGGCGGCGCGGAACTTTTGGATCGGCGGGTAGTTGGGCTGATAGCGCACCAGGCGCCAGGCGCACTCGACCAGCTTGGCGCGCACGCGGGGATTGCCGTGTTTGGTGATGTGGCCCTGCCTGCGCTTTTTGCCCGAGGAGTGTTCGCTGGGGCACAGCCCGGTGTAGCTGCTGACTTGGCGGCGGTTGTTGAAACGACTCCAGCCAAACGGACCAGCCTCGTAACAGGCATACACCTGCTCGGCCTCAGACTGCTGCTTGCTCACGAAGCGAAGAAAAGACTCACGAGTGCGAAACTTTTGCGAAGTCTGAGGCGTGCTGCCATCAACTTGACGAACCACCACGTAGCTGTCAGCGTGAACATCGATGCCGAGCTTAACGGCCAGGTATTGTTTTTTGATCTATCATCGGTTGCCGGGGTGAGCAAGGGCTGGACCCGGCTACTTCATGTTATCTCTAGTTCGCCGCTGCTTCCTGCTTGGCCTTGGCGTGCGCCTTTACCTCGCGAATGAGCAGTGGGTAGGCGGGCTCGACCATCCAATGGCCGTAGCCATCCATCTCGAACAAGCGGATGTCGGGGTGCCCGACGACTTTCATCATCCGGTAGAAATAGGCGTTTTCCTCGTAGCGGCCGACCATTTCCATTTCGCGGTCGCCGGTGATGAGGAGCATCGGCGGCGCGTCTTTGCTCACGTGGTAGAGCGGCGCGAATTCGTCGACGATCGGTTGCGTGATCGGGATGTCGCGCTCTTCGCGAATGGCGAGGTGAGTGATGGTGTGTCCGCTGAAGGGGACCAGTGATGCGATGTCGCTGGGCTCTTTGCCAAACTTGGCCAAATATTGTGGGTCAAGGCCGATCATCGAGGTGAGGTAGCCGCCGGCGGAATGGCCCGACACGGTGATCAGCGACGGGTCGCCGCCGTAGTCCGCCACGTGGTCGAGCGCCCAGCTAACGGCCGCTGCTGCGTCGTCGATGGCCGTCGCGGCTTTGACCTTGGGCGCCAGTCGGTAGTTGACCGCGATCACGCCGATGTCGCGCCCCTTGAGACGGTTCGCAATGTATTTATTGCCCGAGCTGAGGCCGCCGCCGTGGAACCACACGATGGTCGGAAAGCCCTCGACGTTTTCCGGATAATAAAAATCCAGCACGCAGCGCTCGGCAATGTAGTCATCGGCTTGGCGCGCAGCTTCATCGTAGTAGGGGATGTTTTCCTTGAGCTGGTAAGTCGTCTCTGCGTGGCAGAGCGCGGCGAGGAAGGGCATTAATAACATGGCCAGGGGGAATGCTTTCATGGCTCTATCAGGGCTGCTTAACCACGGGTGAGTCAAGGTTTCTGTCCGCTAATGGCTGGGCGGAATTTGTCAAACTGTTGAAGCGAGCCTTGCGCCCGTCAAAGAATGCCACACGGTCATGGCATGCGGATCTACCCGGGAGAGCGACGCGTCACACTGAGCGCGCGCGAGCTGGCGGAATTCCGGCTGGGGCCGGAGTCCGGGCGTGGCTTTTCCGGGCAATGGCGCACCGCGCTCGGTACGGCCTGGCACCGCGACATGGAAACCCACACCCGCGCCGCCGATCCCAATGCCCGCTTCGAGGTAACCATCGCTGGCATCCTCCGCCGCAACAACTGGACCATCGAGGTCAACGGCCGCATTGATCAGGTCCTCGAAAAAGACAACTTCACGCTCCTGCGCGAGGTTAAGACGACGAGCCGCCCGCTGCCGATGGCCGAGGAAGACCTCGCCAACGCCTACCCGGAATACCGCCGCCAGATCGCCGTCTATTGCCTGCTCGCGGGGCTCAATGGCGACTTCCCCAAAGCCGTGCGCGGCGAGCTCTTGTTCGTGTCGATCGACGACGGCATCACGCAGACCCTGCCGATGCGCGACACGCCAGAAGCTATTCTGGAAACGCAGCTCGCGCGCATTACGATGTTTTGCGAAGAGCAAAGCAAGCGCCGCGAGCGTTTGGCACCGTCGGAGTTCAAGCCGGCGTTTAAAGAATTTCGCCCCGAGCAAAAGCTGATCCGCCGTGAGCTGGAGGAGTCGGTGACGCTGTCACCCGTCCGCCTGCTCGAAGCGCCCACCGGCTTTGGCAAGACAGGCATCTCGCTGCAACACGCGCTCGAGCGCATGCGCGACGGCACCTGCGACCGCATCATTTACCTGACCGGCAAGAGCACGGGCCAGCACCAGGCGGTGCGCCAGATAAAGGCGATGATCCCGACCAACGGCGACCTGCGCTACTTCCAGCTCCGCAACAAGCGCGAGCACATCATCCAGACGCCGCGTCACGATTGCACGCGCGCGGAGTCGTGCCTCGAAGGTGTGGAGGAGGCCTGGGACGCGGCGGGGATCAACCCGGCGGGCTTGTTCGACGAGGGCAAAATAAACGTCGACGACTTCCGCCAGCTCGGTGCGTTGACCGGCGTTTGTCCGTTTGAAATCGCCAAGGCCTGCCTGCCGTTTGCCGAAGCGTGGGTCTGCGACTACAACTACATTTTCTCGCCGCGGCATCGTGGGATGTTTCAGGGCGTAATGGGCTTCGACCCGTCGCAAACGCTGCTCATCATCGACGAAGCGCACAACTTGCCAACGCGTGTCGCCGATAATTTTTCCTTCGCCGACACCGCCGCTGAAGCCGAGGCGCTCGCCGCTGAACTGCGTGGTTCGGGCCAGCCGTTCAAGCTCGTGAAAGCGGCCGACGACTGGGCGGAGTTCCTCGTGACGCTCAAAGAAAAAGAAGAGCACCCGGCGACCGTCGAATACGAGGCGCTCGATCTGCTGACACACCTCAACGACGCCATCCAGCAAACGCGGATCGAGGCCGAGCTACTGAGCCCGTCCGCGCGCGAGCACTTGTTTTCTTTTCCGGGGTGGCGCGAGTTTTTGGCGGACGACCGTTTCCCGCGCTTGTTCTGGTCGCCGCGTGGAGGCTCACTGCGGGTGGCTTGCCTCGATGCGGCGCCGCACTTGGCGCAGGTGCTCGGTGAGTATGGCGGCGCGGTGCTGATGTCCGCGACGCTGAGTCCGGAGAAATCCTTTGCCGCGAGGCTGGGGCTCAACGTGCCGTTGTTGCGCGCGGGCGCTCCGTGGCGGGAGGGCGCGTATCGCGTGGCCGTGGATGCGCGCGTCGACACGCGTTACCGCACGCGGGCGAATCACTACGTGCAAACCGCAGAGACGATTCAGCTGCTCACGCAGCAGACGACGGCTCCGGTCGCGGTGTTTTTCCCGAGCTACCATTACGCGGAGACGATCAAGGCTTACTTGGGCGAACTCGACTCGCTGTTGCGCGTGGCCATGCAGCCGCGCTCGGTCGACTTGAATGGCCAGCTAAGCTTTGTGGAAGAAAGTTTGCTGACGGCGCACGTGCTGTTCTTTGTGCTGGGGAGCAGCTTCAGTGAAAGCATCGACCACCTGGGCGGGCGCATCAGCGACGCAATGGTCGTCGGGCCCGCGTTGCCGGAAGTCAACCCGGTGCAGAAGGCAAAGCTGCGGCAATACGATCATCTTGGCCGCGAAGGCGCGTTCCGCGAAGTGTATCAGCTGCCCGCGATGACGAAGATTAACCAAGCCCTCGGCCGCTTGGTCCGCGCCCCCGGCCAAAGCACGCGCGTGATCCTGCATTGTCGTCGCTTTGCAGAGCAAAGTTACCAGGACTTACTCGCGCCGGAGTATACGCCGGAGACAGAGCTACACAGCTTTAACGAGCTGGTCGGCTGGTTGGCGGAAACTGTGGTTGGTTGAGCGCGGCAGGGGTGGGGTCAAAGTCGAGACCGAGCACGCCTAGTCTTGCTTATTTAAACAGTGCTTCCTGAAAAAAATTCAAGTTGTCTACATGTTATCCCTAGTGTGCTTCAGATAAGGCGCAAGGCTATCGGCCAATTTGACGGAATGGCCCGGAGGGCTACCCTCGTTGTCATCAGTGTCCGGTGTCCTTATCCGGCGAACTTCTTGTAGGCGATGACCGCGCGCGCGCCGCCGAAGCCCATCGCGGACTTCAGGTGCCCCTTGTGGGTGAGCGGTGTGGTTTCCTTGGAAAGCTCGATACCCAGCTCGGGGTCCGGGGTTTCAAACTGCGGGTTGCCGGGCAGATAGTCGCCGTTCATGCTCAGGATGCCGCCGATGATTTCCAGCACGGAGCTGGCGCCGCCGGAGTGTCCGAGGAAGCCCTTGAGCGCCATGATGGATGGCATCTTGTCGCCGAAGAATTCACGCATCGCGCGGGTCTCGGTCAGGTCGTTGTACTTCGTGCCGGTGCCGTGGGCGTTGTAAACGTCGATGTCGTCCACGGTGGCGCCGCCCATTTCGAGGGCGTTCTTAAAGGAATCCGCAAGCTGGCCGCCACTGGTGTCCGGCGAGGTGAAGTTCACGCCGGGTGCCTTGTCGGCGTCGAAGACGTCGTGGCGTTCGTCGAAGCCGATGATTTCGGCAATGATGTTCGCGCCGCGGGCAATGGCGTCGCTCTTGCGCTCAAGGACGACGACGCCGGCGCCTTCAGCCGGGCCAAAGCCGTTGCGATCTGCGTCGAACGGGCGGGAAACGCCAACCGGGCTCAGGGCGCGGGCGGCGAGGAAGCTGGCCGAGACAAAGTCTGTCACCGAGGCTTCGGTGCCGCCGGCCAGGACCATCTTCGGGCCGCCGGGGCGGTTGAGCTGGAGCATGTCGCAGGCGCGAATGATCGAGGTGAGCGACGAAGCGCAGGCGGTGTTGACCGTGTAGGGCGAGCCCTTGAGGTTGAAATACGTGCTGATGACGGACGCCGAGGCGCTGGTCATATACATCGGGACGGCGAAGGGGGAGACCTTTTTGCCGGCGTCGAAGTCGTCCTGCAGGCGGTCGTAGCTTTCCACGCCGTTGAGGGCGATGCCCATGACGACGGCGCAGTTGGTCAGCTCTTCGTCGGTAAAGTTGTCTTCTTCGTCGAGGAGGCCGGCGTCTTTGGCGGCTAGCTTGGCGGCGACGAGGGCCAGCGAGGACATCTTGTCCAGGCGCTTGGGGCGCACGGCGCCGCGATATTTAGCGGTGGGGGGGAAGGATAGGTAGTCCTCAGGCTCGAAGTCGCCGATAACAGCGCCATTGACCAAGGGATATTTCTCGTTCGTGCTGCGATCAGAGATATCCTTGTAGCCGTGCTTGCATTGGCGCAAACTTTCGTCCATAGCTACATTTCCAACCCCAATTGGGGAGACTGCTCCCATACCGGTAATAACGATCGAATCCATGATAAAAGTTTTTAATAGTGAGGCTGCGTTTGATTACGCAATCGAAAAAGAAGAATCTCTCGAAGAGGCGCAGATCCGCCAGTGCGAGACGGGGGATCTTTATGGGCCGGAGTTTGGCAAGTTGCCGAACGGTCAGTTTCTGTTAATCAGTCGCGCTCACTTCAAGAAGTTTCAAAAGAATGAGGGAGGTATCTACGGGCATGCAAGGGCAGAGTTTGACTTTACTGAGGATACTTGGTTCTTCAAAAACCACTTTCATGGCGACCCGGTGATGCCTGGGACCCTACAGATTGAAGCGATTCTCCAACTGGCTGGCCTGTATTTGGCTTGGGCGGGGATTGCTGGCGTGGGCCGTGCCCGTGAAGTTGGCCGCACCGTTTTCTACGACGAGGTTCGCCCGGACACTGGCTCGAAGTTCTGCTTCGACATGACTGTCACCAAAATCCAAGGCCGTGGCAAGCTGACCTACCTCGTGGGCCGTGCCGTGGGTTACAAGGACAATGGTGACCGCGCCATGGCCATGGACGGCATTAAGCTGATCAAGGCCATCCGCGACTAAGCTTAGTTGCGGCGCGGCTACCAACGCGTGCAACAAATCTATCAAATCCTGCCGGAGTATTTGGATGCCCGCATCCTGAATACGGCGATTTACCCGAAGCTGGAACTCGAATCTTTCTGGACGAATGACTGGTCGCCCGGTTTTTTTGCGCGTTTGGCGCAGGCGGGCTTTCTCACGATCAGCTGCCCGCTGCGGATGGGGCCAACGATCCTCGTCGCTCAGCTCCACCCAACGTATTCTGTGCTCAGTTGGCCGGACTTGCACATCGACCGCAAGGTCGCGCGGCTCGTCCGGAGGGGAGAACTGGCGGCGCAGGGCGTGCATTTGCGCATCACCGCCAACCCGCACCGCGTATGCTTTGGCATCCGCCGGGCCTATGGCAATCAGGCCTGGCTGACGCCGCGTTTCGCCCAGATGATGGCCGAGCTGGCCACCGGGCGTTACGCCGACTGCCGTGGGGTGGCGGTGGAGCTGTGGCGTGACGGCGATGCTCAGCCCATCGGCGGGGAGATTGGCTACCTTTGTGGTGCGGTTTACACCAGCCTCACCGGCTACCTCGACCGCTCGGCCCCCAATGTGCACAATTTGGGCAAGGTTCAACTCGCCGCGCTGGGCATTGTTTTGGAACGATGTGGCTACCGTTTTTGGAACCTTGGGCAATCCATCCAGCAATATAAGAAGGACCTTGGCGCCAAGGTGACGCCGCGTATGGAATTCCTGCCCCGTTGGTTGCCCGCTACGCGTCAACGCCCGGCGCTGGACTTATCGGCCTTGCTAGGGCAGCGGCTGAGCTGCCAAACTTTGCTGGCTGAGAAGACTGCCTAGCGGCCTGTCGGCTTTAATCGCTTCATTTAAAGTTGTGTCTGTCGAGGAGTTGGTCGCTGCGTGGTCTATGGGTGACTTTTGGGCGTGATACGGTGATTTCGCTCTCTGCGCCCTCCGCGGTTAAAGACGAACACGTCACACTGGCGCAGGCGCACTACAGCGCCGCCTGCCACATGGCGACTTCGCCCGGGATGCCGAATTCCGCCAATGCATTTTCTATCTCTGATATACTCGGCTCGACCACATCGTGCTTGGGATCGTTGGGGTAATCCGGCGCCACCGCGCGGACGACTGCCCACGCGGCCCAGGCGCGCCATTTCTTTTGATCGGCGCGCTCGCCGCGCACGCGGTCGGCCAAGTGCTGATAATGCACGCGCGGGTTGCCGATGAAGGTGTCGTCCGGGTTATTCGCCACCAGCCAGCCAATGGCGCGGTAGGGCAGGGGCCATTGCGCGAGCTCGGCTTCTTCGCCCTGCAGATTGGCATAGAGCCCGCGGTCGACTGCCAGCAGTGCGCGGGCGCTGAGTTGCTGCCGCCAGAGGAATTGCCCGTAGGTCAGCGCGGTTTGATAAAACTCGCCGCCCTCGTTGCCACGCCACTGCGCCAGGTGACGCCACGTCATGTGTTCGGTGGGCGTGGGCAGGTGTGGGCAGTCGCGGGCGGATTCCATGACGCGGACCTTGGCGCCGTTCACGCACCCGGGCAAGGCTGGAGGGATGCGTGAGCGAGGCGTGTTCGTTTTTTAACCGCAGAGAACGCAGAGGGCGCGGAGAGCACGGAGCCAGCGAGGGGATTTTGTTTACAGGAAGATCGGGAAGAACGGGAAGCGTGGATAGGCGTATTCATTTTCACGCCAAGAGCCGAAGACCCAAAGATTTTAGCGGAGGAGTATTTCTTCGAGAACTCCCTCTTTTAAACTCCCTCCCCGGTCTCTGCGCTCTCCGCGTTCTCTGCGGTTTAAAAAACGAACTCGTCCTACCGACCACGCCCGCTACGCGTGCTCAGCCTCGGCATCCGCATCGTCTTTGCCCCAGAGCCATTTCCAGATCCAGATCATCGCGTGCTTGAAGTCTTCCAAAATCAAATACGTCGCGGGCACCAGCAGCAGCGTGATGAACGTGGCAAACAGCACGCCAAAGCTTAGCGAGATCGCCATGGGGATCAGGAACTGCGCTTGCAGACTTTTCTCGAACAGAATCGGCATCAGCCCGCAGAAGGTGGTGAGCGAGGTCAGCAGAATCGGGCGGAAACGCGCGGCCCCGCTTTCCCAAACGGCGGTGAGCAAGTCCACGCCCTGCTTGCGCTGTTGGTTGATGTAGTCCACGAGCACCAGGCTGTCATTCACGACCACGCCCGATAGCGCGATGATGCCAAAGATCGACAGCTGGCTGATCGGGTGTCCCATGAACACGTGGCCCAAAAATGCGCCCACCAAACCGAACGGAATGACAAACATCACGATCAGTGGTTGCAGGTAGCTTTTGAACGGAATCGCGAGCAGCGCATAGATCACAAACATGACCATGACCGTGCTGCTGAGCATGCTCGAATTACTTTCGCGGACTTCCTCGTCCTCGCCGCGGAAGATGAAGTTCACGCCTTCATAGCGTTCCTGCAGGACAGGGATGACTTTCGTGCGGAGCGTGTTTTTGACTGACTCCAGGTCGATGTTGTCTTTGTCGGCGTCGGCCAAAACGTTGACGATGCGCTGGCGGTTGTCGCGGGTAATGGCCGCGTAGCCGAGGCCCACTTCTGCATCGGCCACTTCGCTAAACGGCACTTCGCGCCCGTCGGCGGTGCGGATGCGCATGCGCTCCAGGTTGCCGATGGACTCACGCTCCTCGCGCGGGTAGCGGACCATCACGCGGATGTCGTCGCGGCCGCGCTGCACGCGCTGGGCTTCGTCGCCAAAGAACGCCGCGCGCACCTGGTTGCCGAGCTCCAGCTGGCTCAGGCCGAGGGCTTCGGCGCTGGGCTTGATGTTGAGCTGAATTTCCTTTTGGCCGTCGGCGAGGTTGTCGCGAATGTCGAACACGCCATTAAAATTTCGCAGCGCATCTTTGAGCTCGTTGGCGACCAAGCGAAGCTCGCCCAGGTCATTGCCGGTTAGTTGAATGTCAATAGGCTCGCCCTGACCGCCAGCTGCGGTGGCTTCGAAAGTCATGGCTTTAACACCGGGCACCTGGCCCAGGGCATCGCGCCAGCGGTTGGCCAGCAGCACGGCGGAGTCTTCATCGTTGCGCAGCTCGGACTTGCGCAGCTCGACGACGACTTGCCCTTGGTGGCTTTGCACTTCCATGGACCCAGCGCCCATGGGGCCGCCGCCAAAGGCCTGAATGCCGAGCACGGATTGAATTTTATCCACCGGGTTCGGGCGGCCCGCCGCCTTACTTTCGGCGATGACTTCATCCAACGCGCCGTTGATGCGGTCGATTGCTTTTTGGGTGACGCTGGCGGGCGTGCCATCCGGGTAGGCGAACACCACGCCGATGTAGTCGCTGGGCACGGCGGGGAATGGCACAAACTTAATCCAGCCGCCAATCACGAGTGAAAGCGTCAGCCCGAGGATGCCCACAAAGCCCGTCAGCGTGACGTAGCGGTAGTTCAGCGCCCAGGCCAGCTGCGGGCGGTAAACTTTGTCGATCAGGCGTTCGAGCCCGTCGGAAATTTTGCGCTGCAGGCGTTGGAATGCGTTGATTTTTTCGCGCTTGCGCTCGCCCACCTTGCACAGCGAGAGGTGGTAGGGCAGGATGAGCTTGGACTCGATCAGCGAGAAGAGCAGCGTCGGGATGACGATCATTGGAATGGCCTTCAGGAATTTGCCCTGGAAGCCCGGGATCATCAGCATCGGAATGAACGCCACCGCAGTCGTCAGCACGGCGAAGGTTACTGGCGTGGCGACGGCCTTCGTGCCGCGGATGGAGGACGCTACGCCCGGGCCACTGCGTTGGAATTCCGTGAAGACGCTCTCGCCGACGACGATGGCGTCGTCCACCACAATGCCGAGCACGAGGATGAAGCCGAAGAGCGAAATCAAATTCACCGACACATCGATCCACGGCATGGCCAGGAAGGTGCCGAGGAAGGAAATCGGAATGCCCAGCGTGACCCAAATTGCGAGCGACGGGCGCAGGAAAAGCGTCAGCACACACAGCACGAGGATGAGGCCGATGATGCCGTTTTCGATGAGCATATTGAGGCGGCCCCAGAGATAAAATGAGGTGTCGCGCCATGTGCTGATCGTGATGCCCGGCGGCAAGTCGTTTTGCTTTTCGATCACGTAGGCGGCCACTTTGTCGGATATGCCCAGCGGGTTTTGTTGGCCGACTTCAAAAACCACGAGGTCCACGCCGCGCTTACCGTCGGTCATCATCACGAGCGGTTCATCGGTGAAGCCGTCGTTGATGTTGGCCACTTCGCCAAGGGTGATGCGGGAGCCGTCTTCGCGCGTAATGAGCACGATGTCGGCAAACTGTTGGCGGTCGTAAGCCTGGCCTTTCGTGCGGACGAGGATCTCGCCGCCGTCGCTCTTAATCGAGCCGCCCGGCAAGTCGATGGACGTCGTTTGCACGGCTTGGGAAACGTCGTTAAACGTCAGCCCGTGGCGGCGCAGCGCGTCTTCGCTGACCTCGATGCTGATCTCGTAATCGCGCACGCCAATGATGTCCACCTGGCTGATCGAGGAATTGCTGACGATGAATTGCTGAAACGCGGCCCATAAATTAAAGTCATTCAGCTCGCGTTTGACGCGCTCCATACGCGTGCCGCCGTAGGCGATGGGCAGCGCCAGCAAGTCTTCGCGGACTTCTTCGGCAAGGCGCTTGAGGGTCTTCTCGTCGGTGTCGCCGGCGAGGGAAATCGCCATGACTTCGCGGCGGATCAGGTCTTCCTGAATGATCGGGCGCTCGGAATCCGGCGGGAAGGTGTTGATGGCGTCAACGCGGGTCTTGATGTCGTCCAGTAGCTTGCGCACGTCGTAGCCTTTATCGACTTCCACGGTCACGGTGCCGTAGCCTTCGATCGAGGTGCTCGTCATTTCCTTGATGCCGTCGAGGTCCTGGATTTCCTCTTCGATGCGCTTGACGATCTGCTCTTCCACCTCGGCAGGCGCTGCGCCACGGAACGGCACGCGCACGGTGATCGTGTCGAAGGAAAACTGCGGAAACAGCTCCACCTTGATAGTCGCCATCGAAGCCAGCCCACCCAGCACGAGGATGAACATCAGCAGGTTGGCGGCGACGCCATTGCGGGCAAACCAGTTGATCATGACGCGTCGCTTTCGCCGTTTTCAACGACCAGTTGCATGCCTTCGATCACGTATTCGACGGGGCTCGTGATGACGCGGTCGCCCGCCTCCAGGCCTTCGCTGATCACGGCGCGTTCGGTGTCGGCCTGAATGACCACCACTTCGCGGCGCGTTAGCGTGTCGTCAGCTTGCGCGATGAGCACGGTGTCGCCCTCGCGCAGCGCGAAGCGGGGGATGGAGAATGAGCCCTCGGCCAAGCGTCCTTCGACGTGGGCCTGCACAAACTTACCGGGCTTGAGGCCGGGGCGGCCTGGCTGCTCAGGGTCGGCGGCCAGCGGGTTTTCAATTTCCACGACGACATCCAGCAGGCGGCTGCGTGAATCAAACGCAGCGCCGGTGCGGACGACGCGGCCCTGCCAGGTATAGCGGCGGTTGCCGAAGTCCGTCATCAGCGTGACCTGCGGTCCCTTGATCGACTCCATGTCATCAAGGCCGCTGGGCAAATCGAGGCGTGCTAGCTCGGCGTCAGAAAGCGGCAGGTAAACTTCGGCGACATCGCTGGCGTAAATTTTCCCCAGCACGCCATTGGCGGCAATGAACTGCCCGACGTCGGCGGTCTGCTCGACCACGCGGCCATCGTAGGGCGCGCGAACGGTCGTGCGCTCCAGGTTGCGCTCGGCGCGTTCCACGCCGGCTTCCGCGCTTTTGATCAAAGCCTTGGCCTGTTCGAGCTGCGGTTTGCGCAGGGCGAGGTCGGTCGGTTCGCCGCGGCCGAGGTCTTCCCAGTCGGCCTGGGCTTGCTCGGACTGCGCGACTTCCTGCGCGAGGTTAAACTTCGATTGGGCAAGCTCGGCTTGGGCATTGGCGAGCGCGGCCTCGTAGTCGACCTTTTCAATCTGGATCAGCACTTCGCCTTTTTTAATGAACCCGCCCTCGCGGAAAGTCGGCGAGACGGATTCAATGCGGCCGGAAACTTCCGCGGTGAGCTGCGTTTGCACGCGCGGCTGCACGGCACCCTGCGAGTCCACGCTCAGGCGAATCGCTTCGGGCTCCACGGTGACGGTCTCCACGGCGACGACGCGCGCGGGCGGCGCTTTTTTGTCGGGCTCGGGCTTGGACTCGATGATGAGTTTGCCCAGCCCTCCGGCAATGACGAGGATGACGATGGGCAGCAAAATCTTCCACGGTGTCACGCCACGCTTCTGGGCGGCAGGCGACTCTGCGGGCGTCAAGGGCGGCGGATTGTCCTCGTGGGATGACGAATCGGGACGGCTCATAGCTTAAATTTCTTCGGTCGTAGCTTTGTCCTGCAAAGCTACTTTGTCGGGCAAAGTAGTTTCAGGCAGAGAAATTTCTTCGGGGCCAAGCGGCGATTTCACTTCGACGCCTTCTGGCGGAAGCTCGTCGAAATCGCCACCCAGCGACAGGTATAGATTCACGCGGTTGACGAGGCGGTTCGTGCGTGCGGAGATCAGCGCGGTGCGCGACTCAAAGGTGCGGCGCTGCGACTCCAGTACGGTGATGATGTCCGTGAGGCCGCGCGAATACTGCTCCCACGCGGCGTCTTCGGCGGCGATGGATTGCGTGGCGGACTCGTCGAGATTCGCGACTCGCGCATCAAGGAATTCCTCCGAGGCCAGGGCAATCTCTACTTCGGCAAATGCATCGAGCGCGGTCTGCCCGTAGTTGGCGAGGCTCTGCTGGGCAACGGCCTTGGCGCGGTCGACGGCGGCGCTCAGGCGCATGCCTTGGAAAATCGGCTGCAGCGCATTGCCGGCCAAAGTCCAAACCGAGAAGCTGCTGTCGAGCAGGTTGCTTAAAGAATCACTGGAGTAGCCATACTCGCCGGTCAGCGCGATGCGCGGCAGCATGGATTTACGCGCTTCGCTCACGCGCTTGCCCGAGGCGGCGAGTTGACGCTCGGCCACGATGAGGTCCGGGCGGCGTTCCAACAACTCCGACGGCAGGCCCACGGGCACTGCGCGGGTGATCGAGGGTAGGGTGGCGGCTACTTCCAGCTCCTTGGCCGGGTAGCGCCCGAGCAGGACTTCCAGCTCGCGGACCGCGGCATCGTAATCGCGGCCCCGCAGGTCCATCGCAGCCTGGGCGGCGGAGGTTTGCGCCAGCGAAAGACGCAGGTCCAGCGCCGGGCTTACGCCGCGTTCGTAGCGATTGCGGATGGCGTTGGTGGCGGTGTTGAAACTTTCGTAAGTGCTCGTGGCGAGCTCCAACTGCTGGCGCGCTTCGATGGCGCGAAACCAAGCCGTGGCGGTGCGGGCGGCGAGCGAAAGCCGGGCACCACGGTAGGTCGCGAGCTGCGCCTGGACGTCGGCCAGGGCGGCGCTTTGGCGATCACGCAGGCGGCCCCACACGTCGATTTCCCACGTGGCACCGACGTTCAGCGCCACGCTGTTAAACGTGCTGGGCGTGCCAAATACACTTTGCTTCTGGCGGCCGCCGCCGAACTCGCCGTTGATTTGCGGGTAGGCGTCGGCACCGGCAATGGTAGCCTCTGCGCTGGCGATGCCGAGGCTCGCGGCGGTGGCCTGCAAATTATAATTGTGCGCCACGGCCTCCTCTACGAGCACGCTGAGCTCGGGCGAGTCGAAGTCGTTGACCCAGCCTTTTTGCGCCTCGGGCAGCGTGGCGCCTTCGATGGTTTCGCCGGGGGCGGCGTCGGCGGTCCAGTTGGCCGGGTAATTGGCCGGCATTTCCTCGACGCGGCTGGCCGGCGGCTCTGCGCAGCCAGCCAGGATCAACGCTAAGCCCACGGGCGCGCCAAACTGCCAGCGAAGCAGCTTCATTCGGCGGGGGCCTCCATGCCGCGGAAACCGGCGCACATGTAGCTTACCAAATGCGTGCACATTTTATCCTGATCGCCAAAATCGATGTGCTCGGTGCAGGCACCTTTCGGGTGGTAAATGAGCAGCGCGCCGAGCATGGCGCCGATGGCAAAGTGGAAACGCCAGGCGAGCGAAGCCGGTGTTAGTCCGGGTTCGGCGACAGCAACAGCCCCTCTGAAGCGCGCTGTCAAATCGTTGAAAAACTCCACATGCAATTGCTGCCAGAATTCCTCGTTTTCCGAGAACATCCGACCGACCATGCGCATGAAGATGATATTTGTGCCATCGGGGCCCTGAGCCTGCTCAAACATAGGGCGCAGCAGCGCGTCGAAAATCGCCTCTAGCGTGGCGCCGCCGGGCTGGGCTTCAGCTGCCTCAAGACGACGTATGCGCTCGTCGTTGAGAGGGACGATTTTCGCGCGAAACATATCCCACATCAGGGCTTTCTTCGAACCGAAGTGATAGTTAACTGCGGCCAGGTTGACTCCGGCCTCCTCAGTTAGGCTGCGCATGGAAGTGCCGTCAAAACCACGTTCCGCATAAAAGCGTTCCGCTGTCAGGAGGATGCGTTCTCTAGTGTCTAAAGCGTCCATTTGTTTCAAACGCGTGTTTAAAACCTGAGTTGAAGCAAATGTCCAAAGAAAAAATTATGAATCTGGCGTTTGACGCCGACCTTTTAACCGCCGAGTCTGAATCTTGTTTTAACCCGAATTCTCGCGTCCCGTCGGCTTATGCTGTTAATTTACCTAGCGCCGCTCATTATGCTCATCGATATCGCCCAACTTTTGGCGGCAGAGAGGTTTATTGGGGTAAAGGCAATACGAGCAGGAATCCACCCGCTGGATGCGGAGCATCAACCAGCTTCGGGACTGATGCTCCTTTGGCTGCTGGGCCTCGGAATTATGTGGCTATACATGGCGCTATTGGTCATCGACCCACGCGGTGGCCTACAGGGCGCGCTGATGCTGATGGTGTCCGTGGGCGGCTTTGTGCTGCGGCGCGTGGCCGGCCTGAAATGGGCGCTGGTGCTGATGACGATTGAGACCGCCATCCGTCTCGGTCTGCTGGCCAACATGCTCATGGTCATCTTTTTCTTCGGCGGTCGCCTCCTGCCCCCGAGCTATTATAACTGAGGCAAGTCGGCTTGTTGGCACAGCTAGACGTAGGTTATTAACCGCAGAGAGCGCGGAGGACGCAGAGATCTTGGAGCAAACGAGGTGTGTTTATTTTACCAAGAACCGAAGACCAACAGTTTAATGACGCTCCACGCTACCTTTGCGCCTCTTTCTGTAAAACCCACGCTTCCCATTCTTTCCGATCTTCCTGTTAAAAATATCGTCTCGCTGGCTCACCACTCTCTGCGCTCTCCGCGTCCTCTGCGGTTAAAATATCCACGCCTCGCTGGAGTTTTGCTGCCGCTCTGCCTGATCGCCTTTGCATTGCGGGCTTATAAAATCACGATTAAACTATAATTGATTGGCCAGGCGGCGCGTGTTAGCATGGGATACAGTTACCTTATGAGCCGCCACATCTCTAACGAACGCAAGGGTGCCTATTACATCGGCATGGGGCTGATGATTCTGGGCGGGCTCTTGTTCGCCTCCAATTTTCTTTTCGTCGCCTCCAGCATGAGCAGTGGTCCCAGCTTCGGTGGCCCGGGCTTTGGCGGTGGCGGCAGTTCTATCGTCGGCGGGATGGTCGCACGGGCGCTAGGCGGTATGGCGCTCATCGTGATCGGCGGGATAATCCGTGGCATTGGTGCGCGGGGCCTCGCGGGCTCCGGCGTGGTGCTCAACCCGCAGCAAGCTCGCCGTGACCTCGAGCCCTACAGCCGCATGGCCGGCGGAATGATTAAAGACGCCGTCGATGAATCTGGCATCGACCTGGGTGGCAGCAGTCGCCGCAGCGAGCCCGAAAAGGTCGTCATGATCAAGTGCCGCGAATGCGGCAAGCTCAACGAAGAGGACTCCAAATTTTGCCAGGAATGCGGGAAGCCGATTTAGGAATGATGCGAGTTCCGGAGAAGCAAGAACTGCTCAACGAAATTAATGCCGCCTTTGCAGACTGTCGGCGCCCGGCGGAGTTTGTAAACGCCGCACACTGCGAGGAGTGTGCCGAGCACAATGAGACCCTCACGAACACCAATCGCGATGAAATCTCTTTGAAAGAGCTGGGTATGGCGGGTTGGGATCCCATGTGCTTTGTGAAGCCAGCCGGGTTTCTCTATTATTTTCCGGCCATGGTGCGCCTCGCTTTTGACGACCGCTCCGACAACGTTTACTTGGGGCAATTACTCTTTCATTGCACCTATGAGGGGGTGGAAAGCCGGTTTTTTAAGCACTTTAATGCCAGTCAGGTGAAGGTGACTGCTGACCTGATGCGTTTTTTTAAATACAATTGGCAAAGGAAAATCTACCTCCACGGATTAACGGATGACGTAGACCGGGCCGTGGCCATATGGGAAAACCTGGAAAGGCAGGCATGCGAGAGGCGTTAGCACCAGAAGAGGAGCCAGTCCGCCCGCCGCGGCCACTGCGGGTGACGATTATTGCCGTGCTGTTTTGCCTGTTGGGGATTTCGGCAATCTGGGAGGTGGCGGAGGGCCTGACGCGGAATTTTTACAACTTTAACTTTGCGGTCTGTCTGCTGCCTGTGGGCATTGGCCTGTGGAAGGGCAAGCGCTCTTCGTTGGGCTGGGCGAAGTTTTGGATTTATCTGAGTTACTTATCGGCTGCCGTTGGCATGATCATGGCTCTGGCTATTGGTGGCGGCGGTGATCTTACCTTTACTTGGGGCGATACTGTGCTGCATGGCAGCGAAGCGCTTCTTTTTGTGATTCCGTTTGCGCTTGGCTTACTCGGGGCTCTGGTGACGGTGCACTGGCTGCTGAAGTCACCGACTAGTGAGGAATTTTTCGAATGGCGTCTCTTGGCGTCTTTGCGCGTCTCGATGGAGCGGCCTTTGGGTAAATCCGAGGCAGAATCGCGCGAGCCAATCTAATTTTTCCATGAAATCTCTGCTTTTTCTCTCCCTGACTTCACTTTTCCTGGTTTTGAGTGGCTGCAAGGAGCCGACGGCACCACCGAGGCCGCGGCGATCCCGCCCGCGAAAGCCGGAATTTATGCTTCCATCCTGCATGAGGAAGGGCTGATGCTTAAGCTCGCCTTGTATGACGAAAAGCAAATCGCGCTCTTTCTCGGCGATGAGGAACTGATTACCATCTGGACAAATTTAGGGAAAAGTCAGCCAGTGGATTACTACATCGCAATCCACAGAGGCGTGCTTTACACGGGGAGTGCGCGGTCTGAAATTTCGCTCGTCGAAAAAGCGAACGGGCTGCGGCTAGATGCCGTTTTCGATCACGGAAACCAGCCTGTTCAAGCAGCGGTGCTCGGCCATACCGCTGATGGCACGCCGTTTCGAATCGGATTGGAACCGCTCAATGAAGAGATTCGAATAGCACTGGAGCGGGAGGCTTCAGGCGCGTAGTGAGCCGTCGGCCATTTCGTCGAGGAAGCTCTGGTAGGTCAGCTGGACGCCGGTGCGGAGGTCGATCTTGGGCTCCCAGCCGAGGCTGCGCATGATGGAGGAGTCCATCAGCTTGCGCGGTGTGCCGTCGGGGCGGTTGGTGTCCCAAACCATCTCGCCTTCAAAGCCAACGGTTTCGCAGACAATCTCGGAAAGTTCCTTAATGGTGACATCGCTGCCGTAGCCGACATTGACGAGGTCGGGCGGCTCTTCGAGCTCCAGCAGGTAAACCAGGGCCGAGGACAGGTCGTCCACGTGGAGGAACTCGCGCATCGGCGAGCCGGTGCCCCACAGGGTGATGTCCTTGGCGCCGGACTCCTTGGCTTCGTGGAAGCGACGGAGCAGGGCGGGCAGCACGTGGGAGTTTTCACCGTGGTAGTTGTCCCGCTGACCATAGAGATTGGTCGGCATGGCGGAGTGGTATGTCACTCCGTATTGACGACGGTAAAATTCGCAAAGCTTGAGGCCGGCAATCTTGGCGATGGCGTAGGCTTCGTTGGTGGGCTCCAGCGGGCCGGTGAGCAGGGCGTCTTCGCGCATGGGCTGCTCGGCGAGCTTCGGGTAGATGCAGGAGCTGCCCAGGAAGAGCACGCGTCCAACGCCGTGTTGATACGCGCCGTGGATCAGGTTTTGCTCAAGCGCAAGGTTTTCGTAAATGAACTCCGCCGGGTAGGTGTTGTTGGCGTGGATGCCGCCCACTTTGGCTGCTGCAATCACGATCACGTCCGGCTTTTCGGTTGCGAGGAACTCATTGACGGCCACTTGGTTCGTCAGGTCCAGCTCACTGCGGGTGCGGGTGATGATGTTGTGGTAGCCCTTGGCTTGAAGCGCGCGAACGACGCCGGCACCGACCATGCCGCGGTGACCGGCCACGTAAATTTTCGAATCGGAGTTCATGGGATTTGTTTTGGCGAAAAGGGCCAGCACGTGGCTGGCCCCAATCTCAAATTTCGTTTAGAAGCTTTTGCTTACGCCGGTTGCGTCCTTGTAAGCCTTTTCTTGCTTGGCGAGTTCGAGGTCGGCTTCGGTCATGATTTTGACGAGCTCCTTGAACTTCACCTTGGGCTCCCAGCCGATTTGCTTCTTGAGCTTGGCGGGGTCGCCGATCAGGAGGTCGACTTCGGACGGGCGCTCGTAGCGCTTGTCGTAGTCGACATACTTTTCCCAGTCGAGGTCGAGCAGATTGAAAGTTTCTATCACGAAGTCACGGACGCTATTGGTCTCGTTGGTCGCGCAGACGTAGTCATCGGCCTTGTCCTGCTGGAGCATCAGCCACATGACTTCCACGTATTCCTTGGCGTAGCCCCAGTCGCGCTGTGCGTCGAGGTTGCCGAGGTAAAGCTTGTCCTGCAGGCCCATTTTGATGCGGGTTGCGGCGCGGGTAATCTTGCGGGTCACGAAGGTCTCGCCGCGGCGCGGGGACTCGTGATTAAAGAGAATGCCGTTGCTGGCGTGCAGGTTGTAGGCTTCGCGGTAGTTGACGGTGAGCCAGTAGGCGAAGACCTTGGCGCAGCCATACGGGGAGCGCGGCCAGAAAGGCGTTTCCTCGGTCTGCGGCACGTGCTGCACCTTGCCAAACATCTCGGAGGAGCTGGCTTGGTAGTAGCGCACATCTTGCGTCAGGCCAGCTTCGCGAATGGCTTCGAGCAGGCGGACGGTGGAGAGGCCGGTGACGTCGCCGGTGTATTCCGGGCTGTCGAACGAGACGCGCACATGGCTCTGGGCGCCGAGGTTGTAAATTTCGTCGGGGCGCAGCTCGTAAAGGAGCTTGGTGATGCGGCTGCCGTCGGCGAGGTCGCCGTAGTGTAGGTGTAGCTTGGTGCCATTTACATGCGGATCGCGGTAGAGGTGGTCGATGCGATCCGTGTTAAAGGTGGAAGCGCGGCGAATGATGCCGTGCACTTCATAGCCTTTTTCCAGGAGCAATTCGGCGAGGTAGGAACCGTCCTGACCGGTGATTCCAGTAATAAGGGCTTTCTTAGGCATGTTGATGGGTATAGTAATTACGCGCGGTTTGGCTAGCTCATTTTATTCAATTTTCTTTGAACCGAAATGAGGGGAAATGTTCCCCGCGCTCTGTTCGGGGGGCGGTTTGAAATCTTGCGCACTTTGATTTGCGCTGCAAGCGCTGTTTGTGCACGTTGTTAGGATGCTAAAAACTGACATTGTCGCGGTGTTGGAGGACATTGCTGAGCTGCTGGAGTTGAAGGGGGAAAACCCGTTCAAGGTGCGCGCCTACCAGAGTGGCGCGCGTGCGCTGGAGGCCATGGAAGAGGAGCTGGGCGACGTGATTGCGGACGACCGCCTCGGTAAAATCAAAGGTATTGGCAAAGCGCTCGTCGAGAAAATCACCACCCTGCACGAGACAGGTGAGCTCGAATACTACGACAAGCTGCGGGACTCCGTGCCTGCGAGCATGATCGAGCTGCTGACCATTCCCAATCTCGGCCCGAAGAAGATTAAAAAGCTCCACGATGCGCTGGGCATCGACAGCATCGACTCGCTCAGAGCCGCCTGCGAAGCGGGCAAGGTCGCCGAGATTCCCGGTTTCGGCGCGAAAACCGAGGAAAAGCTCCTGTCCGGCATCGCCAACCGCGAGGCCTATCAGGCACGCCACCACTGGTGGGAAGCAGCCGCCGTCGCCGAGCCGATTGTGGAGGGCCTTCGGGAACTGCCTGAAGTGCAGCGTGCGGAATCCGCCGGTAGCCTGCGCCGCATGCGCGAGACGGTGGGCGACCTGGATTTTATCGTGGCTTCGACGGATCCCAAGCCGGTCATGGACTGGTTTGTCGGGCTCGAGGAAATGGTTGAAGTCACTGCTCATGGACAAACGAAGTCCAGCGTTCGCTTTCACGGTGGCTTGCAGGCGGATTTGCGCGTGGTACCGCCGGAACAATTCGCCTTTGCGCTGCTCCATTTTACTGGCAGCAAAGACCACAACGTGCGCATGCGCCAGCGTGCGCTGGAGCGTGGTTGGTCGCTCTCGGAATGGGGTCTCTTTGACAAGGATTCCAAGCCGGAAGATCCCGATCGTCAGTCCGTCATCGTGGCTGAAAGCGAGGAGGAGATTTACGCCAAGCTCGACATGAAGTGGGTCCCGCCCGAACTTCGCGAAGACCGAGGCGAGATCGAGGTCGGCGCGAAGGGCAGCTTTCCGCAACTCGTTGAAGTCGAAGATATTGTTGGTGTATTTCACAATCACACCACTGCTAGTGACGGCCGCAACACGCTGGAGGAAATGACCGCCGCCGCCGAGGCGCTAGGGCTCGAATACTTGGGCATTGCCGACCACTCCAAGGCCAGTTTTCAGGCCAGCGGGCTCGAGGAGGAGCGCCTCACTGCGCAGATCGAGAAAATCCGGGCGCTCAACGCCAGCGGAAAGTTCAAGTGCCATGTCTTCGCGGGGAGCGAGGTGGATATCCTCAAGGATGGGTCACTGGACTTTGACAACGACATGCTGGCGCAGCTGGATTACGTGGTTGCATCGGTCCACAACGCCCTCACATTGACCGAAGAGGAAATGACTGCGCGCATCATCCGAGCCATTGAAAATGAACACGTCACCATGTTGGGACACATGACGGGGCGTTTGCTGCTTCGCCGCGAGCCCTACGCCGTGAATGTAGGTAAGGTGATCGACGCCGCCATCGCGAACAACACCATTATCGAGCTCAATGCGAACCCCTGGCGTTTGGACATGGACTGGCGTCACTGGAAGGCCGCGTCCGAAAAGGGCCTGCTCTGCGCGATCAATCCCGACGCCCACGATACGGACGGCTTAGCGCTGTTTGTGGCTGGCGTCAACGTGGCGCGCAAAGGTTGGCTGGAGCCCAGGCATATCCTGAACTGCCGCCCGTTGGCTGAGGTTAAGCAGTATTTCGGTGTTGAGTAGGTTCGGCGTCGGCTCGTTTGAGGGGATGAAACTGCAGATTGGGGACAATTCGCGCGACCTCAGTCAGTTGGTTTGGCCATTTGCCCAATGGGCAAATCCGGATGCGGAGGCATCCGACGGTGCAGCGGAACGCTGCTATTTGAAGCGGGCCATGAGGGGGACGAGGACTTCGGTGACGACGCCTGCGCCGTTGTCGCGGGCGTGGCCACGGGCTACGGCGGACACCGTGCGTGCGGACTCGCTGTCTTCGCGGCCATCGGAAAAGGCGCGCTGGGCGAGTGACAAATAGGCTGTGCCGAAATCGAGGGCGACGGCGGCGAGGGCCGGGCTGTTGGAAATCTCTGCCGCCAAGCTGATGAGGATCGGGTTGTGCTGGCGAATTTGGCCATCCTCCTTCCAGTGTGGCTGGTCGGAATATTTGCCAATACCGAGCACTTCACTGCCGAAAATCGGCGCCACATCGAGGTCGATGACTTCCACGCCTTCCGGGATCAGGTGGGCATACTCCTGCATGACGAGTGAGTCGTAACGGGCGTTTTTCGTGATGCGGCGGTAAAAACGAATGGCGGCGGCGAGGGAGCCAGCGTCGGGGTCGAGCAGCTCGAGCATGAGGGCGTCGAGGATGGCCTCGGCGGCTTGGCGGAAGCGAGGCTCGTTGGAGATGCGCCAGAGCTTGAGGAGTGTTTGCACGGCTCCAGCGCTCAGCAAAGCTTCGGCGCGGTGCAGGTTCTCGCGGTCGTCATTGGCGATGGCTGGCTCGTAAACGGCGCCACTGGCGTCGAGGCCTACAGGTAGCATGGAGTCGGCGAGAATCGCATCGGCCCAGCGTAAGCCGTAGCGGATGGCCCACTGGGCGTAGCGGTCGGATTTGCTGATGCGGTAGGCCGCCAGGGCGAGGCCAAGGCAGTGGAAGTGCTCGGGAGTGTTGAAGGTCGGCGAGCTGTCTTTCTGGTAGCCTTCGGCGCCAAAAGTGTGGCTGGGGAAGACGCCTTTGTCTTCGTCGAACCAGGGGGAGATCTCTTCGTTCCAATGGCCCAGGTGTTCGGCGGCGTCAAGGAGCTGGCCGATGGTGGCCACGTCGTCATCGAAGCGGGCGAGCTGGGCGAGGAAAATCTCAAAGTGCTGCATGCCGCGGGCTACGTCGGCAATGCGCCAATAGCCGTGGCGCCAGGCGTCGGACTCCTGGAAGTGCTTGGCGGTCTGGTCGCGCAGGTGGTGGAGGAAGCGCGCGCCCGGGTGGGCTGGATCAAAGTAAAGCAGGGGTAGCCAGCCAGTGGCGTAGATCGTCTGGTCTGGCGTGTCGAGCGGTGGCGCGTCCTGATAACGGTGGATGCAGTCGTTGGCCCAGGAATTTAGCTCTCGCAAGAGGCATTTGCCCGCTTCACGCGGGTCCTCATGTCGTGCGAGTTTAAAGTGATACATCGAGCGTTGGCGTGCCTGAGAGAGCGGCGCGGGTGGGGTGGTGTTAGATGTGCTTGGAGTCGGCCTCGTCCTTGACGGCGTAGCCGCTATCCTGGCGGGCGTGGTTGACCTTGTTTTTCTTGGTGTAAGCCTCGTAAACGTCTTCCGCGGACATGCCCAGGACTTGAGCGGCGGAGATGAGGAAGTGGAATAGGTCGACGACTTCGACGCGGGCGTTTTGCTCGTCGAACTCCTGATACTTGGCCCACCACTTCCACGGGACAGAGTCGATCAGCTCGGCAGTTTCCTGCTGCATGGCGCGAGTGTAATTGAGCACCCACTTGATTTTCTCTTCCTGGGTCAGGTTATTGGTGTCGACCCCGATGCGTTTATTGAGCGCCTCTTGCTGCTGAAAGATTTCGTCGAGCTTGTCCATGTCGTCACGTAAGCCGCCTGCGGGCTTTGGGGCAAGCACTTAGTCAAGCACATCGACCCTAAATGCCGAGAAAAATGCGTTTACTCGCCGGGCGAAAGCGTCAAGCTGGCGCGCTTATGGGACGTCACGCAATCAAGCGCGAAATGGATCTGCAAATCCTCCTCGAGTGGATTGCCGATGGTGCGCGCGTGCTCGATTTGGGCTGCGGGCGCGGGATTTTGCTCGAAGAGCTGGTGAACCGGAAGCAGTGCTATGCGGTCGGTATCGACAACGATCTGGCCAAGGTCACCTCCTGCGTAAAGCGCGGTGTGCCCGCCTATCAGGGCGACTTAACTGAGCTGCTCCCGTGCTATGACGACGACTCTTTCGACTGGGTCGTGTGCTCGCGGACTTTGCAGGAGCTGGACAACTCCCGCGAGGTGCTGGAGCAGGCGCTGCGAGTGGGCAAAAGCCTGGCCGTGGGCTTTGTCAACCACGGCTACTGGCGCAATCGCTGGGCGATGCTGAAGACGGGCTCGCGCGTGCAAAACGAAGTATTTCCGGACCCCTGGTGGGAGAGCCGCAAAATGAACCCCGTCAGCGTGTCGAGCTTTGAAGCGTTTTGCGAATCGCTTGGGGCGACGATTGAGCGCCGGGTCTTCCTGGCCGGAGACTGGCGCACGCCGTGCAAGTTCATGCCCTGTTGGTTTGCGGGCTACGCGGTTTACGAAGTGCGTCGCGGGTAGGGTGCGCTGGCTACTGGTTCTCGCACTTGGTGGTCGGACCGCAGGTTCCGGCGGGTGGAATGTAAATTGCAGGAAAGCGTTCGAAGGAGCTGGTTTTGCTCTCGCGGTTTGCGCCCTGATCGAACTGTTTTTGCGAAATGGACTGCCAGGACGCGGTGTCGTGCTGGAGAAAGGTGTCGCCGACGCGTAGGGCGTTGTAATCTTTCTCGGAGAGCTCAAAGTAGCGTGCCAAGTCGGTGTTGCTCTCTTGGCAAATAATGAAAAAGCGCGGGTCGACCCAGTCGCTCCAATCACGGCTTTTGTCGCCCTGTTTCATGTCTTTGACGACGCTGTAGCCGGGCGTTAATACTTTTTGAGCAACGCGGAAGATGGGCTCTTGCTTGGGGCCAAACCATTCATTCCAGGAGGCGATCGCCTGGGCCACATAGGGCTCGGCAAATGGTAAGTGGCCGTTTTGGTAGGCGTAGCAGGCACCTGCCGGAAATCCGACAAACACAAGTAGTAGCAGGCAGGTGGAGAAGAAGCGCCGATTGCGAGCGGCGGCCTCATGTTTCTTTCTGCTATCCTGAACCTTGGTGCGCAAGCTGCCCCGTTGCGCCACGTGGGGGTTGGTGTTGGGGTTATTAGTGTCTAGCTTGAGCTTGGCCATGGCGCGTGGTTATTGCGTGTGCGTTTTCGATTCGAAGTCTCTCGGGGAAAGCCTGGACCAGTTTACGGTGTAGGCCGTGGTGACCTTGGCGCCTACGAATGCCTTTTGGTAATCGTCCTCGCTGATCTCAAAATAGTATGCCTTGCCAGTAGTGTCGCCATCGCAGGCCAAGAAATACGCGGGGTCCAGAAAGTCCGCATAGTCTTTGCTCTTTTGGTCCTTACCTTTGGTTTTACCGACCAGGCCACCGGGGACTAAAATCTTTTGGGTAACGGTGAGCTTCTCGTCCTTGGGATCCAGATTGAGGGTTTCCTTCCCTTGCTCCACCACGGTGGGCTCTGCTTCCGCGCCTTCATGATTCTTCTGCGTGTACTGATAGCCCAGGTAGGCACCTCCGGCGATGAGGGCGATCATTACAAGCAGGCCAAAAAAGCTCAGCGCCCGGCTACGCGACTGCGCGGCGGCGGCCAGGCGGTCTTGCTCGGCGCGACGGGCGGCTTTTTCTTCCGGAGATAATCGGCGTGAGGGTTTGGGTGTGCGGTCTGCCATCAGGAAATATCATTATGGAGGGAGGCCTATCGTCAATCGTGTAAATGGCGCCGCCGCAGGAATTAGCGCCCAGCGGCTCGTTGTTTAAAGTCACTGTTTGCCAAGGGCGAAATTTCCGCTTTGCTTGTTGCCCGTGACGAAAAAATCCCAACTTGCCCGCCTCCGCCGTAATCTTGGCGATGCGGTTAGCACCTCCGATGAAGACCTTGCCCGCTGTTCGCTGGACAGCGCGCGCCTGCCTTTTCGCCCCGACGCCGTCGTGCGCCCGCAGACCGATGACCAACTGCAAAAGCTCCTCGTGCTGGCGAACGACATGCGCGTGCCCCTGACGCCTCGTGGTGCCGGCTCGGCGACGACGGGCGCGGTGTCGCCGGTCAAGGGCGGCTGGGTGCTCGACATGACCAGCTGGGACGCTATCCACATCGACGCCACCGCCGGCATGGCCCACGTGGGCGCGGGCGCGGTTACTAAGAAAATCAACGACGCGGCTGAGGCCAAGGGCTGGTTCTACCCGCCGGACCCGTCGTCGCTCAAATACTGCACCATCGGCGGCAACATCGCCACCAACGCTGGTGGTCTGCGCGGCGCCAAGTATGGCGTGACGCGCGACTATATTTACGCGCTCGAAGGCTTCCTGCCGACCGGTGAGCCTGTCCGCTGGGGCGCGCCGCTGAAGAAATTTGCCTCCGGTTTCAACCTGCGTGATCTGTGGATCGGCTCCGAGGGTATGCTGGGCGTGGTCACCCGCGCCACGCTCAAACTAATCCCCAAGCCGCAGGCGCGCTGGACTTGTCTGGCGGCGTTTCAAAATGAAACCCAAGCCCTCCGCGCAGTCAAAAAGCTGCTCGCGGCCCGCGTGGTGCCGAGCATTTTGGAGTTCCTCGATCGCCAAAGTGTCGACTGCGCACAGCGTCGCCGCGGCGCGCCGTTTTTCCCGAAGCTGAAGACTTGTTCGCTGCTCTTGCTGGAGCTCGATGGCCACCCGGCCGCGGTTCGCGAGTCCAAGCAAATCGTGCAAGCGCTCTTTAAAGAACGCGCCCTTGGCAGCCGCAACACGACCGACCCTGAAAAGGCCGAAACCCTCTGGGAAGCCCGCCGCACCTGCTCGCAGGCGATGTTTCAAATGGGCGACACCAAGCTCAACGAAGACATCGTGGTGCCGATCCAATCTTACGAGGCGCTGCTTCGCTACACGCTCGAGCTCAAGAAGGAAACCGGCCTCGCCACGCCGACTTTTGGCCACGTGGCCGACGGCAACTTCCACGTCCACCTGATGTATGACCACGGCGACCCCGACCAGTGCACCCGTGCCGAAGTCGGCCTGCAAAAGCTGATGGAAAAAGTCGTCGAGCTCGGCGGCGCGATCACCGGCGAGCACGGCATCGGCCTGGCGAAGAGTCCGTTCATGCCCCTGCAACACACCAAGGGGGAGATCGCCGCGATGCAGCGGATTAAGGACGCGCTCGACCCCAACGGCATTCTCAACCCGGGTAAAATGTTCGATGAGTTCATCATGTGGCGCCACCCTCGCGATTACGCCCACACTTTTCCTTGGGACCATCGTTAAGCCATTTGCTCTCCCAGTTCTGCGAACGAAAGGAGTGCGTCGATCCGTAACGTAGCGAGATCTATGTGACGTTTGCTTCGCTGCTAAAGCGGTCGAGCATTGCTTCGAGGTCGGAGACGCGGAATGGCTTGTGGATGATTTCGTATGCCACGCCATCGAGGTCTTTCAGCCGCCTTTGAGCCTCCAGTGGGCTGTGCCCAGTGATGACCGCGAGGTGTAGGTTTGGCCTGAGCCTGAGGAACTCGCGATATAGCGCGGTGGGCTCGGTGTCGGGCATGGTTATGTCGATCATTACGAGGTCGATTTCGCCCAAATTTCGACGAAATAGCCGTAATGCTTCTTCGCCGCTTTCGGCGAGGATGACGCGGTTGCCGATGCTTTCAAAAAACATGCCCAGCCATTCGCGCATGCCGGGCTCATCGTCCGCGATGAGCACCGTGGAGTTGAGTTTTGGCCATGGGTTGGGGGCGGTGGCAGAAGTCTCCAGGCTGGGTTGGACTCGCGCATTTTTATCTGAAAGCGGGAAGTAAGCACGAAAACTACTGCCAACCTTGGGCTTGGATTGGACTTCCAAGGTGCCCTTGTGGTTGTTGATAATGCCCAGCACGGCGGAGAGTCCGAGCCCGCGTCCCTCAAATTTTGTGGTGTAGAAGGGGTCAAAGATCTGACGGATTTTATCTGGCGCGATGCCACAACCATTATCGGCTACTTCGGCCCACACGTAGTCGCCGGAGTGCGCGCGATCACCATAAAGCTCGTCTATGTCCTCGGCGGACATTTTGGCGCGCCCAGTAGATATGGTGATACGCCCGCCAGAGGTGGGCAATGCTTCGGAAGCGTTGGTGAGGAAATTCAAGAGCACCTGCCGAACTTGGGAGGCGTCGGCTTCGATATGGCCGATGTCCTGGGTGATCTCTTGATTCAGCGTCACTGAGGGGTCTACCGTGATGCGGATAAAACTAGCCAGGTCGCTCAGGATTTCGTTGATGTCGAAAACGGATCGGTTGATCTCGGCGTGTCCTGCGTAGGCTAGCATTTGTCGGCACAGTTCGCTGCCTCGCTGGCAACCCTGCACGATGTTGCCCATGTATTTTTGAATGGTCTCTTGGGGAAGCGCGGACATCTGGCAAAGCTCGGCGTAGCCCATCACAGCTCCGAGAATGTTGTTAAAGTCATGGGCAATGCCACCGGTAAGCACACCGAGGCTTTCCAGCTTTTGGGCGTGCATTTGGGCTTGGCGCGCTTCTTCGAGCTCGTGTTGCAAGCGGTGTCGTTCGCGCGCATGGCGGATGGTTCGCGCGAGTAATTTGGGTTCGAGCGCGTTTTTGCACAAGTAATCCTGTGCTCCTTCGCGAACGGCGAGCAGCGCCAGCTCTTCATTGGAAAGGCCACTGAGGATGACCACCGGCGTTTGCCAGCAAAATTCGCGCATGCGTGCGATGGTTTCAGATCCGACCGTGTCAGGCAGTGAGAGGTCGAGCAGCACGATGTCTACCGCCTCTTCACGGAGAATCTTGCAAGCGGCCTCCATATTGGTGGCGGTGGTGTACTTGTAAGTTTGTGGTATATTGCTTTGAAACAAAAACTCCTGCACCAGGACGACATCGCCAGGATTATCATCGACGAGGAGCACATGGATGGGAGCGAGCTCAGAAATGTTGGGTTGCCGCTCCGAATCATGATTGGGCTGGGGATTATTCATGGTTGACTTCGGTTTCCACGGCAGGGGGCAGTTTGACGATGTCGATCCAGAAGCTGTGCACGGTTTGAATGGCTTTGAGGAACTGGTCGAGGTCGACGGGTTTCGTGATGAAGCAATTGGCGTGAGCGCGGTAGGCCTCACAGATGTCCACCTCGTCAGCAGAGGTGGTGAGGATTACCACGGGAATGCTCTTCAATTTTGGATCGCTTTTGATGGCCTTCAGCACTTCACGCCCTCCAAGTTTAGGGAGGTTTAAGTCGAGCAGGATGATGTCTGGCCGCGGTGTAGACTCATAGCCGGCCTCTCGACGGAGATAGGCGAGCGCTTCTGCGCCGTCGCTGGCAACGTGGATTTCGTTGCGCAATTTATTCTCAGCAAATGCTTCCTTGGTCAGGATGACATCGCCCGGATTATCTTCGACAAGCAGGATATTCACTAGAGCATTTTTCATCTAAATTGGCCAAATCAGGTGGGGATGAGATTGGAAGCAGCGCAAGGCGATATTGATTGAGCGGGCTGGAAGCCCGTGATTGAAATGCCAACGCCGCGACCTTCCAATCTGGCCCCAAGCCTTTAACCGAGCGGTTTTCCGCACCAGCTTCGTTGGCTTTTCACTCACGCACTTCCAGTGCACTACGCTCAAGCCGCCTTGCTGGACACGAAAAATCACTGCGGCCTGATCGGCCAGCTTAGATGAAAAGTGCTCTAATGGCAGGGATTCAGGTGTATGACTCATCGTTCGCCTCTGTGCGGGGGAATTTCAGGTAAAAGCGTGCGCCTTCGTCGACTTCGCTTTCCAGGGAGATGTTGCCGCCATGATGGATCATGATGCGCTTGGTCATGGCCAGTCCTATGCCGTTGCCCGCGTATTGCTCGCGAGTGTGGAGGCGCTGAAACATACCAAATATGCGGTTTTGATATTTGGGAGCGATCCCTATGCCGTTGTCGGCAACGCAAACGATGGAGTGGTCGCCTTCATGTTTCACCGATACCGTAATGAGCGGGGGGACGTCCTTGCGTCGGAACTTAATGGCGTTATTGAGCAGGTTTTGGAAGACCTGTGAAATTTGGCTGCGCACGCCGAGGACTACGGGGAGGTCGTTCTCGATGTCCATCTGTGCGTCTGTTTCCTTGATCAGCACTTGTAGGTTGCGCACTACGTCGGCTAAAACCAAAGAGCAATCAATGGGTTCCAGGTCACTGGTCTTGGTTTTGACACGGGAGTATTGCAGTAGACCGTTGATCAGCGCTTGCATTCGGCTGGAGCCCTCGACGACGAAACGGATGTATTCGCGGCCGCGCTCATCAAGCACATCGTTGTAGCGCCGTTCGATCAATTGCACAAAACCAGCGATCATACGGATCGGTTCCTGCAAGTCATGCGAGGCGATGAATGCAAACTGCTCCAGTTCGCGGTTGGAGTTTTCCAGGAGTTCTGTTTTACGCTCCAGCTCAAGCTTGAGCAAGTGCTCGCGGGTGATGTCGCGCGAGATGCCAAAGATACCTACGATTTCCCCGGATTCGTCGCGCCAGGGGAGCTTGGTGGTGCTCACCCAGTTATCGGCTCGGTTGGGCCAGACTTCACGTTCGATCTTTGGTGGCATGGGTTGGCCAGTGGCAATTACGTGCTGCTCGTCTTCATAGGCTTCACGAGCATGCTCATCGGCAAAGAAGTCAAAGTCTGTCTTGCCCAATAGTTCTTCGGCAGATTGTACGCCGAAGTGTTGCACCAGGCCACGGCTTACACGCACAAAGCGGGACTCGCGGTCTTTGAAAAATACATTGTCGGTTTGCTGATTCAGCATTGCGTCCACCACCAGCGAATCAATCTGCTTGGTGGACATTTGAAAGGGGCTTTTAGGAGATGCTTCGGGGATCATTGGACGCTTTTCTATGGGGCTCGGTCCTGCATGATATTAAACGGCAGCCCCCATGAAAACTCAATGGATAAACCCTATTTTTTCGGCCCTGATCCCCGCTACTGTATAGTACGTAGCTATGGTGCCGACGAGAGTCAGTTCAATGGCAGTGGGATGTCACTGTCATCAATTATTAGGCTGGGCAGGTCTCTAGAGAGCACTTTTCATCTAAGTTGGCCGATCAGTTGGGGGAGAAGATTGGATGCAGCGCAAGGCGGCATTGATTGTGCTCATGTCAAACGGGTGTTAATCGACGGAAGCCCAGTAGATAAGCCTCCGCGCTCAGCTATTCCCGTGTTTGCGAGAGTAGAGATTGGCCAACGGCGTTGCCGAAACGCCGTGAAGCACGATGCTGAGCAGCACCGTAAGGACGATTACCGAAAGTAGCTCAAGGTATTCCTTGTGCCCCAATTGCTCAATGAAGATGAGCAGGTAGAGCACCGAGGCGATGCCCCGCGGGCCAAACCAGCCGATGAATAACTTCGTTGAAAAGTCCATGCCGGTCCCGATCAGGCTGAGGAATACCGGGACGATGCGGATCACCGTTAGGCTCAGGATGGCGTATGCCAGCGCTTTCCAAGTCCACATTTCCACTGCTACGGGAACCATCGCGATACCAAAGATGATGAACACCAGCAGGGAAAGCTGCTGTGCTTCGGCTTCGCCAAACTCCTGCATGCGCTCGCGAATTTTTGGTGCGCGGGCGCCGAGGAAGAGTCCGCCAAAGAATGCGGCGATGAAGCCATTGCCTCCAAGCATCTCCGCCATGCTGTAGCAAATGATGGCGAGGGCGATGGAGCCCAGGCGTTCGAAGATGGGATCAGCCCAGCCCTTTTCGTCGGCAAACTGGATTATCCAGCCGCCAACAAAGCCAATGCCCGCGCCAGCGATTGGACCATACAGCACCTGCTTTAAGGCAAAGGTGACCCAGTAGCTGACATCCAGCGATTCGCCCGCTGTAGCCACGGCCGCCATACACGCCATGATGGCCGGCAGCGCAATGCCGTCGTTGAGCCCGCTTTCGACGCCGATGGAGTCGCGGATCTTTTGTGGCACAGCTTCATTGGTCACCACGGCTTGCCCGAGTGCGGCGTCCGTTGGTGATAGGATAAATGCTAGGATTGCCGCGAGCCAGATGCCCTGCCCGGGAAACATGAAATACGCAGCCACCGCGCCAAAGGCCATCGTGAGCGGTAGGCCGATGCCGAGCAGTCTTGCCGGAATGCTGTATTCCTTTTTTAGCGCCGAGAGGTTGAGCGTAGAGGCATCACAAAAGAGGATGACGATCAGCGTAATCTCAGCGACCAGGGTGACGACCTCGGAGTCAAGCTCCAGCTCAAAGAGGTCGAGCCCCAATGGACTGGCGAGTAACCCTGCTGCGGCAAAGATCATTGGCCCGGATACTGGCCAGGTGCTGGCTTTCTTCGACACGACGCCATAGCCAAACAGCAAGCAGGCCGTTAAGAAGATTAATTCTTCCATAGTTTTATAGTTTTGTAGCTTCGGTTAAGAGACACGCTCTATCGGTAAGGGCTGAATAGCCTTGCTTGTTTGGGAATGCCACACAAAAAAGTTACATCTACGGCTACACACGATGATTAAGATACTGTTCATTGGCTGCTTCTGCATGTCGCTCTGTCTATTTGCACAAGGCGCCGTTGTCTTGGCGATGATCCGGGGCATTCATTATTGGAAGAAGCGCCATGAGCTTGGGACTTCTTTCTTGGAAAAGTATTTGGTGCTGCTGGTGTCGATGGCTTGCATGTTGTTCTGCATATTCTTTCAAGCCGGCATTTGGGCGGCGTTGTTTATGTGCCTTGATGAATTTACCAGTTGGTCGACAGCGTTCTACTACTCCTTGGTCAACTTCGCCACGCTGGGCTATGGCGATATAGTGATGTCGGACGATTGGCGGATTCTTGGCGCAATCGAAGCCGTCAACGGCGTCATGATGCTCGGCATGACGACGAGTATGCTCTACGCTGTCTTTAACCACTTGATCATCGATCCGATGACTCATGCGCATCAAGGGGAAAACCAATAACGGCGATGTTGAGCACACGCGCCAAAGAAGCAATCAAGCCCGCAGTGGCCATTGTGATTACGTATTGGATCGCCTTGTCTGCCTCGTGGATGAATCCCCATTGGGCTGCAATGACGGTTGCGCTGGTTGCGTTGCCCACGGTTGATGAAACCGTGAAGAAGGGCTTGGAGCGTTTACTGGGCACCATACCGGGTTGCCTGGTTGCGCTGGTCATCTTGGTAATCGCGGCCAACGAACGCTGGCTGCTGGTATTCCTCGCCAGCTCGTGGATCTTTGTCGCGACTTACCTGAAGCAGGTAGATAAAGAGCGCGCCTACTTTTGGCAGATCGCTGGCGTGGTGTCGTTGATCATATTGGCGAGCAGCACCTCCTCCACAGCGTATTTCATGGTGGCGATGTATCGCACCTTAGAGACCGGAATGGGCGTGCTGGTTTACGGGTTGGTCACGCTGTTCCTATGGCCGCAACGTTCACAACCGGGCGATGCTAAAAAGGCTCCACCGGCGCCTCCTCGCTCGAGTCGCTTTTCGGGTTTGAGCATGCTGATGCTAGACCGGGATTTATTCATGCGCACTTTGTTCGCTGCTCTTTGTCCGCTGGTGGGCGGCGCGATTTGGATTTATTTCGATCCGCCCGGGCACTCGGGCTGGTTCATGATCATGGGCTCGCTGGGGATGGCGATTGCGGCCATGCCATTTATGCGCGCCAGTATGTTGGTGATTCCGTTGGGAGTGTTCCTCGGGGCCGCGCTGATGCTCTCCATTTTCGTGCTGCCACTGTTGGAGAGCTTTAGTCAATTGGCGGTGTTGTTGTTCGTCCTGTTTTTCGCCAACTATTATTTCTTAAAGGGCGTGCCGCGAATTCTCGGTGCCGTTGCGATCGTGATGGAGCTTTCCATCCGCAACCAGCAGGTCTATAACTTTCCTGCGATGGCGAATATGTATTTCTTCATCCTGATGGCCTTCATCGCAATCTACTTTCTAACCTATCTGCTGGGCTCGGGCCGGCCGGAAAAACAGGTGCTGCATTACCTGCGGCGGTATTTCAATGCCGCCGCACACCTCACCAGCAAAGACTACGGGCAAAAGGGCTGGACGAGTCGGCTCAGTGACGCCTACTACCTCCGCGAAGTGCAAAGTATTCCGCTAAAGATCATGCCTTGGGTGAAGAGCATTAAACCCAAAGCGTGCCCTGATAACACGGCCGAAAAAACGGACCCGTTGCTGCAATCCCTAATGGGGCTCAGCCAGCAATTATTTGCGCAGTTAAATGAGGGGTATGGCAACGATAAGGCGACAGAAGCTTTGCATCGCAAAGTTGAAACGGCTTTCTTGGCGCTATCGAAACGACCGGAGTCCAGCATTGCGGTTCCCAGTGCTAGCTTGAGCGGGCAGCTGTGCGATGTATGGCAGTCGGTGCAAAGCTATGTGCAGGCGGCTCAGGGCATTAACTGGAGCCAATGGCGAGAGGAGCGTTTTTCGTAATATGTTCCCGGTCCCTCATGAGTTCACTATCGGCGGCGTCATGATGCCGCCACTGTTTGTGTCTGCGTGGCTAGGGCTCGTGGCAAGCATCATCACGGCGAAGCTACTAAACCGTTTTCGCCTCGCGCGATTTTTCTTTTACCCGCCCTTGGTCTTCATGGCCATGATGGTCATCTATACGCTGCTTATTGGCGTTCTCTTTATTGGCATCTAAATGAAAGCTGGAAAACTCATCGCAAGTGGAGTCGTCGTCGCAGTCGCAGTGGTTGCGGGCGTGATCTTCTACCTCAACTTTCTGCGCAATCCGTGGACACGTGATGCGCGCGTGACGGCGGATATTGTGCAAATCGCTTCGCGGGTTTCAGGTCCGGTCGTGAAACTCGCCGTGAAGGATAACCAATTCGTGCGCAGGGGGGATTTGTTGTTCCGCATTGACCCCCGCACCTTTGCGGCGAACCGGGCGCAAGCTGAGGCGAACCTCGCCATCGCGCTCGACAATTACGAGACGCGCGTCCAGCAAGTCGAGGTGGCCAAGGCGCAGGTGCTCGTCGCCGAGCGCAACATTACCAAGGCGCAAAATGGCTACGAACAAGCGGTGGCTAAAATCGCCAAAGACAAGGCTGAGCTTGAGCGCCAAAAAGCCATGTTGGAGCAGCGGGCCACTTCGCAAAAATCCGTCGAGCGCGCGCAGGCGTCTTACGATATCACGATCCTTGGTCAGGCCAGCGCGGCCGATGCAATTGAGCAGGCCAAGGCGGGTCTGGTGCAAGCCGAGGCGAATCTCGCCAGCGCGCGGGCGCAGCTTGGCGAGGTCGGCGAAAACAATGCGATGCTGCGTCAAGCCCGCGCTGCGTTAGAGCTCGCTACTTTTAATATGGAATTCACCGAAATACGCGCGCCGGTCACGGGCCACGTGACGAATCTTTCGCTGCGCTTGGGCAACGACGTCAGCGCGGGGCGTCCGGTCATGGCGATTATCGACGAAGGCACGTTCCGCATCAACGCCTACTTCCAGGAGACGCAGATCGATTCGGTGATCCCTGGCAATGAGGCGACCGTCACGCTGATGAGTTATCCCGAACGCCCACTTAAAGCCTATGTGGAGAGCGTTGGCTGGGGCATCTTTCAATCCGATGGCAGCGCGGGCAGCGACATGCTGCCACAGGTTAACCCCAGCTTCGAATGGATACGCCTGGCGCAGCGCGTGCCCGTGCATGTCCGCCTGATCGATCCGCCGGCTGACTTGCCACTGCGCGTCGGCACCACCGCTTCGGTCAAAGTGGATTCCGGCAAATTCATGCCCGAGGGCTCGGTGAGCATCGTCCCGCTACAACCAGCTCAGTAAAGCGCCATGAATCGAGCTAAGTTCACGAACCGTTTCATACATGGCGCCGCAGCCAGCGCTGCATTGTTCTTTGGCGGCTGTATGGTTGGGCCGGATTATGAGCAACCAACGGCGCCGGTTGAGCCGACGTGGAAAGACTCCGCCGCCGAGCAGGAGGACATCCTTGAGCCGGTGGTCCCGCCGACCGTTAAGTGGTGGAGCGAGTCGTTTCATGACCCGGTTTTGGATGACTTGATCGAGCAAGCTTTGGTGAATAATTACCAGCTCGAAAGCGCAGCGCTCCGGGTCTTGCAAGCGCAGCAGCGCCTCGCCATCGCGATCGGCAATGAGTTTCCGCAACAGCAGCAAGTGACCGGCGGTGCCTCACGGCAGAAGTCCAATGGCGCGACTTTTAACAACTTCAATATCGGCTTCAACGTTGGCTGGGAACTCGACCTATGGGGACGCTTCCGACGAGAGGTGCTCAGCGCGCAAGCCAACGTCGACGCGAGCATTGCGGCCTACGATGGTGTGTTGGTTTCGGTGGCTTCACAGGTCGCGCAAAATTACCTGCTGATCCGCACTTTTCAGCAACGGCTGATCGTGACGCGCCGCAACTTGGAATACCAAAAAGAGAGCGTCCGCATCACGCAGGTGAAGGCCGATATCGGCGCGGTGACGGATCTCGACGTCGATCAGGCGCAGGCAATTTACTACAACACTGAGGCACTGATCAGCGGCTATGAAGTCTCGCTGCAACAGTTTAAAAACAACCTCGCGATCCTCCTGGGCCAGCCGCCTGGTGAATTCGATTACCTGCTCGCCGAGCCCGAGGCAATTCCGCTGCCGCCGGTGGAGGTTGGCTTGGGCATGCCGCAGGATCTGATTCGTCGGCGTCCAGACATCCGGGTGGCTGAGCGCAGCATGGCCGCGCAAAGCGAGCGCATTGGCGTGGCCTTCAGCGAGCTGTTGCCGTCGATCACGATTGGCGGCGGCTTGGGCACGGCGGCCACGGATTTCAACAAGCTCTTTGCCAACAGCAATCAGACGTGGCAGCTTTATGGTTTGTTCGAGTGGAACGTCCTCAACTACGGGCGCCTGATGAACAACGTGCGCTTGCAAGATGCGACCTTCCAGCAGCTGGTTTCCGACTACCGGCAGACGGTCCTCAGCGCGCAAGCCGATGTGGAAAACGCCCTCATCGCCTACCTGAAGGCGCACCAGCAAATGCGTTCTTATGAGAAGTCTTCGTCGGCCTCGCAGCGTGCGGTGGACCTCGCGCAGATTCAATACGAGCAGGGCAGCATTCCGTTTAACACGGTGATCAACACCTTGCAATCCAACCTCGCGCAGCAGGATTTGCTCGTGGCGAGCCAAGGCTCGGTGGGGACGAACCTGGTGCAGCTTTACTTGGCCCTCGGGGGCGGTTGGGAAATCCGCGAGGGGGTGAACCCGGTGGAATATCTCCCCGAGTCAACGGTCGACGCCATGCAGGCGCGCACCGGCATTTGGGAGCACCTGGTTCAAGAAGATGAAGCGGCAACTGGTTCCGCCGAAGACTTAGCTGGCGATTCGGTTGACGAATCGGCTGCTGCGGACGACGTCTTGCTGGAGGCCTTTTAACGCGCCGGAGTTACGCTTCCGCTGACTGCTCTGCGTCGTGCTTTGGTTTCTTGGCCCTGGGTTCATCGCCGAGGATGTCGGTAAGCCAGCTAACCAAAAATTCGGCAGCAATCATCACCACGATGAGGACAATCAGCGGGACAATTCCGTGCATCTTTCCATCAAAGTGAACTTCTTCTCCAACAAAAGTTGCCAGCGCCCAGAGGATGGCAAACTTCGAACCGAAGAGCACAAGCCAGAGGCAAAACTTTTTGAGGATGGCCTGTCCTAAGCCTGATTTTCCCTTGAAGGAATCTGACACCATATGCTCGAATTTCAAGGTGACCTTGACCATCATCTGTAGAATCAGTGCGGCGAGAATCGAGTCGGTAAACGACGTGACATGAACCCTGTGCCAATACTCGGCAAAGAGGTTCAGCACTACTATGTCGGTCATCACCAGACAGAAGTAGCGGACAAAGAAGGCTTGGCGCGGGTTGTAGTATTGCCCGTCAGCAGAAACTTTTTCGTGAGACATGGTAGCGTGCAGGTTTTGTGAATTTACGGCGGTCCGTGCATGGGATGCAAGGCAAATAGATTTGTATGAGCTCGACGCTGTTTGGCTTAACTTGTTGGAGATTTTTTGGCGCAAGGCAAGCGTTAGGGCATTGACCCCTATTTGCTTTAGGATAGTATTGAGCAGTATTCTCTTCTACTGGATGGATCAGGCATATATTCTAACCCGCGCTCGACTGAAGTTGTCGCCCGACATCGAGGCGAGCCAGCCGGAGCACGGAGTGCTCATTCTGAAAAACGTTCCTTTGAAGACCTATTTGGTTGTCGAGGAAGATCAGTGGCGGCTCTTGCGCAACTTTCGACAAGAAACCTTATTGCAAGAGCTGTTGCCCAAACTCATCACCGAGCGCAAATGTCCGCCGATGCGCAGCCTGTACGAGCTGGTGATGAAGGCCGTCGTCACAGGGATTATTTCGGTCGATGGGCGGAGCCTTGCGCAGACCGATCAGCAAAACCGCGCGGTGGAATGGGCGCACAGTTTGCGCTTCGGCATGGCGCATTGGTTTGGTGTGGCGGCGATACTTTTTGGTTTTCTTACCGTGCTCTTTCGTCCGTTGGGCACACCGACCAGCCTGTCGGAAATTCTGATCGGCTGGCTGCTGATCTGCGGTTGCTTAACGGCGGGTTACTTTCTCTCGGGTTGTTTGCTCGTCGGGTTTGAACGCGAGGTTTATTCCGCTAGCTTTCGCTGGAAGCACGCCTTTCCGCATTTTTATTGCAACGTGGAAGACGGGCGGATGGGCGGGAGGCTCTGCGAAATGAGCGTCGCGCTGATGCAGCTTACGCCCATGTTTTTTATGACGGGCGTTGCCGCGCTGTGGTATCCCAAGCTGGTTTATGTGCTCTTGCTTGGCGTGTTCTATGTGACGCTGCCCAACGGAAAAAGCCCGGCTAGCCTACTACTGCGGAGCCTCTATCGGCGCTACCCGCTCTCCACCACGCACGACTTTATCTTCGTTCAAAATCGGCTGCTATGGACGCTCATCAATGCGCGCGTCAAATTTACGGATAAGAGTTACCTGCTGATCTTTGGCGCTTACACGCTGGTGTGGCTCTTTACGATATGCGTGGCGAACATCAATGCCTTCGATCTCAATCTCAAAGGTCTCACCGATCGTTATGTGACCAGTGGTGGTGCCGCGATCACGGTGGTCATCGTGTTCATACAAATGGCGGCCACGATCCTGGGTAGCATGGCGATGATCGCATGGATTGCTGCGAAAAACGTCATCCATGTTGTCGAACAACTTGAGGCGCGACGCCATAAGCCTCCGAAGATGATCAACCAGGAAGTGTTTGGTGAGGACGTCATTCGCTACTTTCAGGAAACGCTGCTCCTCAAGGGGGTAAGCGCGCCAATTCTGGAGGAGTTATCCGAGCGCGTGGAAGGCGTGATCGTGGACCCCAAGCAATACGTTTGTAAAGAAGGTGAGGAGGGCGAGCATTTGTATTTCGTTTTCGATGGCGCGGTGGAAGTGCTCATGGAGCTCAAGTCGGGGCGCCCGCTGAAGATCACCGAATTGGCGCAAGGCGATGTCTTTGGCGAGATCGCGCTGCTGCACAATGTGCCGCGCACGCGGTCGATTCGCGCTAGCCGCAAGAGCTTGCTCTTGGCTTTGTCGCGCGAGGATTTTCAGCAACTCATCGTGAGGCACATTGGCGTGCGCGATGTGGAGGAAATTATTCGTAAGCAGTCTTTCCTCCACCGCATCGATCTTTGCCAAAACTGGCACCCGCAGGCGCTGACTGCGTTTTCTCGCCTGGCCAGCATCGCGGAGTTCAAGGCCGGGGATACTGTCATTCGCAAGGGCATGCGCAATCAGTTCTTTTACCTGATCTACGACGGGCTGCTGGAAGTCGTGGCCGAGGGCAAGCGCGTGGCCAAGCTCGCGACGGGTGAATTCTTCGGCGAAATCAGCCTGCTGCAAAACAGCACGGCCACGGCGGACATCGTCGCGATCACAGACAGCCATTGTCTCGTAGTTCAACGACGTGATTTCCTGCAATTCATCGGGAAGGATTTCCTCGTGGGCCTCCAGTTCGAAGACATCAGTTCCAAGCGTCTGAAGCACCCGATTTTCCCGCTAACCGGCGTTGCCTACGACGACTTCACGGATCGCTAAAAGGTGAAGCGGCATCTTGCCGCAACCACTTGTCGACCTATTCAATCACTATATTGGCTGGGTCGTAGTCGACCTTCGGGTAGGAGAGGTGCATGTCTTCCAAGGTGGCCACGACGATGCGTGCGACGAGGAGATTGCGCGCCCACTTTTTGTTGGCGGGAATTAAATACCAAGGCGCGTGCGGGTGGCTGGTTTTGTCGAAGACGTCTTCGTAGGCCTTTTCGTATTCCTCCCAGCGGCTGCGGGCCACGAGGTCCGACGGGTCAAATTTCCAATTCTTCTCTGGGCGGTCCAGACGCGATTGCAGGCGCTCCTTCTGGGCAACGCGGTCGATATGCAGGAAGAACTTGACTACTATGCATCCTTCGTCGACGAGCAACTGCTCAAAGTCGTTGATGTGGCGGTAGCGCTTGCTCCAGACTTCCTTGGGCTTCAGGTCGTTCACGCGCACAGCGAGCACATCCTCGTAATGGCTGCGGTCGAAGATGACGATCTCGCCATTGGCGGGCGTGCTGCGGTGGACGCGCCACAAGTAGTCGTGGGACAACTCGCGTCTGGTTGGCTTGTCAAAACTGGCCACCTCGACGCCCTGCGGATTCACGCCGCGGAAGACGTTGCGGATCGTGCCGTTTTTGCCGCTGGTGTCCATGCCTTGCAGCACGAAGAGCAGCTTCTTGGACTTATCGACGAAGAACCGCTGCTGCAAGTCAGCCAGCTTTTCATTGAGCTCGACGAGCTCTGCTTTGCCCTCGTTTTTGTCTTCTGGGATGTCATCCCAGGGATCAGGAGACACTTTCGACAAATTGTCGTTTTGCCCCTTTTTGATCAAGTAGTGCTTAAAGTCTTTGAGTTCCATAGCCTTGCCCGAGTCGTCGCGCAGGATTGTCGCGGCAAGTTGCCTCGGGGACAAGGACTTTCTCTCGCTAATACGTGAAGGCGACTTCCAGGCCACTGGAGGTTTGGGCCTTGAGCACGCCGCCTTCTTTGGTGACGACCAATGTGTTGTATGACTCACCCGCGACGCTGCCAAGGTCATGGAAATACTCGCCCACCAATTCGTTGTAGGTGACGGATGTTGCGCTCTCCTCAAGTATATATTGCTGGCCGGCAGATGAGACTTGGCGCAGGTTGCCAGTGATGGCCATCACGCGGGATAACTCGCGCTTGGACTCTATATACTGGTAGCCATAAAAAAGACCGCTCAGCCCAACAATCGCTAGCACCGCGAGAATCGCGATCGTGATTTCGATGCCTTTGCCTTCACTTGACATGTGCAGTCTCCTTGGTCGGTGTGGGGCCTTCTTCCAAAATGTATTGTTGGCTAGCGGGTGCAATGTTACGCAGCCCGTTTGTAATGGTCTTTTCGCGCGCCTTCTCTCGGATGTGTTTGATGTAAAGCCCACCGAGCCCAAGAACCGCGACTGCCGCGAGAATTGCGATTGTGATTTCGATGCCTTTGCCTTCTTCAGACATGAGGCTAGTTTGAGCGGCAAATGAATGCCTATCAAATCTTAATTTACGCCGTGAAGATCGTCAGGTCGCACCATTCGCCGTCGACGCGGGAGTCGATCGTGACGTTGCCAAACTTTGCTTGGGCCAGGGGGGCGAATTTTGCGCGGACGTCGTCCACTTCGATGGCGAGGATGCCGCTCAGGGCGAGCACGCCGCCGGGGGCGGTGGCTTCGATCAATTGCTCGGCGTAGATCTTAAGCACGTCGGCTTGGATGTTCGCGAGAATGATGTCGCCTTGCTTGCCAGCGAGTCCGTCTTCGAGGCCGGCGTCGACAAACTCCACGCTGTCGTCGGCGAGCTCGTTGAAAGCGCGGTTTTCGATGGAGACGCGGATGGCTTCCGGGTCGCGGTCGAAGGCGTAAACTTTTTCAAAGCCGAGCTTCGCGCCGGACATCGCGAGGATGCCGCTGCCGCAACCGGCGTCGATCAGGGATTTGCCCGCGAAGTCGCCATGCGCGTCGCGGTAGTCGAGCAGCCGCTTGGCCATGAGGCGCGTGGTCTCGTGGCTGCCAGTGCCAAAGGCCATGCCGGCATCGAGGTAAACGGCGGTTTCGCCGGCGGGCACGGTGTATTCCTCGCGCATCCAGACGGGCACCCAGTGGAGGTCGCCATAGGACCACGGATCGATGAACGCCTTGTAGGCGTCTTGCCACTCCTGGTCGTCGAACTCGCGCCAGTCGGGCTCGGCCGGGAGCTGCGGAAAGGCTTCACGCATTTCGGTGTATTCCTGCTCGGCCTGGGCGCGGTCTTCGAAGAAGCCCTGGAGCTTCATTGGATCGGTGTCCTTGATCTGGAGCAGCGACCAGTTGGAGCGAACGTATTCGCACATGTAGGCCTCGAGCTCTTCGGCTAAATCATTGGTGACGGTGCAGGAAACTTCGTGCATGGACTTTGTGATAGAGAGTTACTTTGCGCGGCAAAGTTAAATGCGGCCCTGCATCATGGCTTCTTCGGACAGCTTGCGAATGACCGACGGCAGCAGCGCGTGCTCGGCTTGGTGGACGCGGGCTTCGACGTCTTCCAAGGTGTCTTCCGGATAGATCGGCACACTGGAGCGCTTGATGACTTCTCCGCCGTCGACTTCGTCATTGACCCAGTGGACGGTGCAGCCGGTTTCCTTGTCGCCCGCCTCGAAGGCCTTGCGAATGGAATGCAAGCCCGGGTGCTTGGGCAAGAGGCTGGGGTGCAAATTAATGATGCGGCCGGCGAAGGCGGAAAGCAGCGGTTTCTTGAGCACGCGCATGAAGCCCGCGAGGACGACCAAGTCCGGCGAAATGCTTTCGATGGTGTGCGCCCAGTGCGCTTCGGCTTCGGGGGTAAACTTGGTTTTGTAGGGGCCGGGGTCGAGGTAGAGGCTCGGCGTGTCGAACTGTGGCCCGAGCTTGAGGATGCGCGCGTGCGGCTGGTCGCAAAAGATGCCGAGCACTTGAGAGGGGCCCAGGCGACCTTCGTCCTGAGCGCGGAGAATGGCTTCGGCATTGCTGCCGTTGCCCGATCCTAAAATGGCAACGCGATACATAGTAATGAGAGAAAGCTAGAAAGTCTTAGCCGCCGCGCTGATCTTGGCAATCAAACTCGTGGTGCTGTAACCCTGCAAGAATGGCATGAACTGGATGTCTGCGCCGCAGGCTTCGAGTGCGCCGCGTTCTTCGGCGTTGAGCGTTTCCAGCGTGTAGTCGCCGGCCTTGGCGTAAACGTCGGGCTTCAGCGCCTCGATCTCCGCGGTGAGTCGCGGCGTGCCGAAGGTGACGAGCGTGTCGACAAAGTCCAGACGGCCGAGCAAATACGCGCGCTCGAGCTCGCTTTGCACAGGGCGGGTTTCGCCCTTGAGCGCCTTCACGCTGACATCGGAATTGATTGCGATGAACAGCGCGTCGCCGAGCTTGGCGGCCTCGCTCAGGAAGTAAACGTGGCCGGTGTGCAGGAGGTCGAAGCAGCCGTTGGTCAGCACGACCCGCTTGCCCTCGGCGCGCAGCGCTTCGCGGCGGGAAACCGCGTTATTCAGGCTGAGGAGCCGGGGGTTGGGCAGGTCGTTGACGTTCATTCAAACCACTTTTTGGCTTTGTCGAAGAAGGACTTCTCCACCGGCTCGTCGGCGTCGCCGCAGATTTCGGCAAAGTTTTCCAGCGCCGCTTTTTCTTCGCCGGACAGCTTTTTGGGCACCTCGATTTCCACGCGGACAATCTGGTCGCCCACGTGGTTGCCGCGCAAGGCGGGCATGCCCTTGGCGCGCAGGCGGAACTTGGTGCCGCCCTGGGTGCCGGACGGAATCTTGAGCGAAGCGCGGCCCGAGAGGGTCGGCACTTCGATGGAGCCGCCGAGCGCTGCGAGCGTAAACTTGATCGGGATCACGCAATACAGGTCGTCGCCGTGGCGCTCAAAAATGTCGTGCTGCGCGATGTGGAGCGTCACGTAAAGGTCGCCGTAGGGGCCACCCTGGCCGCCGGCATTGCCGTTGCCGCGCGAACGCAGGCGCGAACCGGTGTCCACGCCGGGCGGGATGTTGAGCTTTACCTTGTGCGTGGCGACTTGCACGCCGTGGCCGCGACATTCGTCGCAAGGCTTGTCGACCGTGGTGCCTTGGCCTTGGCAGGTCGGGCAGGCCTGGCGAACCTGAAAAAAGCCGCGCGAGCTGATGACTTGTCCAACGCCGTTACAAGTGGTGCACTTGACGCGCTGGCTGCCGGCTGCTGCGCCGGTGCCACCGCAGCTGCCGCAGTGTTCGTGGCGTCGGTAGGCCACTTCCTTGGTGCAGCCGAGGGCTGCTTCTTCGAGGGAAATTTCGAGGTCTTCGCCGAGGTTTTCTCCTTGAGTCGGGCCGCCGCGCTGGCCGCCACCACCGCCGAAGAATTCTTCGAAGATGCCGCCGCCTCCGCCGCCCCCGCCTTGTTGGCCAAAGAATTCGCGGAAGACGTCAAACGGGTCGTGGAAGCCGCCGGCTCCGCCGCCACCGCCTGCGCCCTGGAACGCGGCGTGACCATAGCGGTCGTAAGCGGCGCGCTTGTCCGGGTCTTTCAGGGCCTCGTAGGCTTCGGAGACTTCTTTAAATTTTTCTTCGGCCTCGGGATTGTCGGGATTTTTGTCCGGGTGATACTTCACGGCCATCTTGCGATAGGCCTTCTTGATCTCCGCGGCGTCCGCATCCCGGCTCACGCCGAGCAGCTCGTAATAATCTTCGGGCATCGCTTAGGAATCTTCCTGGGTTGCGTCGGTCGCCTCGGCCGGGCCGGAGGACACCACGACGGACGCCGGGCGCAGCAGGCGATCGTTGAGCTGGTAGCCCTGGCGCATGACCTTGATGATGTGGTGGTCGGCAATCGTGTCGCTGGCCTCGTGGCCCACGGCTTCGTGCTGGTGGTGGTCGAACTCGTCGCCGGGGGCGGGCGCCACGCTGGTGAGGCCGCGCTGCTCCAGGATCTGATTGATCTGGGTGACGATGAATTCGAAGCCCTTGGCGACGTCGGCGCCGCTTTGGGCCTTGGCCGCGTGCTCGAGGCCGATCTGGAAATTATCAATGGCCGGCAAGAGGTCCTCGATGACGCCGGATTCAACATTCTTGCGCAGGTCGTCCTTTTCGCGGGCGACGCGGCGGCGGTAGTTGTCGAGGTCGGCGACGGCGCGCAGGGTCTTGTCCTTCTGGGCCTGAAGGTCGGCCTGAAGCTGCTCGATCTGGGCCAACAGGGCGCCCACACCGTCGCTGTCCGTGTCTGCTGCGGCGTCGGTTGCTTCGGCCGCTGCTTCTTCGGGATTTACGGGTTGTTCTTCGTTGACTGGTTTTTCGGTCTCGCTGCTCATTGCTGGAAATTTAGAAAACCGCCTAATTTAACCGAAAAGCGCATAAATCAAAGGACTTTTTTGATTCTGAGGAAAAAAGCGGCCCCGCGGGCGGCTTGGGCCGGTTTTTGGCCGAAAAGGGGCTAGCGAGCCGCTTTTTAACCACGAATTGCGCGAATGAACGCGAATTTTAAGCGTTTTGCTGAGTTTGGAGTGCGCCAGCCCTCTGGCGCTTTCGTATTTTCGAGGCACTTCATCCGCAAACGCCGGGCAAAATCAGGCTCCGGTTTCAGTTTTTTTAGCGTCACTCAAAATCCTAAAGCGCCAGAGGGCTGGCGCACTCCAAACTTGCCCGACGAAGGTGAGGTAGCTGGATTTGTAGAAAAAGCCTACTCGGTTCTTTCGCAGTTTCCTATGCGGTTGTTTTTGAATCTCCTATGCGGTTGTTTCGTAGTTTCCTACTAAGGAAACTCGGAATAGCCTACCCGGTTGTCTGAGAAAGAACACTACGGTTCTCTCTGCAACAACAGTGCTGTTGTTTGAGCAATAACCGCACTGTTGTCGTACTAACAACCGCACGGTTCTTTTTGAGAAACCTACCTAGGAGATTTCGGAGTGCGCCGAAGGTGCGTCATTCTGGCGCTTTCGCATTTTTGAGGCGCTTCATCGGCAGGCGCCGGGCAAAATCAGGCTCCGGTTTCAGTTTTTTTAGCGTCACTCAAAATCCTAAAGCGCCAGAGGGCTGGCGCACTCCAAACTTGTCCGACGAAAGTGCGGTAGCTGGCCTGTTTGCTACACGCCGATGTCTTCGTTCCAGAGCTCGGGCTTGGCGGCGATGAAGTCGCGCATCATTTGTTTGCAGGCCTCGCTTTCTAGGTGGACGAGGCGCACGCCGTGTTGGATCAGGGTTTCTTCGGCGCCGAGGAAGGTCTCGTTTTCGCCGATGACTACGGTTGGGATTTTATAGAGCAAAATTGCGCCCGTGCACATGGGGCAGGGGGAGAGCGTGGTGACGATGAAGCTGTTTTGGTAGTCCTTGGCGGTTAGGCGACCGGCGTTTTCGAGGGCGTCCATTTCGCCGTGGCGAATGGCGCTGCCTTGCTGGACGCGTTGATTATGCCCGCGGCCGACGATCTTCGGGCCGTCTTCGGTGTTGAGGACCAGCACCGAGCCAATCGGGATGCCGCCTTCGGCGAGGCCTTGTTGAGCTTCCGCAATGGCGGCGTCGAGGAAGGGCTGGTAGTCCAGGCTGTCGGGTGCGTTCATGGTCGGGTTGGCGTTCAGTTATTCGCGATTACGATAAGCGGGCGGTGGCTCTGGCGCGAGCGAAATGAGGACGCCGATGCCCAACCCAAAGAGCGCCACGAAACCGCGTGCGCGTGCCAATTGTTGCTCTAATATTGTGCTTTGCCGTGGACGGCGCGCACGATTGCTCCGCCGAGGCGGCCATCAGCAATGGCTCCGTGGAGCTGGCGGTAGAGCGAGAGCATATGGGTGTAGAACTCCGGCGAGGTGGTTTCCTCGATGGCGTCTTTTTTCTCCTCAATGCGGGTAACGAGCTGCGCATACCAGTCGGCAAAGAGTGCGTGTAGTGGCTCAATGGTGAAGAGGCGCCAGCCGTTTTGGGCCAGCATGCGCTCGATTTTGTCGAGGTGTAAGGGGTTGGGCAGGAAGGGGCTGCCGTTCTCCATGATCGGTTGGTAGGCGTAGTTGCCGCGGTCCACGTAGTCGAAAATAGCAAACTTGGACTCGTGCGTGGCGACCTTGGATAGCGTGTTGAGCGCGCCAGGCTGATCGCTGAAGGCATAAAACGCGTTGAAGCTGACGAGGAGCTCGTACTCGGGCTTGAGCAAGAGCGAGGCGTCGACGACGTCGGTGTGGATGAAGTTGCAGCGGCGGTAGTGCTCGTTGGCGTAGATGACGGACGGGTGATTGGTGTCGATGCCGGTCACCTGGCCCCAGCCCTGGCTACGAATGTAGTCGGAGGTGGCGCCGAGGCCGCTGCCGACATCGAGGACCTTGGTCTCGGGGTTGCGGGGCAGCTTTTTGAAAACCATGTCGATGGATTCCGCGTCACCCGCGTGGGCGTAGTCTGCCTCGCGCACCAGAGCGAGTGCCTTTTTGCCGGCGAGGCTGTTCATTTGAATAGGAGTGTCCGCCATATGCTTCCAACATGCGCAAACCGCCGGGCATGTAAAGCTTATGGCTGCTGTAGTGGATATGTCTGGTCTTGCGGAGCTATTTGCGATCTACGCGCAAGGTGGCCTGGGAGCGTTCCTGCTCCGCAGTGATGGCAGGAGCGCCCAAAAAGTTCGCATCAGACGGGTTGCGCCAATGCACATTCGCGGACTGAGAAATCCAGTTGCCACTGCTTGCGGAGCGGGGACGCTCCGCGCTACCAATTTAACCGCCTCGCTGGCCATTGCTGCCATGCGGCAATCTCTGGATGCAGCGGCACGTTGCTAGCCGCCGACGCGGACGACGCGGTAGCCGCGCTGGGTGAGCTCGGGCTCGACGGCGTCGCGGACATCGCCTTGCAGCTCCACGGTTTTGCCCTGGACTTTGCCGCCGCAGCCGAGGCGCGACTTGAAATGCTTGAGCATGGCGTCGAGCTCCTGCGGGCCCGTGGTGTTCATGCCTTCGCCGGAGAGAATGGTGACGATCTTGCCGCCGCGTCCGCCCTTCTGGCGTTGCAGGTCCACGCGCCCGCGCTTCTTGGCTTTGGCCGGGGCGGGGGTGGGCTTTTTAGCGGGTGCTGGCTTGGCGGGAGCGTCAGGGAGCCCGGCTCCGCTCAGCGCAGCAAAGGGATTGGCGTCCAGACCGGAACCGCCGTCGGTGGAGATGCGTTGTTTCTTGGACATGGGTTCTTTTATTAAAGGGAGAAGGGAGAAGGGAGAAGGGAGAAGGGAATAGCTTGGTTCGTAGCTACCCGCAAAAGGATCTCGCGAATATGTAAAATTTTCTATGCCGCTTCCAATCCAACTCGCCCCTTCTGCCTTCTCCCATCTCCCTTCTCCCTCACATTCAAAAATCAATGCCCCGAGCAGCCGCCGGGGGGCATGTTTTCTTTTTCGCCGCGGAGGAAGGCCAGGGCTTTGCCGTAGCTGCGGCGCTCCAGGAAGTGGGCCAGGCGCGGGGGGAGGTCCGCTGCGTGGTCGCGGTGGTAGGTGTCGAGGTCGGTGATGACATTAGCCAGGGGCCGATCGCGGCTGTCTAACGATTCCAAATGCTTAAGTAGTGTATCAAAGTCGCTCATGTTTTTAAGCCTTATAGCTTGCCGAAACTCGGGTGGAAGTCTATTCCTACCTGCTCTTATACGCTAAAAAACCGCTTATCTATTAGAAACTTACAGGCTGTTGTTCATATTTTGGACGCAGGATACATTTTTTGTTAAGGCGAAATTTCGCCTCCGAATCCCCACAGACATGAAGAATCTCGGCATCGCTAACCGCTGGAATGCGGACTTGATTGACCAGAACTACGAGCAATGGCTCGACAATCCCGACACGCTCGACGCCGAATGGCGCGCCTTTTTCGAGGGCTATGAGCTGGCCCAGCAGGTCGCTGACGCAGGCGGTGCGGGCGAGACCACCGTTTCCAAGGCCGAGATTGAAGGCCTCGACGCCATCACGCAGTCCCGCGTCATCGGCGCGATCTACGCTTTCCGCTCCATCGGCCACACCCAGGCGCACATCAACCCGCTGACGCCGAACCCGGTGCCGAATCCCCGCCTCGCGCTCGACCGCCTGGGCTTGGAAAACATCGACGAGAACAAGGAATACCACACCGGCAATTACCTGGGCGGCGTCTTCATGACGGTCCCCAAGCTCCTCGAGCGACTCAAGGAAACCTACTGCGCCCACATCGGCTGCGAGTATATTCACATTCAGGAGACGCCGAAGCGCCGCTGGATTCAGGCTGCGATCGAGCCCGATAATTTCGCGCCCAACTTTACCCGCGAGGAAAAGCTCCGCATGCTCGACAAGGTCATGCAGGGCGAAATTTTCGAACGCTTCCTGCACACCCGCTACGTCGGCCAGAAGCGCTTTTCGCTCGAAGGCGGCGAAACGCTCATTGCGGCGCTCGACCTGCTGATCCAGGACTGCCCGAAGAACGGCGTTGAAGAAATCGTCATGGGCATGGCTCACCGTGGCCGCCTCAACGTGTTGGCGAACATCATCGGCAAGTCCTACCAGTTCCTCTTCCGCGAATTTTCGGAAAACTACATTCCCGAGTCCATTCATGGTGATGGCGACGTGAAATACCACCTCGGCTACGAGTCGGTGCTCACGACTGAGTCCGGCCATGAAGTCGAGCTGCGCCTCGCCGCCAACCCAAGCCACCTCGAAGCGGTGGACCCGGTTGTCGAGGGCAAGGCCCGCGCCCGTCAACGCATTCGCGGCGACCTCGAGCGCAAGCGCGTGTTGCCGCTGCTGATCCACGGTGACGCAGCATTTGCCGGCCAGGGCGTGGTCGCAGAAACGCTCAACCTTGCCAAGCTCAAGGGCTACCGCACCGGCGGCACGATCCACGTGGTGATCAACAACCAGATCGGCTTCACCACCGACCCGCGCGATTCGCGTTCCAGCCGCTACTGCACCGACATCGCCAAGATGATCGACGTGCCGATTTTCCACGTCAATGGGGACGACCCACTGGCCGTTTGCTCTGTCATGCGCCTCGCCGCGAAGTATCGCCAGGAGTTCCAGGACGACGTCGTGATCGACATGTATTGCTATCGTCGCCACGGCCACAACGAGTCCGACGAGCCCGGCTTCACCCAGCCCGACCTCTACCAGCGCCTCTCCAAGCACCCGGCGATCAGTGAAAACCTTAAGGAGCGTATGCTGGCTTCCAAGGACATCTCCGAAGCTGAGGCCCAGAAGTTTACCGACGACTACCAGAACACGCTCAACGACGCGTTCATGGACGTCAAAAAGGAAGAGGAAAAGAAGGCCGGCAAGCCGAAGACCAAGGCGCTCAAGCTGCAAGGCTCGTCCGCCGTTACCCAGCCGCCGTTTAACTTCACCAGCGCCAAAACGAGCGTGCCCGCCAAGGAGCTGCGCCACGTCGCCCGCCGCCTCACCGAAGCTCCCGGCAACTTTAAGATCAACTCCAAGATCGCGCGCCAGATTAAGCAGAAGTGGAAGAACTTCGAGGCCGGCGAAGGCATCGACTGGGCCTTTGCGGAGTCCCTCGCCTTCGGCACGCTGCTGATGGAAGGCACGCCCGTGCGCTTGTCCGGTCAGGACTCCGAGCGCGGCACTTTTAGCCAGCGCCATACCGCTTGGTTCGACAGTGAAACGCGCACCCGCTACGTGCCGCTCACCAATCTCGACGCCAACCAGGCCACCTTCTGCGTGCACAACTCGTCTCTCTCCGAGGCGGCGATTCTGGGCTTCGACTACGGTTACTCGATCGACTATCCGGACATGCTCGCCCTGTGGGAAGCGCAGTTCGGCGACTTCGCCAACGGTGCCCAGGTGCACTTCGACCAATTCATCGCCAGCAGTGAATCCAAGTGGGGCCGCGTGAGCGGGCTCGTGATGCTGCTGCCGCACGGCTACGAAGGCCAGGGGCCGGAGCACTCCAGCGCCCGCCTCGAGCGTTATTTGCAAGCCTGCGCGGAGAACAACATCCAGGTCGCGATGATGACCACCCCAGCGCAATACTTCCACATCATCCGCCGCCAGAAGAAGCGCGACTTCCAGAAGCCGCTCGTCATCATGGCACCCAAGAGCCTGCTCCGCCACAAGGGCTGCGTCTCCACGGTTGAAGAGCTGGAGAAGGGCAAGTTCCACGAAATTCTCAACGACGTTGCGCCGCCGAAGAAGGCCAAGCGTATCATTCTCTGCTCGGGCAAGGTTTACTACGACCTCATTGCCCACCGCGAGGAAAACAAAATCACCGACGCCGCCATCGTGCGCGTCGAGCAGCTCTATCCGTTCAACGAAATGCTGCTCAGCGAAATCCTCGCTGGCTACAAGGGCTACGAGCAGCTCGTGTGGTGTCAGGAAGAGCCGCAAAACATGGGCGCGTGGTCCTTCATCTGTCACTACCTCAAGGAGGTGTCAGGCAAGGATGCGATCTACGCGGGCCGTCATGCCGCCGCCAGCCCGGCTCCGGGCTCGCTGGCCATGCACAAGATCGAGCAGGCCGCGCTGATCGACGAAGCGTTCAACAAAACCAAGAACGACTGATCCATGCGCTGCCGGAGCTTTGGAATGCAAAATGGAAAATTCAAAATGCAAAATAACTAAGCTCTGCGCTGCAAAGCAGCTCTCTTTCGCAAAGTAACTTTCTAATACAAAGCAAATCCCACTCGTTAACCCTTTTGCATTCTGCATTTATAATTTTTGAATTAATATCATGGCTGTAGAAATGAAAATCCCGGCTCTGGGCGAGTCGATCACTTCTGGCATCATTGCCGCCTGGCACGTCGCCGAGGGTGACTACGTTGAAAAAGAGCAGGTCATCTTTGAACTCGAAACGGACAAGATCACTTCCGAAGGTCTCGCCGAAGCCAGTGGCACAATCAGCCTCAAGGCCGAAGAAGGCGACGAGGTCGAGATCGGTCAGATCGTGGCCGTTATCGACGACTCCGCCGCGAAGCCCGCTGGTCAGAAATCCGAGGACGGAGGTCAGCAGTCGGAAGCCAGTGAAGCGCCCGCCGCGTCGGCTCCCTCTGGCAAGGCTGCGCCGGACGACGCTATTTCCCCGGCTGTGCGCCGCATCGCAGCCGAGACCGGCATCGATCCGAAGGGCGTCGATGGCTCCGGCAAGGGTGGCCGCGTGACCAAGGGCGATATGCTCGCCGCCGCCGACAAGCCTGCGCCGAAGGCAGAAGCTCCGGCCAAGGCCGCCGCGCCGATCGTCCCCGCTGAGGATCGCCAGACGCGCAAGAAGATGACGCCGCTGCGCAAGAAGATCGCCGAGCGCCTCGTTGCCGCGACTAATGAAGCCGCGCTGCTCACCACTTTCAACGAGGTCGACATGTCCGCCATCATGAAGCTGCGCAAGCAGCATCAGGACAAGTTTGTCGAGCGTCACGGCGTGAAGCTTGGTTTCATGAGCTTCTTCGTGAAGGCCGTGGTCAACGCGCTGCAAGCCGTGCCGGATCTCAACACCCAGCTCGACGGCGACTACGTGATCCAGAATCACTTCTACGACGTGGGCGTGGCCGTGGGCACCGACAAGGGCCTGATGGTTCCTGTGGTCCGCGACTGCGACAAGAAGGGCTTCGCCGAGATCGAGCAGGACATCATCGACTACGCCAAGGCTGCCCGCGCGGGTAAGATCAAGCTCGAGGATTTGAGCGGCGGCGTCTTCACGATTTCCAACGGCGGCATCTACGGCAGCATGCTGTCCACGCCGCTCCTCAACATGCCGCAAACCGGCATCCTCGGCCTGCACAACATCACGCAGCGCGCGGTCGTCATCAACGGCGAAATCGTCGCCCGCCCGATGATGTATCTTGCGCTGAGCTACGACCACCGCGTCGTCGACGGCAAGGGCGCCGTGACCTTCCTCGTGAAGATCAAGGAAGCCATCGAAGACCCGACCTCGCTGATGTTCGGCGTATAAACGAAAACCGACCAACTCAATTTAAACTCACGCAAAGGCGCAAAGACGCAAAGGCCACTCGACTGATAACCAGTAAGAAACCCTTTGCGACTTTGCGTCTTTGCGTGAAATAAACTACACCTCGCATCCGCGCTATCCGTAGTTAAAAAAACTCCCACCACTTTAAGATCATGGCAGATTACGACCTCCTCGTCATTGGCTCCGGCCCCGGCGGCTATGTAGCCGCGTTCCGCGCCGCGCAGCTTGGCTTTAAAACCGCACTCGTCGAGAAAGACGCCACGCTCGGCGGCACGTGTCTCAACGTGGGCTGCATCCCGTCGAAGGCGCTGCTGCACTCCACCGAGATTTTCCACACCGTCAAGGAGCGCGGCGATGTGCACGGCATCAAGGTCGGCAAGCTGACTAGCGACATCCCCGCCATGCTCAAGCGCAAGGACGAGGTCGTCGCCCAGCTCAATGGTGGCGTCGCCCAGCTCGCCAAGGCGCGTAAGGTGGACGTGCTCCGCGGCCTCGGCTCGCTCGAAGGCGAGGGCAAGGTAAAGGTCACGGGGGACGACGGCGAAAAGGTCGTCACCGCCACGCACATCATCATCGCCACGGGCTCAGTGCCGGTGGAGCTGCCGTTCATGAAGTTTGACGGCGACACGATTGTTTCCAGCACCGAAGCCCTGAGCTTTGACAAGGTGCCTAAGAAGCTCGTCGTCGTCGGCGCGGGCGCCATTGGCCTTGAGCTGGGCAGCGTTTGGGCGCGCCTTGGTTCGGAGGTAACCGTCGTCGAACTGCTGCCTCAAATCGCGGGCGCCGTCGATAAGGACGTCGCCAAGCTGTCCGAGCGTTTCTTTAAAAAGCAGGGACTCAGCTTCGAGCTCGGCGCGAAAGTCACCGGTGTCGCCAAGGAAGGCAAGAAGACGTTCCTCACCGCCGAAAAGAAGGACAAGGAGCTCAAGTTTGAAGCCGACAAGATCCTTGTTGCCGTGGGGCGCAAGCCCACCACTGCGGGCCTCGCTGCCGACAAGGCGGGCGTGGAGCTCGACGAGCGCGGCCGCGTGAAGATCGATAACCATTTCCGCACCACCGCCAAGGGCGTTTACGCAATTGGCGACGTCGTCGCGGGCCCGATGCTCGCCCACAAGGCCGAGGAAGAAGCCGTGGCCTGCGTCGAGCTGATCGCTGGCAAGGGCGGCCACGTGAACTACGACGTCATCCCGAGCGTGATCTACACCGAGCCGGAAATCGCCTGCGTGGGCATCGGTGAAGACAAGGCTAAGGCCGACAAGCTGGACGTCAATGTGGGCAAGTTCCCCTTTGCCGCCAACGGCCGGGCCATCGCAGTCGACGGCACCGACGGCTTCTGCAAGGTCATCGCCGACGCCAAGACGGACAAGATTCTCGGCGTGCAAATCATCGGCCACGGTGCCAGCGAGATGATCGCCGCGGCGGTCACCCACATGGAATACGGCGGTAGCGCCGAAGACCTGGGCCGCACGATCCACGCCCACCCGACGATGTCCGAAGCCCTCAAGGAAGCCGGCCTCGCCGTCAGCAAAAGCGCCATCCACGCCCTCTAATCAGCATCCTGCTGGACCGATTGATTCGCGCATTGCGCGAATGCGGGGCAAGGATTTTCAAGGCCGATGCAGTGATGCGTCGGCCTTTGTTTTTGCGCTTAGCGGTGGTGAGAACTTGTCATCGACAAGTCGCGTGGTCCTAGATGACGCCGCCAGTCGTTGCGGTGGAGATGGCTTTTTTAACGACCTTAACGGCAGTGGCGCCGACTTTTTCCCAGCGCGCCTCTCGTGCTTCGAGAGAGCTTTCCAATGCTGAAATATCCTCATTCAGTTTCACTGCTATTTCGCTTATCTTGTCAGAGGTTGTTGCGTTTTTTTTCAGATTGGAGATGTCTTCTTTCAAGTCGTGTAGTGTCTTTAACTTCTCAGTTCTCATCTTTGCAATCTCATCATAGACTGAGTTAATCTCGTCCAAGTCGTCTTTAAGCTTAGACTTCGTGTTTTCGACGAGGTTGTTCAGTGAAGTATTCACCCATGCCCGCGCATCTTCGTATGCGGCATTGGCAACAATGTTGACCTTTAAACGATCTTCGTCGTTTAGTCCTAATAAGTCATAGTCTGGTTTGTTAATGGCCATGGTGTTGCTTCCTAAAGTTGTTATTTAATTTCGGAATATTCCTCTTCTGCTTTTTTCAAAGATTTATCGATATGCTTGGTGAGGGTATTGTCTAGTTTAGCAATTTGATCATCTGCATATTTAATGAGAATGTTGCCGCCTGTAGTGGTCGCCTGCTTTAGAATGTCGTCGGGGCTAAAGGCCAAAATTGATTTTGTCAGGCTCTCATCCAAACCGAGCTCGGATACTAGAGGAATTTCTTTTACGGTTTGCGTCAGCACTCCACGGAGAATGGATTTCCAAATTGGCTCTTTGTTAATGTAAGCATCGATGCTGTCCAACGCTTCGATTTGGGTTTTATACGCCGTTTGCAGGTCTTCATTTCGCTTTTTAAGCGCCTCTTGGTAGTGCTTAAAACTGCTAGTGATATTCGCTTTTCCCCCGTTTTTGAAGGCGTCGTATTCTTTCTCGGCAGCAGCTAAGTTTTTATTGATTTCTACGAGCTTTGATTCGGTGGTTGATTGGATGTAAGCCGCAACTTCCTGCCGTATGGCTAGGGTGGATGCTAGAGTTTCCTCAATGAGTTCCGTTCGATTGTCGCGAAATATATAGCCGGCATAGTGGTATTTTGCCAGTGCTCGATTATAGGCATCGCGGCTGTATTGATCTCCCTCTTGGACTTCGTTTTTCTTGGTTAGAGCCTCCTGTCTATATTTTTCCAATTCAACATTGAGCACCTTGTCATAGGTTTGTTCCAAGTGTTTGACTAAGTCATGGCCGATGAATTGGGCTGCTTTTTCATCGAAATGGTTTAAGGCCTTCGCGCCCGCGTTTTCGATGGCTGCCTTTTCGCTTTTATACCAGGCTATGTTGAGCAGGTAATAATTTTCGGCGGCTTCGACGTAGGCGGTTTCATACTGATTCGCCAAGTTCTGACGTTGCTCGATGTCACTCTTGGATTCATCGCCAAGCTTGTTGGTGAGTGCCTTGAGATCTTGGTTTAAGGTGCTGGCTTGTTCCTTGAGCGCGGTGTTGCACCCAGTCAAGGCGAACGCCATCAGCAGCGCTAGTAGGACGGACAGTTTGATTCGATGCTTAATCATGATGCAGGTAGCTCAGTGGTGGTAGTTACTTCTTCTTGTTGACGACCTCTCGGACTGCAGCGGCAATGGCTGCTTCTTTAATGACAGTAGGCAGGTAGCGATTCAGCTCTTCCATGTTTCTTGGCTTTAAGGAATCTCGAATACCCCTTAATCGCGCTTGTTGCCTTTTGATGGCCTGGGTGCGGTCTTCATTAATGCCGGCTTCTACGGAGCCAAGCACCCGCTCGGAAAGCTTATCAAATTGGTTGGCGATTTTGCGGGTGTTGTAGCCAAAGATAAAGCCGAGTAGCGGCAGCGTGTAAGCACGTGACTCATAGCCTGGCGTATCCAGAAAGCCAAACATGATGGCCATGACAATGATTAGTGAGAGGAACGGGCCGTAAATTAACTTGGTCCAGCCAACCCATTCTTCGAGGGGGCGGTATGTGTTACTGTTGAGGTGCTTGGCAGAGTTGACCAGCAGGTTGGTGATCACGCCAAAGAGCGACCAGAACAGCACTTCAGCTAGCGAGCCCGTAGGGCTAATCCACATCCAGGAGGAGATAACCGTCGGCTTGATGTCGTAGATTAGCGTCTCGTTGTTTTCTTTGAGTAATTCGAGTTGTTTGAGTGCGAGTGCGGTTTTGTCGAAGATCATATCCTCGCCATTGAGAATACTCATGGTGTTGAGCGGTAGGTTCCCCGTAAATTCATTGAGCATTTTGTAGGCGAGCGCGTAATTACCATCGTTATAATCTGTGGTGATTTCCCAGATCCTCGGTTTGTTGGGCCGGTTCACGTACTTTCCGCGGTTATTCAGCGAGATCACATTCAGGTTTGTCTCGTTACGCAGCTTGACGATGTTTTCGTTGTTTTCGCGTATTAGATCGAGAGTCGGTTTGGCTTGCTCGTGGCCTATAAACCAATCTAATCCGCGGGGATCCAGCACATCTGCGTACCCCACATTAGTGATGCGGACGATCGAATGGATTAAATTCTTCTTTTCTTTATCGTCTGCAGTCGACGACAGGCCGAACTGTGGTTTCCAGACAAAATGAGCGAAGACGTACAGGAATAGGATCACCAGGAGTGCCCCGATATGAATCAGGATAAAGCGCTTCCCCTCCCTGCTGGCAGTAGAGTCAGTAGGCATGATTATTATCGTCAGTAGGCCATCTTTATATAGCAAGGCGCGTGAACCATTAAAAATGAGGGGATTTTATGAATAATATTAGGGTTTGTGTGTATTTGGGATTAATTGAATTATTGGTTAGGGCGGGGGATTTTCCAGGTATCCTCTGTTATCGGGCGCGGAAAAACGCCTTTTGGTCGAAAGGCGTTTTGTAGGAGAGGAAGGTGTTGGCCTTTGCAATGGCAGCTTTATCGCGCGCAGTTGCGATGTCTCCGAGGATGAAATCCACCCTCGGGGCAGAGCTCAGATTCGTCCCATTGTGTCCTGAAAGTTTGCTTTAGATTCCATAAAATAGGCAATATAGTGCATTAATATGGCATAAAAGTATTGGTTTGGCGGTGGTTTTTAAATGGGTATGTTTTGCAAGTAGCTTTCTGTTAAGGGTTTGTGGATATTTTGGCGAGCAAGGCTTGGAAATGAACCCAGATCTTCGCAAAAAAGCACCCTTGGTGCCTGACCTTGCCGCTTGCCAATGCGGGGGTGGCGTCTAACGTTCCCGGCATGCACGAACTGGTAGATCAGGTTTTTCAATGGCTGGAGGCGATTAACGGCATCTTTCTGCTGCCCGCGATTGCGCTGCTGCCGCTGATTTTTTTCCCGGTGTCGGTGCTGCTGGTGCTGGTGGGCTACAAATTTGGCCCGGTGTATGGCCTGCTGCTCGCTGTGACTGGCGTGGCGCTCAATGACGCGATTTCCTACTGGCTGGCGCGCACGTTTTTGCGCGGACCTATCCTCCGCCTGCTGGAGCGCAAGAAGATCAAGGTGCCGAAGATTTCGGCGTCGCAGGAGGTGCGGTTTGTCGCGCTGCTGCGCATTGCGCCCGGCACGCCTATGATTATCCAGAGCTATCTGCTTGGTCTGGCCAACGTGAACTTCCGCCGCTACATGCTGCTCTCGGTGCCGATCCAGGCCGTGCACGTGTTTTTGTTCATCATGTTTGGTGACGCGATTTTCGAAGGCAAGGTCGGCACGATCATCTTTGCGGTATCGCTCTTTATCGTGGTGGGCATCATCTGCCGCATGGTTTACACAAGGCAAAAAGCTCGTGGCAACGTCCCGCAGACAGAGTCCTGATGACGCGATTTCGGTCGGGGCTTTTACCCGCCGTGTCCGGCAACTCCTCACCAAGGGCATGCCGCCGTGCTGGGTGCAGGGAGAGGTGTCGAATCTCCGCCGCCAGGCCAGTGGGCATGTTTATTTCACGCTTAAAGATGCCGACAGCCAGCTCTCCTGCGTGCTGTTTCGCATGGACGCGATGCGGCAGACCGTGGACCTCAAAGACGGCATGGCGGTGCTCGTTCATGGCGGCATCGATGTGTATGAGCCGCGGGGCACGTATCAGCTGATTTGCCGCACGGTGATGGAGGTCGGGCAGGGCCGCTTGCAGGAGCGCTTTGAGCAGCTCAAGAAGAAGCTCGCGGCGGAAGGGTTGTTCGACCAGGAACGCAAACGCGCGATCCCGGTTTGGCCGCAAACGGTGGCGGTGGTCACCTCGCCCACGGGCGCGGCGATTCAGGATTTTTGCCGCGTGCTTGAGCGCCGCGATTGGCGTGGACGCGTGGTCGTGGCGGGCTCCAAGGTGCAGGGCGAAGGCGCGTCGACGGACATCGTGGAGGCCCTGCGGCAGATCCACGTGTGGGGCGAGGCAGACTTGATCGTCGTCATGCGCGGCGGCGGCAGTTTGGAAGATCTTTGGTGCTTCAACGAGGAGCGCGTGGCCCGCGCGGTGGCCGCGTGCAAGGTCCCGGTCATCTCGGCCGTCGGGCACGAAATCGACTTCACGCTGAGCGACTTCGCCGCCGACAAACGTGCCGAAACACCGACCGCCGCCGCGGAACTCATTTCGAGCAACTTCATCGAGCTGCGCGACCGCGTGAGTAATCTAGGCCGCGACTTCGAAGGCGCTGTGGACGAGATTTTAAAGACGCAGCGCCACGAGCTGGAGCTGCTCAAGCGCCGGTTGCAGGTCTATCATCCGAAGGCGCAAGTCCGCCAGGCGCAACTGCGTTTGGACGAGCTTTACGGGCGCTTCGAATCGCTGTTTAACGCCCGCCTGGCCAAGGACGGTGCCGACCTGCGTTTGCTGCGTCAGCGGCTGACCGCCGTCGCTCCGGCGCGCCGCGTGGAGCAACTCCGCGAGCGCGTGGGCACGCTGCAGCGTCGCTTTGACCGGGCGACCGATGACGGGCTCCGCCGCCGCCGTGACCGTTTGGGCGTGTTGAAAGACCGCCTCGAGGGCGTCAGTTTGCAGCAGACTTTGAAGCGCGGCTACGCCATTGCCCGCGACCAGCAAGGCCGCGTGGTCACCCGTAAAGAAGCGCTGGCCAAGGGCGACCTGCTGGCCCTCGATTTCGCCGACGGCGAGGTGAAGACAAGAATCGAGGAACTGTAATTTATTAGCCGCGGATGAACGCGGATTAAACACGGATGCCAGCAGGATAGAGGCGATAATTTTATCCGCGTTCAATCCGCGTTCATCCGTGGCTAAATAGCCGCTGGCTAAAAACCCTTGAAACCCCCGCACGCATTGGCTTTATGGAACGTTTTTGAAGTTATCATGAGTGACGCATCCACACAACAGCAGGTCGTCCTGACCTGTGCCCAACCGACCGGCAAACTCCACCTCGGAAATTACCTTGGGGCCGTGCGCAATTGGACGCGTTACCTCGATGGCTATGAGTGCTATTTTGGCATCGTCGACCTGCACGCGATCACTGTGCCCTACGTGCCGGCCGACCTCCGCCGCGACACTATGGAGTGCATCGCGCAATACATCGCCTGCGGCATCGATCCGGACAAGGCGAACATCTTCGTGCAAAGCCACATCATCGGCCATACCGAGCTGGCGTGGATCCTTAGCTGCCTCTGCCCGCTCGGCCAGCTCGAGCGCATGACGCAGTTTAAGGACAAGTCCGCCAAGGCCCGCTCCGAGGACAACCAAGCCTTCATTGGCAGCGGCCTCCTGCAATACCCGGTGCTCATGGCGGCGGACATCCTTCTCTACAACGCCGACATCGTGCCCGTGGGAGAAGACCAGAAGCAACACCTCGAGCTGACCCGCGACCTCGCGCAGAAGTTTAACTTCACGTATTCCGAGACCTTCAAGGTGCCGGACTTGTTCATCCCGAAGACGGGCGCGCGCATCATGTCGCTGCAAAACCCGACCAAGAAGATGTCCAAGAGCGACGAAAACCAGACCTCGACGCTTTACATCACCGACGACGAAAAAACGATCCGCAAAAAGATCGGCAGCGCGGTGACGGACTCTGACTCCGGCCCGGGCTGCGTCCGCGCGTCCGACGACAAGCCCGGCGTAACGAACCTGCTGGGTATCCTCGGAGTGGCGACAGGCAAGTCCGTCGAAGAGCTCGAAAAGGAATTTGCCGAGGCCAGCTACAAGGATTTCAAGGACGCCGTGGCGGACGCCGTGGCCAAGATGCTTGCGCCGGTTCGTGAGAAATACGAAGCCGTCGTGGCCGACAAGAAATACCTGACCGAAGTCATCAAGCGTGGTGACGACGCCGCCCAAAAGCGCGCCTTCAAAATGCTGGGCAAGGTCCAGCGCAAGGCCGGTTTCGTCGCGCGCTGAGGCGAGAGTGAGGTTGAGTTGTAGGCTGGCGCAGGGAGATAACGTTGCCTAAAGCCTCAGGTATATTACATGCATTAGCGGTATTCCGTAGGCAACGAATAGGAATAGGAGCATCACTCCCAGCCCAATCAATGCAGTGAAGATCAGCTGAAATACAAATGGGCTCACACTGCGTTTGTCCCGGTTGTTCGTGGTGTCTTGATACATAGCTGCGTGGTGGTGGATACCATTTTCAGGTTAGCCGCCGAAGCTGAGCCCTTTGGTTACAACATAAACGAAGAGGGCTCCAGCGATTACTAAAAACCCTACGAATCCGGCTAAGAAATTTAATGCGAAGCTAGAGGGACTGATCTTCTTAGAGTTTGGAGTGTTGGTGTCTTGGTTCATTGAGCTGGTGGTTGAGTTAGTGGACATTGCTGAGGGCTTGTTCGAGCATCTTCAGGAAGATGAAGAAAGCGGCTACTGGAATGCTGAGTGTAATGGCAGTTCCGAGGAGCATGATAGAGATGGTCTCGGCGATGCCGGTGCATTCGTTTTTCGTGGTGGCGTCGTGCATGGCGAACTGGTTGGTGGTTGGCGTTGGTTAGCTTGGCCAGATGGAGATCACGTTACACTTTAGCGCGAGAACGAGCAGGAATGCCCCAAGCACGCCGAGTAGCGGGATGGATAGAAGTCCATAGAGGAGGATCTTGGAAATGATATCCAAGGATGAGCCAGGTTCTTGGACTGCGTTATCGGATGAGCGGGAGTCGTTGTTTTGTTCCATGCTATCCATTAACGCCCGATGCGTGCCAATTTTGGTCTATGTTTTGTAAGTGGCTGATGTTCAATTGATGGTGCGTTTTCTTGGCGCTGGGGTTTGCTGTGGGGTTGTGCATGGTATGTAGAAATGCGGGGTGGCGTGTGCATTGTGTGGACAGTGCTTTGATGAAATTTTCCTGAAGACGGCGTCCTTACTCTCTCATTCTCAACATCCACTCTTGCTTCTGTTGAAAACGCCGACTACTCCTAGGCATACCGAATTTGTCCTATGGCCTTCGAAGAAAACGTCCCGCTCCCGAAGATTAATAAAATTCCATTCATCGTGTTCGACGCGGTTCTCCTGCTCTTTGCGGCAGTGATCGTGTTTCGAAGCGATTGGCCGCTGACGCCGCTGATGTTCATGGGCTCGCTGTTCCTCGTCGCGATGGGCGGCGTGGTGGCGTGTTTGCCGTTCCTGATCGAGTTTCGCACCGCCGCCAAGCTAAAGGAATACGATCTGTCGCAGGCGAACACCGAGAACGCCCGCCGCATCGAATCCGCGATGATGGGCATTCAGGAAATCGGCGAATCGGTCATCCAGGCGACCGACCGTAGTGCGGAAATCTGCGGGGCTTTCGAGACCTTGCTTGAGCGCATGGAATCGCGTATCAAGGAGATCAAGGCCGGTGGAGGCGAAGCTTCGCTCGACTCCGAGCAGCTCAAGGAGGCGCTGGGCACACAGTTTGAAACGGCGCGGGATGAGTTTGCCCAGGCCATCGCCGAGCAGGTCGCCATGACCTCGGACAAACAGCACGACAAGCTCAACTCGGCACTGTCGAAATTGCAGGGCTTGCCGATGCAGGTGTCGCTTTTGGGCGACTTGGCAGCGCGTTACCAAGGGCTCATGGCGATGATGCAGGATACTGCCGCGCAGTTGGTGGAGTCGACTCCCACCAGGCCTGAGCCCAAGGTGGAAGTTGCCGAGGCGCTGGAAGGCTCGTTCGACGGCGTGCTCGACGAAGAGGACGAGGAGAATGTTGCCCCCGAGACCGTGGCCATCGTGGAGCACGAAGTTGCCGACGAGGACGAGCTTGAAGATTACACCGAGGCGGTCATTGACGAAGAGCCCGAGTCGGAAGAAGACGATGAGGTGGAAGTCATCGACGAACTGATCGAGGTCGATGTGGAAGAACCGCTCACGGAAGATGAAGAAGTGGGTGACGACTTCGTTGACGAAGTCGAAGGGCCGACTGACGAAGCGGAAGATTTTGACATTGCCAGCTCGTTGCCCGCAGAAGACGAAGACCAGAGCGTCGACGGCGAAGATTTCAGCCAGATGGACGCGCGCTTCGAGGAAGAGCTTGAAAATAGCGCTGAGCCAGAACCTGAATCGGAAGAGACGGTGGACGAAGCCAAGGAACTCCTCGATGAAGAACTTTCCGAAGAAGAGCCCGCTGAGGCCGAGCCAGAATTTCTATCGGACGAGGACTTGGCTGAGGCTGAGCCCGAGCCCGACGCTATGCCCGAAATGAGCGAAGCTGCCTTGGCCGAACTGGAGGAGGAAGATTTTGACATCGCACTGAGCGACGATCTGGAAGAGTCCGAAGAAGTTGAAGCTGTGGCCGAGGAAGCTGAATCGGAAGAAGAGCCAGCGGACGAAGCTGCTCTTGTGGACGCTGAGGTGAGTGGCATGGGCTTTGATGATTGGGACGAATTTGGCGAAATTGCCACCGAAGAGGATGTCGAGGAGTCTCCGGATGAAGAGCCCGAGCAGGGTGAACTCATTGAGGGCGTGGCTGCGGAGCCGAAGTCCAAGCCCAAGAAGCAGCGAGGCGCGACGACGCTGATTGCCCAAGTGTTGATCGGCATTGGCAACAAGCCCTACGTGCGCGGCACGGGCCCTGGGCTGTCGATGGACGCGGGTGTGGCCATGGAATTCTTGGAAATCGGCAAATGGCAGTGGACTGCGCCGAGCAGCGATGAACCTGTCACGGTCTATATCTACAAGAATGATGAAGATTGCGCTGAGGGCGATCCGATTGAGATCCCGGCGGGGCAGCGTCGTTCGGTTGCCCCGAAATTTCCCAAGTGATTGGGGGATTTCGCTGAGCTTGTATGGGTAATGGAAGTCCGTTCTGGCTATGCATATGCATGGCTGACGTACGAAAGCGAGATTATGAAGACAACCCACCCACGACCATGCCGCCGTTTGAAACTTTGCCTCACTTTAATCGGAGTTGGGCTGGCGGCGCTGTTGTCCCAGGGGTGCTCCAGCTCCACGCACTACAGCGGGGCAGTCGCGACGAGCACGAATAGTTCGCTGGGTGATGGGCAGTTCCACATGCGCCCCTGCACCTACGAATACAGGGAGTAGCGGTTGCTCTCTTGTTCGTTTGCTAAGTGCTAAAGGCGGATTCCGCCAAGGGAAAATTCCATTTTTTCTTTTCATTGCCCTCCATCCGTGAAGCATGAACTCATGAATCCACTCAAGTGGAAACTCCATTGGCAAATTTTAGCCGCCCTCGTGTTATCTCTCATGGCGACGGTCGTCATCAAGTCGACCGGTGGCGCTGACGCTGCACTGGGCGCGAATGTGTTGGGCGCTTGCTCGTTCTTGGGCAAGCTGTTCATGAACGCGCTGAAGATGATTATCGTGCCTTTGGTGGCCAGCTCGATCATCGCGGCAATGGCGGGCCTGACCGGTGGCCGGGATTTCCGGCGCATGGGTTTTAAGACGCTGGCTTATTACGTGTGCAGTGGCGCCGTAGCCGTGACGATTGGCTTGCTGCTCGTCAATGTGATTGCCCCCGGCACAGTCGACCCGGAGGTCGCCGCACGGATGGAGGCCAACGCAAACGCCGCGAACGCGGGCGAGATCATTTCGGCCAAGGTCGAGGGCAAGAGCGCGCAGGATATTTGGGACGTCTTCTTGCGGATGTTTCCCGCAAACATCATCGAGAATGCCAGCAACAACGGAAAGTTGCTTGGGTTGATTACTTTCAGTGTGCTGTTTGGTTACTTTATCAGCCGGCTGGATGAAAAGTGGCGCTCAACGCAGGTCAACTTCTGGGAGGGTGCCAGCCAAGTGATGATCGGCGTGACAGAGCTTATTCTCAAGTTCGCGCCAATCGGTGTGTTCGCGCTCGTGACCCCGCGTTTGGTTGAGCTCGGTATGGATTTAATCGAGCCGCTGTCGAAGTTTACCCTTACGGTCCTGCTGGGGCTACTTCTGCACATCGCGGCGCTTTGCGGGGTGTTGGCGTTTTTCAAGGTCAACCCCTGGACGCACCTTAAAGCGATGTCGGACCCGCTGCTGACGGCGTTTTCCACGGCGAGCTCGGCGGGCACCCTGCCGCTGACGATGGAGACGGTTGAAAAAGGTGCCAAGGTGTCTCCCCGCACGGCCAGCTTTACGCTGCCGCTCGGCGCAACGGTCAACATGGACGGTACCGCGCTCTACGAATGCGTGGTCGTCATTTTCGTGACGCAGGTCATCGCGGTCATCGATCCGAGCTTCGACCCGCTGACGCTGAGCCAGCAGATTATGGTAGTCTTCCTGGCGCTGACGACGTCCATTGGCGTGGCGGGTGTTCCCTCGGCGAGCATTGTGGCGATCTTCCTGATCATGGGCGTGCTCGGCGTGCCCACGGAATACATTGGGCTGATCTGGGTCGTCGACCGCGCCTTGGACATGTGTCGCACGGCGGTTAACGTCTTCAGCGATACCTGCGCGGCCGTGATCATCGCTAAAACCGAGGGCGAGCCGATTTACGAAGATTAGCTTAGAGGGCGTCTAAAAAGTCTGATCGAGTCGGCGAGATGTATTCGAGAGGCAAAATTTCGGCTTCTGAAGCGAGGCGAAACAAGTTTCGTCGAGATGAAGAAATGATATTTTGGCCTCGGAGGCGCTCTCCGACGAAGACCACTTGAGTTTTTAGACGCCCTCTTAGAGCTGAGCCCATTTGCTGCCCTGTTCGGCTCATGGATTATAACTGGCAGCAGGACGATTGGCCGAACTTCCGTTATGACCTGGCGTAAGTTGAGGCTGATCTGTTGGCGTTTGCGTTGGCATTTCAATCACGGCCTTCCAAGGCAAATGCACTGTCTGGATTGCTTTGCCCGCCCGAAAATGCCAATTTATCACTCCAAAAGTTTGCTTTAGATTCCATGAAATGGATAAATATTTCCCCTAAAAGTGCATAAAAGTATTAGTTTTGTTGTATCACTTATTCTTAATTATGCGTTTTTATGAAGTGTTGCGATTTGAAAGATGTTGTCATATAGTAGGTTGTGAATCTGTTTGGCGGCGGAATTTAGATTGATAATTGATAATCAGCGAAAAATGGCGTGTTTTCCGATTTGGCCGAAAAATGCGGGTGGAAAAAAAAATGCCATTGCGGGTTGATGTGAGGCGTTTTAATTACCTTGGGCATGCGCTACCACGCCCTGTTTCTCATGGTGCTATCTGGCATTCTCGCCGGCTGTGCCAGCAAGTCTTACCAATTGGAAGTCATGCGCGCGCCTGCGGTTTACGAGAACGGTGAGATCGATCCCCTCAGCGTTGAGCGCCCCAGGGACGCGAATGCCTACGCGGGCATGCTTTACGCCACCAACCGAATGCCGACCCGGGACGAAGAGGACCGCCGCGACTTTGGCTCGGAGTTTTACGGCGGCGATGTTGATGGCGTAGTCCGCGTGGGGGTGGCGAAGGTCACGGTGACGGATTCTGAGCTCGACTGGGAAGCAGTCCGCAAAATGAGCACCAGTGCAGTGCGAGACAGGGATTTGGTGATTCAAATTGAGAGCGTGGATGAGCTGGGTGTATTGTCGAACACCCGGCATCCGTTTGTGAAGGACCCGACGCCGGATACGCCCAACGCGGATGCAGCCTTTGCTGGTCTGATCAACCGCCAGTTGGCTCAATCCGAAGATAAGGAGATTTTGATTTTTGTGCATGGCTATAAAACGCCGTTTGACGATCCCGTGCTGGTGGCGACCGAGTTTTGGCACTTCATGGGCTATGATGGTGTGACCATTGCCTACTCTTGGCCGTCGACCCCGAGCTTGCTGGCTTATTTGCGCGACATTGAGGCCTCGGGGAACAGTGCCCGTGAGTTCCGCCGCTTCCTGCAGTTTCTCGCTGACCACACGGACGTGGAGAAGATCAACGTGTTGGCCTACAGCGCTGGCACCCGCATGGCCGCAGAGACCCTGCACAACATAGCGATCGACCAAAGCGCGCCGCACCTTGGGCACGTGATCCTAGTGAGCGGGGATGTCAGTGCGGCGAAGGTGGGGGCGCTTTTGGCCGATCACGCCCTCGATAAGGTGGACAAATTTACCATCTACAATTCCACGGGCGACATGGCGCTCGGTTTCAGCGATTGGCTCTTTGATCGTAAGCGTATCGGTGCATCTCATGAGGCTCTTGCCCAGCTCCCACAGGCTATGGAGTTTGTGCGTAACTCTAATAAGCTGCAATTGATCAATGTTTCTGACGCCGAGGATGCCACGAAAGGAAACGGTCATGGCTATTTTCGCAATAGCCCCTGGACCAGCAGCGATATTCTGGCATCTCTCGACTACCACCTGACGCCTGCCGAGCGTGGCCTAGTTTGGAACGACGCCTCCGGAGAATGGACTTTCCCGCCAGACTATCTGGAAAAGCTTCGCGCCGCGATTAAGGCGCGAGTTGAGCAGTGATGTTTTTTTCCGTCTAAGGGGATCGGCTCGGAATGCTCATCTTAATGGGACTTGCGTTGCTCGGTGTGCCATTGGTCATTGCAGCTTTGGCGGGGCTGATCGTTTGTTTGGTCAAGAAGCGCTGGAAGATCGCGGTTCTTTGCGTGATCCTGCCAAGCGTTTATTGGGCTGGGGTGCTCTGGCTTTTTGAAGAGGATCGCAAGACGGTCGATAAGATCATGGAAGAGCATCCGGACGATTGGACTGACTACGTTTGGTGACCCTCTTCACTTTGAAATATGGTAGCGTCGGCGCGTCTCGCATCGCACCCGTGCTGACGGAGTTGCCTTGAGAATTGCAGGTTCCGCAATGGGCTTTACGCGCCCGCTGAATTACGCATACCTAGCAGCATGAAAATCCTGGTCACTGGCAGTGGAGGTTTCCTTGGCGCGCGCATTGTTGGGCTGCTCCTGGAGCGTGGCTATGCGGTGCGCGGCTTTGGGCGCTCGCCGCAGCCGGGCAATGTCCTGCGTGGCGTGGAGGTGATACAAGGCGACTTGGCGGACGCCGAGGCAGTTGACGAGGCAGTGGCCGGTTGCGACGCGGTGTTTCACGTCGCGGCGAAGGCCGGTGTGTGGGGCAGCGAGGAATCGTTTTTCGCAGCCAACGTCACCGGTGCGCGCAATGTTTTAAAAGCCTGCCAAAAGCATGGCGTCGAACGCTTGGTTTACACGAGCACGCCGAGCGTAACCTTCTCCGGCGAAGCCTTTGAAGGCGCCGATGAATCCCTGCCGCTGAACCCGAAAAACGAGCTCAGCCCCTATGCCCGCACCAAGGCCATTGCTGAGGGCGAGCTGCTCGCTGCGCATGGCGAAGCCGGTGTCCGCATCTGTGCGCTGCGCCCACATTTAATCTGGGGTGTGGGCGATCCGCACCTGGTGCCGCGTGTGGTGGCCAAGGCGAAAACCGGCCGCCTGCGCATCGTGGGGGAGGGCGAAAATCGCGTCGATCTGACTCATGTTGACAACGCTGCCCGCGCACACTTGCAGGCCTTTGATGCGCTGCTCCACGGGGCAACAGGTGGCAAGGCGTATTTTCTGTCCGACGGCCAACCGGTCGTGCTCTGGGAGTGGATTAATGACCTGCTGAAGCGCGTCGATGTGCCGCCGATCGAGAAGAAGATTTCCGCCAAGGCCGCGACGAAAATTGGCGGCGTCTGCGAGTGGCTATGGGGCACGTTTGGCCTGAGCGGCGAGCCGCCGATGACGCGTTTTGTGGCGACTGAGTTGGCCAAGAGCCACTGGTTTTCCATCGACGCCGCGCGCCGGGATTTTGCTTATAGCCCGCATGTCGATCTCGCGAAAGCGCTGGAAGATGTGGCTCGGGATTTGCAATCAGCAGACTGACGTAGTTGGATGCGCAGATGCCCGAACCCGTTTTTGAATTCCGCAGCCACGTTTATTTTGATGAGCTCGACGCCCTATGGGTGCTGCATCACAGTCGCTATCTGATGCACCTCGAGCGCGCGCAGCAGGCGTTTTTTCAGCACTTGCTCGGCGTGCCGGATTTCAATGCGAAGCGCGATGAGGACATCTATGTTGTGGTGAGGAATTTGGAGCTTAACTACCGCACGGCGCTACGTGATCCCGGCCCGGTGCTGATCCGCTACCGGGTGTCGCGCATCCGGGCGGCAGGCGTTTCCATGCCGTTCGAATTTCTCTCGGGCGACGGCGAAACGCTCTACTGCGACGGCGTCCGGACGGTGTGCAAGCTCGGTGGGCAGACTCATCAGCCGACCGAGTGGAGCCCGGCGTTTCGCGCGGCGCTCGATGCATGGGCAGGATAAGCTCCGCTAAATGCGATGAGGCGGATATGGAGTGCGGCAGCCCTCTGCCGCTTTGAGTATTTTGGGTAAGGTTAAATTTTTTGCTAACTGCATATCTTGCATAATCGGTTCCATCCTAAAGCGCCAGAGGGCTGGCGCACTCCATAGTCAAATCCAACGAACCATTCTTAAGCTCTTTGCCTGTGAATTGATTCCCCAACGGGTGGTTTATGCTGTTTCGCCGTTGTTAAAAAAGTCACGGATCAGTCTACTGTATTTACCTGATTTTTAGCGGCTTACGCAGTCTTGGAAGGTCTGGAAATTGGCTGTGAATAACTTGGCGGTAACTAAGAATATCTCTTCCTTGTGCGATGGGGCGATTTCGTGGCATTCTGGTGACGCTCACCCCATTGCGTTGCCATGCGCCTGTGCCGTTGTTTAACTCTAATTGATCTTCCGTTCCTATATCTAGTGGTTTCTGTGGAAAAATCACCCTAGATGTAGTGGTAGTTGTTGACATGCTTTTAAAATCGCCCCACCTTTCACTGCATCGTCGCCTAATGCCCTCAAGGCCGTGACGGGCTGCTATTCTACGCTAAATCTTCAACCTGAATAACTTCCGCATAACTGCCATGTCGTCCTCCGAGACCACCACCGTCACCATCGGAAACAAAACTTTCGTATTGGACAAAGAAAAGGCCGAGCAGGCCTTCGCCGCCAAGAAGATCATCAATGGCCGCGACACGATGTTTTTCAACATCTTACCGCTCAAATATCAGTGGGCGTACGACCTCTACAAGACGATGAAGTCGAACCACTGGGAGCCGGAAGACGTCCCCATGCAGAAGGACGTCGAGCAGTGGCGCGACAGCTCGGGCCAGATCTCCGACATCGACCGCTGGATCATCAAGATGGCCATCGGTTACTTCTCGGCCGCCGAAGGCATTGTGGGCGACAACATCCAGCACGTCACCCGTGACCTCGTCACCGCGCCGGAGCTGAAGCTCGTTTTGGGCCGCCACGCGCACGAGGAAAACATCCACGCCGACAGCCTGGTTTACATGATTTCCTCGCTTGGCATCAATCCGCACGAGTGCGAGGCGATGTTCTCCGACATCCCCACGATCGAAAAGAAGACCAACTTTGTTGTTAGCAACTCCCGCGCGCTGCGCCGCGACATCGACCTCACCAAGACCGAGAACAAGCAGGCGCTGGCCAAGAATTGCTTCCTCTTCGGTCAGGTGATGGAAGGCACGCAGTTCTACGGCCTCTTCGGCATGGTGCTGAGCCTCTACCGCCAGAACAAGTTCCCGGGCATCGGCCAGATGTTCCGCTACACGCTGCGCGACGAGTCGAACCACATTGAAGTGTTCCGCAATGTGCTGATGGACCTTGTCGACGAAAATCCCGACGTTTGGACTCCGGAGTTCAAGGAAGAGCTCGTTGAAACCATGAAGGAAGGCATCGCGCTGGAGAAGGAATTCATCCGCGACTGCCTGCCGGTCAACGCCGTGGGCCTCTCCGCCGATGAGTTCGTGCAATACATCGACTACATTGCCGACCGCCGTCTGGAGAGCTGCGGCCTCAAGCCTCTCAACCCGGGCTTGGGCAACCCGTTCCCTTGGCTGGCCGAAATGATGGACATCCAGAAGGAGCAAAACTTTTTCGAAGGCCGCGTCACCGAATATCAGAAGGCCAGTTCGCTGGACTCCGTCGATGACGACGAACTTTAATGCAAGAACAATTGCCGCGGGCGAGTTGGAAACGCCCACCAAAGTGGCATGGTGGTAAATGGAAAGGATGGGGCCGCGGTTTTGCGAAACCGCGGCCTTTTCCCCACCAACTCCTCTCCAAAGGTAGCGCCCGTTATCCCTAACGGGCACTGCGTTTGGATGTTTTCCCAGTCTGATGAACATGCCCGTTAGGGATAACGGGCGCTACCTTTGGAGATGCATAAACTAAACCTTTATAGATATGAGCGAACGTAAGATCGAACCGAGATATGGGTGTGAAGCATATGTTGGTCGTAACGGTCATGTATGCATTCGACAAGAAAGGGACTATGATGGTGAGAGTGTCATTGTCTTGCATCACGAAGAGGCTCTCGAATTGATTGATCTACTTAAGGATGTCTATCAGGAAGCTCTTGATTTTGTTCCTGAGCCAGATGATGAGTGATTTTTACCATTAAAACTAACCCAGTGAACCAGCCGCTCCTCAATCTCGATACTCAATCTGCGCCGGACATCGCAGACGAGGCGGCGCTGCATGCCGAGCTCACGGCCTTTGCGGAGTTTGGTGCTGAGACGCAAGTCGAGGGTTGGCATGGCGAGGATGGTCTCGAGCTGCCGGTCTATATCAATGAGTTTTGGACCGCGAAACAGCGCCAGGCCAACGCGTTGCACGAGGTGTCCTACCGTGCGTGTTTTAAGCCGCAGCTGCCGCGCTTCTTTATAGAGCGTCTGACGGCGCCGGGTGATGTTGTCTTGGATCCCTTCATGGGCCGCGGCACGACGCCACTCGAAGCTGCGTTGAAGGGACGCGTTCCGTTTGGTGCCGACGTCAGCCCGCTGGCGGAGCGCCTGACCGCGCCGCGTCTCGACCCACCATCAAGCCGCGACGTTGCTCAGCGTTTGGAAGTCGTGAAGAAACTTTGCGATGCAAAGTCTGTTAGCGATGCGCCCGACGAAGACCTACTCGTGTTCTATCATCCCGAGACGCTGCATTGCCTCAAAGTCTTGCGTAGTTACTTGCAGGGGCGGCAGGAAGCAGGCGTGCTCGATAGTGTTGATGCGTGGATTCGCCTGGTGGCGACGAATCGGCTGACCGGCCACTCCAGCGGTTTCTTTTCCGTTTATACTTTGCCGCCGAATCAGGCGGTGACGGCTGACCGCCAGCGCAAGATCAACGCCAAGCGCGAGCAGCAGCCGCCGTTCCGCGATATCTTCTATATAATACAGAAAAAGAGCAAGCAACTGACCAAGGCATTGACCGAAGTTGATTTAGCCATGCTTGACAGCGTGCAGGACCAGGCGCGCATGGTCACGGCATCGGCCGACGCGCTGTCGCAGCATTTGCCCGCAGAGTCGGTTTCGCTCGTGGTGACTTCGCCGCCGTTTTTGGATGTTGTCCAATACGCGACGGACAACTGGCTGCGCTGCTGGTTTAATGGCATCGATGCCGACGCCGTGCCAATTTGGCAATGCCGCCAAGTCGACCAGTGGACCGACCGCATGTCTGCCAGTCTTGCCGAAATGAAGACGTTGCTCAAGCCGGGCGGCTGGGTTGCATTTGAGGTCGGCGAAGTGCGCGGCGGGAAGATCAAGCTGGAGAATTATGCCGTTCGTGCGGGCCTCGCCGCGGGCCTCGAACCGGTCCTCATTTTGATCAACCAGCAGGACTTTACGAAGACCGCAAATTGCTGGGGCGTGGCGAACAACTCCCGGGGCACGAACACCAATCGTATCGTACTTTTCCGTAAAGCCGCCAGTAACAGCTAGTTAACGGAAGAGTCACAAAAAGGTGCCGCTTCACGGTGGATTTCGGCGGTGGACAACATTTTTCCCAATAAAGCTTTTGACAAACCCGACTACTATATCTTGTATTTAAAACGCTAACCACCGCTATATCTAGTGTAACGATCAAAGAAAGTTGATATGCGCATAAGTTCCAACAACTTCTGTTTGAGCTGCCCCCCGCGGAGTGCTGTCCTCTTCAACTACTCGTTCACCGCGCCTCTTTAGCGCCATACTCTATCTAAGTCACGGGGCCTTGCTGTCTCTGGCTTTTCGCAACCACATTTAGATAACCTTTCTCCGCTTTGCTGGAAAACTGTCAGCCTGTCTTATGATTACCAATTACTCTTTCGACGAAGATATCGCCCTGAAGCGCATTGTCGCTATGCCCACCGACCAAAAGCAGCGCTTCAATTGGCGCGAGGTCGTTCTCGAAGACATCAAGCACCCTGAAGTTAAGGTGGAACTCGGCGGTGAAGAGCGTGAATTCGAGCTTGCTGAAGTCGCTGAAATTATTGGCCACGCCCTGACCGACCTCATGCTTTCACGTGAGGAAAACGAAATCTTCACTGACAAGAATCAGGCTTTCGTTGCACAGGTGGCCAAGGAAGTGAGCGAAAACATCGCCCGCCAAATCCAGGGCAAGGGCGAGATTACCCTGACCGATCTCGACATTAATCTGATCATCGAAAAGGCCCTCATCGAGCATGACGCGCACGACGTCGCGCGCAGCCTCGTCGCCCAGCGTCGTAACGGCGTGGCTGGTGGCGATGAGCCCGAGCCGATCAGCGCCCGCTTGATCCGCCGCAACCGGCAGGTCGTGCCGTGGGATCAGAACAAGGTCGAAGTCGCCGTGCGCAAGTCCTTCCTATCGCAGCAGCTTGATTCCGCGCCGGCGGTGTCCGTGGCCCGTGGCGTCACCGAACGCGTGCGCAACCTTGGCGAGTCCTTCATCCACATTGAGCAGGTGCAGGACATCGTGCAGGAAGAGCTCATGCGCCAAAACCACTTTAAGGTCGCGGAAGCATATATTCTTTACCGTGCGCATCGTCGCCGTCTGCGCGAATTGCAGGCTGAGCAGGCCGCAGACGACAGCCGTCAGGATTCCATGATCATGCTCACTGCCAAGGATGGCACCACCGAGTTCTGGGACCCGGCTGAGCTGCGCAAGCGCATTGACTTTGCATCCATCGGCCTCGACCTCTGCCTGACCAAGGAGCAAATTGAGTCAGAGTTGCGTCGTTCGCTTTACGCGGAAATGACCCGCGACGACCTCAAGAGCACGATCATTCTCAACGCCAAGAGCCTCATCGAAAAGGACGCGGACTTCTCCAAGTTTGCGGGCCGCGTGCTCCTGAGCTACATCTACGAAGAAGTGCTCGGTTGGGATATCATGCGCGACGGCATTGAAGGCCTCAAGGGTGCGCATCGTCAGTATTTCAAGGGTGCCCTGAAGCGTGGTGTTGAGCTGGAGCGTATTGACGCGCGTTTGCTGGATTATGATATCGAACGTCTGGCGGACGCGCTTGACCCGTCAGCCGACCTCGACTTCGACTACCTCGGCATTTCCACGATGTATGATCGCTACCTGATCGTCGACAAGTCCCAAAAACAGTCGCGCCGCCTCGAAACGCCGCAGCTGTTCTGGATGCGTGTTTCGATGGGCCTCTTCTTGCAGGAAAAGGAAGACCGAGAAGGCTGGGTCATGCGCCTTTACAATCTATATAAGAGCCGCCGCTTCTGCTCTTCCACGCCCACGTTGTTCAACGCCGGCACCACGCATAGCCAGCTCTCTTCGTGCTACCTTTACAAGGTGGACGACTCCATCGAGTCCATCATGCATCGTGGCATTGCCGAAAACGCCTTCCTCTCGAAGTGGGCGGGCGGTCTCGGTGGTTCGTGGACAGCGGTTCGCGGCACGGGTTCTTACATTAAGGGCACCAACGGCGAGAGCCAGGGGGTCATTCCTTTCCTCAAGCTGCACAACGACCAACTCGTCGCAGTGAACCAAGGCGGCAAGCGTCGCGGCTCCGGCTGCGCCTACCTCGAAACCTGGCACAACGACATCCTCGACTTCCTCGAACTGCGCCGCAACACCGGTGACGACCGTCGCCGCACGCATGACATGAACACCGCGAACTGGATTCCGGACTTGTTCATGAAGCGCATGGAAGAACGCGGCGACTGGACGCTCTTCCGCTCCAACGAAGCCAAGGAGCTGCACGATCTTTACGGCAAAGCCTTCGAGGACAAGTATGTCGAATACGAAGCCAAGGCCGAAGCTGGCGAAATCTGGGGCCAGAAGTTGAAGGCCATCGACATGTGGAAGTCCATGCTCCGCATGCTCTTTGAAACCGGTCACCCGTGGATCACCTTTAAGGACCCGTGCAACGTGCGTTCGCCTCAGGACCACACCGGGGTCATCCACAGCTCTAACCTGTGCACCGAGATCACGCTAAACACGTCCGACGATGAAACTGCCGTTTGCAACCTCGGTTCGGTTGTGCTCGATAGCCACCTCGACTCCGAAGGCAACCTCGACCTCGAGAAGCTGCGTGACACGATCCATGTCGCCGTTCGTGCGCTGGACAACGTCATCGACATCAACTTCTATCCGACGCAGGCTGCCGCAACATCCAATGCCCGCCACCGCCCGATCGGCCTCGGTATCATGGGCATGCAGAACGCGCTTTACCTGAAGGATATTCCTTTCACCTCGGACGAAGCCGTTGAGTTCAACGACGAGTTCATGGAAGCGATTGCCTACTACGCTTACGAAGCATCGAGCGACCTCGCTGCTGAGCGTGGCAGCTACTCGACTTTTAAGGGCTCTAAGTGGGACCGCGGCCTCATGCCGGCCGACACGCTGGACATGCTCGCCGATGAACGCGGTTTGGAAATCGACGTGCCCCGCGGCGGTAAGCTCGACTGGGATTCGCTCCGCACGAAGATTCAATCGCAGGGCATGCGCAACTCCAACGTGCTGGCCATTGCGCCGACGGCGACGATTTCCAACATCATGGGCACCAGCCCCTGCATCGAGCCTTACTACAAGAACTTCTACGTGAAGAGCAACTTGGGCGGCGACTTCGTGGTCCTCAACCACCACCTCGTTCGCGACCTGAAAAAGCGCGGCTTGTGGACCTCTGAAGTGCTTGATCAGCTCAAGTATTTCGACGGCGAGCTCGAAAACATCGACGGCATTCCGCAGGAGCTCAAGGACAAGTATACGACTGCCTTTGGTATCGAATACAACTGGTTCATCGATGCAGCAGCTCGCCGCCAAAAGTGGATCGATCAATCCCAGAGCGTGAACCTCTTCCTGAAAACTCCAGACCTTAAGACGCTGTCGCACATGTATCGCGCGGCTTGGCGCAAGGGCCTGAAGACCACTTACTACCTGCGCACCCTCGGCGCCTCGAATATCGAGAAGGCCACTGTGGGCGTGAAGAAGGAAGTCCGTGGCGCGATGGGCAAGGGTGAAGAAGGTTCCGCCGAGACGCCCAAGAAGCAATACACCGAAGAAGAGGTGAAGGCCTGCAGCCTCGACGCCCTCATGAATGGTGGCGAGTGCGAAGCCTGCCAATAAAATTTCAGCTGGAAAGATAACAGACTGACGCAAGACAAGACTGACAAGACTGGTAAAGGGCGGCTCCGGGTAACCGGAGCCGTTTCTTTTTTCTGGAACAAAAGCAAGCTTTGCGTTACAGAGTGACTCTGCGATGCAAAGTGAATCTGCAACTCTTCCAGCCTTTCAGCAGCGTTCACGCGCTTTGGCCGATGCGCGGCGTCTCTCGTTTACCATCGCGGAGCCCGCGCCCATTCGCTGGCGCATTCGTAGACTGGCGGCATTGCCTAGGGTAGGGTGGCAGCGAGGTTTTCCCTACTTTGGCGAAGAGTCGGAAATACTGGAAGCCTGGGGACTGTATTCGCGCTCTGCGGTTCACCGTGTGTTGGGCATTCATGCTGGTTTGACGTTGGGAGACGAGCTGTGGCGCCGTGTGACTCGTCACTTGGGTGAGCCCTGTTTCATGCTGGCTGATGCCAGTCAAGGGCGATTGCATTTGCTGACGCCTTGTTGCCCACGCATATGTTAAAAAAATATTCTGAAAACGCGTGAAAATCGCATTTTGCCCCCCAGATTTCGCTAATTTCTGGTCAAAGGCACGTTAGGTCTTCAGTAGGAAATTATCTAGGGTTGTGGGCTTATTTTGAATGAGGCATATTAGGTGGACTTAACTGGGGCGAGGTTTACTTCCCTGGTTTAAATTCAGTTTGGAACTACTATGAAAGCCTTGTATACTGGCATCCTTATCGCAGCCTCCCTCCTTTCTTGGAAGGTGCATGGGCAGGTTGATCAAAATGGCAACCAACTAAGTGATGTTTGGGAAATGCGTTATCAGGCTAGCGGTCTGCCCGTGGATGGTGACGCTGATGGCGATGGCATGACGAATGAAGAGGAGGCCGAAGCAGGCACGAACCCTTTCGATCCTCGCTCAAATTTTAGGCTGACCAACTTACAGACAGTTGGTCAGATGCTGTCTTTGGATTGGGTTGGCGCACCGGGAAAAATCTATCACCTTGAGCATGTTTCGACACTTGGTGAAGCGTGGAGCGTCATCGCGACTTACGACGGGGAAGACGCCGCGCAACAGGCGCTGATCGATTTTAGCTCCAACCCGGGCTTCTTTCGTCTGGTGGTGACGGACCTCGATACCGACGAAGACGGCGTTTTGGATTGGGAGGAAATTGAGCTTGGCTTTGATCCGGAAAACGCGAACAGCCAGCGCTTCAGTCAGGACGACCAGATGCGGATTGAGGCGGCATTGAGCTCTGGGAACACCGTGAATATCTATGCGCTGCAAGTGGATATTGCTGAGAACTGGTCTGCGCCGGGATACATACTTATTCAACGTCGCGGTGGGCTTGATGCTTTCACGGTCAACCTCAGTTTTAATGGTTCCGCGACAGCAGGCGTCGATTATGCATTGCCCGGGGGAACGGTTGAGTTTGGCATCGGCCAGCTTGCGGCATGGATTCCGATAAGTGCGCTCGATGATGCACTACCTGAGGGAGTCGAAACCATTGACATTGCGTTGGACGCTGGGGCGGGTTATCTCATCGGCACGCGCGCAAGCACCAGTGTGAGCATAATCGATGATGAATCAGACCCGACGATTACTACTCGTGAAGCTGCTCGTTTTCTTGGTCAGGCAACCTTTGGTCCGACGCCGTCATTGATAACTGATGTGCAGGCTGTTGGCATTGAGGCTTGGATCGAAGATCAGTTTACCCAAACAGTTGGCCAGCATCAGCCATTACTCATGGGGTATGATTGGGAGTTATTGGGTGGCGCTATTGGTGGCCCGTATTCGCATCACAAGATGCTCGCTTGGTGGCATCAGGCGATGGAAGCGCCCGATCCGCTACGCCAAAGAATGGCATTTGCCTTGAGTGAGATATTGGTTATTTCGGATACCAATGGCGGGCTGGATGGTAATCCAGTTGGCATGCTCAATTATTACGATATGTTGCTTGAGCATTCCTTTGGCAATTACCGAGAGCTCCTCGAAGCCGTCACCTATCATCCTTGCATGGGGGTTTACTTGAGCCATCGTGGCAACTTACCCGCAGATCCTGCGATCAACCGATTCCCCGATGAAAATTATGCACGCGAAATTATGCAGTTGTTTTCGATTGGGCTGTGGATGCTCAATGATGATGGCACTCGGCAATTAGACGAATTTGGCCAGCCCATCCCCACTTATGATAATAGCGACATCACGAACCTTGCCAGTGTCTTCACTGGCATGAGCTGGGGGCAGGGAGACACCAGTGTCTGGTGGGAGTTTTACTGGCCGACTGTTGAAAATGACGAATATTGGCGCACCTACACGGTTCCAATGATTCTCTGGGAGGGGCCTTATAGCGTTTGGGATAATGAGCTGAATCAGCATGTCGAGCAATACTACCATGAGCAAGGGGCAAAGACTGTTTTAGGAGTTGAATTGCCGGCTAACGACCCCGAGAACCCTGAAGATAATTACGCCGTTAATGATATTGATCGTGCGTTGGATGTCATTTTCAACCACCCGAATGTTGGACCGTTTATTGGGCGGTTGCTCATTCAGCGGTTAGTCACTTCGAATCCTTCCAACGCCTATGTGGCTCGTGTAACGGAGGCTTTCAATGGCGGGGGACCACATAATCCATCGGGTGTGCGCGGTGATATGCAGTCGCTTATCCGTGCGATTTTTTTGGATGAGGAAGCCCGCGACGCCGATATGCTGGATGACCCAGAGCACGGTATGCTACGCGAAAATTACTTGCGCTATGTTGCCTTGGCGCGTGCCTTCAATGCATCTTCGAATAGCGGCGAGTATCCGATCTTTTGGGTTAATGATGCCTTTAGCCAACAGCCTTTGAGCTCGCCTAGTGTATTTAACTTTTTCCAGCCAGACTATCAGCCACTTGGTGAGATTAGAGATAGTGGGCTTGTGGCGCCGGAGTTCCAGATTCTGACGGCGGTGACAGGGATTACGATTCCTAATCAATTCAACTCCAGTATCTTGTATCAACTGAATTGGTCTGAAAACGATGACGACGTCGTAAGGTTTGATTTTTCGCCAGTCGTTGCATTGATCAACGACCAGGATGCTCTCATTGAATACCTGAACAATCTACTCACATTTGGCAATATGACTCCTGAGTTACACGACTCGTTGAGGTTTATGCTCAATCGCCCGGAGTTCGACGGCCAGTCCGATGAGTTTATGGTGCAGTCTTTAATTTATTTGATCGCCACTTCGGCAGATGCCGCAGTTCTGCGCTAACTCTCATTTGCAAAGTAACTTTCTAACACAAAGTAAGCATGAAGGGAAATCCATCACTCTCGCGTCGCCAGTTTATCGGCCAAGCCAGTTGTGCGGCAGTTGGCTCTACCGCATTGTTTTCCACCTTGCTGAATTTACGCATGGCCAGCACAGCTGCGGCGCAAACCGTAACGCCCGCTTCAGATTATCGTGCGCTGGTTTGTCTTTTTCTCGCCGGTGGCGCTGATTCATACAACTTCCTCGTTCCTTCCGGTACGGACGAATATAATGAATATGCTGGCGTACGTGCGGACCTAGCGCTGCCGCAGGCTGATTTGCACACGCTGAATATTGCGAACTCGATCGGTAAGGATTTGGGTGTGCACCCAGGGATGAGTGAGCTGCGAGATTTATTCAACGCGGGTAACTTGGCCTGGGTGACCAATGTTGGCACATTGATCGAGCCGACAACACTGAGCCAATACCAGAACGAATTAGTGAACTTACCGCTTGGGCTCTACTCGCATGCTGACCAAATCAAGCAGTGGCAGACCTCTGTGCCGCAAAGTGGCGAAGCGATTGGTTGGGGCGGGCGCACTGCGGATTTATTGCATTCGCTGAACGACAATGATCGAATTTCGATGAACATCTCCGTTGCTGGCAGCAACGTATGGCAAAATGGTAACCAAACTTTCCAATATTCCATCGGCACAGATGGATCTCAGGGACTCAGCGGTTATGACTGGGATTGGGGCGGCTATCCGGCTCGTGGCGCCGCAATCGACAGTCAAATGGATATCGAATACCAGAACCTTTTCCAAAAGACTTTTGCGCAATCGACAAGGAACGCGCTGGATGCACACGAGGAATTTTCCGCGGCAACTCAGGGTATCGAGCTGGCCACAGTTTTTCCGGAAACTAATCTTGGCTCGCAACTGCGAATGGTCGCACAAACTATCGCTGCGCACGCTGCTCTCGGTATGCGTAGACAGACGTTTTTTGTGCAGTTCGGTGGCTGGGATCATCACGACGAAGTGCTCGGCAATATGGCCACGATGGCTCCCGTGATCAGCCAGGCTGTCGCGGCATTTTATGCTGCGATGGAGGAGATCAATGAACAAAATAATGTAACACTGTTTACGGCTTCTGACTTCGGGCGCACGTTAACTTCCAATGGGGAAGGCTCGGATCACGCCTGGGGAGGCAACCACCTTGTCTGTGGTGGTGCGGTTAATGGAGCCAATATTTATGGGACCTATCCTGACCTGTATGCAGACAATCCCTTGGACACTGGACGTGGACGCCTGATCCCGACCACCTCCGTTGATGAATACTTTGGCGAGCTTGCTTTATGGTTTGGAGTAAGTTCATCGGATTTATCGATGGTGCTCCCCAACGTGACGAATTTTTACACTCCGGGCGCCATGGGGCCGCTCGGTATGATGGGATGACGATGAAGTCGGACATGGCGATACTTTGCATGGCAAAGTTAATGGTAGCAGCTTAGTTCGATGGACCCGAAGCGCATAGGTTGGTGGCTGGGCCTTTTGCTTGCAGTTGGCCTGACTTGGTATCTTGCCGGACCGCGCGGTCAGTGGTCAGAGCCCTTTGATCATGAGTCTGCTGATGAGGATAAATCGCTGCCCTCGCTCGATGCGCCCAAGCCTGTGTCGCCGAGCTCGCCCGTTGCCTTCTCTTATAGCCTGCCGATGAGCCCCGCTGCGGCCAAATTGAACGACCCCGCACTTACGGCGCGTGATGATGTGGCGAACGTGCATCTGTTGTTGGAGCAAATGTTTGGCGTGTGGAAAACGCAACGGCGGCCTATGAGTCTGAATACGGAGTTCACGCGGGCGCTCACGGGCGACAACCCGGTGCGCATACCCTTCCTGCCAGCGGACCACCCGGCCATAATTGATGGAGAACTGGTCGACCGCTGGGGCGCGCCCTACCAGTTTCACCAGTTGTCGATGGACCGGATCGAGGTGCGAAGCGCAGGCGCCGATGGCCGACTTTACACGGAGGATGACGCGCTTTACTCTCCGTGGCGTGAGGCGCCAGCCCCGGTGATGCCGTAAACGGTAGTAAAGGTGTCGCTATCTAGCTATAGAGTGAAATGAGTAGCCTGTATGTCGATTTAGATTCTTCTGGGAGCCACGGCTGTGGCGAGTACATTGCACTTGTCGGTTGTTTATGTACAGCTTACTGATGAAATATGATCAGATTAAATATGGCAGTATTTGGGCTTTACCTGCTTTTGCTGAATGTGACGCATGCATTATTACAGCCTTCGCTTGCCGACCGCTTCTTGCTTTCGCTTTCAACTTATACCCGGGCCTATAAAAATCTGGATGTCATCCCCATTGATCAGGGAATGCAGGGGATAATCGACGCATACGGCGAGCTTGACGCCAGTTGGAGAGCATACGAGCCTGTCCTCCGGAAGACGGACTCAGCTAAAGCTGACGCGATGGAGGCGCGGGTTGCGATGATGCTATTTGGCAACATGGCGGTGTTATATGACCCTGAGGCACCCGACGAAGAGAACATGTTTACGACAGCGGACGTTCGCAAAGCCTACGAACGTATATCTCCTGAATATTTGAACCAACTGGAGGCGCAGCTGCGTCCGAAATATCCGAACGTAAACCTAACTTGGGGTGACCAGTGGATATTTCCAATGGATAAGCCACTCCTGTTGGCAGACGCCATTTCCAATGCCTTGCTGGACGCTGTGGAGCTCCATACGGGCATTCGACTACCGAAGTAGGAAGCTGCTGCCGCAGCCCCGTGATCCAAGATTCAGAAAAATAATTTGCGCATCGGCAAGAACCGGATTCGATAACTGGCATGGCAGGGTTATCCTATCAGCAAATCCAAGACTCTCTCGCAGCGCAGCCTTTGTTTGAGAACAAGACCTGGCGTTTGTCGCCCGAACCGTGGCGGCTCACCCGTAAGCAAATCGCGACGCTTGAGCAGATCGGACAGGCGTGCCTGGATTTCTACCTGGCTCTGGACAACCTATACCGCCGTTGTGCCGAGGGTAAAAACCTACTACGCAACAAAGAGCTGACGGCGCCCTGGGTGTGCAGCTATCTCGACCGTGGCAAGCCGCGTCGCCTCGTGGAGCACGCCCGGCTTAAGCGCTTTAAGGGCATTGTGCCGCTGGTTTTGCGCCCGGACCTCCTCCAGACCGAGGACGGCTTTGCGCTGACCGAGATGGACAGCGTGCCCGGTGGTCTCGGCCTCACCGCGTTCCTCAACCGTCTCTACGGCATGAGCGAGCGGGCCTTTGCGCCCGACATCGTGGGCGGGGTTGGTCAAGTGGAGCTCGACTGGCATCGTTGCCTCGCGGCGACCACGCCCGATAAGGAAAACCCGCTCATCGCGGTCATTGTCAGTGATGAAGCTGCGGTTTATCGCCCGGAGTTTGACTACCTCACCGCGCGCTTGCGTGAGCAGGGACTGCGCGTTTACGCGCGCCACCCGGACGACCTCATGCCGATGGGCGACAGCCTGTGCATCCCTGTCAATGGCAACCCGGAGGACGTGGACATCATTTACCGCTTTTGGGAGCTTTTCGATGTGGGCAATGTGTCCACCGCGCAAGACATCTTGCGCGTGGCCGAAGACGGCGGCGTGGTCGTCTCTCCGCCGATGAAGGCTTATCAGGAGGAGAAGCTCAATCTCGCCTTGCTGCATCACCCGGTGCTGGACGACTACTGGCGCGAAAACCTGCCGCGCCGTTCTTACAAGGCGCTAAAAAAAGTCGTGCCGCATTCGTGGATTATCGATCCGGTCGAGCTGCCACCCAACGCCGTGCTCGACGCACCGTGGGTCGATGGCAAGCCGATCCGCGAATGGGAGCAGCTCGCCGAAGCCAGCCAGAAGGAGCGCAATTTAATCATCAAAGCCAGCGGCTTTCACGAGACGGCCTGGGGGGCGCGCAGCGTTACCTTGGGCAGCGACAGCTCGAAGACCGACTGGCAGGAAGCAATCGAAGAGGCCGTCGACTTGGCCGACGAGACGCTTCACATTTTGCAGGACTACCGAAAGCCGATCCGCTTGAAGCACCCGGTTTATTCCGAGGACGGCGAGGCGGTTTACGAGATGGAAGGCCGTATCCGCCTGACGCCTTACTTCTTTGTGGAAGGTGATCAAGCCAAGCTCTCGGCCTGCCTCGCGACCTTCTGCCCGGCGGACAAGAAGATCATCCACGGCATGAAAGACGCCGCAATGCTGCCTTGTCGCGTGGTGGATTAGGCCGCAACGGCTCGCCGTGCTAACGCAGATAAAAGCCAGCCACCTTGCCGTCGACGACCCACAACTCGGCGACGAGATCGTGGTCGGGCTTGCTCTCGAAATGCAGCTTCCAGTAGTAGCCCATCATGCCTTCGGGGCGGTTAACGTCGCCCCAATAGGTCTTGGTGTAGCCGGCTGCCAGCGGTTTGCCAACCTGGGCTGAAACCTTGCTCAGAAGCTCGGGGCTCATGGCGAGCGTCATGGTCTCATTGCACACCGAGTGAAAGCTTTTGATGTCGTTTTTCTCGATCGAGATCAGCAGCGTGTTAAGCATCTGGTTGACCGAGGCAGGGGGCTCCGCCGCGTGGGCGGCAGTGGCTAATAGACTCAGGGCGACGAGCAAGGAGAAGAATTGTTTCATGGTGAGGAGTTTAGATCAGTCTCCGGTCTTGTGAATCTTTATCTGAGCCTTCGATTCCGTAACGGCTTGGCTTAACCAGCCGCCTTGACGAGCTGGGTAAATTCGCGGAAGCGCGGGTGCGTGGAGTCGCCAAAGAGCGAGTAAAACACCGTTTCAACCGGCAAAATGTGGGCGCCGGCTTGGCGTAGGGTGTCGAGCGCGGCAGCGCGGTCGTCATTGCGACGCTGGACCACGGCGTCCGCCAGCAAGGTCACGTCGAATTGCTCGGCCATAGCCTGGACCGCAGTCTGGTAAATGCAGATCGGCGTTTCCAGCCCGGTGAGCAGCAGGTGCTGCACATTGCGCTCTTTGAGCCACGGGATGATGCCCTCGGCGCCCAAGGCGGAAAACGCGGTCTTCCCAAACACCGTGGCCTCCGGCGCGGCGGCGCGGACTTCGGGCATTGTGGCACCCAGCTTTTCCGGCACGTGCTCAGTAATGGCGATGGGCATGTTGAGCAACTGTGCGGCGCCAGCGGCGAGGATCGCGCGCTTGGCGGCGGCAGGGCCGTCGGGCATCACTTTGAGGAAAACGGATTGCCAGTCGACCAAGAGCAGGGCGACGGGCAGTTGCGGCATGGCATTGTCGGCGTTCACGCCTGATTGCCTAGTTCGCGCATGCGTTACGGTCAAAGCTCAATTAGCAAAACTACGCATCGCGCAGGCAGGTATTAGCGTGGGCCAGCGTCCGCTTCATCTCCAATTCGCCTTCTCGGCTTCCATAGGGGGGCGGGGGGGGGTAAATCCGCTTTTTTCATTATCAAAGAACAATATAAAACCCGCCCGCTCGCCGGGACGAGGCGCAGGTAAGGCACGGGCGGCTCAGGGGCCACCGGCTGGAGTGGCGGTGGGACGTCACTCACACGTCGGCGCTGCGCTGGGCAGGCTGGCATAGTCCGTCGGGCGAAGTGCGGACCGCATAGACATTGGGCGTCGGTTAACTGCTTGCTGTCACCAAGGCAGTCAGCGAATGGGCCCGTTTAAGCGGCGCAGCAACGCGCGCGGAGCGAATGCCCCCGCATGGCGTCGACTGGGATACCCGGTCGCGCTGGCTAAGGCGGATGTTTGGGGATGGAGAGGTTCATGGGTGGGTAGGGTGTGTAGGGTGTGTAAAGTGGGTAGGGTGTGTAAGGTGGAGTGGTGGGAGCGCGAAGCTTTAGCGAGTGCTGCGTTTGATGGGCCGACTCTGAGGGGCAGCATAAACACTCGCTGAAGCTTCGCGTTCCGGCAGTGAGGAAACGTAGGTAGTCGAATAGGTGATCAATTAAACACTAGTCGTAGCACGCCTGATTGCAAATAAAAAGTGCTCACATGAGCATTTTATTAGTGAGTAGCTCTCACTATTAACTCGCTTTGGGCATCAACGATTTACACACGTAAAATCTACGCCCTGCGATGCATCGTGGGCGATTTCGGCAGCAGTGCGCGCAATTTTTTGGCTGCTTCGGATTACTTGCCCGTGTTGGTGATGACGATGGGCGTCGTCGGGTAGTAGGGGCGGGCGTACCGGTTGCCCACGCTACTGTAGCTCACGCTGAAATTACCCGAACTGTAATTGGCCTGCAAGCCCGGCTGGTTGACGGGCGGGCTTGGTTGCGGTGTGGTTGTGCACGTGCCGCCATTTCCGGTGACGACGACCACGGTCCGCGGCTGCGGGTAGTAGGCATACGGCGGGTAGTCGTAGCCTACACGAAAGTAATTCTGACTCTGCTGCGCCTGCTGCTCGGCGGCGGCGGCGCGTTGTTCGGCGGCGGCCACACGGCGCTCCAGCTCGGCGAGTTTTTGCTCCTCGCGGCGCTGCTTAATCTCGTCGGCGCGGGCTTCGGCCAAGGCGATGGTGGCGTCGTATTCGGCGTCGATGTCGGTATCGGGAAAGTCTTTGCGCAGTTGGTTCCAGTGGGCGATGATGGCCTTGACGTCGTTTTCAGTGATGGGCGTCGATTCCAGCTTCAGGTAGTCCAGCCACATGCGGCCTTTGTCGAGGCGTTGGGCCAGATTTTCAGCGCGGCGCTCGGCCCAGTATTCTGTCATTTGCTCCTTGGCCTGTTCCTGGCGAACCAGCTCGGCGGCGGATTTGAGGCTAAACGTTGTCACCTTGCCATCGACGAGGGTTACGTCGCCTTCGGCAAACATCAGGCGCTCGCGGTCGCCGAGGTCTAGCTCGCCAATGGGCGAACCCAGCTCCTGTATCACGGACGCACGCGTGTCACCCACCTCCACGGCGTGGAGGGAGGCTCCCAGTAGCCCAAGGGCAATGATTGCCAGCGAACGCATAATGACAACCTAGCAGATGTCGGCAAAATTGCAATTGCCGATATTGACGCTTGAGGAGCGTCGGCCTCTGCACAAAGTTACCCCGTGATGAGCGACACTGCGTCTCCACATTCCGGCCACCGCGCCCGCCTGCGTGAGCGCTTCATGCGCAGCGGTTTAGGCAGCTTTGCCGACCATGAGGCCGTGGAGCTGCTGCTCACGCTGTGCATTCCGCGGCGCGATGTAAAGCCGCTGGCGAAGTCGTTGCTCGCGCGCTATGGCTCGCTGAAGGGCATCCTCGACGCTCCGCTGGAGGAGTTGCAACTGATCGAGGGCATCGGCTCGGTGACGCCCGTTGCGCTGCGCATCATCAAGGAAACCATGCTGCTCTACCTCCACCAACGCGCGGAGGAAAAGCCCATGCTCGACAGCGTCGATGCGTTGATTGATCTCTTTCGCGCCCGTCTTGGCGAGCTGCGCCACGAGGTGTTTGAAGTCGCCTACCTCGACCATTCTTACCAGCTCATGCGTCACGGCATCGAGCGCTTGGAAGAAGGGCTGGCCAACCGCGCCACGGTTTACCCGCAAAAAGTCGCCCGCGCCGCGCTCCAGCGTCACGCTGTGTATGTGGTCATTGCCCACAACCACCCGACCGGCGAGCTTGAGCCCAGCCAGCAAGACCTTCGCCTGACCAACGCCATCAAAGCCGCCTGTGATGCTGTGGGCGTTAATTTGCTCGACCACATCATCGCGACCAGCGACGGCGCCACGTCCTTCCTCGACCGCGAACTGCTTTGACGTTTGCCAGCAGGGCGTGGATTTAACCGCGGAGGACGCGGAGAGTGCGGAGAGCGGCGAGGTGCGATGTTTTTAACAGGAAGATCGGAAAGATCGGGAAGCGCTAGGTGTGAGTGTTTTTTGATTCTTAGGTAGGTAGCGCAGGCGCGTCCCCGCGCCGCACCCCATTGGAGTGGGTTTGAGCAATCTGGCTCAAGGTAGGGCGACGCTTACCATTCGCCTAGAGATAACATGAAGTTGCCGGGTGAGCAAGTGCTGGACCCGGCAACTTCATGTTATCTCTAGAGTGCGAGTTGAAACTGTTGAAGCAGGGCACGGTCGCCATCGATGGCACACACCTGGGGGCCAACGTGAGCAAGGACCGCAACGTCAACGCCGAACGGGCCCAGCAGCTCGAAACGCGCTTGACCGCGGACATCGCGGCGCCTTGCGCCCGGTCAGACCAGGCCGATAACACGGACGTGAACGAACGCGTGCCTGCCAATCACGTTCGCGGTCAATAGTCTGAACCGGAGCATGGGCCAGCCTGACCTTTACCCGTTTGTCCTGCCACCGGCAGTTTTTGAGAAATTGCGCTACGTGCATCAACTGGTGCAACCGTAGTTTTACATAATAAGGCTTGATCCTCTCAGCCTACAATTAAATTGTATTACTGATGATCTTGCGACGCGTATATTTTCTGATCTGTTCCCTAGCCATCGCCATCCCTGTATTGGCGGAACCCAAAGCCAAACCAGACAAGCTCCACTTGGACAGTGGAGACTTCATGGAGGCGGCAATCGACCGCATATCTGGCGAATCCGTGCACTTCTACAATCTAGAAACCGGTGATCTGGAATCACTACAGCTCAGTCAGTTGACTGACGAAAGTCGCCAAGAAGTAATCGAATGGTACCTCGGCGAAATAACTGCCAAGGGGGAGTTAGTTCTTTCCATCAAATACGATTCATCACGTGAATTAGAACCTGGCCGCCAAGTTGGGAGTTACCAAATAGAATTAGAAAACAACTCCTCAATGACCCTGCCAGCTGATATCCAACTAGTCACCACAGCCTTTCGCATCGGCTTTGAATTAAAGAACAGCGACGACCAAAAGCAATACGACATTAGCAGCTTCAATCAAAAGTCACCCAAAACTAAATCTGGGCCAGTGAAGCCCAAAGCTAAACTTGAAGCCTCCACATCTAAGCAAATCAGCACTTCTCCCCCCTACAACTGGGTGCGACTTTCCGGCACTCCTTTTCGCATTCCTAAAGGCGAGTCAGTGCCTGAGAAAATTTACCTAACCGCCATCGAGGCCGAACTAAAATACAAAGGGCAAGTGCTGACCTCGAAGATATCGCCGGCTCGCACCGCCAGCATCATTCAGGAACGTCGCAAGCAAACGACCGGCATCGTCTTGCCCCCCGAACCCAAGGCTGAAACAAAGCCCGAAAATAAGTCAGCCGACACACCCGCAACAGCCGCTCAAGACGATGTGCCCAAAATTTCCTACGACGCAATCGCCATCATTGAAGGCGATGATGGAGTCGGTTCTGGCTTTCTGCTGGAAATGAAAGAACGTAAATTCCTCGTGACCAACTCCCACGTCATCACGGGAGCTATCCGCCTGTCCGCCAAGACCACCCGCGGCACGGAGATCACCCTGCCCCGCTACTTCTTCGTTGCCAAGGACCGCGACCTGGCCATTTTCCCAATCAATTTTGACGGTGATTTCCTCGAACCGCTCACCGAATACAGCGAGGTAGACATCGGCGAGGCCGTCACCGTGTTTGGCAACGAGCGCGGTGCCTCTGTCGTCACTCAACTCACTGGCAAGGTCAATGGCGTAGGCCCGGCGCGCGTGGAAATCGACGCCCCCTTCGTGGAGGGCAACAGCGGCAGCCCAGTCGTCCACCACGACTCCGGTTGCGTCATCGGGCTAGCCACCTACTACATCGAATACGAAAAACCCGAGGCCGACACCGACCCCAAAGAATACGTAAGCGGCAAGAAGAAACAAAAGGAGCGCCGCCGCTTTGCTGAACGCATCGACAACGTTACCGAGTGGGACAAAGTCAGCCTGCACATGCTCCAACAGGAGGCCGAGAAACTCAACTCCTACGAAGATTTTCTGGAAGGCGTGATCACCATCGCCAACGGCGTGGCCAACGGCAACCGCATCGTTCGCCCCAGCAGTTCGACCCGAGAGGTCAACTATATGCTGGAGGATTACCACCGTCGCCGCGAGCGCGGCGAAGTCGGCAGCGGCGGAGAAAACCGTGCGCTGGAACAGCTCAAGCGCAGCGTAATTAGCGGCCTTGAAGCCCGCCACAGAGAGGTTGAACGCGACATCCGCTCTTACTACCTGAAACAAGAGCTGGAATATTACCAACAGCTCAACGAAGTCCTCATGGACTACGTCAGCGGGCTACATTATTACTAGACTGGCTGGTTCACTGAAATGCAATGCAGCGCACCGCCTTCTTCCAAGAGCAGGCGGCAATCGATCGGCACGACTTCGCGGCCCGGGAAGCACTCCTTCAGCGCGCCCAGGGACCACTCGTCCGGAATCTTTTGGCCAAAGACCGGGGCCAGCACCGCGCCATTGAGCAGCACGTAGTTGGCGTAGCTCGCGGGCAATTCTTCGCCCACGCTGTTGAGCACCGGGTCAGGCAACGGCAGCTCCACGACTTCGCGGAAGCGGCTCTTCAAAATCTCGTGGTTCTCCTTGAGCGCAGGAACGCGGCCCGTGGATACGCACAGCACCGAGTCTTCAGCGAAGAAGCGCGCGAGGTTATCAATGTGGCCATCGGTGTCGTCGTTGGGGAGCTCCGCCGGTAGCCAGACAACCTCCGTCACGCCGAGGGCTTCCTTAAACACACGCTCGTAGTCCGCGCGAGTCGTGCCCATATTGCGGTTCGGGTTCAGGAGCACGGGCTCGGTCGTCAGCATGACGCCAGCTCCGTTGACCTCGATAGCACCGCCCTCGAGGACCAAATCGTAGTCATCGCGGGGCAAATTCTGCGACGCGGCCATGAGCGGCGGCGCGGCGTTGTCCAGATCCCACGGCTCAAACTTGCCGCCCCAGGCGTTGAACGTCCAATTCGTCACACGCACCTGGTCGCCCTCCTTTACGAAGATCGGACCATGATCGCGGCACCACACATCGTTGGTCGGATGTTCGTAGAGGTAGACATTTTCCCAGAGCGCGCCCGCGTGCCGCAGGTGATTGCGGATAAAAACGTGCGCTTCCTCATCAGCATTGATGTTCACCCGCTGATAGCGGCTGGCAATCGACGCAATTTCGGCGAATTTCTCGGCCACTGCTTCGTTCTTCTGTGGCCAAATATGCGTCGACACCGGCCAGGAGAGCCAAAGCGCGGCTTGGGGTTCCCACTCAGCGGGCATGCGACGAAGGGTTTTCATGCTGGGATTTAAGTACGGCTCACGCGATTGAACGCGAACATTTTTTAAACTACCAATCTCACGAATGGATGCGAATCGCTGGATACGCTTTTTTAACTACGACGGAACGAAGTGGAGATGACGTAGCAATGGTACAGATAAGCGCAGATGATTTTTATACGAGAAAGCGCATTACCAGATCTGCGTCCATCTGCGCTATCTGTAGTTAATTCAAACTCGCCACGCTGGATTCGCGTTCATTCGCGAAATTCGTAGTTAAAAATCAGTCGATGAAACGCTTGGTCAAGCCGTCGTAGGCGTCGATTCGGCGGTCACGGAAGAAGGGCCAGATGCGGCGGAAGTCTTCCTGCGCCTTGAGGTCGCACTCGACGATGGCGACGCCGGTTTCCTGCTCCATGCGGTGCTTCAGCTGGCCGTAGTAATCGCTGACAAAGCTGCGGCCCCAGAACTCCGTGTCGCCCTCTGTGCCCACGCGATTGACTGCGACCACATGGCAACCGTTAGCCACGGCATGGCCGCGCTGGACGGTTTCCCAGGCGTTGTGTTGGGCGTCACCAAGCGCGGGTTTTTCTTCGGGCAGCCAGCCAATGGCCGTCGGGTAGAATAGGATGTCCGCGCCTTTCAGCGCTGTGAGGCGGGCGGCCTCGGGATACCACTGGTCCCAGCAAATGCACACGCCGAGGCGACCGAACTGGGTGTCCCACACCTGGAAACCGAGGTCGCCGGGCGTAAAGTAAAATTTCTCCTCGAAGCCCGGGTCCTGCGGGATGTGCATCTTGCGATACTTGCCCAACAGCGAGCCGTCCGTGTCGATGATGGCGGCGGTGTTATGGTAAAGCCCCGGCGCGCGGCGCTCAAAAGTCGGCACGATAATGACCACGCCCAGCTCCTTGGCCAGGGCCTGCATCGCCTCGACACAGGGGCCGGGGATGGGCTCTGCGAGGTCGAACTGCTCGGTGTCCTGCGTGATGCAGAAGTAGAGCGTGTTGAACATCTCCGGCAGACAGATCACCTGGGCGTCCTGCGCGGCCGCCTCGCGAACGAGGCCCTCGGCCTGCGCCACATTGGCCGCCGGCTCGGCAACCATCGCCATTTGAATCAAGCCGATCGAAACTGTCCGTGATTCTTGAGTAGCCATCGTCAAGCAGGGTTAAATCATCCACCGCCGCGCGCAAGCCAGTTCTCAGTCGTCCTCCTCGTCGTCCATCATGTCGTCGAAGTCGTAAAACTCGGGCATGAGCTGCACGATGAGCATCTCCTGGAAGCGGGCCAGGAAGGTGTAGCAAATATACGGTTTCTGCTCCTCGGGGCCGAGATTCGCCGGCTCCACCAAGTCGCGCTCCAAGTCATATTCGGTGAAGCGAGACAGGAAGGCTTCGCGGATTTTCAGGCGGACAGCTGACGCTGCGCGCAGGGCGCTCTCGGCATCTTCCTCACTCAGCTCTACCGGGTGCTCGGGCAAGAGCTGGTTGAGCAGCTCGATCAGGTAGCTCGAGTCTTCGCGAAGCTGGTCAAGCAGGCTGTCGCGCCAGGCTTCGAGCAAAATCTCGTCGTCGTCAGGCGCGCCATCCATGTTGACGGCCAGTTGCAGGCGGAACCGTTTTTCAATGGGCTCCACCACGTCCAGCAGCGCCTGGATGTAGAACGGGCTGATCTTAATGGCGAGCTTAGGCATCCTGCTCCAGCTTTGCGTTTAGCTGCCACTTGTGCAGCTCATGGACGTAGGTTTCGGCCATTTCACGGTCACCAGACCAGACGATGGAACGGCCCTGCTCGTGGACCTCCAGCATGTGCTTGCGCGCCTTGTCATCGTCAAAGCCAAGCACACGGCGGAAGACCAGTACCACGTAGCTCATCAGATTCACCGGGTCGTTGAGCACGACCACATTCCACGGCAAAGCTGTCGCAACGGAAGTCTCCGTATCGGTCTCGGTGAAAGGACTCGTGGTAGCCATATTCAAAATGAAAGGGAATGCCTAAACTTACGTGCTTCGACACCAAGATCAAGCCTCGGCCACAGGCATGGCGAGACAGCGAAATTTTGCAAGCTCCCCTAGTTATCAAGCAGGAACGATTCCAAAGCTTGACGAATTCGCCCGCCTTCTCTCGCCATTTGCTCCAAGGCCTCAGCAACTGCATCGGCGTCGCGGCGCTTCGCAGCATCTTCCAAACAAACGGCGCACTGGCTCAGGCGTATAGCGCGCAACAAACCCGCCGCCCCCTTCAGCGAATGGGCATAGTGCTGGAGCGCCATATAGTCGTGGGGGCCGGTCGACTGGTTGTAATCTTTAAATTCGGCGTCCCAATTTTCATTAAACATACGCGCAGCCAAGAGCATGTCTTCAAAGTCCTCCTCATCCAGCTCAGCAGCAATCATCTCAGGGCTATACTCAGGTCCGCTAACGGTAACACGGGCCTCTTGCTCAATGCGCACGAGCACGCCTTCGAGCACATCCCGCATCTTTGAGGCGCGAAATGGCTTCGTCAGGTAGCCGTCCATACCGGCATCGAGGCAAACCTGTTCGTCTCCGCGCATGGCGCGGGCGGTCATGGCAATGATCGGCGTATGACTTTGCAAATTAGCCTCTATGTCACGGATGCGGCGAGTAGCCTCCAAGCCGTCCATCTTGGGCATTTGCACATCCATTAAAATAAGGTCGAACACCAGCGACTGAAAAGACTCCACGGCTTCTTCACCATCGCTGGCGACAGTGACTTCGTGCCCGAGCTTAGTCAACCGCTGCATGGCCACCTCCTGATTGATCAAGTTGTCTTCCACAAGCAGGATGCGGAGACTGGGCATCTGGTCGCCGGTAGGCAGGCTCAGCGAGGGGCGGGTTTTCCCTCGGACGGGCGGGCGACTACCCTCGGGCGTGAGCCCAAACACATCCAGCACCGCTTCGCGCAAATCATTCTGCTTCACTGGCTTGGTGAGGAATCGGCTAATGCCCATCGTGCGCCCGCGTTGGCGCTCCTCCGTGGTGATAGCAGAGGTGAGAATGATCATTTTGATCTCCCGCAAACGCGCACGGCTATTTACGAGTGAGGCCACATCTGTGCCACTGAGTCCCGGCATCTGCTGATCCAGCAAGAGCAGCTGAAATGGCGTGCCGTCTGCAATTGCCCGCTCCATGCGAGAGATCGCCTTGACGCCGTCATCACAGGTGCTCGGCAGTAAACCCCAATGGCGGCAAACTTCCTCCAGAATCTGCCGGTTCGTCAAATTGTCATCTACAATGAGAACGCGGCAGCCAGAGAGCTCCTCCAAACTGAGCATTTCGCTTTCGATTTCGCTACTCACGCAGCCGACATCCAGCTCTACGGTAAAGGTCGCCCCCTTGCCCAACTCACTGTGCACGGTTACATCTCCGCCCATCATGCGGGCCAATTTCCGCGAAATGGAGAGCCCCAGACCGGTGCCTCCATACTTACGCGTAGTCGACGAATCACCTTGTGTGAAGGTGTCGAAAACGTGCTCCAACCGCGCCTCGCAAATACCAATGCCAGTATCCCTCACCTCTAGTTGAATGCGCATCGTGTCCACATTGGCAGAGAGCTTGCGCACGCTGACAATCACCTCGCCGTCCTCAGTGAACTTGATGGCGTTACTCACGAGATTGTTCAACACCTGACGGAAACGAATTGGGTCTCCGGAAACGACCGTTGGCAGCACTGGGTCGATCTTTACCGCAAGCTCCAAGCCACGGTCACGTGCAAGCGAGACAAACTGATCCACAGTGTCCTCGACAGCTTCGCGCAAGTCGAAATCGATGTTTTCCAGCTCCAATTGACCGGCCTCGATTTTGGAGAAATCGAGGATGTCATTGACCAGTGCAAGCAGTGTATTGCTACAACTAAGGACCGTCTGCAAGTAGCGCTCTTGGTCGGGTGATAAATTACTCTCCAGGCAGAGTTCGCTCATACCGATGATGCCATTGATCGGCGTACGAATTTCGTGGCTCATATTCGCCAGGAAGTCGCTCTTGGCCTGATTCGCCTGCTCTGCGCGATCAATTGCCTTACGCAGGCGGTTTTCCGTCTGCCGCGCTTCAGATATATCACGGCTCACCGAAACGAGGCCAATGCACAGTCGATTGTGGTCAAAGACCGGCATCTTGGTAGTCTGCAGCCAATGGGCGCCCCCATTGCGAATCTGAAATAGCCCTACATGGTTGACGATCGGCTTGAGTGTAGTCAGGACGTCTTGATCCGTCTCACTAACCCAGCGCGCAGTCTCGCGGGTCACAAAGTCCCGAATGGACTTGCCAACCTCCTGGCCAGGAAACTGTGTCTCCAGGGCGCGCTGAAAGGCACGGTTAGTAATGACAAAACGGCCCTGAATATCCGTAAAGTAAACGTAGTCGAGGGTGTGATCCATTAGGATCTGTAACAACCGCAGCTCGCTACGTGGATTAAGGATCATCTGATCATTGACGACCGGATTCTCCATAATGATGAGCCATAGGTTATCCGAAGAGTCGGGGTCGGCCTGAAGCAAGGCTTCGAGCACGAGGTTATGTGAGCCAGCTATGCGCAGTTTACCATGCCAAGCTTGCGAATCCGTAGTGGCCAGTAAGTCATCCAGCTCGTATCCAGCCTGAATCGTAGACATATGTTTCGATAAATTCAGGCCGTTATCCTTACCCCCATCGGCCCCAATCAGCCGCATAAAAACCTCATTGCAATGTACGATGTAGCCCTTACGATCACACAGAGCGTACGGCCAAGGCATGACCTTGGCTAAGTTATCGGTCATTGACGGGGTGATATTACTCATTATCCAAAGGTAAAATCCTTATCAGATTTAACCCATTTGACAAATACATTTAACACAAGCGACGCTTGGGAGGATTACCCGAGCATTTCCCTAGCCAAACATGCCTGACGCACCGAAATCACCCGAATTAGATTCAGCGAATGCCCAAAAGCGCCCCTGGCCAATGACCTACATCTTAATTGCCATTGGCTTGTTTATTGGCCTCTTCAACTTGTATTTACTCCTGTCGGCGGAGTAATGAGATGTGGCAGGCCCACAAAGGGCTGCGGCTACATGCCCACCCACCGACGCACGATACGATTCAATTCACCATTGGCCGACCAGGCGACTACCTGAGCGTTCACCGCCTGTAGCAATTCTGTATTCTCACGGTTGACGCCCCAGACCATCTGGTCCACCGCGAGCACCGGACGAGCCGGGGTCACCCCGCGATTTTGATACGTGCCCGCCAACCAATAAATCGTTGGCGCATCATGAATAAATAAGTCCACATCACCTGCGGCCACAGCCTTGGCACCGGCTTCCGCCGAGTCGTAGGTGACTAGTGTGGCATTCTCAAAACTGGACTGGACCATGAACTCGCCCGTCGTGCCAGCCTCGGCACCCACCTTGGCCTTCGTATTCCCGATTTGCCCCGGCAAGACATACTTTTGGTAATTTTTTCGGAGCACCAAAGCCATCTGCCCGCTGGTCATGTAAGGCGTAGTCATGGAAATAATGGCATTGCGCTCCGGCGTGTAGCTCATGCCAGCCATCAGGATGTCGATTTTGTTCTCCTGCAAAGCCGGGATCAGGTCTTCCCAATCCATCTCCACAAAGCGGACTTCGCGCCCCATGTCCTTGCCCAACTGCTTGGCAAAATCAATTTCCAGTCCGGTCAGTTGCCCGCCTTGACTGAAGACAAAGGGTGGCATGTCCGGCGAAACGCCCACGCGCAAAAGGTTGGGAGACGCGCCAATCTGCTCAGCCGACGAGCGCTTGCTCGACCCGCCACTGCTTTCACAACCGGCTAATCCGAAGACTGCCCAAAGCAGCGCAAAGGCAATCAATATGCGGACAAAAAGGCCGACATAGCCGCCGGCGCGAGGAGAATGAGTGGTTGCAGAAGGCACGGAAAAATTTGCGTTCATCGGGGGTAATTGGTCAAGGTTCAACTGGCTGTAGTTCCAAGAAATGCGCCGCAATGCCTGTATTTATCACCTCAGCACGGAAAAACTACTCGTCCCAGAGCGAACGCACCGCCGCAACCAGCCCCGCGATTGAGGCCTCCTTGGACAAACGGTCCACCGGCAGCCCAATCGTGCGCATACGCTCGGCCGTCTTCGGTCCAATGGCCACCCCCTTGGGGCGCCGGGCATCCGGGCCGGGCTGGAGATTCTTCGCCTGCTGCACAAAACCATCCACCGCGCTGGAGCTCGCAAAGGTAATCGCATCGGCCCCGACCTCACGGAAACGCACCGCCGCGGGATGCTCATCGAGGTTCGTCAGCTCCGTCCGGTAAACCGGGAACGTGTCGACAATCGCTTGGCCCTCTTCGAGCTTCTCCACCAGCACGTCGCGGTTGCGGTTGCCGGTGACGACAAGCACGGTTTCGTTTTCCAGCGTCTCGGCGCGAAGAAGCTCCTCGGCCACATTTTCCGCCACGGCTTCTTCGGGAATCAAGTCCACGGCCAGGCGCTGCTCGCGGACGGCCTTGGCGGTCGTCTCCCCGATGCACGCGATGCGCATGCCGCCAAAGTAGCGGAGGTCGTTGAACTGACGGTGGAATTTCTCGAAGAAAAACTTCACGCCGTTCGGGCTGGTGAAAACGATCCAGCGATAGCTGCCGAGCGACGGCCAGATGTCCTCCCCGGTCGATTCCTCGTCTTCGGAAATATCAATCAGCGGCAGTTCCAACACCTCGGCACCCAGGCCAATCAACGCGGCTGACAAATCACTCGCCTGCTCGCGACTGCGGGTCACGACCACGCGTTTGCCAAACAACGTGCGCTTTTCGAACCAGCCGATTTTATCGCTGAGCGTTGCCACGGAGCCAACGACCACCACGGCCGGCGAACTGAGCCCGGCTTCGTCCTTGGCCGCCACGACGTTTTCCAGCGTGGACACCAAGCTGCGCTGACGCGGCGTGGTCGCCCACTGGACGATAGCCACCGGCGTATCCTTCGCCAAGCCAGCCACGACGAGACGGTCAACGATTTCGCCGAGGTGGCCCATACCCATATAAATGCACAGCGTGCCGCCGACTTTGGCAAACTCCTCAAAACGCACATGCATCTCGTGTTTTTCGGGGTCCTCATGGCCAGTCAGGAACGCGACCGACGAGCTGTATTCGCGGTGGGTCAGCGGGATCCCTGCGTAGGCCGCCGAGGCGAGCGCTGCGGTCACCCCAGGCACAATCTCATAGCTGATGCCGTCCTTAACGAGCGTTTCGGCTTCTTCGCCGCCACGCCCGAACACAAACGGATCACCACCCTTGAGCCGGACCACCATGTCGCCTTGCTTGGCGCGCTTGAGCAGGATTTGCTCGATCTCGTCCTGAGGAATCGCGTGAAAACCACTCCGCTTGCCCACGTAAATCTTCTCGCAACCAACCTTGGTCCACTTGAGCAGCTCGGGATTGGCGAGGTAGTCATACACCAGCGCATCACAGCGTTCGATGAGTTCTTTGGCGCGCACGGTCACGAGCCCGGGATCACCCGGCCCCGCCCCGACAAGATAAACTGTTCCTGGCGTCGACATAGTTAAAATGAAAGCAAGCTAAGCAAAGATCCTCTCACAAAGGCACGAAGGCACAAAGGTTTTTATAGATAACCATTCAGCGTTCGAGTTATGCCGTTTTTCATGAGCTCCTCCCCAAAATTCAAAAGATACCCCAGTTTGAGCTCGGTGAGTTTTAGATAGGTCAGCAGTTGTTTCTTATGCACAGGGGTAACTCGCTCAACGGACTTCAGCTCAAGAATAACGAGATCCTCAATGATGATATCTGCCCGAAAGCCTTCTTCAAAAAACTCGCCACCGTATTGGATTTGAATGGGAACCTGACGCTTAACCTGAAGCCCCCGCTTTTCCAATTCACGAGCCAAAATCGCTTCATAAACACTTTCCAACAAGCCTGGTCCAAGATCCCGGTGAAGCTTGATCGCAGCATCCACCACTTCTTTCCCTATCGCCTCTTCATTCATCGTTTTGCTGGCCTTTGTGTCTTCGTGCCTTCGTGAGAGAACCGTTCGCCCCGCTGGCAACCCCTACTCGCCAACGACCTTCCCGACGACCTCTGCGAGCCACTCATCGACGTCCTGGCCTTCATGCGGCAGGTCGAAATCCTGGCGGCCGGTCTCCTCGTGGAAGGTCAGCAGCTTGCCATCGCTTACGTGGCCGGCGGTCGCGGTGTGGCAGCCGCCGCCCATCGCGGCCAGGAACTTGCGCTCCAGCTCGACGGCCTTCTGGGTCTCCGGGCAGCTCAGTGCGGCAAATTTTTCAACATCCCCTACGCGGCATTGCAGCGCGATCGCGCCCTGCCCAACGGCCGGCACAATCTCTTCAAAAGTCATTGGCTTGAAGACCACGCCCTCAAAGGAGTCGATGCCTAGGCGGCGTAGTCCAGCAGCCGCCAGGACCGTGGCATCGGCCTGACCACTGGCAATCTTACGCAGTCGGGTATCGACATTGCCGCGAATCTCGCTCCACACCGCGCACGGAAAAATCTGCTTCAGTTGCAGGCGACGACGCGGGCTGCTAGTGGCAATCTTGCACGGCTTCTCCACGCCCTCTTTGACGATCAGCACGTCGTTGGTTTGCTCACGCGGCAGGTAGGCGGCCAGCGCCAAGCCCTCCGGCATTTCAGTCGGCAGATCCTTGGCGGAGTGGACGGCCAGATCGGCCTCACCGTTGAGCAATGCGTCTTCCAGTTCCTTGGTAAAAAGGCCCTTGCCGCCCTTATCTTCGAGCGACCACGAGGTCTTCTTATCGCCGGTGGTGACGAATTCCTTCAGTTCCGCAGTCGCGCCGGCAAAGACGTTTTCCACGTGCGCCTTGGCCAAGTGTGCTTGGCAAAGCGCTAGCGGGCTACGCCGCGTCGCGAGTATGATTGGTTGGTCGGACATTGGAAAAAATAGCGAGCAAGCAAAAGGATTCCCGCCGAACAGTCAATTTCGGAATCAGAGAGGAGGAATCAGTCCGGAAAAGTCTCAATCAGTCGCGCCGCAACGGCTGGTGAGGGTGTATTCAGAGAGTTTCATGGCGTTTCCTTAGCTGGCATAAAAAACGGGAGAGCGCATTTCGCACTCTCCCGCTGTAAAGATTTTCGAGGAGACCTCGCTGTCGTAATCGCTATCGTTGTCGTAATCGATCTTTACTCCCCGCGGCCATCTTTCGACGACGACGAGCAACGATCGCGATAACGATGTTGAGTTACTTGCTGGTGTATTCGGCTTGGGTGCCGCCGATTTCCTTCTTCGGAACCCAGGGCATGAGGGCGCGCAGCTCCTTGCCGACCTTTTCGATCGGGTGGTTCTTGCCTTCCTCGGCCATGCGCTTGTAGTTCGGGCAGCCGTCCTTGTATTCCTGGACCCAGTTCTTGGTGAACGTGCCGTCCTGGATCTCCTTGAGGACCTGCTTCATGGCAGCCTTGGACTCGGCGTTGATCACGCGCGGGCCGGAAACGTAGTCGCCGTATTCAGCGGTTTCGGAGATCGAGAAGCGCATGCCGCTGATGCCGGACTCAACCATGAGGTCAACGATCAGCTTCAGTTCGTGCAAGCACTCGAAGTAAGCCATTTCCGGAGCGTAACCGGCTTCGGTCAGGGTTTCGAAACCAGCCATGACGAGGGCGCTGGCGCCACCGCAAAGAACGGCTTGCTCGCCGAAGAGGTCGGTTTCGACTTCTTCCTTGAAAGAGGTCTGGATCACGCCGGCGCGGGTGCCGCCGATGCCGTGCGCCCAAGCGAGGGCAACATCCTTGGCTGCGTCCGAGGAGCCTTCATTAACCGCGATCAGCGAAGGAACGCCCTTGCCTTCGTTGTATTGGGTGCGGACGACGTGGCCCGGGCCCTTAGGAGCGACCATGATGACGTCGATGCCTTCAGGAGCCTTGATCAGACCGTAGTGAATCGCCAGGCCGTGCGTGAAGAGAAGGGTCTTGCCGGGGGTGAGGTTCGGAGCGATGTCCGCTTCGTAAACTTCAGCCTGCTTCATGTCCGGCAGAGCGATCATGATGACGTCCGCCTTCTTGACTGCTTCTGCAGTGTTGTAGACTTCGAAGCCTTGCTTTTCAGCGACGGCCTTCGACTTGCTGCCTTCGTAGAGGCCGATGATGACATTCAGGCCGCTATCCTTCAGGTTCAGCGCATGGGCGTGGCCCTGCGAACCATAGCCGATAACAGCGAGGGTCTTGCCTTGGAGGACGCTCGAATCGGCGTCCGCTTCCGTGTATACTTTTGCGGGCATTGTGGGTTTTGCTTGGTTGTCGTTGTTCTGCGGTCAGATGCCCAGGCGCGAACTGCCTACTGACAAATGACAAATGGTAAATGAATTGGGTTAGGCTTCCTCTTCGTCCTCGTGGGCGTCGTTGCGGCCGCGCAACAGGGCGACGTTGCCCGTGCGAGCCAGCTCCAAGATGCCAAACGGCGTGATGAGCTCCAGGAATGCACGGATCTTGTTTTCGTTACCCGTGCACTCGATGATGATGGCTTCCGGCGTGACGTCGATGACCTTGGCGCGGAAAATGTCGCACACCTCGATAATCTTCGAGCGCGTGTCGCCAGTGGCCGTGACCTTGAGCATGACCAGCTCGCGAGCGACGAATGCATTGCGGTGGCCGAAGTGCGTAATGTCGATGACGTTGATCAAGCGGTCGAGCTGCTTGATCGCCATGTCCAACGCATGTTCCTCGGCGCGCAGGGTGATCGTGATACGAGAATACTTCGGATCGTGCGTCGGGCCGACATTGAGGGTATCAATGTTAAACCCGCGGCCGCTGAACATGCCAGCAACCCGCGCAAGAACTCCGAATTTATTTTCGACTAGTGCTGAGATCGTATGTCGCATGGGAGGAAAAGCTGCCGAAAATGACGCAAGCCCTCTCCCAACGGAAGCATAAAATTGGCACTTTTTTCGGTTTCTCGCATCTTTTTCCTTGAACGGTGCCGTAAACCGCGCATGTTCATGCCTTTTCCTATGGACGGTTAGCTCAGTTGGCTAGAGCGTCTCGTTTACACCGAGGATGTCGCAGGTTCGAGCCCTGCACCGTCTACCATTTTCAAAAGAAGACGCCCAATGGCGTCTTTTTTTTGTGCCCAGACGATACATTCAACTCAAAACGCAGAGGGCATAACGCGTGCTCCGCCCGCCACCGATTGGCTCGAACACGCCTAAATCGACCAGCTGCTGAAGGTCGCGTGTGGCGGTGGCTTTAGAAACCTTGGTTAGCGAAACGTATTTGCGGGCATTCATGCCGCCTTCAAAGCCATCCGGCCCAGCCTCAAGCATACGCTGAACGACTCGCAACTGGCGCTCGTTAAGCTGATCGCGAACGCGGTCGAAGAACTTGGTTTTGCGGAGGACGAAATCAACCTGCTGTTCGGCTTGGCTCTGCGCGTCCAGGACAACACCCACAAAGTAAGCCAGCCACGGCGTCACCTCGTTGGTGCGCTGCGCCTTCATCAAGGCCTCGTAGTAGGCCGATTTATTCGCTTCGATCGTGCGCGAGAGGCTCAGTAAGGCCGGACGCCCCAAGCCCTGCGAAAGCGCCTTTTCAGAGATGGCGCGGCCCAAGCGTCCGTTACCATCTTCAAACGGGTGGACGCTCTCAAAGTAAAGGTGAGCCAGCGCCGCGCGCACCGGAGCATGCAGCAGCTTTTGGCGGCTGTCGTTAAACCAGGACACGAAGGCAGCCATTTCCGCCGGAACGCGCGCCGAAGGTGGCGCTTCATAGTGGACCCGCTCTTTGCCCACGGCACCAGAAACGACCTGCATCGGCTCCGCATGGGTCCGCCACTGGCCGAGCATCACATTGCAGGAACCACTCAACAGCATGACGTGCCAATTAAACAGCGCCTCCACCGCCAGCGACTCGTCCCACGTATTGCGGACCGCAACCATGAGCTTTGCCGCGCCGTCCGAAGCCTTATCGGCAACGCGCTCCGCCGTCGCGTTCAGTCCGAGCTGATTACGGATCGACGACATAACATCCTGACGGCTCACATACTGCCCCTCGATCTCCGAAGTCTTGACCGCCTCAGAGATCATCAAATCGAGGATGGCCTCAGTCTGCACCCCTTCCGGCAAGCCCTTCAGCGTGCCCGTCACCTGGCCCGCCTTGTCAGCAAACGCCAACAGATCAGCCTCAACTTCCGCCAAGTCATAACGGAAGTTTGGCCAATCGTCTTGCTGCCAGTTGTAATTCATGAGCCGAATATACACACTAATCGGCTCACGTAAACCCAAATCCATGAGCCGAATAAGGCATTTAATCGGCTCATTGCGACTTGAGCAGGATATTTGCGACCTCTGGCGCGGTGGCGTCAGGGAACACGCCTAAATCGACCAGCTGCTGAAGGTCGCGTGTGGCGGTGGCTTTAGAAACCTTGGTTTGCGAAACGTATTTGCGGGCATTCATGCCGCCTTCAAAGCCATCCGGCCCAGCCTCAAGCCCATCACAACAACAATCCACTTCAGACGAGCAGTGCGATCAACGCCGACAGGCTGCTAGCCCGCGAATTCCCGCGCCAAGTCGAGGCGGTGGATCTTCGCGTTGTGGCGCACGTCGACGGGGAACTGCTGCTTGAAGCGGATTTCCGTAATGCCGCGCGTCAGCTCGCTGCTGGCCGCGAGTCGCAAAAGCTCGTCCACAAACGCTTTTTCCGCGGCCGGGTCCGCCGGCCACTCACCTGGCTGAGGCTCGATGATCACGCACGGCGTCTGGTTGGGACGCTCACCCCGGCCAATCAACGCGCTGCGGAACACACTGGGATGTTGGTTGAAAATCGCCTCGACGCACTCCGTAAACATCAGACCCTGCGGCGTCTCAACGCGCTCAGCCATGCGCCCGCAAAACCACAGGCGCCCCTGCTCGTCGAAGTAACCCAGGTCGCCCATCCGATGCCAGATGGCGGAGATCGGGGGACGGAGGTCGGAGATCGGTGATCGGAGGTCGGAATCGCCAGAAGACTGAGAAGGTTTGATCCGCTGATTACTGTCATCAGACTTCCGAAATCCGATCTCCGACTTCTGACCTCCGTCATCCGCAATCTTCGCGGCCGCAGTAGCGGCAGCGAGTCCATCATAGGCCTTGGTCACGCTTGGGCCGGTGACGAGGATTTCGCCGATTTCACCCGCAGGCAAAGGCTGGGCATCGGCCAAGGTTGCAATCGGCCCATCGTGGATTGCGATGATCTGTGCCTGCACCTCGGGCAACAGCTCGCCCACGCAGACGCCGCGCCCCTGCTCGGTCAGCTCGAGGGTTTCGTTTAAAATTTGAGCGCCGGAATTGGACGCCACCGGCAGCACCTCGGTGGCACCGTAGGGCGTATGGATCTCACAATTGGGTGCCAATTGCTTCATCCGGCGAATCAAGGACGGCGGTACTGCGGCACCGGCCATCAAAATACATTTCAGAGACGGCAGCAAAACGCCCTCTGCCTCACAATGCGTGGCAATGCGGTTCCATAAAACCGGCGAGCCAAAGCTGTTCGTGACCTCGTTTTGGTGGATCGCCTGGACAATTTTCGCCGGGTCGACGGTGGCTGGCTTGCTGGGATTCATCTCGGGCACGATGGTGGTCAAGCCGAGCGCGGGATTGAACAGCGCAAAGACGGGCAGCATCGGCAAATCCACGCCACCGGGCTCGATGCCGTAGTGCGCGCGAATCATCCGCACCTGTGCTTCAAACATGCCATGCTCGTAGCGCACGCCCTTGGGTGGGCCCGTGGAACCACTGGTAAAGAGGATTGCCGCGAGCTCGTCGGCGGTCGTCTGCGCGGGCTCGAAAGTCGCCTTACCCAGCGCGGCAATTTGTTTGGCAAAGCCTTTATTGCCAACGGTTACCCGCACTTTGACCGACTTAAAGTCCTTGCGAAACACCCGGCTGAGGAACTGCGCCAAGGGGATACCGACCATCGCATCGGGCCGGGTGCGGCGGACGCAGGACAGGAAGTGCTTGCGGCCCATACCTGGGTCGATCACCACGGGCGCAGCACCCATCTTAAACAGCGCAAAGACCGACAGAATCAGGTCGCGCCCGGGCTTGACCATCAGGAGCACGCGGCTGCCGCGGCGGATATCCTTCTGCGTGAAGATTCGCGCGGCGGCGCAGGCGGCGGTTTCCAGCTCGGCAAAGGTCAGGGTGTCGTACACAAGCGCCCCGCCACGTCGGCTCGGAAGCCGGAGGGCGGGGAAATCAGGTTGGCGCGCTGCCGCCTCAGGCAGAAAGCGCGCCACATTGCTGACGGGCGAATTGTTGCTCACAGACTCGCCCATACGGGTGCTTGTGCCCAGTCGGGCTTAGTAGTCCGCGTAAACGAACGTGCCCCAGAACAGAGAAAGGTTGTCGCCAGAGATATTCTTGCGATCCACAAGCTCGTCGGAGTAAGCCACAGCAGAGATTTTGGAAACCTCTTGGTAGCTCTCGGGCGAGGAATCAACGATACCCAAGAAATTGAAGCCCTGGTTGTGGCGCTTGTAAAGCGCGTGAGCATCGCTCGGCATAGAGTCACCGCAGCCGGTGAAAAGCGCTGCAACACCCAGGGTGGCGGAAGCAAGGACAAGCTTGGAAGTAGATTTCATAAATCAGTATAAAACGCGTTCTAAGAATGGTTAGGCAAGAGCAAAGTATCACTTCGCAACTCAATGCCAACCGGTCTTTTTTTCGTCGTGCAACGATTTTTTGCAAAAATAGCGTTTTAAGAGGCTCAACGCGGGATTTTTTTTAAAGGAAGAACGGGAAGTTTGAAAGCGGTGGCAAGGAGGGGATCACTGACGAGAAGGCGTCTCTAAATTGAAGCGACTGGTAGCGGGCTAGCGTCCCCGCTAGCCATCCAGCATGGCACCAAACGAAGACGAAACTGGCCAGCGGGGACGCTGGCCGCGACCTTCCAGATCTTCCTGTTTAAAAACTACCTCACGCAGGCCCAAGCCCGCCTTTCCGAATAACCCGAGGTCATCCAGCGCAGCAAAATCCCTGAAAAATGCGCCGAAAGCCGGATTTTCTTTGCCCAAAGGCCGGAAAACCCTTTCAAACCTCTCTCTTATGTCCAAGGAAAACCACCAGACTCCCAGCATGGAAACGCTTGTCAGCTTGTGCAAGCGTCGCGGCTTTATTTTCCAGTCGTCCGACATTTACGGCGGCTACCAAGGCTTCTTTGACTACGGTCCCCTTGGCGTTGAGCTGCGCAATAACATCAAGCAAGCCTGGTGGCAGGACTTCGTGCACCGCCGCGACGACATCGTCGGTCTGGACTCGACCATCATCATGCACCCGCGCACCTGGGAAGCCAGCGGCCACATCGGCGGCTTCTCCGACCCGATGGTCGACTGTAAGGAGTCCAAGCTCCGCTACCGCGCTGACCAGCTCTTCATTGCCCCCGTCAAACTCAACGGCGAGCTCGCCGGCTACGTGGCGTTCATGGAAGACACCGACGCGGGCGAAATCCTCAAGCGCGCCAAGAAGGTCCGCGACGCCAAGGGCGACAAGCAAGCCGAGATCGACGTGGACGCCCTCGCCGAACGCACCGAGTTTACCGAAGTCACCGAAGAGCAACGCCTGGCCACGCTCGGCCCGGACGCCTCCGCCGCTGGCACGCTCACCGAGCCGCGCGACTTCAACCTGATGTTCGAGACCAAGGTTGGCCCGCTGTCGGACAGCTCCGCCGTCTCCTACCTGCGCCCCGAAACCGCGCAAGGCATCTTCAACAATTTCAACAACATCGTCGACACCGCGCGCGTGAAGGTGCCGTTTGGCATTGCCCAGATCGGTAAGGCGTTCCGCAACGAGATAACGCCGCGCAACTTCATCTTCCGCTCCCGTGAGTTCGAGCAGATGGAGATCGAATACTTCATCGCGCCCGACGCCGACTGGCAGCAGCTGCACCGCGACTGGATCGACGCCTGCACGGACTGGCTCGTCTCCATCGGCATCCCGCGCGACCAGATCGGCGAAGACGTCCACCCGCAGGAAAAGCTTTCCCACTACTCCAAGGGCACGACGGACCTGAGCTTCGAGTTCCCGCACGGCGAGCAAGAGCTGTGGGGCATCGCCTGCCGCGGTTGCTTCGACCTGACGCAGCACCAGGAGTTCTCCAAGAAGTCCATGGAATACTTCGACGAAGGCCGCAAGCAAGCTGGCCAGGAGCCGTTCAAATACATCCCGCACGTCATCGAGCCGTCCCTTGGCGTCGACCGCACGTTGCTGGCCGTATTGACCGCCGCCTACACCGAAGACGAAGTGCCGAACGACAAGGGCAAGCCCGAGAAGCGGGTCGTGATGAAGTTCCACCCGCGCGTGGCACCTTACAAGGCCGCCGTCTTCCCACTGCTCAAGAACAAGCCCGAGCTCGTCGAAGCCGCCCGCAAGCTTTACAAGAAGCTCCAGCGCCGCTGGCCCGTGTTCTGGGACGAATCTGGCGCGATCGGCAAACGTTACCGTCGCCAGGACGAAATCGGCACGCCATTCGGCATCACCGTCGACTTCGACACCATCGAAAAGGACGGCACCGTGACCCTCCGCGACCGCGACACCACGGAGCAAGTCCGCGTGAGCGAAGCCGATCTTTTCGACTACCTCGAAGCCAAGATCGACGGCGAGTAAGCCAAAGGTTTCTAGCCGCGGATTTACGCGGATTAAACGCGGATGAACACCGACAAAATCATTGCCAAAGTGAGGAAGCTGGCAATGGACAGATTTCACATGCCATTATCTGGCCCCATGGATTACCCACTGGGAGCGGGTAGATGAAAATGCCTGTTACTTGGCAAAACACTGCGAGGCAGATTTGCTGGTAGTCCGCATGTTCTCCTACCTTCATGACTGCTGCCGAGAATCGAACGGAGTTGACAAGGAGCATGGACTCCGCGCCGCCGAATATGCCCTCAGCATACAAGAAACCGCACTTCAACTTAGCGACGAACAACTGGAAAAACTCTACTATGCTTGCGAATTCCATGAACGTGACCTAAGGCCGTCAAGAGGACGACTTTCGGATACAGGGATACAGTATACTTATTCCTAAAGATTAGGCATGCCTTCCCCGGTAAATGACGATGAAGCGCATAAAAAAGCCCGCCATCGTTGGCAGGCTTTGTGGCTTTGATGACAGGAGTCTGCTAGGCGGTCACGCCTTTGAGCACGCTGGCTTTCGACTTGGACTTGGCGCCCATGGATTGGGCGGCCTGCTGCAAGGCGATTTCCAGTGATTCGAGATACTTGACGAACTTGCGGCGGCCTGCGGCCGAAAGGCGGACAATTGTCCGGGCGCGGTTGCCCGCAAGGGACTTTTTGGCAATGACGATCTTCTCTTCCTCCAGCAGCTTGAGGTGCCGGTTTAGATTGCCGTCGGTGAGGTCGCAGGTTTCCTTGATTTCGCTGAAGCTCAGGCCGGCCTCGGATTCCGCAATGGCGGCAATCATGGCCAAGCGCTTGGGCTCGTGGAAGATGCGTTCCAGGTTGTCGTATGGGTTGTCCATTTTATTACTCATAGCTTTGTGAGAGGTTGGGGAGCCCGAAAAAGCTCCAGATGGTGCGGCCCTCGGCCTCGTCATAATGCAGGACGAGGCCGCCGAGCCATTCGCCAATGAAAAATACGCCGCCCATCACGAGCGGTTGGGTCCAGGCCCAAGCCGGATACAGCAGGCTAACGCCCCCAGCGCTTATATACCATGCTCCGACCCAGATAATGCGCCGTGGCACGACGTGGCGGGAGGCCAGATTCGCTAGGCCGTAAAGTGACATCCATAGACCTGGCAGCAGCTCCGCATTCCCCGATCGTATACAACCTGCGGAGGCAAAGGTGCCCACCACAAAAGCGGGCAGCACTTCGAGCGCCGGTTTGAGGCTTTGCCAGTCGCGGTCGACCTCTTCGTCGTAAAGGAACCAATAGACCAGCGCGCCGTAATTGAGCAGGAGGCTGACGCCAAGCACCACGCCCCACGCCGTTAGTAGGCCGACCAAATCATGCGGCCAATAGCCGCCGCGCATCGCGAGCGCAGCCAAAAGGGCAGCACAGCCGCCGAGGGCGCGTGCACGACCGGAGTAGCCCTTAAAGCGCTGCTTCGCCAGGATGTGGCGCTTGAGTTCGCGCACTTCGCGCAAGGCATGATGCAGGCCGAAGGACATGTTTCTTTGTATGGCAAAGTTACTTTGTAAAAGCAAGTAAAACTTTGCTTCGCCCGCACGAATGCAGCGTTTGCGGCCCGTTTATTGGGTCGCAAACACTCGATAGTGCCGGTATTGCCGCTTACGGAGTTCCGCGCGGCTGAGCCCGCCTGCTTCCATTTCCGGGGTGGTGAAATCAAACACTTGCACCTTCGCTGCCACGGGCGACAGCACTTCGCGAATGGCCTGCTGGTGAGTCGGATCCGCCTCGTAGGCGCGCAGCGCAGCCTCATTTTCAAAGACCATCAGCACGCCGAAATCGTAATCCTGCACGATCTTCCGTCCACCGGGCAAGCCATCGCCGTAGGCCACGTGGACGACTCCCGGAAAGTCCCGCCATGCGGTCGATTGCTTGCCAATGCGCTCCCGCGCTGCCGTGTCCTCTGGATTCTTCAACCAAACTGCAACAAAATGATAAACCAAACCGCCGGAAGGCAAATCTGCTGACGGCATGGTTTGACAGCCGGCCAGAGCCATGAATAAACCAATAACGATGATGAAACGAGCACGCAGCATGCACTCCAGCTTTGGCTGGCTAGCGCTGGCCGCAAGCCTATTTCCCACTAGCTGGGGTAGGGGGACGGCCCGTGGCTGAGCAGCAAAACCGTGCGCGTCGTCGTTTGCTGAGCTGGCGCAATGTGGAACGTTGCGGCCTATTTGTGCTGTGGCTCGCGGTGGTCATTTTGAGCGCGGCTGGCTATTGGGGCCGCGAGGATTGGCGACTCGATCTGCTGGCGAATTTCAAGATGCAGTACTACCTCGGTGCACTGGTCTTGTGCGTGGTGACGGCATGGCGCAGCTTCCGTATTCTGCTGGGGTTGAGTTTGCTTTTGCTGCTTTGGAACGGCATACTGATTTTTAACTTTGCATTGCAAAGCTCGGAGACGTCAGGACGCGTCTATCGGGCAATCAGCGCCAATGTTTACACGAGGAACACGCAGATCGACCGAGTTACGGCGTGGATTCGCGAGCAGGAACCCGACTTCGTGGCGCTGATCGAAATCACCGACGCCTGGATGCCGACGCTGGAGGAGCTCAAGGATGTCTACCCCTATGAGCGGCGGCAGATGTGGGGTGGGCGTTATGGCTCTGTGGTGCTCTCCAAGTATCCGCCTACGGCTGAAGGCGCGTCGCATAGTTATGCGGGTGTCGGGTCACTGCCCTATGAAGTGATGACTCCCGATGGGCCGCTGATCATCCTGCTCATGCACCCGCTTTCGCCAACGAATGAACGCTCGTGGAAATACCGCAAGAACGCCTTGGGCGCCATTGCGAAGTATGTGACGGATAATGCCGACCGCGCGCCAATGCTCGTCATGGGCGATATGAATACGACGCCTTGGTCGCCGTTTTACACAGACTTTGTAGCGCAAAGTGAATTGAATCCGGTTGTCACCAGCTTTCTTCCGCGCCGCACCTGGCCCACGCATAATCCGTTCCTTTGGGTGCCGATCGATCACTTTTTCCTGACTGATCAGTTAGCGCCAGTTAATGAATGGACGGGCCCTGACGTCGGCAGTGATCATTATCCCATCGGGCTGGACTTTTACTTTGCGACGCAAAGCGAAGCGAAGTAGCGGTTATTTTTTCAGGCGCATGCTGTGGATCTGAACCGGCGGGCCACAGGAGTCGTCAAACGCGCAAGCGGCTTCAATACCGTGCTTGGCAATGGTGTTCGGATCTCGCAAACGATCATAGCAGGCGTGCATGGCGCCGAGGGCATACTCGCGCCCGGCACCGATGGCCCAGAACCGAGTGTATTCATTGACGTTGCGATAGCTGCTGAAGCCGAGTATGCCGCGTGGCGAAATCATGAGACCATCAAGCTGCGAAGACTCGACCGGCTGGCTCTTATCCTCATGGGTTTCGAGAAAGAAGTCGTCACGTAGGATTGGGTGGAGCCCGCGCAGGGTGTCGAATAGGCCTTGGCGCGAATAGTCGTCCATCGCCTCCGGGTAGTCGCGAATGAGCGCCTCAGTGATGTTTGCCAGCGCGCCCCAGCCAATAAGCCCGAGCCAGCACGGCCCCCATTTAAAGAGCTTGTGGTTGTTTTTCTTATGCTCGGGGGGCACCTTCATACTACCCGCGGTGAAAAGCGAGTCTGCCGCGATCACAACGCGATTTCCTTTTTCGACAGCAACGACAACCGACATGCCGCCAGTTTTCCGCCTTTGCGCATGGATGCCAAACTTATTCTGGCCGCCATTCCGGATAAGTCGCCGCGCAAAAGTCTCACTTAGCGGCTTGTCAATATTTGCTGTGGTCTGCTAACAAAGCCCATGCGAAAAATTTTTAGCTTCGTGTTACTGGTTGCCACCGCGATTGCTTGGTTCTCAGTCGTTGCTCCCGCCCAGGAGACAACACTTATTCCCGAACCTGCCGCGACGGAGGATGCCGCCGCTTCTCCGGACAAGGCGGCTAAGCCCGGAGCCGACCCCAATGCCGTCGATGAGGCTTCTACGCTGATCGATGGCGAGGTAGGCGAGTTGGGCGAATCTTTACGCAATTCCGTGCGTGAGTTGGCCAACGATGCAGCCGAGGCGACTGGGTTTCGTAATGAAATCGCCGGGCTGATGCGGCTGAAGGTCGGTAGCTTCCGAATGATGGACCTCGTGTTTAGCTTCACGATTTTGCTCACCGCCATGCTGCTGCGCAACATCGTCACGCGAGTGTTTTTCCGTCGATTGCAGGCCATCGCGAAGAAGACTAAATTTGAGCATGACGACGAGCTGCTCAATGTGCTGGAAAAGCCGTTTTCCATCTTTTTGCTCATGCTGGGCGTTTATTTAGCGATTCTAGCGCTGCCGCTCAGTACGATGGTCGAGAGCCTGGTCGGCAATCTTTTCCGTGGACTTACCATGATTATGGGGGTTTGGGGCATGGTCCGTGCGACGGATGTTTTCACCAATATGTTCAGCGAGCGCTTGGCGGGGCGTGGTTCGGCGCTGCATGGCTTCATCCCGACAATTAACAAGTCGTTGAAGATCTTCATTGTCATTGTGGGCGTGTTGCTCGTGATCGACAACCTTGGCTACAACGTCGGCGGCATTCTGGCGACCTTGGGCCTCGGTGGCGCCGCGATTGCCTTTGCATCGCAGGACACCATTAAGAACCTATTCGGCACGTTCATGATCATGCTCGATCGGCCGTTTAAAGTCGGTGACTGGATCATGGTCGGCGACAAGGTTGATGGCGATGTCGAGGAAATTGGCCTGCGATCGACCAAGGTGCGCACCTGGCCGAAAACGGTGATTTCCATTCCCAATGGTGTCCTCGCTAATGAGTACATAAACAACTGGACGCGTATGCCCAAGCGCCGCGTTAAGCAAGTTATCGGCATCACCTACGAGGCGACCGCCGAGGATATGGAGGCCATCGTTTACGACATTCGACAAATCCTTCACAAAGACGAGGGCGTGAATCAGGAATTTATTCTCGTGAACTTCACCGACTTTGGCAGCAGTTCACTGGATATCCTCGTATATTATTTCACCCTTTCGACGAAGTGGCTCGAATACATGGACGTGCGCCAACGCGTGAACTGCAAGATCATGCGCGCCATTCGTGATCGTGGCCTGTCCGTGGCCTTCCCCACGCGCACTCTCTACCTGGATGGCCAAGTGGCGCGCAACATGGCCCAGGTCGACTACGAGGACCGCTGGGATACGCAGCCCAACAAACGAGACGCTAGCGGCGGACGCCCCGCTGACACCGGCTACGACCCCAACCGCCCCCCAGGCCAGCTTGGCGGTGGCAACGACGGCGAAGGTCGACTCCCCGGCGACTGGGGCTCGCAGTTCCCAATGTAGCGCTTTAGAGGGCGTCTAAAAACTCAAGTGGTCTTCGCCGGAGAGCGTCTTCGAGGTCAAAATATCATTTCTTCATCTCGACGAAACTGGTTTCGCCTCGATTCAGAAGCCGAAATTTTGCCTCTCGAATACATCTCGCCGACTCGATCAGACTTTTTAGACGCCCTCTCAGAGATTTTCGGGCAAAATCGATTATTGTCCGGGCAACCTTTGACTTGATAATAGAACCCAGATTCCTATGAACTGTGTTTCCGCCTAATTATTTATCGAGTTTAACCAATGCGTGTTATGAATCCAGGGATTGTCAAAAAACTAGATTGCATGAGTCCGCAATTCCTCGTGGCGGACTTGGACCGCTCCATCAAATTTTACACTGAGACTTTGAGGTTTCAGCTCAACTTCCGCTACATGGATTTCTATGCGGGCATCAATTGCAATGGGCACTCCATTCACCTGAAAGCCTGTGAGCCCTACACTGAGCACCAGAATCGAAAAATTGCTGAGGGGCATGTGGACGTCACTTTTGGCGTTATCGATATCGAGGCGGTCTATGAGGAAGTCTGCCGGACTGGGGCGGAGATTGTGCAGCCCTTACGGGTCATGCCCTACGGCACGGAGTTTTACATTGCCGACCCGGACCGAAACATCATTGCATTCTTTTGGAGCGAAGGTTGAGCTGGCAGCTTGAGGTAGCGTTTAGTTGCTCCGATGAACAGTCTATCCGTGCCTCAAATAGAACGTTGTTTTATCGTTTTATACCAACTCTCAATCTAAGTGGGAGTTGGTATAACCCACGACTCCAAGGTAGGGACGGTTACCCCCAACTGTCCGACTCAGTGGACATGTTTTTTGTTGAAAAAAGAAAGACTAAAACACTGATGCCAGTTGGACGAAACGCGGACGGTTGAGGGCAACCGTCCCTACCCTGTCTACTTGGCATAAACAAAGGCCATTGGATTCGTTTGGGAAATATCATTAGTCCGCTCACCAAAAAGCCTTATTAGTGTGGTGTCAGCGAAGTTTATCTCAAAATAATTTGTACTTTTTCGAAGAGCCCATTCATGCTCTTTTGGATGGAAACACGTGGACGCAATGTAGCAAAGATTGAGCTAAACACCGATGATCTTGGGTATCTTCAAAGCCTTCTTCGTCGCCGTAATCTACCTCAGGGCGAATCGCGTCGTGCTCGTGCACTGATGCGGATGCATGAGGGGCTTAACAACAAGACCATCGCCGAGGAAGTGGGCGTATGGCAAAACGACCGCATTGGCACGTTCACTTCACGCCCACTTACAGCTCATGGCTCAACCAGGTCGAACGCTTCTTCGCAATCATTACCGACAAACAGATACGAAGGGCTTCATTCAACAGCCTCAAATCGCTCAGAGGGCGTCTAAAAAGTCTGATCGAGTCGGGGAGATGTATTCGAGAGGCGAAATTTCGGCTTCTGAAGCGAGGCGAAACCAGTTTCGTCGAGGTGAAGAAATGGAATTTTGACCACGAAGACGCTCTCCAACAAAGGTCAATTGAGTTTTTAGACGCCCTCTCAGAGAAGCTATCGAAACATTTATCACCAAATACAACGAGCAACCAAAGCCATTTAAGTGGACAGCGAATCGCTTTTGACTCCGCGCCCCTGCTCGTCCCAATCCTGCGGAGCCACCACATAGTTGGTCACGCCCATCGACAAGAGCTGACGGTGCAGCCCATAGCCAAACGGACCGGCCTCGTAACAGGCATACACCTGCTCGGCCTCAGACTGCTGCTTGCTCACGAAGCGAAGAAAAGACTCACGAGTGCGAAACTTTTGCGAAGTCTGAGGCGTGCTGCCATCAACTTGACGAACCACCACGTAGCTGTCAGCGTGAACATCGATGCCGAGCTTAACGGCCAGGTATTGTTTTTGATCTATCATCGGTTGCCGGGTTGAGCAAGTGCTGGACCCGGCAACTTCATGTTATCTCTAGTCGGAGGCTGGGATTAGGTTGGGTGGGGATGTTTCATAGTGGTAGAGATGAGGTTGTGTTGGGAGAAAAATAACAGCATAAGAAATGCCCGCATGTTCACAATAAAAATATGTACGTTTGAGCATTTTATTAGTGAGAGCCAGTGACTAATAATCTGCGCTGGGCATCAATGACTTAGGCAGCGCGAACGCTCTCTGAGGCTTCGCCTTCCAGTGCATAGCGTCATGTTGGCGGAAAATCAGAATTCAATGCAATGGCTCCGCTGGGCAGCCTGGCGGCCCGGCGCTACCCGCGAGTTTGTGATGATCATGTTACGGAAGGGGTTGCGCCTTGTCATCGTGGCGAGTTTGCGGCTGTGTAATTAGTTGCCGAACCTGCGCAACCCACGTTTCCTACCGTGAACGAAAACGATATTTCACCTGCCGCGCGCGACGACGATTCGGGGCAATCACGCCCCGAGCGGACCGTCCAGGAATACATTGATGAGAGGCCGATATGGGCCGATGGCACGCAATCGCCCACTACGCCGATGACGGTCATGCAGTGGCGTATCTGGCTACTGGCCACGGCGGGTAAGTTTTTCGAAGGCATGGTGGTCTTCATGACTGGTGTCGCGCTGCCGCTGGTGACGGAGGAGTTCAGTTTGAGCGCCTCGGACAAAGGCTTTGTCACCGCAGCCACCCTGGCGGGCATACTGGTGGGTGCCTCGGCACTGGGCGGCTTGTCCGACCACTGGGGTCGCAAGCGGATGTTTATCCTGGAGATGGTCATTTTTACCGTCTTCCTGACGGCCCTTTGCTTTGCACCGAATTTCATTATGCTGGTCATTTGCCTATTTGGCGTGGGCATTGCGCTGGGGTGCGATTACCCGACGGCTCACCTGGTCATTTCGGAAAGCATCCCCACTGTGATGCGCGGGCGCCTGGTGCTGAGCGCGTTTGCATTCCAAGCCGTTGGGGCGCTGGCTGGCACGATAGTCGGCTGTATTTTTCTCCTGCGAGAGCCAGATGTCGGCGCGTGGCGTGGCATGTACGCCACGGCGATTCTGCCAGCGGCATTGGTGATCGTGGGCCGCTTTTTCGTGACGGATAGCATCCACTGGTTAGTCTCCAAGGGCCGGATGGAGGATGCCGAGTACGAGACGCACCGCCTGCTGAAACGTCATCCGCAGTATCCCAAGCACGTTCGACTGAGGAGCGCGCACGACGTCTCCAAGCCAAAGCCCAAGGCGCACTATGGTGTGCTGTTCAACCGGGAAAATCGCAAGGCGACGATCCTGGCCTCAGTCCCGTGGTTTTTGCAGGACTTGGGGACATATGGCATTGGCATTTTTACGCCCACGATCCTCGCCGTCATGTTGGGGTCCAAGACGCAGGAAAATACCATTAAAGACATCATCCACAACGACATGTTGGCCTCGAAAGGGTCGGCGATTATGGATATGTTATTCGTGTTGGGGGTCATTTTTGCGATTCTGCTCGTGGATAAGGTTGGCCGGATCAAATTGCAGGTCGTGGGCTTCATCGGGTGCGCGGTGGGGCTGCTGCTGGCGGCGCTGTCGATGAACGATGACGGCAGCAATAACATGGTCCTGCTGTTCATTGGCTTCATGCTGTTTTTCTTCATGACGAACCTCGGGCCCAACGCCATGACCTACCTGCTCGCAGGCGAAGTTTTCCCGACGCATGTGCGCGGGATGGGCGCCGGGTTGGCGGCCTCGATTGCCAAGGTTGGCGCGGTGCTGACGGCTTTTCTGTTCCCGATTTTATTGGCGGATATCGGCACGGAGACTTTACTCTACTGCCTGGTGGGCAGCTCGGTGCTGGGGGCCGTGGTCACGGTGATTTTTGGCATTGAGACGAAGGGCCTGAGCCTGGAGCACATCGGCCAGGCGCAAACTGAAGAAGCAGTCGAGATCGAGCGCGCGGCCGACGCGGAACTGGCCTGAGTCACTGCCGTGGCGTACGCCCCGGTCGAAAAGGATGAAACCTTTGGCGCGAATGGCAGTCTGATGCCGGATAGCTTTTTTTATCGCCACGAAATGCTCTATTGGTTACGCCACTGAGCTTTTAAGCGCACTACCGCTAACAATTTCTTCCCAAAATCCTGACTATGAATATCTGCTGTATCGGAGCCGGTTACGTGGGTGGCCCCACGATGGCCATGATTGCCTTAAAATGTCCGGAGCACCGCGTGACGGTGGTCGACATCAACGAGAAGCGCATAGCGGCGTGGAATTCCGATGAGCTACCGGTCTATGAGCCGGGGTTGGATGATGTGGTCCGCGAAGCGCGTGGCCGGAATTTGTTTTTCTCCACCGACGTCAACGGCACGATCGCCGAGGCGGACATGATCTTCATCTCGGTCAATACGCCGACGAAGACCTATGGCGTGGGTGCCGGCCGCGCTGCCGACCTGAAATTTATCGAAAAGTGCGCCCGCCAGATTGCCGATGTGGCCAAGGGCAACATCATCGTCGTGGAGAAGTCCACGCTGCCAGTGCGCACCGCGGAGTCCGTGCGCCGCATTCTCGAAGGCTGCGGAGGCGAGTTCACCTTCCAGGTGCTGTCCAATCCGGAATTTTTGGCCGAGGGCACTGCGATGGAGGACCTCAACGAGCCGGACCGCGTGTTGATCGGCGGCGAGCAGACCCCCGAGGGCGAGGAAGCCGCTCAAGCGCTGGTGGATGTTTACGCGCACTGGGTGCCGCGCGAACGTATTTTGACCACGAATGTGTGGTCGTCCGAGCTTTCCAAGCTGACCGCGAATGCCTTCCTGGCGCAGCGTGTGTCGTCGATCAACGCCATCAGCGCGCTGTGCGAAGCGACCGAGGCGGACGTTGAAGAAGTCGCCCGCGCGATCGGCACGGACAGCCGCATTGGCCCGAAATTCCTGAAGAGCTCCGTTGGTTTCGGCGGCTCGTGTTTCCAGAAGGACATCCTGAACCTCGTTTACCTTTGCCAGCACTTCGGCTTGCCGGAAGTCGCTGACTACTGGGAGCAGGTCATCGTGATGAACGACTACCAGAAGAGCCGTTTTGTCCGCCGCCTCGTGCGCACGCTTTTCAACACCGTTTCGGACAAGAAGATCGCGATCCTCGGCTTTGCCTTTAAAAAGGACACCAACGACACCCGCGAATCGCCGGCCATCTACGTGTGCCGCGACTTGCTGGAGGAGCAGGCCAATGTCCACATCTACGACCCGAAGGTGAAGCCGGCGCAGATCTTTGCTGACCTCGGCCAAGCCGCGACCGACGCCGACGGTAAGGCGAACGACAGCATCATCATCGAAGAGGATGTTTACGCCGCCTGCAAGGACGCGCATGCCGTGGCCATCCTCACCGAGTGGGATCAATTTAAGACGCTGGATTGGCAGCGCATCTACGATAACATGCTGAAACCGGCCTTCGTCTTTGACGGACGCAACATACTCGATGCCGCCGCTTTGCGGAAAATCGGGTTTGAGGTTTCGGGCATCGGTCGAGTATAATCCTGAGAAATCTATATGTGCGGAATTGTTGGATATATCGGTAAGCAGAAGGCGAGCGCCATTCTGGTTGAAGGGTTAAAACGTCTTGAATACCGTGGTTATGACTCTGCCGGAGTCGCCGTCATGAACGGCAACGGCATCGAGGTGATGAAGAAAACCGGTCGCGTGGAAAACGTTGCGGCCCTCGTCAATCAGCGCAATTCCAGCTCCAATATCGGCATCAGCCACACACGCTGGGCCACGCACGGCGGCGTGACAGACGCCAATGCGCACCCGCATCTTTCCTGTGACGGCCGCATCTGCATCGTCCACAACGGGGTGATTGAAAACCACGAGGCGCTGCGTCGCTTTCTGGAAGGCGAGGGGATGACCTTCTCCAGCCAGACGGACACCGAAGTGTTGTCTAATCTGGTCGCCTACCACTACGGCAGTGAAACGCTCACCGGAGAAGGCGCTGAGCGCTTGATTTCCGCCGTTCGCCTGAGTCTGCGCCTCGTCGAGGGCACCTACGGCATTGCGGTCATGAGCACCGACCTGCCGGGCGATATCGTGGGCGCGCGAAAAGGCAGCCCGCTTTGCCTGGGCATTGGCCACGGCGAAAACCTGTTGGCCAGCGACGTTTCGGCCTTCGTTGGCCGCACGCAAAACGTGGTCTACCTGGACGACGGCCAAATCTGCCACCTCACGGCGGACGACTTTACTATTACGACCGTTAGCGAAGCTGGGGAGGCGATTGACCCGGTTATCAACCAGATTGACTGGAAGATCGAGCAAGCCGAACTAGGTGCCTTCAGTCACTACATGGAGAAGGAAATTTTCGAGCAGCCCATCGCCCTCGAAAACGCCATGCGCGGTCGCTTCTCGGACGATGAGTCGACCTCGAAGTTTGGCGGCTTGAACATCGATGCGCGTGAATTCCGCCACGTCGACCGCATTGTTTTCCTGGCTTGCGGCACCGCCTGGCACGCCTGCCTCGTGGCCGAGTATTTGATCGAGAAATACGCCCGCATTCCGGTGGAAGTCGAATACGCCAGTGAATTCCGCTACCGCAATGCGCCTTTGGACAAGAACACGCTGGTCTTCGTGATCAGCCAGTCTGGCGAAACGCTCGACACCCTCGAGGCGCTCCGCGAAGCCAAGCGCAAGGGCTACCGCGTGCTGGGCATTACCAACGGCGTTGGCTCGACGATTGCCCGCGAAACCGATGGTGGTGTTTACCAGCACTCGGGTCCGGAAATCGGCGTGGCCTCGACCAAGGCATTTACTTCGCAAGTGTTGATCGCCGGGATGTTGGCGCTGCACCTCGGCCGCATGCGCGACTTGTCGTTCAGCGATGGCCGCGAAATGGTGAAGGCGTTTCGCAGCGTTCCGGGCCTCGTGAGCCAAGTGCTTGGCCAGGCCGAGAAGATCAAGGAGATCGCCGCGCGTTACACGAATTACGACGACTTCCTGTTCCTGGGCCGCCAGTCGATGTTCCCCATCGCGCTGGAAGGCGCGCTCAAGCTCAAGGAAATTTCCTACATCCACGCCGAGGGCTACCCGGCGGCTGAGATGAAGCATGGCCCGATCGCGCTGATCAGCGAAGATTGCCCGAGTGTGGTGCTTTCGCCGCATGGCGACACGTTCTCCAAGGTGCTCTCGAACATTCAGGAAACCCGCGCGCGCAAGGGCAGCGTCATTGCGATTACCAGCGCCGGCAAGGACTTCCCGGAAGAAGGCGCGGACGAGATCATTCACATTCCGCAGGCGCACGATTGCATCATGCCGATCCTGGCGACCATCCCGATGCAACTGCTGGCTTACTACATCGCCGTCAACCGCGGCTGCGATGTGGACAAGCCCCGCAATCTCGCCAAGAGCGTGACCGTGGAATAAATAAAAGTGTGGCAGTGCTGCGGCGTTGGCGTGTCAGGAAAGCTTTTCGCCCACCTCAACACCTCAATACTGCCCCACCTCAACACTTTATATTCAAATGACTAAGCCGAAGATTTTAGTAACCGGCGGCGCTGGCTTCATTGGCAGTGCGTTGGTTTGGGCCCTGAACGAACGCGGCCGCGATGACGTGCTGATCGCGGATTTCCTCGGACAGGATGAGAAGTGGAAAAACCTCGTGCCGCTCAAGTATGCGGATTACGTGGAGGCGGACGACCTCGTGGAAATGCTCGATGACGAGTTCCTTTCCGAAATCGAAGTGGTGCTGCACTTGGGCGCTTGCTCGGCGACCACGGAGCTCGACGCGCGCTACCTGATCCACAACAACTTTGAATACACCAAGGAGCTCGCACTGTGGTCCTTGGCCAAGGGCGCGCGCTTTGTTTATGCCTCTTCCGCCGCGACGTATGGCGACGGCGCACAGGGGATGGACGACCAGTTGGAGGACCTCCATTCGCTGCGTCCGCTGAACATGTATGGCTACTCCAAGCACATGTTCGACCTCTATGCGAAGCGCGAAGGCTTCCTGGACCAGATCGTTGGGCTGAAGTATTTCAACGTCTATGGCCCGAACGAAGACCACAAGGCCGACATGCGCAGCGTGGTCCACAAGGCCTTTGGCCAGATCCGCGAAACCGGCGGCGTGAAGCTCTTCAAGAGCTACCATCCGGACTACGAGGACGGCGGTCAGATGCGTGACTTCCTTTACGTGAAAGACGCCGTGGCGATGACGCTGCACTTGGCTGAGTCCAAGGTGGCGGGTGGCCTGTATAACCTCGGTAGCGGCGAGGCGAATACCTGGGTGTCGTTGGTCACGCCGATCTTTGAGGCGCTGGACTTGCCAGTGAACATCGAGTTCATCGAGATGCCGGAGCAACTGCGCGGGAAGTACCAATACTTCACGCAGGCCGACACCGCGAAGCTGCAAGGCAGCGGGTTTGGTGGTTGCCAGTTCTCGCTCTCGGAGGCGGTGAAGGATTACGTGGGCAACTACCTCGCGCTGGACAAGCGCCTGGGCGACTAGTCTTTACTCTGAGTCGAGGTCGGCTTTGTCGATGACGATGAGGCCGGTCCGCGGCTTGCCTTTCCAGGATTTGGTGACTTCGGTGCGTAGTTGCTTGTTGAGCTCGTTGTATTGTGTGCGCAGCTCCTTGATCTGGTTGTTCATCGATGTGTTTTGGAGATTTGCCTGATTGCGCTCGGGATGGACCACGCGTGGCGAATCTACTGGCGCTCCGATGCTAGCACCGTTGGGCTGGGCCCGGCGATTCTTCATTTGGTTATTGGTGCGGATGCGCGCTCTAAGCATTTGGATATTGTCCTGGATTTGTTCCATTTGATCGCTAATCGCTTGGATTTCCGGGTTCTCTTTTTCGGCAATGTAGTAGCGCGCCTTGCTGACTGCGCAGTTTGCTGCTCGTTGGGCGACATATAGCGCCAGATCAGGTGAGTTGTTGGTAAAGGTCAGGGTGATCGAGCAGTGTTCTTCATCGCTTTCGATACTGAGGTTGTCGGCAATGCTTTGGGCAATGGCGTTGGTGTTGCGCGGGTTATTGATCCTGGCAAACATGGCGTATTGGTTCCGCTTATCCTGAGGCATCTTGGCGACTTCGTGAGCAAAATCTTCTGACTTCAGGTAATTTACGGCCTTAGCGAGCGCCTGTGGCTGGTCTATGCCGAGCATGTCGTTGGGCCACACCACTTGCAGGGTAGTGCTGGCGGAAGCAGCGTGAAGAGCGGGGCTGCAGATAAGAGCCCAGAGCAGCGCCAGAAGAGTGGGGTTTCGCATATTCGCCACCCTTGCGGAATGTGGGTTGGGTTTCAACGACAATCGGGCTAAGTATGGATCGTAAAAAAAGTTCAAGTTTTCTTGAACTTTAGGTGGAAACACTATGTCATAATCGCTGTGCCCAAGGCTTCTCCCCAGTCCAACAATGCTTCTCCCACCGATGAACCCGCATCGCAGAACGAGGCTGTGCAGGAATGGGAGCTTTCGGTGATCGAAACTTTTGTGCACGCTGCTCAGCTGATTGGCGTACCGAAATCCGTGGGGCAGATCTATGGTCTGCTCTATTGCCGCGAAAACCCGCTGCCCATGGATCACATTATGGATGCGTTGGGGATCAGCAAGGGCTCAGCTAGCATGGGCTTGAAAACTTTACGCCAGATTGGCGCGGTTAAGACGGTTTTTGTCATCGGCGACCGTCGCGATCATTACTCGCCGGAACTCCGGCTTCGCAAGCTGGTCTCTGGCTTTATCAGCGACCAAGTGCAACCTCACCTTGACAGCGGAGGCGAGCGCCTCAAACACATGGAGTCGCTGTTGGAAGAGTTACCGGGAGACCGCCGGAAATTCGCCGAGCAGCGCATCCAATCCCTGGGGTCCTGGCATGGGAAAATGACGACCATTTTGCCCATTCTGCGAAAACTCCTCTAGTCCGGCCTCGCGACCCTTTTTCGTCAGGCCGCCTTCATTGCCCTTATGGGCTACCAAACAGTAAATCCCGATCTCAATTGGCTTTCCTCCCAAGGTTACGGCCAAGGGCGGCAGCGTGCGTAAAATATTTTATCAATGTCCGACGGAATTTTAAACCAAATCAACGAACTTGCCGATGTAGTCATCGCTACGCGCGAATTGGTGCCGGTGATCACCGAGGCAGGCCAATGCCTGATCGATAGCCTGCGCGCCGGCAACAAGATCCTGACCTGCGGCAACGGTGGCAGCGCGACTGACGCCCTCCACCTGGCCGAAGAGTTTGTGGGCCGCTACAAAGGCGACCGTATTTCCCTGCCCGCCATTTGCCTGAGCGCCGATGTCTCTGTGCTGACCTGTATTGCCAACGACTACGGCTTTGATGCGGTGTTCTCGCGTGCAGTTGAAGGCTTGGGCCAAGCGGGCGACGTCCTTGTGGGCATCACGACCAGTGGCAATTCCGCCAACATATTAACGGCCTTTGCCGCCGCCAAGGCCAAGGGCATGAAGACGATTCTGATGAGCGGCAAAGACGGCGGCCAGGCGCGTGGCCAATGCGACTTCGAGCTCATCGCCCCCAGTAACACCACGGCTCGCATCCAGGAAATTCACACCCTGATCCTGCATTGCTGGCTGGAGATGGTGGAAGCCGAACAATGGTAGCAAGCGAATGGATTTAAACGGCATCATCGAAAAACTCTCCACGGTCAAGGTGCTCGTGGTCGGCGACGTCATGCTCGACCACTACATTTGGGGCGACGCCACGCGTATTTCGCCCGAGGCGCCGGTGCCAGTGGTTAATGTTTTCAACGACTCCTGGTCCGCCGGTGGCGCGGCGAATGTTGCGCTCAACCTGACCTCGCTCCAGGCCTCTGCCGGCTTGGCGGGCGTCTGGGCGGATGACGAAGCAGCGAGCCAACTGAAGGCTATCTTTGCCGAAAACAATGTGTCTTCGGAATCGCTGCATGTTTCGGCGACCGCGCCGACGATTCGCAAAACGCGCGTGGTCGTGCAACGACAGCAAATCTGCCGCATCGACCGCGAAGCCGCTCCGGCGGATTACGCCTTCCCGGGCGACGATGCTTTGCGCAGCGCCTGTGAGGGCGTCAATGCCGTCATTTTGTCCGACTACGCCAAGGGCGTGGTGACCGAAGAACTGCTCGGCGAGCTGTCCGAACTTTGCCGCGAGCAAGGCGCTATTTTAGCGGTCGATCCCAAGCCGCGCCGCCGCTTGAATTATCATGGCGCGGACTTGATGACGCCGAATCGCAACGAAGCCCTCGAACTCGCCGAGATCTCGGTCGGCCTGCATGATGACTTCCCGACAGAGGCCGTTTGCCAGGCAATTTATGATCGCTACCAGCCGCAGCGCCTGGTCGTGACCCTGGGTGCCGATGGCATGATCCTCGTTGAAGAGGGTAAGATCCTTGGACGCTTACCGACGCGTGCGCAGGAAGTTTTTGACGTCTCCGGCGCTGGAGACACCGTCATTGCTGTGCTCACCGCCAGCTTGGCGGCGGGTGCCAGTTTAGTCGAAGCCGCGCACTTGGCGAACTCCGCCGCGGGCGTAGTCGTCGGCAAGTTTGGCGCCGCGACCGTGACTCCTGCTGAGCTGCGTGCTGCGGCGAAGTTAGACGAATCCATTCCGCTCATCACCACGTAATCTAAATCCCCCATGTCCGAAAAAGTATTTCTAGTTACTGGCGCTGCCGGCTTCATTGGCCAGCGAACTGCCGCCCAATTATTGGCTCGCGGCAACAAGGTCGTGGGCGTGGATAATCTGAACGATTACTACGATGTCCGCCTCAAGGAATACCGCCGCGACGAGCTGCTGAAATCGGAGAATTTCACTTTCCGCCAACTCGACATTGAACACGCTGCGTCCGTTTACGCGCTCTTTGAGGAGTTTGACTTCGAGGTGGTGTTCAACTTGGCGGCGCGAGCGGGCGTGCGCTACAGCATGGAGAATCCGCACGTTTACCTGAGTACCAATGCCGAAGGCACGTTGAATTTGCTCGAGGGGATGCGTCGTAGCGATGTGAAGAAAATCGTGCTCGCCTCGACCTCTTCGCTCTACGCCGGCCAGGAAATGCCGTTCACGGAAGACCTGCCGGTGAACACGCCCCTCTCGCCCTACGCGGCGTCCAAGAAGGCGGCCGAAGTCATGGCCTATAGTTACCACCACCTTTACGGCATGGACGTTTCGGTGGTGCGCTACTTCACGGTGTTCGGCCCTTGTGGTCGCCCGGATATGAGCATCTACCGCTTCATCAAATGGATCGACGAAGGTAAGCCGATCGAGCTCTTTGGCGACGGTTCACAGAGCCGCGATTTCACCTACGTGGAAGACGTCGCCGCTGGCACCATTGCCGCCGCCAAGGAAGTGGGCTACGAGATCATTAACATCGGCGGCGGTCGGAATCCGATTTCGCTGAACACCTTGATCGGTTGGATCGAAGAAGCGCTCGGTAAGAAGGCCGAGTTTAACTACAAGCCTTTCCACTGCGCCGACATGACCGAGACTTGGGCGGATATTTCCAAAGCCGAGAAACTCCTCGACTGGTCGCCCAAAATGGATGTGCGCGACGGCCTCCAAAAATGCGTGGACTGGTATCTCGCGAACAAGTCCTGGCTGAAGGATATTCCCGTTTAACGGATCGCCGATGGCGCTGCTTCGTCATTGCTGCCGCAGGCATTTTCGGTAATTTAGAATCCATGGAAACAAGCGCATGGCAACTGCTCATCGATGAAGGTTACGACGTAACTTTAATTGAAGAGAATTTGCGCCTGACTCCAACTGAACGAATTAATAATCAATCTTCGATGGCGGAATCCGTCATGCAACTTCGTGATGCGATGCGAAGTTCATTAATCAAGAGTGATCGCGCTCCTTCAGATACTCAAAGTGCTTGCCGAGGCGAAAGTTGACTATTGTCTGGTGGGCGGATTGGCGGCGGCTACGCATGGTAGTTCCATGCTGACACAGGATGTCGACGTTGTTTGTTCAATGCAGCCAGCAAATCTCGTGAAGCTTCAGGCAGCCTTTGAGCCCTACAACCCCCGCCATCGCATGGCCAAGCCGCCGACTCCATTCACCCGCGAAGATGCGGAATCTGGGCGTTTTAAAAATATCTATCTTCAGACCGACTTGGGCCAATTAGATTGCCTCGGTGATGTTAAAGGGATCGGCGGATATGACACTGTCCTCCAGCGTTCAGTAGAGTTAGACATGCAGACGTTTCGCCTAAGAGTCATTGCCCTGGATGCGCTGATCGAAGCCAAGGAGGCGATGGGCCGTCCGCGCGATTTGGAGAATGTTAAGATCTTGCGCGCCATTCAGGAACGGCAAGCAACGAATTAAGTTATGGAAAAAATGATCTTCATTGCCGGCCCATGCGCCTTGGAAAGCTGGGATGTTTGCGCGTCGGTCGCGGAACAAGTCGTTCGCTGGAAAGAAGAATTTCCGGTGCTCGACATCGTTTTCAAAGGCTCGTTTGACAAGGCCAACCGCACATCGCTGGGCAGCAATCGTGGACCGGGCATGGATGAAGGCCTCGCGATGCTGGCCCGCGTGAAGCAGGAGTTTGGCTTACCGGTGCTAACGGATTTTCACTTGCCGGATCAAGCGGCCCCCGTGGGCGAAGTCTGTGACGTTCTGCAAGTGCCGGCGTTCCTTTGTCGTCAGACAGATTTGCTCGTGGCCGCGGCGGAAACCGGGCGTATCATCAACGTGAAGAAGGGGCAGTTCCTTTCGCCGTTTGAGATGGAGTTTGTGGTTAATAAGCTCGAAGGCGCGAATGCTAAAACCATCTGGTTAACGGAGCGCGGCTCGACCTTTGGTTACCAGAACCTGGTCGCCGACATGCGCAACTTTAGCATCATGGGACAGTGGGGCCACCCCACGGTTTTCGACGCGACGCACAGCGTGCAAATCCCTGGTGGTGCGGGCGGCAAGAGCGGCGGTCAGCGTGAGTTTGTCTTGCCTTTGGCGAAGGCGGCTTTGGCCGCAGGCGCAGGTGGCTTATTCATGGAAACGCACCCGAATCCGGATGCCGCGATTTCCGATGCAGCCAGCCAAATGCCCTTGGATGTTATGGTCAAAGAATTGCCCAAGCTGGTTCAGCTCTGGGAAGCTTTGCATTAGAAAGTAAGTGGACCTTGGTATGCCTATCCTTTGCCGTTGCTGTACCGCATTATATGGCATTTGCACAATGTGCAAATCTATCGGTCCAGCAGGATGCTGGTTTGGATTTAGAAAGTAAGTTGGCTTGGTGAATTATTACGCGACAGCGCAGCAGGTCTTTGGCGATGAAATTGCATCGCTCAACGCGGTGCTTGGCCAGCTCGCCGATAGCTTCGATCAGGTGGTTAAGCTCTTGCTTACTTTGCAAGGCAAAGTAGTGGTCACTGGGTTGGGCAAGTCTGGCTTGGTCGGCGGTAAAATCGCCGCGACGCTCGCCAGCACCGGGACGCCCGCTATCTTCATGAATGCCGCTGAAGCGCTGCACGGGGACTTGGGTTACGTTGCGGAAGGCGATGCAGTGCTCATGCTTTCGAATAGCGGTAGCACGGTCGAACTCGTTAAGATGCTGCCGACGCTTGAGCGCATGAAGACACCAATCATTGGTATCTTTGGCCGACTGGATACACCGCTCGCACGCCGCTGTCACTCAGTCTTAAATGCGACCGTCGAGAAGGAAGCTTGCCCGCTGAACCTCGCGCCAATGAGTAGCACCACATGCGCCCTGGTCATTGGGGATGCGCTGGCCGCTGCGTTGATGAAGGCACGGCAATTTCGGCCTGACGATTTCGCTCTCCGCCATCCCGGTGGTGCGTTGGGCGTGCGTTTGCTCCTCAAAGTGCGCGACCTCATGCACACTGGCAAAGAGCTCCCGACGATTGCGCCAAATGCTGGTTTCCGTGAAGTGATCGCGGAGTCGACTCGCCCGAATCTCGGTGCCGCATGTGTGGTCGACGGCAATGGTGTGTTGTTGGGCATTGTCACCGATGGCGATGTGCGTCGTTCGTTGTTGAAAGAATCTTTCCTTGAATGTCGCGCCGATGAGATCATGACCCGCGATCCGGTTGCCATTCAAGTGGACGCTTCAATCAATGAGGCCTTGGAGATCATGGAAGAGCGTAAGATCTACGTCTTACCCGTCGTAGATGGTCCCGAGCGTAAGTTGCTGGGCTTACTCCGCATGCACGATGTTTTTGCCGATTCAAACCAAGGCGCCCGCTAGGCCGATGATTGATCAGGTAGCTAATCTGTTGAAACATTACATCGGAGGGCAACGCTTCGTCGTTGCCGCATCTGCTGTTACGCTAAGCCGAATTTTCCTTTGAGCCGTCTCGAATGACAGGCGCCCTGACAGTTGAAGCGTTTCGCAAAGGCGAACACCTGCGCCGCTCTTCCCGCTCGCGTATCAGTCGCGATGAATGGGTAATACTAGGAGCTGCCGCGCCGACCATCTTCATTAGCCCGTTTTTGTTTGGAGGGATGGATTGGTGGAGCCAGGTGACGATTGCTTGCCTTCAGGCTTTGATTTTCCTGGTCGCGCTGACGCCATTCTCCGGATTTGCCGCTTGGCGCCAACGCTTGGTGAAGCTCATTAAGCTGCCTCCGTTCTGGTTGGGCGGTCTCTTTGTGCTTTATGTGATTATCCAAGCGCTTAACCCAAGCATGGAGCAGGTCTATGTCGATGAGTCGCGTTACTTCATCGCCGACCGAAAGCCGGAGCTCTTTGTGTCGTGGTTGCCGCAAAGCATACTGTCGAATTTTTACATCATGAACGCTTGGCGCATGGTGATTTTTTGGGCTGGCGCCTGGGCCCTTGTCTGTGGCCTTTGGATGGGACTCAGCAGTCGCAAGGCCTGGTTAGCGCTCGGTTGGATGGCCTTGGGGACTGGCGCAGTGCTCAGCCTGGCCAGCATCGCGCACCACTTGTCCAGCAACGAGCACTTGTTTTGGTTTGAGCAGTTTAAGCGAAGTAAAGGTGCCTTTGGGCCGTTCGTTTACCGCAACCAAGCAGCGGCCTACCTGTATCTAACCATGGGCTTAGGCTTTGCGATGTTTTTGCATTTCTTGCGCCGTGGGGAGAATCGTTCCGGTGTGCATTGGCTGGCGCTCATCTTTTCGCTGGCCTGTTTGCTGGGGTTAGTGCTGTGCCCATCGCGCGGCGGCTGGATCGGCGGCGCGAGCGTGCTTCTGGTCTTTCTGATTCTGCTGCCCTTCGCTATCCGCTGGCGGGAAGGTTTTTCGAAGCCAGCGCTCGTGGTTTCGGGCCTCCTGATTGCTGGTGTTACTGGAATCGGATTTTGGATCGCGCGAGACTTTGACTTTAGTCAAATGGCGAAGAAGTGGGCAGATGTCCAATCGGGTGAATCAGTTTCTTTAAAGAGCCGTATGCTGCTTAGTGAAATGACTTGGGATATGTTCGAGGATAAGCCTTGGATTGGCTGGGGGGCTGGGAGTTTTCGGTATAAATATCATTACTACGCGCTCGCCTATCCGGAGATCTACTTCATAGGTAAGACGCATTGGAAAAAGTATGGAGAACTTACAATGTATTATCGGCAGGCGCACAACGATCATTTCCAATTTTTGGCTGAGTATGGTGTGGTCGGGTATGGTATCATGGTTTTATATTGTGTTAGCTGGGTTGTTTATGTTTTTACATGTCGAACTGCTAGTATTGATTGTCTTATGGTAATTGGAATTGGTGTGGTTTTTGTTTTCCATAACTTCGGCGATTTCTTAATGCAGAATCCAATTGATCTACAGGCAATTTTGATTGTAATGGTTTTTGAGGTAGGCCTTTTGAATAAGAAAGCATTGTCAAAATGTTAGCCTCATCAATTGTTTATTGCTATTCATGCGTATGAAATGTATAAGCAAAGAGCTTAAAAAAAAGCTTAGTCGATTTATTTGGTGGCTGCGCTATTGGTTACTGAGTGTATTTGCTAGTTTCAGGCGTTATGATTACCAGCATGTCTTTGTTTGCGGCTTTCCTCGTAGTGGGACGTCGCTGATGTTTAATATGATTACTGCATCACTTGACGGCTTTGATTATGTGAATCGTGAAACGACCGCAGTAGAATGGATGGTGCGCCCTGGCAATTATATTTCTAAAGTGCCTGATGATATGTTTAAGTTAGATTTTATTTCTAGCCATAATCCTTATCGTAAACAAATCACTGCTATTGTCCTTTATCGCGATGTTCGGGATGTTCTGACTTCAATCCATCAAGACTATCCCGGAGACTACTATGTGGATTACTTGTCTCGAAAAGGCGGTCGAGCAGGGATGTGTCAGTTGTATGATCAATTAATGAAAGTGCGAAGTTATTCTTCGGTGGGTGTGAATGTTATAGTTCTTAAATATGAAGATCTTGTTGCAGACGCGGATGCGGTTCAGGAGCATGTCAGTAGTAATTCACATCTTCGATTTAGCTCTTCATTTTCTAGCTTTTACGAACGTCCAGATCGTCTGGTGTATGGCGAGGGTAGCGCTAAATCTGGAAAGTTCGAATGGCAAAAAGTCAACAAAGGTAGGCATGGAAAGTGGCGAAGTGAGTCGCATCGGGAACGCGTTCAGGTCGTATTTTCACAGCATCCCGATTTGTTCATTATGCTGAAGGAGCTTGGGTATGAGAAGGATGATGCGTGGTTTGAGGAATTCGCGAGTAGAGAGGGGTAATTGTTGTAGGGCCTAACTAATATGAAAAAATCGTTGTTGAAAAAGTTAATTAATAAAATATCTGGTCATCTGCGTTTCCCCAATGCAAATAGGGAAGGGCCGCCTGCTTCGTATAAATCGGTCGCACTTTCTGATGAAGGTATTGAGTTGGAGAGCTATAAGAAATACCTTGGAGGTGGGGCTGATATGTGGGACTTGCGGGGCAAGTTTCAATTGGATCTCTTGCGTGAGCTTGGTTTAACTCATGCGTCTAGGCTAGTCGATATTGGTTGTGGCCCAATTCGTGCGGGGCGTTATTTTATAGATTTTTTGGATGAAGGATCGTATTGTGGATTTGATTATAACGTTAGCTTTATCGATGCTGCTAGGAAAATTGTCATTGAAGAAGGCTTGTCCCCTAAAGGCCCTGTCTTGGAAATGATTGATGATTTTAATATTGATTCTCTCAATTTGAAGAATTGGGGGGAGTTTGGGATAGCGTTTTCTGTATTGAATCATTGTAATACAAAGTCTCGTAAGGCTTTTTTTAACCGTGTTCTGCCAATGTTCAAGCAAGGTGCTTCGCTAGTTATTACACATGCGAAATGGTGGGATGAAAGCTTTTTAACACCTGGTTGGGAGGTTCAGGTTGTTATGCGAGATCAGCAAGCTTTTGGGGATCGACTAGTGTTCCATGAATATGGCTGGAGTGAGGATGCCAATCCTTTGCCTATTGTGCATTTTATTAGGAAATAACAGCTCTTGAGGATGACTTGTAATGGATGTAAATAAACAGATAAATCTTTCGGTAATAGGTGGTCAAATTCCACAAGGTAGTGTTTCCGTCAGTGGAGCTAAGAATGCCGCAACTCGATTGTTGGCCGCGGCATTGTTGACTAATGAAGATGTGGTCTTGTCAAATTTCCCAACCGAACTGTTGGACGTGTTACACAAAGCTCGTTTCATGCGAGCAATTGGGTGCCAGGTCCAGTTCAATTCTACACGAAATACCGTTAAGGTAAATGCGGGTGGTCTAGTTGATGAACCGCCGATGGACTATGATCTTCCGATACGGACGACTTATCTGTTGCCTGTAGGGCAGTTGGTTCGTTTTGGACGGTCACGCATTCCCTATCCTGGTGGGTGTAAGCTTGGTGAGCGTAAATACGATCTCCACATCGAGGTTTGGCGTCGTCTGGGTTGTGAAGTAGTAGAGCACGAAGATCACATTGAGATTATTGCGGGTCCGCGTGGTTTGGTCGGCTCCGAAATTATTTTTCCTATAACAACTGTAGGTGGAACGGAGAATGCTTTGTTATGTGGAGCGGTAGCGAGTGGGGTTACGATTTTGAGGAATGCTTATGTAACTCCTGAAATTCGTAACTTAATTGAGTTATTATGTCTAATGGGGGCCGCTATTCATGTTGAAGGCAATAGTCAGATCGTTATTCAGGGCATTGGTGGCTGCTTGCGTGGCGCAACGGTCAAAGTTATATCTGATCGTATTGAAGCTTTGACATGGATCATCTATGCAGCGTTATCATCCGGTTCGGTTACGGTAGAAAACGTGCCTTTTGAAGATATGAGCATGCCGCTACTTCACTTGCAGGAGTCTGGAGTCGACTTTTTCCGAAATAACAGTTCGGTGTATGTATCCCCTTTGTGTTTTGCGCGTAGTTCTTTGCAGCCATTTGAGTTGGCTTGTGGAACGCATCCTGGAATCATTTCAGATATGCAGCCGTTTTATGTGCTTTTGGCTATGAAAGCTGCTGGCCGTAGCTTGATTGTGGACTACCGCTATCCTAAGCGTGTTTCATATTTAGAGCAATTGAGTCTATTAGGGTCTAGTGGATTGGATTGGTCAGTGGGGGATTCAGCTATGATACGCGTTGCTGGCCCAGTGCGCCTTATTGGAGCTGAAGTGAATTCCACAGATTTGCGAGGTAGCATGGCCTTGGTTATGGCAGCTCTATTGGCAGAAGGAAGAAGTGTTGTTCGTGATGTTGGTATGGCCTTGCGTGGGTATAATCAAATGGAATTGAAACTGCGTGCTTTGGGTATTGAGTTTGATCTTGTTTAAATCGAACGAGTGTGTTTCGTGAGGAGTCTGATTAGTGAAAATGTGCCGCTGGCTAGGTTTACGACCTGGAGAGTTGGAGGGTACGCTCGTTGGTATTGCGAGCCTAAGGTTGATGAGTTTGGATACGTTTTGGATTGGGCAAGGAGTAATGCATGTCCAGTCTATTGTCTTGGACGCGGTTCGAATATTTTAGTCCCTGATGAGGGGGTGGATGGCTTGGTGATACATACCCGTAATTCGCTGCGTGGATTGAGTGTAGTAGGGGCAAATATTTATGCTGAATCAGGTGTATCTCTGCCGCGACTCGCGAAGTTTGCAGCTGCTCATGGATGTGCCGGATATGAATTTCTAATTGGAATTCCGGGGACAGTTGGTGGTGGTGTATGCATGAATGCCGGCACAACGGCATTTCATCCCAGGGAAATTGCTGATGTGATTGTTGATGCTAGTGTTATCGATAGGGAAGGGAAATGCCATGTGCTATCTAGGGATTCTCTCGGGTTTAATTATCGACAAAGCTTGATACAGCAAGATGGTGCTATCGTCGTGTCTGCTCGCTTTTCTATGGCTGTTTCAGGTGATCCTTCTGCGATTAGAATACGGACACTGGAGCATTTGGCAGAGCGCAAACGCAAGCAGCCATTGGATAAGCCTACTGCGGGAAGCACATTTAAGGCATGTAATGGCAAGCCTGCAGCTTGGTATATTGACACGGCAGGGTTGAAGGGCGCAATTGTTGGAGGTGCCAGTGTCAGTAATAAGCATGCGAATTGGATAGAGAATTCAGGTGAAGCAACTGCTAGAGATATTGCTAATCTAATCGATCTAGTCCGCTCAACGGTTTTGCGTATTCATGGTGTTGCTTTGGAGCCTGAAGTGCGTTGGATTACGGGTGCACGAGTATAGTGCTGGAATTTTTTTGGGGGGATGAAAGGTTCGATACTCGGAGATGTTTCAAGAGTGCTGGGAAGTAATATCTCAGTTCTTATTTTTACGATGGCCACTAGCGTGATGACGGCGAGATGTCTTGGTCCAAGTGGTAAGGGTTTGTTGACCGCTATTGCTGTCTATCCTTCGCTAGTCGTGAGTTTTTCGGATATGGGTGTTAGACAGTCTGCTGTCTATTTTACGGCAAAAAGCCATTATGGCCAGCAGTCTATTATAAATGCAATTGCAACGCTATATTTGATATCTACTTCACTAAGTGTTATCGTTGCTGCTGTATTAATTATTGCAACGGGTAATGTATTGTTTACGCCCTTAATGATTTTATTGGCCGTTTCGATTATTCCATTTCGCCTTTTTCAATCGTACTGTCGCGGTATATTGCTTGGTGCTGAGGATACTAGATCTTATAATCGATTTCAGTGGTTGCCTGCTATTCTCGCTGCTTTTTTTACAGGTTTGTTTGTCATTTTTCTGAATGGGGGGGTGAATGGTGCTCAGCTTGCTGGTGTTTGCGCCATTGCGCCAATCGTATTTCTTGGTTTAAGGATTTTTGGTGCGAAGCATTCGCTTGGCTTGTCTTCGGATTGGGGTCTGATTCGGAGGATTGTTATGATGGGGCTCTTGTTTTCGACCGCACTGTTTATACGAATGTTGAATCAGCGAGTTCCAGTGATTGTCCTAGAGGGAAATGATGATGTGGCGGCAATTGGGATTTTTGGCATTGGTGCTTCATTTGCAGAGCTGCTGACTCAAATTCCTATGGCTGTGGGAGCGATTGTTTTTTCCCGTAGTGCAAATGCAAAGGATGCTGCTGTTTTTTCAAAAAAGGTGGCAGTGATTTTTCGTTTTGTACTAGTTCTATCCTTGGTGGGGGCGACAGTTTTATGGTTTAGTTGTGACCTGATTATGTCGCTGTTGTATGGGGATGAATTCCATTTGAGCGCTACCGTTGTACGCTTTATGCTTCCAGGGGTTGTCGCTATGTCGCTGTTTCGTTTGTTGAACATGGATTTGGCTGGTCGGGGGAAGCCAATGCTTGCTATGTTTGCAACGTTGCCTGGCACTATTATTAATTTTTCACTATGTTTCTGGTTGGTGAATGACTACGGTGCGCCGGGCGCAGCAATTTCTTTGTCTATCGTCAATGTGTGTGTGGCTGTGTGTTTTATAATGCTTTATCTCCGTCATACTTCACTTAGCTTCTTCGAGTTGGTCATGTTTCAAAAGCAAGATGTCGATTTGGTTCGGGAGGCTACTGCTAAGATTTGCAAGAAGATTGGTTTGTCTCAGTGGACGTAGGATTTGTTATAACCTGTTTCCGTCGGTCTAATAGCGGAAAGGGCGGACACTATCGGAGTTGTCTGACTGTTGCTAGGGCAATGTGTAGGCATGGGCACAAGGCTACTATCTTCTGCCTTGGGGACTTTTTTCCCGAAGCGTTGAGAAATGAGGTGGTTGAAGTCAGGCTCCTGCGTGTTGGTTATTTCCGTTTGCGTAGAGGATTGGGGAAGCTTTGCGAATGCTTACGTGAATATCAGGTGGATGTGTTGCATGCTTATAATCCTACTGCTTATATTTATGCGCGTTTTGCTAGTGCTATTTGTGGGGTGCCTGTGGTGTTGACTAAACCAGGGGGGCCGACAATTAAATCAAGCTACTATCCATTGGCGAAGGATATCATTGTAAATTCGGCAGATGATGAGTCCGTCTTTCTAGGTAATCAGCGTTTTTCTAAAAGTCGAATTTCCTTGTTTCCAAATCGGGTAGATGAGCCTGTTCATCGTGTGGGGCGGGTTGAAGAGCTACTTGCACTGCTTGCTCCTAATTTATTTTCTATACTTGCTATCTCGCGCATCACTGAGAGTAAGAGATTGCTCTTCGTTCAAATATTGAATCTTGCTGATGAGTTTAGGCGTAGGAGTATTCAATTTCAGCTTATAATTATCGGTACACCAGATAGTCAGATGGTTAAAGATTACATTGAAGGAAGGCTGGGTTCCGAATCAAAGCTACTAACTGATTTACCGTTTACAGAGAAATCGGCTGATTATATTCCGGCAGTTGATTGCGTATTGGGAATGGGGCGAGTGGTTATGGAAGCAGCAGCTTGTTCAAAGCCTGTTTTGGTGCCGGATTGTCAAAGTAATTATCCAAGGGTACTTGATGGCACAAGCTTTGATGCAGGCTTCTGTGCCAATTTTACTGAGCGTGCTAGCTATCCTAAGGTTGCCGCAGGCGACGCACTGGAAATACTAGAGCGATTGGCGAGGGTTCCTGGGCAACGAGAGGGTGTTGGCACATATTTGCGCCAGCGCTTTGTTGAAGACTTCCTAATTGATTCTATAGTAGCAAAACAGGTTGGTGTGTATGAGAATGCTGTTATTGAATCTAAAATGTTTACTTTCGATCAACTGAGCCACGTTTTTGATTATTTTTTTGTGGCAGTATTGCGCTTATGGCGAAGGAAAGTACGTCATAAGCTGTTCTCAGGAAATCCACATAGTATTAATAATGAGTAACTGTCTTGCGCGTTTTGCTAAGTCTTGGAGCAATATTCATACACAAGGAAGTGAGCCAAATATCTTTCTTTTTGCGACGCCGCGTGGAGGGTCTACGTGGTTTATGGAAATGGTTTGGTCGCAGAAGGGGATTAAGTATTGCTCTGAACCCTTTAACGTTCGAATGCCACAAGTTGCGCGTGATTTAGGGGTGGATTCATTTGATGCTCTTTGGAGTGATGATGTAGATAGTCAGATTGCTTCTTACATTGATCGTATTATAGGTGGGGGCATACGTTATCATAATCCAAATCCTTTAAGACATCATAGTGATTTGCTAACTGATCGGATTGTCTTCAAGGTAATTCACGCTGGTATGGATCGTATTGATTGGTTTGTACGGCGGTATCATGCTCAAGCGGCGGTGGTCATACGTCATCCGATACCAGTTTCTTTGAGTCGGAAAGTGTTTCCGCTTTTAGACGTTTTTGAGAAATCGGACTATCGGCTCAAGTTTACTGTGGAGCAGCGAGAGTTGGTTGAGAGGGTGAGGGCAGGCTCAGGGCATCTTGCTAAGGGGGTGGTTGCTTGGTGTCTTCATAACTATGTTCCGCTGACTTCAACGCATAGAGATTACATGGTCGTTTCTTATGAAGATGCTGTTGTTAATCCAGAGGCAATGATCGATTGTTTTGCTCGATATTTTAATCTGAGTGATAAATCTCGTATGCTGAAGCAATCTCAAAAAGCATCTGCAGTATTGCGTATGTCAACGCCTGAGAGGCAGGCTCTGTTGACGCAAGGTGGGAGTCGCAGCGCATTAGTTAATTCTTGGAGAAAGAAAGTCCCTGAAGGTGAAGTGCGAGAAGTTATGAAGATTTTAGAGGTTTTTGGGATTGATGCATATAGGTATGATGATGACTTTGCGAATGAGCGTTTTCGTATTGATTAATTTGTTCAGTTTAATGCTCGTTGGGAAGTGAATAAATCTTCTAGTGTTTGTGTGTGCTTATGAGGAAATTTGCTAAGTATTTTTATCTGGCAGTAATGGTAATTAACTATACCTTTATGTTTACATTTGCTGCAGCTGCCGGTGGTGTTTCGTTTCGATTAATTGGAGTGTTGAGCCTTTTGGGTTTGGCTCTGTATTGTTACGTAAATCGCAGTTCTGCTCTTATGTTTTTACTATCGGGAAAAGTCAAGGTGTTCATGTTCCTGTATACTGCCCTGCCGATTTTTCTTGTTGTTGTAAGTCCCGTTTTTCCATTAAGCTTTTTGGGATACCAAGTGTTGAGCTTTTTGTTGGTGGTGGCAACGGCAGTATTTGTGCGTGAGGAGGGAGTTCGTGAACTTGGTAAATGGATTTTGCTCTGTTGGTTTATTTCAGTTGTGGGAATTCTGATTAGCTACTTTTTCCCAGGTGTTTTCAAAGCAGTTGCACAAATGCAGGAGGAAGCGAAGCAGGTAGCGACACAGTTTAGAGAAACGAAAATATCTTCTACAGCTTCAGGGCGTGCATTTGGCTTCTTTATGCAGCCAAATCGTGCGGCATTTGGCATTGTGGTGACTGTTGTATTGCTGGCCTTGACGTATTTTCGTGATAAAGTCGTTATGAGATATGCTTTTCTGACTATGTCATTTGCTACAATATTGCTTACTGGTTCGCGTGGCGGTATGCTTCAGATTGTTGTATTCTTTGGGTTGTTGTTCTTAAATGAAATTGTTTCAGGGGTTATTTTTCAAGGGCGTAAGCAGTCATTTGCCTCTGTTGTTCCAATCATCGCTGTCTTTGGGGCTATTATGATTTTATGTGGCGTTGGTGTTTATTATTTGACTTCGGATGGAAGTGTAAACGGTAGCATGCTTGACCGAGCGCTGAATGTGGTGATGGGGCGTGAGACTTTAGCTACAGATGGTAGTGTCCAGGCAAGATTATACGCACAGGAGGTTTACCTCGGTCAGATATTAGATTCACCGTTATGGGGGCATGGCTTGGCTGCTAGTGTCATTTACAACCAAGCGGGCTTACTTCCATTGTCTAGCCATAATTCATTTATTGAGTATGCCTTCGACCATGGTATTCCTGCGACAGTTGCTTTATTTATTGTCTTTGTTGTAATGGCGCTTGATCGTAATGCAAAAAAATTGAGAGGCTTAGTGCATTATAACTTTTCACTAATTTTTGTGTGCGTTGTTTTTGTTGCAACATTGGTCTTAGGTGGCGTTTTTTACGCTAGATTTTTCTCTGTTGCTCTAGGCATGTGGTTGTCGTTGCAGTATGCGCCAAGTCCGAGGATGCTTGCCGATTTCGGTATGCAAATGCCGAGGCAGCATTATTAACAAGATTTTGTAACTATAATGAGTTTTGCTTTTCAGGTGCGAAACTTTATCAGGGCAAATAGATTTGCATATGCGTTAATCCGTTTTGTTCGTTGTGACAAGAAGCGCTGGCCATGCAAGTCTACATGTCTAACTATTGAGGGCTATCCTCGTAGTGCGAATACTTTTACGTATCATTTTGTCACTAGGCTCTACCCTGCAGAAAAAATAGCGTCCCATTATCACAATATCGCTGCACTTAAGGAATCAATGCGCTTGGGAATACCGACGGTAGTTCTTGTTCGCGAACCTTTAGGCGCTGTGGTTTCGCTTGCTCAGATGAATAGGTGTGTATCGGATGTTCATGCAGTCGGAAATTTATTGGAAGAGTGGATATTATATTACAGTTATGTATTAAGTGTTGCTAGCGAGATTCGCGTGGTTTCGTTTCAATCTGTAACAGAATTTCCTGCCGAATTCGCGCGTATGCTTGGCGGCTTGCTCCATACTTCGCTTGACGACACACAAATAGATATTGCAGTTAATGCTACATATGAATCGATGCGTTTGAAAGAGGCCAATAAGTGTTTAATTAACGGATCATTGCCTTCTTCTGTGCGTAATGGTGAGAAAACTATATTGCTTGATCAAATTCGAAAACTGAATAGGTTAGCCTCTGCTCAAGAGCTCTATGTGAAACTCACGATGAGCGGAGACTGTTCCTGATTTCTTGTTTGGTTTTCTCCACGTTTCTAAATATTATCGTTTTTTTGTAATGGTTTGTCCGTGCATATTGTTTCCCCATGAGCCCCAGAAGTCGGGGGGGCCGGGAACTTTTCAGATTCATTTATCACAGGAGCTTGAATGTCGTGGTTGGGAGTGTGGTTTTCTTGGGCAGAATAAAATTGGAGATGTAGCTTTTGTCGTCGGTGGGACTCGTCGTCTAGGTGCTTTGTTACAGTTAAAGAGGCGAGGGGTGCCGATTGTTCACCGCCTAGATGGATTGCGTTGGACGCATCGCGTTGGCCCGGTTAAGACTAGGGAATGGCTGCTCTACCGGTATCAAAACATGAACATGAAGATCATTCGACGGTTCCTGGCTTCTGAGGTGGTTTATCAGAGCAACTTTATTCGAGAGTGGTGGCATCGTGATTATGGGCCGGCGAAGTGCCGTGAGTATATTATTCGCAATGCAACAGATTTAGAGCGGTACCACCCCAGTGGGAGAGGAGAGCGCACGGGCCCTCCCAGAATGATCTGTGTTGAGGGGACCATTCCCCCGGAAATCAATGGCGTTGAGCTTTTCAGGCGTATATCTCGGGAGTGTATTGAACCCGGGCACATCAAAGAAGTTGAGCTGCTTGGAAACATAGACGCACAGTTACAACGAGAACTGAATGCAATTCCTGGAATTTTCGCAGTGGGTGCTGTGCCTCGTGATGAGGTGCCGAAGCGTCTCCGTGAGGCGGATATCTACTTGAGTCTAGAGATCAATCCCCCATGCCCGAATGCTGTAATTGAAGCATTAGCTTCAGGATTGGCAGTGACTGGTTTCAATACGGGGTCATTGGCGGAGTTGGTTGGTCCAGGCTCCGATTACCTTGCTCCATATGGCGGAGACCCCTGGAGGTTGGAGTCACCTGATCATGGCGCGTTAATTGAACGTATTGTGTATCTGGCCCAGAATTATTCTGAGTCTGGATTCGCTGCGCGGCGTTTCGCCGAGTCTAGCTACTCTCGGAAGCAAATGGTCGAGCAGTATATAGAAGTAATTAACGAAGCCTTGAGCTCTTGCGCGCATGAAGTGGCAAGCTAGCTTTATACCTCTTCGGTTGTATTAGGTAGGTGAAAGTCTGGTTGCAGCAGTTCGTTTTTGTGCATTACCGGCGTCGTATCTTTGGACGTCTAGCTGATCTTGTTGGATCAGAATCAATTACTTTTCTTGGAGGAATCGAGGCGCGCGAATCTGGATTAGTGATCGTTGATTCGATACCTCTGCGGAATGGTGTTTCGCACCCCGTTGTTCCACTTAAGAATCACTTTTGCAAAAGCGGTTGGAGTTGGCAAAGCAGCTTCTTGCATCGAACTGTGTTCGGAGATTATGATGTGCTGATCTTGCAAGGTGATGCATATCTCTTGTCGAACTGGATTGCTCAAATAATCGCGCTTTTGAGGCGAAAGCGCGTTCTTTTGTGGACGCATGGTATTTATGGTAGTGAGAGCCGTCTTAAACGTTGGGTTAGATTGGTGTATTTAAGATTATCCAGTGGCTTGCTTTTATATGGAAACCATGCGCGTCTATTGTTGGAGGGGCATTGGTTCCGGTCGGACCAGCTCTATGTGGTCTATAATTCGGCCGACAGTGTCGGAGGCCAAGATTTATCGATTGTAGAGCGAGAGAGACTCGGGAGAGAAATCTTTCCGCAGAAGCCAGACAAGGTCGTTGTATTTATTGGTCGATTGACAGTCGTTAAGCAACTCACCCTGCTTTTGGAGGCAACTGCGCAGCTTATTTCGTATGGTGAGTCGATAAATGTTTTATTGGTTGGAGATGGGCCAGAAAAAGAACGTTTAGAAAATGATGTGCGAAAATTAGGATTGGAATCTAACATTATATTTTATGGTGCCTGCTATGATGCAATGCGAGTGAGTGCGTTAATGGGTCTCGCCGATGTGTGTGTGTCGCCGGGTAATGTTGGATTGACGGCCATTTCGGCATTGGAAGCAGGCACCCCCGTTATCACGCATGGAAATGCATGCAAGCAAATGCCTGAGTACGAGGCTATCATTCCTGGGGAAACTGGGATATTCTTTAACGAAGGAGATGCGGTGGATTTAGCGCGAGTGATGTCTCAATGGTTCACTCATAAAACTGACCGACAAGCGGTTGCTCAACGTTGTAAGGAGGTCGTGGCTCATTACTTCCATGAAGATGTTCAAATTAAGGTCATTGCTGGCGCGATTGAAGGTAAACCGGCAAGCCAGTATCCTCGGCGCAATCCCGTAACGGCATGAAGCTATCAGTCCTGATGGCAATCGGTAACCTAAGCAAAGGCGGGGCAGAGCACCAGTGCCGTCTACTGATGAACAATTTGGATCCAGCTCGCTATCGCATTGGTGCGATGTATTTGTACGAAGGAGAAGATTTTTCAATAGAGCCTCATGTTGAACTGATTCCGATTAAGCGCCGTGGCAAATGGTCATTGCGGGAGCTATGGTGTAATATCGACGATGCTATTGCTGCTTGGAAACCAGATGTAATCCATGCATGGCTGCCTGAAGTCATAACGATTCCGTCCGTCATAAGCTCTGGCTGGCGTGATATTCCTAGCCTTACTTCGCATCGTGTAAGTCTACGCTATAGTGGTGATTGGCGTAAACTTACTCGTGACTACTGCGGATTGCTCGCACACTGCTTCAGTCGTAAGATCGTCGCAAATTATCGAGTACACGCCGAACCTTTGATATTCAGAAAGTTAGCAGCAAAGCGACATTTGCAGACTATTCCTAATGGTTTAGAGATTGAGCGCCTGCGATCTTTGCCTCCTCAGTCCCTTGAAACTACGGCAGCAGTCAAACTGATGTATGCTGGTCGTATCTCTCCTGACAAAAATCTCTGTTTCTTGGTTGATCTAATTGCCCATATGGTAGAGGCGGGTATTGATGTTCATCTCACGCTCTTTGGTGATTGTGAGCACGCTCACGCAGCAATTATTCGAGACCGAGTAGCTAAGCACGGAGTTGCTGATCGAATTGTTTTTGCGGGGCAGAAATCGAATTGGCAGGCCTTTGGCGTAGATGCCGATGCATTGGTATTCCCTTCGCGTGGAGAGGGTTGCTCCAATGTTGTTCTTGAAGCTCTAGCGGTTTCGTTACCAGTTGTTGCTGCATCAAACAATATGACACGTGAATTTCTTAAACATCGTGAGTCCGCGATGATTGTGGATGAGTTAAATGTAAGCAACTGGACAGATGAGATATTAGCGGTCTGTGAGGATGAAGCGCTGCAATCACGCCTTAAAACAGGAGGTATGGATGTAGCACTGGGCTTTTCAGTTCCGAGCATGGTATGTCAGTATGAAAAACTGTATGGAGAAATCCTCAATCCCTCAGATGGATAATAGCGAAGCGCTGCTTAGCGAGCCAATCGAAATGGCGATGCTTACCGCTTTGGGATCTCGTAAAGGCGGTGGTATATCAGTCGCACTTGCATCGCTTTCGAGAGCTTTGGGGAGGAGGGACTTATTCGCGCCAAATGTTTTTTGCTCCAGAGATAACGACTTAGAGAACGACATGGGGTGGTGGGGCACCGTTAATCTGGAAGCGTATCCCACAATAGGTCCTGCTCAGCTTGCCTACGCGCCAGGGATCAAATCTCGTCTGTCTGAATTGCGTCCGGCGCTAACGCATGCCCACGGGTTGTGGACGATGACATCATGGCGGAACCTTCGTTTTGCAAATAGTTATGGGTGTCCCTATGTCGTTTCTCCTCATGGGATGCTCGATGCATGGGCAGTACAACACTCTCGGTGGAATAAAAAGCTCTTTGGCGCGGTTATCGAGAACGAGCATCTAAAGCGGGCTTCATGCATTAGCGCTCTATGCCTTCAGGAAGCCGAAAGTGTGCGTCAATATGGGCTTCGGAATCCGATTGCGGTCATACCCAATGGAGTTGATTTGCCATCTGAGGATGTTGATTTACCTCTTCCCGTGTGGTTGCCTGATGATCGTAAAGCGCTTTTGTTTCTCGGAAGAATACACCCCAAGAAAGGGCTGCTTCCATTGATTCGTTCTTGGGCGAGCGTCGTCAAAGATAGTCCAAAGATTCGTGACGAGTGGTTTATTGCAATTGCGGGTTGGAGTGAGGGGGATCATCGTCGGGAGTTAGATACAGAAATTGCGGATCGAGGACTGGCAGAAGATGTGCGATTTGTCGGCGCTCTCCACGCACAAGATAAGGCAAGCGCTCTGCGCCATGCCAGTGCCTTCATACTTCCCTCGTACAGTGAAGGTCTCCCGATGGGTGTATTGGAAGCATGGGCTTATCGTTTGCCCGTGGCAATGACTGCAGCGTGCAACTTGGAGGATGGTTTCACTGCAAATGCAGCGACAGAATTGCATCTGGACAATGATCGCTTAGCTCAAGGGCTGTTAGACTTTCTGAATCGTCCTGATGCTGACTTACGCGCTATGGGTGATGCCGGCTACGACCTCGTGAGGGAAAAATATTCGTGGGACCATGTTGCGGAGCAACATGAGAAGCTATACTCATGGCTGCTAGGCAGTGGCGAAGAGCCTTCATTTATGTGTTGATGCGCATTCTCTTCATTTACATTGGAGTAGAACAAGGGTTTTCCGGGCAGGCAATTGCTTCGCAGCTTGCCATGAAGATACTGGCCTGCAAAGCGGTCACGATTGAATGCTGCGAGCTGCCGCACTTGGACCGGAGCTGTTCTGGAAATGCCTTTTCGCGGTATATTGGCTTAGCTGTGAAGTTGGTGAGGGCGTATTGGGGGATGATGACCGGGCCCGGCGGCTGGGATGCGGTTCATGTTGCGGTGGGGCAGACGCCATTTGCCATGGTGCGTGACGGGTTGGCTTTAAAGATTGCCACTTGGCGCTCAAGGCGCGATGCGCGAACTTTTGCTGCGCTCAATGGAGGGGTCTTTACCCGTTGGTATAAGAGCGATTTGCCTGCGCGTATGTTGCGTTGGGTTGCTCGGCAGGCGCATCAACTTTGTTGCGTTGGGCCTCGGCAAGAAGCGTCTTTGGAAAAGTTAGGTATTGCTGCTGATTCTATTGCAGTTGTGCCAAACACCTGTGAGTATGAGGCGCTCACCAGTGATGAAGTTACGGCAAAGCATCGGAACGCAACGCCGTTACGTGTTCTTTTTCTGAGTACGCTTTATGATACCAAAGGTTACCCGGAATTTCTGGAAGCCTTGGCCGAGCTTTCGCAGGAAGATGGGCCGTTGATCGAAGCGCGTCTATGTGGGCCGGTGGTCGTCAGTGAGTTTGATCAGCGCTTCAAGTCGATACCAGAAGCCGCGGCATGGATCAGGGAACAGGTTGATGCAATCAATGCTTCTTCTCGGATCAAGGTGGAGTGGACGCCTGGGGTTCAGGGAGAGGCAAAAAAAGAAGCTTTAGAGACTGCCCACATCTTTGTTTTACCAACTACTTATCCGGTAGAGGCGCAACCATTGGCCTTGTTGGAGGCGATGGCGCATGGTTGTGCGATTGTTACGTCGGACATTGCGGAGATTCCAACTACAGTGACTCCAGATTGCGGCGCCATGCTGTCTGTGGTCGATGCACGTAGCGTGCGAGATGCAATGGATTCTCTGGTGAGAGATCCGGAGAGGCGATTAAAGTGTGGGGAAGCCGCGCGCGAACGCTTTGTCGAGCGCTTCTCCCGCGAACGCCACCGTGACGTTTGGCGTGATTTACTGGGGCTGAATAATGGGTCGGCATGAGGATCTGGCTGCTCAATCCATTTGATGATATCCCAGGCGAAGGGCGTCCACAGCGTTATTGGTCGTTGGCTCGAGTTTTGTCTGAACGTGGGCATGAGGTTGTTTGGTGGAGCTCCGATTGGAGTCATCGGCGGAAAGCCAGGCGTCGAGTCGACGAGTCGGCGCTTCAGGATGCAGGTGCTTTTCAGTTAAGACTGATTGAAGCGCCGCCTTATGCTCGGAATGTCGGACTCGCGCGATTACGGAATCATCGAGCTTATGCTCAGCATTTAAATGTTGAGGGCGGCAACATGTTGGAGTCCACGCCGCCCGATTTGGTTCTCTGTAGTTGGCCGCCGATGGGAACGGCTAAAGTTGCTTCTGAGTGGCGTGTTCGGTGTGGCTGCAAAGTCGTGATGGATATCATGGATGCCTGGCCGGATAATTTCCTGATGCTGGCGCCTGCTTTCCCAGGAGCTTCTGCAATGATGCGTTTGGTGTTGCGGCCTTGGTTTCGTCAGGCGCACAAAGCAGTTCAATCAGTTGATGCACTCTCGGCTCAGTCGGACACTTTTCAAGTCTGGGCGGTGAACAAGGGGAGCCATCAGCCGTCTCATGTCTGTTACTTAGGAGCTTGGCCTTTGCCGCCTGAAGGCGGAGTGCTTTCCGAGCCGGTTGGTGGCGTGGTTCGTTTACTTTATCTGGGTGCCATGGGAAGGGTCTATGACCTGGAGACCGTGATTCGCGCGGTAGCACTTTTGCTCAAAGAAGGAGCGGCGGTTTCACTGGACCTAGCCGGGCAGGGAGAGCAAGAAGCCAATCTACATCGTTTGGTTGAGGAGCTTGATTTATCGGAGCAGATTCGCTTTCATGGATATCTGGAAGGTGAAGCGTTACAGGATTTGCTCGGCAGCGTTGATATCGGCGTCATTCCGATGCGACCGGAGTCCCAAGTGGCAGTCCCTTACAAAGCCGGTGAGTATCTAGCCGCTGGTTTGGCTATCGTTAACAGCTTGCCGGGGGAGATGGCGCAGTTGATGTCCGACTTTGATTGCGGAACAGAATATGTCTGCGGTGATATTGAAAGCATGGCCGGTGCCATTCGTCTGTATTTAGAGAATTCTGAGCTATTGAAGCGTGCTCGAATTAATGCGGGGCGCTTGTTTAAGGAGCGTTTTGATCGGTCTAATACATATGTCAGTTGGGCAGAGTGGTTGGAGGCGGTTGCTTAGGCTGGGTTCATTTTCCATTGCAGGATCTACGCATAATTCAGGGCAAAGGGCATGTCTATGAATGCTAACGAGAGTCGTCATTTTTATCCAGAGAGCTATCATTCGGAACTGGGTTTTAAAAATAAGTTGGGGCGCGCCATGTGGGGAGTCGTGTGGGGCATTCTTTTTCGACCCAGTCCGCGCACATTCTTCGGTTGGCGGCGCTTACTGTTGCGGTTGTTCGGTGGAAAGATTGCAGAGAGTGCTGTGGTATATCCTAGCGCGCGTATCTATGCTCCTTGGAAGTTGGAAATGCTGGAGCGCAGTTGTTTGGGGGACTTTGTAGATTGCTATTGTGTGGATCAAGTCACCGTTGGCGTTGATTGCACGGTTAGCCAATATTCTTATCTTTGCACGGCGTCGCATGATATTGAAAGCCCATCGCGGGACTTAACGACGGCGCCCATTCGTTTGGAACGTGGTTCCTGGGTGTTTGCGGGCTCTTTTGTTGGGCCCGGCGTTACGGTGGGAGAAGGCGCCATTGTCGGCGCACGCAGCTTGGTGGTGAAATCGGTGGCGCCCTATGATGTTGTCGGTGGGAATCCCGCTAAATTCATCAAAAAGCGCAAGGCCGAGTGGGTTGAGCACGGTGAATAACGTTTTTGTGGAGGGCAACGCTTCGTCGTTGCTCTCCAGCTTTGAATGAACGTTACTTTTCATTACCGTAAACAAGGCTGTGCGTTTAGCATGGAGCAGGTGTTTGCGGATGTGAGGGGCGCTTTGCCGCAGGACATTGTGCAGTCGGAGTTTTTCTGTCCGCACCGGGCAGCGGTGCCGCGAGCGATGTGGGAGAATTGTCAGCAGGCCAAGCGTCATGTGGGCGAGGTGAATCACATTACCGGCGAAGTTCATTACCTGGCGATGGCTTTGCCGCGCCGGGGACTGGTGTTGACGATTCATGACACCGGCGACACGAATGCCTTCAGTGGATGGAAAAAGCGGGTGTTTGAATACCTCTGGTTCAGAGGGCCGATTCGGCGCGCGCAGGTAGTCACCTTTATTTCGGAAAGCTCGCGTCGGGCGACTGAGCGGTTGATCGGGGAACAGATTCCGCATGCGGAGGTCATTCCGGATCCGGTTTCGTCGGCGTTTCAATTTGATCCCAAGAAGTTCCCGCAACGCACGCCGCGCATTTTGTGTTTGGGAACCAAGGTGAACAAAAACCTTGAGCGGCTGGCAGCAGCATTGCGCGGGCTGGATGTCGAGCTGCGCTTAATTGGCGAGCCGACTGAGCAACAGGTGGATGCATTTAGAGAGAATAAGATTAAGCTGAGCACGGCTCAGAATTTGTCGGCGGAGGAGATTGTGGAAGAATACCGGGCGGCGGATATCGTCTCGCTGATATCGACTTTTGAAGGGTTTGGTTTGCCGATTGTGGAAGGGCAGGGAACTGGGCGTGCTGTGATAACGTCGAATATCGAGCCGATGAGTGACACGGCTGGCGATGGTGCGTGCCTGGTAGATCCGCTTGATGTTTCATCGATGCGGGCAGGATTTGAACGGTTGTTGTCCGATGGCGATTGGCGCGCTGGGCTGATCGAAAAAGGCCGCGTCAATGCCCAGCGTTTTTCGGCTGAGAGAATTGCCGGACAGTATGCGGCGCTCTACCGACGATTGTTAAAAGGTGAATGAAGCCATTTATGGAGGGCAACGCTTCGTCGTTGCCGCCAGCGTCCCGCTGGACCGATTGTTTTATTCTAATGACAATGCTTACTCCAGCATGTTGCGGCAACGACGAAGCGTTGCCCTCCAGTTTTGCGGGGATATCCTTTTCCGTTTTTTCCGATCTTCCTGTTTAAAGGTATCTCCCCTCTGATTTATTAACATGCCGAAACGACTCTTACTCATTTCTCAGGTTTATGTGCCCGATCCGGCAGCGGTGGGGCAATACATGGCGGATGCGGCCGAAGAGATGGCGGCGCGTGGCTGGGAAGTTGTCGTACTAACAGCTGATCGCGGTTACGATAACCCGGAGGAGCAATTTCCGAAGCGGGAAGTTCGTAATGGAGTACAGATACGCCGACTGCCGTTTTCATCATTGGGGAAGGGAAGCATCAAGCAGCGTTTAGCCGGGCAATTGCTCTTTTGCTTCCAGGCATTTTTGCATGGGTTGTTTATGCGTAAGCCTAATGCGGTGCTGGTGACGACGTCTCCACCAATGGGTAGCGGGGTGGCCGTAGCCTTGCGTTTACTGCGCCGCATCAAGGTGAAGTTTTGGGTGATGGACATTAATCCGGACCAAGTGGTGGTGCAAAATATTCTGCCCGAAAGCCATCCCATGGTGAAAGTGTTCGATTGGTTGAACCGGCGTGCTTTGGCTGCCTCAGCGGATGTGATTTCCCTTGACCGTTTTATGCAGGCGACGATGCAGCGGAAGTGGCCTGACGCATCGTGCGTGCATCATGAGATACCACCTTGGCCGATGGAAACTTACCTGGAGCGCGTTGAACATGCGGAGAATCCGTTCCGCAAGGCGCATGGCTTGGAGGGCAAATTTGTGGTCATGTATAGCGGCAACCATTCGGTGGTGCATCCGCTGGGGACGGTGATTCAAGCGGCGCTGCGTATGCAGGATTGTCCGCAGGTCGTGTTCGTTTTTATCGGCGGCGGTCTGGGGAAGCAAGACGTCGAGGCGGCCATTGCCGAGCATCAGCCAAACAACATCTTAGCGCTTCCGTATCAGCCTCTCGATCAAATCAAGTATTCGCTGTCGGCGGCGGATTTGCACTTGGTGAGCATGGGCGAGAAGATGGTCGGCGTGGTGCATCCGTGTAAGTTTTACAACGCCCTTTCGCTGGCTAAACCGATTCTATTGCTTGGGCCGCAGGAGTGCCACGTGGGAGATGTTTTGAAGGAACACGATTGCGGTTGGCGGGTTGATCATGACGACGTCGATACCGCCGAAACTTTATTCCGTCAACTGGCGGAGATGGATCCGGCAGCAGTGGAAGCCAAGGGGCGTATCGGTCGCCAAGCGGTGGAGTCGGGCTTGAGCAAAGCGGCGCTGATGCAGCGCTTCGTGGAGGCTATCGAACGATGAAGTATCTGTGGCTGCTTTGGGTTGCTGTTTTATGCGTTAGCTTGCTCCAGGCGGCGCCGCGTCGGACGCCGCTGATTGAATCGGTGGTGGTTTGGGCTGATGATTCGATCATCGGCCCAATTTATTATCCAGCCAATGTGGCGGCTGACTCGCCGGCTCGCCAAGTGGCGGAAGACTTGGGGCGCATCTTGAGCATTGCCTCGGGGCAGGAATGGCCGGTGCTGCCGGAGCCCAGTGGCGAGGTTGTTGCCGATGGCATATTCATTGGCGATACGGTTCGTGCTCGGGTGGACCGCATTCATGGTTCATGGGATGGGCGACCCGTGACGGGTGATAGTCAACGTGAGTTGTTGGCGAGTTGCTCGTGGGAGCGGACATCGATTCTGGCGCACCCGCGACGCTTGGTGATCAATGGCAGCACACCGCTGGCGACCCGCAGCGGGGTGTATCGGTTTTTGCAAGAATCGCTGGGCTGTGCCTGGGTTTTTCCCGGCGAGCTGGGTGAGCGCATTCCGCGCCAGTCGCGTTTTACGCTGCGGGCAGGTTGGCGTGATTTGCGTCCGGATTTTTATGATCGCAAGTTTTTGCTAGGCGGCGCGTTGAATCCTGAGAATGAGAATGGGCTTTGGGCTTTACGGAATGGTGCCAGCAGCCACTTTCAATTTAACCACAATCTGCACCGCATTTTCTCGCGTGCAATCATGTCGGAGAATCCAGATTGGCTGGCCTGGCGGTTTGGACGGTATGTTCCGTTGAGTGATGTTAGGGGTAATGGTTCTCAGCCAGATTTATTGAACGACAAAGTGATTGAAAGTGCTGCTGAATATGTAGGTGATCGGCAAGAAGGCGACGCAGATTTATTGACGGTTTCGGTCGCGACTAATGATTCGATTCGGTATGATGATTCCGAGAGAACGCGTGAGTTCTTGCAGCCATTTCGTTACTTTCGTCGAAAACCAAATTATTCCGACCTGGTCTTTGGTTTTACTAATCAGGTCGCGGAGGCAGCGGCAGATGCGGTACATCCAGTGGTAGTGACTCAGCTTGCTTACATGTGGACGGAGCTGCCGCCGAGCTTCCCGCTTGCGGGCAATGTGATGCCCTACATTTGCACGGATCAGAGCCAGTGGTATGATACCCGGTATCGCCGCGAAGATGAAGCCTTGATCGAGGCATGGTCCGAGGCTGGTCCTGAGATGCTGGGCGCTTGGGAATATTACCAGGGGCAGCCGTATTTGATCCCGCGTTATTTCCCGACGATTGAAGCGGAGAGTTTGGAGTTTCTGTGGAGGCATGGAGCTCGTGGCGTGTTTTTCTCGGGGCATCCTGTTTGGGGCTTTGATGCGCCAAAGTATTGGCTGGCCGGGCAATTGGCGTGGGATGTCGACCAAGATCATGAGGAACTGCTTGAGCGCTATTTTGATATCGCCTACGGACCCGCAGGGCCGGCGATGTCCCGTTTTTTTGCGGAAGCCGAAGAAGCTTGGATGACGCAGCCTGGTGATGGCTTTTGGCTGAAATATTGGAATAACCCGGATCAGTTTGCGTTGTATCCCGAGGAACGCCGCCAAGAGATGGGCCTTTGCTTGGCGCAAGCGATCAAGGCAGCGGAAAGCATTGAAGATGTCGATCATAAGGCAAAGGTGATGGGGCTTATTGGGCAGACTGAAAAGGCCTGGCTGGTGACTGTTGCCGGAGCAGAATTGTATGATGCATGGTTGGCGCTGGTGAGTGAGGGGGATGGAGAGAAGCCGCCGCAAGCGCAAATTGATCGGTTCCACGATTGCCGTGCGACTTGGTTGGCGGTCGATCGAACGTTGCTGCCCAGGAGTCCCGAAATGATCAAGCTGATGGATGGTCTTGATCCGTTGGCCAGGTGGAGTGCGAGCTGGAAGACTGTCAGTTCGGAAGATTTCACTGAGTCGATTTTTGATGGCGATGTTCTGGGTGCTGGTCCGGAATCGGTTGGTCCTGAGAAGTTTCGACGGGGATGGGTGACCACGATGTCTCCCTCAGAGGAAATGTCAGTGCGGCGTTTGCTGGAGCCATCTGAGCGTTTGCGTGTTGAAGGTTCGGATTTTGGCAGTATCTACCGTTGGTTGGATCTTGCGGCGGGAGTTTCTGGCGAGATGAAGGTCGAGGCGACGCTGCGCGGTGTGGTCAGCCTGGGCTGTATTGTGGAGGTCGTTCTGTATTTTATGACGGCCGATGGGAAAACAACCGAGCCAATCTATCGTGATCGCATATACCCTGGCGCATTCCCTGATTGGATAACATTGGCAACGGCATGTCGCATTCCTGAAGGCGCCCGCCGCGTGTCAGTGGGCATGCGTGTCTGCGCACAGCAAGGTGGCGATTGGCTGGAGGTTCAGTCGATTGATCTCCAATATCGTAAAGAGGCACCAACTATTGAGAAGCTGTAGCGATCATCTGGAACGTCCAATGGAGGGCAACGCTTCGTCGTTGCCGCGGTTTGCTGGCGCGTATGAATTTGCTCTGGATTGGCCTTCGCCAGCAGGGTGCGGCAACGACGAAGCGTTGCCCTCCAAGTTTTTGATGTATGGCAGTTCCTGAGCGGAAACATCCGGCAAGACAGCCGGTTTTTGATATCGGTAGTCGGGCTAATATCCTTTTTGTCACCGTATGTACGGAAGGTCGTAAACCCATTTTGGCCAATAACGACATTCATCGACTATTGGTTCAATGTTGGTTAAAGGCAGACCATTGGCTGGTGGGGAGATACATGATCATGCCTGATCATATTCATTTCTTTTGCTCGCCGGCCCGTCTGGATCATGTGCGCGTTAAGCGTTGGGTTCAGTATTGGAAATCATTGGCGTCTTTGGAATGGCCGAGTCCTGCTCAGCAGCCGATTTGGCAGCTCGATGCCTGGGATCGACAACTGAGAAGTGGTGAGAGCTATTCTGAGAAGTGGTAATATGTGCGCAATAACCCAGTGCGCGCTGGTCTGGTCAACGATCCTGATGATTGGCCCTATCAAGGAGAATTGAACGTCCTGCATTGGCATGATTGAGAACGTTTTCTGGAGGTGCGTACCGTGGAGGGCAACGCTTCGTCGTTGACGCAGTTGGGTGGCGCGTATGTATTTGTGCTGCGTCCAATGGAGGGCAACGCTTCGTCGTTGCCGCGGTTTGCTGGTGTGTATGAATTTGCTCTGGATTGGCCTTCTCCAGCAGGATGCGGCAACGACGAAGCGTTGCCCTCCAGCAGCGAACGACATGGGTTATTTTCCCAACCGGAATTGCAATGGCGGCATCTTGCCCTACGAGTATTCATTCTGACCGAGAACTCTTTCGGCTTGCCCCTTGCACGCCTACTAAAGTAGGGAGTTTAGCTTACCGTCATGCCTATTCTCCCCAACTGTTCTAATGAATGACCTGACTAAATACTTTGCTGTATTTGGCATTGCTTTCGTTGTATCCCTGATTCTCACGCGAATGATGATCTGGCTGGGGCCCAAACTGGGGATGATCGACCTGCCTGATGAGCGGCGAATTCACACGAAGCCAATTCCACGTGCGGGCGGATTGGCGGTTTTTGTGGCGTTTAATTTCACTTTAGTTTGTCTATTTGCCTATATTTGGCCTATGGCTTACGAGAAGGCCAATTGGTTTAATGGGCGCTTGGACATGGATTGGTGGCAGAGCTTCCTTTTGGCGTCTGGCGTCCTTTGCGCCGTTGGGGTCTGGGACGACATCAAGGGTGTGCGTCCCTTGACTAAGCTTGGCGGCCAAGTCGTTGCGAGTGTCATATTATTTGTTCTCTCAGACCGCGGATTCGATTCGATCTTAGGGATTAATCTGCCTTGGTTCTTGGACCTCGCACTGACGATTATCTGGTGCGTCGCGCTCATCAACGCCTTCAACCTGATTGACGGTCTTGACGGCCTCTGTAGTGGGCTGGCGGTGATCTCTTGTTTGGGGATTGGCGCTGCGTTTTTGCTTCGGGAAGAAACGGCGGATTCGCTGATCGCGCTTGCGCTTATCGGCTCCGTATTAGGCTTTTTGCGTTATAATTTTCACCCTGCAAAAATCTTTCTTGGGGACACGGGTTCGATGTTCCTTGGGTTTACTTTAGCGGCCTTGGCGCTGGAAAGCGCTGGCAAGTCCACAGTGCTGGTCAGCATCGGAGTTCCTTTCTTGGCGGCGGGCGTTCCGATTATGGACACGGTGTTAGCGGTCTGGCGTCGTTCAGCGCGTCGTTTATCGGCGAAAATGGCAGGTGAGGTCGATGGCCCCAAAATCATGGGCGCGGACAAAGATCACTTGCATCACCGATTGCTGGAAGCAGGGTTTTCTCAGAGGAAAGTGGCGCTCCTGATGTATGTGGGTAATTTCCTGCTCGTGACGATTGGCCTCTTCACGATTTTCATCAATAAGGCAATGGTTGGGCTCTTCCTCATTGTTTTCATTGCCGGGGTTTACGTGGTGGTGCGTCATGTAGTGCATGTAGAGATCTGGGATACCGGGCGCCTGTTAGTTCAAGGCATTAAGCGACCGGGACGCGCACTCTATGGAATGGTTTTCTATCCGGTATGGGATTTGTTTTGGCTATCAGTGAGCTTGGTTGCTGCCATGCTGCTGGAAATCCCTCAGATGCAACAGTTGGGCATGGGAGATTGGGCGCGTTTACTGCCGGTTTGGATTTCTCCGGTGTTCCTGTTGTTAGTGCTGGGCAATACCTATTCGCGCGTTTGGTCGCGTGGTAATTTCCGCGATTATCTGCTGTTGTTTTTCTCTCTCAACATTGGCATCTTGCTGACTTTCTCGTTCCTCTCAGCAGCTGAGGCGGATATTCAGTTAGCGAATATTCGGATTTGCGCGGTCTTCTCCTACATTTCCATGTTTGGCATCTTTGCGCCCCGCGTGATCATGCAGACTATACGTGAATGGATGCTGGTGACGGCATTGGAAGAGCGTGCCAGTAACCGATATGTTGTTCGGCATATCTTGCTGTATGGCGCGGGTAATCGAGGCTCCCTCTACTTGCGTGAGCTCCGGTTGATTCACCCTGATGAGATGGCGACGCGCAAAATTATTGGTTTCGTTGATGATGACCTGAATTTGCGCCGCCGCTACGTGCACGGAGTCCGGGTTTTAGGTCCCTTGGATGAGCTGGAGTCTATTTTGGAGGAAAATGACATCGATGAAATCGTGATCACTGCCGAGCTGCGTGATGATCATCACGACCAACTCAAGGAGATTGCCGCCCGCAAAGGACTACACTTGAGCGCATGGAGCACGAATTTTGAAGACATGCTGCATGACACGGAGGACAAGGTGAAGGATGTTCCTAAGACCGTGCGGTGACTTCGGTGTTGTTGGAATGCTGCAAGCTGCTATTGCTATACTTTTCAAAAATTATGTTTCGCTCACTTGAAGATGCCCGAATTGCCGTTGTAGGCCTTGGTTATGTTGGATTGCCGCTGGCTCTGTGCTTAGCGCGTAAGTTTAAGGTGGTCGGTTTTGATATCAGCGAAACACGAGTTGATCAGTTGAAGTCCGGCTATGACCTGACTGGCGAAGCCGAGCCCGAAGCCTTGCAGGCGTCTTCCGTCGAGTTCACGTGTAGCCATGACGATTTGCTCCAGGTCGATGTGTTTATTGTGACGGTGCCAACGCCGATTGATGCTCACCGTCGCCCTGACCTCAAGGCAGTTTGTGCGGCCAGTAAAATGGTCGGCAAGCACATGAAAGAGGGGGCAATCGTTGTCTATGAGTCCACCGTTTATCCGGGACTCACTGAAGAGATTTGCGTGCCGATTTTGGAAGAAGAGAGCGGCTACAAATGGAAGTCGGGCTTTTTCGTTGGTTATTCTCCTGAGCGCATTAACCCGGGTGACCGAGAGCACACGGTCGATAAAATTACCAAGGTTGTCGCAGGTGATACCGCCGAAAGTTTGGACTATTTGGCGAACCTTTACGGCGCGGTTATCGAAGCCGGAGTGTATCGTGCTGAAAGCATCAAAGTGGCTGAAGCTGCCAAGGTCATCGAAAACACTCAGCGCGACTTGAACATCGCCTTGATGAATGAGCTCGCGGTGCTCTTTGACCGTCTGGAGATCAATACGGACGCAGTGTTACGGGCGGCTGGCACGAAGTGGAATTTCTTGCCGTTCCAGCCGGGCTTGGTTGGCGGACATTGCATTGGCGTTGACCCGTATTACCTGACTCACAAGGCGCAGGAGGTCGGGCATCACCCGGACTTGATTTTGGCCGGCCGCCGCATCAATGACAGGATGGGGCCATACATCGGTCAGCAGGTAATTCACGGCTTAATCCGTGCGGGTAGCATGGTCAAGGGGGCGAAGGTTTTGATCCTCGGCTGGACATTCAAGGAAAATGTGCCGGATATCCGCAACACGCGCATCGTCGATGTCTATCAACACTTGCGGAAGTTTGGCGTAGAGCCGGTCATTTGCGACCCAATGGCGGACCCCGAAGAAGTGCAAGCGGAGCACGGCGTCGAAGTCGTGAAGGAGCCGCCTGCGGATGTGCTGTTTGAAGGCGTGCTGGCGGCGGTGCGCCATCGTGAGTTCTGCGAAAAGCTGACTCTGGCGAAGCTACGCGCGCTGTGCTCTGGCGATAAGCCATGCTTGGTGGATGTGAGAGGTGTCTTTGAACGACAGGCCTCGATCGATGCCGGTTTTGATTACTGGAGACTTTAATTCGTCCACCACGCGATCCGTTACTATGAAGCGCATATTTGATTTTCTCTTAGCGCTTCTTTTGCTGCTCGCTCTGCTGCCAGTCTTGGTGGTTTTGGCAGTGATGGTTCGCCTCAAGTTGGGGAGTCCCGTCTTCTTTCGGCAAGCGCGTCCGGGGCTACGTGGCCAGGTGTTTGGGCTGATCAAATTTCGCACGATGACTGATGCCCGTGATGGCCAAGGTGAGCTGCTGCCGGATGCTGAGCGTATGACTCCGTTTGGGCGCTGGCTGCGCGGCACGAGTCTGGATGAACTCCCGGAGTTGTTGAATATCCTACGGGGAGAAATGAGTTTTGTCGGACCACGTCCGCTCTTGGTTCGTTATCTGGAGCGTTATTCGCCGGAGCAAGCGCGTCGCCATGAGGTTCGCCCGGGTATCACCGGTTGGGCGCAAATCAATGGTCGCAACGCCATCTCTTGGGAGGAGAAATTTCGTTTGGATGTCTGGTACGTGGATCACCAAAGCTTCTGGCTCGATATTAAAATCATGCTCATGACTTTCGTGAAAGTTATCCGTCGAGAAGGCATCTCGCCGGAGGGTGAGGCGACAATGCCAGAATTTATGGGAGAAGCAAAATGAGCGACGTGCAACGCATGCGGTTCCATCACATTGGCTACTTGGTGGCAGATTTGGCAATTGCGCAGCAGCATTGGAAAAACGCATTGGGCTACGAACTTTGCGGTGAGGTGATTCACGATGCGGGCCAACAGGCGCGTGTATGCTTGTTGCGAAATGAAGGTGAGTTCCACTGGGTTGAGCTCATTTCGCCCGATTCGGATGCGAGCCATTTACATCGTGCTTTGCAACGCAAAGTTTCGTTGCATCATGTGGCTTACGAGGTGGCAAACATTAATGCGGCTGCTGCTCAATTACGTCAGTCCGGCTGTATCCCCTTGGGAAAAGCGGTTATTGGTGCCGCATTCGGGCGCCCTATAATGTGGTTTCACGACCCGATGAGCGGACTAGTCGAGTTGGTGGCTGCCGGTGAGGGTCCTTATCAATTGAGTTGAACGCCAGCTCCGCACTCATTTAATTAAATCATGCCTACACCCTTACTCATCGTTGGCGCTGGCGGTTTCTGTCTGGAAGCCATCTGGCTCGCCAAGGCAATGAATGACGCGGACATGGCTAATTGGGAACTCGTTGGCTTGGCGGACGAGCAAGTCGCGTCGGGTGAATCAATGGGCGGTTTGAAGGTCTTGGGCGCGCCAACTGAAGTTGCGGCGACGCTGCCTGATGGCACCTATTTTCATGTGGCAATTGGCAACAACGAGGTTCGCCTACGTTTGGCGGAGTCACTCATTGCTCAAGGGCTTACGCCAGCGACTTTGGTCAGCCCGAAAGCAGAGGTCGCCAGCAACGCCCAGGTCGGCGCGGGTTGTTTCATCGGTCACTTTGCCTCGGTTGCGCCGGAAGCGGTGATCGAAGACCAGGCGCTGATCAATGTCCACGCAGTGGTTGGCCATGAGGCGCAGATTGGCGCTGGCGCGCAGCTATGTCCGGGGGCGGTTGTCACCGGTCGCTGCCGGGTAGGCAAGGGCGCGTTCCTCGGAAGCAATGCGGTGTTACAGCCCTGTATTAGCATTGGTGACTGGGCGCGCGTATCCGCGAATACGTTTGCCGCGGGCGACGTCGAGCCAGGCGTGACGCTGGCCACGATGCCGGGGCGTCCAGTGTTTGCACGCAAGCGGCAACGCTAGCAGCGCTTGACTTATCGCAGGCAAGCCGACAATTCCTAGAAGCAAATGGAAGACAAACTTCGCGACCTGATCATTGCCCAATTGAAGATAGAGCCGGGCCAGTATTCCGATGAGCTCGGCGCGGGCGACCTGCCCGAGTGGGATTCGCTGGCGCACATGAATTTGATCATGGCGGTGGAGCGGGAATTTAAAATTACGTTCGATGTCGCTGATGCGGTCGACCTCGAAACGGTCGGCGATTTTCAGGATGCCTTGCGCCGCTATCAGGCATCGTAAACGCAGCAATCTGCTGGAGATAAACACCAGCGCATACGGCCATGCAACAACTAGCTGACATCCTTGCCCAAGGGCAAAGCCAGTGGCCGAATAAAGTCGCCGTAGCGGATGCGTCGCGTTCGCTAACTTATGGCGAACTAGCCTTGGGCGCACAGTGCATCGCGGGTTGGTTGATTGCCCAAGGAGTTGCGCCAGGCGATCGAGTCGCGATTCGCCTGCCCAACAGCGTCCGTTTCGTGGAAACATTTTTCGGTGTTCAATGGGCGGGCGCGGTGACTACGCCATTGGACCCCGCAATGCCGGAGGCGCAATTTCGCGCCATCGTTAAACGGGCCGAGCCGAAGGTTGTGCTCGACGCGCAATCGCCGTGGGAGGACATCTTCTCTGCGGCTCCTTTGGGCGAAGCGGTGAATCGCGCGCCCGATGATCTGGCCTCGCTGATGTTCACTACTGGCACTACTGGTCAGCCGAAAGGTGTGATGTTGACTCAGGCCAATGTGCTGACGGCGCTACAGAATATCACAGAATTTGTGGGTTACACTCCGGCGGATCGCGAAGTCATCACGCTGCCGCTTTCGCACAATTTTGGGTTGGGCCATATGCTGTGTAATTTGCTATGTGGCGGTGCGGTTTACCTCGAACCGGGCATGTCGCGCGTCGGACGTGTGTTGAAGGCGATTGAGTCATTTGGCGCGACGGGTTTTCCGACGACGCCCTTGGGGGTGAGTCTACTTTTGGATCGTTATCGCGAAGTGTTTGTCGAGCGGGCACAAGGACTACGTTTCATGGTCGTGAACTCCGCGCCTTTGCCTCCTGAGCGCGCCGCCGAGCTGCAAGCGGCGTTGCCGGATCTCAATGTCTTGGTTTATTACGGGCTCACGGAAGCCTCTCGCTCCACTTATATTTCACTGACTGAAGCCGGTCCCGATCGCTACGGTTCAGTTGGTCAGCCTATGAATGCCGTGGATTTGAAAATCGCCGATACGGGGGAAGTGTTGATCGGTGGCCCGACGGTCACGCCGGGCTATTGGTGCGACGACGAACTGACTCAAGCAACCTTGCCCAATGGCGTGCTGCATACTGGCGACTTGGGGCACCTCGATGGGGATGGCTACCTCTACATCACGGGACGCGCTGACGACATCATTAACCTGGGTGGCTATAAAATTAATCCGCTGCAAGTTGAACGAGTCTTGGAGCAATTCACGGGCGTGGCTGAAGCTGCGGTGGTGGGCAAGGGCGAGGTGTGTGCGTATTATGTTGCGACCGAAGAATTGGATGCCGATGTCTTGACCAAGCATTGCCGGACGCAGTTGCAGGTATACGAAACGCCGCAGCGATATATTCGCATTGATGCCTTGCCGCGGACGGACAGCGGCAAGCTGAAACGCCAGGAACTCCGCCAGGCTGGCGATTGACCTTTTGGCGCGCGCCATTCATTTTTTGATTTTTATATCATGCTTCAACTCCGATTGCCATTGCCCCGTTTTGTCTCGGCTGGAGAACTCTTCAGCGGCAGCGGATCGCTGGGCGCCTTGCGTGCGCTTGATGCGGCGAAGGCGGCGGTGCTGGTTTCGCCTTCGGTGCTGCGACAACATGCGGACGTGATCGAGCGCTCTGTCGGCGCTGATGTGGTGAAGCTGATTTCGATGCCGCGTGGAGAGCCGAGCGTGACTTCGCTAGCGCCGGTCTTGCGCGAATTGGAAGAATTTCAACCAGACTGGATAATCGCGATTGGTGGCGGTTCGGTGATCGATGGCGCGAAGGTTGCTTGGGTTTTGTATGAACACCCGGCGGTTGATCGCGAACGCTTGCTGCTGGCCGGCGGTATTCCAACTTTGCGTGGCAAAGCTAAGTTTGCCGCTGTTCCCACGACGGCGGGCACAGGCTCCGAGGTGAGCTCGTCGGCGCTGTTGATTGATGAAGCCACTGGGCGCAAACATGCGCTCGCGTCGCCGGAGCTTTTGCCGGATGTCGCAGTGCTGGACCCTCGTTTGGTGGTCGGTAGCCCTGCGGCAGTCATTGCGCATGCGGGACTTGATGCCCTGGCGCACGCAGTTGAGAGCTACGTGTCGCGATTGGAGAATCCGTTGGCGGATTTGCTTGCGGAAAAAGCGACAGCTGAAATTTTTCAGGCATTGCCGACTTTGTTGCGCGATTCAGTAGATGAGGCGTCTTGTCTGCGGATGATGAACGCCTCGCTCTTGGCAGGTTGGGTGCAGAATCAAAAGATACCTGGAATCGGTCACGCTATTGCGCATCAGCTTGGTTCGCTGGGCATCGCCCATGGCGCAGCAACTGGTCGCTTGCTGGCGTCGGCAATGCGCTATAATTGCGGCGATGAAACGATCCGCGTCAAATATGATGCCTTGGCTGTCAGCCTGCAGTTGGCGGACGCGGATGAGCTGATTGCGGAGGTTGATGAATTAGTCAACTCGGTTGGCTGTGCTTCTTTGCCCAGTGAGCTGCACGAGACCGGGGACGATATTATTGCGGGTGCCCAGGAAGATCCTTGTGCGCGCTATAATCCTCGTGAGGTGACGGCGGATGCCGTGGCCGAGGTGTTGGAGGGCGCTCAATGATTGACGACTTGATTAAGACGTCTCCTTACAGCCTTGCTGGTGAAGCACGCCGTGCTCGCTTGCTTGAGGCAATGCACGATGCCTACCGACATCATTTTGAATCGTGTGCAGCCTATCGACGCTTTTGCGAAGGGCGGGGGCTGTCGGCAGTATCAAAGTTTGCTGCGCTTGAGGAGATCCCTTACCTGCCGGTGCAGGCTTTCAAAGACTCGGCAGATTTGCTGCGTTCGGTGCCGGACAGTGAAGTGAAAACTACATTGCAATCCTCCGCGACGAGCGGGTTGCCCAGTTCGGTGGCGGTCGATGCCATTACTGCAAAGCGTCAAGTGCGTGCGCTGGCTTCGGTGCTGGGGACGGCTCTCGGACCGAAACGACGTCCATTGCTGGTGTTTGACGCGGATCCGCGCTCAGGTAGCGGGGTGATGGGTGCCCGCAGCGCTGCGGTGCAAGGGTTCCTGAATCTTGCGCGCGAGGTTGACTACGCGATGATGCCAGAAAATGGCGTGCTTACTTTGCAACGCAAAGTATTGAACGAGCTGGCGGAGCGTTGGGCCGATTCGAATGAGCCGGTGTTGCTCTTCGGCTTTACTTTTTTAGTTTATTCAATGGTGCTGGAACCGCTCGCGAAAGAAGGCGTGAAAATCCAACTGCCGAAAGGTAGCTACCTCGCTCATTTGGGCGGATGGAAAAAGTTGGCGGATCAAGCAGTTTCAAAAGAAGCCTTTGCTCAAAGCGCGCAACAGGTGTTTGGCATCGAGCCGGAGAGCGTGGTGGATTTTTATGGGTTCACTGAACAGATGGGCGTGACCTATCCGGACGCGGCCAACGGCGACAAGATTGCGCCCGCTTTTGCCGAAGTCATTGTGCGCGATCCGCAGACGCTGGCGCCAATGCCGGATGGGCAGGTTGGCTTGCTTCAGTTTGTGACTCCGCTGCCGCATAGCTATCCAGGCATTTCGGTGCTTACGGATGACATTGGGATGGTCACCGGCCGTGATGGTTGTGGCGATTGGCAGGGCACGCAGTTCCGGGTGCTGGGGCGCGCAAAGCAGGCTGAGGTTCGAGGTTGCGGTGATATTTTGGGCGACAAGGTTGCTACTGCCCGCAAGCGCACTGAGGTTGGTCAAGGCAATCTACGTTTGCTCTTCTCACCGGATGACGCGCCAGCAGCAAGTGGGCGATGGGACGCGCCTTTGACTATGGACGCTTTGCCGGTAGTTGAGTCGGTTGCGGATTTGGCCGGTCGCTTGCGACAGGAACGCGAGCGTTTGGATGCCTACTCTGTGGATGATTTGATCAATTTGATTTCGGCGGCGGCCGAGCGTTGGGCATCGACGGATTCACCACTAGCTGTCCTGCGCCAGCAAGGACTGCTATTTCTCCACACATGGTGTCGTCCGGAGAAGCTGGCGCGCTTAGCGGACGAAAGTTTGCACGGGCGTCGCGGCGTGCTCGATGGACCATTGCCAATCGGCGGTAACCGTGTGCGCCAGCTCGGCGCGCGACATAGAGGCTTAGTCGTGCATTGGCTGGCGGGCAATGTGCCGGTGCTGGGGATGCTGACGCTGGTGCAGTCGATCTTGGCGCGTAATGCGAACTTGCTGAAGGCTGCCAGCCGATACACGCGCGTGCTGCCGATGCTATTGGAGGCGTTTCGTGACTTGGAGGTCAAGACGCCGGGTGGACGCGTGTTGCGGGGAAACGATGTTCTGGCATCGATTGCCGTGGTTTATTGCGACCGGGATGACATTGCTTCGGCACAGCAGATTTCTCAGGAAGCCGATGTGCGTTTAGCATGGGGTGGACGCGAGGCGGTGGAAGCAGTCTCAGCTTTGCCCCGCAAAGTAAACACTGAAGATATTATCTTTGGGCCGAAGCTTTCGTTCATGGTGATTGGGCAAAGCGAGCTCGGTTCCGGGCGCTCAGTAAATCGATTGGCGCGTCGCGCAGCCACGGATGTTTGCGTCTTTGAGCAAACGGGATGTGCGTCTCCGCATACGATTTTTATTGAACGCGGCGACGCTTTGTCTGCGCAGGCGTTCGCCGAAAAATTGGCGGAAGAGTTGGATAAAGCACTGGTGCGTTTCCCCGTTGTGCCAGCGGGGCCCGAAGATGCTTCGCGCATTGAGGCTCGGCGCATACGCGGTGAGCTGACCGGCAAAGTGTGGCGTTCACAAGGGACGGCATGGACCGTCATACTAGACGATGCTGGCGCGCAGTTGGCGGCTCCGTGTTATGGCCGGGTCATCACTGTTCGTGAAGTGGAGCATATCGAAGATACGTTGGCCTTAGTCGATGACAGCATTCAGACCATCGGCCTTGCATTATCGGGCGAGCAGCGTTTGGCGTTTGCTCAGCAAGCTGCGCGGATGGGCGCAGAGCGTTTCCCGGATGTTGGGCGGATGACGCTGTTCGAAGCTCCGTGGGATGGCCTGTTCCCATTGGAACGGCTTGTGAAATGGTATTCCCTTGGTGGGCCGGTTTAGGCCTGTTCCGGGGCTGCGGGTGGCGTCAGAGTTAGTTCGGCCAGCTCCTTGAGGATGTCCTGCATCAGTGGCAGGTCCCAGATTTCGTCAATGGGTTTGTTGCTGTTAATGCGGATGAAAAATTGCTCACGCTGCTGGTGGAGGCCATAGGTGAACAGAGTTTTGATGGGGTCCCAGCGGTCCCACTGTCCGGGCTTGGTTCGGTTGACGTAAAGCTGGTCGCCTAGCACATGCCAGTAGGCAACGTATTCGGTGTGATTATCTTTTTCCAGAGTGCGGCGTTCTGCGTTAAAAAGCTCTTCTCCTTCGACACTGCAGGGTACGGAAAATCCGCTTTCTTCAGGAATCAACGTCCAGCCACTACGCACCCAGCATACGTCCGGCGTGTGAGATTGCACGAGGCGGACTGGCATCATTTTAGGTTCCCAATAGGCGACGTAAACACTGATGCGGGTGCTGCCACGCTCGTAGGTGCGGTAAACTGCCTGAGAAAAATTAAGGATGCCTTCGACGGTTTCCTCCATCGCTTCAGTTTCCGCAAGGGGCCGATCTTCAATCTTCCAGCCGTCATATTCCGAGACAATCTGCTCCTTCAGATCGCCCGTCATGGTCTTGGGTGGGGAGTAGATCAAAGTCGTGTAGCCAAGCGCCAGGATGCAGCAGGTGATGATGACGACGCCGAGGATAAAAAATATTTTGCGCATAGGAACTGAACGAAAACGTGGGATTGAGTCGCAAGGAAGCGAGAAATAGAGATGGTAATATTGCCCAAGGGTTCCAAACTTTCAACTGAAACTTTATTTCTCCATGAGTGAACGGATATACCTCTCCCCCCCGGATATGACGCAGGCTGAGCGCAATTCGCTACTGGCGGCGTTTGACTCGGGCTGGGTGGCGCCGGTGGGGCCGCATTTGACGGAGTTCGAGCAGGCGCTGTGTCGTATTACGGGCGCTGAGCATGCCGTGGCACTGGCCTCAGGGACGGCGGCTTTGCATTTGGCAATGCTGGAGGCCGGTGTTGAACCCGACGATCGAGTTTACTGCTCTACGCTGACCTTTGTTGCCTCGGTCAATGTGATTCGTTACTGTGGGGCGGTGCCTGTGCTGATCGACAGCGAGACGCGCAGTTGGCAGATGGACCCCGAGCTCTTGGCGGAGGCCTTGACGCGCGATGCGGCTGCGGGGTGTTTGCCTAAGGCGGTGCAAGTGGTTGACGTCTATGGGCAGTGTGCAGACTACGCTGCGATTGAGCGTTTGTGCGATGAATACGACGTTACTTTAATCGTGGACGCCTCGGAGGCGTTGGGCGCGACACATGGTAAGCGCGGCGCTGGCTCTATTGGTAAAATGGCCGCATTGTCGTTCAACGGAAACAAACTCGTCACGACATCTGGCGGCGGCGCCTTGCTGACCAATGATGCCGGCATTGCCGAGCGTGCGCGTCATCTGGCCACTCAGGCGAGGGAACCGGTTTTGGAATTTTTGCATGACGCGGTGGGCTACAATTATCGCATGAGCAATTTGCTGGCGGGATTGGGCTTGGGGCAACTGAGTCGGTTGGACGACATCATGGTTCGCCGTCGTGCGATATATGAGCGCTACGCGGCAGAGTTGGGCGAGCTGCAAGGCGTTTGCTTTATGCCCGAAGCTCCGTGGGGGCGGTGCAATCGCTGGTTGACTTGCCTGACGTTGGATGACGCCCGCTGCACGGCTGGCGGGCTCATTGAGTCGCTCAGTGCGGACAATATCGAGGCGCGGCCGGTCTGGCGTCCCATGCACCGGCAGCCGATTTATGCAGACTGTGAAGTGCTGAATCGCGGAGTGGCCGATCGACTTTATGAGACCGGTGTTTGCTTACCGAGTGGTGGCTGTATGACCGAAGAGCAGCAAAGCCGCGTCATTGATGTGGCGCGAAAGTGTCTGAAGGACTGAGCGCGCCGCACGAGAAACTTATTTGCCTAAGCCTTCGAATTACTTTTTTGATTTCATAATTGATGAAACGCGGCATTCGCAGAACACGCTTAATTCATTGGTCGCTGATCCTGGTGGCCGCCGTGTTTTCGCTCTTCCTTTCGTATCAGGTCCGCTTTGATTTCAACATGCCGGACGAGTGGGTGCTGCGGATGGTGGAAACGGTGCAGTGGATCTTGCCGCTGGAATACATCGTCTTTTATGCCTTCGGCCTTTTCTCACCCTTGGGCGCGCGCTTTCGCTGGTGGGACTTTATGCGAATTGGTTTGGCGGTGGGTTTATTGTCCGCGTTTTTGCTCTATTTGTGGTTCATTTTTTCAGGCGAAAAAACGGCGCCGCGCTCTGTGGTTTTAATCAACGGGCTGTTCCTGCTGATTTCACTCAGCTGCATCCTCGCATTATCGGCCAACCTACGGCAAATCCTCACGGGGCACATTGCGGAATTGCCGGTGCGCGCCTCGCGTGTGGTTGTGGTCGGTTCCGGTTTCCTCGCTTATCAACTCGTAGAGCAAACAAGGAAGCGCGGCGGGCTGGGTATGCGCGTGGTAGGCTTGATCAGCACGCGCGAAGGTTTGCGCGAAGGGGAGCATTGGCAGGGGGTTGAAGTCGGTGGGCGAATTAAACAATTGGAGCAAATTTGCAGGCGTTTTGACCCGGACCGCATCATCATTACCGATCCGGAATTGCCCGCTGAGCAGATACGCGAGTTGGTCCGGAAATGCCGCTTGCTGCATGTGCCGTTGCACATTGTACCGAGTGTTCAGGAGATGCCTTATGGCGTGCTGCGCGTGGAGGCGATCCGTCCTGTGGGCTTGGATGATGTCTTGGGGCGCAATTCGCTGGAGATTGACTTGCCGCGCATTCATGGCCTGCTGGCCGGCAAGCGCGTCCTGGTGACGGGCGCCGGTGGCAGCATCGGGAGTGAATTAGCCCGTCAGATTTTGGCCATGCAGCCGAGCAAGTTGTTGATCCTCGATCATTCAGAAGCTTCGTTGTTTCTGATCGAACAGCAGTTGTTGGCGGAGGATGGGGGAGAGTGCGTCCAAGCGGTCTTGGCGGATGTGCGTGATTTGGACACGATGACGTCTGTCTTTGAGTCGGAACGGCCGGAGATTGTATTTCACTCAGCTGCGTTGAAGCACGTGCCGATGATGGAGGCTTATCCAGCGGAAGGCTTTCGGACAAATACGTTGGCGACCAATCAACTTGCGGATCTGGCCGAACGTTTTGGCGTGGAGCGGATGGTGTTTATCTCGACAGATAAAGCGATCAACCCGTCGAGTTTGATGGGCGCTTCGAAGCGCCTGGCGGAGCAACTATTGCAGGCCCGCGCGCGGGGTAATGGTGGTACTGCATTTGTGGCGGTCCGCTTTGGCAATGTGATTGGCTCGTCGGGAAGTGTCGCGCCGATCTTCGAAAAGCAAATTGCGGCCGGCGGTCCAGTCACCGTGACCCACGCGGACGTGACTCGCTACTTTATGTCGATCCCGGAGGCGGTAGGGCTCGTGTTGCAAAGCGCCACGCAGGGAAGTGGCGGCGAGATCTTCATGCTCGATATGGGCGACCCGCTGAAGGTGATGGATGTCGCCCGCATGATGATCGAGATGCGTGGCCTGGAGCCGGGAACGGACATCGAAATAAAAATCATTGGACTGCGTCCGGGTGAAAAATTGTTCGAAGAGCTGAGTTACGATGAGGAAATTCACGATACGACGTCTCACCCGCGGGTTTATCGCCTGACCGCGTCGCCGCTCTCCGGGGAGGATGCTGCGGCGTTACTCGCCCGGATTGAGGGGTTGGTGCAGCGTCAGGACGCGGAAGCCATCAGGACCGTCATGCACGAGGTATTGCCTGAGTTTATTGGGGCTGATCGCGACTCTGCTCATGCCTAAGTTGATATTCGTATATTATCTAAGATTTACAGTTGAAAACTTAATTGGGGTTGTTTCCTTATATTGCTATAGACGCCGCTATTCCATCCAAGGGCCTTAAAGGCAGTCCGACTTTTTTGGGGCTCATATTGTCTGGATGCTATATCATAGCTTCTAGCTCCTATATTATCATTTCTTCCATGATGGTTGCGGACGCCTTTGAGTCCGATTCCGAGGTGGCCTTGGTGGAAATGGCCAAGGGCATTGCCTTTGTATTGGTTACTGGCGTTTTGTTGTTCTTGGGGAGCTGTTACCTCATGAATCTCATTGCGCGGCAATACGAGAAAATCGAAAAACAACGGCGTTCGATTGAAGAACTCGACCGCCGGGCTTCGACGGGGTTGTTGGCCAGTGCAATTGGGCATGACGCCAATAACCTGCTGACGGCCGTGCGTATGTCGGTAGATTTGTTGCAACATGGATTGGGCCCGGAGCGCAGTCGCGCCTTGATTGAGACTATCAGTGGATCGCTTGATGAGCTTGTTGCCCTGAACCGGCGCTTGGTGCGCGGTGGGCAGGCTGATCAGCCGGGTGAGCTGAAACCACGCTGTCTGAAAAATGAATCGGAACGGGTTTTACAGTTTCTGAATCATGAGCATCCCGTTTCTCGCCTAAAGATTTCTTTCTACCATGAAGGGGACTGCACGGTCCCGCTTAACCGCCACCTCTACTTTCAGGTCTTCCTCAATTTGCTGACGAATGTTGCCCGTCATGTCGGGGAGTCGGCGGAAGTGAGGGTGTTCATCCATGAGGCGGAGGGTGTGGTTGTCGTATGTGTTGAAGACGATGGTCCGGGAGTGTCTGAAGAGGAGCGGGAGAACATCTTTGCGCCGTATTATTCGCAACATCCAGAAGGGGCAGGGCTCGGACTTGCTTCGGTGCGGGCCGCGATGCGGTTGCACGAGGGAGAAATCAAGTGTGATGCGTCCAAGCTGGGCGGCGCCAAATTCGTGCTAACTTTTCCCAAGGCGCACAGCGCGAAGCCGGAAACGGCGGAGTGTGCCTGTTAGGCCCGCTTGGGGTTGGAACAAGGAATGTGGGCCGACCCATGAGCAGCGTTAATTTTACCTGCCTGACACACCCTTGACCGGCGTATGAGCCCCTTTGGGGTTGCTTTGAGGGCTGGGGTTTGCCATCAACTGGCAGCTATGAAAGTTTTAGTCGTAGGAGGCGCTGGATACATCGGCAGTCACTGCGTCCGCCAGCTGATTGCGGCGGGCCATGAACCGGTTGTTTTGGATAATCTCGTTTACGGCCACAAAGGAGCGTTGACTCCCGAGGTGCCGTTTTACGAAGGCGATCTAGGCGACAAGGAGTTCGTTGGCAAGGTCCTGAAGGATGAGGGCATTGAGCTGGTGATGCACTTCGCGGCCTATTGCTTTGTAGGTGAGTCCGTAACCGAGCCTTTCAAATACTACGAGAACAACGTCGTCGCAACCCTGCGTCTGCTGGAAGTCATGCACGAAGTTGGCGTGAAGAAGTTTGTCTTCTCGTCCACCTGCGCCACTTATGGCGTGCCGGAGCGCTTGCCGATGACGGAAGATTTGGCGCAGGCGCCGATCAATCCTTACGGCCAGACCAAGCTCGATGTGGAAAACATCCTCAAGGCGCTTAGCCACGCCTACGGCTTGTCCTTTGCCGCATTCCGCTATTTTAATGCCGCCGGCGCCTCGGTGGATGGCTCTATTGGTGAAGACCACCAGCCGGAAACCCACCTGATCCCACTTGTGATCGACGCCGCAGTCGGCAAGCGCGAGAACATCAAAATATTTGGCACGGACTACGATACGCCGGATGGCACTTGCCTGCGCGACTACGTCCACGTGGACGACCTTTCCCGCGCGCACATCGCAGTGTTCGACAAGCTTAGCGAGCCCGGCCAGGCCTTTTTCTACAACTTGGGCACCGGCACGCCAAACTCTGTGCGCGAAGTGATTTCCGCCGTTGAGCGTGTTACAGGCAAGAAAGTCCCGGTTATCGAAGACGTGCGTCGACCGGGCGACCCGCCTGCGTTGTTTGCCGACTCTACCAAGGCACAGACTGAGTTGGGCTGGAAGGTCGAGTTTGATAGCATTGACAAGATTGTCGAAACGGCTTGGAACTGGCACTCGAAAAACCCGAACGGCTACAACGACTAAGCCACAATCTCAGACTACATAAACTACTATGCGCGTACTCGTCACCGGCGGCGCCGGATTCCTCGGCAGTCATCTTTGTGAACGCTTGGTTGCCCAAGGCCATACCGTTATCTGCCTCGATAACTGCTTCACTGGACGGAAGAAGAATATCGAGCATTTGCTCGATAGCCACAACTTCGAGTTTATGCGCCACGACGTGGTGGATCCGTTCAAGGCGGAAGTCGATCAGATCTACAACTTGGCCTGCCCGGCATCTCCGGTGCATTACCAATACAACGCGATCAAGACGATCAAGACGTCCGTCATGGGCGCCATCAACTGCCTGGGCCTCGCCAAGCGCGTGGGTGCCCGTGTGCTGCAGGCTTCGACTTCTGAGATTTACGGCGACCCGAATGTGCACCCGCAGCCGGAAAGCTACTGGGGCAACGTGAACCCGATCGGCATTCGCTCTTGCTACGACGAGGGCAAGCGCTGCGCCGAAACGTTGTTCTTCGACTACCATCGCCAGAACCGTGTGGATATCCGCGTAATGCGCATTTTCAACACCTACGGTCCACGCATGGACCCGCAGGACGGACGCGTGGTTTCCAACTTCATCTGCCAGGCGCTTCGCGGCGAAGACATCACCATCTACGGTGACGGCTCGCAGACGCGCTCTTTCTGCTACGTCGATGATAACATCGAGGGCATGATGCGCCTGATGAATAAGGACGGCATCACGGGCCCGATCAATATCGGCAATCCGGGCGAGTTCACCATCAAACAGCTCGCCGAAAAGGTGGTCGAGCTTGTTGGCGGTGATTCGAAGATCATTTACGAGCCTCTGCCTTCGGATGACCCCAAGCAGCGCAAGCCGGACATCACCCTCGCGAAGCAACACCTCGACTGGGAGCCGACTATCGCTCTGGAGGAAGGCCTCAAAAAGACGATTCCATACTTCGACAAGGTTTTGTCCGAAGCCAAATAACGCTTCTCTGCAAAAAGCATTTCAAACCAAAGCCCGGCCATCACGCCGGGCTTTTTCGTGGACTGATTTAGCGAATTGTTGCGACCAAGTTCCAGCTATCGACGATGCCGCCATCGGGGTTTTTCTCAAGGATTGCATTGAAGAGATGCGTGGGCTGGCCGTTTTCCACGAGCATTTGCGGGCGCTCGCGCTTGGCGAAGGTTCGCTGGGTGCCGTCGGTGAAATCCACGGTGCGGGTGTAGGCCATCGGAGGCGATCCAAGCTCCCAGTGAATCGCGTCTTCAGAATGCAGGTAAATACCAGCCTGCGGCTCGCCCACGACTTCGCCGACCATGTCTTTAACGACCATTTCGAAGCGCTCGCCGGTGTGCCACACATACGGGTCCTCGATGTGTTGATCGGGGTAGCCGACGACTTCGATGGGCTGATCGCTCAGTCGTTGAAACGGCTGGCTCCAATGTGGCGCGCGGGCGACACCTAGACGGAAGCGCCCGGGGAAGGGGCCAGCTGGGTGCTGAACGTTCGCGCTCTTATAAATGAGGGTCACGCTGCCATCGGGCAGCACGCAGGGGGCAGGATTGGAGGTGATGGCCATGTCCCACTCGTTTTCTCGCGGAAGCAGGATGGGCGCATCGAGGCGTTTCCACGGTCCGTAGATGGACTTCGCGGTCGCCATGCCGATGCGTTTGCTGTTCCACGCTGCGACCCATTTTTCGGAAAAGAGCCCCTCGCGATCTGCGGAGTCTGGTCGTTTTCCGGGGTAATTCACGCCGATGTAGAACAGGATATAAGTGCCGTCATGAAAATGAATCGACGGGTTGTGCACGGCACCGGCGTCCCAGCGTCCTGACTCGGGCTCGTGCCCGAAGACGACATCTTCGAACTGATACGGCCCCTCCGGGCTATCGGCGACTGAGTGGATGATCTCGGAGTTTGTTGCCCAGTGCAGAAAGCTAACCTGCTTCGACCAGCGTGCGGTGAAAAGGTGGTAACGCCCGTCTTCGCCGCGAATCGCGCTGCTGCCCCACACCCAGTAATCTGGCTGACGCAGTGCGCCGGCCGGGTTGCTGGGGTGAAAATGGAAAGCGGTATCGGGCATACGAGGAGGCGTTGGCCTCAAGCATCACCATGTGGTGCCTTGTCGCTGCTGGTCAAGCTGATCAGCTGCTTGCCCCCGCGGGAGCCATCGATTTCCGAGGGCGTCTGCAGATCCTTGGAAGGGACCCACTGCCAGGTGTCGTTGATGCCGTCGCCGGTCACGGTCACCGTGCACGAGCCATCGGCGTTTTCCACCAGTTTCGCTACGGCTTGCTTGCCCCAGGGGTCGAGCACGGTCGCAAACTTCACCTTCGATGCCGTCACATCGAACTGAGTTCGGTCCATCAAATGGTGTCCCCAGCGACCGTAGAAGATGTAGTTGTCGATCGCGCCCGCAAAGGGTTGGTCGGCGGAGATTTGGTAGTCGATGCGCTGGCCGCTCTTGCTGGCAATGAAGCCTGTGCCGACGTCAGGGTCGGTGAAGTCTGCTTCCTGCGCAAAGAGCTGGAAGACGATATTGGACTCCATGGGGGCGACTACGTTGTCGAGCAAGAGAATGTATTCGCCGGGCATCCAGATTGCGCTGCGGCGATATTGCTCCAGACCGGGATAGGCGTTGCCCGCTTCGCCTTCGATGATGATGCGGTTTTCGGCACCGACCTTCCAACCGGTCAGGTAGGAGAGGGTGGTCATGTCGACATTTGGCACCGGCTGCGTATAGCTGTCGCCCTCGTTGATCTGGCCCTTGCCATCGACGATGAGCGTGTTGTGATTGGCGGTAAGCTTGTTGGTGAAATACACGCCGGGGTGGAGCACGATGTCGTCGCCTTTGGCGATGGAAACCGAGTTCGCGTCGGGGTCGTCATGCGCGATGTTGACGTAATGGAAGTCTAGCTCGTTGCGGTATTGGTTGAGCGTATAGCCGCCGTAGGGGCCGCATTTGAAGAGCATCAGGACGGCATCTTCGTCCCACGAGTCACGAATGTAGGCCGCGCCCATGTCGGCGAGGAGTTTGTGAGTGGGCAGGTCTTTGAAGGCACCGGGCTTGAGCGTGGGATCGTAATAGAGGAGCATCAGCCACGGGTAGCCAGCGGCGACGAGTCCATTGTCACTCATCGCGTCGCGGTAATACCAGGCTTCCAATGCGGCTTGAGCATCGGCGTCGCGGCTGATGCGCGGGCCAATGAAGAACGCCGGGCTGTAGCTGCCAAAGCCGGGCTTGCCACCCACACGGTTCGGGTTGTCTCCGTAGGTCATGAAGCCGCGTGCGCCGGGAATGTTGGAATAAATTTGCTGCTGCCAGGCGTTCTTAAAGCCGGGCGCCGAAAGGTAATTCGTGCCGGTACAGCGGTCCATCATGGTCGCGGTGATCGCGAGGAAGTGGAAACCGAAAAGCTGGTAGCCAGTGCCCTCGTGGCAGTCGCCATCGTGCGGGAACCACTTCACGAGGAAGTCGATCTCGTCCTTCATTTGCTCAAGCATCCACTCGGCTTCGATGCCGTCGATGTCCTGAATCGCGAGCAGACAGGCAATGGTGCCAGCGGCGCGGTGCCAGCGGTGGTTGTTGGCCGGGTCCTGCTGCCAGTATTTGTGGATGTCGATGGCCTGCTGTTTGTGGCCGATGTAATACATGCGGCGGGCTTTCTCGAGCAGGGTTTGGGCGAATTGCTTTTTAAACTCTGGCTCCAGGTCGTTGGCGACAGCGTCGAAGAGCAGCGCGGCGGCGAGCATGTTGTTGGCGGCGCCCATCGAGCTATCAACCTCCTTGGAGAGCGTCCAGTAGGGCGCGTTTTGGTACATCTCCAGAATCTCGACGATCTTCTGCTTTAGCTCGGGCGTGGGCTCGATGGTGTATGCGTAGGCGAGGTTGGGATACTGGCCGCCAGCGGTGACGAGGGCAGGGGTGTCGCTCTTAACGACTCGGGGCGGGACTCCTTTATCGGCCTTCGCTTTTTTTCCGTTCGCAATGGTCGCTTCCCAGTTGACGCGCAGGATGTCGTTGTCCGGCACAAGGTTTCCGAGCCTGCTCAACTCGTCTTTGGTGAATATGAGGCGCGGGTGAACGCCTTGAAGCTCTGGCTTGAGCTGAACAGTCCCTGCTGGAGCCGGGTCGGCTGCCGGGACGTTGGCGAGGTTGGCCTCGTAGTCGACGCCACCGCCTTTGCCGCCAGCGGCAAAAAGATTGGCCGAAGTGAGTAGGCTGAGGCAACTGAGTGCAATTAAAGTTTTCATGGGGATTAATTGGCGAGGGAGATTTTTTCGATGATGAAAGTATAATTTCGATCGTAGTAGCTGTGGGTGCCGCCCATTTTAAAGGCGACGGCCTCAATCTTGGACGTGTCGTTGAAGGCACCTTGCAGGTAGAGCGCGACCGGAATTTTCAGCGTGGTCATTTCGCGGGGAACGCTGTCTTTGCCGGTGATGACCGCAACGTTGAGTCCGGCGGTGCGCACGCCTTCGGTGTCGAGCATCATGGTGACGAACCAGGGGTTGGCGGGCTCTTCTTCGCGGGTGCGTCCGTTGGGGAAAGTACGCGTTTGGCTACCCGTCCACTGGCAACGCATGACGACGTATTGATAGTCGGTCAAATCTAGCGTTTCCGGGATGCCGCCCGTCCAGCGGATCTCGGGGTTGGCTTCAGTGTTGCTTTTAAAATGGATTTGCAGCGCGCCGTCTGCGGCGAAGTCGATCGTGCAGTTTTTGCCGTTAGGCTCGAGCTGTAGATTGTCGTGGCTGGTGGTTTTGTCGAAAATCACCACGGCGTCTTGCGGTGGCTCGGCGGCGTTGACATTGCGCTTAACGGTGAATGCAGAAACGCTGGTGAGTGCGCACAGTACAAATGATAATATTGTGAATCTAGGGATTGATAGGGGCATAGCCTAAATAGTTATGTAAAAAGAGGGGGTGTCAAGCATGCGTATCGGAATGTTAAGTGATACACTTTTAGTCTTGTCGCCTAACGCGAAAGGCCGACGATGGTGTTACATCTTCTGATTGACCCTTTGTTGTCTATTATCCCCCGCAAATGCTTTAAAAATTCCCACACCGCACGCTGATCTCTAAGACGGCTGCGACTGCGTGTGAATTTACCTACCATACCCACCGACCAATCCCCCCCTTATCATGAAATACCGATCTGCCCGATTCTTATCTGCGGTTGCGTTTTTGGGCGCGACGCTTGTCGGCCCGCATTTAAGCGCAGCGCCTGACTGGAAGCTTAACAAGGCATCGTTTGACGAAGCCAAACTCGGCCCAGATGGCAAGGCCTCCCTGAAAATCGAACCGGGTGGTAGCGCAATTCTCAAGCTGGGCGATGCCGCAACCTCTGGGACGATCACGATGTCCGTCTGGGATGACGGCACGAAAGTTTATGCCGAGAAGGGCAAAAGCGCCGCTGGTCCGCGTTGGGGTGCCAGCAGCAGCGACGGCCGGGTGATTGTTGGCGGAATCATGTATGCGCGCTATTTGGCGGCGGGCGGCTCCTTGTGCATTATCGACGCAGAACCGAAAGATCCGGGTAGTTGGTATGGGCTGAAATATCTGAGCGGCCGCACCAAGACGCCTAAGTGGCAGACTTGGAAGTTCGATTTTAATCCAGATGCCGGCCTACAGATCTACGTGGATGGCAAGGCCGTCGAAAAGAAGCGCTTCGATTGGAACGAAAGCAAGATCGGGGGCATGAATGGCATTGTGATTTATGGCGACGACACCAAACAGCCGAATGCGCAAACGTTCTACGTTGGCGATATCTCGTATCAAGTTGGCCCACCGATGAACGTAGGCCCGACGCCTCCGCCTCCTCCTCCGCCAGTCGTTCCGGAAAGTGATCCAAAGGCTACGCATGTTTATTCGCTCAAGCCAGAACTTCAGGGTAAGCACCCGCGCCTGATGCTCACCGAGGACGAACTGCCGAAACTGCGTGCATTCTATAACAGTGAAGCGGGCAAAATTTATCGTGAGAAGATTGAGAGGTACCTCGGCGCATCCAAGGGGAACCCGGGCAAAAAGTGGCTGACGGATGCGACCGATGGTCAGCGCCAGGGCTTTTGGCGCCTCCCGACCGTGGCCTTGCATTACCTGATGACCGGCGACCAGCAATCGCTCGCTGCTGCGAAACGATACCTCGTTGCCTTCAACGAGCAACCGCATTGGGAACTGGGCAACGAGCGAGACAGTGGCATGTCGGCAGCGAATATTATGATCGGCGCTGCGCTTGCCTATGACTGGATTTACAACGACCTCGATCCAGCGTTCCGCAAGGAATTTGGTGAAAAGCTGCTCTGGCATGCGCGCGCCATGTATTACGGTGGACACCTGAAGGGGAATCCTGCCCTGCATTACTGGCAGAACGATCCGGCGAACAATCACCGCTGGCACCGTAACGCGGGCATGACGCTTTGCATTCTCGCGGTTTACGAAGGTCGCGAGGATCAGCAATGGATCCTGCAAAAGACCGTCGAAGAGCTGGAGTTTATTAAAGGCTGGCTGCCGCATGACGGCTCCTGCCACGAAGGCCCGAACTACTTCACCTTTGGCGGGAACCACCTGACATGCGCCTTTGATGCGGCGGACATCGCTCTGGGCACCGATTTGATGCAGGCAGAATATTTTAAGTCCGCCGGACAGTTCCGCATGGGCACGCTGTTGCCATCGATGACCGGTATTTTTTCGTTCGGCGACGGAGGCAAAAGCTCGCTTGGTACTTATAACAATTTTCTGTTTGCTGGGGCTGCGGTCAACAAACAGGCAGACGTCAAGGCGGGCTTGTTAGCCTTTCAGGAGGTGGAGCCCAAAGCCTTTCTCTACGGTTGGTTCTCCCTGCTCTGGGATGATCCAGACTTGAAGCCGGGTAATTTGAACAACCTGCCCACTGACAGTCTTTTTGAGGACGTGGGTTTTGCCTCGATGCGCGAGAGCTGGGAAAAAAACGCTGTGGCCGCATCCTTTATTTGCGGACCGTTCGGCGGCTACGACTTGCTCAAGTTCGCCAATGGCGGACGCGATTATGTGAACGTAGCGCACGACGATCCTGATGCGGGTGAGTTTATCATTGCCAAGGGCGGCATCACCTTCGTGAAGACCGATGGCTACTCCAAGCACAAGGCGTCGAAGAATCACAACACGATTCTGATCAACGGGCTTGGTCAAATGACCAAGGGACGGCCGGAAGGAGGTGTGTGGTCGCAGCCGACGACTTCCAAGGGCACGGAAATGCTGCAAATGGCTTACGTGACTTCCTGGAAGAGCACGGATAAGGTTACCGCGATCGAAGGCGAGTCCTCCGGTTCTTACCTCTCGTATTCCAGGAAGGGCAAGTCGCGCCCGGATATGGAGCGCTTCCGCCGCAGCTTCCTCTGGGTGGAAGGCGATTACATTCTCGTGCTCGACGACATTCGCGCCCCCGAAGAGGTGGAGATCGATTGGCTAATCCAAGGCGATGCCATCAATGCCACGAGTGAGTCCGAAGGCCGTTTCCAATTCGTCAGCGAAGGCGAAACGATGGACATGCAGCTCCTCAGCGAAACCAGCTTGTCTACTTCGGTGCGTTTGTCTCCGGCTGACAATCGTGGCAAAGTGATCGGCCACCGCCAACTGGTCGCCAGCACCAGGGCGAGCCACACGCGCTTCACGAGCGTGTATGATGCATGGGGCAAAAGCGTGAGCGTCGACTTCAAGTCTAATGGGCAGAATCAGGCGACGGTCACAGTCACTGGAAAGGACTTCAAGGACGTCTGGACTTGGAATGCCGCGAAGGACAACGAAACCGCATCCACCATTACGGTAGAGCGTGTCTCCGGCGACAAGACCGGCTTTCCATTCACCATCGATGACTCCAGCAACTGCATCTATTGGAAGCACGTGGAAGTCGCCGATGCGGCCCATTAATTAAGTCGATCATCTGCGATTTAACTTTGTCCGGCATCGAAATTTTGATCGATGCCGGGCATTCTTTTCTCTTTAATCAATCATATGACTTCATCGAATCGCCCCAATGTTCTCTTCTTGTTTACCGACCAGCAGCGCGCCGACACTATTGGCGCATTGGGCAATCCGGTGATGCAAACGCCGCACCTCGACCGTCTTTGCCGCGAGGGAACGGCGTTTACCTCGGCTTATAGTCCGTCGCCAGAATGCGTTCCTGCGCGGTGTAGTTTGATTACCGGTGCTTACGTGAGCCACACCGGTTGCGCATCGAATGGTCAGGCCATGCCGTCAGAGGAATCGACGCCAACATTTATGTCGCTCTTGACCGAGGCGGGCTACCGCACGCATGGCGTTGGCAAGTGCCACTTTACACCGGATAGCACCGCGATGCGCGGCTTCCAGACACGGGAAACGTCCGAGGAAATCATCCCATCCGATGGGCAAAGCGATTATTTCGAGCACGTGGCCGAAAGTGGCTTTGCTCACGTGATGGAGCCTCTCGGCGTGCGCGGCGAAATGTATTACGTGCCGCAACCGGCGCAGCAGCCGGCGGAACTTTGCCACTCGCATTGGGTTGCCGACCGGACGATCAATTTTATCGAAAAGCAGAAGGATGACGCGCAGCCCTGGCTTTGCTATGCGGGCTTCATTCACCCGCACCCGCCGTTCAATCCGCCCAATCCGTGGCACAAACTTTACCGTGCGCCGGACATGCCGATGCCGCACATGCCGCTGGGTTTCGAGGCGCTGCAGTGCTACATCAACCGCTTCCAAAATCGCTACAAGTATCGCGACCGTGGCTACGACCTGAACCTGCTCCGTTGCTTACGCGCTTACTACAACGCCTGCGTGAGCTTTATTGATTACCAGGTCGGGCGCATCATTGCTTCACTGGAGGCCAGTGGTGAGCTCGATAATACGCTCATCGTTTACTCGTCGGATCACGGTGAATTGCTCGGTGATTTCGGTAGCTTTGGCAAACGTAGCTTCCACGACGCAGCCTCCAAGGTGCCGCTGATTGCGCGCTTGCCTGGGCGTTTCGTCGCTGGCCAACAATGCGAGAAGCCTGCGAGCTTGATCGACATTGCTACGACCGTATGTGGCGCAGCGGGCGTTGATCGCATTGATCAATTCGATGGTGTGGACTTGGCGGATTTGGCCGCAGGCAAGTCTGACCGCGACACCGTCTTCATGCAGTATCAACGCGGCTCCGATACGCTGATTAGTGCCGTTAGTGAAGACTACAAATACACTTGGAGCGCGCCGGATCAGCGGGAGTATTTGTTTAAGCGCTCCGATAGTCCTGAGACGCAGGATTTGATCAGCGTCGTTGGGCACACTGGCGCGCATCAAGATATGAAGCGTCGCTTGGTCGCCCACGTGCGTGACGGCTCATACGCGGATGAACTCCTTGACGATCAGGATCAGTTTGTTTCGTTGCCGCCGAAGCAAATGCCAGCCAACCCCGATGCGTTGCTGTTTTATCAAGATCCGCCGAACCACACGGTCAAGCTGCCAAAGGGCTACACGCCTAGGCCAATTGAATGAGCGCGCACGAAAAAGCCGCCGTTGATTGACGGCGGCTTTGCGTTGCAAAGTAAAGTAGGCCTACCACGTCACGGCGACGGTTTGTCCGTTGGGCAGTGCGTTCACGAGTATCTTCCCGTCCTTGACGCTGGTTTCCAGGGATTGGCCCGAGGCGTCGGTCGCCTTGGCGGATACGGCTCCAGTCTCGGGGATGACCACCGTGAGCGGATGATTGAAAACAGCTTTGTCTTGCAAAGTATGAGTGAGCTTAAACGTGAGAGAGTTGCTCGTTTGGCTCGTCACGTCCAGCGTCGCGGCGTCACGCTCATAAACATAGCGGCCGACTTCGCCCAGTGGCGCAATCCAGATGACGTGTTCTTTAGAGACGACCCATTCACAGTGTGCCTTGAATTCCTCTTTGCTTTTGAATGGTGAGTAGCCATTCACGACGGAGTGGATAACCGGGATGAACCACTTGCCCTGGCTGACCGATTCTTCGATTTGAGCACGAGTTTTATGATCGTCCCATACGCGCTTACCCGCACTCCCATAGCCCGCTTTGATGGCATTGGGCAGCTTCTCTGATTTTCGAAAGAAGTAGTGTTGTTCGTAAATGATCGCTTCAATTTCCGGGTTGTTCTTAGAGCCACCGGGCATGGCAAAAGAGACGGATTGCTGGCCGGTATTTTGTTCAATCAGCCTCCCGCCGCCGTTAATTTTTTGGACTACTTGCTCAATTGGAATTTCGTGAAGGCGCGGTTTAATGGCGTCGTGGGTGCCAAGCTCGTGTCCATGCTCGACCATGCTCTTCGCCTGGTCCCAATGAATTGATTGGCTTGGGATTGTGTCGACGCGTGTGGGGATCAGGAAAAAGGTGCCCTTGATGCCGAGGGGGTCGATAATTTCCAGGGCGTCATCGACTTCGTGTTGGAAGCCATCATCGAAGGTGAAGCTGATGGCACCTTGCTTGTCATTGTAGTAGGGCGCTATGTAGGGCGCGGATGAGTTGGCAATGGCGCTACAACCAACGCTGATAACGGCCATCATTGCAAGTGAGCGTAAGGGGGGCATCTTAAAGATTTTGGGTCGAGATTAGGCTGGATATGTCGTTTTTTTGAAGGATCATACAAGTGATTATGGCAATGCGTCAATCTTAGAGTTGTATGGCTAGCTCTGAAAACCGTTTAGGAGACGTGAGTTTTGTCTGGCAATCTAACGCTAATGGTTAAAGTTGAAAGCGTATGAGCCACCCCGATTTCCGATATTTATCTGCTCCGATTGAACGTTTGTCTGGTGACGCGAATTTACAGGTAGGGCACCCAGCTGAACGTGCTTCCTGGGTTTGGGCGCCCAATGTTCCTAGCACTGGAACGGTATTTCTGGAGTTCTCGCTGGAGTTCGATTGGGCGGAAGAAGAGCGCCCACTGGATATTCACGTGACGGCAGACCAACGCTTTCAACTATACCTGGATGGCGAGGATATCGCCTTTGGTCCAGATAGATGTGACATCCTACACTGGTCGGTATCTTCGCTACGCATCCCCGTGAGTAAAGGCCGCCATCAACTGAAGGCGTTGGTCTGGACGCTGCCCCTGGCCAGTGAGCCGACGCCGAGCCCTGATGAGGAGAATCAGCTCGTGGAGGCTGAGCCGATTGCGCCAATGGGGCAAATGTCTTACCGTGGCGGATTTTTACTTTGCGCCGCAGAGTTAAGCGACTTCGAGGTACTAAACACTGGGTTGGCTCCCTGGCGGGTTCGTGACATCAGTGATGCCGTTTCACTCAAGCGAATAGAGGGGCTGAGCTACCACGATATCGGCCCGTCCTTTACGATCAATTTGCAAAAGTGGAACAGCATTGTTGAGCCGACGCCGGTGGTGGAGATTCGTGCGCCTCTGAAAAGCCAAAAGACTGGTGTGTTGCGTCAGGGGTGGGTGTTGGATAACACTTACATACCCGAGCAAGCACGCATTAAGGTGGCACCCGGGAAGGTGCGCGGTTTGCGTTCCATTTCTGAAGATGCCTGGACCGAGAGCTCTGAAGCCAGTGAGTTGACTGCCTGGCAGGCATTACTTTGCAATGCAAAGCAAATTGAAATTCCTGCGAACTCAGCGATCGAAGTGCTGTGGGATTTTGAAGAATATCTTTGCGGTTATCCATACTTGGAAGCGACTGGGGCAGGTGCAACCATTGAGATTGAATGGGCAGAGTCACTTTACCATTGGCCGGAAGGCGAAGTCTTGGAGGCAGATTGCCCGAAGGGCAACCGCAGCGAGATAGCTGGTAAATACTGGCTAGGGTTTGGCGATGTATTTGAGTTGTCCAGTTTGGCCAGCAAAGTCACTACCCCGCTGATTTGGTGGCGCTCGGGCCGCTACTTGCGCGTTCGTTTTCGCACTGGCAACGACTCTTTGTCCGTAACGCGTTTGCAAGTTGTTTCGACGGGATATCCCATTCGTATGAATGCGCGTTGGCAGTCGAGTGACGTAGAGTGGGATGGCATCATGCAACTCATGGCGAAGGGTTTGGAGTTTGGTGCGCATGAAACTTGGACGGACTGCCCCTACTACGAGCAAATGATGTATGTCGGCGACACACGTTTGCACGGACTGTCGAACTACGCGTGCTATGAGGACGATCGGCTGACTCGTCGCGCGATTGAGCTCTTTGATTGGTCTCGCATTGGCTCAGCTGGGGAGTTGGTTTCCGAGCGCTATCCTTGCCACTTGCGTCAAGAGTGCTCCACTTATGCGATGATGTGGGTGTGGATGGTTCATGACTTCCTCATGTGGCGGGATGACTTCGACTTCGTCCGTGCGCGCTTGCCTGGCATGCGTAGTTTACTGGAGTCGTTGTTGCCGCTCATCACCAAGGAAGGTGTGTTGGGGCCTATTCCGGGCTGGCCGTTTGTGGACTGGGAGCGCTCGTGGGATACTGGTTGCGGTCCGGGGGTGCGAGAAGGTGATTCATCGATCCTTTCATTGCATCTGGTCATCACACTCAAGGCAGCGGCTGACATTGAAGCTGCTGTTGGCGAACCGCTGATGCAGCAGCGGTACTTGGAAAAAGCGGAAGAGTTGATCGACGCCGTGATGCGTTTATACTGGGACAGCGAACGCAACTTATTCCTCGATTCGCGTTTGTCCAGTCAGACCAGTGAGCATGCTCAAGTCCTGGCGTTACTCACTGGTATGCTGAGCGAAGAGCACGAAGCTGCATGCCTGGACGCGCTGCTCAACACATCGCTCGATGCACATTGTACGATCTATTTCTCTCACTATCTGCTCGAAGTGTTAACGCGCTATGGGCAAAGCGAGGCCTACTTTGACAAATTAAAATTCTGGCGTGAATTGCCAGCGCAAGGCTTTGTCTCTCTGCCCGAGGCACCAGAGCCTTCACGCAGCGATTGTCATGGCTGGGGGGCGCACCCGATGTTCCATAGTTTCGCATCGGTGGCGGGCGTGCGTCCAGCAGAGCCTGCCTTTGCGAAGATCCGTGTGCAGCCAATGCCGGGGCCACTGGAACACTTCCGTGTCGTGATGCCGCATCCGCGAGGTGAAATCGTGGTGAGTGGCAAACGCGAGGCTGGTCGCATGAGAATTGATGTCGCGGCGCCAGCAGGCATTGAAATCGATCTCGACGAGTGTTACTGCATCTAGTTTCGCATGAAAGCAACATTCCCTGAAAAAACGTATTTTCAAGGTGCGATTAGCTTTGAGCGAGGCGCTGATTACATTCGCCCTTGGCGTTTGCCCTACGAAGAGTTCGCGCTTTTTGAGCCGGAAGAATCCGTTCCGGATAAAGCCGGGCGTGCCGCTGGCATTCGTTTACGCTTTCAAACGAATAGCCCGATTGTTGAGCTGGAAGCAACCTGTACGCAAGATACCTTCCCGCTGATTGACTTAGTGGCGGAGAATCAAATTCTGGCGACCAATGGGCCGGTGGGCAATGGCGAGGTTTTTCGCTTTCCGGGTTTGGATGGAGAGCTGCGGACGTATGAGCTGTGGCTCCCGGTGTTTTCACAAGTGCGGGTGAGAGCATTGCGCGTAGCCGATGGCGCGACGCTGGAGCCAGTTGCTGACGAGCGAGTTCGCTGGTTGACCTACGGCAGTTCGATTACTCATTGCCGCACGAGTTACAGCCCGGCTCGTGCTTGGCCAGCCACGGCGGCGCGCGAGCTGGATCTTAATTTGACCTGCCTTGGCTATGGTGGTAATTGCCATTTGGAGCCGATGGTTGCCCGCATGATTCGCGATCAAGCAGCGGACATCATTACCCTGAAGCTGGGCATCAACGTGTATGGCAGCGGCTCTTTGAATATGCGCACGTTCCGCCATGCGGTTATTGGGCTGGTGAAGTTGATTCGCGAGAAGCATCCTGAAACGCCCATCGGACTCATTACACCTATTTACGGTTGCGAGCGCGAAGAAAGTCCGAATGGAGTGGGCATGACTCTTGAAAATTATCGCGAAGAATTGCGCGGTGCTTACAAGGCCTTGAAGTCACTTTGCGATGCAAAGTTATTCTTGTTTGAAGGAACTGAGTTGTTTGGAGAGGATGAAAAACAATTGCTACCGGACAACTTGCACCCGAACGGCGAAGGCTATGAGTTAATGGGGAAGCGGGCGGCTGAAAAAATTCTCCCGGTCTTACTCGATGCTCGAGCTTAGTCCCTGCGGTTACCGCTATGCGAGGTTGCTCGCGTAGCTTGTAATCGAGGCGATGTCTGCCAGATCGACATCGTCGATTGAGAACAATGCCAGCAGTGCGATCATCGTGCCGGTGGCGAGGATCATGCCCGCCATGAATAGCCAGAACAGCAGCTGCTTGTCGTAGATCAGGTGCATGAACCAGAGAATAACCGCGAAAAACTTAATAACCGACAGGACGATGAGGACGCTCATCACGATGCTTGCTGCCCAGGGCAGGAAGATGATGACGATCTCAATGCCCGTGAGCACCGCCAGCGCCATTGCGAGGTTGAAGAAGGTGTGGTAACGCGCGTTTTCAAGGATCGCGGCTTCTTTCCAGGTGGTGGCGTGGGACATGGAGTGGGAGGTTAAAGCTTTAAGATTTAAGTTTAAAGTGGGGTGTGAACGGATAATTCGAAACTCGCTAACTAAAGTTCGATGTATTCGACGAGATAAACGACGGTGAAGATGACGATCCATACGATGTCGACGAAGTGCCAGTAAAGGCCGGCTATTTCCACATCGATGGCGTTGCGCGGGGTGAGGCGCCCAGAGTAACTGTAGATCAGCATCGAGAATAGCCACAGCACGCCGATGGCTACGTGGGTGCCGTGGGTGCCCGTCATCACGTAAAATGTGGAGCCAAATACGCTGTTTTGCAGGCTGAGCCCGGGCACCTTTTTCAGCTCTTTAAACTCGGTGAGCTCGTAGCCGTGGTGTTCGTGGAGGAAGTTGGCTTTGGCCGCTGCGGTGTCGGCGACGTCGTGGAAAACGCCTTCGTTCGCCTCGGTTCCAGAGACTTCCTCGCCCGCGGCGTTGGTGGCGGTCCATTCATACCAGCCTTGCCCGTGGAAGAAGTGCTGGAACTCATACACCTGGCCGCCGAGGAATATGAGGCCGAAGAGGATGACGCCAAAGGTGTAGCGACGGAAACTTTCAATCGCGCCCTTGTGCATCGCGGAGACCGCGAGCGCCATCAGGAACGAGCTCATCAGCAGGATGAACGTCGAGAAAGACGTGAGCTCGATGTCGAAGGTGCCGGTGATGTCCACGGCGCCTTCCTGTGGATGGCCGAAGGGGTAAAGCTTGCGGTAGATGAGGTGTGTGGAGATCAGCGTGCCGAAGAACATGCAGTCCGACGCGAGGAAGAGCCACATGATGAGCTTCTTGTTCTCGATGCCGGTATTGGTATGCGAGTCGGCGTGGATTTCTTCCAGCAGCTTGTCGTCGAGGGGTGGGTTGGCGGTTTGGGAAGCCATGGGTCAGATCAAAAGTTGGGCAGGGTTAGTGGGCGGCAGTGGCGACAGGGGAGTCCGTGGGTTTTTTAGCGGCTTCGCCGTCGTGGGGCGGTTCCAAGTGATAGCCACCGGGGCCTTCGAGCGCCCAGAAGTAAATGCCAACGACCACTAGGCCGAGGCCGGTGATGACGCAGTAGCCGGCAAAGGGAACGCCTGCCGCGTAGAACGCCATCGAGGTGCCAAAGAGCGCGAAGCCAAAGCCGCAGAGCAGTGGCCACCACGATTGGCTGGGCATGTGGATGCCGTGGCCATCGTCGGGCTGGTAGTCCATTTTCTTGTCACCGTGCTTGTGGACCCAGTAGCAATCGCGGGCTTGGACAATCGGCGTGGCGGCAAAGTTGTACGCGGGTACCGGGGTGGGGGTGGACCATTCCAGCGTGCGGCCGTCCCAGGGGTCGGCAGGGGACTTCGGGCCCTTAACGGCGGTCCAGGCCAAGTTGACGAAGCAGAGGAAAACACCGATGCCGAGAATGAAGGCACCGATCGTGGCGACGAGGTTCCACAGGTCCCAACCCATGTCGCCGAGGTAGGTGTGCGTGCGGCGCGGCATACCGGTGAGGCCCAGGTAATGCATCGGGAAGAAGGTGATGTTGAACCCCGCAATGACGAGGACTGCGGTCAGGTAGCCCAGTTTCTGGTTGGGCATGCGGCCGAAGATTTTCGGCACCCAGAAATAGAGGCCGGCCAGCAGGCCGAGGAGCACACCGCCGAGGAGCACGTAGTGGAAGTGCGCGACAACGAAGTAGCTGTCCTGCTGTTGCGCGTCGGCGGGGGCAGAAGAGTGCATGATGCCGGTGAAGCCGCCCATCATGAACATCCAGATGAAGCCCAGTGCGAACACCATCGGCACGGTAAACTTGATGCGGCCGCCCCAGAGCGAGCCCATCCAGTTAAAGATCTTAACGCCGGTCGGCACGGCGATGGCCATGGTGAGCAGAGAGAAGGCGGCAGTGGCGATCTTGCCCAGGCCGGTAGTAAACATGTGGTGCGACCAAACGGCGAAACCGAGGAAGCCGATCACCGCGCCCGAGAACACAATGATCGGGTAACCGAAGAGCGGTTTCTTGGAAAAGGTCGGCAGGATTTCCGACACGATGCCCATTGCGGGCAGCACGAGAATGTAAACTTCCGGGTGACCAAACACCCAGAACAAGTGCTGCCAGAGTATCGGCTGACCGCCGTTTTCGATGCGGAAGAAATTGGTGCCGAAGAGGCGGTCGAACATCAACTCGGCTAGTGCGATGGTGATGGCCGGGAACGCGAAGATGATCAGGAAGCTCGTGATGAGCGTCATCCAGGTGAAGACCGGCAGGCGCATCATCGTCATGCCTGGCGCGCGCATGTTGAGGATCGTCACGATGAAGTTGAACGACGCCGCGAGCGAGGCGATGCCGAGGATTTGCAGGCCGACAATCCAGAAGTCCGTGCCGATGCCGGTGTATTCGCGGCCAGTCAGCGGCGCATAGCCGAACCAACCACCGGCGGGTGCGATTTGCGAGAGCGGTTGGTCGGCGCCCATGATTGTCAGCGAGTCGCCAAACCAGCCAACGGTGTGCGCAAACTGGAAGAACCAACTGACATTGAGCACGGTGGCCCCGGCAACAAAGGTCCACAGCGAAAAGGTGTTGAGTCGGGGGAAGGCGACGTCGCGCGCGCCAATTTGCAGTGGGACGAGGAAATTAAAGAACGCGGCTGAGAGCGGCATGACGCCGAGGAAGATCATCGTCGTGCCGTGCATCGTGAAGAGCTGGTTGTAGAGCTCGGCGGTGATCAGGTGGTTTTCCGAGGTGGCCAACTGCGCGCGGATGAGCAACGCTTCAATCCCGCCCACGAGGAAGAAGAACATCGCGGCGGCACCATACATGATGCCGATCTTCTTGTGGTCCACCGTGGTTAGCCAGTCGATGATGCCGCTGTGACGATCAGGGCGCGTCAGGCCAAGGTGGGACTTCTCCGGCGCGAGCTGGGTCTTGTCCGCGACGGCGTGGTGATGATGGGGGTCTGCGACGTGGGTGGCGCTCATGATTTAAAGTGGGTAGGTCGGAAAAATTACTTCAGGGACTGGAGGAAGGCGGTGAGCTCGTGGAACTCCTTTTGCGTGAGCCAACCGCTGACGCTGGCCAGTTTGTCCATCATCTCGGGGTTGTCCTCGATGCGCTCAACGATGTGGCGCAGGGTCAGTTGATTGCTGACCACGGCCGTAATGGCGGCATTTGGATCTTCCTTCAGCTCGGCAAGTTGCTCTTTGGAAACGCCGGCGCTGGTCAGGTCTTTGTCGGTCAGGCCAATCTCGCTCATGGCTCCGTAGGTCAGGCCGGAGTATTTGTAGTCGATCAGGCCGGCGTCCATACGCTCATACATGAGGTTGCCGGGCTTGTAAAAGTGCGACTTGGAAATCCACTCAAAGATGTTTTCCCGCTGTTTTTCTGCGTCCAAGCCGCCATCTTCAGTGTATTGATTCAGGATGCCAGCGGCGATGGATTTGCGCTCGCCGAGCTTGGTCAGGTTGGGAGCGGAGGGGCCGGCTGCAGGTGAGCCGTCGATGGCGTGGCAGACCATGCACTTGCCTTTGCCGAAGAAATGCTGGGCACCGGCGGTGATGGCGTCTTTGGACGGATCGCCGGTTAGAAGGGACTGCGGGTCCTTGGCGTTGGCCATCGACCACGCCATCCAGTTGTCTTGGTTGGTGGGCTCGGGCGTTTCGTCGGTGGGTTCCATTTGGAAGCCCGCGGGCGCGGGGGCGCCTTCTTTGTAGCTCGCGATCCAGTCGTTGAACTCCTCATCGCTGACGACTTCTGCGCGGAAGAGCATGTAGGCGTGGGCCTCGCCGCAGTATTCCGCGCATTGGCCGAAGTAGTAGCCTTCTTCCTCGGCCATGAGCCACATCCAGTTCTTGCGGCCGGGAACGATGTCCACCTTGCCACCCAGCTTGGGGAGCCAGAAGGAGTGAATGACGTCGTAGCCGCGAAGGTTGAATTTCACGACCTTGCCCTTGGGGATGACAAATTCGTTGGCAGTCGTGATGCCGAGCTGCGGGTATTCAAAAGAGAACCACCACTGCCAGCCGCGCACGGTGATCTCGAGCACGTTGTCTTTTTCCTCGGGGGAAATCAGGCCGCGGTCCATGTAAGCGCCGAGCTTGGATTCCTGGTAGTAGGGTTGGTCTTCAGGGAGGTCGTGGGTAAACCAGATTGCGCGCAGCGTCGGCACAGCGATGACGACCAGGAACGCAATGGACGCGCCAATCAGGCCAATTTCGATCAGCGGGTTGCCGTGGCCCTGAGACGGCATTGGCTTGTTTTCGTCCCCCGGCTTTTCGCGGAAGCGCCACACGACCCATACCAGCGCACCGCCGACGAGCACGAAGATGAGCGTGCAGACCCAGACGGTGATCATGAACAGCTCCAGCTGCTTCTGGGCGACGGGGCCCTTGGGGTCCAGGCTGGACTGCGGCGTGGTGATGCTGCAACCCGTTATCCACAGGCACATTAAAAGAAAACCGAGCCTGGAGAACAGGCGACGAAAGCGGGGGTATCTAGTCATGTGTTTCTGAGCGAAAGTCAAAGCAGGTAGAGTCGCCGTAGGGGGGCGGCTAAGGGGTGAGTTGATTCTAATGGCGTTTAGAACACCTTCTAATGTGTTTAGCATGTGCTTGAGTTCAAGCGGAATATTGCTTTACCGCCAATTACCACATTAACTCACGAACCATGCGCATCACTATCAGTATTTGTCTCCTGGCCCTGGCCACCATGTTTGCCGCCTGCGGCCCCCAACCACTGAAGCCCGAAGAGCCAGAACAACCGGCCGCCGCCCCCAAGGTGAGCAACGCCTCTGGCAAGACCGCCACCAGCTTCACTATCGACGCCAACGACCAGATGCGCTTCAGCACGAAGCTCATCGAGGTGCCTGCGGGCAAAAAAGTCAGCCTCACGCTGCGCAACGTCGGCCACATGCCCAAGGAGCAAATGGGCCACAACCTCGTCATTCTGGATAAGGGCAAGGACGTCCAGCAGTTCGCTATGGAAGCCACGTTCGCAAAGGACAACGACTACATCCCCACTGATATGGAAAACTGGGTCATTGCGGGAACTCAGCTCCTGGGCCCCGGAGAGTCTGAAACGATTATTTTCACTGCGCCCAAGACTCCCGGCGAATACCCCTTTTTGTGCTCCTTCCCCGCGCATTGCGCCATTGGGATGAAGGGTATTATGCGTGTGGTCGTTGAGGTGGATAAGTAGCCTGATCAATTAAACTCGCGCTGCTGAGGCTCACTCGTTGCCCATTGGGGGCCTTTCTACAATTAGAATTCCGGCACCGTTGACTCTTTAGAATTGTAGAATAATTCTCAGGGCATGTTATCCCCCCTTGCTTTTGCCCGAGCAGCCCGCGTTTTCTCCGGTGCTACCGCCTGCTTGCTGTTGTCATTTGGAACCGTTGGCTTGAAGGCGGAAACCGCGTTGCTGGAAAATGGAGGTTTTGAAGATGGTCTGGCCCACTGGCATTCGCGCGACGAAATGAGCTCGGCTGTCGCTGAGGCTGCGCGGACTGGTAAGCTTGGCCTGCGCGTGGTCGATGAGGACGAGGGCCTTGGCTCCAGCCTCAACAGCAGCGAAATCTTCGTCAACGAGGGCGATGTGGTCGAGGTTAGCTTTTACGCGAATACCGACGATACCTTCCTCGGCGTTTACCTGTGGCCGGTGGATGTCGATGGTCGGCTGATCAAGGCTTCCGAGCGTGGCGATCTGGTTTCCGTCCGCATCGAGCCCACGGCGGGTTGGGAGCAATTCACCTTCCAGCAAACGATGCCGGAGGGCGTTTCGGCGGTGTCCATCTGGGTGCACTCCTGGAGCAGCGCCACCGGCACGGCGAGTCTGGATGATTTCAAAATTACCGTCACCCCGGCAACGCCCGCCGAATAAATTTTTTCTCAACTCAATACTACCCTATGAATGTACCAATCCTCCCTCGCAAAACTCCTCTCATCACCTTGGCCGCCTTATTCGGTGCCGCGTTTAACGCTCAGGCAGTGAATATCGCCGCTTGGGATTTGGACGGAAATACCTCTTCGCTTACGATGCCCGCCACTTACGAGGATTCCCTCATCACCGCGAGTGATCTGTCCATCACGGGACTCTCCAGTGCAAACTGGCCCAACACTATTTCCGTGGTGCAAAATAATGGCTCCATCGACAGCTTAGCGACTGCGCTGGCCGCCGAGAACTATTTCACATTCTCGGTATCTGTCGACGCTGGTAACGAAATTAGCTTTGATGACATTGACATAATCTATTCGCTCGGCGCCAACACCACACCCGCTACGACTACCTTTGCTCTCCTCTCCAGCGTTACCGGTTTTACGGATGCGGACACCATTGCCAGCTTTTCGCATGAGCAGACGACGAGCAACACTCAGGGCTTGAGCGATACGTTTGACATCAGTGGCATTTCCGAGCTTCAGGGCGTTACAGGAACGGTCGAGTTTCGCATTGCGTTCTTTAATACCGGTGAAAATGCGATGACGCGCGTCGCCATTGGCCGTGGATTCAACGTTGATGGTGCGAACGACATCCAGATTAATGGCAGCATCACTGCCGTTCCGGAGCCATCGTATTTTGCTTGCGGCGCATTGGTCTTGATTGGTGTTTGTTTAATGCGTCGCCGTCGTTAGCCAACGTGTTCGGTATTGCATCCGATGTTGGGATACAGTACTGAAATGTCATGGCTGCGAAAAATGCACGGGTGACGATTCGGGACATTGCCGATGCCGCAGGCGTGCATTTCACGACCGTTAGCCTGGCTTTGCGGAATAGCCCGAAACTCAAGCAGGTCACGCGAGAGCGAATCCGGGGCATTGCCGCAAATCTTGGTTATGCGCCGGACCCGATGGTCTCGGCGTTGGTCTCGTATCGCTCGCGGAGCATGCCTAAGCACTACCAGGCCACTTTGGCCTGGGTGCACGACTGGTCGTGCCGGGAAGAACTCTACAAAATTGCCGAGTTTCGTGAGTATTACGAGGGGGCTCTTGAGTGTGCGGCAGAGTGTGGCTACAAGGTCGAGGAGTTTTGGCTGGGGCGCAAAGACCTCACCCCCGCCCGGTTGGCCAGGATTTTCAAAACGCGCAACATCCAAGGCGTGTTGATTCCTCCGCTGGAGATTCAGGGTGACGCGCTGAAACTGCCGTATGAGCAGCTCTCGTGCGTGAGCTTCGGTTACAGTATGCGACCGGCGCTCATCGACACGGTGACGAACCACCAGCACCACACAATGTCGCTTATTTTCCAACAGTTGCTGGCTCTGGGCTATCGGCGGATTGGTTTAGCCATCCCAAATGGCTGGGATGGTAAAGTGGAGTGTGCGTGGGAGGATTCCTTGGTGCTATTCTATCACCGACGTCCGGAATTGGCGCAGATCCCCATGTTTCGTGAGGACTTTGAGGACATCGCTTTGCCGCGCCTGCGCCAATGGCTGGATGATTACCAGGTCGACGTTATCTTGTCTCACCAATATCTGTTGGAGTATCTAAAGAAGCTGAAGTTGTCGGTGCCAAGAGATATCGGCTTTGCCAGCGCTTTCCTCGAGAGAGATGAGCAATATCTCTCGGGTGTCTATCAGAACAATCATCTGCTGGGGCGTAAGGCGGTGGAGCTGGTGATTGAGAAAATACATCGGCGGGAAACCGGCCTGCCACATAGCCCAACGCGCACGCTTATTGAGGGTGTCTGGCGGCCAGGCAAGACACTACGACCGCAGGATTTGGCTACTCTTCCCTAGGTTCCTCTGGTGGCTTGAGACCAGTCAGGTCAATCAGGTAAAGGTCACACATCGCGTAGTGCTGATGGCCGAGGATGCGGCCGGTTGGGCGGACTCGTTGCTCGATGTTGTATTGGGCAATGTTGGGCTCTCCAAAGCGCTGAAGCACAAATATCCAGACTAGCGTTTGGCCGTCGACGGGGTAGAGCGTCGAGAGGATATCGCTCGGGTCGTCGTCGTTGGGGCTGCGGCGAATAATCACGTCGCTCGGGATGCCATAGCGTTCGGCGTAAAACCGCAGTTGCTGCGCCTCTAGTGGGCGCACGAGGATGGGTTGCTCCGGTTGCCTGGCTTCGGCCAGCGTTCGAGCAACGCTTTGTGTGGCTTGTTTCTCGGGGGGCTCAATGACGTCCTGCGCACTGGCGTAGGCGAGTGGTAAAACGAGGAGGCCCGCGACAGCATGCCCTGGTATTTTTAGTTTCGGCCAGCGTTGGCCGAGGTTGGCCAGCCCGCCGAGACAAGCGCCCGCCGCCAGGCATACCAGTGGTTGCAGAAAGAGGATTAGCCGCGAATAAAGCGGGTAAAGCTCCAGCATGCTCGCGCCCATAATGGCGAGGAAGGGCAGGCCAATGGCGGCGGCGGGGATCGGTCGTTTGCGCGCTATCCAGGCAAAGCCCGCGTAGGCCATCAGTAGTGGCGCCGCGGACCACGGGTAGGGTAGCGCGTAGTCTGCGATATGGACCATCTTCTGCCAGAGTGTGGCCAGGTTGTCGAGCGAGGTTGGCGGCGGCAGCATGTGGCCGGCCCAAAAGCTTGCCAAGTCATCATTGCCGGCGGCGTTGGTCGCGATCAGCGCGTAATGCCCTGCAAAAAAGATTATCCATAGCGCAACGAGCGTCAGCGGTAGAGCAAACTTTTGCCAATGCTTCCACTGTGCGTAAATTACGGCGAGTCCGGTGCCCGCCAGCACAAATACCGCGGGGAATGATAGCCACACGCAGACTGCCCCTGCAATCGCGGCGTGCACGAAATGGCGGCGAGTGCGTTGCCCCAGCATCAGTGGGGCGAGCGCGAGGAGAATCCAGATCGTCGCAAAGCTGTCGATGGTGTATTGCTTATACTCGATGGAGAAACTGACGGCTGTTGGGGAGATCGCCAGGAGCAGCATTGCAGCGAGTGCGCTGCGGGGATCAAGCAGACGGCGCGTCAGCGGGACAAAGAACGCCAGTCCAGCCAGGGAGAAAGCCAGCGGCACAAAACGAAAGGCGTAGTCGTTTGCCCCAAAAAGCGCATGCGCGGCCTTGAAGAGCACCAGCACGAGATAGGGCGCCGCTTGATTACTGGCGAGTGGCTCGGCCAGTTGGGAAAAGTCGCGCTCGATCACGTTGATGGCTAGCGACACTTCGTCCTGCCAGAATGAGCGATTGACGGCGTATTGAATCAGCCGTAGCACGGCGCCGAGGCCGAAAACTGCCCACAGGTAGGCATTGGCGCGGGATGATCTGGGCGGTGGTTCACTCAAAATGTTGATAGCTCGGGAAAATTGAGTGGCAATTGTTTCAGTAAATATCCGCGAGTCGATTATTTTTCGGAGTTGCCCTTCGCCCATGCAATGCTTGCGATCAATGGATGAACTCCCGATTCCATTTGATGGTTGGCCTCCTGTTGGCGGCGCTGAATTTACACGCGGGCGAGCTGCCGCAAAAGGTAGCTCCCGATAGCGAAAGCATCGCGCTTCAGGGGGCGTGGACTGAAGATTTCCAGACTGCCTGGACGGGTGCCGGTTTTAAGGTCCGCACCGATGCACCGGAGATGAACATACTGATGGAAGACTTTGCCCCCGGCGGCGCGCATCCCAAGGGCGGTTTTAAGAATAACTACCTCAACGTCCGCATTGACGACCAAGAGCCGACGGTCATTGCGCTGCAAAAGGGTGAAACACGCTATGCGGTGCCCGGCCTGGATGGCCAGCCGCACACGGTCACCGTTTTTCGGCGCACCGAACCGCTGTTCCGCCCGATTAAATTCCTTGGACTTGAGCTGCCAGCTGGCGGCAAGCTGCTCGATCCCCCCGCCCCGGCGGATATCCGCATCCAGGTGATTGGCGACTCCATCAGCTGCGGCTATGGCAACGAAACCGAAGGCGTGAAGGCCCCCTTCTCCCAGCCGACAGAAAATGGCGAACTGACCTACTGGGCGCTTGCCGCTCGCGAGCTCGGCGCCGATATCCGCTGCGCCGCCTGGTCGGGCCGAGGCGTGCTTCGTGACCGCAAGGGTAACAAGGACAACCAGCTCCCCGAGATTTGGCGCATGGCCGAGCCCAACTCCGGTCAACCCGAGCGCGCCGCCGGTAAGTGGACGCCCACCATCGTCGTGATCAATCTCGGCACGAACGACACCGCACTCGGCATTCCCGAAAAGTCAAAGTTCACTGCCGCCTACCAAGCCCTGATCGACGACATTCGTTCCACCGCGCCCAACGCCGATATCTACACCTGCTTTGGCCCGATGATTAGCGAGCAGAAGCACGGCGACATCCTGGCCTACCTCAACGACCTCGCCGCCGCCAACCAACGCGTCTACGTCGTGAAGCTCAACAATATTTACGGTATGCAAGGCGTCGGCGCCCACTGGCACCCCAACGTAAAGTCCAACCAACACATGGCCACCGAGCTCCTCGCCGCCATCCGCGAACACTCTTTATAAGCCACCAGCGTCCCGCTGGACCGGCGGAGCAACGTGCCGTTGCATCCATAGATTTGCCCATTGGGCAAATGGCGCAGCCTGCTGGCAAGGTCGCCGACAGCATGTTGGCGAGGTAGGGCGCAGCCTCTAGGCAAGCCGCCCGTTAGAGTGGTTTCTAATCCATCACCCTGAGGTGGAACCGACAGCCTGACCCGCTGAGCAGCGATCTTGATCCGCAGTTTCATTGGTAAGCTCGCGCCCGGCTTGAGTAACCGCAACCCAAGGCTTGTATCCCGCCAACCCAAACCTTGAGTACCGGCATCTCAGCCCTTGAGATGGAAAAACCCAAGCTTTGCCCACCAATATGGCGCCGCCCACATCCAGCCGACGAGCCCTCAACGCCGCTCAGGCCTAGGCGTTGACTCACCTTATGCCCCGCGGGTTTCACTACGTGGGGCATTTTTGCAGTGCAAAAGTCTATCAGTCCAGCGGGACGCTGGGGCGGCGACCGCCGGGGTTGGCTTTGGCGAAGGCACCGCGATTGGGGGCGGCAGGGTCGTAGGGAACGCCGTCGATGTCAGCCGGGACGCCTGGCGGGAGTTGGCCGCTGGCGTAGGCGGGGGATTCCGGGGCCTGGCGGTAGTCGTCCGCATCGTAGTTGACGAAGACCATGTCGCCGGTGGTGGCGTTGGTTCCCATGAGGTCGGGCTGGTTGTAAACTGTTTTGCTGGCGTGACAGTGGTCCACGAAGAAGCCCGGGTGGTCATACTTGGCGGAGCTCAGTGTGGTGTAGGCGCCGTTTTGCACGTAGACGAGGTCCATCGTTTCGGCGCCACGGAAGTTAAAGCTCTGGTCGACGATGGTGACGTTCCAGATGAGGATGTGTGACATGTCGCCGATCTGGCTGAGAAAGGATGCCTCGGGTGGGTCTTTTTCCAATAGTACATTCACGAACGCAACGTCCTGCACGCGGCCGCCGCCGAAGAAGCCCTGAGCAAACATATCGTAGGCCGAGACGTTGTAGAGGATGACGTTTTCCACGTCGCGCTTTGGGTTGTAGAACTGAATGAAGTCCGGATGCGCGGCGGTGTCGCCCTTGTCCATGTGGACGATGTTCACGTTGATTGCGGTGAGGTTGTTACTGCCCCGGAAGATATCGGCGAGAATGTCGTGGTAGTAGGCATTGCGCTGGAAATTAATCTGCACATTGGCAATGTCGCGCACGACGCTGTCCGTTAGCCAGATTCTGCCACCCTGGTTGTTGATGAACTGGGTGTCTCCGAAACGGCCATTTTTATCATAAACTTCGACGTCATCAAACCACACGCATTGGCCTTTGTTGATGTAGAAAACGCTACCCCACTTGGACTCGCGGTCGCAGTAGAGGCTGACGTTATGCCAGCGAATTTTATCGGCTCCGTAGCGACCGTGGCTCACCTTATTATCTTTGCCGTAGGCTTGGATGGTCACGTCGCTTCGGTCCAGGCCGGGTGCTGCGGAAATCGTCGTCCAATAGTCCTGGTCGCCTTTGCCAAAGCTGAGTAGTTTGTAGTCGCCCTTTTGCAGGTAAATCGTGCCACCGTCGCCCGCGGCTTCAGCGGCTTGCTTGAATGTTGCAAACGGCGCGCCTTCGGAGCCGTCGGCTGCGTCGTCGCCATTGGGCGACATCCAGACGATTTCTTTGCTGCCGAGCGTTTTGCCGCTATTGGCGTAGAGCATAGTATCGAGCATGCGCTTTTCGTTCCCTTCGCCTTCGGGAACAGCGACCGCTTCCAGCTTCAGCGGGCCATCGGGATACTTGGCTGGGTCAATCGTAATCCAGTATTCCCAAACTTTGGTTCGCGCGTTGAGCGTCGGTTCTTTCACCACGCCCGCCGTCTCGCCGTTGATTCGAAAATGCACATCGACACCCGTTTCGTGAAAGGCGACGACGCCCGCGTTAAACGGCTCACTGACACGCTGGTATGGAACAACATCCCAGTTCGCAATGGCTTTGGTGGCATGGGTCACGATGGGCGCCAATAGCGCCGCCAGGGTAAATACAATCCTCGGAGACATAGAAGATTTAACGTGTTATCACATTCCGTCTACCAGTGCAACGAGTAAATTGTGTGGAATGTCCCGACAGTCCATTGGAAAAAGCCCCGCCGGAAACGCGACGGGGCTTGAAAGATAATCCTGTGCTCTAGCCTTGCGAGCTGGCGCTGCTTGGAGGCAGGCGCTCGGGCTGCACGTCGGGGCTGGTGATCATGATGTAGTCCATGTTCACGCCCTTGCCGTTTAGGTTGGTCAGGCGGATGGTGTTCTTGCCTTTCTTGAAATGGTAGAGCAGCGGCTTTTCATTGGTCGGGTTTTGGACCGTGAACAGACGCCAGTCATCCGAGCCGTTGGCCCAGCCGCCGGTGGCGGGGAGTGTCGCTACCACGAATGGCTCCTGATCCTCGCCGTTGATCTGCACGAGGCGCTCGCCGCCCTCAAACTGCGAGCAGTAAACGAGGCTTAGGTTGTAATAGCCCTCAGCGGGGGCATCGACTTCGTATTCGAGCCAATGGCCGTCGTTATTCCAACCGGAGAACGCCTGGCCGACGATCGCGCGCTTGTTGCTGCTGATCCCGACCTTGCCGCCGCCTTCGTTGGCCATGTCTTCGGCTTGGACCACGATTTTCGTGCCCGCAGGCGCTGGGCTCTTTTCAGCGGCGGCAACGCGCTGGGCCGTGCGTTCGGCGGCTTCGTTGAAGGCCTTGGCCATCGCGGCTTCCTGCTCAGCGCGGACCTTGTTGAGCATTTCCTGACGGTAGGCAAAGAGGCTTGGTGCACCGGCTTTGGCAAACTCCACCCGCTCGTTGGCGGCGAGGGTAATTTGGATGCCACCGCTGATTTTCTCGACCTTGGCGTCGCCGGCGCGGTCGCCATTGGAGGCGAGCGTGTAAGCCTTGAGGCCGTTGAGCGCGTCATACTCCAGCGTGATCTTACCTTCGGTCGGCGAGGGGTTACTGACAACATACGCGCCGTTGTCGGCATGCTCAAGGAGGGCCAGGCCGGCAGTGTCGCGCTTGACGATGGCGCCGTTGCATTCGAGGTAAGTGCCGCCGCCGAGGAACAGTGTGCCATTGGCGTTGGTGTAAGCTTGGAGGGCGTCGGTCTTGAGCTTGCCCGTGTCGTGCATGCCGGGTTGGTAGCTGGCGAAACCGTAGTCCACGCCGTCGACCGTGTTAATGGTCAACAGTCCATAGCCAGACTCAAGGCTGCCCGCAACTTCGACGCTCTTGATGTAATCGCTGTTGTCGTAATCGAACTCCACGGCGTTGCCGTAGATGGTGTTGTCGATCTCGCGGCGCTGGAGAATGGTGGTTGGCTTTTCGCGCCCGAGGATGCCGTCGCCCAGGATGACTTGGGTGAGTTCACCACCGGCGGCGAGGAAGCGCGCGCGCTTGCCCTCGACGGCGAAGTCCATCGTGTAAGCTTCGTCGGTGTCGGCGGCGCGGACGTTTTCGAGCATCTTGTAGCCGTCGTTGACGGGCTTGGGGAACTCATAGGCGCTGGTCGCGAGGTCGCTGGAGTAGTCGCCGCGAATGTGCCAGGCGAGGTCCATCTTGCGGGTCAGCTTGGAGAACGCACCAAAGATGTCCGCAATGTAGTTTGGCGTGACGAAGATTGCGCGGTCCATGGTAACGCCGCTGTAGGCCTTGTCGGCATTGGCGCGCTGGATGCCGATCGTGTCGCCGAAGCCGTAAACGAGCTGGTTGCCGTCGCTGAGCATTTGGCTGAGCTCGTCGACCACGAGGGTGTTGTGCGCCAGGGTCGTTTTATACCAGTCCTTGTAGAGCGGATTTTCATACCAGACGATGCCCGGGTCGGGGATGAGCCAGTTGTCGAACGCGTAGACGTCGAGGTTCATCTTGTCCGGGTGGCCGTGTGAGCGGTTTGGGCCGTAGTCGAGGAGCACGCTGATGGTGCCGTTTTCGGTGGTGTTGCGGAGGATGCCGTGGCCGACGTCGAACATGTTGACGCTCTTAAACTCGATGGCCTCGGCTTCGCCTTCCAGTGGCAGGTAGTTGATGGAAACCGGGAACTGCTGGAACTGCGCGTCGAGGTGGCGGCCGCTTTGGTTGAGGATCGTCAGATACTTCGGGTCCTGGTAGCGGCGGTAGCCATACTCCCACAAATAGGATTCGCGCCCAACGACATTGGCGCGACCGGAGTCATTGGTGGCTGGCGCGGTGAGGTCCGGATAAGCGGCTTCGAGCGGCGAGTCGAAGAGGCCTTTCACGGCGGCGTCGCGGTAGGAATACATGTCCATGCCGTGGTGGCGCATGATCTCGGCATACATGACAATGGCTTGCATGGCCATGCCTTGGTAGCCCATAGCGCCTTCGCTCCAGAGCCCGTCGGGCGAGATGGTGTATTCGCTGAAGTGGAGCATCATGCCCTGCGGCTTGCCCTTGTTGTCCTTGCCAGCGGGGCCATAGAGGCCGAGTGAAATCAGCTCTTCGTCGTCGATAGCGTAGCCGGTGATCAGCACGCCCAGCGTGCAGATGGCTGACCAATTCGTGGGGGCGCGCAGCACTGAGCTGTTCTTGGCGATGAACTTCGCGGAGCGGCGGAGCAGGTCGTTTTCGATGAGCTCGCGCTCGGCCGACGTCATCGATGGCAGGTTGTAAATGAGGTCATAGCCGCGGGCGACCTGTATCAACCACGTGGCGTCGGAGAGACGTTGGTCAAAGACAATGCCGGAGTCGTGGTTGAAGCCGGGGCGGTTGCCTTCGCCGTAGTTCGGGAAGCGCTTGGCGTATTCGAGGAGGAGCTCCTTGGTGTAGTCGCCGTATTTTTGCTCGTCGGTTAGGACGTAAACGGTGGCCGCATTGGCGATGTCGAGGCCGAGCTGGTTGTGGACTTTGCCCACTTCTTTTTCGGGGAGGTGCTCCCAGTTGCCATTCTTGTCCTTGCGGGGCTCGGGAATGCCGTGGGGCTCCGTCATGCGCTGGTCGATGGACTGCTTGAGACCGGCGAGTTGCTGCTGAAGTTCGTCGCTGGTCTTGAGCATTTCCTTGTAGTAATCGATGTCCTGCTGGTCCCAGAATGTATTCGGGTGGCCCTCAGTGTTGCGGACTTCCACGAAGACGTCGACCGTCCCCTTGGGCGGTAAGGTGTTCTCAATTGCGTTGTCGATATTGGCGACCTGGTAGGCCTTGGGCGCGACCATTTCGGCTTCGAGATTGGTGGGGGACAGCACGCGGATCTTGCCGATGCCACCCCATTTCGGGCCGAGCTTGCCGTTTTTGTCCTTAAACTGCGGCCACTTGCTGGTCATCTGGAGCTTGATGTCCTGCCCGAAGCCCTTGGCCGGAATGCGGACGAAGTCGCCGTGCTTATTGGAAATTTCACCTGAGCCGACCTTTTCGCCGTCGATGTAAACATCCACGCCCTTGGGCAAGCCGATGTTGCCTCGGGCCAGACCCTGTATCTCGATGGCATCGATCTCGCAGGGAATGACGAGGCGGATGTCGATCGTGCCCTTGTCGAGCGGATCAAAGATCGCGCCCGGCTGGCGGCCGTCGGTCAGGGTTTTCTGGGCGGGCCAGTCCTTGTTGAATTTGGCGTTGGTGCCCTTGGCAGTGGCACCGAGCTTAGCCTCGGCGACGTTGTAGAGCTCTTGGGCGTGGGTCTGTGGCACGGCGGCCAAGAGTCCGAGAATCAGGCCGCAGGCAGTGGCCAAAGGTGGGATCTTCGAGCTATTTGACATAGGGGATGATGGTTGAGAATTTGCCACGCTACACCAAACGCGTAAGGTAAGTCTAGCATTAAAGTGGTTGAGCCTGGCACCCATGCATTGGTAATTCGCGGCGATCGAGAAGTCTCTCTAAGTGGCTAATTTGTTGCATAGTGGTCGGCGTTAGGGAAGGGCTCCAGTCAGCGCTCGCTGCAACTATACAGGTGTTTTCCGGCTAGCGATCTGCGTTGTTACCTCCACGAACAGCGTCAGGGCTGGTAGTTAATGGCTTGCTTAAGTATTGGCAATAAATGGCAGCATTCTGCCATTAGTGGGTTGACTTGAGTTATTGGCGGCTTCTTGTTGGCAGCGAAATGTCAAAAAGAACCTATTTGTTCCTCACGACCTTGGGATTTGCCCAAGCCACCCGTCTGTTTGCCGGCGCGTATGCGTCGTCCACGGACACCTCGCACCCGATTGATGCGGGCGTTTCCTACACGGACGAGAAAATCTCCGGTTGGGCGGAAAGCGTTGCGGACTACTACATAACTGCCTCCGGCAGTGGAGATCCGACCAACGCGCTCGGCGAATACAACACGAGCCTGGTTTCGTTGGGCGACTTAACCGCAGAGCAGATTGCCAATGGCGAATCTCCAGGCTACATCACGCTTCAGTTTGATGGCTTCAGCGATGGCGATGGCTGGGATTTCGTCATCTATGAAAACGGATTCTCCTACCTGGGAGGCTTGTTTGCCGAGTTGGCCTACGTGGAGGTGTCGAGCGACGGCGTTAACTTTGCGCGCTTCGACAGCATATCAACCAATACCGAAGCCTTGGGCGGTGGTGCGGGCTTTCAGGCCTTCGACATGACCAATGTTTACAACCTGGCGGGTAAACATGTAGGCGGTCTGGGTACGTCGTTTGACTTGTCGGAGCTCAGCGATGACCCGCTGACCATTGCAGGCTTGCTTGATCTGACCAACATCCAATACGTGCGCATTGTGGACATCCCCGGCAGCGGGGATTACCTCGATAGCGAGGGCAACTCCATTCTCGACAATTGGCCAACCTCGGGCACTGGTGGTTTCGACCTTCGAGCGGTTGGCTACGCTTACGCTGTCCCTGAGCCATCGGACTACGCCTTGTTCGCGGGCCTCGGTGTCCTTGCCTTGGCCGTGCGCCGCCGGATTGCGCGCTAGGCAAAGCTGTGTATTTGACCGGTTATTAAAGTCCTTAATTTTAACCCTAAACTTCATTTATTGGTAGAAAACACGCTTATATATGGTATGAGTTTTCTTGTGCATATGTTTAGCGTGATAGCCCAAATCGCCGCAAGTCCTTTGGGTTGAAGGACTTGCGGCACTAGGGTGTTTTCTGGGGTTAAAAACACTCCCTAGCGGTCCAGCAGGGTGCTGGCTAGTTGCTCATCACGGCCAGGGAGAAGTTCTCGATGTTGTTGCCGTGGAGGCAGCTGATCACGGTGATGATGTCCTGGTAGCGCGCATCTTTGTCGGCTTTAACGACTACGGCGCTCAGGTCGCGGGATTCTTTTTCGGCTTTAATTCGCTTAAAGAGATCAGCGTGGTCGATCGGGTCATTACCAATGCGGAAGAGCACGCGCTCGTCGGCAGGTGTGGCCTCGTCGAACTCAAACACCGAGATCGACAGCACGTCCTCGAGTTTGGCGACTTCAGCTTCGCTGGCCTTGGGCAGCTCGACGGGGAACTGCTGGGTCTCCTCCACAAAGTTGGTCGCCACCATGAAGAAGACGAGCAGCAGGAAGACCACGTCGATCATCGGAGTGAGATCGGCACCCTGGACTTCGCGTCGCTGGCGGCGTCTAATCTTGGCCATCGGTGCTCTCGGCTGCTGGGGTTTCCTCGGCGGTTTCTTTGCCCGCCAGGTGGTAGGCGCGCATGATTTGCAGGATGCCTTCTTCGACAATCGTGTAGAAGTAGTCGACCCGCGCGCGGAAATAGTTGTTGGCGATGATGGCGGGGATTGCGATCACCAGACCGGCGCCCGTCGTGATGAGCGCCACGGAAATGCCCTGCGCCATCAGCTCCTTGTCGACGCTTTCTTTAGCGATTTCGTCGAAGCTGAGGATCATCCCGTAAACCGTCCCAAACAAACCGAGCAGCGGCGCAATACTGCCAATCAGCGAGAGCACGTTGAGGAATTTCTCCAGCCGCGGCATTTCGCGGGCTGAGGTTTCGAGCAAGGCTTCCTCCAGCTCGGTGCCCTCGATCTGGTGCACCTCGATGCCCTTGTAAAGCACTTGCCCAAAGACCACATCGGACGCCTTGCCGAGCTCGCGCGCGCCGTCGAGGTCTTCTGCGCGGATCTTCTTACAGGCTGCATCGACGATCTCGTCGTTGATGACGTTCTTTTTGCGCAGGTGGACGAAGCGCTCGATGATCACGGCAATGCTCACGATGGAGCAGATCGCCAGCGGGATCATGCTGCCGCCGGCTTCGATGATTTTATCGATGAATATAGACATGGTTGGTAGTTTTTAAAGTGGGTTGGGGTAGGGGCGATTGCCCTCATTCGTCCGTCGCATAGATTGGGCAATCCGCCATGTATGCGGACGGTTGAGGGCAACCGCCCCTACCTTTCTCTGGATGAATTTGCATCGCATTAATTTGCCTGCCCGAATTTGAGCGTGGGCCAGGCGGCGGGGAGCTTGTGTTCGATGGTTTTATTGGACTCGCCGTAGTCGCGGCGTTGGTCGATGTAGATGATCATCAGCTCCTTGCCAGGCTCGATGGGCACGCTGTTTTCGACGAGGCCCGCGTAGGCGCTGTTGGTGTTGACGCCGCCAATGAACACGCCGCTGTTGGGCTCGGTTTCGCCGAGGACGACCAACTGCTCGTAGCTGCCGCTGCCAATCGCGTTGACCACGACCTGGTCCTTAAAGCGGGCGTCGAGGTTCATGTCCGGGTCCTGCACTTTGATCCAAACCGGCTCGCCGGGGGAGAGGATCGCGAGCTCTTTTTCGGCGGCCTCGTCTTCGTAAAAACCGACCTCGGCGTCTGAGCCGAGCAACAGCAAATCGCCCCAGGTGTCGGGGCGCTCCCAGGTGTGGTGTCCGCGCATGACCCACGAAATCGAGTCCGTGGTGTTGATGTAATTGAACGACGTTTGAAAGCCGAGATACTTGCCGGCCTTGAGGCGCGGGCCTTTGATCACCTTGCCGTTGGCGGGCATGAACAGCTCTACGGTGTAGCCGCCGGGAACCTCCTGCATGGCCATTTGCATGCCTTCGGCATCGCCGCCGCGGTAGTAGAAGCCGCGCGTGTTCGGCATGTTGCGCATCTCGTGGCCATGACCATACTCGGCTATGAGATTCGGGTTCTCGACGGTGCCGTAGGGCGCGAAGAACATCTGGATCGCCTCGTAATACTTCATCAGCGGGCCGCGCGCAGTGGAGGTGTCGACCCACACCTCGATGCTGTCGCCCTGCCAGAGGCGTCCGCTGCCAGGCGGCGTTTGGCGCACCTTGTTGGGCACCTTGGCCGCCAGGTAGATGCCGCTCGGGTCCCACTGAATCCACATCGGGATGGACTCGGATTCCGGCAGCTCGCGCACCTTCACGCCCTCCATCGTGTGCTGGTTAAACTGAGGGCGCTCCAGCGGCCACTCGTCCTCGCCAATGACGCCATCGAGCACTGGCTTTTCACGAACCATCGTGGCGAAGCCAAACTTGAGCGGCTTGAAATCGGGCTCCTCCAGCACGCGGGTTTCCTCGGGCTCGTCTGACTGCTCGTCGGCCTTGGCGGTCGGGTCGATCAGCAGGGCGTCGCGCTGTTCGGGGAACTCGCCCGCCTTGGAAACCAGCTGCTCGGCCTGGGCCTCGATGTCGTCGTAGGCAGCGTTGGGCTCGTTGCGCGCGCGGCTCATTTCGAGGAGCTTTTGGAAGACTTCGGCGTTAAAACCACGACCGCGCGGGCCGGGCAGCGGTCGGCTAAAGGGCAGGTTGAGCCCGGGCGCGCCGGGCCCCATTTTGCCTTCGCCAGGGGCCATGCCCTGCTGGCTCATCATGGCCATGAGATCCGTCATGGCATCGTTTTCGGTGCGACCGCTTTCGTGGAAATCAGCCATGAGCTGCGCCTTCTCCATCATGGCCAGCTTGGCCTCGATCTTTTCCATCTTCTCGCTCATATCGCCCAGCTCGGCGGCGCGGGAGGCGGCGGCGACTTCGCGCTCGACCTGCGCTTCGCGGGCTTCTTCCGGCTTATCGCGGACCTCGGCCACGAGCGGATCGGGCTTAATGGCGGGCGGCGGTGGAGGTGCCGCTTCGGCCGTCTTTCGTTCGGTCTTGTCGAGGGCATCCTGCGCGGCGCTGGCTGGCGGGGGAGGCGGCGCAGCGGCCTGTTTCGCATCTGCCTGGTCAGCTGTTTGCTGCTGGGGCGCGTTTTGCTGGGCGACGGGCGGGGGTGTTGGCGCGGCGGCCTCGGGGATGTCGATTTCGCGGTCCTTGGCCTCGACTTCGTCCAGCTTGAGCGTCTCCGCGGTCTTGCTCAGGGCGAGCTCGCTGGCCTGGTCTTTCATGCGCTCGGGGACTTGTTCCCGGACGGTTTGGGCGAGGTCCTTGAGCAGCTCTTCGCGAAGTTGCTCGTCCTCATTCATGGCGAATTTTTCGAAATAGCGGTTGGCCTGCATGAGGATGCGCTCGGCGCTTTCGGGGGCCAGGCGCTCTTCCAGTGTTTGGTCAAACTCATCCTGAATCTGCTGCTTAACGTCCTGCTCGACGACGAATTTCACCGCTTCGCGGGCTTCGATGTCGGCTCGGGCCACTTTCTCGGCTTCATTAAATTCCGGCTTGGGCTCCTTGTTGCGCTTGGCCTGCTGGACCTGCTCGCGCTCGCGTTTGCGGGTGTCTGTTTGCGCGGCCTTGGTGATGCGGCGCTCCTCGGTTTTGCCGACGGTGTTTTCCATGCGCTTGTCGAGGTTGGCGGCAAGCTTGTCGATGGTGTGTTCGCGGACTTGCTCGAGGGTGGCTTGTTTCAGCTCCTGGCGGACCATGTCCTTGAGCTTGTCGGCGGTGGATTGAAACATGTCGGCCGAGATCTGGGCGTATTGCTCGGAAAAGGCCTCCATGTCGTAATCCTGCTGCTCCATGAGGTCTTCCAGCTCGGCGAGGTCCACCTCGATGTCGAACTCGACCTGTTCCCAAAGTTCCTCCATCTGAAGCGCTTCCATGTCGGCGGCAATGCTCTCGAAGGACTCCTTCAGCTCGTGACGAAGCATGTTGCGCGTCTCTTGAACGAGGGCCTGCTGCGCCTCCTGCTCCTGATTGAGTTGCTCGGCCAGGAGCTCTTCCGGGGTGGGCTTGGGCTCGACTTTTTCCGGGATCAGCTCGTCCATAATCTTTGGCGCAAAACCGCTGATGTGCAAGATGAGCGAGAGCGCCAGGAAGAACCACAGGCTGTGCCGCCAGATCTTTCTCTGGCGCGGCTGAAGCGGGTTGGGGGAAGCGATTGTCATTATCAAGAGCTTGAAAAATCGTCGGACAGTGCGTCGCGCGGTGGCATCAAGCTGGGTGTATGGGAGGAAGGCATTTTGATTATAAAGCGTTAGGCTTCAACCGAAAACTTTTCCTCGATATTTTCTTTGCTTATCACCTCACCATTCAGTCCTCACTGAGTAGGCTGGATTCTCCAGAGATAACATGAAGTTCAAAATGGGTGCAATCTGTTGCGTAGTCGCTGGGTTGAGTCTCGGCATCGAGTGCCGATTATACCAATGTAGAACTTGATCCACTTCAGTAGACGAATCTAAGCCGTGCTTCAAGCCAGTGAGCACATCAGCGATGGAACCAACACCCCTTTCTCATCGGGTTTCTCCCGACGCCCCAATGGTCAGACGAGGCTTCGCCTTAGTGCTGTCCCTGGTCATGCTAGCCATGATTTTTCTTTTGATCTCGACCTTGGTCACGCTGACCCAGATCGAAACGCATTCCAGCACCGTTCAAGGTTCCCAGACGAAGGCCCAGCAAAACGCCCTGTTTGCGCTCAATACTGCCATTGGCCAATTGCAGCGACATTCAGGGCCGGATCAACGGGTAACTGGCCAGGCGGATATCGTCATTCCAAGCTCCGTGACTGTGGCAAGCAACGCGACTGGCGAGGAGGTGCGCGACCAGCTTGACACTTATTGGAATGCGCAGCGTAACCGCCACTGGACTGGTGTTTGGAAAATGAAGGAACAGACCGATCCTTTCGATGCCAACAATCCAATCGCCAGTAGTGCCGAACCCGAACTCCAGACTTGGCTGGTGAGTGGCAATGAAATTAATGGCGACGTTAAGGACCCCAGCTACTTGCCGACGGACGCTGTGACCGGCCTGAGCGATGGCTCCAATGCATATGAGTTAATTGCTGGCGTGGGGACAGATTATCGCTTGCTCGTCAGCCCGGGGCAGGGCGTAGGCGCCGAGGCGCTGAAGCGCGCAGTTACCGTGCCGGAAGTTGCATTGTATAATGAGGCGGGCGCCGTTAACGGCCACTATGCCTGGTGGGTTGGCGATGAAGGCGTGAAAGCCCGCATCAACCTCATCGATCCGTATGATGTCGCGATCCCGACGGCTGAGGAAAAACTGCGCCGTCTTTCCGCCGCGCAACGCACGGTCGCGGAGGCAATTGTCTCCGATAGTGAGGACTCCATTGCGACTTATTACACGCCCAATGCAGCGCGACTCGACGAAGCACGTGACCTTTCGGACATGAGCTTGTTGCTCGCCGATGTGGTCAACCGCGATGCTTACAACGAGATACTCCAGGAAAGCTTTCACGATGTGACACTGCATTCCGAAGGCGTGCTGGCCGATGCCAAGGACGGCGGCCTGAAGCTGGACTTGTCTTACATCTTCGGCCAGACTACACAGGCAAATATGCGCGCCGCGATGGACGCCGGCATGGGCGCAAGCGTCACCAACACGCATGACGGCGTTAGCCGCGTGTTAACCACGGATTTCACCAAGTATGCCGAAATACCCACTAATGCGTCCAGCGGCGGGAAGTACAACCCCGCGCTTGATCCCGGCATGTTCACCTACACGCCTACTTGGGAGCAGTTGTGGTCCTACTACCACATGGGTGCGGAGACATCTCAGCTGCCGGTCGGGGTCTTTAACAATATTGGTCAGGCTGTGCCTCGTGTGCATACGAAGACCGAGCATGGCATTTCCCCGATCGTGACGCAGGCAAAGCTCTTTTTCCGTTTGCGGATCAATAGCACGATCAAAATTGAAGTCGTGCCGCTGGTCGTGCTGGCCAATCCGTATTCCGTGCCGCTGGCGCCAGCGGAGTATCAAATTGCTTTTGAGGACGGCTCGAAATTCAGTAGCCCGACGCTGAAACTCAAGTCTGGCAGCCCGGCAAACCCCAGTGCGGACCCGCAGGACGGCAATGGCGCAGATTTCCCCACTACGCTGTACACGCTCGACGATGCTGGGTTAACGAGCATTCGCTTCACCATCGATTGCGAGAATGGCATAGGTGCGGGAGAAGCGCAAATCTACATGCTTGATCAGCTCTCGGAAACGCTTCCGGATAAGAATGCCTCCGGCTCCACCAAGCTGAAGTTCAATCCGGTCATGGTTGCGGGTTATTCGCCAGACTCTCATTTGGTCTACGATACGGGCCTCACTATCCCCGAGGAAGACACGCACGTAACGCTCTACATGGATGCGCCCCGTTTGGGGGCTCGCCTTTACCTGGGAGTAGATATCGATGCCGGGGAAGCAATGGTGGATAGTAAGCTCTTACATTGGGTCAACGGTTGGAGCTACAGTGGTGATCGCTTAAAGTCAGCATATGTCGTTTACCCGACTTCGGGGCCGACGGAGCTGGTGTCTGAAGTCTTCAAGGAGGGCGGCGGCGCATTTTTTGCCCTTTACGATGTCTATTTCAACAAGGATTGGCTGTTGCATTCAGCGCTGTTTTATCAGCAGAACTACCGCACGAATATCATCGATGGGCATCATGGCTACACCGGTAGCACTCACCTGAAGGAGTGGGCTTACTTACGTGGTAAAGACGGCTCGCCCAACAACGAAAAATATCTCGGGGCGCATTTACTTCGACCCAGCGGCGATCTTTATCATGCGCGTTGGGGCGTGATCAATACCGGTGTCGCCAATTACGACAGCACGGCGCCTTCCATGTTTAACACGCCCGATGTCGGCTTGCAGAATTTCCTCTACGATGTCCCCTCGGGCGATGTGCCGCTGACCTCGCTGGGCCAGCTTCAGCACTTCAACACCTCGGCTTACATTGATCGCAATAGCTGGTGGAACTCCTATGTCAACGGTCGCAAGGTCAGTGAGACAACCACCGTGCAGTCCTGGCAGATGAATTACCCGATTGCCAATTCCTACGCTCACCCGCGGGTCGACCGCCAGAAGGTCATCAACAACATGTACTCCGGCTACCACTACGATGGCTCTTACCTGTGGAACGATATCTTGTGGGATCGCTTTTACTTCTCCACCTATCCGACGACTGGCGATTTCGACTTCAATACGGATATCCTCGTCAATTCGCGCTTCCACCCCTTCCGTCCCGAGGATGAGGTCGCAAGTGACGTCGAGGAAAACTTCCGCGGTCCGAGTGGCTTGCCCACCTTGGAAAACACCCGCATGGCTGCACAAAACTTGCTGGTTGCCGGCGCCTTTAATGTTAATTCGACTTCGCGCGACGCTTGGCGCGCTGTGTTCTCTGGTTTGCGGGAGGCCAAAATCGGTTCGGAAACCAACTCCAGCAATTTAACCGCGCCATTCCCGCGCAACCTCCATCTCACTGGCAGCGCGGAAAATTCCCAGGCGGCTGACCACCCCAATGGCTGGGTTGGCTTCCGCAATTTGACTCAAAGCCAGATCGATGATTTGGCCGATGAGATGGTCTTGCAGGTTCAACTGCGCGGGCCCTTTCTTTCCTTGGCGGATTTCGTGAACCGCAAGCTCGTTGAGTCAGGTGATGATCCAAATGATCTTGGCGTCAGCGGCGCCCTGCAATCGGCGATTGATGCCGTAGTCAATCAAACCAGTGAGCTTACCCTGAGCTCGGGCACAGATGCCGACTACGTAACCGAGCTTGTCTCGTCTAGCTCAAACACTACGGTCGATCCGGATTTCCGCCTGCCTTCCGTCGCGGGCTACCCCGGCTACTTGCTCCAGGGTGATGTGCTCTCGGCGATTGGCCCGAGCCTTTCAGCCCGCTCCGACACCTTCCGCATCCGCGCCTATGGCGACTCCACCAACGCGCTGACTGGCGAGGTCGATTCCCGCGCCTGGTGCGAAGCCATTGTCCAGCGCCTGCCCGATTATGTCGACGGTGGCAATTTGCCTTACGAATCCGGCACTAATTTGTCTAGCGACAACGAAACCTTTGGTCGTCGTTATGCAATTGTCTCGTTCCGTTGGTTAACCCCTGATGAAATTTAAAAACATGTTCGCCCGCTCGATCCTTTGCTTCCTCACCCTGCTGGCTCTGTCCGCCTGGCTGCGTGCCCAGCCAGTTCAGACCGGGGTGGAGGTGCGTTTCCTGTTTCTCGACGAATCGACTGGCCATTACGAAGCGGAAATCAAGGGCAAGACGCTCCTCATCAACCGCTACCCATACTCGATCAGCGATCCGCTGGAGGTCAGCGTGGGCGAGCGCATCCCGGTCTATCGTGTCACGGAAACACCCGAGGGCCCGCAGCGCGTCCAGATTGCCGACGTGCCGGCGGGCAGCGAGTCAGGATCGATCCTGGCCGTGCTGGCGCCGCGCCGTCCGACAGCGGAATCATCTTTGGCTTACGGTGTGAAAACTTTTGACAGCGACCCGGATGACTTCCCTGTTGGCAGCCTGCGCATTCTCAACCTGGGGCGCTCGACGGCGGCCTTTGCCTTGGGCCCGGAGCGCGTGTTGATCAAGCCCGGCGAGTCCCATGTGGTCGACCCGCAACCCGACCGCAAAAACCGCTTTTTTGCCCGCATCGCCGAGCGCACTGACGATGGTTGGGAAGTCCGCTACGACAACGTGGAAATCCTCCGCCCCGGCGAGCGCGTGACGGGCTTGTTTGTTTACTCGCCCTCGGGCATGAAACACACCTTCACCGAGGCCGAGCTCGAGGTCTCCGGCGACCCGCCTCCCAGCCACTACTGGCTCACCTACACCGAGCGCCTGTAGCGCCCGCTGGGCTAGTTGAACGAGGATCGAGCAAGACGTTTTTCTTTTGAACAGAAGGCAGCAAAGAGCGCAAAGCCTCGGGGCAACTTCTTTGCTGCCTTTGCTGCCTTCTGTTCAAACACTGTGCTTTGCTTGGCCCGCGCTGATTGGTTGCGTGCTGCCGGGTCTCAACGCGCCATGCTTGGCATCCAGTTGCGTTTCGAGAGTGGTCTCTGCGCCTCAGCGCCTCTGCGGGAAATTTCTAGCGCATTGATTTGTCCCGCAGAGGCGCGGAGACGCAGAGGCGATCATGCCGGTTCACGCGAAGAGGTGTCCCGAGTTTTTTCAAAAAACTTTTCCCGGGCGCTTGTTTTCTCAGCGGGATTGGGTGGTTTCGCTATTAGTTAGCACGAGTCACTATTAGTGAGAGCCACTGGCTAATAGCGAGCAGCTCTAAGTGGCGCCGGAAATTCGACATAATGCCGAAAAAGTGCCCCACCGAGCCAATGTAACCAACTGAGCCTGTGTAGCCCGTGCAGTCATTGGCAGTGGAGGGGAACGGTGGTAAAATAGTTGGCATGATGACGGCGTCGCGCGCCGCCACCTTTAACTTTTCTTCATTATGAAAACGATCCACCGCCAGAGTCGCCGTCCGCCATAGCGGGCAGGGCAGTTAGTTGAGGCAATGCCGTCGGCGAGCGCATTCGTTCGCAGGCGGGCTTTGAACCGTGGGATGGGGCCCATTCGCAGGTTGGCTTGGTGTAGACAACCAGCACGCGACGCCCCGAGGTTTTAATTCGGCTGCGGCCGGCAAAGTCCGCCTCCGATTATGCCAGTTTGCGCTCCGGGCATTGGTGTCGAGGTCCAGCTATTTGCTGGCCCAGGTATGGGCGCGTTTGCGCGCCAGGCCGCCCGCAGTTTGCGTTTCTGCAAACGGATGGGTGCGCTGTGTTCTTTGATAATTAGTTGAGCAGGTTTTACCCCCCCCCCGGCCCCCCTGCGGGGCGCCGGGAGGAAAAAGATTAAAGGAAAAAGGAAAAAGTGACCGTGCGCGAAGTTGCGATATGGAGTGCGCCAGTCCTCTGGCGCTTTTGGCATTTTGCGCAAACGGAGAAGGTTTTCGTCTGCCTCATTCCATTCGAAAGCGCCAAAGGGCTGGCGCACTCCACATCCGGGCGGCATTCGTTGTTCGTTGCTTAAAACTTAACTCCTAAAACCTAAACCTCCCACGCACCGTGTGGCCCAACAAAAAGGCCCGGCCAAAACTGACCGGACCTTTTTCCTTTAAACTTTTTCCTTTAATCTCCCGCGCGAGCGCGGGCTTATTCCCACTCGCCGAGGAAGCGGGTGACGTCGCTGAGGTTGGGGCTCTTGGCCGTGCGAACGTAGAGGCCAGAGAAGCAGACTGCCGTCGTCAGGCAGGCTTCGGGGCTGAGGCCAATCAAGCGGCCACACATGAAGCCGGCGTTGAAGTGGTCGCCAGCGCCAGTGGTGATCTTTGGCTTGTCGCAATACGGGCCCTTGACCCACCACGAGCCATCGCGCGTGGCGCAGGCGGCGGAGTGAGTCGGGTGGACGACGACGCAGGAAATATCGAGCTCTTGGCGGATGCGGGAGGCGAGGGCCTTGAGGTCATCAGGCTCTTCGGTCGGCTCGGGCAGGCCGAGGACCTTGGCTACCTGGCGACCTTCGCTGTAGTTGAGGCCGAGCGTCACCGCGCCATACGGCTGGAAGCGGGTAATGGTCTTGAGCACGCTGTGGATGTCTCCCTCGGAGCGTTTGGCGGGGTCGGCCAGGTCGAAGAAGAACTGGCGGTTGTCGCCGGGCCCGATGTTGGGCAGGACCTTGTCGACCATGTCATTGAAGAACTCGCTCAGGCGCGGTAGCATGGTCCAGTTAACGAGGGCAATGAGATGGGCTTTGGCGCAGGCGTCGAGGAAAGCGCCTTCACCCATTGCGGCAACGATGTGTGCGTAGTCGACTTCTTCGAGGGACGCCATGTCGCCAAACATGAGCTTACCGTCAGTGAACTCTGCGGCGGTGGTGATGCCAGGGTTGGTCACGGAAACGGCGTCGGTCTTGGCGGCAAATTCTTCGAAGACCGCGTGGATGTTGGGGTTGCCGAGAGCGCCGACGTAGCGGACATCGACTTGGGCACCGAGCATGGCGTTGGCCATGATGGGGCCATTGCCGCCGAGTTTTTCGAGCATCTGGAACATCTCGATGTTGGCGCTGTGGCCAGCGGCGGCGGAGATGCGGGCGCCGAACTCGGCGATGGTCTCGATGCGGTCGAAGTCTTCACCCATACCGTGGCGTTGTTTAACGGGGTGGACGATCTTGTCCACAAATCCGTCAAAGCCAATCAGGGCCTTACGCGAGCTAATGCTGCCCGCTTTTTCACTTAGTTCTTCCAGGGTACGGTCATGAGGTGTCATGTCGCCGCATTGTGAGACAGATTACGCGAAGGTGAAGCACGAATTTTACGCAACTAATAAAAGATTAGATTACGTAATCAGACGTGTTAGCACCAAATTGTTCGAGAAAATGGCCTCTGGCGGAATTTGATTTTGCCAGTGCGGGGGTAAGGCGTTTGCGTTGTGGCCATGCCGATTGAGTGGTCATCCATCACGCTGGTGCTGGCGCAAAGCGACGCCGGCCCGAACGTCTTTACTTACTTTGGGCAGTCGAACATTGCGGGCAAATGCATCATCCTGGCGCTGGCGATCTTTTCGATCCTGGCCTGGTCGGTGATGATTGGGAAATACCTCGACCTGTCCCGCCTACGTTCGCTGAACCTGAATTTTGAGCGAAAGCTGGCCGACGTAAATTCCATCCTCGCGCTCAACCTGAAGGCGCAAGCCGCCGGTCTCGGGCCTTATGCCATGCTGGCTCATGGCGCGGTGACCGCCTACCGTCGCTACGCGGGCGGCTCGGGCGCAGGCGCGGTACGCATCCGCATGGGGCACGTGGAAAACTCCCTCCAACGCGGCGTGGCGCAGCAGACGATGAAGTATGAGTCGAAGATGGTGCTGTTGGGCTCGATCGTCACGGGCGCGCCGTTCCTTGGCCTGCTGGGCACGGTGTGGGGTGTGATGGACGCCTTTGGCTCGATGGCCTTGCAGGATTCCGCTTCGCTGCAAAACCTGGCCCCGGGCGTGTCCGGCGCGTTGTTGACGACCGTTGCCGGCCTGCTCGTTGCGATTCCGTCCGTTTTTGGCTACAACTTTCTTTTGACGCAGACCAAGCTGCTCGTGACCGAGCTGGAGAACTTCGCCAGCGCGCTGGCGGACCGCATCGAGCTGGAAATGCAGACCGAAATCGACCAGGCTCAACCGGAGGAGGAAGACTACTAAGATGGCCCGTACGTTTCGTCGCAAGCAGAGCATGGAGGCAGTCTCGGAGATCAATGTGACTCCGCTGATCGACCTCGCGTTTGCCCTGTTGATCATCTTTATGATCACGACGCCACTGCTGGAGCAGACCATCCCACTTAACCTGCCCAAGGAAGATCAGCGCGATCAAGGCGCTCGCCCAGACGTCGAAGTGCAGGTGATTTCAATCGAGAAGGACGGGCAGGTTCATTGGGGCACGGAGCCGGTCAGCATGGCCAAGCTCGATGAAATGCTCAACCGCTTGGCTGCACGCGCCGAGCCGCCGGTGCTGAGCATCCGCGGCGATGCCGACATCGACTACCAGCACATCATCGACGTGCTGAACCTGGTGAAGAAGCACAAGCTGACCCGTATCTCGCTGGACACGGCGGTTCGTTAAGTGATGGCTGAGGAAGCACGAGAGCCCGCGCCCAAGCGCACGGTGCGCAGCTTGTCTGGCTGGAATTTGCTGGCAGTCGAGGTTTTGGCGTTCATCACGCGCATGTGGTGCGCGAGCCTGCGCATTAAGATCGATGAGGAAACGCGTGCTGTGATGGCCGACCCCGCGGCGACAGTCTTTGTCCTGTGGCACAACCGCTTGTTTGGCATTGGCGAGGTGCATCGACGCTTCCGCCGTCCGCATGTGGACCGACCGATTTTTGGGCTGATTAGCGCGAGTAAAGACGGCGCTTGGCTGGCGGCGTTTTTTGAGCGAATCGGCATTCAGGCCGTGCGCGGCTCGAGCAGTTGGCGTGGCATGCAGGCGGTGCGTGAGTCGGTAAAGGTGCTCGACGAGGGCGACCTCGGCATCACGCCTGATGGGCCGCGTGGACCATGCTACGATTTCAAGTCCGGCGCTGCTTTGATTGCGCGCAAGGCGAACTCCCGCGTAGTGATCCTGAGCTTGAATTATGGTCCATCCAAGCAGCTGAAGAGCTGGGACCGCTTCTATATTCCATGGCCCTTCACGCGGGTGGAATACATTGCGCGTGAGGTGGAAATAAAAACGAGCGGCCCATTGGAGCCGCTCGCTGAAGAGCTAAAGTCTAAGATGACTGCAATTACTCGCGACCGCTAATCCGAAATCGGGACGGTCGCGCAGCAACGCGCAGGAAACAGAAATTCGTCTGCTTAGAATACCGGGCGGAGCACCGCGGTGGAGCCGGCGGCAACCGTCATATTTTCGCCCTTGGCCCAAGTCTTGTCGTTGAGGACAAACTTGAATTCAAGCCCTTCGGCGGCGTCGGTCGTGGACCAAGTCCACTTGCCATCGGCGCAGTCCATGGCGATGCCCTTAGTCCAGCCGAGAGGACCGCCTTCGCCGCGCAGATAAATGACGTTGCCCCAACCTACATCAAGATCGGCCACGATCGTGGTGAGGGGAGGTGTGCTGGCAGCAGACTTGGCGGGCGCTTCGCTGGCCGCCTTTTTGACGGTCTTCTTAACGACCTTTTTAACTGCTTTCTTTGCCACAGCCTTTTTGACCGGAGCCTTCTTTGCTGGGGCAGCAGCTTTCTTAGTCGCGGTCTTCTTGACAGCGGTTTTTTTAGTAGCCGCCTTTTTGGCGGGCGCTTTCTTTGCAGTCTTTTTGGTAGCCATACTTAGGTTCAGTATTGATTATGATTGGCGGTAGACGGATTTAATTTTGTAGCAGGTACAAAGCCAACTTCAAGTGCAATCCATGACGATGGTTCATTTTACGCAGCGTCGATTTCCCTTTGCAAAATCGTTAGAATGCCGTAGCGTAAAGAATGGAATCTTCTTCTGTGCACGAGACCTCGTCATGCTCTTCTCCTTTCTAATCCTACGGGAGCTTGCCGCCAGACGGTGACGGTCAAGCCGTAAACCGGAAGACTAGAGTCGTCTGGAAAGCACCCACCTTGATACTTGAGGTAACAGAGCGTTCGCTATATCGGTACAAGCAGAAGGTTCCTTCACTTTCTTTCCAACTCAAATACAACAATTACGCGCCATGCTAACCGACAAGGAACGCCGCCCGCTCATCTTACGCAGTAACCGTTTTCTTGGATCCGCCCTGGTTGAGCGGGAACTCATTAAAACGGAAGACCTCGAAGCCGCGAATGAGAAGCTGCTTGAGGCGGTGCAAAGCGGCAATATGCGAGGCGCGAACTTGCTCAACATTCTCCTCTTCGACATCAAGGCGATTGATGAATCTTTGTTAGTTGAGGTGATTACTGAAGATGAGTCCCTGGGGCTGATCGACCTCACGCATTATGACATGGCCAAGTTCCGTGAGATCGATGCGGACATCGATTTGTGCTACGCCACATACACGGTGCCCTTTGACCGCGTGGAGGACTTTACCATGATCGCTACGGCCTACTACCTGAGTAAGCCCACGATCCAATATTGGGAGGAGGCTATCGGCGGGAACATCATTTGGTATGTGTGTTCCGTGGCTTCGATTGCGGAAGCCATCGAGCGCGCCTCGCAACTGGCGAGCTCGGAGGAAGTTGCGGTCAAGGAAGGTTCCTAGCGTCGGCTTCCAGTTGTTTAAAGGATAGCACTGCCAGCAATGCGCAGCGGGTTTTTTATTTGCTTAATTTTGCCCTGTTCGCGCCGATGGGTTTTGAGTTGGAATCAGTTCGGATATAGCTGCTAGCGCGCTTATCCAATTGGCTGATTTTTACTTAATTATATTCATGCGAATAGACTCGTTCGCAAACCCTCCAACCCCAAACATGACACATCGAATCTTTCTTCCTCTGCTCGCCTTGCCAGTCGGAGCGCTCAGCTCTAATGCTGCTGTTTCAAGCTTTTATGTAGATTTTGGCCCGGGCAACAACACGACCGTCGGCAACTATAACAATGTTACCGTGACGGGCGTGAGCGAATCCTCGCAGTCCTTTACGCTGGTGGATTCTGAAGGCAGCTCCGCAGATAACTATGGCTTTTCCGCCACTAGCGCCGACCAGCTCTCCGGGACTAATGACGCGACGAACCTAACACCCTACACGACGCCCTTTGAGCTGACCGCCAACCAGGACTCCATCTATTTTGACAACGGCGAGACGATGACCGTTACCCTGAGTAATTTGGATGTCGGCCTCACCTACGACCTGACGATGTTCAGCTCGCGTGCATCAACCAGCAGTCGCATTACACAATTTGAGCTAACCGCTGGCACACTTAGCGGCAACACCGTGGTGCAACTGCAGACGATGAACAATCAGGGTAACACGGTCGGTTTCTCCGGTGTGACACCCGATGTCAGTGGCAACATTACCTTCGAGGTTCAGCAAAATACCAGCTTTGGCTACATCAATGCCCTGGAGATCACTGCGGTTCCCGAGCCCTCAACCTACGTCATTTTGATGGGCGTATGTGGGCTAGGCTTTGCGCTGTGGCGTCGTCGGCAGTAGGCATCGTCTTTGGCGAATTCATTTTGTGCAGGGCGATTTCTTCCAGAGGTCGCCCTGTTTGTGTATGAATTTCAGCGCACAAAAAATCCGCAAATCTGAGACTTGCGGATTTTTTGAAAATGGCGGGATGGACGGGACTCGAACCCGCGACCTCCGGCGTGACAGGCCGGCGTTCTAACCAACTGAACTACCACCCCTTGAAGTGGGAAAGATGGTGAAAGTAGGGTTCCGGGCAGATTCGTCAAGCCGTATTTGGAATATTTTTTTGATTTTTTTAGGAGGGCGCTTGAAAGCCCTTTTTGTAACGATTCTTCAACGTCGATAGAGATTCCCGCTATCTCGCTTGCCGATCGGCCCGGTAGTTGCTTAATGGCGGCCACAAAACCCATGGAAGAAGCCCACGCGACGAATGATCCCAGCGAACGCCGCCTTGACGAGCTGCGCACCCAGCGCCTTGGCAAGCGGGGCAAGTCTGGCGCATTTTTGGCCGCCATCGTCATTCAGGCGCTGCTGGTGGCCCTCACGATCGGTGTGGTCGTCATTGCGCCCAAGTTGACCGAAGACCCGGCTTTTATTGCCAAGAAGACGATATACCTGCCGCAGCGCGAGTTGGAGCACCAGGCTGCGTTGGCGGAATTTGAATCAGCGGCCAGTGCTCCGTTGACGGTGGATAAGCTGACCACTGAGTCCCTGCTCTCGGATCCACTGCCCGATATGCCGACTTTGCCAACGACCGAATTTGCCCCTTTTGAGAGCGAGAACCCGATGCCCAATGCGCAGGGCCTGCTGCAAGGCTCTGGTCTTGGGAATGCCTTGGCGGGCCTCAATGCCGGCGCCTCGGAGGTTAATTACTTCGGCATTCGTGAGCAGGCGCGCCGCTACCTAATCCTTATCGATACCTCGAACTCGATGTTTGAGCGCACGCGCCAGGGCGAGCTCCATCGCTTTGACTTTACCACGATCAAGGATGAGTCTGTTGAGCTCATCAGCAAGCTCAATGCGAACACGCTGTTTAATGTCGCAGTTTACGAGGGAGGTTCGATGGCGTGGAAAGAGTTTCTGGTGCCGGCTACGGTGGCCAACAAGCAGGAAGCGACAGCCTGGGTCCGCGCAATAGAAGAGGACCCAAGCGTCAGCATTGGCTCGCGTCGTGGCGGTGGCCCCAAGCTGATGGAGGGTGGGGGCACACGTTTGGATACCGGGCTCAAGCAGGCTTTCAGTTTTGAGCCGGAGGTGATCTTTATCGTGACCGATGGCGAAATCAACCGCGGGAACTTCGACACCATTACCGAAGATGAAATCCTAGATCTCATCAAGGGACTACAGGAGGCCATGCCTGAGAAGACACGCATTCACGTGATTCAATACGAGACTGCGGTGGCGCGCGATCACGAAGTCGACACGATGCGCGCTATCGCCTCCAGAAACAAGGGGCGTTTTCGTAAGGTGAAAGCAAAAGAGTTGTAATGTGCTGTGGCAGTTGCTAGCTGTTAGTTTTCCTCTGTTAATAATGACCCCCATTGAACTTACTCAACTTTGGCATGAACGCGTCTGGAACCAGGCAGACGAGTCAGCTATCTACGAGATGCTGGGCGAAAACGCTGTTTTGGAAGGCTTAAATCTTGCCGAGCCAGGACCTGCCGGATTTGTGCCGTTTCATCGTGGTATTTTAATGAGCTTTGAAGGTGCTCATATTGAGATTACCCAGTTGATTGAACAAGACGGCGTGGTCGTGGGCCATGCGGTGTTTACTGGCATTCACCGGGCCTCGCAATCTCCCGTCACAATCGAATTTAGCCTCTCGGTGCGCTGGGAGGATGGCAAGATTGCCGAAGCCAAGAATGTCGTGGACTACCTGCCAATGCTCAGTCAGCTTAAGCTTTTCAGCCAAGGAGATCTTGGCGCCGCACTGGGCTTAATTCCGCCTGAATCCAAAGATTAACATGATGAAAAAACTCTTCCTCCTGCTCTTCACTGCCGCCTTGGCGCTCAACGTCCATGCTGATGAGGCTGGCCACCGCGCTGCTGCTGAAGAGTTATACAATGAGATGAGCCCGAAAGAGACGGTTTTAACCTCTTTCATGGCGTCCTACGAGCCCTACATGCAGCAGATCGCGCAGATGGGCGTGCCAGCCGAGGCCGTGGCTCAGATTCGCAAGGAGGGTGCCTCGCTCGCAGAAAAGATCGCCAATGATCCAGAGCTATCCAAGAAGATGGTTGCTGTTTACATGGAGACCTTCACTGAGTCCGAGCTTAAGGAGATCATCGCGTTTTATAAGACGCCCACTGGCCAAAAGGCGCTGAAGCAACTGCCAGTTCTTTTTGAAAAAGGCGCCGTGATCGGTCAAGAAATTGCCATGAAATACATGCCTGATTTCCAGGAAAAGGTGCAGCAGATTATGCAGTCTGCCATGCTTGACCAAGCGCCTGCCCAGTCTGCGCCTGCCGAGCCTGCTGCGTCGGGAATGTAGTCGAGCATTGCCTGGCTGGAAACAGCGGCAAATTGCCGCTTCTGCGTTGGACTCTTCAATTGCCCAATGGGCAAATCTAACTGCTTTGCAGGATGCAGGCTTCGATCTCTTCGGCTTCTAGAGGGACGTCGGCGCAGAGATCGGTGTTGCCATCTTTACCGACGAGGAAATTGTTTTCGAGGCGAATGCCGAGGCCTTCCTCGGTGATGTATATGCCGGGTTCAATCGTAAAGACCATGCCTTCGGCCACAACGCCATCTGTCGGGCTGACGTCGTGCACGTCGAGCCCCAGGTGGTGCGAAACACCGTGCATGAAATACTTGCGAACGGGGTCTTTCGCGAGCGGCATGTCCGCAGTGCGCTGCTTTAAATCCTCGGTTGTGAGCAGCGCCAATCCAACAAGCTCCTCGGCCATGCGATCGTAAACCAGGCGTGTGTAGTCCTTGAGCTGGATGCCCGGGCGCAGCACTGAGTCTGCGTATTTAAACACGCGGAGCACGGCGTCGTAAACAGCGCGCTGTCTTGGCGTGAAGCGGCCATTAACGGGCACGGTCCGCGTGAGGTCGGCATTCCAGTTGCCCCACTCGGCTCCGATGTCCATGAGGATCAAATCGCCGTCCTGACAACGCTGGTTGTTCTCGATGTAGTGCAAGCAAAGTGCGTTGGCGCCGCTGGCGACGATGGGTGTGTAGGCAAAGCCACGCGACCGCGCGCGAAGGAATTCGTGCTGAAACTCCGCCTCGATTTCCCACTCGCCCACGCCGGGCCGGATGAACTTTAAAACGCGCTCGTAGCCGGCCTTGCTGATGGCGATGGCCTGCCGCATCATGTCGATTTCCTCGGGCTGCTTGATGGCGCGCAGCTCAGTGATCAGCGGCGCCAGGCGCCCGTAATCATGGAGCGGGAAGCGCTGTTTGCACTCGGCGACAAAGCGGTCGTTGCGCGTCTGGGTGACGGCGTCCGCGCGTGGATGTTCATTGGTTTCAAGGAAGAGCGTTTTGGCCTGAAAAGCGAGGCGGTTGAGCTCGCCATCGAAGGCCGAAGTCAGCTTGACCGAGCCAATGCCGGATAGCGACGAAGCCTGTTCGATGGTGAGCTTTTCGCCTTCCCAGACGCGCAGGTGCTCGGTCGTCTCGCGGACAAACAATATGGCGCGGTCCTTCGCGTCGGCTGCGTCGGGAAAGAGGATTAGCACGGTGTCTTCCTGGTCGATTCCACTGAGGTAATACAGATTGGAATTCTGCTTAAAGGGCATCACGCCGTCGGCATTAGTCGGGTAAATATCGTTGGCGTGAATCACGACCATCGTGCCCGTTGGCAAGAGCTGGGCCAGGCGTTCGCGGTTGCGGATAAAGAGTGCTGCAGGTGCAGGATCGTAACGCATGTCATTAGTTAAATCCACAAGCCGGCCGTTAGCCAAGATTGAATCTTCATCGCTCACTGGTTGGCCTCTATCGCTAGCGGGATGCACTTTTGCTAACTAAGAATATACAAATCCGACATGATCGTTGCGTTGGGCATTTGTCGCTTGGCTTTTGTCGAATCAAAGTATTGATTAATAAGCATCAGTTTGACGCACTTTAAGCATTTCCTTTAGCGTGTTAGGCAGGAAGCCCTAAAGTTAAACGAACGAAATATCCAGACCATGATTAAACTACCCCAGTATTCTATTTTAGTTTCCGCTCTCACTCTGGCAGGTGTCGGCGCACTCCAAGCTCAGACCGTCTGGGATGGCGGCGGCGTTGGTAACGATTGGTCCACCCCCGAAAACTGGGTGGGGGACGCAATCCCCGGCTCCGGTACGTCTGCGCAGACAACCACCGGAGGCGTCACCATCGAAGTAACCACCGATGTGACGGCTGCTCGCTTCGAGAACCAGGACGGTAGTGGCTCGTTGGTCACTTTGGATATTCTCTCCGGTAGCCTGACGGAAACGGTCAACACTTTCGCGGGTCGCTTTGCCAATGGCTCCAATACAGTGATCAACGTCAGCGGTGGCGATATTTTTGGCCCCAACGGCGGCGATATCTATGGCCCCGATGCCGGCAGCTCAGGCTCCTTGGTGTACAACATCACCAGCGGCGGCGTGTATAATTACACGCGTTTCCGTTATGGGAACACTACGGTCAACCTCACCGGCGGCGTCCTCAATATGGCGGCAGATGGCGTGACTGGGACTGGCATCAGTTTTCAAAATGGAGCAGCGCTGAATATGTCGGGCATGGGCACATTCGTTTTCAATGTCTATGGCAATGGAGATAATGACTTACTCACGGGAGGCGCTGATGTCGACCTGAGCGGTGGTATTATTGGTTTTAAATTCGACGCCGGCTACACGCCGCAGATCGGCGACTCGTATGACTTCCTGAACACGGGCATGGTGGTTGACGGCACGGGTGCAAACATCGCCTCATCGGACGTCGATGGCAAATACCTGATCACCTGGGACGTGTCGCAGTGGGGAACCAGCGCGGCTAACCCGAGCTCATCGAAGGGCGTGTTGACGATCACCGACATCACTGCCATCCCCGAGCCGGGAACCTACGCCCTCATGGTCGGTATGCTGTTTGGCGGTTTGGCGATTCTGCTTCGCCGTAAGGCTTTGCCTTGAATCCAAAGCTTAATCGAGCAGACTGCCGTCCGTCGCGTAAAGGTCATTGGCGCTGCTTTGCCTTGAATCCAAAGCTTAATCGGGCAGACTCGTATTTGGCGACATACCCTCTACCCAACGGCTTTGCCTTGAATCCAAAGCTTAATCGGGCAGACTGAAGCGAAAGGAATTGCTCCCTAAGCTTTTGCTTTGCCTTGAATCCAAAGCTTAATCGGGCAGACTCGGAGTCTTTCGAGGATGAGCGAAAGCACAGCTTTGCCTTGAATCCAAAGCTTAATCGGGCAGACTGCTGCCATTAATGGCCTCTACGTTTACGCAGCTTTGCCTTGAATCCAAAGCTTAATCGGGCAGACTCGTGATTTCCATTTCAGCAAGCCATGCCTTGCTTTGCCTTGAATCCAAAGCTTAATCGGGCAGACTAGGATGCCTTGCGGTTCATTGGTGGCGAATGCTTTGCCTTGAATCCAAAGCTTAATCGGGCAGACTGCTCCGTTTGCCTCTGAGGCGTTTATCAAGCTTTGCCTTGAATCCAAAGCTTAATCGGGCAGACTTTTCGGTTTCTGACATCAAGGTCGTTTATCGCTTTGCCTTGAATCCAAAGCTTAATCGGGCAGACTTGCGAGGCGAATATAGCGTCATTGGTAGAGGCTTTGCCTTGAATCCAAAGCTTAATCGGGCAGACTGATCGCATGCAGCATAAGCATGATCAGCTCGCTTTGCCTTGAATCCAAAGCTTAATCGGGCAGACTCAGATCCTCCGCGGCATCAGTCGCGTCATCGCTTTGCCTTGAATCCAAAGCTTAATCGGGCAGACTAGCCTTCGTGGACATCATTGCTTTCTCTTCGCTTTGCCTTGAATCCAAAGCTTAATCGGGCAGACTTTAGCGTGTCGTTGGGTCATCACTCAGTCTGCTTTGCCTTGAATCCAAAGCTTAATCGGGCAGACTCCAGCCCCACTGGCGGCCAATCGCGTAGGCGCTTTGCCTTGAATCCAAAGCTTAATCGGGCAGACTACTGCGGCAGTGGTGGTGTAGTTGCCCAGCGCTTTGCCTTGAATCCAAAGCTTAATCGGGCAGACTCACGGTTTATTCCCTGCCAATGCGCTTGCAGCTTTGCCTTGAATCCAAAGCTTAATCGGGCAGACTAGGAGGAACTGATGGTTCAGGATCTCGCGGGCTTTGCCTTGAATCCAAAGCTTAATCGGGCAGACTCAGGATGCCCTCCACGCGGCAGGCTCGCTCGCTTTGCCTTGAATCCAAAGCTTAATCGGGCAGACTATCGAGATGTAAGACCAGTTGTTCTCGATGGCTTTGCCTTGAATCCAAAGCTTAATCGGGCAGACTTGAAGCCTTCTCGATCACGCCAATGACGTTGGCTTTGCCTTGAATCCAAAGCTTAATCGGGCAGACTGGATAATACAATGCTCACGCCGGTTCCCCTGCTTTGCCTTGAATCCAAAGCTTAATCGGGCAGACTGGAATTCTCCAGTCTGCTGGTTAAGAAGGCCTTACCAAAAAAGTGTTTGTTCCGGCATGTCTTCCGGAGGCTGCTTTTCAGCGGGTTTGCCGTAGATGACGAGGCTGCGTTGCCACTGCGCTTGGGTGACATACCACGCTCGGACACTTCCATTGGGCGGAATTTCTTTCTCCACGCGGCGCAGGTGAGTCTGCATCCGGGAGTGGGTGACCATTGGCCTTGCATAGACTGAAAACTGTATCATCTGGAAGCCGTCTTTCAACAGGAATCGGCGGAAGTCCGTGTAGGCTTTGCGGGCTTCTTTCTCGGTGACCGGCAGGTCGAAGGCGACGACTAGCCAGCCCATTTTGAATTTGAGGGAGTCCACGGTTTGTAATGGCGGGTTTGACCACTCAGCACAGCTTGACGGAAGCTGCGGACGACGGACTCCAGGCAATTGCGGAAGTCCATCTCGATGCCCAGATAGCCGATGCGCTCCAGGGTGAAGTCAGTCACGTAACGGCGGAAGCGTCCGTCGACCCGGTAGTCGTCCGGCGCGGCCTCTTCGGTGATCCAGCGCGCGACCCGCCAATCAACGCAGGGCCGGAACGGTTCCATCAAGTCGTAGGCAAGTGGGGTAGAGCGCTCGCGCACCTCGTGGGAAATGCCGAGCGTTGGGTCGAGCCCGCAGGCAAAAAGCTTTTGCAGGATGAGGGAGAGCAGGATCGCGTACCCGAAGTTGAGCAAATCGTTGGCACCGCCCGCATCGCGGCTGCGTTTAAAATCGGTCAAGTTTAGGGCGTCGGCGTAAATGCCCCAATAATAGCGCGCGCAGGTGCTTTCCTTACCCGGGGCTTTGCTGTTGGCGCGCTTCCGCAGGGTTTCCAGCTTAGCGTGATTCGGGTTCAGGTGCTCGGCGAGCGAGGCTTGGTTGGCGCATTTGGCGTCGATGGTTTTGCGCCAGAGCGTAGCGACCTTTTTCTTTTCGAGCGTGAGCGCCGCTTTGGTGAGTAAGGTGTCGGTCGAGCGATTTGCTGGCAGCAGGAGGCTGACTGGCTGGAAACGTTCGCAGATGACGAGCGCCACGCCGTGCTTGGCGGCTTCCATGAGGAGGTGGCTGTGCAATTGCGCCGAGAAGCTGGTGATGACGATGGCGGCAACATCCTCCAGTGGCGCCTGCTGTCGCCGACCGTCCTCACTCACACACGTCAACTGACCCTGCTTGCAACTGATGCTGCAACGCGGTGAGTCGATGTTGACGATGTGGTAGGACATGATGCGCTACATGTTGCCGGTGTAGTCTGGGTTCAGAATGGTGAGCTTATTCGCGATCAGCGTCTTAAGCCTGACGTTCATTGCGCATCCATCCTTCTTGTTTGCTGCCTTCACAATTTCGGGTGAGGCCATGTCGATGAAGAATCCAGCTTTCGCATCTTTGATGGAGAATATCTTCCAAACTCCTTGATAGCGACCTTCTTCAATCTTGATCAGGCTACCACCTCGAATTACGCGCGGGGGAATGCCGCCGTTTACTTCCTTGGCCTCTTGCAATTCCGCATGCACGTTCATGAAAGGGAGGACGCGGATATCGGGGTCCAATAAGACGCCATAATTTTCCTCGACAATCAGGCTCCCCTTCAATTTCGCCAGCTTGCCCTTGCCGTTCTTGGGATTGAGCCCGAGCAGTTTGCTTTTCTTTTCGCGAGGGAGATTGCCATTTTTATCAACTTTGAGGTTACGCTTCTTATCCTCACCACGCGATTTCTGCATTAGAACCATTTGTTCAGGATCCTTCTCATCCTGCCCAAGGACACGCCAAGTGTTTTGCTGCACCTTGAGGCCACGCATGGTTTTGGGCTGATGCTGGATGACTCGACGTTCAGAGAGCTTGTCAGAAATTTCGTTCTTCAATTGCGATGGCAAATCGACGATGTTCCACGAACCGCGATCTGTGAAACGTACCGACTGCCTAGCCAAGCGCTTAAACTCTTTTTGATCTTTATCGCTTTGTATCTGGCGGCGGCTCATCAGCTCCCAAAGCCTCCCGTCCTTCGGGAAGAAATGGGCTGCCAAGCCAATGGCGACTGCGTCCAGAGCATGGTGGAGATGCGTGATCTCACGAACTTCTGTTTTGTTCTTATTCTTTGTTTCTGGACAGGCTTGTGCTAAGCAGCCTTCCAGTTTCCATGCTTTGCGAACGGCAGCCGTCACACTGCCGGACAGGCTAGTGACCGCCCGCAGGGAAACGTCTCCGTTGGGCGAAACCTGCTTCAGTACATCGCGCGCTTGCAGGGCGGCCAGCTTATTCAGATGGCTGGTCTGGGTGAGGTCGCGGCCGGTGAAACCATTGCCCGTGTCTCCATCGGATTTCTTGCGCTTGTCGAAGTGGGGAATCTGCAACAGTAGCTTGCGCCGCCAGCGGCGAAGGTCGTCCTCAATGAAGAGCTGGTTGTCTTTTTTGCGCGGGTCGACGCCCGGCTTCATGGCGCGGACATGCTTCTCGTAGTTGGCAAGGGTTTGCAACTGGAGGTTGGTTCCGGGCACCTTTTTATGCTCGTCGCTGGCCATGAACTCCCATGCGGTGCGCTGGCCCTTCATGCGGTTCACTTCTGGCCAAGTGAGGACCAGTGAGTCAAGCGAGTCACTGGGGCGCAGCGAGCGGGGAATGATGTGCTCACGGTCGACCTTGCCTGTCACGACATCGTCGAAGCAGTAGTGCTTGCCGGTGAACGGGCAGGTCCAGTTCATGTCGCGTGCGATGCGCACCTTTTTGATGAGCCCGGCGCTGATGGAATACTTACCGCCGTATTTTGGCAGCTCTTTTTCGATTTCGGCGACTGCGCGTCGATGGTCCGCGAGCTTGAGTCCCATGCGTTGTGCTTTCTCCTTCGCCGTCATGGCGGAAAACTCCTGTAAGTCGCGGATGACCTCCACGGTGATCTGGCCAATGTTTTCAGCGCTACCTTCGGCATATTGGGCGATCATGTCCTTGAGCAAGCGTCGGAAGATTAGCAGGCGGTGGCGGACCAAGTGGTTGTTGGTTTGCTCATCGATGGATCGTTCGATCTGGCGCAGCACGATTTCCGGCGTTTCCTCTAAGCAACCGCCAGACTCTTTGGGGTCCGGTACGATGTCGTCAAAGACGGCTAGCCACGCTTGCTGCATGAGCTTCCGCGAATAGGGCGCACGACCACTGGCGGTGTCGATCCGAATGCGGTCCGCGCAAAACTCTTCCTGGCTGCGCGCCTTCTTTTTACTTCGTTTGGCATAGGCGGCGTAGCTCTCCTCTACGGCAGTGTTGAAGTCATGCAAGTCCAGTTTCTGTGCGGCTATTGCTGCACGCCAAAGCTTGAGGCTGCATGCCTTGCCTTTAAACAATTGGCCAGCAAAGCGCTTTTGCAGGTGTTCGGGGATGGTTGGCCAAATCGTGGCTAGCTTTTGAGTGGCGAGTTCACGTTTCACCGGATCGAGCACCAGAGCCTTTTCCATTTCTGGCGTGATAAACATTTGATCGATGTTGGAGGGCTCTGCGCCGGCCGCCTCGGTGATGGCTTGCTTGAGTGTGGTCTTGGTGAAGTAGCCCGTCTGCTCTATGACAGCATTGACCGCTTGGCGTTCGCGGGCGTTTAGCTTGCGTGATCCCTCCAAGGAGTCTTCCACGCGGGTATTGCACAGAAGCATGCCCCAGCGATAGCGATAGAAATCGCGGCAATGTTTGTCCGGTGTTTTCTCGCCACTGATCCGGCACAGGGGAATGATGCGGTTGTCGAAGCGCGGAACCATTTGCCCGAAGAGCAGTCCGCCATGAAATCGCTTGGGGAGGCGAATCGTATGGCATGGCACGTTTTTCCAGGCGTCGTGCTCGGTTCCGCACAAGCATTCGATGAACGCATCATCGCACTGCGGCAGCTTGCCAACGTGGGCTTGCAGAATCTTTAGTACCTCGGCCCGCACGACATCACGTGGAAACGCGGCGTCTTGACCCTTAAAATAGCCTTCCAGTGCTGGCGCTGCGTTTTGAGCTGGATCGACTCCGAGGAAGGCGCAAACGGTTTCCGCCATGGATGAGGTCTGGTATTGTTCCATTAGGCGGTTGGCGTTTTCTACCTTTTGCGTGTCTTCCTTGTCGTCTTCTACTTCGACGCCAGACCAAAGCGCATTACCGTCGTATCCACGGTTGTGGGCATACCAGCGAATGACCGCCCACAACTCCAGCCAGGAGAGTTGCTCGTAGTTTGCCGTGAGCACCTTGGCAGCTAAAAGCCAAGGCCAGGGGTGGGGTTTGGTCCGTGCGAGCTCGATATCTGCTTGGCTCAGCACGCCCATGTGCAGGAGTAGTTTTTCTAGCCGCTTCATGCGGTTGCGGGTCGCGGCAATGTGTCGTCGCCCACGACGGAATGCGGCGCGCGCATGGTTTTGACAATCGTCCGGGCTGAAGGTGACAACGCCGCAGCCGAGTATTTGGGGCGCTGTGTCAGTTGATTTTAGTGCGGCCCAGCCGATGCTGGCGTGGCCTATGTCGAAGCTGAACGATATAGGTGACATGCCGTATTGTTAGCTGTATTGTATTGTATTGGAAACAAATAAAGCGGCACCAGTAAAAAAATGGTGCCGCTATGGATTCTAGGCAAAGCTGAGAATAATGAATAAAAAACGAGCGAGGTTTTGGAAGCCTCGCTCTTGATCATTATGTGGGAAGAATTCATGATTTACGGAAAACCGTTTTATACACGTTATTCTCAAGTTTTGCTCATGACTTTGGACGCCATCAACGTAACCCACTAGACCTAGTGTTACGCTCTTGAAGAATAGCTGCTTCGTCAACCCTAAATGAAGAATGATCTTTGCAATCGTATATTGACTAAAACCTGAGTTAATGGTTCACTTAATTTAGGATTCAAGACAAAGTTAATAACGCGGGCGTACGGCCACTGGCTGTTATGCAGTCACGCCAGCCACTAAGAAAGCGTTTTCAAAAAACACGAGCCGACGGGTTCGTGTTTTTTGTTTTGTGCAATGATGATGGTGTCTTTGCTAGGCCGTCTGCTTCTTGCTGCCTTGGCCGAAGCCGTGAATATACCACCACAGGAAGCCGAGGGCGCTGTAGAAGAAGATCAGGCCGACGATTTCGTGCATCAGTAGGTAATTCTCCACCTTCGGCGCGAGCAGGACGATGACGAGTATGCGCAGCGTGTTCGCAATGAACGCCGTGACCACCGTGAGGATTATCACCAGCGAGAAATCCAGCGCGTTGAGCTTACGGTAAATCGCTAGCAGGATTGCCAGCAAAATCGAGGCCGACAACAGGCCAAAGCCATTGCACTCAGCGGCGACAATGAACGGTCGGCCTGCGACATTCAGCACCAGTTCCGGCGATGGAATGTTGACGAGCTGCAACTCCGCGCCAACGCCCAGCTTGGCCAGCAGATTCATGGAGCCGCGCCCCGCTAGCGCGCGTAGTGGCCAGTCGAGTATAGGCAGCGAGAGCGCCAGGAACATGAAAAACGTAAACGCGATGATGAACCCCCGCGAGGCTTTCGCCGCGATGGGCCCCAGCGTGTAGCGCACCAGCCCGGCCAGTGTGAACCCAAAGCCCACCAGCAGCAGGGTTGCCTTGGCGAACGAGCCCGCCGACGTCTCCCACTGCAGCGGCAGCAGGCACACCGCCACGATGCTGAACGAGATTGCGAGCAGGGTGACGCTTTGCTTGTCATGCGCGAGCACGAGGCTCAGGCGACGGCGTTTTTCCAGTAGCAGAAACATCCCGGCGGCGCCGAGCACGATCAGCGCGTGGAGCAGCTGTTCGCTCGATTCCGTGGTGTGAAACAGCCACTGGATCAGCGGATAAAAGATCAGCATCGCTCCCAGATACGTGGCCAGCATGATTGGCCAGTCGACCACCGGGGTCTCTTTGGGCGCGGGTGGTTCAAGGTCTATTGGCTGGTCGGCAGGATCGGGCATGGGAGAATGCAAAATTTAAAATGCAGAATTCAAAAAACTAAATAAGTGAAACACAGAATGAAGCTTTTTACATTTTGAATTTTTCATTTTGCATTCCTTCCCCTCACTGCCACTTGGGCGGGGCGCTGTTGACGGCGGCCACGCGGGTGCCCCATTCGAGGAGCTCCTTGGAGCAGTCGTCGCGGTCGATGGTCAGCTCGATCAGGGATGGGCCGCCTTCGTGCGCAAGGGCTTTTTCGATGGCGGCATCGAGCTCGCCGACGGTCGCCACGCGGGTGGACCAGCCCTTGCCGTCCTCGGCGTTAAAGACGTCCACCAGCCCGGCGTAGTCCCAGTTTTTAATGTTGTTGTAGGGGCCGTCGTGGATCTCCACTTCGATCGTGTAGCCGCGGTTGTTGATCAGGAAAATGATCGGGTTGAGCCCGTAGCGGATGATCGTGGACACCTCCTGCGCGGTCAGCTGGAACGAGCCGTCGCCGATCATCGAGATGACGCGTTTTTCGCCCTGCATGGCCATTGCGTAGCCCAACGTGGCACCCACGGACCAGCCGATCGAGCCATATTGCATCTGGATTTCAAAGCCCGCGCCGGATGGCAGCTTGGTCTTCACGCCGTTAAACCACGAGTCGCCGGTCTCGGCGAGCAGGGTCATGTCGGGCGTGAGCATGTGCTCGATGCGGTCGGTTACGTAGCGCGTGAGCAACGGAGTGTCGGCCCCGACCTGCGGGCGGCAGCTCGGCTCGGGGCGCAGGCGCTTCCAGGCATCGAGTGAGGTCGGGTTCGGCTTGAGCTTGTCTGCGAGCTTATCGAGGAAGAGCGGCAGCGGCACATTGTTGTAGGTGCGGCCCGGGAGCTTGACGCGCTCGGCGTTGGCCTGGATGAGTTTGTCCTTGTTGATCAGCGCGCTGTAGCCGGTGGTGGTGTAGTCCGTAAAGGTCGGGCCGGCAAACAGGTAGGCGTCGGAACTTTCGACGACTTCGCCGCAGGCCGGAGAGCTGACGGGACCCCAATAGGTGCCAATGTATTGCGGGTGGTTTTCGTCAAAGTAGCTCTTTGCGTTCGGCATCATGGCGACGGCGTAGCCGCTGGTTTCGGCGAGCCTTTTAAACTCCTGGTCGGCATCCCAGGGGCGGAGCTTCACGCCGCCCACCAGCACGGGCTTGACCGCGGTGTTGAGCATCGCGGCAGCGTGCTCCACGGCGGCGTCGAGCGCAGCCTCATCACACGGCACGGGCGCGGTGAGCTTTTGGTTGGGTGCGGAGGGAATGAGCTCGCCAGCGAGGTTGCAGGCGATCTCCAAATACACAGGCTTGCGGCGGCGGAGGCATTCGTTGATCGCGCGGTCGATCAGTTCGGGCGCATCATCGATGTGCTCAATAGACACTGCGCATGCCGTGACTTGCTTGAACATATCCAGCTGATAGCGGTAGCGGACTTCGCCCAGAGTGTGGTGGAGCGGGCGGTTTTCCGGCCAGGCATTGGTGTTGGGGCCGCCGGACACAAAAATGATGGGGAGGTCTTCGGCGTAGGCGCCAGCAATGGCGTTGATCGCGGACAGGCCGCCGACGGAGAAGGTGACAAACCCGGCGGCGACGCCTTGGGCGCGGGCATAGCCGTCGCACGCGTAGCCGAGGTTGAGTTCGTTGCAGCAGCCCACGAAGCCGAGGCGCTCATTTTTCAAAAGCTGGTCCAGGAGGACGAGGTTGTAGTCGCCCGGGACGGCGAAGTAGTGGCGGATGCCGATTTGCTCAAGACGCGTTGCGAGATAGGAACCGACGGTAGTGGTAGTCATGGCCGCATACTGGCGCCTGCGCAGGCGGGTGTCAGGGAAAATCTTTGGGAGTAAAAAAGGGGGCGTTCGCTTCGTTGCGTTGTCATGTAGGAATCGGAAGCGCCCGTCCGATTTTGCTTGAAAGCAATCTGCGTCCGCGCAGTGTTGTATCAAAAATTACTGTTATGTATTCTCAAGACTACAAAATCCGATCTATGGCTGAAGCCGCGCCCAGCGCTCGTGCTCAGTTCATCCGCAAAACCTATGCGCACCTTGCAGGCGCCATTTTCGCCTTTATCGCGTTGGAGGCTGTGTTGTTACAGTTGGAAATTTCCTACGTGCTGACCGACAAGGTGCTGTCCGCACCCTTTGGCTGGCTGATGGTGCTGGGCGGCTTCATGGCGATTGGCTACGTGGCGCGCATGTTTGCCACCAATGCGCAGTCAAAGCCCAAGCAATACCTCGGGCTCGGCCTCTACGTGGTGGCCGAAGCAATTATTTTTGTGCCGCTGCTGTTGGTCGCTCAGTGGCAGGCAACACAGATGGGCGCCAGTCAGAACACGCTCATTGTTCAGGCAGGGTTGGTGACGTTGCTGCTGGTTGTCGGGTTGACCGCCACGGTGTTCATTACGCGCAAGGATTTCTCCTTCATGCGTTCGTTCCTGATGGTGGGCTTTTTCGTGGCGCTGGGGCTGATTGTAGCTGCGGTGCTCTTCGGCATTAACCTCGGCTTCTGGTTTGCCGCAGGTATGTGCTTGCTGGCCGCGGGCGCGATTCTTTACACGACGTCGAACATCCTTCACCACTATGGCGAAGACCAATACGTGGGCGCTTCGCTGGAGCTGTTTGCGGCCGTGGCGCTGCTGTTCTGGTATGTCCTGCAGCTTTTCATGTCGCGTGACTAATTGACTTTCAGTTGATGATGATTTGGACCGGTAGCGCTCGCGTTGCCGGTCTTTTTTTGCGCTCACCAATACGAGTCAGCGGGGTCCCAGTTGGTCTTGAAGACGACGTAGCGGAAGGTTTCGTCGTGTGGGTTGGTGGCGGAATGCATTTCGCCCGGTTCGGTGGTCACGAGGTCGCCTGGGGCGAGCTGGACAGTTTGCCCGGCAATTTCCATTTCGCCGCGGCCCTCCAGCACATAAAACACCTCGGTCTGCTGCTTGTGGTGGTGCAGCGGGCAGTGCGCGTGGGGTGGGATTTCGACAACCTGCACCAGCGCACCGGCGCAATTTAGGTCGGGCGGGAGCAGGAGGGGCTGTTTGCGGTAGCCTTCGCCGACGGTCCAGCCGGAGTCGTGTTTCGGAATGTGTTTCATGGCGGAAGCTGGTGTTTAGTTTTTGCCTTGGAAGAGTTGTTTGAGCTCGGGGTATGAGTCGGGATCTGTCGGGTCGCTTGGGGGGGCTTTTAAGATATCGGCGATGAGCTTGCCCAGGCTGCCGTTATAGGTTGATCTGAAGCTGACAAACTCATCATTGGCATCTTCGTTGGCTAGATCACTCACTATTCTAGGATGAAGTGAGGGGATGTTCTGGTTTTGAAGCACCACGAGGAGGCCATACAGGTTCATTTCAACCACATCTGCGTCCGTTGCGGTGTGAATATCTGAGCGCAGGCTGCTTTGATTGATGAATTGCTCGCCGGAAGCAGCTTTTGCGGGAGTGTAGCCTTTTAGTAACGAGCTCCAATCACCTGGCATGTTAATCGGTGTGTAGTGGGTGAAGCTCTGCGGGGATGCGACAGAGATATCAGGGACTGTTTGCCAGGGAATTACTTGTTCTATTAGAACAGTTGAACCCACAGGAAGGTCATTGCTGAGTGATCCAACCGGGCCAATTGAAATGGCAAATTCGATCGGCGTAGAGCTGATTAAGGATTGTGAGGATGCAGCCGTGTTGACTGGGCCCGACCCCATCTTTAGCCCGTAAATCTCAAAATCACCTATTTTTACTTTTTCTGCATTACTGCCACCTATTTTTACCTGTTTAGGCACGCTATCTGCTGAAGATGCAAACTGCCTCCAGTCATTATCCAATGCGTAAAAAAGTGCAATTGGCTTTGAAATAAGGATTTGGCAAAGTGAGGTGGCAATAAATGTAGTGTAACAAATACGTTTCATTGATGATAGTTATTGAATTTATTTATTAATATGTAAGGGTTGGCCAATCGTGAATGTTGCAAGGCGGAAATTTTGTGGAGATGCTTTAAAGGCGGTTGTTGCGGTGGCTGCTTTTAGCTCGCCAGCGGCCTTTTGTTCTTTGGATGGCGCTCAGCAGTATCGCATCGAGCCTATCGAGGGCAGGCGCTACTCGTCGAGCTTTTTGAAATACATCGAATCTGCGCGATTTGATTCTCCGTCGAGCGCCGCTGCCAGCGTGCGTGATAGCCGTTTAGCCTTCCGTGTTGTCGCTGTATGATTTTTTTCTCAATAGCAATCGAGCTTGAAAGTCCCACATCAGTGGACGATTTGCTCGCTGGTTGCTTGTGCCGTCGGCGGTGATTCCCGTCGGCGGCGCTTTATTTTGAATTATGAGCAAGCACTATAAAAGTCGTCAATCGCGAGGTGTTTCTTCAGCGCCACATGGGCAGGTGTCTCGTCAACTGCGCCGTGCGACTCATTTGTTGGGGCAAAAGAAACGTGAAGAGGCGCTGCAGTTGCTTGCTGAGGTCGCACCCTCTGTTAAATCAGATACCGAACGGGCGAAGATCGCGAACCTCGTAGCGAAATCTCAGTTTGAATTAGGGCGGTATGAGGATGCTGCAACTCGCTATGCTGAGGCGGCGCGATTGGGGGCAGCGGAAAGCTTGGATCCTCAGGTGTATCTGGCTCCGGCTTTGGGGCGAATTCGATGCCAGCTAAAGGCGCAATTACTGACTGAAGCAATGGCAGATGCCGAAGCGCTGTCCACGCAAGTCGCCGAGGAAAGCGCTGCATATGACCAATTACTCACTAAGGGTGCTGGTAAATCTGGCAAAATGCAGTCGCTTACGGTGCCTGCCCGGCCGATTAGGCCAGCGGTAGCTTTGACGCGCATTGGTGTAACTTTCCTTGAAGAAGGCTACTTAGGCGAGGGGAAGGCATTTCTGGAGCGTGTGATCGCCATAACTCCGCGAGGGGCCAGTCGAGCAAGGCAGTTTTTGGCGCATACTTTATTGCTCGAAGGTGATCACGCAGGGGCAGAAAAGCTCGCCAGTGAGAGTTTGGATTTTGGCGAATTCCGAGCAAAGACCATACCGAGCTGGGGAACTTTAATCCGTTCTAGAAAAGCTCAAGGGAAGTCTTTGCTGGATGAAGATTTATACCGTAAGTTCAGGCGTTCGCCTGTTCGCGGTAGAGCTGCGGCGCGTGCGGAGTTACTCATCATGGTGGAGCTCCGCAGCCATGGCGATGATGCGTGGTTGGTCTTAGCGCGACGCTGGCAAGAGTCCCCGGGGCTGGACCCAATTGTTCGTGTTGAAGTGCTCAAAATGCTATTGAGTGAAGTGAAATCTGGAGCTCTGGTGAATGATGGGCTACCTGCTGCCGCTTTAACGCTTGCCAAAGAAATTTTTGCTGAGCCAACGCTTGCCGCCAGTGAGTGTGTGGGGCTAGCCAAGTCATTGGGGGAGTATGGATCCTCTGCTGGGCTCTCGGATGTTGAAATTGACGCCTGGCTCGATCGTTTTGCGACTCGCTACGGAATTGATTACGGGATCCGTGCAGCGCATGCCTGTGCTTTGGGGATGCGGAAGGCTCAAAACTATGTTGGAGCACGACGCGTTTTTGAGCGGCTGATTCGCCAAGCGGATCGTTCATCTGAGGATTGGGGTAAGGCGGTTTGGGCATTGGCGAAGCTGGAGTCCTCGGATGGAAATCCGGCTGCTGCGGCTAGATTGTATTTTGATTATGCCGTGAATGGTGCTTTTGCAGGGCAACTGAGATTGCAGGCATTCCTGCGTTGGGTGCGTGAGTCTGAAGAGGCGGACAATCCAATCGATATTGCTGAAGCTCGCGCTCAAATTCAGCAACTGCTTTCAAGTATCGAAGATTATCGTCCCTTATTGGATGCGGGTAGGCAACTAGCCCTTGCGGGACCACGTTTTGCCGACGTGCTGGATGAAGTGGCAGATGCTGCAGAGGTTCGTTCGCTAGCCGCGTTTCAGGATGCCAAGACGACACAAGAGGCCTTGGTGGTCCTCTTGGCGTTTGCTCGCCGCAATTTCTATGATTTTAACAGAAAAAGGCGTCTACTGGAGGTGCACGAATGTTTTTCAGAGGATAAGCTGAATTGGCTATGGAGCCACGATTCCCGCTATTGGGAATATCTCTCCATTATCATGGTGGCCTACTTCCGCACTGCGCAAAATGAAAAGGGAGAGTTCATGGGAATGGGCGTTGTCGAAGATGCTACGATTCCTGTTGTTGGCCGGGTGTACCTTGGAATTCCTTTCAGTGAATGGCTCCTTCAGCGAGGGCGTCGGTCGGAGGCTGTTTCCATGATGGAGTTGGTGGTGGAGCAAAGTCCCGGGCATCGTCTTTCATCTCGGGGGCATTACCGTTTGGCGCTATACGCCTATAATCAAGGTGAGCAGGATAAGGCTGCCCAAATGCTTTTGAGAGCTCGTAAGTGTCTGTTGCCACGACCGACTCTTCACTGGGAGTGGGAAATCGATGCAAAGTCTGGCCTGATGCTGCGCATGCTCAATCCAGGAGATGATCATATCGACCTCAGTCTTTACAGTGAGGATTTTCTCCAGCGCCAAAAGAGCGCGTTGGATCAAGACACCAGGAGCATGGTATTGTAAGATGAAGCTATTTTTGAGCATTTTGATCCTTTTCTGCACGATCACCTTTGTGCAATCGGCCTATGGCGAGGAAGAGCCAGATGAACACCCTGGCTATCGGTTGAACGTAAAGAACGGTGAGGGAAGTGGGTATTACGATGAAGGTGATTCTGTTTCGGTTACTGCCACTGTGCCGAGTGGGTATCAATTCATCAAATGGGTGAAGGACGATGGTGAAGGGACGATAGACAACCTCTACGATTCAAGCACATCGTTTACTATGCCAGCTAAGACGATTAAGTTAACTGCAATCGCTGCTAAGATTGAGAGTTGGTTTTCGGTTGTTTCGGGAGATGAATCCATTGATACTTGGCTTTTACTGCCAAAGCCTGGGGTGGGACAGACGGCAACGCGCTTTCCGCATACTGTCCGGGTGTCGGTGGATACCGGAGGCGGCATGGCCACAGATAAGGCTTTTAAGAATATTCTAGTTAGGATTGGTTGGTTTCCTTCGTCGTCTGCTCAAGGCTATTGGCACAGCAATGATCTGCTTACTTACTGGAGCGCTTCTTCCGGCGGAACGAGCATTGCAAAGGATAGCTTTGTTTCCAGAAGTTCATTTCAGGCCAAAGGCGGCGGCGTATTTGAAGCAACCGTCTGGTACGAGGGTGATTGGTCGCCGAAGGATCCGGCCACACTCCCTGCTGGCGCTACCTATGTACCTCCCGAGGCAGAGGCTGGATTCAAGTTGATTGCGAGTGGCCCAAATTATTATAAGCAAGTCAGTTCAGTTTCTTTATTTCTCAAGCCCGTCGATTTAGATGCAATGAAGGTTTCGCACAATGTCGCAACTGATGAATTGGCTGACTATTATGAAGAGACAGAGGGGGCATTTCTTCCTGTTAATAATGACGACGATGACTATGATCCTTCAAATACGCCAGATAAGGATCAAACTGGCGCTATCGCCCGGGAGTCTGGGGTTGGCGATACTGACTTACTTCAGGTTAAGCTTCAAGCCGTTGGTATCGCTGGTGGTAAATACAAGCTCGATATTCCTTCTATCGTGAAGGTTTGGAAGAAAGATGACCGTACTGAGGAGGTAGTCGCGAGCACCGAATTTGATGCTACGGTAGAGACTCGCCTATATGTAGAGGGGATCTCTAAGGGGAGTGATGAAATTAAAGCGATATGGGTTAAAGATAGCTTCTCACTTTCGGAGGCGGATAAGATAAGAGTTACAGTGTTTGAATGGGATGGTCCTTTAAATGTGCCCGGCTACTCTATTCATCAATATACTGCTTCGGGTGCGCTAACTGGTAGTAAGTGGCTGACCCCGATTGACGGGACTATCCAGGCTGGTGATGACAGCTCAGATGTACGGATCCTATGGGGAGAAGGCGCTGCGGTGGGTAAGGCTGTTTATGAAGTGAATCAAAATTATTTATGGGATTTAGAGGTGAATATCGTTAAAGTGGAAATCGCTAAGAAGTTTATCATAGCTTCCGGAGTGCCAAAAGAATTAGGGGTTAATGGTAGCCGCCTCTACTTTGCGGCAGGGAATATTGCTTCAGGGCAGAGGGGCTTGATGTGGGATGCTGAGATTACTTTGACGGGGCCGCTGAGTCATCGAGGGGTGAGAAGAATACAGGTTGGGTTTGTGCAAAATGTTAATGTTACTCAGACACGAGGCGTATATATAACAGAAGCAAAACGCTTGGTTATGAGCATGGAAGGCTTGACGTATCTTGATGGCGATCCGTCCGGGACGGTGCCTTGGTACGCAGATGGATCAACCAACGCTTTTTTAAGCCCTACTGAATCACTAAGGATAAAGACGATATTTGGCGAAGATACGCCGATTCAATTTGTGCCAATTGTCTTTGACCAAGGAAATGTCGTTGATGCTACTGACGATGTCGTCGATTCGTTAGCTATTGTTTTAGATTTTGATTTACACGTTGCCGCCCGAACAATTGATACGCAAAATAAAGCTGATGAGATTTATACAAGCCGCGCGCGTTTAGACTGGTCAGTCAATATTACCGGAAACGTTGATCAGAATGCACCGTATAGTCTTTCGCCAAGTCCTGTTAAAAACCCAGCGCATTCAGATTGGACACCAGTGGTGGATGGTTCTACGCCCGATGTCGTGAAGCCACCATTTGCTAATGATAGAGCAACAACAACAGTATTCATTGAGAGGCCAATTTAATAAATATGAAAATCACTTATTTTTCTACGTTCATCATACTTATTTTCGGCGGTTTTCTAACCGCTGGAGTACGGAACATCTCCGGCGCAAGTGACGGATTTTGGGATAATTACTTGGTCGTATGGGGAGAGATTACTGAATCTCTGGATGTGCCGAATGAAGATTTCATGAAAGAAATTAAAGTGGAATGCATCGCCACTTTGGCTGGAAATCTTGATCCTTCAATTACGCCCAATCTGGTTGCGAGGTATCGTTTGATAATCGATAGTGCGATACAGGAAGGAGTGGAACCCGGAATGTCTTACTTGATTCTCATTGAGAGTAAACCCGATCAGGCCGGGGTGCGCCATATTCCATCTGAGTTTGTTGATTTTTTTCCTAGTAATACGGCATTTTTCCGCTGCCAGTCACTTAGCGATGATGAAGTGAAACAAATTTCAGCTAATCTTAAAGGTCTAAGGGGCCCGAACAAAGATTCGGTCGCAGAGAGTAACGAGGTGCAAAAAAGACTTAAGCTTTTACGGGAAAGGGGCGTAGACACCACCGAGCTAGAGAAGAAATACGGAGTCACTCATGAGGATTGATATTCTAAGTGGGTCTTCAGTTGATGATGATTTGGACCGGTAGCGCTCGCGTTGCCGGTCTTTTTTTCGCTCACCAATACGAGTCAGCGGGGTCCCAGTTGGTCTTGAAGACGACGTAGCGGAAGGTTTCGTCGTGCGGGTTGGTGGCGGAATGCATTTCGCCCGGTTCGGTGGTCACGAGGTCGCCTGGGGCGAGCTGGACAGTTTGCCCGGCAATTTCCATTTCGCCGCGGCCCTCCAGCACATAAAACACCTCGGTCTGCTGCTTGTGGTGGTGCAGCGGGCAGTGCGCGTGGGGCGGGATTTCAACAACCTGCACCAGCGCACCGGCGCAATTGAGGTCGGTCGGGAGTAGGAGGGGCTGTTTGCGGTAGCCTTCGCCGACCGTCCAGCCGGAGTCGTGTTTCGGAATGTGTTTCATGGCGACCGACACACTAGGCGCCTGAGAATCAGGGGCACGACTAAAGTGAAATCAGCCAGATATAGACACCAGCAAAGCCGACACTGAGAATGGTGATCGGCAGACCGATGCTGAAGTGTTTCCACACAGTGATCTTGATGCCGTGTTGCGCGGCCGTGTCGACGACAACGATGTTTGCCAGGCTGCCAAAGATGATTAGGCTGCTCGACATTGTGCAGCCGAGCACCATGGCAATGCCGTCTGCATGCCCCTCGGCGTAAGGCAGTAGCAGCATCGCGGCGGGGAGGTTGCTGAACAGGTCGCTGATAAGCGCCGTCGCCGCAAAGAGCCACAGCGTGTCATGCAGGTCAACTCCAGCTTTCGCCATCTCATTGACGGCTTTGTCTGGCAAGCCGGTGTCGTTGAAGGCGGCGTTGACGATGAAGAGCGCAATGAAGAGCATCAACAGCGGCCAGTTGACCTCCTGTAGCAGGCGACGTGTCGTAATGCGTGTATGGATCAGGAAAAAACCAGCCACTCCCAGCGCCACGAGGTCCCGTGGCAGCTCGGTGAAAGAATAGACCGAGACGATCACGATCAACACGACGATGCCGATCCAGATGCCCAGCTGATGTTGCTCAAACTCGGCGTCTTTATATTGGCCGCGGGGTGCCTCCACGTGCCAGCGCCCACGGTAGACATACGCCAGGACCGCCCAAATGCTAAAGCAGGAAAATACTGTTGGGACGATCATCGACACCATGAACGGCAAAAACTTCAAGTCCAGCGCTTGGCCAATGAGCATACTGGATGGGCTCCCAATGATAAGCAGAGCAGACCCGGAGTTGACCGCGCAGCACAACGCCAGTAGGAATGGCACGGGGTCGAGGTTACGGTGGCGGCAAATCGCGATCAACACCGGGGCAATGGCCATCGCGATGACGTCATTGGTCAATAAGGCAGCAAAGAAACCGGAGATACCGATGATGGCGGCAAGCAGGGCAGGTGGCTTCAACTCCAGCTTGGCGATGCGCTTGGTGATGAGCTGGTAGCCGCCGCTGAGTTTAAAATGTGCTGAGAGAATCATCAGCCCCAGCAGCATCGAGATGGTTTCCGTGCTCACGGAGTCCCACGCCGCTTGTTCCGGTAGCCAGCCGCCAGCCACGATCACGATGGCGCCCAACAATGCGATGCCCGTGCGATCGATCTTTAAATATGGAGCAGTCCCCAGCGCCATACCCAGATAAACTAAGGCAAATATAACGACGATGGGTGTCATGTTCACCATTCAGGTTAATTCATAGTGATGGTCAAGCCCGTCGGTGAGAGAATTACATGACATTTTAATCATCCACTCTCAGGAGATTTTTTTATCGAAGCGTTTGCGGGAACTAGGTTAGTTTCTAAGTTACTGCACCAGACAACCATATTAAAATTTCTATGAGTGAATCGAGTCCTGCCCCCGTATCCGGAGAAAACGCCGTCGCCCGCGTCCATGAGATTCGCGACCGCCTCATGGCAGAGCTCCGCAAAGCGGTGGTCGGGCAAGATCAAGTCATCGAAGAACTGGTCATCACCATGTTCGCCCGCGGGCACGCCCTGCTGACCGGTGTTCCCGGCCTGGGCAAGACCCTGCTGGTCCGCAGTTTGGCTGAGTCGATGTCGCTCGCGTTCAAGCGCATCCAATTTACGCCCGACCTCATGCCGGCCGATATTTTCGGCACGGAAGTCGTTGAGGAAGACCCCGCCACCGGCAAGCGCGCCTTCCGCTTCGTCAAGGGCCCGATCTTTGCCAACGTGGTGCTCGCGGACGAAATTAACCGCACGCCGCCGAAGACCCAAGCCGCGCTGCTGGAGGCTATGGAAGAGCGCCAGGTGACCGCCGCTGGCGAAACACACCCGCTCGCGCCGCCGTTTTTCGTGCTGGCGACGCAGAATCCCATTGAGCTGGAGGGCACCTATCCGCTGCCGGAAGCGCAGCTCGACCGCTTTTTGCTCAACACCGTGCTCGACTACCTGCCGAAGGAAGACGAGATCAACATGGTCGCTGCCACCACGTCGCCCGACAAGGCCAAGCCGTCGGCCGTGCTGACCGGCCCCGAGATCGAGGAAATCCAGGCGCTCGTCCGCTCGGTGCCGGTCTCAACGGAGGTCGTCCGCTACGCCGTGAACTTGGTCAGCGCCACCCGCCCGACGCTCGCCGACGCCAGCGCATTGGCCAAGGAAAAGATCAAGTGGGGAGCGGGCTCCCGCGCCTCGCAAGCGCTCGTCCTCGCCGGCAAAGCCCGCGCGCTGATGGATGGCCGCTACAACGTGGCGATCGACGACATCAAGGCCTTGGCGAAACCGGTCCTCCGCCACCGCGTCATCCCGAGCTTCCACGCCGAAGCCGAAGGCGTCACCAGCGACCAGCTCATCGCCGAGCTCCTGAAAACCGTGGAGGGGTAAGGCGTGGCCAAGCATTCGAGGTTTTGGATCGCGGAGAGCGCAGAGGAGGTCGCGGAGAACGCGGAGGGGTTGAGTTAATGGCTTTCGATATGGAAATTAAAAAGACCGGCCGTCGTGAATCGATCGATCACAGAGAAGAGGGCTTTTTTATGGCTATCGAAAGGGAGGATCTTAACTGCCCAACATTATCGCGGATCTGGCATAGCTTTTACGATGGTCTAAGCATCTGGCCAAATCATTCGAAGTTAATCATTGGTGAGCTGACTACTTTAGATAAATTTTTCCATACGAATCCCAAATGTGAGTTTATGCCGCAGCAATGGCCCACATTGCGAAACCGACTTTCCGATTTTTTCCGTGATGCAGCATCAACTGATTCCATGATTTACACCCAGAGCGATTAACTCCGCGTTCTCTGCGACCTCCTCTGCGCTCTCCGCGATCCTCAATACGCATCCAATCACCCACCCATGTCCACCACCGTTAAAGACCTCCTCGATCCCGCGCACCTGACGCAGATTGCAAACATGCAGTTGCTCGCGCGGACGGCGGTGGAGGGCTTTCTCAGCGGGATGCATCGCAGTGTGTTTCATGGCTTTGGGACGGAGTTTTTGCAGTATCGGAATTATACGCCGGGTGAGGACCTGAAATACATCGACTGGAAGGTGCTCGCGCGCAGCGACAAGCTCTACACCAAGGTCTATCAGGAGGAGACGAACATGAACGTCACCATCCTGCTCGACTGCTCGGGCTCGCTCGACTATGCGGGCGAACGCGCCCCCTGCACGAAGTTCCGCTACGCCGCGATGATCGCCGCGTGCATTAGTTACCTGGCCGGACGCCAGGGCGACAACGTCGGCCTCTTTACCTACAGCGACGAGCTACTGGAAGCCGTGGAGCCGGGCCATCGCAGCGGGCAGCTCAGCCGCGTGATGCATTCTTTGGCGCGCTTGAAGCCGCATGGCGCCGCCGCGCATCAACGCACATTGGACAACCTCACGCATCCGTTTAAACACCGCGGCATCGTGGTGCTGATCTCCGACATGCTGGAGTCCGAGCACGAGCTGCCGCGCCTGTTGCGGAACTTCCGTTATCGCCACTGCGACGTGATTGCCCTACAGGTCCTCGACCCAGATGAGCTCGATTTGCCGCAGCCCAAGGTGACGCGTTTTCAGGACATCGAGGCGGGCAAGGAAGTCGTTGCCTGGCCGTCATCCGTGCGCGAACAATACGCGCGCCGCATGGATGAATTTCTCGCCACGCTCAAGACCGGCTTCTCGCAAAGCCAAGTCGATTACCTGCGTTTGCAAACGACGGACAGCCTCGGCCTCGCCCTCGCGCAATACCTCCACCACCGAACTTTGTAATGCAAAGTTTAATAGCAACTTCAACACCTCCACCCTTCAGCACCTCAACACCTAACGAATGCTAACCTTCGGATCACCAGCTTTTCTTTGGGCGCTTGCGGCACTCGCGGCGCCGGTGATCGTGCACCTGATCAACCGGGAGCGCGCGGTGGTGCTGAAGTTTCCGTCGATTCGCTACATCGAGCAATCCCGCCTGCCGCAGCAGGGCCGCCGCCGCTTGCGCGATTGGCTGCTGCTGCTCTTGCGTCTGCTCGTTTATGCCGCGGTGATCCTCGTGCTCGCGAATCCGCGTTGGGTGGACGAAGGCACCGCCGCGCCAGTCGATCCCGAAACGCCGGTCGTGATGTTGGTCGTCGACGCTTCGGCGAGCATGAGCCATCGCGGTACGTTTAATTACACCCGCGACGCCTTGCAGCAATACGTCGACAGCCTACCCGTCGGCGCGGAGATCGGCCTCGTTGTTTACGACGACCAAGTCCGCGCCGCGCTCGAGCCCACGACCGACCGCAGTGCGATCATGGATGCCTGGCGCGAATCGGAGGCCAGCTTAGACCGCGCGGGCAAGCCGTCGCTCGGCGTGGCCGAGGCCGTCCGTTTGCTGGATGGCCGGGCAGGCGAGGTTTACGTGTTGTCTGATTTTCAATCATCCGACTGGCAACAGGTCGGCGCGCCGCGCTTGCCTGATGGCTCGACGCTGGAGCTCGTTTCCGTGCGCCCCGATCCGTGGAACAACGTCGGCATCCAGTGGGTGAAGCCGTTCCCGAAGCGCGACGGCAGCCTCCGTTTGTTTGTGCGCGTGCGCAATGACAACGCCGAGCCCGTGCCCGTGCGCCTGAGCATGGCGCTGCCGCCGGTCCAAAAAGAAGTCACGCTCGAGCCGCATAAAAGCGAGCTCGTCACGATCGACATTCCCGCCGAAAGCAACGTCGCCGGTCCGCAAGCCGCCGAGCTAACGCTGGCCGTCGTCACCGACGAATCCCACCCCGCGAGTAACCCCTACGCGGGCGACGATACCTACCACTTCTGGCTCGGCGAGCCGACCGCGACCGTCGTTGGCGCGTTGCTTCCGCTCGATGTCGAGCCTGGCAAACTACGAGAGGCAAACTTTGTGGCGCGCGCGTTGGAAGTCGGCGAAAGCTCCAACAGCGGGCAGTTTGACTTCATGGCGGTCAACGGCGAAGACCCGAATTGGATCGACCAGATGGACGCGATTTACCTGCCCGGCACCGGCGCGTATTTCGATGCGCCGATGTGGGAGCAGATGAAAGCCTTTGTCGAAAAAGGCGGTGTGCTCTTCGTGACGCCCGGCAAGAACGCGCCCCGCATGTTTCGCGGTATGCGTGAGGGCGGCATCAGCCAGACGGCCTACGTGGGCAAGCCCCGCCGCGCGCGCAACGAGGCCACGACTTACCGCATTGGCGAGCTGCCGGCCGACGGCGCCTTGGCCAAAGTCTTTGACGAAGATGCCCGCGAGGACCTTTACCTGACGGACATTTACGAGCACTGGCAGGTCAAGCCCGGTGCCGGCGCCGAGGTGCTGCTGGAGTCAGAAAACGGCGCGCCACTCCTCATTCGCGAGCGCATCGGCAAGGGCTCGGTGGTGATCAGCGCGCTGGAATTCGACCCCGCCTATACGGACCTGCCGCTGCGCAATTCCTTCGTGCCGGTCCTCTGGGAAACGCTCGGCGAGTCAATGGCGGCCAACGACGGCACGCCGAATCTCGATGTCGGCGAAAGCGTGCCGGCGGACGCGATTTCCGGCGAAGCCGAGGCGGTCAGCACGTCGACGCCGGGCGTGGTCTTTGCCAATGGCGAAGCTTACTCGGTGAATATTTCGCGGGCAGAATCCATCGCGCAGGGCGCGGTGTTGGCCGACTTGCGTGCGCGGCTGCTTGGTGAAACGACTGGCCCGCAACTCGCCGCATCCACGAACCCCGACGCCGAGCCGGGCCAACCCTTATGGCCTTGGCTGGCCGCGTTGGCGCTGCTAGCCTGCATCCTCGAAACCGCGCTCACGGGCCGGTTGGAAAACGCTACGGAGGTGACCGCTTGAATCCAGGCCCTGAATTTTTCGAACGGCTCAAGCTGCAGCGCGGCGCGCTTTTGTGGCTGCTGTTGATCGTGCTCGCGTTTTCGTTTTTGGGCGCCTTCAGCCTGGCGGTGCTTGTGGCCAATGCGCTCAACGGGATCGACCCGTGGCAGGAGTCCAGCGCGTTCAAGCTCGTGCTCGCGCTCACAGTTTTGTGCCTCTCGGCCTACCTGCTGGCGCTGGCCTACTCGGTCATGCGGCGTCCGGGGCTCGTCACACTTGCGCGCTTGGTGGAGGATACGCATCCCGAGCTACAGGAGAGTTTGTCCACCGCAGTGGAAATCCAGCAGCAGCACGGCGGCCCGCGCAATGCCTTGGAGGCGGCGCTGTTTAACTCCGTCGAAACGCGCACGACCGAGATTAATTTCCGTACGGCCACGCTGCCCCGGCGGCTGCATCCACTGATGGTGCTGGGGCTGGTGATCGGCTCGTTTATCCTGTCCAACTGGGCCCGCGAATCTGCACTCATGGTCAAGGCGCAGTATTATTTGTATGACTTGCGAACGGGTGAAAACTCGGGACTTGTGGTGGTGCCGGGGACGGTTGATGCGCCCAGCGCGACCGATCTCGACATCGCGGCCACGGTCAACCGTTGGCATTTAGAGGCGACGATCGATGTGCGTCAGGGCGGTCAGGTGGAGAGCTATCCGATGGCGCTGGTAGGAGAGCGCGAATTTGCCTTCACCGCCTATGCTTTGCAGGACAGCTTTGACTACCGCGTGCGTACGCCTTCGCTTCAGTCTGAGTGGTTCACCGTCACGGTGTATGACCCGCCGGAGATCGATGGTGTGGAGATCAACGTCACGCCGCCGACTTACACTGGCGAGGAGCCTCTGCAATTCAGCCAACTGCTCGACTTGTTTGCGCCCGAGGGCAGCGAGGTGAAATTTGCCCTGCAAACCAAGGAAGGCATCGAGACTTGGCTGCGCATCGGCGACGAGGAAATCCCGTTCGACGGCGAAGTGGCAATCACCGCCACGGAGACGACGGAGTATCAGTTTCGCCTAAACAATCGTGAGGGGCGCGAGGCTGTCACCGAAAGCTACGTGCTCGAAGTGAAGCCCGACGAGCCGCCGATGGTCGCGATGATCGAGCCCGCCAGTGACACCCAGGCCGAGCTCGACGAGATTGTGCCGCTCGAAGTTTACGCGGCGGATGACTACGGCCTGAGCCGCATCGAAATCGAGCTGTCCGTGTCCGGCTTGCCGCGCATGCCGATCCAGGTCTTTACGGCGCAGGGCGGGGAATTTCCGCTGGAGCAGAATTCGCTGCCGGTCATCGAGGTGGCGAAGCTGGGCGTGGAGTTTGGCGACGTCATCACCTACTTTGCCAAGGCGTGGGATAACCGCGAGCCAGCGCCTCAGGTGAGCCGCTCGGAAATTTACTTCATCGAAGTGGTCGAGTCCGTCGATGGGCCGGAGAAGGAGGAGCAGGAAAACGCTGGCGGCGAAGGCGGTGGCGAGAGCGAGCAAGACGTCGACCTCCGCGCAATCATCACCGAGCTCAAGCGCCTCATCCGCCTGGGCTACCGTGCCGACGCTGAGCAGGGCGAGCGCCGCACGCTGGGTAGCCAGGAGCTGGGCGCCGCCTTGGGCAAGACTGCCACCGAGTCCAATAATATTCTGGCCAACGTGGGTGCGATTCTCGGCACGGTGGACGAGGGTAAGCCTTACGAAATGTTCCTCGATGCGATTTATAAAATGGTCGAAGCCGAGGAGTTTGCCAACGCCAACGAACCGGGCGAAGCCATCATCCCGATGCAGGAGTCGATGTCGCTCCTCATCCGGTTGGAGAAATATTTGCAGGCGCTCTTCCCGCCCCAGCAGCAGTCGGGTGGCGGCGGCGGTGGCCCGGGGCAACCCTCTTCAGGGCAGGGGCAAGGCGAAAGCGAGGAGTCCGGCGAGGGCGAGAGCGGCATGTCGATTTCCGAGATGCAAAAAGCGCTCGAAGAAATGAATCGCCTCGCGGATGAGCAGGCCGCAATGAATCGCCGTTTCGACCGCTCTAACACCTTGGGCGATTCCGAACGCCAGGAGCTTCAGCAAATGCAGCAGGACATTGCCAATGACGTGAAGAGCCTCACGAATGAGCTTAGCCGTCTGCGGCAGGGTACGGATGTGCGCGATGCGATGCGGGGCGCGGAAGGCCAGATGGGCCAGGCCGCTGGTGCCGCCGGGCAGGGGAATAGCAGCCGGGCGGGACGCTCGGGCGCGCGGGCGCGACAAGGCTTGGTGGACGCCGCAGGCTTGCTCGATGAGCGCATCCGCAAGCAGGCTACTGCCGCGATTTCGGGTTTGGCGCAGCAGGCTGAAAAGCTTTCCCAGGGCCAGGGCGCGGCTGCGGCGGACAGCCGGGGCGCCGCAACGGGCAATGTGGACGCCGAACGCAAGGATGCGTTGAAAGAACAACAGCGTGCCCTGAACGAGCAATGGGCGGATTTGCGGCAGGAAATGCAGCAACTGACCGGCGATTTAAACAAGGTTTTCCCTGAGGCTGCGCAGGCCTTGGACCAAGTCGCCCGACAGGCGCGTGACCAGAGTATCGACCGCAATATGTCCCGCGCCGCCAATGCGCTGCTCTATGGGCGATTTGGCCGCGCCGCCGGTTCGCAGGATGCCGCTGCGGAGGGGCTCGCCGAAATATCCAAGCAGCTTGATGCCGCCGCTGGCACCTTACCCGGCATGTCTCCGGGTGAGCTGCGCCAATTACTGGAGCGTGTGGCCCAGGCCCGCAACGAGCTGGGCCAGCAAGGTCAAGATGGGCAGGATGGCCAGGGCGAAGGCGAGTCCGGCAAGGCCCAAGGCGAGGGGCAGGGCAAAAGTGAAGGACAGACGGGCGACGGCCAGCAACCCGGCGAATCCGGTCAAGCCAAGGGCGCGGGCCAAAGCCCGGGTGAGGGCGAGTCGGGGCAGGATGCGCAGTCCACCGCGGATTCGCGTTTTGGCAGCCTCGGTGATTCTATTTCAGATGCCGGCCGCGCGCTACAGGACCAGAATCTGGTCGAGCTGGGCTCCGAGTTGAATGCGGCCAAGCATGGTGAAGGTGCCAGTGGTGGTCCGTCCGCCGCGTCGGTGCTCGATGCCACGGCGCGCACGTTGCAGGAATATTTGCTCAAGGAAATTGGCGAGCAGCGCATGCGCTTCCGTCAGGAAGGTGGTCCACCGCCCGAAAAATACCGGGAACTCGTCGAAGAATACTTCCGCGATCTGGCCGAAGAACCCAGCCAATCCCAATAGCCAGCGTCCCGCTGGATCGGTAGATTTTTGCACGGCAAAAATGCGGTGAGGCAGCATGTTAAGGCGTAGAGGCAAGGCGGCGTAGAGGCAGCGTGTTGAGGTGTCGGGAAGCATGTTGAGGTGACGAGGCAAGGCGACGTTGAGGCATTGTGTGTGCGTAGAGGCGGCGGTTGTGTGACCAGATCGAGGAGTCGATGAAATGCCGCTGAAAATGTGCATGGGATTGCGTTTTCGCGTGTGTAAGTCGTTGATGCTCAGCGTGAGTTAATCGTGAGAGCTACTGACTATTAAAATGCTCGGGTGTTCACTTTTTGGTTGGCGAATGAGGACGGGTAGTATAGTGTTTTATTGATCACTTAATCGGCTACTCGCGTTGCCTCTCTGCCGGAACGCGAAGCTTCAGCGAGTGTCTATGCTGCCTCCTGGCTGAGCGCTCATTCAACGTATGCACTCGCTGAAGCTTCGCGCTCCACCACTCCAACTCGCAACTCCCCAACTTACACATCTACACACTTATGAACCTCCCGAGCCAACACCTCCCGCCTTAGCCAGCACGCAGAAGGTATCCCAGTCGACGCCATGCGGGGGCATTCGCTCCGCGGGCGTTGCTGCGCCGCGCAAACGGGCCCATTCGCTGACTGTCTTGGTGACAGCAAGCAGCCAACCGACGCCCAATGTTTGCGCGATCCGCACTTCGCCCGACGGACTATGCCAGTCTGCCCAGCGCCGCGTCGACGTGTGAGCCGTTGCCCGCCCGTGCATCGTAATTCCACGACCCGGCGACGTTCCAGCCGGTGGCCCCTGAGCCGCCTGCGCCCCACCTGCGCCTCGTTGACGGCGAGCGGGCGGGTCGGGCAGTGTTCTTTGAAAATGAAAAATGCGGGTTTACCCCCCCCCCGGCCCCCTGCAGGCCCTTGTGCGGTTCTGGAGCGTAAAAAGAGTAATGTGAAAAAGGAAAACGTGCCCGTGGGCTAATTAGCGATATGGAGTGCGCCAGAGGGTCTGAGAGTGTGGTGGTTCTCAATCGCGTGATTGTGAGCCTGCGTGTGCTGCGGTGGACTTTTTTCTTTAGCCTCCCCGTGTGGACGCGGGCAGCTACTTCTTATCGGCGGCGAAGATGGTGATGTCGGCCGTGTCGATGCCGGTGAGGTCCTTGGCGCGCTTGAGAGCGTCGCGGGTCGAGACGTTGGGATTTCCGGGTGAGTAGCGGAAGAAGTTTTCCTGCCCAAGCTGGTTCATCAGCCCAGACTGGCGGAAGACGCGCTCGATATCCTCATGGGCGCCGCTGACGAGGATTTCGCAGCCCTTGTCGCGCGCCAGGGTGATGAGCTGTTGCAGGCTCATGGCCACGGTGGCGTCGAGGTGGTAGGCGTTGCGCAAGCGCAGAATGATGGCCTTCTGGGTGGGGTGTTCCGCGAGGCGGCGCACCTGTTCCAGGAAGAGGTCGCTGGAGGCGAAAAAGAGGTCGCCTTCCACGTGGACAATAGCGATTTCCGGGCGCTCGTGCTGGAATTCTTTTTCGACGAGCTCACCGGTGTCGGCAAAGGAAATTTCCTTCAGGCCGGGACGGGCCGCCTTGCGGATAAAGAACATCATCGAAGCCGCCGCGCCGAGGTAAATCGCGCTGTCGAGCGGGAGCACGAGGCCGCCGCCAAACGTTGCCAGAAAGACCGCGGCATCGCTCTTGGTCGTCTTGAGCATCAGCTTGATGTGGTCGTTATTGATGAGCGAAATACCCACCGTGATGACGAGCGCCGCCAGCGCCGGGCGGGGGATGTATTGGATCATGCCGCCTAGAAGGAACAGCCCGCCAATGAGCAGCGCGCCACTGAAAATGCTGGAAAGCGCCGTCTTCGCGCCGGATCGGTAGTTGAGCACGGAGCGAGTCAGCGAGCCGGAAACGGTCATGCCCGAGCCAAAAGCGCAGACCATGTTGGCCGCCCCCATGCTGAGCATTTGCTGGTTGAGATCGATGCGGTCGCCGGCCTGCGCAGCCAGCGTCTTGGCAATGGAGGAGCTTTCCAAAAGCGACAGGAAGGCGATCGCCATAGCGGCGTTGGCCAGCGTGTTGAGCTCGTTCCAATTAAAGTGCGGGATCGAGAGCGGCCAGTCTTTGGCGTTGACCGGAGCCAGCATTTCCACGCCCAGTCCGGCAGGCTTCAGCGCCGCCGTCAGCGCGCCCATGATGATCAGCGTGATGGCGACCGTGGGCATGCCCGGGAAGCGTTTTTTCAGAACCTTCGCCAGCGCGTAATAAACCACCAGGGTCAACGTGCCGACACCGATGGCATGCCAGTTGGTCGTCGAGGCCCAGTCCGCTTCGACAAGGCCGATGATGAAATTCCAAAATGCCTCCGCAAACGTCCCTGCCCGCGGCACATGCAGCCCAAATACCGTCTTGAGCTGGTTGACGATGATCAGGCACGCCGCCGCCGTGATGTAGCCGATCACCACCGCCCGCGAAATGTATTGGGTGATCGTGGCGACCTTCAGGAAGGAACCGACGATCATGAATAGCCCCACCAGCACCAGCAGGAATGGGAGTACGAGCATGGATTGCTCCGGCGAATAGCCTAGCGTGAGGAATGTGGACAGCAGCATGACCGCCGTGGCGTTCGTCGGCCCGAGCATCACAAAGCGCGAACTCGCCAGGAATGGGCCGGTGATCGACGCCAGCGACGAACAGAAAATCCCGATCTGCACCGGCAAGCCTGCGATCAGGGCATAGGCCATTCCCTGAGGGAAATCCAGCAGGGCGACATTGATGGCGGCGCTGAAGTCAGCCTTAGCCTTCTTCAGGTTGTAATCTTTCAGCGTCTTACGCAGTGGAAACAAATCAAGCCCCAGCGTGCGCCACCATTGACGTATGCCCCTCATCTGTCCAGATTGAGAACCTCTCCCCACTTGGGGACAAGCGAGAAATGCTTTTGAATTAGAGAAACTATATTCGTTAACGCTTTGACATTAGTATTTCTACGCCTAACTTGCTTGTTTGCTTTAACCAACGACGACCAATGCCGACACCGGAATTCCACTATCAGGATGTTCTCCCCTTGGGTGAGGACACAACCCAATATCGCCTGCTGACCAAAGAGGGCGTCTCCGTGACCGAATTTGAAGGTAAGGAGATCCTCAAAGTCACTCCCGAAGCGCTGACCTATCTGGCACGCGAGGCAATGAAAGATATTTCGTTCAAGCTTCGCCCTGCGCACCTCCAGCAGGTCGCCGCGATCCTCAAGGACGAAGACGCCAGCGAAAACGACCGCATGGTCGCGCTGACCCTGTTGCGCAATGCGGAAGTCGCCGCGCACGGCATTTTGCCGTTCTGTCAGGATACCGGCACGGCCACCATCATGGGCAAGAAAGGCCAGAACGTCTGGACCGGAGCCAACGACGCCGAGGCGCTGAGCAAGGGCGTTTACGAGACTTACACGCAGGAAAATCTGCGCTACTCGCAGACTGCTCCGCTGGATATGTTTAAGGAGAAGAACACCGGCTGCAACCTCCCCGCGCAGATCGATCTCTACGCCACCGAAGGCAGCGCTTACAAGTTCCTCTTTGTCGCCAAGGGCGGCGGCTCGGCTAACAAGACTTTCCTCTATCAGAAGACCAAGGCTGTGCTCAACCCGAAGGCCTTGGAAGCATTCTGCATCGAGGCTATGGCGTCGCTCGGCACCGCCGCTTGCCCGCCGTATCACCTTACCTTTGTCATCGGCGGCACCTCCGCAGAGACCTGCCTGAAGACGGTCAAGATGGCGTCGACCAAATACCTCGACGCGCTGCCCACCGAAGGCAACGACCACGGGCAAGGCTTCCGGGACTTGGAGTTCGAGCAACTCCTCCTCCAGCGCGCCCGCGAGAGCGGTATTGGCGCTCAGTTTGGCGGCAAATACTTTGCGCTCGATGTGCGTGTAGTGCGCCTGCCGCGTCACGGCGCATCGTGCCCAATCGGCATCGGCGTATCGTGTTCGGCCGACCGCAACGCCAAGGCCAAGATCACCAAAGACGGCATCTTCCTCGAACAGCTCGAAGAGAATCCCGGCCAATACATCCCCGACGAGATGCGTCAGATCAACGACGCCGACCAGGCCGTGAAGATCGACCTCAACCAGCCGATGAAAGACATCTTGGCCACGTTGACCCAGCATCCCGTCACGACCCGCCTGTCGCTCTCCGGCACGATCGTGGTTGCGCGTGACATTGCCCACGCCAAGCTGCAAGAGCGCATTGACTCTGGCGAAGGGCTGCCCGACTACATTAAGAATCACCCAGTCTATTACGCGGGCCCGGCCAAGACGCCGACCGGCTTTGCCTCGGGTTCGTTTGGGCCGACCACCGCTGGCCGCATGGATAGCTATGTGGGTCCGTTCCAGGCAGAAGGTGGCTCGATGGTGATGATTGCCAAGGGCAACCGCAGCAAGCAAGTGACGGACGCCTGCCACGAGCACGGCGGCTTCTACTTGGGCTCCATTGGCGGCCCGGCGGCGATCCTCGCGCAGAACAACATTAAGAAGGTCGAAGTCCTCGAATACCCGGAACTCGGCATGGAAGCGGTGTGGAAGATCGAAGTCGAAGATTTCCCTGCCTTCATCCTCGTCGACGACAAGGGCAACGACTTCTTCCAGCAAATCAAAGGCTGCGCCGCCTGCTAGCAAAGCGCAGCTTTGCAAACCCGATGCTGCGCATCGTGATGGCCAGCGTCCCGCTGGACCGGTTGATTTGCACTTTGTGCAAATGCGTATTCTGGAGGGACTACTGTTTAACCCAACAAAAAGCGTCGTCCGATTGGACGACGCTTTGTTGTGCAAAGTTACTTTCCGACGCAAAGCATCGTAGTGGCGTTGCTTATTTGTCGGACTTGGGTGCTTGGTAGGAGTAGTCACGCAGGAGGAGAGTCAGTGACTCGGCTGCCTTGGGCATGGGAACTCGGCTACCAAGAATCCACGCGGTTGTGATGTCGTCCTTATCGTAAAGCTCGGCGTTGAACTTTTGGTTTGGTTGAATGAGGCCGCCACTCACGGCTACGCCCACATCAAGACCCTTGGTTGTTTCATAGATGAGGATGTCTGCCTTGGGCATGGTGTTCGCTCCGAGGGATGCGCCTGTTGGGCCGGCGATGACTTCCATGCCGACGCCCCAGTTGATCTTCGGGTCGTCGAGGATGCCTTCAGCTTCGTGGTTCATCAATACGGCGATGAGGTCCATTTCACTGGCTCCGATTTGGAGGCCGAGGCTACCGGATGCCACGGTGTAGAATGCGGGTGGGCTCCAGCTTTCGATGTTGTTTTTGAAAGCGATGCCAGCGCCTTCACTCGCGCCAAGAATGATGCCGCCGCGGGTGATGCGGAAGATCATGATGGCGTCTGCTTCCTTGAGCACTTCGTCAGGGATACGCTTCTTCGGATTGGCCTGATTCTTTTCAAAAATCTTGGTGGCTTCGGTGATGAATGTCTCCAGTTGTTCGTCGGTGGCGCTGGCGGTGTCTTCTGCTTGAGCAACGCTCATGAGAAGGCTTGCGGCGAGCGCGGCAATGGTGAGTTTTACTTTCATAGCTGTTTGTCTGTGTAGGTTTCATGGAATCAGCGTTGTGCCAGATTCGCATTGAAAGAGGTTTTACGTGGCAATTGCATTCCCAGAAAATTTAATCGGCAGTCGCCAGGTAGATTTCCTTGCCGAGATACTTGGGTTCCGTGCCGAGCACTTTGCAGTCGAGCACGGCTTTAACGCGGGCCAGCTCTTCGCGGACTTTGGTTTTCATGCCGAAGGCAAAATTGACGTCTCTCGCGGCGAAGCCCGTTGCATTCAGGTCGTGCTCTTGCGCCAGGTAAAGCGCACGCTCTACGTGGAAGGCCTGCGAAATGATCATGACTTCATTGCAGCCGAAAATTTCCTTGGCGCGCACCACGGAGTCCAGCGTGCGCAGCCCGGCGTAATCTCGGGCAATCGAGTCGGCCGGCACCCCGCGTTTGATCAGCGCCAGTTTCATGGCGGTGCTCTCATCGTAGAGCGGCGTTGGGTTCGCTCCACTGACGAGCAGGCGCTCGATTTTGCCCGCATGGTAAAGCGCGGCTGCGGCGTCCATGCGGTACTCGAAGTAAAGGTTGGGGCGGCCATCGGACAGCTCAGGGTTCGCGCCCAGAACTAAGCCGACTTCGCTCACTGCGGCTTGCGCAACCTCCGTTTGCACGCGGCCACCGGCAGCTTGGTTGACGGCATGGCGAGCGTAGAAGATGAGCGACAGTGCGGCAATGGCGCCGAGGCCTCCGACAATGAACATCCGCTTGGCGTAGCGTTTTAGCGCGGTGCGATCAATCACTCGTCACCTTTCGTCATGATGGCGTCTAGCTGGTCGTAAAGATCCTTGGTGATGGGGGGCGCTGGGACCTCGCCGCTGATGATTTGGTTCACCTTTACGATGTTGCTGTAAACTTGGTTGTTCAGGTCGATGTCAAGTTTCACGTAAACCCCGCCCACGGTGGCGCCGGCAAATGCGCCGTCGGTCAGCGCGTAAATGTAGATGTCGGACTTGGGCAGCTTGTCGTTGGCAGCTGCGGCGTGGTCAGGTCCGGCGGTCGCGCTGGCTTTCGCATCGAGCTCTACTTTGTCGCCGGTAAAGGAGAGGATCGCGGCATCCGTATTAAGCACGTAAACATACTGCACGGTTTCAACGCCGAGCTGTAGGCCGAGTGAGCCGCCGCCGGTGTCAAAGGCGGAGGGCGCCGACCAACCCTCGTCAGTCTTGGCGATGACAATGCCTTCGCCTTTTTGACCGCCGATGCCGATGCCGCCGCGCGTAACGCTGGCGATGGCCAAGCCCTTGCAGTCTTGCAGTACTACGGCTGGAATGGATTTTTTCGAGGCCTGCATTAAGTTGACGGTTGATTCGGCTTTGACGATTAACTCGTCCATCGCCTTGGGCTCAGGGCCTTTAGGGCCGTCCGCATAGGCGGAAGCAATTAATGAAAACGCAAGCAGTGTGGTGGTAATGGGCTTCATAGTGGTTAAAGTAAGTTATTGTATGAATGGATTAGACGTAAGCAAAAAAGCAAGCCATGCCGAGGTTTTCCGCGATTGTATTAGCAGGTTTAGTCTTGGATTAGCGGAGCTTCTGATGGCTCGGGCATGGAAACGCCGGCCTTGGCTTGCTTCCATAAATAACGGGCAAACGCCTGCATGACGAAGTAGTGCACGACAGCCTGCGAGCATTCATAAAACCACCACGGAAGGCGCGGGGCAAAGCCATGAATTGCGGCGATGAGGCAGAAGTTTTCCGGGAAGATGCGAAACTCGAATCGGCCTGGTGGGTCGACTTGTCGCGCGAGGAACCCGCCCGAGATATAAAACGCGCGTCGCCGACCGCCGCCCCGGGTGTAAGGCGTTGGCGTGAGCTCCAGCAGCTTGAGTTTGAAGCCGGGCAACTGCAGCATGAATTGAAGCATGTTGGACTCATCACGCTGCACGTTGATCAGATGGATGGACTTATCCGTGAGCCATTGGCCGTAGACTTGCGCAATGTAAGGCGCATCCCAACCGGAGGGCAGGGGCATGCGTTGAACGGACCTTACCCGCCGTGCGTTTTTAATGAGCTTGTCATCGGTGGCCTGGGTGAGGCTGCGTGGGTTGGGCAGCGGCGCGCCACTCTTATCGACCGCGCTGCGCAGGGATTCTTCGAAAGTTATCGCGGACGGCTTGATCTTGTCGAGCAGCGGATTGTCCTTGGCGTGCAAACTGTGGCGTAGGCTTTCGAGCAGCGGGTTGACAAGTTGGGAGGAAACCCCGCTCAGCGCAGACACCCATTGCCGCGACAGGGCAAACCAATTGACCGGCAAATCGATGGCCAACGGATCACGGCCCAGAACTTTCGCCGTGCGCAAAATCATGTCGCGGTAGGTCATCGGTTCATGGCCGCCGAGGTCGTAGGTGCCGTCCCAGAACTTCGGGTCTTCCATCGCGAAATCAAAGGCGCGTATGGCATCACGGATGTCGATGGACTGCGTTTCTGAATACGTCCATTTCGGCATCAGCATGATGGGCAGGCGGCGCACGAGATTGATCAACATGCGCAGCGATGAACCGCCCGGGCCGATGATCAGGCCGGCGCGCAATACCGTAACGGGCACCCCGCGACTGCGCAGCACGTGCTCCACTTCCTGACGACTGCGCAGGTGGGGCGATAGGTAATCATCGTCCGGGATCAGCCCGCCGAGATACATGATGTGCTTCACGCCAGCTGCTTCCGCGGCTCGGGCAAAGTTATCCGCCAGCAGGAGGTCGAGGTCTTCAAATTTCGCCTGCACCAAACGGCTCGATGGCAACATGGAGTGAACGAGGTAGATCGCATAGTCCGCGCCTTCCATGGCTTCTTCCACGCGGGGGAGCGAGTAGAGATCGCACAGGCGCCACTCGGTGTTGTCGCGCGTTTCGCCCTGGTTCACAATGGCCTCGGAGCGCGTTAACGCACGCCAGCGATAGCGTTCGGCCAGCGCAATGCGCAGGCTCGCGCCGACAAAGCCACTGGCCCCGGCGAGCACCACGAGTGGTTGCTCATCCGGCTTGCGCGCGGGAGGCGTTTCCGCATCCGGGGCAAAGTCCTGCACCACGCTGCGCGCGTAATCATTGGCAGTAGCCTCGGCCATAAACTCGATAAGTTAGCTTGTGGGCTGCCAGTGGTCAATGCAGCATCCGGAAATTCGCTAATGACCATTAAAAGAGTGCATCAGCGGATAAATTGTCATAGCCCTTTGCATATGGGAAAGGGGTCTGCAGTTGGAATCGGCTTGGCCGTCGCGTTTTTTTGGATGATCATTCAGTTTGCCGTTTGCGAGGCCACCTATCGCATTGGCATGGCAATGGATGAATTCGGCAGCGGCTCTGGTGAGCTGTTTTACGATGTCAGTAATGCGGTTTCCTGGCCGGCTGTCATCTTATACGAAATGGAGGATGCGCAAGAAAATATCCGCGCCTTGCGCGAATACCCGGCTGAGACGCTGCCCGACGAAGACGGCAAGCCCGTAAACTTGAAGGAGCTGGCCAACAAGATCGAAGCCGATAACAGCGATTTTGACTCGTTGGATCTGGCTTACTCACTGCTGAGCGAGCAGGAAATCTACCCCGAAGTCCCCATTGCGACAGAATACCTGATTTACGGCGGGGTCTGCTTGATCTGGGGCGTGGTGATGGGCTCGCTGACGACCTTCCTGATCCTCGTCAACCGCGAGCGGAATTATTCAGCAGGCTGATTGGCTTCATTTGTAAGCTTCAATCAGTGAACCATCAGCATCTGAAGTCCTCGCTTGGTTCTCGATGCGTCTAACAGGTTACGTTTATGCGTCCTTTTTTGGGGTAAAAGTTTATAGGTTTGGTTTCAGGGCTTGACCTTGTTGAATTGCGCCGCAGCTTCAGCCCTGTGCGACTCGTTGAACAGGTTACCCTTTACACCCGAATGGGGGGTGCAGTTCAGTTGTTTCAGATCGACCTGTGCGACAACGGTGATGGCAAATACGTGGTCAATTACCGTTGGGGCAAGCTGGATACTATCTACAAAGAGAGCTCGCGCACGGTGTTTCCCGTTGATCTGCCCGAGGCTCAGAAGATCTTCCACGCGGTCGTTGAGGAAAAGCTGGCTGCTGGTTATGTACATTCGGTGGATGGATTGGATTCCGGCGCTGCCAAGGCTTCGGCAGCGGGTGAAGCTGCGCCTACAACGCCGAACGGACCGGTTGTCGTTGCGCCGATGCCTGCCAGTGATCCGCGCGCCGAAACGGTATTGGGTCACTTACGTGGTGCAATCGATGGGCAACTGCCACGCAGCGGATGGAAGCTTTCGCGTGTGATTTGGCGCGCGGGTGAGCTCGGTCTTGCTGAGGCGGTGCCGTTGCTGCTGCGACTTGGCCTGAAGGGAGAAAATTTTCACGACTACTCGTTGCTGTGGGCGTTGGCGCGTTTGAAATCGACGGATGCTATATCGCTGTTTCGCGAAGTGTTTGGTGACGCCCATTTCCCGCAAGGTGAGCAACAGCGCGTTGCGGCTGAGGGCCTCATGCGCACGTTGCCCGAGGCCGAGCGTTTGGCCTTTGCGCAGCGATTGGTTAAGCGCTTGCCGGCCAAACTTCAGCCCGAGACGACTGACGGAACCGCCGAGCAATTTGCGGTGCAACTGGCGGAGGTTTGCCAACGTCATGGAGGGCTCTGCGACTTCATTTATGCCGCGTACTTGTTGAGCGAAGTTCATCCGCATGTGCTCGCAGGGATGGTGCTTTTTTGTCGGCAGACTCCGCTGCGACCGAACCTGTTCAAGCCAATACGCTGGCTGTTTAAGGCGGCGGAATTGCGTTGCGACTCTGAGCTGTTCGCAGTGCTGAGTTATCGCTTTGAAACGTCGTATCACAACTACAGCACGCCTTACTGGGGTGACTCGGTTTACCACGAAGGGCAATTGATTCGCAAGGCGAGCAAAGAGCTGCAAAAATCGGACAGCCGACTGGCCTACTCTGATAAAACACGCACCGCATTTCGCCGTCGTTCGGCACGGAGCATTCTGCGGGCAGGAGACGCTGGTAGTTCGGATTATGTAGCGATGGCAGCTGCGCTTTTACTGCAATATGACGACTCGGTCGACGGTGGTAGGCCTTACTCCAGCAGTTACTTTGACTACAGTGGTGGCTGGCGGAATCGGGTCGAAATCTCGACTCACTACGATACCTATTCGGGGCAACTGGCTTTCAACCATATCCTCTACGCGAACAGCCCGCGCTACGAGCTTGCGGCTAATCGCCTCAAGTGGAAATGTCGGGCAGGATATCAGCCTGGCCAACCTGCGCCCGATGAGCGTGAGGAAGCATTTCCCGAACTTTGGGATCAGGTGCCGGACACGGTGATTCATCTGCTCGCGCAATCGCGCTGCGTCCGGGTCCACGAATTTGCCGTGCGCGTTTTTCGCGCCAACATGGAGACCTTTGCGCCGCGCGTGAAAGTTGCAGACCTGGTTGGTTGGCTCGCTCGCGAAAGTGAGCTGACGCAAGCGCTGGCGCTCGACATCGCCGCCGCACAATACGACCCTGATAAGCCCTCTTACGAGCTCGTGCTGGCGCTGCTGGATTGCGAGCTCGACCGTGCGCGCGAAACTGCCCTCGACTGGGTGCGCGCTCAGCCAGGGAAGTTCCTGCCCGAAATCATGTTTGCCGCCGCTTTGCTCACTTCGAGCTACGATGATGTGCGCGGCGCGACACGGGAATTGCTTCAGCCGGACTTGCTGAGCGATTCCGCATGGGATATTGTTTTGGCGCGGGTGGTGTCTATCCTGATTCAAGCCGTGGGCGAGGAGGGCCTCGAGGCGCGCATTGAGACGGTGCGCGAAACGCTGGCTGCGGTGGCGGGCCCAGCCATCGGGAGAATGCCCTTCAGCGTAATTGAGGATTTGCTGCGTCAGCCAGATGCGGTTTACCACGTGCTTGCCGCGCAATTCTTGCATGCGCGTCCGGATGGCCCTGCGACGTATCCCGCAGGCACATTGACGCTGCTCATCGAGTCAGCCTCGCCAATTGCTCGCCGCCTTGGCACGGAGCTCTTTGCGCGCTTTACGGACAAGGAGTTGGCCGAGCGCCAAGACGTTGTTGCCAGCCTTTGCCTTTCGCAGCACCCGGAAATCCGCGATGCGGTGCAAGCCGTGGTAGCACGCTTGGCGGCGCGCTACCCAGACTTTGGAGGTGACTTGCTGGAGCGGTATTATCCGTTGCTGTTGCGCCGCGAATCCACCCCCGGCCTGCACGATGATCTCCTCCGCCTGATCCGAGCGCACCTGTTGCCATTCATGGCACGCGTGCCGGCAGGCTACGCCTTGCGCATGCTCCGCTGTCCCTATCTTGCGGGTAAGGAATTGGGCTGGGAAGTACTGCTACAGTACGGCGGGCTAGACGCTTTGACTATGCGAGAGCGCGTCGAGCTAGGTGGCAATGACGTGCAGCGCGTGCGCACGGCGGTGTGTCATTGGATTGACGGCAACGCTGCACGCGTCATCGAGGAGCTGGCTGAGGCGGTGCGCATCGTGGACGCCAAGTGGGACGACACGCAGCAGTTTGCGATGGATTGGTTTCGCAACAATGTGTCTGAGGCGGAGTGGTCGCCGGAGATCCTCGTTAGCCTTTGCGACAGCAATACGCCCAAGGTGCAGGCTTATGGCAAAGAGTTGATCACGCGGTACTTTAGGAGTGAAGACGGCCCGCGCTATTTGCTACAGTTGAGCCAGCATTCGGCCGCGAACATGCAGATCTTCGCCGTCAATTATCTCGAGAAATATGCTGCCGGAAATGTGGTGCGGCTGGCTGAGTTGGAAGGCTTTTTCGTGACCTTGCTCGCGATGATTGACCAAGGGCGTATTGCCAAGACGCGGACATTTGCGTTCCTCCAGCGCGAGGGAGAAGCCAGCCGGGAGTCGGCGGAAATTGTGCTGCGTATCCTCGGGCGTCACTCCGCGACGATGTCCGTGCTGGATAAGGCTGCGTGCATCATGGCGATGGCTTCGCTGCAAGCCGCGCATGATGGGCTGGAGTCGCCTTTGACGTTGCTTGAAACGGAGGTCGCCCGATGAAGTTCGACTATCAATACCACGGTTCGTCCTCGGTCTCCAACAGCGCCTCAGGCACTGGGATGAACTTCGTGCCCGATGCCACACGCGAGCCGACTTTTTTCCGCGGTGAGCTGTCGCACAAGCTGCCGTTCCGCGAAGCGATTTCTGCGCTGCACGATGTGGTGGTGTCGGACTTGCGCTGGAATCCGAAAGGCCGCGAAGACTACAAGGCATGGGCCAAAGAGCAGGAGGATATTTGGCTGGCCGAAGCCTTGGCTGAGGGACAGCAGGCTCAGGCGCGCATGAACGAAGTGCATGAGCGCATTGGCGAGCTCAACAAGCAACGTGCGGCGGTGCTGCGTCCGTTTTACGATGCGCGGCAGAAGTATTATAGCCACCTTTACCGAGTGAACAAGGATTGGTGGTTTGTGCTCGATCCCGTGATCACGGTGCACCCAGACTGCGTGTTTTTCGAGTGCTTCAGTCAGGATGAGTCGACCTACGGCCGCTTGGCTTGCAAATATGATGTCTTCCAAAACGTGGGCGAGTTTGCCTGTGGTACAACGAACATCGATTACTCGGATTCGCTCTATCAGGAGTTTCAAAAAATCCGTGGTTACAAGGCGACGCAGTTCGCGATCGATCCCAGTGGCTTCGAAGCGAAGACGGAGGGCGAAGATGCCTACAAGGAAGTCAAAATCGATCTGCCCGATAGCTGGGTGCGCGGCTTCCTGCAAGTAAGCTCTGCGATGACGCTCCCCGCGGCGATCTTTGAGCTGCACCCGATGGACGTGCATAATATTTGCTTCGTGTTGCGTCGTCACAAGGAGAAGCTGGGCCCGCGCTCGCTACGGTTTATCCTCAAGCCCGGGCAGCCGGTCACGCTACGCTTTGACCCGTGGAACTATGAGGTGCGCTGCCCGCGCTCGATCTACCACGGCAGTGAAGAGACCGAAGTGCGCATTTGGGGGCGCCGCCGTTTGTTGACTTTGCAGCGGCTTGTGCCGGTCGCGAAGCGCTTCACTGTGCGCTTGCTGGGATATGGCATGCCGTCCTTTTTTGAGGCCGATCTCGGTAACATGATTTACACGCTGGGTATCTCGGGCTGGACCGCCAATGACTGGTCGCACATGGGCAATTTCGACCTCATGGCACCGCGCAAGGATGTGGATCAATACACGACTGACCGCGTTTACGAAGGGCTCAAGGCTACATGGTTTGCCTCGGCGGATGACTTGGCGTCGCGCCTGGGCTTGGAGCGGGATGTGGTGCTTGGCGCGTTGTCGCTGCTTACGCAAGCTGGGCGGGTTATCTTCGATGCTCACGAGGGTGTTTACCGTGTGCGTGAACTGAGTCGCGAGCCTCTGACGCAGGAACAATATCGCTACGCCAATGAGCGCGAAGCGCGGGCCAACGAGTTGGTGGCCGCTGGCGCAGCGCAGGTTTGGGTGGAAGACCAGCAAGGCCGGAAGGCGATGAAGGGGCGCACTAACTTTGGTGGTCGTGTGCACGAAACGAAGCTCACCATCGATGCCGATGAGCGCATCGTGGTCGGGCAGTGTAGTTGTAATTTTTTTCAACAAAACGCATTGCGCAAAGGGCCGTGCGAGCACATGCTCGCCCTCCGTATTGCGCATCAGCGAAAGGCGTGATTCTTTGAAACTAATTTTAACAGAGGGAAGGTCCGCGAGCCTTTGCAATCCGAGCGGTGGATCGCCGTTCATGCATACAGCCTTGCGACGCATCACTGGTCCAATCGCGACTGTGCGAGCCCTGCCCACCTACCGCGTTTACAGTTCAAGCGCCGTGCGCTTAAACAGCGGTAGGTGGGCGGGCTCGCTGGAGTTGATCGGCCCAGTCCTGAGACTACGCGAAAGTCGCGGACCTTCCCCTGTTGCCTTTGTCGCATGATATTTAACCGACAGCCAGCTACACGGGAGGAGCTTTACCAGCGCATCCGCGAGAGCTCGAAAGACGAGGTCATCCGCCAGGAGATGATCCGTCTGGGCTATTGGTCGCCGGATGCGCCGGCGCCACAGCTCGCCAATGAATGGCTGGAGGAGCACGCGGCGCTGACCAAAGAACTGCAGGAGCTTTATCGCCGCACCGCGCGCATGCAAAACCGCGAGCAGCTTCTGGCCGATATCCGTAAAAAGCGCCTCGTAGAATCCCGCGAACGGCAGAGGGAAACTAAGTTGCGCCGTGAGGCCGAGCGCAAGGTCCGAGCCGAACGCTGGGCGCAAATGCAGGCCAAGGATGTTATCTATTTGGGTGAGGGTGTTTCGGGCGGCTTGTACGAGCGTCAAACGCGACCGGACTTGCTCGCGCAAAACGCATTACCGGTCTACCTGGATGCCGAGTCGTTGGCCATCGCCATGGGCATCAGCGTGGGGCAATTGCGGTTTTTATCCTTTCATCGGAAGGTCGCGAAGACGAGTCATTACCGCCGCTTCCTGCTGCCCAAGAAGTCCGGTGGCGTGCGCAAGATTTCCGCGCCGATGCCGCGCCTCAAACGCCTGCAATATTGGATACTACACACGCTGCTTTACCAACTCGATATCAGCGAGCAGGCGCATGGCTTCGTGCCCGAGCGATCGATCAAGACAAATGCTGAAGCCCACACCGGGCAGGATGTGGTCGTCAATATCGACTTCAAAGACTTTTTTCCGACAATCACTTATCCCCGGGTGAAGGGGCTCTTTGGCAAGTTGGGCTACTCGGAGCAGATCGCCACGATTTTCGCGTTGCTGTGCACTGAGCCGGAGATTCAGGAGGCGGAGATGGATGGCGAAAAGTGGTTCATTCAGCAGGCCGAACGCAAGCTGCCACAAGGCGCGCCGACGAGTCCCGCGATCACGAACATCATCTGCCGCCGTTTCGATCGACGCTTGCAAGGCGCTGCCCAAAAGCTGGGCTTTCACTTTTCACGCTACGCCGACGACTTGACGCTGTCCGCTTCGGGCGAGGCTGCCAAAGACCTCGGCCGCATGCTGTGGCAAACGCGCAAGATCATTGAGGAAGAAGGCTTCGTCTTCCATCCGGACAAGCTACGCATCATGCGTCGCGGCGTGCGTCAGGAGGCAACCGGCATCGTGGTCAACGAGAAGTTGGGCGTCGAGCGCCGCAAGGTGCGCGCATTCAAGGCGCTGTTGTTTCAGATCGAAAAGGACGGTCTGGAAGGCAAAACTTGGCAAGGGAACAGCGACAACCTGTTGGAGCGCATCACGGGCTACGCCGACTTCATCGCGATGGTGGATCCGGACAAGGGCAAACCGTTTCAAGCCCGTGTTGCCGCGATCTGTAAAGCCCAGCAATTCAAGCGCCGCCCGAAGCCAGAGCCCAAGCCAAAGATTCCGCCAGCCCCTCAGTTGACGAACCAGCCACCGCCACTACCGCATACTGCCGCGAAGCAAGCCGCAGAGCCGTCAACTTCCGCAAGCCCGCGTCGGGTCGTTCCGCATAAGAAGTCCTTCTGGGAGAAGCTGATGTTTTGGAAGGGGTAGTCGGATGAAAAGTCTAGCAGTCTATTGCATCGCGTATTCAGAGTCGTCGGGTAATGCTGGGCCTATCTTCTGAAAGTCACTGCAATACCAGTAGTGTTCTTCTGCGTCGGCTCCATGTTTGATGGGGCGTGTGAGCCACTCCATGAAACTTTTCGCTATTAACGGAAAACCTCCTCCGCCAACCCAGTCTTGGTAGTGCATGTTCATTATCCAGCCCAATCGGTCCGGGTGGAGGTCCATGCCCAATAGGTCCCCTCCGTCGGCAGAGCTATTTCCGATAAAAATACAATTGCGGAAATACTGAAATGGGTGCTCTGGTTCATCGTCTAGTTCTTCCTCAGAGCCTAGTAAATGTTCAACAACACTCTCTGAGCCCCAATATTCAGGATGATCGATGTGCCATCCATTGTTTAATTGCCAACTGTTTTCCCCTTCCGAGAAGATCCTTAGCTGGGCAATCTTACTTCGGAAATAAAGTGCGTCTTCCGGGAAGCGGTTGATCGTTTTGGAAGGCATTGGAATGAGTTCATCTCCGACTCGATACATTGGAGTGACTGTACCTGGATAGTCGATGACCGTTCCTTCGGGCAACGGCTTGACTAGGCAGGAAGGATGTTGAGACAGAAGTTCAAGGCATTGGTCAAGGGAGTCGTTCATACCAGTGATTCATGTCTAGCTTGATCCCATTGGAGGTGGCGAGCGATTTTAGGTAGAATGTTAGACAAAGAATACTCGGTTGTTTTTGAAAAGCCTCATTCTGTGAGTAATAAGGGTGAGTTACGGCGTGTTAACGGCATGCATAGCCTCTGTGTGCCAAATTGGCGCGAGAAAGGCTGGGATTCCCGGCTTGAGTTTCGGGAACATTTCGCCTTCATCGACTGACCACTTTTCCAAATACCATGAAAGCAATTTTCATCATCGGCGGCCTGCTGGTCGCGATTCTCAACGGCCTGACCTTCGTTCCAGACTTGGCGAAGCAGTCGGTGGCCTTCAATGCCCTGGCGATCATTGCCGGTGTCGGGCTGGCGCTGGCTGCCTTGGCAAAATTCCCGTCCGTAGCGTCCGCTGAGGCTGCGCCAGCGCCGGAACCTGAACCAGAGCCCAAGCCGGTCGTGGAATCCGCTCCCCCGCCTAAGGTGGAAAAGCCTGCCGAGCCGGATCATGCTGAGTTAGTGCAATTTCTGGGGCAATTGCAGGAGAAGGGCCGCTTCATCGATTTCGTGATGGATGACGTAACCGCTTACACGGACGCCCAAGTCGGCGCCGCCGCGCGCGTGGTCCATCAGGGTTGCCAAGGCGTGGTAAAAGAAACGCTGGCAATCGAGCCCGTCACGACGTCGGCGGAAAACGCCAGCATAACGCTGGAGCCAGGTTATGCCGTGGCGGATTACCGCCTCGTCGGCAAGGTCTCGGGCGAGCCACCTTACGCGGGAACTTTGCGTCACAAAGGTTGGCGCGCCACGTCGTTCAAGTTGCCCAAGGTGGTCGCCAAGGACGGCGCGTTGCCTCCCATCGCTCCGGCCCAAGTCGAGCTGAAGTAATCGTGTTGTTTGCCCCAGCATAAATTTGCCCCGCCAACGTCTACACACCATGAGCACCACACATTGTTTAGGAATTGATTTGGGCACGAGTAACTCGGCCATGACGCTGACCTCCATCGAGGCGCGCGAGCTGACAGTGCTGCCTATTGCCCAGGCCTTCGGCCCCAACAGCATCGGCGAACAACCGGGCTTACCATCCGCGCTTTACCTGCCAAACGACGGCGAGTTTGAGGCCGATGCCTTCAGCGTGCTAGGCATCGATGCGAGCCAGCCGGGCTTTGTGGGGCGCTTTGCGCGTGAGCATGGCGCGCAGGTTCCGGATCGCTTGGTGACGTCAGCCAAGAGCTGGCTGTGCCATAGCCAGATCGACCATCGTCAGCCTATTTTGCCCTGGGGGAGCACCAGCGTGCCCACCGAGCAGAAGCTGTCGCCGATCGCCGCATCTCAGCGTTACCTCGAAATGCTGAAGGCAAGCTTTGCATCGCAAAGTGAAACGCTGGGCGCCTCACTCGATGCAACACAAGTGGTGTTGACCGTGCCGGCGTCGTTCGACGAAGTGGCGCGTCAACTTACGCACGAATCGGCGCAAAGCGCTGGCCTGGGTGATGTGATTTTAATGGAAGAGCCGCAGGCTGCGTTTTACGCGTGGCTGGAGAAGATGGGCGGCGATTGGCGTAACCACGTGACTCCGGGCGACCTGGTGCTCGTGTGCGACGTCGGCGGCGGCACGTCGGACTTTAGCTTGATTGCGGTGTCTGACGAAGGCGGCGATTTGCAGCTCGAGCGCGTGAGTGTCGGCGAACATATTTTGCTGGGTGGCGACAACCTCGACCTTGCCTTGGCTTACGCCTTGCGCGCCCAAGTTGAAGCCGAGGGCAGCTCGATTGACGACTGGCAATTCCTGGCGTTGATCCATGCCGCGCGCGTCGGCAAGGAGCAGCTCTTTGAGGACCTGTCTCTCGCGGAAGTGCAGGTTGCTGTGCCGTCGCGCGGCTCGTCGTTGTTTGCGGGTAGCGTGAGCACGGCGCTGCGTCGTGAGCTGCTTGAGCAGATCGCGCTCGAAGGTTTTCTGCCGCTGACCGCGCCGACGGATATGCCCGTGACCCAAGCTGCTGGCGGCTTGAAGGAGTTTGGTCTTTCCTACGCTTCTGATCCGGTCTTGAGCAAGCACCTCGCGCGCTTCCTTAAGCGCAGCCTCGACAGCGTGCGCTCCAGTGAATCGCTTTCCGCGCTGTTGCCGGATAACGCATTGAGTGGCGAGTTGCTCGTGCCTTCGGCGATTCTTTTTAACGGCGGTTTCTTCAATGCCGACCCGGCGCGCGCCCGTGTCTTGGCGCTGCTGCGTTCTTGGGCGGGCGAGCGTGATGTGCGAGAGCTTGCGGGTAGTGACTATGCCTTGGCCGTGTCCTACGGCGCCTGTTATTACGGGCTGAACAAGTTGTCCGGCCAGGGCGTGCGCATCAAGGCAGGTGCCTCGCACAGTTACTACTTGGGCTTGGAAACGACAATGATGGCGATCCCCGGATTCAAGCCACCGGTGAAGGGTGTGTGCGTTGTGCCGCAGGGCATGGAAGAGGGAAGCGAAGCCGTGCTCGACGGGCAGGAGTTTGGCCTCGTGCTCGGGCAAGAGGTGAACTTTCGCTTCTTCAGCTCGACCGCGCGCGCGGGTGATGCAGTAGGCGCAGTTGTGCCGAACGCCGAAAAAGATTTGGAAGAAACCGCTTCCGTGCAAACGCAGCTTGAGCCAGTCGACGGGATGTCGGTTGGCGAAGCTATCCCGGTTAAGCTTCACTCCCGCGTGACTGAGCTCGGCGCGTTGGAGCTGTGGATGCAGCATACCCGCAGCGATGCTAAATGGAAGCTGGAGTTCTCCGTCCGCACGGCATAGTTTTCTTACCCGTATATTTTTGCTAATCGACTCTTATCATGCCTCTCTTTGTTAATCGCAATACGGATCCAGTCTGCTATGCTTTGGTGAGTTACAAATGCCTGTACAGTAAGTTTTCAGGTTCCGAGGATTGGAGGGGCGTTTCTGAATATTTTACTCCTCGCTTGTTGTTGCATAAGTTAGTACGAACGCCGGGAGCGAAGTTGCTCATCGTGATGCGCAACCCGTATGAACGTACTGTATCTTGCTTTAAGGATAAATATCGCAAGCAGCCTACGCGTATTCATGAGGCTAACTTTGAATGGCAGTATTGCCATGATTTAGTATTCCAGCAGATTGGAGTTCGTCTTGATGCGAGTGATGAGGAGAAGGCTGCGGCTTTGCTGGAATTAAGCTTTCAGAGATTCATGAAAATCCTGCCAAAAATTTATATGAGCGATGGGCATTTCAGTCCTCAGTATTGGGCGTTGCGCATTCATTGGGCGGGGCGGCGTCTGCCCGGGCTGGGTCGATTCAAGGTGGTGCACATGGAGAATCCCGATGAATTGGAGACTCTTCCGAGCCTTGAATTTAGCGTATTCAGCAATAGCACCAAGCACATCTCTGCAGATTTCGATTGGGATGAGGAGTCGCGGGCAATTGTGCAAAAATTGTATCATAAGGATTTCATTTTAGGTGGCTATTCATGCGCCTGATAGTGGATGCTAGTTGGTTTCTGCCATGCCCGCTCGTTACACTATTGGAATAGACCTTGGCACCTCAAATTGTGCCTTGGCTTACGTTGATGCCGAGGCACCGTCGCCGCGCACGCACTTGCTTGAAGCGCCGCAGTATGAAGCGCTCGGCAAGTGGCGAGAAGATGCGGTGCTGCCCTCGTTCTGTTATTTTTTGACCGACGACGAAGCGCGTGAGTTGCATGGAAAAGACGCGCAAGGAGAAGGCAACATTGCTGATTGGTCGCGCTCGCGGGTGGTGGGTCTTTGGGCGCGGGAGATGGCTTCGCTGGCGCCGGAGCGGGTGGCGTATTCTGCTAAGTCATGGCTTTGTCATCGGGGCGTGGATCGCGAAAGTAAACTGTTGCCCTGGCAGTCCACGGTCTTGCCCGCTGAGCGTAAGCTCTCGCCCGTCGATGTGTCGGCGGCCTACTTGAGCTACCTGCGCACGGTGTGGGATCAGCAAATGGCGGCTAAGGACAAGACGGCGCGCTTTGACCGGCAGGACATCGTGATCACCGTACCGGCATCCTTCGACAGCGATGCGCAGCGCTTAACTTTGGAAGCGGCTGAGCGTGCGGGGTTTCCAGCGTCAACGCGTTTATTGGAAGAACCGCAGGCGGCGTTTTATGCATGGCTGGAACGGCATCCTGGCTCCGAGGAGTTGGCGGCGGCGTTTCCGCAATTGAATGAGCGGCCGGAGTTGGTTCTCGTCTGCGATATTGGCGGCGGAACGTCTGACTTTAGTTTGTTTGAAGTCACTGCGCCGAAGGATGCTGGCGACTTGCCTTCGATCCGTCGCTTGGCGGTGAGTGAACACATTTTGTTGGGCGGCGACAACCTCGACCTTGCGCTGGCCAAGACGATGGAAGCGCGCTTGACCGATGGCGGCGAACTATCCACCAGTGCCTGGGCTCAGTTGCTCTCGCAATGTCGCAGCCTCAAGGAGCGCGTGTTGGCGATGTCCTCGCCGGAGCGCGAGAAGAAGCTGCCGGTATCGGTAACCGAAGGGGGCTCAAGTTTGTTTGCGTCGGCCCGCAGCGCGGACATCACCCAGGGCGAGTTGCTCGACCTCGTGCTCGATGGGTTCTTTCCGGATTGTCCGGCGGACGCAAAGCCCGAGCGTGAGCTGGGCGGCATACGCGAAATGGGGCTGCCCTATGCGCAGGATTCGGCGATCACGCGTCATTTGGCGGGCTTTTTGAATGGTCGCCGCGTGGACGCCTTGTTGTTCAATGGCGGCACGGTAGCGTCGTCGATATTGCGGGACCGGCTGTGTGCTCAGGCGGCCAAGTGGCAGGACGGCGCGAGCCCCAACGTGCTGGCCAATGATGAGCCGCATCTGGCCGTGGCCCGCGGTGCGGCACACTACCGTTACTGCGAGCGCGAGGCGGCCGGGGTGACCATTTCCGGCGGTAGTGGCCACGCAATTTATTTGGAGATCGAAGGGGCAGCGCCTAAGAAGCTGCGTGGTAAGAAAAAGAAGAAAGCTGCCGCCATGCTGACGGGCGTTTGTATTCTGCCGCAAGGCGCGGAGATCGAATCGCCACAACGGCTCGTCGAGCACGATATCCAGCTACTCGTCGATCGGCCGGTTCGCTTTCAGGCGTGGACCTCGCCGTCGCGGCCCGATGATGCCGTGGGCGAGATTGTTGATTTGAACGACGACGCTTTTCACCGATTGCCCGCGTTGAGCACATTGGCGCAACTGCCGCCGACCGTGGAGAAGCCGGCTGACGGCAAGCTGGCCGTGCATTTGATTTCCGAGCTGAACAACCTTGGTTTGCTGCAGGTCGTTTGCGAAAGCGTGCGCCGTGTAGGGGACCGCCAGCGGCGCTGGGCGCTGGAATTTAACCTGCGCGAGAAGCTGAGCGAAGGCGATGCGCCGCAGAAGTCAGCGGGAGGTGAAGACACCGGTGTCTCGACCGAAGATCTGCAAAAGGCGCAAGCTGAGATTGAAAAATTCTTTGGATTACAAAGTTACTCTGCGGAGCAAAGTAATCCTGCGCGTCTATTGAAGGAACTGGAGGAGTTGCTCCGATTGAAGCGCAAGGAGTGGAACACTGCACTTTTGCGAGAGCTTTGGGAGCCGCTGGGCGAAGCGTTGACCAAGCGTGATATTTCGGTGGAGCACGAGCTGGCTTGGCTGATGGCGGCGGGGTTCTCTTTGCGTCCTGGCTATGGCCATGCGTTTGACCAATACCGCATGCAGCGGTTGTGGTTTGTGCATGAGCTGGGTTTGGCGCACGACCGCGATAAGGCGATCCGCGAGCAGTTGTTTATCCTGTGGCGCCGGACGGCCGGTGGTCTCGACCGCGAGCAGCAACTGACGTTGTATCGTGATTGGCAGGAGAAGATTTACGAAGACACCAAGCAGGGCTATGAACCGCTGCGCATGGCGGGCGCCTTGGAGCTACTGCCGGTCGAGGAGCGCACGAAGCTGGCCCGACATTGCCAGGCGTTGATCACTGGGCGCGCTGGAAAGTTTTGCGATCACGCGATTTGGGCCTTGGGGCGTTTGCTGAGTAGGACCCCGCTTTATGGTGGCGAGAGTGCGATTTTACCGAGCGAGTTGGTGTCGGAGGTTTTCGCTGCGATTGAGCCATTGGCGTGGCGGGATTCGCTTGCCGGTTTGACGACTTCTTTTGCGCAGGCCGCGCGCAAGCTGGATAGCCGTGACCACGATTTGCCTGCTGGCTTACGTGAACGAGTTCTAGCCAAGCTGCGTGACTCGGGCGCATCGGCAGAGCAGCTTCGCAGTGTGGAGGAGTTCATCCCGCTCGAAGAAAAAGACCGCCAGCAGCTTTTTGGGGAGTCACTGCCGGTCGGTTTGCAATGGTGAAGCAGCCCTAAGAAAGGAGGGGGTTGGGCCGAGATAAGGTATTGTTCGATCGTATGAGCGTGCTAAGGTTTGCTTATGGCTACTGTGTTTGGACCTATCTTGAAATTATGGGATAGCTCGCCTGATGAATGGCAGGTGAGTGTGCTCGTTGGCTTGGAGGCCAAGCAAACCTCATCCTTGTCTTTTTCCATTCCCGGCGATAGCAGCGAGGCTTCAGCGACCTTTGAGTATGTGGCGAAACGCTTTCGCGATGTGAAAGGTGTGAGGAGTGATCTATACTTTTACCGTAAGGTGATCAAGGTTCCGCTGCACGAGCGTTATACCAAGGTCGCTTATCGCGTGGGCAATGACGGTGAGTCGTTTGAGTTTCACGTTCCGCAGAAGGGGCAGATGCCGCATATCGCTTATGGTTCGTGCAATGGTTTTCATGATCCAAAGCTGCTGAAAAAGCAATTGGGTGCCAAGAATGCTTCCGGTGAAACTGAGGCAGGGGCGATGTGGACCAAGCTGGCGAAGCAACACAAGCAAAGCGCCACTCGTTTTAACCTGTTGGTCCTGGGAGGGGATCAAGTTTACTCGGATATCTCTCTCGATCGATTCGAGGACGATGTGCTGGACTGGTCATGGTTTACTTCGACGAAAAAGCAGAAGGCGACGAAGGTGACCAAGGAAATCGAAGGGCAACTGCATAGTCTCTACACAAATCTCTACTGCGATAGTTGGATCGGCAACGTGCCAATGATGCGTGTTATGGCGACTTGCCCGACGTTGATGATGTGGGACGACCATGACATCATGGACGGATGGGGGTCTTATGAAAATGGCCGCGAGCGTTGGGATATTTATGCGAAGGGAGTTTACCCGGCCGCGCGTGATGCGTTTCTGTTGTTTCAGCAACACTGCAAACCCGGGCAGGCACCGGCTAGGCGTCTCGCTGAGGTGGGGGAGTCCAATTTATCCGAAGTGCATGTCTTGGGCGACCTCGTGATCGCACACTTGGATACGCGTAGCGAACGCAAACCCGAGCAAGTGATGTCGAAACGAAGTTGGTTCGCGCTCAATGAGTATTTAAACTCGCTGGACGGCGTGAAGCATTTGTTCCTTTGCGTGAGTGTGCCAGTGGCGTATGCGGATTTTGAATCGATTGAAAACATACTCTTGAAGATCCCTGGCGACCAAGGCGTGGAGGATGACTTACGAGACCATTGGCGTAGTGAACCGCATCGTATTACGCGGGAAAAAATGCTGAAGAGCTTGTTTCGGTTTTCGCGGGAGAAGCAGTGCCGTGTCACGATTATTTCCGGTGACGTGCATGTGGCGGCGCATGGGGTGATTGAACTGTTTGATGGCGAGTCCAATTTTCAGCGCACGAATCGTATTCATCAACTGGTCTCTTCGCCGATCATGAACAAGGCGGGGAATCCGTTGGTGAACTTGATATTGGCATGGCAGGGAAGCTCGGAAGAGGTCATTAATACCAGCATTCGCGCGCGCATGCTACCACTCCGGTGGGGCGATGTGATGGCGCCTAAAAGCCGCCCGTATGTGTGGGAGCGTAATTGGCTGAGCTTACGTCCCGAAAAGGACACGGGCGCTTATCGTGCAGAGTGGCACATTGAACATTCTGATTATCCGTGCCGCGAGGAAATCCACGCCGTTCAGCTGGCACTGTAGACAAACGCTGGCAATTGGATGAGTGGCGCGGGATTGTGTTTTACATTTCTGGAGCTTTTCTCTGGCTAGGCTTGAGTTGACGCGAGGGGTGAATTGGGGATAAGGTCGTTGAATGTGGTTTATTGCATTTTGGAATAAACTCCGGGTAGCAGACTCTTATTCCTTAATCGACTAGCCACTTGCGCGGACTTTCGTTCGCGCAAACACCATCATGCTTTTTTGACCTATGACACTGCTTCCCCGACTTTCATCCCGTATGCTTTGGCTGGCGTTGACGCTGGCGGGCGCGTGCGCTCAAGCGGCGACGATTAACGGCTTAGTCCAACTCGGTAATTCTACATCGCCTACGCCGATTGAGGGCGCGGCTGTCACCTTGTGGGAGGCTACGCCGGGGGCGTCAGTCCATCGGGGAGACGCGACCACCGACGCTAGTGGGGCATTCTCCATCGACTCGGCGACAGGCATGACGGGTGGCACGTTTTACGTTACTGCGCGCATTGGCGTGGCGAACGAATTTTTGGCGCTGCTCGGGCAGGACTTGCCTGCGAACATCGTCGTTAATGAACAGACGACGGTCGCGGGTGCCTACGCCTCGGCGCAGATGACCGAGGATGGCAAAATTTCCGGCACGGCTTTGGAGCTGAGCATTGCGGCGGGGATGAGCGCGAACTTGGTGGATATCACCACTGGCGGCGATACCTCGGTGATGCTGGAAGGCCCGAACTCCGACCAAACCAATTCGCTGCGCACGCTGCATTCGCTGGCCAACGTTTTGAATGCCTGCGTGAATAGCGAGGCGATCACGGCGGACTTTTTACAGAAGGCCACGCCTCCGGGCTACTCGACACCGAGCACGACGGCCGAAGCCATGAGCTTTTTGGCGCAGCGCCCTGCAACGAACGCGAGCGACATTTATCAGATTTCGCGTTTGGTGGCGGAGTATGACCGCACGCTGACGGCGGAGGTCGAGTCTTGGGTGATTGCAGTGAAGGTTAATCAGTCTGGCAGCGATGATCCGGAGAACTGGTTTGGTGGTCCGGCCAATGTGGGCTTCGACTCGAAGGGCTACGCTTGGGTCGCGAACAACGTGGTGCAGGGGGGCACGGAGTCCGCAAAAATTGTCATGGTGCTCAAGCCCAATGGCCAGCCTTCGGATGGTTCGGATAATCGCCCACAATCGCCGATTTCCGGCGGCGGTATTTTAGGTGTCGGCTGGGGCGTCTCGGTGGATAGTCAGGACCGTGTTTGGTTTGGCAATTTTGGCTGGGGCACAGAAACGTCCAGCTACCCGACGCAGGCGCGCGAGGGCAATGGCAGTGTGGCCCAGTTTGCAGTTGAAGGGGAAGCCATTTCACCAGACGACGGCTTTTTCCAGGGGCCGTTAAGTGTGCAGGGAATCGAGCCGGACGCCGACGACAACATCTGGATCGCGAGCTTGGGCAACGACAGCTTGTTCTTTTTCCCGGATGGCGACCCCTATCGCTCGAAGGCCGTTTATCAATACACCAACGCGGGGCCATTTGGCATCGGCGTACGGCCAGACGGCGAGGTATGGATGTCCAACTCCGGCGGCATTGCCGGCAAATATCAGAGCAGCATTGCGCGCTTCAAGTTGGATGAAAACGGCAATCCCGAGCAGGTCTTCTTAAAGGAAGTCGGCGATACCTTGAAGGTCGTGGCCTCGGACTCTTATGGCAATGCGTGGCTGGCCTCGCAGGGCGACAGCATGGTCTACGTCTTCGCCGCGGATGCGACAGGCGATGACGACCCGATCGGCGCCTACACCGCTATCGGTGGTTTGGATGGCCCGTGGGGTTTGTGTGTGGACGGCGATGACAACGTCTGGATCGGCAACTTTGGGTCCTTGACGCCGGGTGAGTTTGGCGACGGTCGCGTGACCCAGTTAGGCGGCGCGAATGCTGCGACGCGTCCTCCCGGCGTCGGCATGGGTGATGCGATGAGCCCGGATGGCGGCTTCCGCGTGGAGTCGGCTGGCGAGCAAGTGCTTTTGCCCGATAATCAGACGCCGCTTTATGGCGACGGCGAACCGCCGAGCTATGCCCCGCAAATGCGCTCGACCAGCGTGCAGATCGACCGTGCGGGCAACCTGTGGACCTTTAACAACTGGAAGCCGCCTTTCCTCAATGACTACATTAACAACCCGGGTGGTGATGGTCTGTTGATCTTTGTGGGACTCGCGCCCGCGCCGAAGAAATACGACGCCGAGCTGACGAAAGACAGCGATGGCGATGGCCTCATCGACGAGTTCGAGTATCAGGTCATCAACTTCAGCGACAGCGACGCGTATGTAGATTTCTCTGACGTAACGCCTGGAGGCGACTTCGATAACGACGGCTTGATCGAATCCGCAGAGCAGGGCGCTGGCTCGAGTCCGGCAGCGGAAGACACCGATGGCGACCTCTTCGACGACCAGCAGGAAGTCGACTTTGGCTCGGACCCAACGGACCCGGATAGTTTGCCGATCGAGGAGGAAATTCTCGTCGCGGTAGAATATCGATTTTCGACAATGGTCGGTTACCTGTATCAAGTACAGTTTTCGGACGACCTGGAGCTTTGGACCGATATCGGAGATCCGGTTGTAGGCGATGGTGAGGAGCACAGCGTCATGCTGTCCGTCGAAGGCGAGGGCAAGACGAGCGAGAACTACCGTCTCCTGATTACCTTGGCTGAGTAGGAGCCGCTGGGCAGCTGCTTGCGAAACGCTTCTATCGCGACTGCGCAGCTGTAGCCATTCTTATCTTGCGTGATTGGGCCGTTTGGCAAGCATGGGGTAGTGAGTCTGTGTTGTCTCAATTTTCCCCTTCATCTCATGAAATATTCCCTACTCCTTGGCGCGGGTTTGCTGGCGTCTGAAACTAAGGCGCAACAATACTCTGAGCTCTGGGGGCAAGCGGGCGAAAAATGGTCGGCAGGCAGTCGTTTGCCGGACTTTTCTTATGCCGGTTATCATTTTGGCGAGGACCCGCTGCCGGACGTGGAGGTCGCTTGTTCGGTGAAGGATTTTGGTGCCGTTGGTGATGGCGTGCACGATGACACCCAGGCGTTTAAAGACGCGATTGCGCAAACGGAACGAGGTGCCATCTTCGTGCCACCGGGGCGCTACCTGATCACCGACATACTTTGGATCGAAAAGCCGCACCTTGTCTTGCGTGGCGCTGGGCCGGATCGGAGCGTCTTGTATTGCCCGAAGCCGCTGGAAAAAATCAAGCCTCACCCGAGCGCAACTACGGAGGGGCGCCCCACGTCGAACTATTCCTGGAGCGGTGGCATTGTGTGGATTAAAGGCAAGTATGAGCGCGCCTGGCTAACGAAAATTTCCGGCAGTGCACAGCGGGGCGAACGTTGGTTGGACGTCGAGTCCACACATCGGCTTGCGGTCGGCGACACCGTGCTTGTTTGGGCCAATGACGACGAGGCGAACACCCTCATCGATTACCTCTATTCCGGTGATCCGGGAGAAACCGAAAACCTGTCGAAGGTCAAGGCGCACATGCGTTCGCGCATCACGGCTATCGAAGGCCAGCGCGTGCAGCTGGAGCGGCCCTTAAGCTTTGATGTGCGCCCGGAGTGGACGCCGCTGCTGCGTGGCGGTGGCGCGACCGTTTATGAAAGCGGAGTCGAAGACCTGGGGTTTGAATTTCCCAACACACCCTACGAAGGCCACTTCACAGAGTGGGGCTACAACGCGATTGCGATCAGCGACGCGGTGGATTGCTGGGTGCGCGACGTGCGGATTGAAAACGCCGACAGCGGCATCTTTCTACGCGGCTACAACTGCACGATCAACGGCGTGCTGATCGAGTCCGAGCGGGAGCCGGATAAGCACGGGAAAACGGGTCATCATGGCTTGGACATGGGGGTCGATTGCTTGCTGGAAAATTTCGATATCCAAACGGAGTTTATTCACGATATCACGGTCGACGCCTATGCGGCGCGCAATGTCGTGAAGAATGGCCGTGGCCGCAACCTGACGCTCGATCACCATAAGCGCGCACCGTATCAGAATCTATTTTGCAATCTGGATGTCGGTGAAGGCACGGACATATGGCACTGTGGTGGTGGCTCGGCGCTGGGTAAGCACTCAGCCGCACGCGGTGTGTTTTGGCGTTTTCAATCGCAGCAGAATTTGACGCTGCCGCCCGATAAATTTGGCCCGCCGTCATTGATGTTTGTCGGGCTAAAAACGGAAACGCCCTCGACCACTGATATCGACGGCGTGTGGTGGGAAGCGATTCCACCCGAGGAGTTGCAGCCGGTGGACTTGCACGCTGCCCAGCTCAAACGGCGTCTGGGCGTTGAGTAAATATTAGAGATAACATGAAGTTGCCGGGTTGAGCAAGTGCTGGACCCGGTAACTTCATGTTATCTCTAGACATCTCACAAATCGGCCCACATCCTGCGAATCTTCGCGACACCACATGAAACTCACCACTTTGCATACGCGCGATGGATTGGCTGAATAACATCATCAGTTCCATCAATGGAGTCCTCTGGGGCTATCTCTTGGTTTATCTCCTGCTAGGGGTGGGCGTTTACTTCACGGTGCGCAGCCGCTTCGTGCAGGTGCGTCTGTTCTTTCAGTCGTTCCGCGAAATGCTGGGCGGTGTGAAGGGCGGAGAGAATGCAATCTCTCCCTTCCAGGCTTTTGCCACGGGCTTGGCGAGCCGCGTAGGCACGGGTAATATCGCCGGCGTCGCGGTGGCGATATCACTGGGCGGCCCTGGTGCGGTTTTTTGGATGTGGGTAACTGCGCTGGTTGGCATGGCCAGCTCGGTTATCGAATGTTCCTTGGCGCAGCTTTACAAAGTGAAGCATGGCGACAGCACGTTTCGCGGTGGCCCGGCCTATTACATTCAGTACGGATTAGGCAGCCGCAAGTGGGGCATCGTCTTTGCGGTGGCGCTGATCATTTGCTTTGGCCTGGTTTTCAATGCGGTGCAAACGAACTCTATCCGCGTGATTGTAGAAGGCGCCTACGGTGTGCCGAGTTGGGTGACGGCGATTGTTGTCACTGCCCTGGCGGCACCAGTTATTTTTGGCGGTGTGCGCAGCGTGGCGGTGTTGGCGGGCGTCATGGTGCCAATCATGGCTGTGGCGTATTTACTGATGGCGGGCTACGCTGTGGTGCACCATATTTCCGAACTGCCCAGTGTGTTGGCGCTGATTGTTAAAAGTGCGTTTGGCTTGCAGGAAGCGGCAGGCGGATTCACCGGCTTTGCGGTTTCACAAGCGATGACGATGGGCATCAAGCGCGGGTTGTTCTCGAATGAAGCCGGTATGGGATCTGCGCCCAATGCCGCGGCGACTGCAACTGCAAATCACCCGGTAGGCCAGGCGCTGCTGCAAATGCTCGGAGCGTTCATCGACACGATTATTGTCTGCACCGCGACGGCGGTGTTGATCCTCGTGTCCGGCGCTTATGATCCCTTGGCGAGCACCGTAGGGCCGGAGTTGACTCACCATGCGCTGGAGAATGAAGTGGGGGGCTTCGGTAAACATTTCCTGGCGGTGGCGATTTTCTTCTTCGGCTTTTCATCGATCATTGGCAACTACGCTTACGCCGAGGGCAATGTGGAATTCATACGGCGTAGCCCAAGGGTCATTTTCATATTTCGCGTGATCGTGCTGGGCATGGTCTTCTTTGGCGCCGTGGGAGAGGCTCCGTTGGTGTGGAACATGGCCGACTTGAGCCAAGCCACGATGGCGCTAATCAATCTGGTGGCGATCAGCCTGCTTGGTGGCGTGGCGATGAAGCTTTTGCGCGACTACGAAGCACAGCTTAAGTCGACGAAAAAGCCCGTCTTCAAGTCCGAGCGCACGCCTGAGCTGAAAGACAAGTTGCCTTCGGATAGCTGGAACTGAGAGGGGGCGCGCCGAGAACGTCAAAGTGAGGCGATGGCTGTGGAGCGAAGCGTAACAGACATTGCCTCAACTGCCTTGTTCTCATTACTTTCATTCATTGTTCTCAAGAATTTTGAAGTCACTTTCAAGTCCCACTATCTGCTCTTCATCATCGATAAGCCATCCACCAAAATAGCGTTTTCCATCCGCTTCCTCTGCTTGAAATATTACCACTCTTTTCTTTTCCTTATCTTCGTCGCAATGATACCAAGCAAAACATGGCAGAACCATGTCGATAGGTTGACCAATTCTTTTTCCATCAGCTTCAAGTATGAATGATGCTCGATTCGCTCTGGTATCTTCAGCAGTTGCAAGCCTTCCTACGGTTGCTTCAAAACTATTTATATCTGGCCATTTCATTTTTCTAGAGAACGCTAAGAGTAGCTGACCGTCATGGAGCGCCGCAAGGCGCGGAATGAAGGGTCAGCTATCTCGATTTGTTAGGCATTCATATAGCTTGGTAAGTCGGATTCATCAAGTCTCTTGTGTGCACGCTGAATCATGGAGCAAAGCTCATCAGGTAATTCCTCAAGCGAAATTTGTTCCATCCAGAATGTGTAGTTAGCAGTGTTCCACTGCATATATTCACCAAGCAAGCGATAATACTCCCTTAATGGCTTTTGCCATTTCGGGTAGCAAAATTCAAGAGCTCCTTCTTCAGGTTCGCGATACCAGCCGAAGATTGGCAAATACGCTTTTGGGCTGACGCCACGAAGCCCAACAAACCTACGTCTGATGGCATCGAAAATAAGATAGTCAACGGTTGGCGACTCCGAGACAGAGGTATATTTCCATGAGCTGGTCGGAATCATTTTGGTATTCGCCTATACTCAGGCGCCCCGTGTTCGGCGATGGCGTCTTGGAGCAAGGTCAGCACATCCTCGGCTTTGATGGCTCGGTCGGAATGGATGCAGTGGCATTCACGCGTGTATTCGTCGA
>JAVDPD010000004.1 GCA_031296935.1 Cerasicoccus maritimus
TGAACATCGATGCCGAGCTTAACGGCCAGGTATTGTTTTTTGATCTATCATCGGTTGCCGGGGTGAGCAAGGGCTGGCCCCGGCTACTTCATGTTATCTCTAGTCCTTGCGCAAGAAGTCGTGCAGTTGGGCAGCCAATTTCGGCCCGATGCCGGGCGCGCCCTGTAGCTCCTCCACCGAGGCGTTACGCAGTTTCTCAAAGCTGCGAAAATGCTCCATCAACGCCTCCCGGCGGACCGGCCCCAAGCCCTCGAACTCATCGAGTACGCTCTCGCGGATCTTCTTGCTGCGCAGCTCGGCATTGAAGCTGTTGGCAAAACGGTGCGCCTCGTCGCGCAATCGCTGAAGCAGGTGCAGCGCGGGGCTGTAGTCGGGCAAATTGATCGACTCGCGGTCATCGCCAAAGACGATCGTTTCCTCCCGTTTGGCCAAGCCAAACAGCATCGGCGGCTCGATACCCAGCACCAGAAACGCCTTCATCGCGGCGTGGACCTGCCCCACCCCGCCGTCGATCACCACAATGTCCGGAAACTCCTTTTCCTCCTCATACAGACGACGGTAGCGGCGGCCCACGACCTCCTCCATCGCGCGAAAGTCGTCATTGCCCACGAAGCTCTTGATGCGGTAGCGACGGTAGTTCGCTTTGTCGGGCTTGCCGTCAGCAAAGCGCACCATCGAGGCCACCACGAAGCTCCCCGAAATGTGCGAAATATCAAAGCACTCCAGCGTGCGCGGGCGCCGTTTCATGCCAAGGACTTTTTTTAAGATGTCCGCCGCCTCATCCGCGCCTGGCATGGCCAGGCGGGGCTCCCGCACAAACCGGCGCTGCTGCCGCAGGGTCTTCTTGAGCGCAAACATCACGTCGCGCAGGTGGGCGGCTTTTTCAAAACGCTGGTCCGCGGCGGCCTGCTGCATCTCGGCTTCGATGTCCTTCACCCACTCACGCGTCTTGCCTTCCAAAAACGCCAAACCCGCCGTGACCCGCTCGTGGTATTCCTCGGTGGTCACGTCCTCGGTTTGACCATAAATCTCCGCGCGGGCGTCGTCATAAAGTCGCCAGCGACCGTCTTCCAATTTCTTCGGCTTGGCGTCGCCGAGCAGGATGCCAAAGCGCGTGCGCATTTCGGCCAGCGTCTTCCGCAACAGTCCACTATGCGCAAACGGCCCAAAGTAGCGAGCGCCGTCCTCCAGCTTGTTGCGGGTCAGGCGAAAACGCGGCAACTCGTTACTCACGTCCACCCGCACAAGGAGGAACTGCTTGTTATCGGTGAAGTCGGTGTTGTACTTCGGCTTGTATTGCTTGATCAGCTTGCCTTCGAGGAGGAGGGCCTCCTGCTCGCTGCGCACCTGGATGATGTCGAAGTCATGGATGAGATCGATCATTGCGACGACCTTGGGCTGGGCAATGGCCTGCTTCCGCGACGGCTGAAAGTAAGTCGACACCCGCTTTTTCAGGCTCTTGGCCTTGCCCACGTACAGCACGCCCCCGAAGCGATCCTTCATCAGGTAAACGCCGGGTCCGCTCGGCAAACGGCGGACCTTTTCCTTGAGCGTGCTGGAAATCATGGCAGGGTTCTTGCGTTAAAAAGAAATGAAGCTGACCCAAGAAAGTTACTTTCGCAAGTCGTCAAAGCATGGCCGAACTTCTCCCAAAAATCGGTCAACGGGTTGCACGATGCGGATTTCTCCTTTGACTATCAATAGCTACGCCAAAGTTATCTAACCATGCCCACTTCGACCAAAGTCGATCTCATCACGCTGGGTGACGAGCTTTTGCTCGGCATTCGCGAAAACGGACACCTCCACTATATTGGAGGTGAGCTGGCGCGCCACGGCCTGGCGCTCCGCCGCAACGTCAGCTGTCGCGACCTGCACGACGAAATCATTGAAGCCTTTGAGCAATCCTGGAAAACTGCGGACATCGTCATCACCACCGGCGGCCTCGGCCCAACCAGTGACGACAACACCCGCGAAGTCATTGCCGAAGTCCTCGGCCGCGAGCTGGAGTTCAACGCCGACATCGAGGCGCACATTCAGGCGCGCTTTGACCGCATTGGCCGCGTCATGTGCGAGAACAACCTGAAGCAATGCTACGTGCCGCATGGTGCAGAGGTGTTGCACAATCCGCATGGCACCGCCCCCGGCATCTATTTGAGATTGGGCGAAAAGCACCTGTTCATGCTCCCCGGCCCAGCCTCAGAGCTGCGCCCGATGTTCACCGAACAAGTCCTGCCGCGCATTTGCCAGGACGGCTTTTGCAGCATCGATGACGCCTACCTGCAAATTCGCACTATGGGCATTGGCGAAAGCGCGCTGGAAATTAAGCTGCGCCCGATCCTCGACGCCAACCCCGATGTCCACATCGCCTACTGCGCCCACCAAGGCATGGTTGACGTGCGGCTGAGCCAAGAGGGCAAGGAGGCGGATTACGCCCACCTGCGCGCCGTCGGCGACGAATGCCGCGAAGCGCTCGGCCATGACTTTGTGTGCTTCGGCCACTGCCAACTCGCGAAGTCCATCTTCAATTATCTACGCGCCCACGAGCGCACTTTAGCTGTAGCCGAGTCCTGTACCGGCGGCTTGTTGGCCAATGCGTTTACGGATATCCCCGGTGCAAGCAAGGTCTTCGCCGGCGGCATCGTCTGCTACAGCAATGAGTCCAAGATGGAGCTGCTCGGCGTGCCGGAGTGCATCATCCTACAGCACGGCGCCGTCAGCGCAGAGTGCGCAGTCGCGATGGCCGATGGCGCCGCCGAGCGCCTGGGCACTGACTACGCATTGTCCGTCACCGGTTTTGCGGGCCCCTGCGGCGGCACCGAGGAGAATCCCGTCGGCACGGTTTACATCGGCTACCACAGCCCACTCGGCACGTGGTGCATCCGCATGGTTCACCCGGGCGAACGCGTGACCGTCAAAGTGCGCGCCGTCAATCGCGCCTTGGACATCATGCGCCGTAAGCTCAACAAATACAACTTCTCCGAGGCCCTCGTGTGCGAATGCCATGAGCTCCGCGACGACGACGAAGAAGAAGAAGAAGCCGTCGAAGAAGAAATCGACAACCGGCGTTTTTAAATACAGCCTCAAGTCGTGCCAAAGCCATCGGTTAGCCGACCAGAACTCCCCCTCTGTCCTGAGTTAGACTCAAGCAGCAAACGCCGTTGGGGCGTTACTCTTCCTATGGCAGCTTTTTCTCAAAGGCATCATCTTCCCATGCTTAGGCTTTGTCCTCAGCGCACTAGTGATGGCTAATGCGAAAAATCTTTGGTAAAATAACCTACGAAATCCAACCCCCACTGACCCCATGAATCGCGACCTTGCCCTCGACAAACTCAAGAACCACGACGAGCCGTTCGACTTCGTCATCATCGGAGGCGGGGCCACCGGCCTCGGCTGCGCAGTCGACGCCGCCAGCCGCGGGCATTCCGTGGCGCTCATCGAGATGGCGGACTTCGCGCAGGCCACCTCCAGCCGCAGCACTAAGCTCGTCCACGGCGGCGTGCGCTACCTGAAGCAGGGCAATGTTTCGCTCGTTTTGGAGGCGCTCAAAGAGCGCGGCCGACTCTGCGAAAACGCCCCGCACCTCGTCAGCCATCAGGCGTTCATTGTGCCGATCTACAGCTGGTGGGAAGGCCCGTTTTACGGCATTGGCATGAAGGTTTATGACATGCTGGCTGGCCGACTCGGCTTAGAGCCTTCCGAGAACCTCAGCCGCGAAGAAACGCTGGAGCGCATCCCCACACTGGAGAAAGACGGTTTGCTGGGCGGCGTCATTTACTACGACGGCCAGTTCGACGACTCGCGACTCGCGGTGAATCTCGCGCAAACGATTTTCGACCAAGGCGGTATCGCCATCAACTACGTCAAGGCGGTCGGCCTCGAGAAGGAAGCGGGCATTATCTCCGGCGTCGAATGCGAGGACATCGAGACAAACGAACATTTCCACATCCGCGCGAAAGCGGTCATCAACGCGACCGGTGTTTTCACGGACAGCGTACGGCACCTCGACGATCCGAGCGCGCAAACGATGATCGCTGCGAGCCAAGGCGTGCACCTCGTGTTGCCCAAGGAATTCGTCCCCGGCGACGCCGCCGTGATGGTCCCGCACACCACCGACGGGCGCGTGCTCTTCGCCGTGCCGTGGCATGAGCACGTGGTCGTTGGCACGACCGATACGCCGCTGGACCACATCGACCTGGAGCCCCGCGCGCTCGAGGAGGAAATCGACTTCATCCTGGCCAACGCCGCCCAATACCTCGCCCGCGATCCGCAGCGCAGCGACGTGCTCAGCGTCTTTGCAGGCCTGCGTCCGCTCGTGAAAAGCGGCGGCTCGGGCAACACCGCGGCGATCTCGCGCGACCACACCATCGTCGTCGCCGACAGCGGCCTCGTCACCATTTGCGGCGGCAAGTGGACGACCTACCGCAAGATGGCCGAGGACTGCATCGACCACGCCGAGCTGATTGCCGGCCTCGAGCAGCGCCCTTGCGTCACGGCCGAATTGAAGATCCACGGCCACACCGATGCCCCCGCCACCGACCACCCGCTAATGAGCCTTTACGGCAGCGACAGTGTAGACATCCATGCCGGCAACGCCGCGCATCCCGAGCACGCCGCCCAGTTGCACCCCGATCTCCCCTACACGGTCGGCGAGGTCCACTGGGCTGTGAAACATGAGATGGCGCGCAAAGCCGAAGACGTCCTGGCCCGCCGCATGCGTGCGCTGTTTCTCAACGCCCAAGCCGCGCACGACAGCGCTCAAACTGTGGCTGAAATTCTGGCCGGCGAGCTCGGTAAAAGCGTCGGTTGGGCCGAAGCCGAAGCCCAGCGCTTCCGTAAATTGGCCAACGGCTACCGGGTGACACCGGAGCATCCGCAGAGAGATTAACAATCTCCAATCAATCGTTGGCTTAAAGTGATAGACATAGGCTGCGGAATCAGTATTCTGCGTCCAATCTCCCACTATCACCCAGCCATGAAACTCCGCTTACTCCTCCCCCTCACCTGCCTCGCTCTGTCCGCCCAAGCCGCCACGAACTGGCGCGAAGTCATGGGCCCCAGCGAAGGCACCATACCAGCACCATACCAGGAAAGCGTCGAATGGCGCGACGACCTCGACGCCGCATTCGTCGAGGCCAAGCGCGAAAACCGCCCGCTCTTCGTTACCTTTCGCTGCCCCCCCTGCGACCAATGCTCGTGGTTCGACGCCGTAGTCTTGCGCGGTAGCCAGCGCCTGACGCCGCTTTACCAGCAGTTCGTTACCGCGCGCATCACCGACGCCAAATACCTCGACGAGCGCGTGTTCAAGGTGCGCGAATTCCAGGACCTCGACCTCTCCTGGTGGGGCTACTTTCTCTCACCCGATGGCCGCATCTACGGTGTCTATGGCGGCAAAGATGAAGTCTCCGATCAGACCCGCATCAGCGAAGAAGGCCTTGCCAAGGCCATGGAACGCATCCTCGCCCATCACTATGATCCGCGCCGCCCGGCGTGGGACATCGATGGCGACGCGCCCAACCTCAGCGGCAACGCCCGCACCCCCTACGACTTCCCCGGTGCCAAGGCCTACCTGAGTGAACACCCCAAGCTTAAAGACCAGCCCTGTCTGCATTGCCACCAGGTCAACGACATCCTGCGCACCGAGAAAATGCAGTCGGCCGATTTCAACAAAGCCACCGATTTCTACGACTGGCCGTTTCCGGAAAATGTCGGCCTGGAGCTTGATGTCGACCAAGGCTTGCTCATCAAAACCGTTGAGCCCGGCAGCGCTGCCGACCAAGCCGGCCTTAAGCCCGGCGATACCCTTGTTGTGGCCGACGGGCGCAAACTCTTCAGCAGCACCGATTTTCGCGGGGCGCTTCACCGCGCGAGCAACGGCCCCGCCAAGATCGCGGTTTACTACAACCGCGGCGGCCAGCCAGCCCAAGCAGTGATCCAAACGGGCGAAGGCTGGAAAGCGACGAAGAACTACTGGCGCAAGTCGATCTACGATGGCCCCATCGGCCCGAGTCCGGGCTTTTTCCCGCTCAAAGGCCCCAATCAGGGCAAGGGCTCACTGTCACTCAAGGCCTACACCAGGGGTAAGCCGAACCACCCCGCAACCAAAGCTGGCCTGAAGCCGAACATGGAAGTCGTCGCCGTCGACGGCATGCGCGACGACCTCGACACTCGCCAGTTCATGACGTGGTTCAAGATGAACTACGCCGAGGGCGACAAAGTCACACTGACCGTCAAGCAAGGCGGCAAAGAGCAGGAGATCACCTACCGCCTACCGCGTAGCTAGGCTCGATTCTTTCGGGAATTTCAGCAGGGACATGGCATGGGCTCCACAGCTGGGGTATCTCTGGCGGACAAAGGGGTTGCGGCTATTTATCATAGCGAATACTTTGGACTCATGTTCAAAACTACTGTCTCTACGCTAGCCTGTGCGCTCATCGCCCTGCTCTGCGCCCAACCGCTATTTGCTCAAACGGCGCGCCGCGACACGACCTTAACCGTCGTCGACGGCGAAACCGCCCTCAAGCAACTCATGGACGGCAACGCCCGCTTCATCTCGGGTGATAAAATGAATCCCGACCGCGACAAGGCGGCCCGCGCCAAAGTCGCCACCAGCCAACGCCCGATGGCAATCATCCTGAGCTGCGCGGACTCACGCGTAGCGCCGGAGATCCTATTCGACGCCGGTGTCGGCGACTTGTTTGTCATCCGCCTAGCCGGCAACACACTAACCGAAGAAGGCCAAGCCAGCATGGAATACGCCGTGGCCGTCCTGCAATGCCAGCTGATCATGGTGCTCGGCCACGAAAGCTGCGGTGCCGTCGATGCCGGCATCAAAGCCTACCGCGATGGCGCGACTTTCCCTGGCTCCATCGACACACTGCTCGACAGCATTGAGCCCGCCGTGGCCATTGCCAGCGCCCACGGCGAGGTGACGCTCGAAGCCGCGATCGATGAAAACGTCCGCGTCGCCGCCAAGCACGTGGAGCTCGCGGGTACCATCCTCCCACGCGCAATTGCCGAAGGGAACCTCAAGGTAGTCGGCGGCGTTTACCACTTGGAAACCGGCAAAGTCGAGCTACTCGACCTCGACTAACCGCTCCCCATTTGCCCATTGGGCAAATCGACCAATGCAACCGGAGGTTGCTTGCTAGGCGGGTTCGTTGAAGTAAATTTCGATGATGTTCGTCCAGTCGGCGAACTTCTCGTTGCTGTTGCCGTGGCCGACGATCCGCAGCTGCTTGAGCTTGGTTTTCTTAAACTCAAAGACGGTTTGGTTCTCGCCTTCGCCGGGGTTTTTCACGCCCTTGGCCAGCATCTTAAATTTGCCGTTATCGCTCGTCGCCCCCAGAATATCGATCGTATAAACGCGGTCGAAGTGCTTGAAGAAAACAATCGTCACGCCGTCGAGCTCGACCTTTTTCGGAAAGGTAAAGGTGATCGTGGGCGGCTGCTCGGGCTCGCCCTCGGCGCCGGGCTGTTTTTCGCCACGCCAGGATGACTTGCCCGACACTTCGCCATCTATCGCCAAGGATGCCGGATAATCGCCCCAGCCGCCAGCGGCTTTTGACTCAGCATGGTTGGCCACGGCGGTGACCTGCGTTTTATCCAGCGCAAAGGCGGGCGTGAGGAGCACCGCCGCAGCGGCGAAGGAAACAATACGGGAAAACTTCATGGCAATAGTGGTTGTGGGTTACGCGCCGAAACGCATAACCCCTCTATTGCCACTTGGCGAGCCAGATTAAGACTCGCTCGGCTCAGTCGCTTTTTTAGCAGCCTTTTTAGCAGCTTTCTTGGTCGCCTTCTTGGCGGCTTTTTTCACGGCTTTCTTGGCTGCCTTCTTGGCCACCGCTTTCTTCGCGGCCTTCTTGGCAGCCTTTTTAGCGGCCTTCTTGGCAGGCTTTGGCTTCTCCTTGGCAGACTTCGGAGCGCTGTCTGCCTTAGGCTTTTCTGCCGCCGGTGCAGGCTTTGGAGCACTGTCGACCTTGGGCTTACTTTCCTTTGGAGCAGGCTTTTTGGCGGCGGGCTTCGGTTGCTCAGCTGGCTTTGCTTGCTCAGCAGACTTCGGCTTCACCAGCTCACTGGGCGAACGCGGCTGACGCGGCGTCTCGGACTCGCGAGGTTGGTCCGACTCACGCGGTTTGCGGTCGTCACGCTGACGGTCGTCTTGACGGCGATCTTCGCGCTTGGGCTGATCTCCCTGCGGCTTGCCCTCTTCGCGGTCGCCCCCCTGAGAACGATCTTGCTGGCCCTCGCCAGACTGGGATTGCTCCCCGCCCTGCTGGTCGCCCTGACCATCGCGGTTGCGACGATTGCGCCCACCACGGCGACGACGGCGGCGACGTTTTTTCTGATCTTCACCCTGGCCTTCGCCTGACTGCTGCTGATTTGCATCCTGCTCGCCCTGGCCTTCACCTTGCGAGTCATCCTGCGAATCATCGCCCTTGGGCTGCTGCTGATCACGGCCACGGTTCGAGCGGTCACGACCACCGCGGTCCTTTTGCTTCTGTTTGCGGTCGCGGGTGCGGTCGAGTTGCTTCTTGGCCTCCTCCTTCTGCTTTTTCATCAGGCGGCGGGACTCTTCGAGCAGCTCGTCGAGCTCGTCATCTTCATCCCATTCATCCTCGTCCCAATCGTCGTCCTCACCGGGAGGCGGGGCGTCGGCCGGGCGTTGACGCGGCGGCGTGTAGATGAGCTCGGGCTCGACAGGGAAATTCTTGCGCTCGGGCAGCTGCACTTGGTGAGCGGCCTTGGGCAGCGGGGAAACGGCGACCGGAATCTTCGGCTCTTCGCGCGTGCCCTGCGGGCGGACAACGATCTGGCTGACGCAGTTGTTCTCCTTAAAGCGGAGAACGGTCTCCACAGCCTCCGCGAACAGCGCATACTCGATGTCGCTCTGCGGCTCCATTTGGATGCGCGCCTTCGGGTCGGGCTCGCCAGCGTTGAGCTGCGGGTAAAGCGTGCTGACTTTCACACCCGTGTCGCGGACCTCTTCGAAGAGCTGTTGCCCGAAGAAATGCAACCCTCCTTGCGCGGCAGCGGCCGTGGCGCAGCTCGCCGGGCCTTGGCCGTTGTAGGCGATGTTGATCACGTAGCCGTGATATTTGATGAGCGTCGGCAGCGCGAGGCGCGTCAGGTAAACGGCGCTGAGCAACTCCGTTTGCAGCGCGTATTCGATCTCCTCCAGCGGCGTAGCCTCGAAGGCCTCGACCGGCTGGTGGCGCGCGGCGTTGACGACCACGTTGATCATCGGGTTACGCGCAATGATCTGCGCATAGGCGCTTTCGAGCTCCGCGCGAGACGTCAGGTCGACGCTCACGCCGATGAAGTCCGGATGCTCGTAAGGGCACTTCGAAAAGTCCTGAGCGAATCCGTAAACACGAAATCCGAGTTGAATTAATTTCCGGGCGATCTGCAGGCCAATGCCGCGCTCGGCGCCGGTCACAAGTGCTATGTCCATGGGTTTGTTTTATGATCGCTCAATCACAACGCGGGCCAATCGGCGGGCCAGCGCAGTCGTTGCGCGGCGGGCCAGACAAGTGGCGGAGTAGCTGTTTTGAGCAATTGAAAGTGGTGGTGTGCAATGCAATCGAAGGCGCTAGGAAAGACGCAGACCCCGCCGGGCGCAAGACTGGATACAGGGTATTTACTGGCAGCCCAACCCATACCCCACATCAGCTTTTCGATGGACAAACTTACCCAATCGGCGCAAGTTATGCGCTACCCTGCTAAGCCATTCCCAGGGAAACGCCAATCACGGCATAAATACTGAATGCGCTCATGAAGTCTGTAATCATCTATTCCGGAGGCCTCGACTCGACCGTCCTCCTTTACCACCTTCACGCCGCCGGAGCAGACCTCGCCGCGCTCAGTGTGAACTACGGCCAACGCCACTCGCGCGAGATCGATTGCGCGAAAAAGAACTGCGCCGCGCTCGGCATCGAGCATCGCGTGGCCGACCTGACCAGCCTCGCGCCGCTGCTCGGCGACAACAGCCTGACGGACCACAACACCGCCGTCCCCAAGGGACACTACACCGAGACCACGATGAAGGCCACCGTCGTGCCCAACCGCAACATGATCATGCTGTCCGTCGCGACGGGCTGGGCGATCAGCCGCCAGGCCGACAACGTCGCCTATGCCGCGCACTCCGGCGACCACGCCATTTACCCGGACTGCCGACGCGAGTTTGCCGACGCGCTCGACCAGGCCATCCAGCTCGCCGATTGGCACCAGGTGAAACTTTACCGCCCGTTCGTCAGCTGGACCAAGGCCGACATCGCCAAGCGTGGCGAAGAACTCGGCATTCCCTTCGCCGACACCTGGTCGTGCTACGAAGGAGGCGAAAAACACTGTGGCTGCTGCGGCACCTGTATCGAACGACGCGAAGCATTTTACCTGGCCGAAGTCGACGACCCGACGCCTTACGAAGACAGCGCCCCGACCGTCGACGAGCTCATTCAACAAGCCTGGAGACTCTCATGATTACCTGCCGCAAAACTTACCTGGACATCCCGTTTGGCCACCGCCAGCCGTTTCACGACGGCCATTGCAAGTTCATCCACGGACACAACTGGTCCATCACGGTGACCTTCGGCTGCGACGAACGCGATATCAACGGCTTCGTGGTCGACTACGGCAAGCTCGGCTTCCTCAAGCAGTGGATCGACGAAAACCTGGACCACGCCTGCGTATTTCGCAAAGACGACCCGCTGCTCGACACGCTGGTCAACGCCGCGCCCGAAGCCTGGAAAGTTTTCCTGGTCGATGACTGCTCCAACGAAGGCTTGGCCGTGCTGGTATTTGAAGAGTTCGACAAACTCGTGCGCGCAGAAACCAATGGCCGCGCCTGGGTGACGGAAGTCGAGATCGAGGAAGACAGTAAAAACTCGGCGAAGTATGCGCCGAAATTTTAGTCACTCTTGCCGCTTAGACGGTCTTGGCGGCTTTTTCCTGCTTGTGCTCCAGCTCCACGCGGAGCACTTCCAACTCTTGCGCCTTGTTCATCAGCGCCTCTTCGGACTCCTGCAGGTAGCGATCACGCTCCTCCAGCTCTTCCTTACGCGCTTCGTATTGCTCGTTGAACGTCGTAAATTCGCGCAAAATATCGACGATCCGGTGCGCGTCAGCGAGGTCCTTTTTCAACTTGGACATTTCGCCAAGCATCGTCTCAATCGGGCCTGCCGGGCGGAAAGGATTTTTCTCCCCTTCGACTTCTTCGTCGGTCAGCAGGATCCACTCCGCGTCATCGCCCGCCATATCTTCATGGAGGAAACAAATCTCCCAGTCTGGATATTTCTCACTGAGCGCCTTGATGTCGGGCATCGTCTGGGTTTCGTCCAGCACGTTTTCACCAACAGCAACCCACCAGCGATCTTGCTTTCTCGCGGTTTTAAGAAATTTCTTGAGCTGAGGAATAGTCATCGAGATTACTTGGAGATTATGGGGCAAACTAGTTGAATGTCTAGCCCTACCACCTGTAAAGCCAATTATGACATTCAGTTTACAATTACAGAAAACCTACTACCCGACAGTAGAGTACTTTGGGACCTTTCAAGGTGAGGGCTGCCACAGCGGACGCTCGGCGTTCTTCATTCGCACCTATGGATGCCCGGTCCATTGCCCCTGGTGCGACTCCGCCAACACTTGGCATCCCGACCATCGACCGAAAAATGTGCCCAAAATGTCCGCCGCCGAGCTGATTGAGTTGGCCATCGCCAACAAGCCGGATTTCGTGGTCATCACCGGCGGCGAACCGGCAGTCCACGACCTCGCCCCCCTGACTACCGGACTCCGCGAAGCCGGCCTCCGCGTGCACATCGAAACCAGCGGAACCTTCCCCCTCAAGGGTGACTTCGACTGGGTCACCGTGAGCCCCAAGCTTTACAAAGACCCGCTGCCCGAGCTAATCCAACGCGCCGACGAGCTCAAACTAATCGTTGAAAACGCCGACAGCATAACCTACTGGGAGGAAAAGCTCGGCGACGAGCTAGCCCGCAAAGATCGCCATGTGTGGCTCCACCCCGAGTGGGGCCAACGCGAAAACCCGGACATCCTCGCACTCATTGCCGATACCGTGCACGAGCGCGGCGCGCCCTTCCGCGCCGGCTGGCAGCTACACAAGCTCTACCGGGTTCTGTAGAACGTTCGCAGGTGTGTAAGTGTGTATTGAGTAGGCTGAACAACGAACATGGTCCGCGAACCGAATCGGCATTAATCAACCTACACACCCTTCACACTTATACACCCTATGCACCTTTAACCGAAATACGGCGGGATCGGCCCTTTGTAACCGTCCTGCGCATCCTCAGCAACCAGCGTCGAGCGAATGCCGCCACGGCCGGTCCAAATCGTCTCCAGGCGCATCCAACGCGGCTTGGTCAGCTTCCACATTTCGTCGAAAATGGCATTCGTCACGGCTTCGTAGAAGATGCCCTTGGTGCGGAAATCCTGCAGATAGAGCTTGTAAGCCTTCAGCTCCACACACACCTCCTCGGGCACGTAAGTCAGGACGATGGTCGCGAAATCCGGGTGCCCAGTCTTCGGGCACAGCGAGGTAAATTCCTCCGCAACATGCTGGATGATGTAGTTACGCGCCGGCGTCGGATTGGGAAAGGTTTCGATGTCCATAAGCACGGAGATAGCCACTGCGGTTCGGGAAGCAAATTTAAAATGCTTCCTAGCAGCACCCGATCAATACTCACCAAGCGGCGAAAACATCGATTCCGGAAACGAATCTACGACCTCCACCCGATCGATGTGCAGCTCGTATTCAACAACATTTTTTCCCAGGTGCTGGATCACATATGGTATCTGCAAGCCATCCACGACCCGGTAATCATCATAGAGGACCGTCTTAAATTCAAACTCCGCGTCATTGTGATCACTTTTCACCTCACGCCGAATCAAGAAAGTATCTGGATCGAGCCAATAGTGAATGACATTCACGCCATTCACGGTCACCTCGATGCCCTTATTACCACTAGAATCATCAGACAGCATTTGATACTCAATGCGCCCCTTCTGGTCCGACTCGATCAGATAATTGAAGATCGAGGCGCTCAGTCGGGTCGCTTCGCTACTGGCAATGCCCATAGGAATAACCTGAGGTGCCTCACCGAGCTTAGTAACTATATTCCAGCCCTCTCTGCCATTAAACAACTGAGTAAAGGATACACGTTGGGATTGAAGCACTACGCGTAAAAACGCTGGACGCATTTTCTGAATCACAATTCGACTTTCGCCATCTGCGTCGATGTAGCGTCCTGCTAGTTGAATCGCCTGAACCTCTTCACTGGAAACACCAACCAGCATAGCCTTGCGATGCTCCGCGATCAATTTCACCACCTCGGTATCAAGGGCCGATTCATTCACGCTCGGCCCCTCAAAGTTCAAATCATCAGGATCAAAACCAGCCCACACACCAATACCCCATCCCACATGCGAACAAAGCAGAGCTAAAAGCAGCAGGCAGCGAGACAACGAATTCATGAGTTTATAAAAAGGCCTTCCTCATCAAAAAGGAAGGCCTTAAGAAATATCCTAAACGAAAGACTACTTGAGGCGACGGCGCTGGAAGACCCAACCAAGCGTCGCGACACCAAGGAGCAGAGCGTAAGTCGATGGTTCAGGAACTGCTTGGAGCTGGCCAATGCCAGTTTCGGAATTGAAAGTACCATACCAAGTAGCTACCAAGTCCGCAGCAAAATCAAGCGATTGGCTAGTCGATGGCACCTCACCTGAAACCAAATTTGGCATTTGAAAAATGCCGTATTCGGTAGCGGAGGAAGCAACAGAATTATTGAATGCCCAAACATAGATTGCAGGTTGAGTTCCACCTGCATCCTCTACTGTACCGGAAGCAGCAAAAGTGCCAGGCAAACTACCCCCAGGGTTAAAAATAGTTGTAGTCAACATCTGTGAACTACCCTGGAAGATACCACTATCATCAAAGTAGCCAAAATTGGCACTTAGAACACTAAAGTTAGTGACATTTGCAGAAATATCGAAGCCAGTATCAAATGAACCAATCCATACGACACTACCGTCAGATAAAAAGCTTGAAGAACTGTCCTGCAAGGAAGATGCCCCAGCAACACTGAGCGATATGTCAATAGCACTAACATTAATGCTAGCCGCTAAAAGTAAGGTGACCGGTGTAAGCTGCTTGATTCTCATTTGAATATAGGGATGTAGAAAATTAGTTTACCGATACGGCACTTTCAGAAATGACAGTATCCACAGATTTACGCTGGATCACTATGGCAGCATCAGCAGGAATTAAAACATCAGAAGCATCACCGGTAAAAGGAGCGGAACTTGGAGTCCATCGCGAATAAATACTACTGTAAAAGTATAGATCCAGTCGGTTCTCGCTACTATTCCAGACACCAATCTCATCAGAACTGCCACCGGTACTACCAGAGGTAAGATCATTTTCCCAACCAGTTTCAGCTAAAGTAACATCGATCGGCTTCTTGTTATCGTAAAAATTATATCCAGTATAGACTTGGGCTTGACTAACGCCCGTCTTGACCGCCCCCGACAGGACGAGATCCAGCGTTCCTGCCCCCTTACGATAGATTACAACACCTTGATCTGAATAAACAATTTCATCAGATGAATCTTCCGTAAATGGCGCAGAGCTAGGGGCCCAGCGATTGTAGATCGTGCTGTAAAAGTAGGTGTAAAACTTCTGCTCACTTGGGCTCCAAAGTCTAACCTCATCCGCAGCCCCAGCAGTACTACCGCCCAGCAATCCCGCCGAGTTATTTTCACCAAATAGGCTGGAGAGTGTTGCGTGTTCGCGGATGGTGAAGGTTTCGTCTCCTTCGAGCGAATAGGAGGAGATGTCATCCGCCAAAGTCAATTGGGTCGCGGTGTTGGAAACAATGTCCACCATCAGGCCTTCACCCAAGCCCGTGTCGCCAGTGCCAGCTGAAGTGATCTCGACAAAGTAGTTGGTCGCAAATTCATCAACCGTCCAACTAGCAGTGGAGCAGTCTAATGTCGTAGCGCTGCCACCCGTTGCCTGCCCAACAAATGCCGGCGAATTGACAAAAGGAACCGAAATAAAATTGTAGCTGTCGTCGCCTTGAATCGTAACCACAATACCGCCCATGACATCCGTCGTGGCGGCGTGGGAAGAGACAGCAAGCGTGAGGCTTGCTAGAAGAGCAAGAGGGGAAAAAACTTTCATACAAGACTGGGCTGGAAATGGCATTAGGCAGTAAATAGGTTTATTTTTCAAGACTATTGTATCAGGTAAACCTAAAGCTAGAATTAATAAGTGCAGAAAAATTCCCTTTTTACGAATTTTTATCCACGCAACAGTAAAGGGCTCCGACTCGTTGCCACACAGCGCCGATCATCCAGCTGCCGCAAATTGGCAACAACACGCCAAACCCTTGATACGAACGATGCTAAGGAATGACACAGCCTGTGCTAAACCGTTGTTCAGGCCGTGCTTAACCGTTGTTTCGCCAGTGCTAAAGGGTTGTTCTGAACGCGCAAACGCCAAACCAGCAGAAAGGCACCGCCGAGCCCCAACCTGCGAATAGACCGTGCAAGCACCAGCGATACGTCCGCAGCCCGCTAATTGGAATGAAATTAGTTCTCAAATAGAGTTGATTTTTGGAATCATTCCAATTTAGTTTTGAGATAATGATCAATTTAAACGACACCGCCAAGGCCAACCTCGATGAAGCGCTCGCCAACAGTGGCCTCCGCTCCACGCGGCAGCGCGAGCAAATTTACGCGGTGTTACTCAAGCGACGCGACCATCCCACGGCCGACGAAGTTTACGCCCGCGCCAAGGAGGTCATGCCGACCATTTCCCTGGCCACGGTCTATAATTGCCTCGAAACCCTCGTGGACTGCAATTTGGTCAAAAAGCTCAACTACGAGCGCGAACCCAGCCGTTTCTGCCCGAACGATGGCGAGCATGCGCATTTTCTCGACGAAGCCAATGGCCGTGTCTACGACATCCTGCTGCCCGAAGATTTTCAGTCCATGGTCTCCAAGATTCTGCCCCGCGGATTCGAGGCCAAGAAGGTCAAACTGACCTTCACTGGCTACGCCCCAAACGACCTGGACACCAACTCCTTGTAGCGCCGAAAACTTTCCAAACCACCGAATTTTAAAAGAAAAAGTCATGTCACTCGAAATCAAAAACCTGAACGTCAACATTGGCGAAAAGCAGATCCTGCGCGACTTCTCCCTGGAAGTGCCCGCAGGCCAAGTCCACGCAATCATGGGCCCGAATGGCACCGGCAAGAGCACCCTCGCAAAGGCGCTCGCTGGCCATGAAGATTACGAAATCAGCGGCGGCGAAGCCCTGCTCGACGGCGAAAACGTCGTCGGCATGGAGCCGGACGAGATTGCCCGCCTCGGCCTGTTTGTGGCGTTCCAATACCCGGTGGAAATCCCCGGCGTGACCATCGCTAATTTCATCCGTGCAGCCCTGCAGGCGCGCCTGCCCGAGGGCGAAAAGATCGTCGCGACGGACTATTACAAGACCCTCCGCGCCTACATGGACGAGCTCAAGATTGACCGAGCTTTCTCCGCGCGCAACGTCAACGAAGGCTTCTCCGGCGGTGAAAAGAAGCGCTGCGAGATCCTTCAAATGAAGATGCTCGACCCGAAATACGTCATCATGGACGAAACCGACTCCGGTCTCGACATCGACGCGCTCAAGATCGTCGCCGAAGGCGTCAACAACATGCGTTCGCCCGACCGCGGCTTCCTCGTCATCACCCACTACCAGCGCCTGCTCGACTACATCGTGCCGGACGTAGTCCACATCATGTGGGATGGCCGCATCGTCAAGACTGGCGACAAGAACCTGGCCCTCGAAATGGAAGAAAAGGGCTACGACTGGGTTAAAGAAGAGCTCGCCACGGCTGGCGCGTAAGGAATTTTCATGGTCGAAAGCGTCCAGTTTATCATCCTATTCATCGTCACCAGCATGGGGACGATGGGCGACGGCGGGAAACCAACCGGCGTCTGGATGGAGGAAGTCACCACGCCTTACTACGAGTTTAAAGACGCGGGTTACGAAGTGGTGGTCGCCTCCCCCGAGGGTGGCGTGATGCCGATTGATCCCCGCAGCATGGAAGGCCGCGGCATCACGTGGTCGGTCAAGCGCTACCAGGATGACGAACAGGCCCAGGCGGTATTCGCCAACACCGTCAAGCTGGACGACGTGGTCGGCAACGACTACAGTGCCGTCTTCCTGCCCGGCGGCCATGGCCCGATGTGGGACTTGGCCAACAACCAGCAAGTCGGCATGATCGTGGTCCAGCACTACGCGCTGGGCAAGCCTGTCGCCGCGGTTTGCCACGGCCCAGCAGGCCTGCTGACCGCCACCGACGACTATGGCGGCTGGATTTTCCGCGACAAGGAAGTCACCGGCTTCACCAATGCCGAGGAAGCCGCCGTCGGCCTGACCGACGAGATGCCTTTCTTATTAGAAGACAAGCTCGTCGAACTGGGCGGCAAATTCGTCCGCGTCGAGAAATTCCAACCGAACGTGATCGTCGACGGCAATTTAATTACCGGCCAAAACCCGGCCTCCGCCGCGATCACCGCTGAAGCCGTGATCGCTCACTTAGGCGAGTATAACATCATTTTGAAATCTTTCGGCGGTAATAAAATTGCGACGATTAAAGCCATTCGCGAAATCACCGGATTAGGCCCGCGTGAGGGCAAAGACATTGGAGATAATGCGCCGGCGGCAGTCGTCGAGGGAGTAAATCTCAGACGAGCCATTGAAATTGAAAAAAAGCTGAAAGCAGCCGGCGCCACGGTTGAACTGAAAGCATCCAAGTAAGCAACATTTAAGATCCAACGAGGAGCACACCATGAGCACCGAGACACCCGAAATCAACATCGACCGCAGCAAGGGCGACTTCTCCTTTGCCGAAGACTACAAGTACGACGCCGGCATCGGCCTCTCGCCCGACACCATTGACTACATTTCCAACGTCAAAGGCGAGGATGCCTGGGTGAATGAATACCGCCAGAAGGCGCTCAAGATTTTCCAAGACAAGCCCATGCCGACGCACTGGGCCAGCGACGACCTCAACACCATCAAGTTCGAAGACGTCCGCTACTATTTGTCCAAGGGCCAGAAACCGTCCCGCACTTGGGACGACGTGCCCGACGACGTGAAGCAGACCTTCGAGCGCCTCGGCATCCCCGAGCAGGAACGCGCGTTCCTCGCCGGCGTCGAAGCACAGTTTGACTCCGAGGCCGCCTACTCCCGCATGAAGGAGGAGATGGAAAAGCTCGGCGTGATCTTCGTTGGCCCGCATGAAGGCCTCCACGAGCACCCGGAAATCTTCAAGAAGTTCTTCGGCAAAGTCATCCCCATCGGCGACAACAAGTTCTCCGCGCTCAACAGCGCCTGCTTCTCCGGCGGCAGCTTCATCTACGTCCCCCCGGGCGTGAAGGTTGCCCAGCCGCTCCAGGCCTACTTCCGCATCAACGCGGAAAATTTCGGCCAGTTCGAGCGCACGCTGATCATCGCCGACGAAGGCTCCGAGGTCATGTATATGGAAGGCTGCACGGCACCGAAGTTTGAGACCGCCACTCTGCACGCCGCCGTCGTGGAGCTCGTCGCTCTCAAGGGCGCGAAGATCCAATACGTCACCGTGCAAAACTGGTCCAACAACGTCTTCAACCTCGTCACCAAGCGTGGCATGGCCGAAGAAGACGCCGAGATCCGCTGGATCGACTGCAACATCGGCAGCCGCCTGACCATGAAATACCCGGGCGTCGTGCTCAAGGGCGAGCGCGCCCGCGGCGAAGTCATTTCCATCGCCTTGGCCAACGACGGTCAGCACCAAGACACCGGCGCGAAGATGATCCACGCCGCCTCGAACACGACTTCGAACGTTATTTCCAAGTCCATCTCGATCGGCGAAGGCCGCAGCACTTACCGCGGCCAGGTCAGCATCCCGAAGCGTCTCTCGAATTGCAAAAACAACACCGAGTGTGACGCGTTGCTGATCAACACCAACTCCCGCACCGACACCTACCCGGCGATCACCGTCCGCGGCGACCACAACTCCGTCCAGCACGAAGCCAGCGTCTCCAAGGTCAGCGCCGAGCAGATCTTCTACATGCAGCAGCGCGGCTTGGAAGAAGGCGAAGCGATGTCGCTCGCCGTTAACGGCTTCGTCAACGACCTCGTGCGCGAATTCCCGATGGAATACTCCGTCGAGCTGAAGCGCCTGATCGACCTCGAAATGGAAGGCTCGGTGGGCTAATCAAGCACCGGTTTCAACCAACCGGTTTCTGCATTCTGAATTCTTAATTTTGCATTTACCAATCATGTCAGTCGCCACGACCACATCCGACACCGAAAAATTCAGCGAGGAAAACTTCCGCCACCACCTCGATGCGTTCTGGTTGAACGTGCCCTGGGTGCAGGAGCTCAAGCAGCAAAACTGGAAGACCTACCAGGAGCTACCGCTGCCCACCCGCAGCGACGAGCGCTACCGCTTCTCCGACCTGCGCAAGCTCAAGCTCGACGGCTACCGCCCCGCGCAAGAGCCCACCGAAGCCCAAAAGGCCGACGCCATCGCGCGCAGCAATCTCGTTGGCGAACCCGCCGGTAAAGTAGTCTTTGGAGACAACTTCCTGCTCGAGTTCGAAGGTCTCAGCGAAGAGCTCAAGGCCAAGGGCGTCATCTGGATGCCGCTCCAACAGGCTGCCATTGAGCACCCGGAGCTCGTGCAGAAGTATTTCCTTGAGGAAGAAAACCAGCTCGGCTCGGAAAAGCTCCTGGCCCTGCACAATGCGTTCTTCCACGGCGGCAGCTTCCTCTACGTGCCCAAGGGCGTCGAGATCGAGCAGCCTATCGCGGCCTACTATTGGTCCATCGAATGCGGCGAAGCCATTTTCCCGCACACCCTGCTCGTCGTCGAAGACAACGCCAAGGTCGACTTCGTGGACTACTACGGCAGCCTCGATACCGGTTGCTGCTCCACCCTCTCCTGCGGCGTGGGCACCATCTACGCCGGCCAGGGCGCGCAGGTCTTCCGCAAAATCGTGCAGAATTTCAACGAGGAGGCCCTGTCCTTCCAGTTGGAAGCCAACATCGCCGACCGCGACAGCCAGGTGAAGACCATCGCCGTCAACCTCGGCTCCAAGTATGCGCGCTTGCAGAACCACACCCGCATCGTTGGCCCCGGCGCTGACGTGAAGATGTATGGCCTGACCGTTTCCAAGGACGAACAGGAGTTCGACCAGCGCACGCTGCAAATCCACGAAGCGCCACACGCCGTCAGCGACCTGCTCTTTAAGAACGCGCTGCTCGACAGCTCGCGCACGATCTTCTCCGGCTTGATCAAGGTGGCCAAGGATGCCCAGCAAACCGACGCCTACCAAACCAACCGCAACCTCCTGCTCTCCAAAACCGCCGAGGCCAACAGCCTCCCCGGCCTGGAGATCGAGGCCAACGACGTGAAGTGCTCCCACGGCGCCACCACCGGCCAGGTTGACGAAAGCGAACTCTTCTACTTGATGGCGCGTGGCATTCCACGCCAAACCGCCTATCAGTTGCTGGTCTTCGGCTTCTTCGAGGAAATCGTCGAAAAAATCAGCAACGAAGAGCTCCGCGAAAACGTCCGCAAGCTCGTGCAGGCGAAATTTGGCAACGAAATGTAGTTCAATTTACAATCAGATTTGATTTTAGCGCAAACGCCCCTTACCGTCGATACGGTATGGGGCGTTTTCATTTTTATTACTTTATTTTTGGCCTACTGCTAGCCATACGGCTGACAGCGCAAACCAACACTTCTGAGGATTACAATCCGGTTACACCACTGGAAGACCCAAGCCCGATTCAGAACATATTGGACGAGTTAGCCGCCGAGCCCGACCAAACGACACGCGAGTTCATTTTACATCCACCCAATACCAGCAGTCCGCGGGACACGATGATCAGCTTCATGAAGATCACCCAGCGCTTCTATGATCTGATCTCCGACGACGATTACTCACAACAGGACCGCATCGAAGTCTTCTATCTCTTTGAGCAAGTAGAAGACTTTTTTGATCTGCGGCAAATAGCCCCCTCCCTTCGCGCCGATTACGCAACCGCCAGCGCAATCTACTTACGCGAAACCATCGACCGCATTGGGCTCCCTCCAGTTGAGGAGATTCCCGACGAAGAGACCATGTATATGGCTATCGACAAAGGCTTCCCCGCCCGCTGGCAAGTACCGGAAACCCCTTTTGAAATCATTCGCGTTGATGAAGGCGAAAACGCCGGCCACTACGTATTCAGCGATGAAACACTACGCGAAGTTCGCCCCCTCTTTAAAGAAGTCCGCAACCTGCCCTACAAATCCCGCGCAGCCGAAGACTTTTACTATTACTTTTTCCTAACACCCAATCCAATCATCCCCAAGGAGTGGATTAACTCCCTGCCCGATTGGGCGCTGGAAGACTTTGCCGAACAAACCGTATGGCAGTGGGCATGTATGATAATTGTGATGCTGATCGCGCTGATCGGTGTAATCGCGATTTATATTGTCGTGAGGCGAGTAGGCAAAAAGTTGAAAGACAAAACTCGTCACGCGTTGAGCCTGACCACTCCCATCGGTGCCATCATTGCTGCCTACATTACTTACGACATCATCGACGATAAGATCTTCATAACTGGAGAGGTATTTCAGATGACCGTCTACGTCATCTATTCCATCATACTAGCGGCCTCCATCACCATGACGTTTATGCTTGGCACCCTGCTAGCAGATATCGTCGGCGGCTCCGAGCGCCTGGAAAACAGGAGCTTCGACGCACAGCTAACACGGATCGGCGTTCGCATCCTCAGCATCATCGTCTGCCTGGCAATCCTGATCCGTGGTCTTCAGGAAATCGGTTTCTCGCTGGCAACCGTGGTCGCCGGCGCGGGCGTCACTGGCCTCGCCGTCGCTTTGGCGGCGCAAAGCACACTGCGCAACATATTCGGCAGCTTAATGCTGCTATTAGACAAACCATTTCGAGTAGGCGACCGCGTAAAAATAGGCGCAGTCGATGGCGCAGTCGAGGAAATCGGCCTGCGCTCAACGAAAGTTCGCCTGCTCACTGGTCATGTTACCAGCATTCCCAACGACAGACTTGCCGACGTCGAAATCGAAAACGTTGCCCGGCGCCCCTACATTCGACGCGTGTCAAACATCACCATCACCTACGACACGCCACAGGAGAAAATCCCACTGGCGGTAGAGATCATCCGAGAAGCATTATCTGTCCCCGAAGATTACTTGCCAACCGATGGTAACACCCACCCCAACGATCCCATCAACCGCCCAATGTTCCCGCCACGGGTATTCTTCAATGAGTTCAATCCCGCTTCGCTGAATATCCTCATGATCTACTGGTACCACCCGCCCGCTTACTGGGATTTCCTCGAATTTAGCCAGAAGGTTAACGAGGAAATCATACGGCGCTTCAGCGAAGCAGGCATCGAATTTGCATTCCCCACTCAGACGATTCATCTTGCGGGCGAAAAGGTAACACCATTTCCTCAAATCGAGGCTGATACCACCGAGAAAAATCCAACATCAGACAACTCACCAACATGAGCGCCAATAACCAACGAGTCCTCTCTCGGGACGTCGAAGCCACGGTCATCCCGGCCGGGGATAAAGTAACGCTGCCTGCCGGATCCAAGGTGGACATCACGCACCGCCTGGGCGGCAACTTCACCGTGGTCTGTGACTACGGCATGTTCCGCATCCTCGGCGCCGACGCCGAAGCACTCGGCGAAGAGCTCCCTGAGACCGCGGCCCAAGCCGAAGCCGGCAGCGCCGCGGGCGACCACTCCGGCCCACCCGCCGAAGACGCAATCTGGGAAGCATTGAAGTCCGTTTACGACCCGGAAATTCCGGTCAATATCGTGGACCTTGGTCTGGTTTACTCCATGGAGATCATGGAAGAAGCAGAGCAGTATCACGTGTCCGTGCAAATGACCCTGACCGCCCCCGGTTGCGGCATGGGCCCGGCCATTGCCGAGGACGCCAAGGGCCGCGTCGAGTCCGTGCCCGGCGTCACCTCCGCCCAGGTCGACATCGTGTGGGATCCCCCCTGGACACAGGACATGATCTCCGAAGAAGGCAAAATGGAGCTCGGCCTGATCTAAGGCCGCTGATCCTTCCTTCTTCAACGATTAGAAGTAGCATAGGCGTCCCGCCTGTGCCCTATTCAATCATTCGTCTCCATGTTCTTCAGTCCAAACCAACCACTGAAGACATCGCAGCGCGCACTCCCTCATTGGCGACAAACTGGCGTTATCTACTTCGTCACCTTCCGCCTGGGCGATTCGATCCCCGCAGACAAACTCCGCACTTGGCGCGAAGAGCGGGATCTCTGGCTGGCCCAAAACGGGCAGCCCACCACCGAACAAGCACAAGCGGACTACGACGCACGCTTTTCCATGCGCCTCGAAACTTGGCTCGATTCCGGCATGGGCAGTTGCCTGCTTCATGAAAAGCGCGCGATCGAAACAGTCGCCAGCGCACTAAACCATTTCGACAAAGATCGCTACCTGCTAGACCACTGGGTGATCATGCCCAACCATGTCCACCTGTTAGCGATGCCGCCAACAACCATCCGTTGTCGGAAATTCTTCATTCCTGGAAATCATTCACCGCAAAGCAGCTCAATCAGCAATTCGAACGCGATGGCCTACTTTGGCAAAATGAATCCTATAACCGAATCGTCCGCAATGAAGCTGAACTGCAGTATTATCGTGAGTATATTTTGAATAATCCACAGAAGGCGGGCGTTCAACTGCCGGAAGAAGCAATCTCAGCTGTGCAAATTGAAGATACTTTGAAGGATATTTGATTGGTTAAAGCACAGGCGGGACGCCTATGCTACGCTAATACATCGCCCGCAAAATACCTTTTTGATTGGAAATTCCGCACTTTCCGCATCACATTAGGGCCATGATCCAATCCATAGCGAAAACTCCGGTTTCAGACTGCGGCGACGAAAAGAAAAAAGACGCCGAAAAGGGCGGCATTCAAATGCAGATGGAAAAGAAGTTCCTCGAGGAACGGAAGATTTTCCTCTGGGGCGAAGTCAATGATGAGTCGATGAAGGCCATCATGGAAAAGATGCTCTTCCTCGAAGCCGAAAAGCCTGGCGAAGAGATCAAATTTTACATCAACAGCCCTGGCGGCTCGATCACCGCTGGCATGGCCGTCTATGACACCATGCAGCTCATCAGCTCACCGATTAGCTGCATCGTCCACGGCATGGCCGCCTCCATGGGCAGTATCCTGCTCTCCGGTGGCACTAAGGGCCGTCGCTTCGTGTTCCCACACTCACGCGTGCTGATTCACCAGCCGCTGATCATGGGCCGCATCGTCGCCCCGGCAGTAGACATCAACATCCAGGCCGAAGAAATGGAAAAGCTCCGCGAAGAGCTCAACCGCATCCTCGCCGAAGCCTCCGGCCAGCCGATGGAAAAGATCCGCAAGGACACCGACCGCGACTTCTACCTGAACGCCCAGGAAGCCATCGAATACGGACTCGCCGACGGCATCTTCGAAGGCCCGCTCTAAGCCAGCGCGACTCAGTTCATTTTATAACGATAAGGCGTGGAGCGATCCGCGCCTTATTTCTTTTTGGCTGCCTTGGCCGCTTCGCGACGAGCTTTGCGCTCCTCGGCCTCCTTCCGCATTTGCTCTTTGATCGCATCCAGGTCCGATTGCCAATTCTTCGCCAAAACACGGTCGCCAAACTGATTGGCCAGCGGAATCGCCTTGGGAAGAAAGGCCAGCTTGGCGCTGCGGTTTGGCGCATCGTTGGCAATGACCCGCAGAATCTGGTAAGCCTTTTCTCGCTCTCGCATTTCCACAAAGAGCTCGGAAATTTGAAAGGCCAAGCCGACATTTTCCGGCGCAAAAGCAGTCATCTGCGTCACAAAATCCAACTGCGCTACAGCCTTTGCCCGCTCAAAACGCTTCTCCCAACCTAGCGCAATCTCATAGGCAATCGCCAAACCCGGCGCGTGGTGATATTGTCGCCGCAGGTACTCGAACGCCGCATCGTCGCCCTCGGCGTCGCGGATCTTTTCCGCCTGCCGCAGCACGACGTATTGAGAAAGCTCGTTGGTCGGATCAAGGTTTTCAAGCTGTTCCTCAAGCGATACCTTGAAGGGCTGGTAAAGTGGGTCGCCGAGCACAATCGTCATCCAGCTCAGGCCTTGCAGCGAATAATATGCGGCATCGCCAGCGGACATCCCGTCCATCAGCGCCCCCAGATAAAGCTGCGGCTGGTTCGTCAGTTGCAAGTAGGGCTCGTAAACATTACCGACCGTCGCGGCGACGCCGCGCTCGACGAGCCCCCCACCCCAGCGAGTGTTCGGCTTGCGCAGATGCTGCCCCGAAAAACTGCTGATGTGAATCGCCACGGCGCCCGCCGGAAAGCGAAAACGCTGGTCCGAAAAAGGCCCATCCGGCGTGTGCGTCCACCAACCAAAGTAAATCGCCGGCGCATCCATGCGCGCAGTCCAGCCAAAACGTGGTTTAGCCGTATCGATGGAAACCGGGTAATCGAGCTTCTCGATCTGCGCCGTGGCTTGGTCCAGCCATCCCTCCCCCTGCTTATGCGGTCCACCCTTGTCAATGTAGCCTCGGCCCTTGAGTCCATTGGCTTCGCCTAACAAGGCGCTGTCGATGAGGCGTTTGACCGCGGCCACGCTCGGCCCATCGAGCCGCGCCACCTTGATCACGCTGCCCAGCTGCATATAATTGGGCACTTTCTGTTGAAAAAGCGGATTCTTACCAGGGCCCGCGAGGGGCGTGTCCACAACTGGCAGGTAGGTCAACTCACTGTCGACCGAAGCCTGGCTGTTAGCCATCGCGCCCGTGGCATTCGGAGAGAAGGCCTTAACCGCCCCAGCCTCGTATCCATGCACCTGATACGGCAGACGGCAGAGCACCAGATAACCGATACTGTGACCCATCGGGACCATTTTTCGGCGACCGGCCGCGTCGTAATCGTCGGAAAGCACGGCGTTCATCCATTTTTTTTCAACGAGCTTTTCCCGTAGGGGATTGAATATCTGCTCCACGAACTCCTGGCACGTCAGACGCTCACCCTTGGAGGTCGCAATGGTGATCAGGTTTTGCTCCGGAATGTTCCGCTTGGCCAGATAATACTCGGCAATGGCCAGAGAGTCAGGGTCGTTGGAATTGGCGATCACCACCACTTGCTGCGGCTCTACCGCATGCAGGGTCAGGGTTAGCAGGAAACTTGCGAACAGGGCATGTAAACGCATGTTGGCCACGCTAGGCGCTGCCCAAGCTAATGGCCAGCCTGATTCCCACGTAGGTCGCCACCAGGCAGAGGACGACATTGAGCGCGATGTTGCCAAGGCCCGCCGCCCAGCGCTGCTCCTGTAGCATGGCCAACGTTTCGTAGCTGAAGGTGGAAAAGGTCGTAAAGGCGCCACAAAAGCCCGTCGCAAACAGCAATTTCAATGCATTGGGCGTATTCGTCCTAATCATAAACCAGCCCAGAACCACCCCGATGATCAACGAGCCCAGCACATTGACTGTTAACGTGGCCCAAGGAAAATCACCCTTCAACCACTGGCCAACCAGCGCCCGTGAAACCGCGCCAAGGCCACCCCCCAGGGCAATTAAGAGCAGCTGAGTCGCGTTCATGAGTCGATGCCGCGCGCGCGGTTGATGGCTTTTTGGTAGTTAAGTATTCCAGCCACGATCGCATCGGCTAACTTGTCGCGATAGGCTGAACTGCCGATATTACGCCCCTCACGTGGGTGGCTTACAAAACCGCCTTCCACTAGAACGCCCGGGCAATTCAGCGTCTTCAACACCGCAAAACGGGCTTTCTTCACGCCGCGGTCATCCGCCTTCGTTTTGTTAATCATCTGCGACTGAATGTGGTAACCCGCCAACATGCTCCAAGGAGCATCGCGATTGCCCGGATAGGTACGCTTGTCCGCGGTTTTCGCGTTCGTCGAAGCATGCCCCGCCGGGGTGAAAACGTAAGTTTCGATACCGTCAACCTTGGCGTTCGTGATCGCATTGAAGTGCAGGCTCACAAAGAGATCGGCATTCACGCGGTTGGCGAACTCCGGGCGGTCGGCCAGCGGAATATAGCGGTCGTCCGTCCGCGTAAGCGTTACCTTGTAGCCGTAGCGTTCCAGCCGAGCCTTCACGCGCTTAGCCAAGTCCATCGCCAAGTATTTCTCCTTCAGCTTGAGGCTGGCATTCTGCGCACCGCTGTCCTTGCCACCATGTCCGGGGTCGAGCACGATGTGGTAAAGCTTAGGCTTCGGATCATACTGCTGTGGAAAAAAGAGCGGCTTGATCGTATTCTCATAGTCCACCTCTGTCACATGTAGCACTCCGCCAGACAGAGCGATTGGCTCGCCGAGGTAAACCTTCTGCCCGTTGTAAGTGAAGTGGCTTTGGTGAAGCGTGAAACGGAGATTGGACCACTTACTATGGATCGATGCCTCTTGCCCCCGAATGCGCCACGTGTGGTCCATGCCGAAACGCGACGCCACCTCGGGCAGCGGAATGTAGCGATGCCCGTGCAGGGTCACTGCGCCTTCGAGCGGCACCCACGCACACAGGCACGCGAGCATCAGCCAGACAGCGCGGATGATATGAGAGCGGCGAAGCGTCGGCGCGAATGCGTGTAGATCGAGCTGCTCAGCGCTCGAAATCATTCTTCGCGCTCGTCCTCGTGCTCTTCCGCGTGGTCGTCGTGATCTTCTTCGTGCTCGTCCGGGTCTTCGCCACGGTGGTGGCTATACTTGAGCGGCTGGCGCTTGCCCGCAGGCAACGGCGACATCGTCGTGGTGATATTACGACCCACGAGCTTCGGCGGATTATCGGACTGGCCGATGTGCAGAAGGTCGTTGATGGCGCGCTTGACGACGACGAAACCGAGGTCCTGATGCTGCATTTCACGGCCACGGAACATGAGCGTGATCTTCAGCTTGGAGCCGTGATTGAGAAAATCTTCGGCGCGACGGAGCTTGGTCATGTAGTCGTGCTCCTCAATGCGCACACGGAACTTAACTTCCTTCATGCGCGAGGCAGATGCCGACTTCTTGCTATCCTTCTCACGCTTACTCTGCTCGTACTGGTATTTACCGTAGTCGAGAATACGACATACCGGCGGGCGCGCGTTCGGCGAAACTTCGAGCAAGTCCAAACCAGCCTGCTTGGCTAAGTCGAGAGCGTCCTTGGTCTTCATTACGCCCACTTGTCTGCCATCGGGTCCGATCACACGGATCTCCGGCACGCGGATGCGTTCGTTTTTGCGTGGGCCACGGTTAAAATTGCGGCCGCGTCCTCTTCCGAATGGTGCTTTTCCCATTAAGAGTCGGATGCTCGCAATTGCCCGCCACAGCGCGGGGTCTCGCGTAGGTTAAGGTTCGTTGAGTTAACGAATGTATACTTTGGCATAAAAATCAGAATCCTATTAAGAATACGCCTCCAGATTTTTTCAATCTATTTTGCGTTAAATAAAAAGAACGCTCCAAAAGGCGTTTTCTCCGGCAGCGACGACTCCCCAATGAAGCACCTCCATCCGCCACCTTCGCTTAGACCGAAAAAGATGAAAGCGCCTTCTTTTCTAAGAAGACGCTTTCGGAAATTGAAGGCTGGCGGCCTACCCCTAAACCGCCAGCCATTGTTTTCTACTTTATCTCGTTGCTTGTTACCCCATCTCCCGTAGGAGAAAGTTGATTATGCTGCTAACTGTAGCTTCGTTTGTGCCAATGTCAACAGCTTTTTCTTAAATTTATTTATCACCCCAAATTTATTGTTTGATCAGTATAATTAATGGGACTTTTCTTCGCGACGAATGTTCCCCAAAAAAATCATACAGGCGAAAAATTACCAGTTCTGTCGTTGATTCATTGAAATATTGGCGAATTGCTGACATATATAAAGTCGTGAGTGGTAAAAAGAAATGCGTAATTTGCGGCGCGACAGCAAAGGTATTTATCAACCTGGTAAAAACCGGCCACTCAGCACACAGTGCTTACTGCCTTGAGCACGCGGACGAGCTTGGGCTGCTCTCACCGGGCGCATACGCATTACTCGACTCCGCCGAGACCAACCATGCCGAACAGCACCACAACTCGGCCAAATGCCCCAGCTGCGGTTTCACTTTGCGGGATTGGAAACGCACTGGCCGCTTTGGCTGTGCGGATTGCTACCAAGCCTTTGAAGAGAAAATCATGCCCGCACTCAAACGCCTGCATACCGACAGCGTGCACCGCGGCAAGATCCCCCACGCCGCCATTACCCCCGGACTTGTCGCCAACCGTATTCAAGAGCTGCAACGTCAGCTCGACTCCGCCGTTCAGGAAGAGCGCTTTGAGGACGCTGCTCAGACACGCGACCTCATGGCTGAACTCAAATCCTGGAAGCCGCACAATTCCTAGAGGGCGTTTGACCTCAAGCCAACCTGTTGGCCTTAGAGCACTCACCTATAGGCCATCCGATCAAAAACCAGCGCCTCACCCAGACTTCCAGCATTAAAACTCGGCCCCCGTGTCGAAAATTTCGCCATCGAGCGAGAAAAAGACATAGAAATTGCCGTCACTGGGCGTCAAAGAGAGATCGCAAGCCCAGTGGCCGCTGTCATCACCTTCATATAGACCGGGTGCTGAAATCTTAATTTGGCAATTTTGAGGCGTCGGCGCGTTGGGACGCTCAAATTCCGCACGTGCGTCCATCAGGGCGTCGAGCACCGTAGGCCACAGGAATTCCCAACGCTGGTTGAGCTCATCAATCTGCGCAATGCCAGCATGCAGATCCTGAATCGACACGCGAAGCTCGGCATTGAGCGGCACGTTACCATCGGCATCCTCCTCTCCAAAAGACAACTCGGATGAAAACCCCGGAATCGCGAACGATACCCGCATCTCGCCAAGCCCATCCACCTCCCCAACGGCAAACAGGCTATGGTCGTCGAAATCGATCCGTAACTCACCAAACTGCCCATCGGGCAACTGAGCGACAGTCGCGCCGTTTTCGAGGTCGAAGTTCTTGGGATTGGATTCGCTCATAAAGATCGGTGAGAAGGCGGATAGGCAATGCAGCTAGAGCACGAAGCTAAACCGCAGTTGGTCGCAAGATTTTTTTGAACATTGAGGATGGATAATGCCGCCCCCCATCGAAACACGCCAACCGACCGCAACCACATGACTGAAGTTGACGCCAGACCGATTGGCAATACCCTAGGAAACAGATCACGGGAGACACCATCCACACTTGCCCAACCCATTTGACTGCAATCCGACCAAACCGCCGGAGGGCATTAAGATGGATCAATGCCAAGAATGGCGGATGCCTTAGCTTTATCGCCGTCACAAACATCCATAACAAAGCCCACGTAATTTTCCTCAGCAAGCTGAAGGTGCTCTGCCAAAGTCGGCAGGCTCTCGATCTCGGATTCACACAATTGCGGGCGGCGAACCTTGGACTCTTCATACGCCCGCTCAACGGCAACCATAAGCGAATCCACCTGAATGGGTTTCTCAATGACCAGAAAAACGCCAGCAGCAATAGCAGCAGAAGAGAGTTCCTCGCTGGAGAATCCTGACATCAGTATGATGATTACACTGGGATCAGTCTCCAGAAGACGGCGCGCCAGCTCAAGCCCATCCATCGGCTCCATGGCATAGTCAATCAACACCACATCGAAACGGCTCTGCCGATAGCGCATCAATGCCTCCTCCCCCGAAGATGCGCCCGCACACAAATAGCCAGTAGCGCCCATGAGCCCGGTCAGCATTTCATGAATTGCAGGCAAGTCATCAACAATGAGTAAACTGGGCATAAATCGATCGGTGAAGGGAGGGGAGAACGCGCGACTTTAGCCGCCCACAACACTGGACAACTGGAAGATCGGCAGGAACATCGCCATCACGATACCACCAATGACCACACCCAGCACACAAATGAGGATCGGCTCCATCAGCGATGTCAGTGATTCGACAATATTGTTCACTTCCACGTCGTAGAAGTCGGCAATTTTATTCATCATGCCATCCACATTACCCGTCTGCTCACCGGCCTTGGCCATGTGCTTGACCATCGACGGGAAGTAAGGCGTGTCAGCAATGATTTCCGACAATTGCCCCCCTTGGCTGATATGTCGGCTAAAGTTCACGCAGGCGTCTTCAATGAAGGTGTTATTCGAAGCGCTGGAGCAAATTTCGAGCGTGCGGAGGATCGGCACGCCGCTTCGCAGCAGAATCGCATAGGTGCGGCAGAAGCGAGAAATATTCACCTTTTGAGAGAGGTTGCCAATAATCGGCAGCTTACTGAAGAAAACATGCTGAGCGCGACGGCCGCGAGGCGTGGCAACGATGCGCTTAAGCGTCCAGAAGAAAGCCACACCCCCAAGGATCAACCAGTGAATGTTGAACTTTAGGAAGTTAGAAATATCGATCAGCATCTGCGTCGGCTTCGGCAGCTCAGCACCGAAATCAGCAAACATTTCCGCGAATACCGGGATCACAAAAATGAGCAGCACATTCACCAGAACTACCGCCAAACCGATAACCGCAATCGGGTAAGTCATCGCGCTCTTGACCTTTTTGATGAGGGCCAGGGAGTCTTCAAAGTAGAGCGCGACCTTGGACATAATGTCCGCCAGCGCACCCGACGCCTCACCAGCCTCCACCATGGAAATGAACAGGTTCGGGAAGGCGCGAGGAAACTTTCGCACCGCATCGGAGAAGGCAGTGCCTCCCGCGATGTCATTGCGCACATCTCGAATAATAATCTTAAAAACCGGATTCTCCGTTTGGTCCTGCAACGCTTCCAACGCACTCACCAACGGCAAACCGGCCTCAAGCATCGAAGAAATTTGCTGCGTGAAAACAGCCAGTTCATCCAGCTTGATCTTCTTGCGATGGGCCTGCTTCTCATAAGCCTTTTGCTTGGCCAGCCGCTGCGATTCTGCGAAAGAGGGTTTCTTCTTGGCGCTCCCACCGGTTGAGGTGGTCGCCGCGCTTTGACTTAACATCGCCATAGTTAATGCAGGATCAATTGGTTCTTTCGTCGCGCAATAGCAGTAATGATTGAAGGTGCGCAATTTGAGCAATTATACTTGACCTAATTAGTGAACAAGGTCAAGCCTTCCCCTTGTCATGCGGGCGTAGTACAACGGCTAGTATACGAGTCTTCCAAACTTGGGATGAGGGTTCGATTCCCTCCGCCCGCACCAAGTTTCACCTGTAAGGGCTCAGCCACCTACCAGATAAACGCCTCCCAAATAAGGGAGAGCCCAAGCCAGGGTAAGGCGTTGCGCCCAGACACAACCACGTCCAACCAGGGAAATTGCCTTAAATTTACAGTCTGCTGCCGACTCCACCGCACTCACTCCACCTGCCCCCAAGCGGCCCGACTGAAGATCAGAGAAAACGCCCAACAAGCACCCAAACGGCACATGTTTAGCGCGTTTTTTACATTTGTCCCCAGCCGGTCACACAGAACACTTAACGCCCGGTGCGCCAACGAGAGCAAGACAACCAGCACCATCCGCATGAAATTTAAAAAGCATGCCTTCTGCTTCGCCGACTCCACCATCTGCTACGCCTTCATACAAGCCGTCGACATGGTCAACGACCACACAACCGCCTGCTTCCGACACCGGGAGCTGAAGGGCCCAGCCTAGCGTGAATTACACAGGAACTGCATCTTCAATGTGACACACCACCATAGGTCGATACCTACACCGCTTTGTTGTGCCTATTCTTTTTGGGCGTATTCGAGGAACTTTACGCCTTTTTCAGCTGTAGCAAAACTCCCTTCGATTTTATCTCCGTTCGTGTAGACCACTATAATTTCGATCTTCCTAAATTCACTTCTTGCAGGAATATCAAACCGCCCACCCAAGAATGAAACAGCCTGTTCGATATCCGAAAATTCGCTAGAGGAGCCAAAGAGAGGGCTAATAATGATCTTCTGAATTGATCTCGTTAAAACGCTCCTGAGGCGCTCGATGAATACTGTTATTTCTGTAGCATTCAGATCCTTTAATCTGTCTTTCAACTGCTGTCTTTTCGCCGCATTTAATTCTTTGATTTCCTGAATACATCTGGCGAAGTCTTCATCAGGTGTAGCCTCATCGAACTCCGCATCAATACCGACTGAGCAAAATGCCGAAATAATTGAATCATAAGAAAAGTATAGAACATTAAAACCAACTGATTTCAACTGCTGCAACGAACTTTCAGTGAAAATCCCTGCAACTACAGCCCCTAGAAATGGCGCATCCCATGCATAATGTTCTGCGATAGGCAATACAGCCCCTTGGATTTCTTGGGCCTTGTTTCGTGAATGCTTAGTATATCGCCGCCATGCGGCCTCAATAAATGCAAGAGGTCGTCCTCTAACATCTTTAGAACCTCCATCTTCGATCACAAAATCTAGATCATGGTCATTCCCATACTTATCTTGCCACTTAACCTTTTTCCCTGCTCTGGCCTTTCCTCTCAAGCCGGCTTGATCAACGTAGTATCCATATTCATCGGAAAATTCTTTTAGAAAAGGAAAGATGATCTCCTCCAACATGTTCCCGATCATCTGCCCAAACTTATGTGCTGGTGATTCTGCCATAAACTATCCTTCGATCCAGAGGTTTCCTTCGTGAAGTGGAACTTTATGGACCCGGTTATCCCACTTTATATTTCTATCCCTCAACTTTTCAAAGCTGTACCCCTTGAAACCAGCTGCTACTGCAAGTTCTCCCAGCCACCTATCTGCTGGGACATGAACGCCATATGGTGCTGAATCACCGATTACGAAGCACACTTTACTGCCCTGGGCCATGATCGGCCTTAGATTGCTGAAGATCTTAGCTAAATCACTAAAATAGGCGGCTACCATCGTATGGTAGGTTTTCTTTCCGCCTTTAGTCATCCTAACCTCAGCAAGCGTCTCACAAACAGGTCTTATTTCATCGATGACCGGAGAGAGTAAATCTTCCTTAAGCAAACTATTGAGATCAAGGCGCTCTGCAGCTGAGTGCTGTGAGCAGGAACGCAAAAGGTTTTTCCTTACCACCGATTGCAAATCCTTCCAACCTTCAACTTCCTTCCAGAACGTCATTTCTAATCGCGTCGCATCTGCGTAATCGTAATTATTTGGATAAGGCGGCGACGTAACCAATAAATCATACTCTCGGTTAGTAACGATCGTCTCTCTTGCATCGTGCAAGCTAACACTTGAATTCTTGTGCCATCCCTCAGTAAGAACTTGAAATGAATCTGCTACCACTTGATCGCAATAAGCATTAAAAGCATCAAATGGTGATTTACTCGAATTCTTCTTTTTGTTCGGGAGAACATACTGCCACTGAGCAGTCCCAGCATGACTACATGGTCGTAGAATTGATGTAATCCCGAGCCAAATCAGCTTTGCTTCCTTAGCCTCCTTTGGGAGTTCACAATCAAGATACGATAGCCGAAATCTTTCTAGGATAGACAGCGTCTCTCTATCGTAAATTTTTCCAAGCAATTTATCATCACTGCGATCTTCTACATCGTTCAAGTTCTCTACTCTTGCAAGGAAGTCGCTGACGAAGTCAGCAAAACGCTTTCTGTCAAAATCCCAAGACAGCTTCGCATCAGCAATTCTCTTAACAAAAACATGCGATTCAATTCCTTCGCTGGGAATGCTGCAAGAATCACCGGCCAATAAAGTAGTTCCTGATCCTACAAATGGATCGAAGATGGATGTAGCTCGGTTCTCTTCGATCACTGACTTCACCCATTCAGCCGAAAATCCAGCCGAGTAACGAAACCAACGATGAACAGGAAGCTTCAAATTATCGATGAAGGTTCCGCTTCTTGCTTTTCTTTTTTCTGTTGCTACAGGCATTGAAGAACTATGTAGGACTTTAATCAAATCGCGAGGTTTTCTTTTTTAGCACAACAAGTGATGGGATGCTTTTTAAATGTCATGTATGCTCCTCATCATGAGCCGATGGCCCAATTACTCTAGCCGCTTCGGACGAGAAGCATGGCCCGCGTAACGCGCCACACTATCGCTGATAGTTAAGCCCTCGCTTCCGCGCAGAACAGGACGGTCAAATTCAACGCTTCCTTGGAGTTCATTCAGGATCGATCTTTGATTCTACAAAACCATCCCATCGGCAATGAATCGACCACATGGGGACCAACCAATCCTCCCCTGAGCCGCCCAGCTTCGCCGCAAGAACCAACGGGTTCTTCGGCGAATCGAGCCGGATTTTCGTTGGAACGTCTTGGTTTTGCTCGGGATCGACACGGTTTGAGCCAGGATCGACTCGGTTTGGCGCGGGATCGACTTGGTTTTCGGGAAAAACAGGTCAATCTGCTAGTAAACTAAGCCGATTCTCCGCGAATAATTTACTATTTTAATCTTTTTAGTAAATTTAGCGCTTTATTCTGGGCGCATTTTGTTCATTATATTATGTGTGGGAGCGATTCCTATGACGTCTGGCCACGAAGGCCGGGCGCGCCTAACCACCATCCACCACACCACGAATGAGCTACCAAAAATACCATGAACGCATGCGCGCCATCTTGAGCGCGTGGACCCAACTCGCGCCTGAAGAATCCTTTGGTGGCCTGACTTTGGCGGAATTCACCGCCAAGTTTCAGGCTATCGAAGACGCCAAGGCCCAGGTCGATCAACGCAAGCTCCAGCTGAGCAGCGATCGGCAAACCTACAGCCTCCTGTTGCGCGGCGAACGCGATTCGCTACGCCTAATCAGTAATAGTGTATGCGGCAACCCTGCCCACGGCGATGACAGCCCCCTCTACCGGGCCATGGGCTACGTTCCGCGCTCGGAACGGGCCAGCGGCCTCTCCCGTCGCACGAGCGTCGAGGCTGAAGCGACAACGGACAATTCGCCGGAAGCTGAGGCCGCTTAGGCGACCATCATTCCGCAGGCAATTCAACGCCATCTCAAGCCGCCGCGCCCTGCCAATGGGCGCGGCGCTTTTCTTTTCGAATGCTATCGAATATCAAACATGAGTGGCCACAAAGAGGCGCATAAGAACGCAAAGCAGTGGGTGATGCTTTATATTATGTGGCTTTTGCGACTCTTTGCGGCCGAGCCAAGTCGTATCGCCTGAAATCGGGACCCTAATCTCGACCAGCCCCATCAGCCCGCTTCTTCCGAGCGCAGGACGGCCAGTGGTGGGCTGTTGGAAATGCCGCGGCTGTTGGCCAGGCCGGTGAAGAGCGTCAACGCAGTCGTGACGATGATCGTAACCAACGTGGCGATAATCGGCACGGGCGGATCGGTTTCGAAAACCCAGATGGCCAGCCCCGCGGCTGCCGCCCACGCCAGTAACGCGCCGACCAGCCCCGCCAGCAGGCCGACCGCCAAGTATTCGACGGCCATGATGGCGCGGATCTGTTTGGCGCTGGCGCCGATGGTTCGCAAGAGCACGCTTTCGCGGAAGCGCTGGTAGCGGCTGGTGATGACTGCCGAGGCCAGGACCACAACGCCCGTCAGCAGCGTGAACGACGCCATGAAGCGCAGGGCGAACGCCACGCGCCCGAGGATGTCGCGCAGGCCATCGAGGACGATGCTCAGATCGACGGCCGTGATGTTCGGGTAGGCCTGCACCACTTTGCGTTGCAAAGTAGCGAGCGATTCTTTGTCCGGCGCGCGGATAAAGGCGAGGTGCCAGGTGGGCGCGCCTTCGAGCACGCCTTCCGGAAAGACCGCGAAAAAATTCGGGCGCATGCGTTTCCAATCTACTTCGCGCAGCGAGGATACTTTGCATTGCAAAGTGAGGCCCTGAATATTGAACGTAAGTGTGTCGCCGACGCCGATCCTCAGGTCTTCCGCCATGCCGTCTTCGAGGGAAATCGGCACCGGCTCCTCAAAGCCATTCCACTGCCCGGCGAACTCTCCGGCCACCACAGTTTCCGTCACCGAGGGCTGGCCGCGCCACGTAGAGCGCCACTCACGGTTGATAATCCAGTTGTCGATATCGCTGGTTGGGTCGGCCTTAATCTGCGCCACCGTGCGGCCATTCACTTTCTCCAAACGCATGGCAACGATTGGCGCGCCATCAGCGATGGTCATCCCCTCACCCTGAACGATGTCCTCGAAGCCTGCGAGTTGATCCGTCTGGATATCAAAAAACATGGTGTTCGGCTCGTTAGCGTCGTCGACCAGTTGTGTATCGCTCAAGAGCACGCCTTCGATCAGGAACAGCGTCTGAATCAGAAACGCGCCCATGCCGAGCGTCACTACGAGAAACAGCGTGCGGTTGTTGGGCCGGTGCAAATTCGCCAAACCTTGGCGGCACACGTAGCTCTGCACGCGTCCGGCAACTAGCGACAATACTTTGCGAAGCAAAGCTGCTGCCGCAGTGAAGACCACCAACGCCACCAACAACCCGACCGCAAACGCCGCGCCATGCCACCAGGTTTCAGTTTGCGAGGAGCAATACGCAATGAGCAAGACCACAATCACGCCCCAAACCAAGGCCACCAGTGGGTCAAATTGACGGCGCGGCTGAAAGCTGGCCCGCAACGCACGCAGCGGGCTCACCTTGCGTAGGGGCAAGAGCGGCAGCAGGGAAAACAGCGCCGCGATCAGCCAGCCGAACAGCATGCCTTCGAGCACGCGCGGCCAGCTGACAAAGCTCTCGATCTCAAACGGCAACAGCGGCCCAATCACCGCCGGCAGCCACACCTGCGCGAGCACGCCGAGCGAGGCGCCGATCAATGCGCCCACAAAGGTCACCGCCAACACCTGCCAGAGAAACACCCGACACGCCGCGCCCACGGAGCAACCAAGGAAGCGCAACACGGCGACCGACTCCAGCTTGCCACGCAAGTAAGCCTGCACGGCGCCCGCCACACCCACGCCACCCAGCAGCAGCGCGATCATCCCCACGAGGTTGAAGAAGCGATAAAGATTTTCCAGCGACTGCCCGAGATCTTCCTTGCGCTTAGCAATCGTGGTAAGGCGCACGCGCTCGCCACCAAGCCGTTGCTTCGCCTGCTCGGCCACCGCATCAGCATCGACGCCATCGGGCAGCTTAATGTCGTAACGATGGAAGGCGATCGTGCCGAAGCCGATCAAATCCGTGGCCTCCAGATACCGCGCCGCAATGTAAACGCGCGGCGCGAAGAGCCCCGCAAAAGCCGACTCGCCGGGCACCTCGACAATTTCCGCGGCGATGGTAAACGTCTGCTGCCCGAGCTTGATCGGGTCGCCGACCTTCAGGTTAAAAAGCGCAAGGAGCACGGGGTCGACGACCGCGATTGCCTCGCTGCGATCACCCACCCGCACACCGGCGGGCAGCGTTTCAAACTCACCGTAGTAGGGGTAGTTTCCCTCGACCGCGCGCACCTGCACGAGACGCGTATCTTCGGTGCTCGGGAAATACGCCATCGAGCTAAAGCGCGTCTCACGGGACTGGTCGCCGCCAAGGCTTTCAATGTAGAACTTGGCCGCCTCACTATAAGGCGTGCGCGAAGAAATCCGCAGGTCCGAACCGAGGAGCGTTTGCGCCTCCTCGTCCATCGTGGAGCGGAGGTTGTCCCCAAAGGAATTAATCGCCACCAGCGCCGCCACACCGAACACAATCGAAATCGCGCACAACAGCAGTCGCTTCTTTTGGGTGCGCGCATCGCGCCAGGCAGTCAGGAGCGTGAAGGACATTAGGAGGCTGCGGTGATTTCAATGCGGTGCCCATCCGGATCGTCGATGACCATACGACGGCCCCACTCCGAATCTTTGGGCGGCGAAACAATTTTCCCGCCGGAGGCTTCAACCATCACGAAGACTTGGTCAAAATCTGGCACTGCAAGCCCGAAGCGTAGGCAAGTGGTTAAGTCGCTCTCATCGCGCTGAGGATAAATTTCGAAGACGACCTTCCCCAGCTCGGTTCCGAAATGCTCCGGCCCTTTCCCGTGGCGATGCTTCGGCAAAGAACGCCCCAAAAGCGCCTCGTAAAACTTGGCCAATTTTTCCGGGTCCGGTGATCGTAAGACGATTAAATTCAACTCCATGGCACTCCCTTACAGTTGAACAATTTGCCCGTCGCGGACGCCGAGTCGGCGCTGACAGCGGTTGGCCAGATCGAGATCGTGAGTGACGAGGACCAGCGTTGCGCCGTGGTCGCGGTTGAGCTCGAAGAGGAGCTCTTCAATGCGCTCGCCGGTCTCGGGGTCGAGGTTACCCGTGGGCTCGTCGGCAAAGAGAATCTTCGGGTCGTTGATGAACGCGCGGGCCAGCGCCACACGCTGCTGCTCGCCGCCGGAGAGTTGGATCGGGTAATGGTCTTCGCGGTCGACGAGACCGACTTTGTCCAGCCACTTGAGCGCCTTCTTTTCCACACCGCGTTCGCCGCGCAGCTCGAGCGGGGCCAGCACGTTTTCGCGCGCGGTGAGGGTCGGGATCAGCTGGAAGTTTTGAAACACGAAGCCCACGTGCTCGTTCCGGAGCTTGGCGCGGCCGTCCTCGGTGAGGTTTTCCCAAGCGACGCCCTGCAAACGGATCGAGCCCGCGCTCGGGTTATCGAGCCCGGCACAAAGCCCCAAAAGCGTTGTCTTACCACAACCGGACGGGCCGACAATGGCCAGCGTCTCGCCGGCGCCGATAGTGAAGTTGACGCCCTTCAGGATCTCCAGCGTTCCGTGGGCAGCCTGGTAGCTCTTGCGCACGTCGATGGCTTCCAGCACGGGCGCGCTGGCAGGTGTTGGTTGGTTATCCGGCATTGCTAATTTAGGAACACGCTTCAGACTCTTTTGCAAACGATGACGTTAAACAACACGCAGAGCGCCAACTGGTTCCATCGCTTTTTCGCCGTGGTTCTCTTATTAATGGCGACGCTCGGAGCATTCGCGAAACCCGCAGCCGTGGTCTTTTATGGCGACAGCCTGACCGCCGCCTACCAGCTCGATCCCGATCAAGGCTACCCAGCGCTGCTACAGCAGAAGGTCGAGGCAGACAACTTGCAGGCGGACTACGAGGTCGTCGCATCCGCGGTCAGCGGAGAAACCTCGGCTGGCGGACAGGCGCGCATCAAGTGGGCGCTGACGGGCCTCAAACGTAAAAAGCAGGACGTCGCGGTGTTCGTGCTCGCGCTGGGGTCCAACGACGGGCTCCGCGGGCTGCCCGTTGCCAACATGCAGGAAAATTTGCAAGCGATCCTCGACACGGTCAAAGCTCGCTACCCGGACGCGCAGGTAGTCGTCGCCCGGATGTTCATGCCGCCAAATCTCGGCGAGGCCTACCGTGAAGAATTCGCCAATGCCTACGTCAGTCTAGCTGAAGCCAATGACGCCATACTGATCCCGTATTTGCTCGATGGCGTCGCGGGCGACCCCAAGCTGAATCTGCCCGACGGCATGCACCCCAACGCCAAAGGCCAGCAAATCATAGCCGACAACCTTTGGCCCATTATCAAGCCGCTACTCACGACCGACTCGCCACAATCATGAAACTCGCCGTCGCATTAATTGCCGCCGCGCTGCTCACCGCCTGCGCCACCACTGAACCCACCGCCGAGCAAAAGGCACAGGAAGCCAAAGACCGGGAAGCAATGAAGGCTGGCGCCAGCCAACTTAAAAAATCCGGTGCAGTCGTCGAGGACAGTGCACTAAATCCACCACAGTCAGACTTAAGCGTCGATTTGTAGGGAGTATCTGGATGCTTCCCAATGCTTATTTTCCAACGCAGTGACCTAGCATTGGCCCACTCGCCAATCGGCCTACAGGCGGTTGCCCGTGTCGGGCTCGTTTTCACAACACGACGCGGCTGACCGGCTCTGAACATTACGGAAAATTCGCTGCTGTTCCGCAATATTGCTGCTCATGAACTCTTCCATCGTCATGCCATGCAAACGCGCCCAGCGTTCCATTTCAAAGCGCTGCTTGGGTGACAGGTCACCCCGGCATCCGGACTGATTTTCTTGAGACATTTTTCTATTTGATGATATTTCTGGGAAGAACAGAGGTAGATGCGGCTCATATCGGTAAGAATTTTAGATAATTTAGACCTAAAATGTGATTTAAACATTAAACCCCATTTTACTACCGGGCTGAAAACCCGCAGCGACAGAGGGCCAAAGTCTAGCCGGATTGAAATTTTTGGGCTTTTCATGCGTAGCAGCATGCCCCATCGTGCAAGGCTTCATGTCGCTTTTTCTTGCAACCTTGTTGACCGGTCTCGCGCTAATTGCGTGGGGGCTGCCTTTCCTGAAAGGCGGTCCTGGCGTCCAACAACGCGCCACCAAGCTCCTGCGCTCGCAAAGTGCGGCTTACGTGCTCTTTGGCGGCGCGGCGCTGTGGTTCCTGTGGCTCGTGACTCAGCTGGGCAAAGCCGACTTCGGTGACTACAAGATGATCATGCTGTTTGTTTTTGGCGCTGCCGCTATCGGCGCCTTTAAATACACCCCTGACTTCCTGGCCGTGCGCGGCTTGGCCGGACTGATTCTCCTCGCGGCGAGCCCGCTGCTCCACGCCGCCTACATGCAATACGACTTGCCCCAGCGCCTTCTGCTCGTCAGCGCCGTTTACCTATTAATTGTGGCAGCGATGTTCATTGGCACAATGCCCTACCTCATGCGCGACCTCTTCCAATGGCTCTGGGCACAGCCCAAGCGCCCAAAGCTTTTCGGCGGCGCCTTCGTCGCCTATGGCGCGCTACTCGTCGCGACCTCGTTTACCTATTAAGCAGCCTGCCGTTGCATCCAAGGAGTTGCACCGTGTGCAAATGCCAGCAGGATGAAACGGCGGATCGAGACGCTCAGCGCCAACTTTTCAGGCGGAGAGATTCTTTAACATTCTCCTTTTTCCTTTAAACTTTCACCTTCGCCCCCCATTTTCCACGCATGGAACCCCACGCTTCGTCCGGACTCATGCTCGTCGTCTCAGGTCCAGCGGGCAGCGGTAAAACCACCGTCTGCGACCGCATGCTGGAGAACTACGACACGATTGGCCGCGTCATCACCTCTACCAGTCGTGATCCCCGGCCCGGCGAAGCCGATGGCGTCGACTACTATTTCTTCCCGCCAGAGGAATTCGGCAAAATGATCGACCACGGCGAGTTCTACGAGCACGCCCAAGTACATGGCCGCTACTATGGCTCCCTCAAGCGAGAGATTGACGCCAAACTCGCCGCTGGCATCGACCTACTGCTCAACGTAGACGTACAAGGTGCCGCGACCTACCGCCAAGCATCTCTGGATAACGACGCCCTTCGCGGCCGCGTGGTCACGGTCTTCATTCAGATCTCGCCCGAGCAAGTCAGGGAACGCCTCGAACACCGCAACAGCGATGACGATGCAGAAATACAACGCCGCATCGAAACAGCGACCAAGGAGCTCGAAGAAGCCGTCCACTACGACCACGTAATCGTCAGCGGCAGTCGCGACGAAGACTTCGCCCGCCTCGCCGCCATCTACGAAACTGAGCGCAAAGCGCGGGCATAGCAGCACTTTTCTTTTAAGTAGGCCGATCAGGTCGCAGTGATTTCATGTTATCTCTAGCAAATCGACTGGTGCGAAAAGGGTCGCTACAGGTCCATAATGAGCCTTTGTGCGACCGCGACGATACCCCATTCAGCTGGATAAGCAATTTGCCCAATGGGCAAATCTATCAGTGCAGCGGCACGCTGCTACATGCCGGGGAGGCCCATGCCGCCGCCGCCCATGCCGCCCATTTGCTTGGCCATCTTCATCATTTGCTTCCGGCCCTTGCCGCCCTTCATCATCTTCATCATTTTGCGCATCTGGCCGAACTGCTTGAGCAGTTGGTTGAGGTCGCGGACCTCCATGCCGGAGCCCATCGCAATGCGCTTGCGACGGCTGCCGTTGATGATTTGCGGGTTGCGACGCTCATGCGGCGTCATGGATAAAATCATGGCTTCCGTGCGCTTGAGCTGCTGCTCGTGCTCGTCGCCAATTTCAAGGCCGTGCGCGCCGGGGAGCATCTTCATGATGCCGCCGAGGGAGCCCATTTTCTTGATCTGACGCATCTGCGAGAGGAAGTCTTCCAGGTCGAAGTCGGCCTTCTTCATCTTCTCGGCAAGGCGCTCGGCTTCGCTCTGGTCGATGTTTTCCTGGGCCTTCTCGACGAGCGACACGACGTCGCCCATGCCAAGGATGCGCTGGGCCATGCGGTCGGGGTGGAAGACGTCGAACTCGTCGATCTTCTCGCCCGTGCCCATGAACTTGATCGGCACCTCGGTGATGGCCTTCATCGACAACGCGGCGCCACCACGGGCGTCACCATCGAGCTTGGTCAGCACAATACCGGTCAGCTGGACCGCTTCATTGAAATGCTGGGCGACGTTGACCGCCTCCTGGCCGAGCGCGGAGTCCGCGACGAGCAAAACTTCGTCCGGCTGAATCTCCTGCTTGAGCTTGATGATTTCCTGGACGAGGTCCTCATCGATCTGTAGGCGGCCGGCGGTGTCGAAAATGATCAGGTCGCGCTCTTGCTCCTTGGCCCAGGCGAGGCCCTGCTTGCCGATCTTCGGCACGTCCTTGGAATCGCGGTCGGTGTAGACCGGAATTTCCTCGCGCTGGCCGAGGGTCTCGAGCTGGTCGATGGCGGCCGGGCGATAGACGTCACACGCGATGAGCGCGGGCTTGTAGCCCTGCTTGGCCATGCGCTTGGCGAGCTTGGCGGAGGTGGTCGTTTTACCCGCGCCATGCAAACCGACCATCATGATGCGCAGCGGCTTCTTGTCGACGAGCGCGGTGCTGCCTTCGCCGAGCAGCGACTCCAGCTCGTCGTTGATGATCTTAATGATCTGCTGGCCCGGGGTGACGGACTTCAGGACCTCCTGGCCCTCCGCCTTTTCCTTAACGTTGCTGATGAACTGCCGCGCGACCTTGAAGTGCACGTCCGCCGAAAGCAGCGCCGTGCGCACTTCCTTGAGCGCCTCGGCCATGTTTTCCTCGGACAGCTTGCCCACCCCGCGAAGGTTGCGGAGGGCAGATGTCATGCGGTCTGTTAAGGATTCGAGCATGGGCTAATCAATTGGGAGGCTAGAACGTGAATATCAATTTGGCACTGCGGGAGTGAGAGAATATTCATCGCAGTCGAATGCGTCGATGGGATTATCTTCATCCCAGATTTCGACACGCCAACGACCAAATTCTAATGAATTCCCCTCCTCTACGTTGTTATCGTGTATTTGGATTTCTTGGCAGTATAGAAAGGCACTTCCATGCTGCGGTGTTTCCGGCCCAACTAATCTCAATAGCTCTTTCCCCTGAGCAGTAGAAAACTCCACCGAGATACTGTTGGACTTCAGTAACACATGATCCACTTCCTGAATTGGGTAGTGGCTCTTCCATCTTGGCTCAGCCTTTTTGTCTCTGCCAAAACCAAGCATACATCAAACTACACGCTGTAAAGCTTACCGGCGACGGCTTCGATGTCTTCCTGGTCCTTGAGGAGCAGCGCGAGGGCGTCCCACTCAGCGTTGAGCAGGGCTTCGCGGGCGGACTCCGTCATGGTCAGGGCAAACTCTTGGCCCGCGGCGGTGACCTTCTTGCCTTCGAGGTCGACGTTGATCTCGGTGGTCGGGTCGGCGTCGACGATCTTGACGAGGGCGTCGCGGTCGGCTTCGGAAACGCTCACACAGGGAATGCCGAGCGTGGTCGAGTTGCCAAAGAAAATTTCTGCATAGCTGAGGCCGATGATCGCGCGGACGCCGAACTTGTGCAGGCTCTGGGGGGCGTGCTCACGGGAGCTGCCGCAGCCGAAGTTGGAGCCCACGAGCATGATTGAGGCACCATCGAAGCGCTCTTCGTTGAGCGGGTGCTGCTTCTTGTTGCCGTCGGCATCGAAGCGCACGTCGTAGAAGGCGTATTCACCCAGGCCATCGAATGTGACGCACTTCATGAAGCGCGCCGGGATGATGCGGTCGGTGTCGACGTCGTCGCCGGGCACAGGAACGGCGCGGCCAGAAACTTGCTTAATTGCGGGAAGAGTACTCATTGCTAAACTGGAAACTCAGCAGCTAAGCGGGTCGCCGCGCCAGATTCAACGAAAAAGGTGGGAGCCACTCCAATGTGAGAGTTAACTACGAATGGCGCAGATGGACGCAGATAATGACTATTGCCTGATGGATATCTGCGGTCATCTGCGCCATTCGTAGTTCAAAAAAACTCGCGCTGCTAACATTTTTTCCTAAAACGGAGGACTTCCATCACCGCTACTCTCATGCCTAAGTTTTCCGTCGAACGCTCTGTGTTGCTCAATGCGCCCCGCGGCAAAGTCTATGCCACGGTCCGCGACTTTCACCAATGGCCCCAGTGGTCACCGTGGCTCATTTGCGAGCCCGACGCCGATCTGGAGTTTGCCAAGGACGGACGCCGCTACGCCTGGAATGGCCAGTTCGTGGGCGCGGGCGACATCGTCGTCACCAAAGAAGAGGAGGGCGTTTCCATCGACTACGACTTGACGTTCCTCAAGCCTTTCAAGTCCAAGAGCAAGGTCCGCTTCGAGTTCGCCAACGCCGGTGATCAGACCAAAGTCATCTGGAAAATGGACAGCTCCCTGCCCTTCTTCCTGTTTTTCCTCACCAAGATGATGAAGAACATGATCGGCATGGACTACGAGCGCGGCCTCCTGATGCTCAAGAACTACGTTGAGACCGGCGACCGCGGTTGCGCGCTGGATATTCGCGGCGAGGAAACCTTTAACGGCTTTGACTACCTGGGCATACGCCACCAATGCGCCATGAACGACGTCGGACCGGCGATGGAAAAGGCCTTCGGCTCGATCGTTGAAAAAATGGACGCTGCCGGGCTTGAACCCACGGGAGCGCCGTTTTCCATCTACCACAAGTGGGACTTGGGTAAAAGCCGCGTCGAATTCACCATTGGCATCCCCACCAACGTCAATGGCTCAGCGCCAGAAGGCGTCACCGCGGGCAATATCCCGAGCTGCCAGGTCTTTTCGCTTCAACACACCGGCGCCTACGAGCTGCTGGGCAACCCGTGGTCAGCCGGGATGACACGTCAGCGTGCAAAAGCCTTCGCGAGCAGCAAGCTTCCGCCGTTTGAAACTTACGAAAACGACCCGCGCGAAACGCCTGAGCGCGAACTGGTGACGGTGGTCCATTTCCCGCTCAAGTAGCAGCGCAACGGTTTACCATGTGGCGCGCGGAAGAATCCTTGCGCTGCCCGTTTGGGTGTGGCTTGGTTGAGGTTTATGGCCTTCATCCAGTGTGATTTCTTTAGCGAAGTGCTGGGCTTTTCCACCAGCATGAACGTGATCCTGCCGCAGGCAACCAGCGGCCAGATCGGCATGACCGGCGCCGTCGGCCAGGGGCGACACAAGACGCTCTGGCTCCTGCATGGGCGCTCGGACGACCACACGATCTGGATGCGCCGCACCTCGATCGAGCGCTACGTGTCGAGCCTCGGGCTGGCGGTCATCATGCCGCAGGCCAACCTCAGTTTTTACCACAACATTGACGGCGGCTCCCGCTATGGCGACTTCTTTGAAAACGAGCTGCCCGAGGTCGCCCGCTCCTTCTTTCCGCTCTCCGATAAGCGGGAAGACAACTACATCGCCGGCCTGTCCATGGGCGGCTACGGCGCCATCAAGCTCGCCCTGGCCAATCCCGAGCGCTACTGCGCCGCCGCCAGCCTCTCCGGCGCATTGGACGTCATTGCGATGGGCGAAATGACCGAGCCCGGGCGCCGCGAATTCATGACCTTTGTTTTCGGCGACCAAGCTGCCAAGCTCGGCGGCACGCAGGCCGACCTCTTCCATCGCCTGGCCCAGCTCAAGGCCGAAGGCGTGGACCTGCCTAAGCTCTTTGCCTGCTGCGGGCGTCAGGACTTCCTGATCGAGCACAACCGCAACTTCGCCAACGTCTGCAAGGAGCTCGACGTGCCCCTGAACTACATCGAAAACGGCGGCACGCACGAGTGGGGCTATTGGGATAAAATGATCCAAGAGGTCCTCGAATGGCTACCTGGCGTCAAAAACAACGCAAGCCTTTCGTGATCTGACACTTGCAAAACCCACTTAGATAATTCGCTCGGGCAAAGCAGTACTTTTATGCACTTGGCCTGAGCTATATCAACGACTTACAAAAGTCCCATGTCATCTAAAGCAAACTTTTGACCGCCAAACACCGGCTACTTTTGGCAGGATGCTGCAATTAAGATATTGCATTCTAATTCCAGGGCTGCATATTAGCAGAAAATTTTATTCCAAAATGAAAACAAAACTGCCTGCATTCCTGCTGGCTGGGGCGCTTGCCTCTGTCGCAACACAAGTTAACGCACAATCGCTCAATCCGTCAGCGGGTTATTCGGTGGGCCAGGCTCTTTCCTCCTACACGCTAGGTGCCTACGACATCTACGATGACGGCGGTGCCAAAGCCTATGGCTGGGACTCCACCACCAGCACACTGCGCAACTACGACGTCGCCAACGGTGGCGTGCTCGCCGACTACGGTGCCGCACCAGACAGCTACGCCGACAGCGCCTACATCAGCTTTGTTCGCCAGTCTCCCGACGGCACTTCTGTCTGGGTTGGCTTCTCCACCTACGATGGCTCGGATGACCGCATCTACGAAGTCACCAACCTCGACAGCACCCCAACCTGGAACTTGAAGACGACGGTTTCCTTCAACTACGACTTGGAGTTCGACTCCAGCGGCAACGCCTTTGTCATCGCCAGCAACAGTATCTACTACCTGGACGCCAGTAATGACTACAGCGCCGTGCTTTTCGCCAGCGCAGGACTGTATTCGGCCGATTTCTCTTTCGACATCACGGGCAACCTCATCTACGGCACCAACGGCCTTGATGACAATGTGCTGATCAGCTTCGCCAATGGCGACATCACCAGTTTCCTCGCGGACACCAGCTCCTGGACAGCCCTAGGTGTCTCCGACGCCACCTTGCTATCCAGCCTGCCCGCAGGCGCCGGCGGCCTCTACGCCGATGAGTTCGGCAACATCTACGTCAGCACGACGGACTTTGGCACCTACGAGAGCCTCATCATGGAGTGGAATGGCAACACCGGGGACAATGAGAATTATGACATTCTCGCCTCTGTTTACAACTCCCTGGGCGACCTCGATGGCCTTGGAGATCTCCTCGAAGGCGGTGAGCTCTACGACAGCGTCGGCTGGAATGGCAGCGGTATCGACACCCTTGGCGCCGTGCCCGAGCCGCAGACCTACGCGCTGATTGCCGGTCTGGCTTCCCTCGCCGTGATCGCCATCCGCCGCCGCCGAGTTTCAACACGCTCCTTTTAGAAAAATCAAACCGCTTGCTGGTCCCGCCAGTCCGTGGGCGACTGCCCGGTCTGTCGGCGATGCCAACGCGTAAAATGCGAGGCGTCAAAGAACCCCAGTGAAACCGCAATTTCCTTGAGTGAGAAGGCCCCGTGCCGGATCTTCCGCTGTGCGTCACCCAGGACGCGAGCCACCATCCACTGCCGTGGAGTCAGGCCCGTTTCCTCGTGAAACACGCGGTTGATCTGCGCGCGGGAGAGCCCCACCGCCCGCTGTAGCTCCTCGTAATCCATCGGCTGAATCGAGATCCGCTGCGTCATGGTTTCAATGATCGCCAGCACCCGCGGATCATTCAGCGTGAGCGTAGCCGGGCCCAGCGCCTCGCGCTCAGCGCGCCACATCGCCAGCCAATCGTAAAACTTCGCCTGCCGGTCAAAATAAGCGGCTGACGTCGGGTGATGCTCCACGGCATTCGCCTGGCACAGCGCCTCGGCGGCAGCCAGCATGCCGGGCTTCCCCGCCCCATCTACGATGCGTATCCCGGCCAACGGCGGCAGGTAATCCAGCCCCTGCCAACTGATGCGAAAACGGATCGACACCAGCGCCGGCCCATTGCTCAAGCGGTGCCCGCGCTCGCACATCGGATCGAACAAAACCCACTGCCCAGCATGCGCCCAATGCGTTTTGCCGCCGGATTGAATTTCTGCAATACCCGCACGAATATACCAGCTGGTATAAAAGAGCTCAACCATACGCGGGATCACATGATGCTCAAGTTCCACCTCTCGATCATAGGTAGCGCCTAGGATGTATTCAGGAGGATCGTGACTGATGCTTTTGCGCGGAATGAGCTGTTTATACAACAAACCGCACACTCTGTATAGGAAAATCCCATCGCCCCGAAGCTTCCGCCCACGCTAGATTATGGGCATCATGAACGTTTTCGACGCATCCCAGCAGTTACCCATCGTCAAGAATGTCGACGTGCTCATCCTCGGCGGAACCAGCGGTGCCATTAGCCTGGCACTCAGCGTTCAGGCTTCCGGCCTCAGCGTTTTCGTAGTCGCCCCGCGCACCTACCTCGGTGAAGACATCTGCGGTGCCTACCGCTATTGGCCGACCGCCACCCCCGCCGCCGAAGACACCTTGGCCGACGCCGTGTTCAGCGAGCCCAAGCCGCCGACCCCGCTCCGCGTCAAGTCCACGCTCGAGCAAGCACTCGTCGACGCCGACATCCCTTTCCTCTTTAACAGCCTCCCCGCCGGCCTCCTGCAAGATGCCGATGGCCGCGTGGCTGGAGCAGTGATCGCCAACCGCGGCGGCCGCCAAGCCATTCGCGCCCGCCTTGTGGTGGACGCCACCCTCGAAGGCCTCGCCCTGGAGCAAGCGGGCATCGCCGTTCACCGCCCCACCGGCGAGCAGAGCATCAGCTGGGTCACCCTGTGCGACGGCGAAGGCGCTAACGCCGAGGGCCTCACCGTGCAGCCGCTGCCCGCCTACGAAGCCGAAGACTACCAACTAACCGCCCGCGCTTACACGCTCACGGTGGATTTTGGCGACGGCTCGCCCGCCGCCCGCGGCAAGGCGCTCATCCAGGCCACGCAAACCTGCTGGGTTCCCCAGGAATTCCGCTGCCAAAGCGTGGTGTGCGTCAACCTGCCCGCCAGCGAGGCCCAGCCTTCCCTGCGCAGCCTGATGCGACAGCCCGGCTTGATGGCCTTCACCGAAGCCGCCCAAATTAACGGTGGCGCGGAAGTGAACTTTACTGATCCAGTCCGCGCCATGACGCTCGGCCGCGCCCTCGGGCAAGCTCTGGCCGTCTCGCTGCCATCAGCAACCAGCGCCAGCCTCACCGTTGCCTGCGCGGGCGCGGAGTCCGTCGAGACCGGCCAGCTCCGCTCGCTGCCCCAGGGCTTGCGCCCGATTGACGCAGTTGCCGAATTTGTCCCCTGCGATCCGCAGTCCGCGCCTGTGCTCGGCGAGTATGATGTGGTCGTCGTTGGCGGCGGCACCGGTGGCGCGCCCGCCGCTATTGGCGCTGCCCGCGCCGAAGCTTCCACCCTCACGCTCGAAGCCTGCTCCGCCCTCGGTGGCGTGGGCACCGTTGGCCAAATCGGCCGCTATTGGTATGGCAACCGCGTGGGCTTCACCAAGGAGATCGACGCTGGCGTCGCTTCGCTCGAAGTGAACAAGAAATACCAGGGCGGCAAGGGCGCATGGTCCGTGCCCGCCAAAGCCCACTGGCTGCTCGACACCGGTGCCAAGGCTGGCTCGGACTACTGGCTCAACACCTTTTGCGTAGGTGCCTGGGTCGTCGACAACGCTGTACGCGGCGTGCTCGTGGCAGGCCCGAATGGCTATGGCCTCGTGAAGGCCAAGTGCGTGATCGACAGCACTGGTTGCGCCGACATCCCCGCCGCCGCTGGCGCGGAAACCCGTGTGATCGGCAAGGACCACGTGGCGGTGCAGGGCGTGGGCCTCGCGGGCATCAAACCCGGCCGCGATTACAACAACTCCGACCACAATTTTTCCGACGACACCGACGTCGTGGACGCCACCGCGTTCTTCGTCAGCTCGCGCAAGAAGTTCCCGAATGACTTTGATTCGGGCGAGCTGGTGGACTCCCGTGAGCGCCGTCAGATCATTGGCGACTACTCGATCACCGCAGTCGACATTCTTTTCCAGCGCCGCTTCCCGGACACCCTCTGCGTAGCGAGCTCCAACTTCGACACCCACGGCTTCACGATTGACCCGAGCTTCATGGTCATCCCTCCGAACAAGGAACGCCTGTGGGCGGACGTGCCGCTGCGCTGCTTTCTGCCCAAGGGTTTCGAAGGCATCATGGTCACCGGCCTCGGCGTCAGCGCGCACCGCGATGCGCTGCCCGTGATCCGCATGCAGCCCGACGTGCAAAACCACGGCTATGCCTCTGGTTACATAGCGGCCCTTTCCGCCAAGACCGGCCAGAAGCTGCGCGACATCGACCTGAAGGCCGTGCAACAGCACCTCGTCGACATTGGCAGCTTGCCCGAGCGCGTGCTGACCGACGAAGACTCCTTCCCCGTTTCCGATGAAGTCCTCGCCGAGCAAGTCGCCACTGGCTGGGACACCGCCGCCGGCGTGGCCGTAATCCTACGTGAAAAGGACCGCACGCTCACTTTGCTTCGCAAAGCTTACGACGCACTCGGCGGTGAACAAAGCGCGCAGTCGCTGCGCTACGCTCAGCTGCTTGCACTGATAGGCGACAACCACGCCCAGGCCGAGCTGCAGGCCAACGTCGAGTCCCGCGACTGGGATACCGGCTGGAATTACACCGGCATGGGCCAATTTGGCATGAGCATGTCCGACCTCGATGCCTGCCTCGTCGCACTCGCCGAGTGTAGCGACGCCAGCGCCTGGCAGACTATTTTCAACAAGATGCAGACGCTCACGAGCGAGTCCGAGTTCTCGCACTTCCGCGCCGTCTCCATGACCTGCGAGATCCTCAACGCACGCCAGCCCAACGCCGAAGCCGCCACGCAACTGGCCGCGCTGCTGGAGCTGCCGGGCATTACCGGACACGCACTTACCACGCAAGTCGCCTACAACAACGCGGTCGACGACAACATGGAAAACACGCTCTTGCGCAACAAGTCGCTGATCGAAATCCATGTAGCCCGCGCCTTGCTGATTTGCGGCGACTCCGATGGCAAAGCAGCCCGCATTCTCGCTGATTACGCCAAGGATTTGCGCGGCCACTACGCCCGCCATGCCAACGCCCTGCTCGCAGATTTGCAAAACGCCCCGGCAGAGGAAGCAGTCGCCGCGAAGTAAGCAACGACATACTTTGCATTGCAAAGCACATTGACTCGCAGCCAACTTTGTAACGCAAAGTTGGCTGCGTTCTTTTCAACTACTCCACCGAGAGCTGGAAGAACTTGGCGTCATCGCCCGCGCGTGGCGCGCGGATTTCGATGGTCTGTAGTTCGCCGTCATCAGCGACTACCTCCTGCACAGCGTCCACCACACTCCACTCGCTCAAATCGGTGCTGCATTTCAGCTCCACATCGATACCCGCAAGATTGCTGCGACGCTGAAACTCGATGACAAAATACTGGTCGTCGCCATTGACCATCGAGTCCCGCGTATAGCCCATCGTAAACGGATAACCCACAGGCAGACCGGCATCCACGCCCAGCGCATAGCGAACCAAGGCTGGCACGCCAAAGCTATCGCGATCACCCGGGCCCATACCCGAACCGCCCAAGTTAGCGAGTTCCCAGTCATCCGGCATGCCGTCGAGATCGCCGTCCGCACCAGTCACCCGCAGTTGGTAGTTGGCCAGGATTTTGGCACCAACCGCATCCACGACCATCACTTCGAAGACGTGCAAACCAGTGGCGGAAGTCTGTCCGGTAATTGAACCATCGGCGTTCAGCGTTAAGCCCGCTGGCAGCGCGCCATTGACCAAGCTAAAAGCATAAGGCGTCTCGCCGCCCGTTGCGGCAATGGCGACATTGGCCTCCGCCTCGGCGGCAACCGCGAGCGGAGAGCTCGTCGTCAAGCGGAACGTATCGACCAGGTTTTCCATTTCAGCCACCGTCAGGTAAATGTAATCCGAGGCCGAAGCCTGCCCGCTCCGATTCATAGAATAATTCCACACCGAATAGCGAATGCGCCAACTGCCGGCAGACGAGAACGTGTAGTTCAGCTCGTAACTATCGATGTATTCGGTCGTGCGGGCATTCGGGTCGTAGACCTGCCATTGCACATCAATTTCAGACTCAACGCTATCACCATCAATATAATCAGGCGTAAAGGTGTAGGCCTTCCCAACCGCAAATGTGTTCTCCACGCCCGGCGTGAAACCACTGCGCTCGGCCACCGGCGAAAGCTCTGTTTCAAAGCCGCCCAAAGCCAGATAGGGCTTCAACTCAGTCGGCTCAATCGCGCGATCATAAATGACGATGTTGTCCATTTCTCCGACGAAGAAATTCTTGTAACCGCCAGCGCCGTCAGGCCGGGCACCAATGATCCACGGCGTGCCAGTGTCGGCTTGATCCCAATCCATCGCCGACGTGTCGACCTGCGCGACGATGCATTGATCCACGTAGATCGAAAGCTGGCGCGTCTGCGCATCGTTAATCACGCTAACCTGCTTCCAGTCGTTGTCGCCAAGGAAAGGCCAGTAGTAAACCAATTCATAGAACAAAGAAGCCAACGGACTAGATGCATAGGGCTCAATGTAGTCCCCCTTAACCTGCACGTGCGCCCCCGCATAAAAGCTTCCAACGTTTGTCGGGACGTTACCCGCCTCGAGCACAAACTGCGTATCGCCAGCATCGTTAGCTTTGCAAAGCAAAGTATAATTGCTTCCGAGAATTTGCGTGGTCACATCGAGGTATACCATCATCACAATCGAGAAACTATCCGTGGCAGGGTTAAAGTTTAACTCCGCAGGATTGCCGAGGCTCACATAATTCGTCGCGCCATCGAACGACAAGGCATTGCCATCCAAGCCACTCACCCAGCTCGCAGTTCCACTCACCGTTCCATCCGCTGTTGAGCCAAGCGTGCCCGAGTTTGCCGCGACCGAGCCAGTCGTTTCATCGAGTAATAAATTCACCAGCGGATCACTCAGCGCGATATCCGTTCGGTTCACGGCAACCGCCGCGCTGGCAACAAAGCCAGACTCATTGCGCACCGCATAAGTGAAGGAATCCGTGGGCAGACTATACCCCGCGGACGGCGTGTATTCGACTTGGCCATCCACAATGCGCACTGAGCCACGCGCGGGCTGATCAACACGAACCAGCGTCAACATTTCACCGGCGGGGTCCACGTCATTGCCCAACACATCAAACAGCACGGCCTCAACACCCGTCATGTCGAATTGGTCATTACCCGGCTGGGGCAAATTGTCCGGCGCAACCGTCACCGTGACGTTGCGCGTCTCGCCCGACGGCTCGAAGTTTAAGGCGTATTCAAACGTCAATGCGCGGTCCCACAACGTCGGCGGATAGAAAACGACCTCGCCATCCTCTATGCGCACGTAGCCTTGCGCGGGCTGGCCGACAATGCCGCCAAAGCTCATCGTTTCCCCATCCAGCGAAATGTCATTGGCAAGCACATCGAGGCGACTTGGCCCCAAGCCTAACTTAAAAGAATCCGCTGATCCGCCAGCAAAAACGAAGTCGATGGTGTGCATATCCGTATGCCCGGGCCAGCCATCCTCCGCAGCGATCAACAAGCTTTGCGGCGCGTTGTCAGTATTCACCAACTGAACAAACAGCTCATAGCCGCTGCTCGTCTGCACCACCTCATAATGCGTAACCGCTTCGAGATCCGACGGAATCATGACGAACTTAATCGGCTCGCCATCTTCGTCTGTGGCAGTGAACGGGAAGCGCAAATCGCCAAGGTTATCCGGGTCAATCGGCGCTATCGTGGGCAAGCCGGCAATGGTCGGCGCATGTGGCGAGACATCCGTTCGCTCACGTGTGAAGCGCTCATAGAGCGAACGGATCTCGCCATCTGAAATCTGCGAGCGAAAGACCCTCACGTTCGCAATCATACCGTCGAAGCAGTCGGCTAAACCACTGCCCGTAGAATCCTCCCACCGCGCGCCAATGAGCATGTCGTGATCGACCGTTTTGCTCGCCGGCAGAGCGTTGCCGATCAGCACATTGTCCACGTAGAAATCGCCATTTCCGCGGAAAGTTGCCTGGTGCCATTGGCCATCATTAAAGCTTTCGCTCGTGGTGGCGCGGCGCGAAGTAATCTGGCCACGTACCGTGCCATCAGCCTGCATGTAAATCGCATAATTCGTCAAGCAATCCGTCCACCCAGTAATGAGGTTGTATGCGCGCGAAATCAGCACGCCACCCTGGCTGTCGGGCTCGGCCTTGAAGTCCAGCGTAATGGTCCAGTTCTTGCCATTGCCGTGAGGCAGCATGTTGTAGTCGGTAAAGTCGTCCGTGCCCTCGCCCATCGAGTGGACCTGGATCGCGTCATCGCCATCAAAGACCGTGCCCTCCGCGCCAACTTGAGGATTTCCCCACACGGTGAAGCTGCGCTGGAAGTGGCTTTTGTCAGCAATGCCCAGGCCATTGGCGCGGAGATCCAGATTAAGGATCTCAGTCATGTCGCCATCGATGAGCAGCGAGTATTCAATCTCCACCGGCGCGCTGTCGTCATCGATCACTTGCAGGGTCAAGCGGTATTGCCCCGGGGCAATGGGATTGCCCTGCAGTTTACCCGTGGAAAGAAGCTCCAGCCCGGGCGGCAAAATACCGGTAGCCAAGGACCACGTCGGCGAGCCGTTGGCGCCGGACACCGTCAGGTCGAAGTCCACGTCTTCGCCCACCGGGAAAGGCGGCAGGATTGGCTGATCGATCGTGAGGCCCACACTAGCGAAGACGCCCTGCGCATTCGTGAAAAACGTGCCGCCGCCCGAGGCCACTTCGTGCACGGCTTGGATCATGTAAACGTTGGAGCCGACCAACGGGCTGTCATCGGTGAAGGTCGTGGCGGTCACGCCAGTAGCGATTAGCGCAAAGTCACTCAACAAGCTGGTTGCTCGGTAAATACGATATTCGACAAACTCGCTCAACTCCACAGGCGCGCTCCAAGCGAGGTCGACGCTACTGCCATTACGCGTGGCAGTCGGGCTTTGCGCCGGAGCCACAGGAAAGAGCCGCAAGGACGGATCACCCACCAAGTTGCGCAAGTATTCACGGCTCTCAAAGGACGGCGTTGAAGAGCCGGTGAAGTATTCGTTGAACTCGTAATTTTGCGACAGCTGGAAAGCCTCGCCAAATGTTTTTCCCATGCCCAACAGATGCAGGTGGTATTGCGAATCCCAACGGCCGCCATAACTCCAAGTCATCGTCATGTTCTCCGGACGGAACAGGTTGATGCGCGAGCTTTCGTTCGCAAACCAGTCTCCCCACCAGCTCTGCATGCTGAAGCGATGAGCAGCCAGGCCATAGAGCTCGGTGTCGCCCGAGGGCGGCGAAGAAGAATTTTGTCCGTAGTAGAGGAATGGACCGTTCGCCGTGATGTATTCGTAGTCAGACAAGCCTGAGGTGTTGTGGTAATCCAGCGCATTGCCGAGGCCAACCATGCCGAGGAACTGCATCGCCGTGCAAACGTTGCCCTGCTGGCCACCGCCATTGTAACGCAAGGCCGTGCGACGCCCGATCAACACCTCCGACCCCACGGGCCCAAACGGCTCGTAGTGCTTGTAATGGTGTGCCTTGTCGAGGTAGCCAGCAACCGTCACTGCGTGCGTTTCGCCCAACACGCTGTCCACCCCGTTGGAGTTAAACGGGTCTACACGACCATGCGCGAGCTCAAGTGTGCTGGGCATGGTGTTGGGGTCGTAAATACCGTCGCCCGGCACATTCGGTAAGGTCAGCTCGTCGCTGGTGGAGAGCGATGCGTTGGAAAATTTGCTGTCCGACCAAACACCATCCATGTCCGCGTAAAAATAATCTGTCACATAAGCCGAGCGGCTGCCGTGACCATCGGGATGCGACATCTGTAGCCCTGTCTGCGCCGTGGGCGTGTGCCCGAGGAAATAGAGCATCTTCGTGCCCGCGGGGTCCTCGTTGTAAATGTCGCGGATCTGGTTTCGTAGCTCACGCGTATAGTCGTAGCTGTAGATGCCCAGGCAGGCATTGCTTTCAAAATTGAAGGCCTTATCGTCGTAAACTGGCGTAAGGATCGTGCGGACTTTCCACCCGTCGCCAACCAGGTCTTCGAGCAGCGTCTTGAGGCGGTCTTCATTGCCGACAATGATATTTTCCGCAATGACAAGGATCAGCGTGCCGCGCGGTCCAGCCTCATCCACCCCGATGCCCGCCGTCAAGTAGCCATAAACTGCTTCGTCCACGACTTTGGCCGCGTATTCATAACAAACCCCCGTAATCACCGTGGAATCCGTCCAGCTCGCCGCGAGCCCGGTGGAGTTGGTCAGCGCCGCACCCCAATCAGTCTCACCGTAAATGCGGCGGTAGATTTCGTAGTCTTTCTCAAAGAGAAAATTCAGCGTAATCGACGGGGCGCTGGCGTCAATATCCGCCCACATGGCAACCACTTCCTGAGCCTCGGCGATGTTCGGAATCGGGTTTCGATCCGGCAAGGTGTCGTAGGCCCACAGCGGGGAAACCAGCATGAAAAGGAGACATATCAGGGATAATTTTGGGGTATTCATTAGGCTAATCAATCTTGTGATTATTCAAATTAAGCACTTGATACGAGATTTGGCGAGCAAATTTTCAGACGCCACCCAAATATGAACAGTCACGAGCGGACCAGGTCTGATTAGTGCATGCCAATCCCGATTCGATGCAGTCGAAGGCCCTTTGGTTTACCGCCAGCTAAGTTATAGCTATACTATCCCTATAACCCAATAGTTATGAAAATTCCCCTAATCACCCCCACCCTCCTTGCCGCGAGTTTAGCTGTTGCCGTGCCAAGCGACTACTTTGCCCAGCCTACCGAAAATCCGGCCAAGCGCGAGTGGCAGCCAGCAGAGCCCGCCTTCCCACCGCTATCGACAATCACCGCCCTGCCCTGTCAGGATCGCCCGGTGTATGGCATTTACTTGTGGGGCGGCGAATACGAGCGCGCCTACAAAGAGATCAACAAGATGGGCGTGAAGTCGCTGCGTATCGCCGGCCCCGCCTACGAATCCGACGAGGCCCTGATAATCGCCGCCCGCAACGACGTGGAAGTCATGTACACCGTCGATAACCAATGCGTCTGGCCGCAATACCGCGAGAAGCGCAAGCGCCCGGCATTTGAATCGGACGAGGAATACATCGCCAGCATTAAGAAGACCTACGCTGCCTTCCTCGATAAATATGGCCCCAACGGCACGCTGTATGAAGGCACGGGGCTGAAGTCGCCAATCTCCGCGATTGAAGCACTCAATGAGCCTAACTATCAATATGTCATCCCCGATCGCGAACCGCGCGCGGAAGTCGAGGCGGAGCGCGAAGCTTTGTATGCCAAAGTATTGCCAGCCGTGGCCGAAGTCGTCCACAGCCATCCGAACGCGCTGCCCATCGTCGGCTTTTCCTGCGGCGGCGGTGGGGCCACCAGCGCAGACTACCGCTTTGTCGAAGGCGTCTATCGCGACGGCGGTGACGCCATCGCCCAGACCTACGACATCTTTTCGACACACCCCTACACACACGGCGCTCCGATTGAAGCCAACAAGCTGAAGAAATGGGGCGCCGTTAACGTGGCCAAAAACACCATGCGTATGCGCGAGCTTCTGGAGTCACATGGCGGCCTCAAGCCCATCTGGTGGACTGAGGTTGGACACGAAATCAGCTCAGCCTCGGGCGGCCGCTACAAGGACGAGCCCAAACACACAAGCATACGCGTGAGTGATGACGAAAATGCCGCGCACGTGATCCGCACCTACCTAATGGCGATACGCCTGGGCGTGCAGCGCGTCTTCATCATGCACCTGCACGATACCGACGGCTACAATGGCGGCTTCATGGCACGCTCAGACTTCGAGTGGCGCCCGGTTGCTTACGCGACCAAAAACATCACCTCGCTCATGCCGAATCCCAAGCTGACCGGCGCACAATCGGACGGCCAAGACAACAGCTTCATCTACGAGTTCATCAGTGACCACAAGACTGGCAACAAAACCAACACCGTCGTCGCCTGGAACGTCCTCGGACCGAAGCAAGTCGAGATCGACGTCGACGCCAGCGGCCAAGTTTCCATCTACGACCTCGTCGGCAACGAAAAGAGGCTGCCCGTCAAAAACGGCAAGGTCAGCGTGGAGATCGGCCCGTATCCAATCTACATCAAGACCAAAGGCTAAGACTCCCCCAAGCTTTGCATTGCAAAGTTAACCTGAGACAGGCGTCAAATGGCGCCTGTCCTTTTTGCGTTTATCGAATACGCATCCATCAAAGGTTGCGGCATATCTAGCCTGTCATGAGCGGAATCGAATTGGAGACTGCGCACTATCTGCAGTGAGGCAACGTTGCGGCTTGTCTGGATACTGCGCCCTACCCCATTTAGCTGGATAAGCCATTTGCCCAATGGGCAAATCCAGATGCAAGGCATCTGCCGGTGCAGCGGGACGCTGCCTATTGGGTTTTCATTTTGGGGTCGACGATGTCGCGGAGAACGTCACCCAAAACGTTGTAGGAAACCACGGTTACAAAGATCATGAACCCCGGTGTGAGCAGCCACCAGAAGTTGAGAAACAGCACCTTCATGTCACTTTGCGATTGCTTAAGCATCAGCCCCCAAGAAGCCGACGGCTCCTGAATGCCAAGCCCCAAGAAGGACAGTGCAGCCTCACCCAAGATGTATCCGGGAATCGATAAAGTTGCAGCAACCAGAAGGTAGCTGGCGAGATTAGGCAGAATGTGTTTGTAGAGAATCTTCCATGCCGGTTGGCCCATGCTTTCAGCGGCCATCACATACTGACGACTGCTGACCGAAAGCGTCATACCGCGAATCACACGCGCAGCGCCAGCCCAGCCAATGATCGATAAAATAATGATGATCGCCAAATACACCTGCCCGGAAGAAAAGCCTGGCTGAAACAGCGCCGAGCGCAACGCGAGCAGCAGATACAGCCCCGGAATCGATAGCAGAAACTCCACCACACGCATGCCAATAAAGTCCACCGATCCACCAAAGTAACCCGCCAAGCCACCAACGATAAAACCGAGTGTCAGCGTGATGGAAATGCCGATCAAGCCAATCGTCAGGGAAATTTGCGAACCATAGAGCAAGCGTGAAAAAACATCACGCCCCATGTTGTCGCTGCCCAGCAAGTAGACGCGCACAGTCGGATCATCTGACTGCACGCCAAAGCATTTCACACTAACCGGGATAAAGCCCAAAACCTTCGACGGCTCCTCTGCCTCAACAAAAAACTCCAGCGGATAGCTTTTGCCTTCGACAGGCTCATATCGACTCACCGCACGGTCGACATTTTCGTATGCTTGCACGCGAAAACCACCGTCCCAAAAGATCGCCGTCGGTGGATGGAAAGACTGCGAGAGGTTGTTTTTACTAACCGAATAAGGTGCCAAAAATCCGGCGAATGCAGCTCCAAAATACAATACGAATAAAATAATCGCCGCCGTGAGGCCCAATGGACGCCTTAACAAAGATCCACCTAGACGCTTAAAGAGTTGAAATGCGATATAGGCTACCATTGCCAGGCAACAAATCACGATGAGCCCGCCGATAATGATCGCGACCCACTTCAAGACACCGAGCAATGCGGGAATCGCACCCGGCGCAAAAGCTTCGATCGCAATTTCGAGCATGACCACGCCAATGACCACCGCGGAAAGAACCGCTAGGCGCAGAGGGCTAAAGGACTTGCTGCGCGAGCCAGCCTCACTCAAACGCACCCGCGGGTCCGACCAGGCCAAAAACATATCTGCAAGCAAGTTACCCAAGACGAGCATGATTACCGAGATCATTAGCGCAGCCATGACCACGTATTCGTCTTCCTCCAGTAGCGACTGAAAAATCAACTGTCCAAGGCCCGGGTAGTTCATCACGTTTTCCACCAACAAGGCACCGGAAAGCAAACTGGAAAATGCAAAACCCAGCGAAGTAATTAGCGGGTTAATCGCGTTGCGCAGCACGTGCTTGAACATCACGACTTTTTCACTCAGACCTTTGGCGCGCGCAGTCGTGGCAAATTCCTGCCGCATGAAGTCGATGAAATTAGCGCGCATGACACGCATCATGCTAGCGACACTGCCGACCCCAAGAACGAGCGTTGGCAACATCAAGTGGTAGGCATAGTCGGCGAGCTGCATGCCCATCGGATAGAACTCACTGCCGATCGCACTGCGCCCGCCAACCGGGAACCACCCCGTGACTGCCGCAAAATACACCGCCAAAATCGCCAGAAAAAACTCCGGTATCGACAGTGCAGCATATGCCAGTAGCGCCGACAAACGATCCCAAATCGAGTCTTTGTAAATAGCCGCCAGAACCCCCAGCGGAATGGCGACCATCCAGGCAAATGCGATGGAGGTCATCGAGAGGATCAACGTTGCCGGCAGGCGTTGCATGATCAGTGTCAGAACCGGTATTCGGTAGGTGATGGACTCGCCCAAATTGCCATGCATGAGGTTACCCAACCAGGACGCATAGCGCACATACCAACGCGTTGGTTCACCCTCGGAGTCAACGAGCGAATACTGCTGCTCCAGGCGCTGAACGACCTCTTGTGGCACATCGGGCTGTGCACGCAGCTTCGTCAGCACATCGCCCGGCGAAATATACATGAGGACGGACGCCAATAAGGTCACCGCAAGGATGAGCGGGATCAGCGTTAGCAGGCGTCTAAGGATGTAGCTGAGCATATTGGTTATTTCTCCGGTTCGTCCTGAGGCTGATCGGTCCAGATTTCTTCAATATTCCAAGTCGTAATGCCAGCGGCCGGGATGCGAATATTGCGCCAGCGGTTCTGCACGCCTACATAGCTCTCGACAGACGCGAGCATGATCATCGGGCACTCCTCAGCAAGGATGGCCTGTATCTCGTGCATGAGCTCCTGTCGACGCTTCAAGTCGAGCGTGGACTCCTGCTCATAGAAAAGATCATCAATGCGGGCTTCCCATTCAGTAGCCGGCGTTTCCTGTCTGGGATTCCAAATGTGGTAAATGCCCGAGCTAAGGTATAGCGCCTTACTGCCCGAGGGATCGTATGCTGCGGAGCTGGAGCCCCAGCCAATCACTGCCGCCTCATAGTCGTAAGTGTAATCCATGCGCCGAATGAGCGTTGCGAAATCGATGGGCACGATATTCAGCGTCACGCCGATGTCCGACAGGTTTTCCTTGTAGGTCACTACCATGTCTTCCCAGGCACTGGAACCAGACGGGATGAGCAAGTTGAACTCCACCTCATTGTCCTCGGGGCCCATCAGCTTGCCATTGGGGCTCCACTTAAAGCCGGCTTTGGTCAGCAGCTCGCGCGCCTTATCGGGGTTGTAGCGATATTTGCGAACGTCGTCATTATACCAGTCGCCCTGTGCCTTGGCGACCATGGAGTCGAGCGGCTGCCCACGCCCGAAGAAAATGGCGTCAATCACAGCCTCGCGGTCGAAGGCGTAAAACATCGCTTGGCGGAACAGCTTGTTGTTAAACCAAGCCTGCTTGTAGGGCTCGACGTAGGGCTTGCCCTCTTCGTTTTCCCCAGGCTTGAGGTTAAACCAAATCATCGACACCGACGTCGACGGCCCACGCTCATAGATGGAGAAATTATAGAGTTCTTCATTGTCCTTCACCCACGGGTAATCAGTCGGCCCAATACCGGCAATGCTGGTCTGTCCCGTCGCGAATGAAATGATCGACGTATTCGAGTCACCAACGAATTTCAGGATCAGACGATCCAGATAAGGTAGTCGCTGGCCTTTGGAATCAACCTTCCAGTAGTGCGGATTGGGCTTTAAAATCAGGCGTTCCCCGGGGCGGTAGCTTTCCAGCACGAAGGGGCCGGTGCCGACGATTTCAGACGGATTTTCAATCCCGGTCTGCGTCGACCACATCTTCATAAATGTGCGATCTTTGTCCGATGCCTCCAGCTTGTGCTTGGGCAAAATAGGCAGGCTCATAATATCAAACATGAACGGCGCATAAATGTCGGGCGTACGAAAGCGGACCGTATATTCATCCACTTTCTCGCACGATAAGGCACCATGCTCGTATTGGAAATCTGAGTACTGCCGCGTTGGATAGCGGGGAGTTTTTTCTCCTGTTTCCGGATCAACATCTTCAGCGAGGATCAGATTGAAGGTGAACGCGACATCGTCCGCCGTAAAGGGCGCGCCATCAGACCACTTAATGCCTTTGCGCAAATGAAAGGTGTAAGTCTTTTGATCATCGCCAACTTCCCAGCTCTTGGCCAATGCGGGCACGACTTTCATTTTCTTAGGATCAAAATCAGTCAACCCGGCAAACATACGACTGATGATGACTGATGTCGTGAGGTTATTCGGAACCAGATAATTGAACGTGGTCGGCTGCGAACTTTCCGAAGACACAAACAAACCGCCGTATTCGCCAGGAGGCGCTTCCGAGACCATCGCTTCATCCGGAATTGGATACTCACCGCGGATAATTGGAGGCGGCGTGGTGTCGCAACCCGCCAACAGAGCGAGCAGGCAAAATAAAATACTGATGAGACGTGGCTTGTTCAACGTCGCCCAAAGAAAAGACCCTCGCGCATAAAGGCAAGTAAACGCTGCGAGTTTCCGCGCTCGTTGAATACTGACTGATTAAGGTTTCAGAACGACAGCATGGCCAGTCGGGCGCGATATGCGCATACTCTCAGGCATACCCTTAACTCGTGGCACCGTGCCAACGAATCCAGCTAACCTCATAAAAACCCCTATGCTTGTATCTACCCGTGATCGACTTCGCCGGGTGCCGCTCTGGCTCTGCTCGGCCACCCTCGCGCTGAGCGCCGTAGCCTCACCACCCACCAACTACGAGCTCGTCTTCGAGGACGAGTTCACCGGCTCCTCCCTCGACCCCTCCATCTGGCACATCGACGAAGGCGCGCGCAAAGATGCGATCAATGTCGCCGACGCAATCGAAGTCTCGAACGGCCAACTAACCATCTCCACCTGGACCGAAGACAACCAAACCGGCACGGCCAACGACGTCCACCACACCGGCTTCATCACCACCAACGATCTCTTCCTGCACCCCTTTGGCTACTTCGAGGCCAGCATCCGCTTCGACCAGGGGGCCACCGGCGCGTGGCACGCCTTCTGGCTCATGCCCGGCGGCAGCACCCCGATTTGGGGAACGCCCGATGCTGAGACTGGCGCGGAAATCGACATCATCGAATACCGCTACACGCGCAAGGTGACACCCATCGACCTCACTGCTGATATGCACTGCGCGCTCCACTGGAACGGCTACTACGGCGGCCACCAGAAAACTGGCACGGACCCCGACCCGCAGCCGCTGAATAACGGTGACTCGCTGATGGACGGCCAGTTCCACACCTACGCGGTGCTCTGGACGCCCGAAAAATACGAGTTCTACTTCGACGGAACCAAGGTTTGGGAAACGACCGATGGCCTTTCCTTCGCCTACTCCAACATCATCCTGAGCTCCGAAGTCGCGAGTAATGTCAACTGGGCCGGCGTTACGCCGGAGGGCGGCTATGGCGCAAAAGGCGCCAGCACGAATCCGAAGTTCACCGTCGAGTATGTGCGCGTTTATAATCTAAAAGACAGCGTTTCCGGCCAAGCCGCGTTTAACAGCGACCCCATCCCCGGCACACTCGAAGCGGAAAACTTCGACGTCGGTGGCAAAGGCGTTGCCTACTATGACAAGTCCGACAGCGGCCCTGGCACGAACACCACTTACCGCAGCGGGGAGGATGTGGATATCGACGCCGATGCCTCCGCCAGCAACGGCTACTACGTTTCCGAGCCCAGCGTTAATGAATGGCTTGAATACACGATCTCCACCACGCAGCCCGGCTACTACAGCGCCTCGGTCGACATCGCCCGCGTGCAGGACACCAGCGACAATTCCGACAACGGCATGATGCTCTTCTACGCCAACGGCGAACAACTCGGCCTCAACCGCACGGACGACACAGGCGGCTGGACAAGCTTTGCAACGCAAAGTATTCCATCATACCTTTACCTGCAAAGCGGCGACACCTTTACCGTGCGCTTCGAAAACAGCCGCGACATCAACTTCGACGCCATTCATTTCGACTACCTCGGCACCAAGGCCGACGCCCGCGAAGGTGAATCCGCCACGCTCAGCGGACCGACCATCATCGGCTCTGAGCTCTGCTCCGGCAGCCAATTCATCACTGGCTTTGGTTCCACAACCACCGTCCACACCGCGCAATTTGACAACGTCGATGGCTTCAACGACGGCGGAGATGTCACCATGACACTACGCTACAGCTGGTACAACACCAACGTTAACAAGACCACCGGCGTCAAGGTGAAGGTCAACGGCGCATACCTCCAGAACAACGGCAGCGATCTGCTCATCCCGTTTGTCAGCACTGGCAGTTGGAATCATTGGAAGAACATCACCCTGACACTCCCCAACATGCTCGCTGGCGCCAACAACACCGTCATTCTTGAATCCAACGCCATCAGCAACCAGAACATCCGCGTCGATTCCGTGATCTTCACCCGCGACGAACCGCTGCCCGTAACCGGCGGTGGCCAAATCACCACGATCGAAGCGGAAGACTCCGGCAACATCATGCTCGGCAACCCCGGCAACGAAGCCTACGTAGCGACTCACGCCAACGCATCCTATGGCGCCTACGTCAAAGGCCTCAACAAATCCAATGCCGGCGTCGAGTTCCCGAGCATCACGGCAGGCAGCGGCCAGGCGACGATCACTATCTACTACGCCAATGGCTCCGGTGCCTCCTCCAACAAAGCCCTCGAAGTCAACGGCGTCTCGCAGGATGTGACGTTTCCCGCCACCTCCTCGTTGACAGACTTCAGCGGCTCGGTCCAAGCCACCGTCACCCTAACCGGCAGCGATAACATAAAAATCTATCGCAAGCACAACGACAGTACCGACGGCGCGGCCCTGCGCATCGACTACATCGTCATCGAAACCACAGCCACAGCCAGCATCGATGAATACACCGAAGCCGAAGGCCTGGAGTTCGGCCAAGCCATCCAGGGCACGCACGCCAATGCATCCAACGGGGCTTATGTAGACCGCTTCAACAAGTCTGCATCCGGCATCGAGTGGATCGTCACGGCACCCGCAGACATGCAAGCCACGCTGACCATTGGCTACGGCAATGGCACTGGATCGGAATCACTCAAAATGCTAAACGTCAATGGCGTCGACACCCTGCTAACCTTCCCCACCACTACCGGCTGGAACGACTACTCCGGCGTCTTCCAAATGACAATCGATCTACAAGCGGGCAGTAACGTCATCAAGCTCTGGCGCGACGGCGCAGGCATCGACTCACTGCGTGTCGACTGGCTCAGCCTCAGCAATTGATCTACACAAATGGACCCTCATAAAACGCGGCATCCTAGGTTGCCGCGTTTTATCATGAGGCGCGATGAGCATCCAACACACGGTCAGTCAGGAGACCATCTCGACCAGACGTTTCATTTGGCGCGCCATCCAGCAACACGGATTCAATGTGGCGCATTAAGCCAACATGCGGCGCGACATCGGGAGCACAGGCAAAGTTCTCTTCTCCCGCTTTGCATCGCAAAGTAAATTTTCCACTGTCCAAGCTATCGGTTCGAATTTCGCCCAGCGTTCCTGAGAGCACAAATCGATCAATAAAACTTTGCGACGCAAAGTTCCCAACAAACACAGCTTGCCCGCCACCATCATACGTCACCAGCATCGTCGCTAAATCTTCTATCAGCGAGTCTTCGTGCAAACGACGCATAGCGCCATGCATGGCCGCTGGGTCGCCTAGAAAGTCGTTCATCAGATCAATGCGGTGCGCCAGAATATCCACAAACAACCCGCCCCCGGAAACCTGCGGATCGACACGCCAGCCGTGCTCTTTCCCCGGCCGATACGGCATGGAATATTCGGCCTGCCCATGAATCAACTCGCCGAGGGCGCCGCCAGCAATCAGCTCGCGCATCTTTGCCACGTGCGGATGAAAGCGCCGGTAGTAGGCCACGAACAACTCCACCCCCGCGCGCTCGCAGGCATCGATCATCGCTTGCGAATCCTCCGCCGTCATGCCCATCGGCTTCTCCACCAGCACGTGATGCCCACGCTCCGCCGCCGCGATCACGTAGTCCTTATGGCGACTCGGCGGCGTAGCGATGTAGACGATATTGACGTCCTCGCAATTCAGCACTTCGTCCGCATCATCCGTGCGCAGCGGCACATCATAAGCGTCCGCAAATGGCGTCAGTTTGGCGACGGCACGACGCATGACCGCAGAGATGCGACTACGCGGGCACAACGCAATCGACGGACCGCTTTTCTTTTCCACCACATCGCCACAACCGATAATCCCCCAATTAAGTTCATGCATAAACGGGAACCCTAGCGAGCTCCCGCCCCTTGGCAACATCGGGCTCGTTTCCATATAAAATCACACCGCCTGTGCGATTATTCAGCACCGACGCTGCTAAACCTTAGCGCAGCCTGTGTCATTACTTAGCACTGCCTGTGCTAAACCTTAGCAGCGGTCGTGCGATGACTCAGCACCACCAGTATTCCGCTGAGGCATAGCCCAACATCCCGAAAATGGCTCGATTTCACCAGCTCCGCGCCGGTTCCTCGGTTAGGAACTGTCAGTTCCCAAGGCAGGCAACGCCCACTGGAGGGCAACGCTTCGTCGTTGCCGCATTAGGTGGGATCAGATTTTCGGGGAGGCAGAGTGGCCAGCAGGTTGCGGCAACGACAAAGCGTTGCCCTCCAACCAAACAACCTGTCGAGCGGGACGCTGGATACTCACGCCGCATCGCCGCAACCATCCGCTCTTCGGGCGCGCTAGTGTGGTGCCAGCCAGTGCTTGCGGTAGCACTCATCCAAAGCCTCGTGACCAGTGGGCATCCAGCTTGGGTCGAGCGGCGCCCCTGCATTGAGCAGAAGCTTGGTCACAGCAACGTGATCGCGCGGCTTGCCCGTTTCCCAACCATACTGGGCACCATGGTTACAGGTCATCAGTGGCTGGCCGCCAAACTCATTACGAGCCGTTAATGGCGGATTCGGATCACGCTCAAGCAGCAGCGCCACCACCTCCGCATAACCATGGAACGCAGCGCGATCCAGCGGAGTGGATTCATGCACGCCGCGCGCATGCGGATCGAGTCCGATATCCAACATCAACTTCACCGAATCCAAGCGACATTCCCACGCGGCTTCCGCCATGAGACGACTCCCATTCGCCAGTGTGCGCATGGATTCCGGCGCACGCGTCAGGAGCTTTTTCGCAGTGACTTCATCTGCCCGCCAAAGCGCATCCAAAAAGACAACCGATTCCGGACTATGGGCATTCAAAAATGCCTCCACCTCTTTATGCTTTAGCCGACGCGCCAATTCCAAAGGAGCTGCCACCTTCAACTGCCAAATATAAATGTGGCCGCCTTCATCATTCGCGTAAGGCGGCAAGCCGATGCGATGCTCCAAACAAATCGGATCTTGCTCGATACACCGTTGCGCCAGTGCGACATCGTTAAGCATCACGGCCATAAACAAGTCGGGCGTGGTGCCAAGACTGAGCAAATGACGACACAGGTTCGGCTGACCAACCAAATATTGCGCGGGCGTAGCAGTGTGGTCCACATCGCGCGCATCCAGGTCCGCGCCATATTGAACCAATAGATCGATCACCTCCGTGCTCGCGGCCACGTGCAACGGAGTTTGCCCGTCGCCTCCTCGCGCCCGGGCGAGAGCGGGATCGGACTCCAACATCGCACGCAGTTCATTGACTAAGTTTAGCCGCGCCGCCGCAAACACAGTCAATGACGCGCCGAGCTCAAGCAGTTGCGGCAAGAGCTCGGGCTTGGCTTGGTCGAGCAGTGTAAAGCCACCGCATTTCCACTGGGTTGCGCTGTTTAAATCCGCCCCGAACTCCTTGAGCATCGCAAGAAACTCCAGGTCATCAGCCACGGCATGCACCGCCATGGAATCAAAAGAAAACAGCGGAGCATTGATCTGGGCCCTCACCGCTACATGCGACTCCAAAAGCGCACGCGCAGCGGCAAGGTCACGTCGCTTGACCGCAGCAACGAATTGCTCAACTGGCGTCTGCGTGAGGGACTCGATTTTCAGCTTCAGCTTCGCCCACGAGGCAAAGCCATAACCGCGCGCAATGACCAACTGAGCGTCGAGCAGCTTACTCTCGGCCGGAGTGGGCGCTTTCGGGTGAAGCGCCCGAATGCGTTCAACCGCGTCTGGTTCATTTTTCCAATATGCCCTCAGCAATTGCTTGGCGCGCTTTTGTTGCTGCTCCCAATTGGGCTTAGCAGGTAATGGGCTGACCCATTGGGGATCCGGTGATTGTTTCATGACTTACCTCCTTGGCAGCTTACTGCCTGATGGTTGATTGCCGGACGCCCGCGAGCCGACGAGAAGGTTCGCCATACCAAAGATGACTGTGGATACTACAGGTGGGCGTAGCCCTTTCCGCGGACGAGGATGCTGCCTGAAACAACGCCGCCGATGTTTGAATGCACGAAAATTTATGTCAATAAAACAAACGGCGGTCGAGACTGCGGTATTGGATGGCCTCCAGCAAATGCACAGTCTCGATCGATGCCGCGCCGGAGAGGTCGGCGATTGTGCGGGCCACTTTTAAAATGCGGTCGTAGGCACGGGCACTGAGCTTTAGCTCTTCCATCGCTTGTTGAAGCAGATCGCCTTGCTCGCGGTTGATCGCGCAATGCTGGCGAATCTGCCGATGGCTCATGCGCGCATTGCAGGCCGTCAAGCGACTGCCATTTTTATCGGACAGAAAACGTCGACCCTGCACGCCGCGGGCTTCCATCACGCGCTCACGCATCACGGCTGAGCTCTCGCCCTTCTCGGCGGAACGAAGTTCCTCAAAAGTCAAAGCCGGTGCCTCGACGTGCAAGTCGATACGGTCCAGCAAAGGACCCGAAATACGACTGCGGTAGCGCTGAATCGTCGTCGGGTTACAGCGGCATTCGTGGCGGTTGTCTCCGAGGTAGCCACACGGGCACGGATTCATCGCCGCCACGAGCATCAAAGCGGCTGGGAGCGTTACCTTGCCCGCGCTGCGGGAGATCGTCACGTCGCCATCTTCGAGCGGCTGGCGCAGCACCTCGAGCGTAGAGCGCTTAAACTCCGGCATCTCATCGAGGAACAGCACCCCGTGGTGCGCGAGGGAAATCTCACCCGGGCCTGGGTTCGCGCCGCCACCAATCAAACCCACGTCACTGATCGTGTGATGCGGCGAGCGGAAAGGCCGCGCAAAGCAGCGGTTCTCGTCTTTAAAACTCACACCCGCGGCCGACTGCACCGCGAGGATTTCCAAATATTCGTCGAGCGTGGGCTCGGGCATGATCGTCGGAATGCGCTTCGCGATCATGCTCTTGCCACTGCCAGGCGGGCCGACCAAAAGGAGATTATGCCCACCAGCGACCGCGATCTCCACCGCACGTCGCACCGTATGTTGGCCTTTGACTTCAGAAAAATCGATCCAGTGCGCGGCGTCCGGCGGTTGGCGAAACGGGCTCTGCTTGGAGTCAAGTGGCTGCACACTCAGCTCGCCTTCGATTAGTCGGACGGCTTCGTCGAGCGAGCGCACGGGAATGACTTCGACGTCTTCCACGAGCGCAGCTTCGTCCGCCGACTCCGGCGGCAGGATCACGCCACGCTTACCCGTCTGCCGCGCTAGCATGGCCAACGCCAACCCTCCTCGAATAGGGCGTAGACCTCCGGACAAACTCAGCTCGCCAGCAATGATGTATTGGTCGAGAAAGCCAGCCAGCTTCTCGTCACCGATCTGCCGCGTAGCGCCGAGCATGCCCAGCGCGATGGGCAGGTCATACATTGGGCCCTCCTTGCGAATGTCACCCGGGGCCAGGTTGATCGTGGTCCGCGTTTCCGGGTTTTTAAAGCCGGTGTTGCTCAGCGCAGAGCGCACGCGATCAATGGACTCCTTAACGGCGGAGTCTGGCAGCCCCACCATAAATACCTTGGGATCACCGTGTTCACCCGCATTGACCTCCACCTGTACGGAATGTGCGTCAATACCCAGCAGGGCTCCAGATTGAATCGTAGCGAGCATGCCGCGTTTTATTATAGCGTATCCAAACGAGCACAAGCATTATCCATGAAAAACTGGCCACTTGCCAGATTCAGGCACTGAATGCGTCACTTACGCTCCACTTTAACCAGGCGCTCCATCGCGCCATCGAAGTTACTGAACCACTGCGGGTTGGTCTTAAAGATCCAAATTGCAGCGAGCACGCCGATCAAAATAACGCCAAACCAACCGGTCTTCTTCACAAAAAGCCCAGTAGCAATCACCCCACCGATGACCAAAATCACCGGCAAGTATTGTTGCAGGTCAGCATTCACGAGTAAAGATACTGTTTAAACACGTATTTGAGTCAAGGTTCTCAACCCCTCAATTTTTTATCAGTAGATTGCCGTATGGCAAAACCTGGGGTAACCATAGAAATCCTCCTTACACGAACCGACATTTTTTGAACACCACTGGAGGTTTCCCGTCAAATATAGATAGGGCAACGGTTGGAAGCATCGCCTATCCACTTTTACAATCATTTGTCCTTCAATTACTTAACAATTAAGCCATCAAATTGGCCCGACAAACGCAACCACACCAGCATGGACCTAACACAATTACCACAGCCGGGCTCGCTGCAAAACGGCGACCTCATCTTCATCGCCGTGCCAAGCTTTCTGTTTCGCGCCGTCGCAGCCGCCAGCATGAGCTGGACGTCTCACGTCGGGATGATTCTCCATGACAAAGAGGGGACGCCGTGGGTCTACGAAAGCGCCATTCCGCGCGCACGCCGCGTCTCGCTGGAATCGTTCATTGCCCGTAGTGACAAGCGCCGCTACGCCATTACCCGCCCGACTGCGCCTCTGACTGAAGCCCAAGGCCGCGCCCTCCACCGCGCAGCAGAGTCCCGCCTAGGCCGCTGGTATGACATCGGTTTCGACCTCGATGGACGCCGACTCTACTGTTCGAAATTCGTCCAGGAATGCTATCACGAAGCCACCGGACGTCGCATCGGAGCCGAGGTGACCTTCCGTGAGCTCCTCGCCGCCAATCCCGACCACGGCCTCAGCTTTTGGCGCTGGTGGTTTGCGGGCCTTATTCCGTGGGACCGCCGCACCGTCTCCCCCGGCAGCCAGCTCGAAAGCCCGCAGATGGAGCTGCTCATCGACACCGGCGCGGACGACGACGCAGCTGAGCCGTTGTTGAAAGCGAGCTAAATCAAGACTTGCCTAGCCAATCACGATTGGGAACTTTCATAAGCCCCCATGAAAAAAATCGGCCTTATTGGCGGTGGGGCTCACTCCCGCGCCAATCACCTCCCCTCCCTGCAACGCTACGTTTCCGAGCATCCCAGAGTCATTGAGCTGTCTGCCTTTTGCGACATCAACCCGGAGGTCGCGCAGAACACGGCCGCCGAGTACGGCTTTGCGCGCAGCTATACGAGCATCGATGACATGCTCGCCAACGAAGCGCTCGACGGCGTCATCGCGATTACCCCGGTTAAGTTCACCAAGGCGATCGCCACGCAAATCATCGAGGCAGACATTCCACTGGTCATTGAAAAACCGCCCGGCGTGGACGTGCCCGAGGCCCAGGAAATCTGCGACCTCGTTGCCGCGAAAAACGCCCGCGTGATGGTGAGCGTCAACCGCCGGTTCGACCCCGCTCTCGTCGCCGCCAAGGAGTGGATGGCCAGGCGCAAAGTGGAGTTTTTCCGCGCAACGATGTTCCGCAAGGACCGCACCGAACCGCAGTTTTTCTCCGAGACCGGCCTGCATGTGGTCGACGCCATGCGTTGGTTTGCCGGAGACATCGCCGATTACCAAGTGACCACGCGGGATGTCAACGGCGTCATCTGGTATCGCGTGGACATCCAGTTCGCGAACGGCGTCGCAGGGCTCCTCGAAGTTTACCCAACCGCTGGCATGCGCGACGAGGCCTACGAATTTTTCGGCGACCGCTTCCGTGTCCACACCAGTAATGGCGAGATGAGCACCGGCGAGTTCATGGCTTGGGATGACGGCGCGAAAGTCATCCACACCGAGCCCGGCAAGGACCAGCCCGGCTTCATCAAAAACGGCTCCTACGCCGAGACCGCGGAATTCATCGCAAGCCTCGTCGAAGACCGCCAACCCACGCCCACGCCTCGGGATGTGTTGCCATCGCTGGAACTTTGCTGCGATATTTTACGATTGAACACTACATGCTGATAGGCTAGCCATTATCAGCCATGCAGGCACATGATTCCCCACCCCAAATGTCCAGCAATGCCATCGGCATAGGCGGTTTCATCATCTTTCTTTGTGGCGTGTTTTTGCCGTTCATGGGCTTGGAGCAGAACCAATCCGACGCACTGCCGCTGATGATGAGCGGCGTCTGCATCATCGTTGGCCTTGGGCTGCTAGTGCAGGCGATCAAACCGCGGCTACTCAAGTTCTACATTCTCGGGCTTTGTGGACTAGGAATCTGCGCAGGCGTGCTCTTCGTGATGTCTTACGCTACATTTCAGGTACACCCGACAGAATAAACGTCCGGCAGCGGTGCCACTACCGTTGAGACAGCGCGTAACTCACCCTGACTGCGAGCACGAAGCGACCCAAACGGCTTGCCATATTTCTTATTAAAAAATTGCGCTCAGCGGTTAGGAAGCGTTAGATAAGGTCGATACCTTACTACAATGAAGCTGCTATTTTCATTACTGTGCCTGTCTGTGTGTGTTTTCACCTATGCGCAGGAATCGGCGGTCGACCTCGGCGAAGGGCCCAACGACACCAGCGTGACCTCTAACGAGTCCACTTCCGACCAATACAAACGAGCGCACCTCGGCGCACTCGATTACGTCGACCAAAAACTCGCGGCCGACAACCTCATCGACCAGATGACCACTTTTGCCTCGGACACGCGCAGCCCGCGCGCAACGCTCGAGAGCTTCTTCTACCTGGCCGACAGTTACTACACCCTCATCAACGCAGACGGCGTTACTTGGGATAATGAGGACGACCTCGACAACATCGCCAACGAGCTCGCCGACCTCTTCGACATGGACGACATCCCGGAGAATTTTCAAGCCGAAGCCGCCATCGAAGCCACCGTCTACATGTGCGAGTACCTCTCCCGCCGAGGCCTGCCGCCACTCAGCGAGATCCCCGATGAGGACGAGATGGCCAAGGCCGTGCGCGAAGGTCGCCTGGGCGTTTACCGCATTCCGGACACGCCTATCGAAATTGCCCGAATCAACCACGGCGACCTCGAGGGCCACTACCTCTTCGTCAACACCACGCTCGACGACGCGCTCGACCTCTACAACCAGGCCGCCAACTACCCCTACCTGCGCGATCAGTTCAAGGGCTTTTACGACCTCTACTTCCTCACCTCGGGCCCCATGATTCCCACGCGCTTCATCCGCGCCCTGCCCGACTGGATGAGCACCGATATCTACGAGCAAACCATCTGGCAATGGATCCTCACCCTGGCGACCTTCACTGTCATGTTCGGCGTGCTCTACGTGGTACACATCAGCATCAAGCGCATCACCAAGGACATGGGGCCGCTCGCAGTGAACGCGTTTTCGATGATTCGTCCACTGCTCGCCATTGGCCTGACCAAGGCCGTAATTTACTTCCTCGACGAGCAGGTGTTCCTGACCGGCGAAGCCTGGCAGCTCATCGTCACGATCTCCGACATCATTGTACTCGCGGCAAATATCACCATCATCGTGGTCATCGGCAGCCTCATCGCCGAACTCGCCCTGAAGTCGGAAAAAATGTATGCCGACAGCCACCGCATCGACCAATACCTGATCCGCCTCGGCATCCGCATCCTGAGCATTGTCATCGCAATCGGCGTGCTGATCCAGGGCTTGCAAGCACTGGGCTTCTCCGGCGCCACCCTCCTCGCCGGGGCATCGGTATCCGGCCTGGCCGTGGCCCTCGCCGCGCAAAGCACGCTCAAGAATGTCTTTGGCAGTATCATGCTGGTGCTCGATAAGCCATTCGTAATCGGCGAGCGCATCATCACCGGTGGGGTCGATGGGATCGTCGAAGAGATCGGCTTGCGCTCCACCCGCATTCGCACGCTCGACGGCCACCTCGTCTCCATCCCGAACGACGAGCTCTCCAGCGCCGAGATCGAAAACGTAGGTCGCCGCCCCTACATCAAGCGGCTCTTCAACGTGGGCGTCACCTACGACACCACACCGGAAAAAATTGCCGAGGGCATGCGCATCATCGAAGACCTCCTGGCGCACCACGAAACCCAGCCCACCGCAGCCGATGAGCAAAAGCTCGAAGAAGCCAAACAGGAAGCCGCCGAGGCCGACGCCGAAGCCGCCGAAAAAGCCGAGGCTAACGACGAAGACGCCCCCCCGAGCAACGCGTCCATCAACTATCCAGACTTCGCTCCTCGCGTCTTCTTCGACAAGATGAACGCCGACTCGCTCAACATCATGGTGCTCTACTGGTATCACCCCGCTGACTATATGGAGTATCTCAAGCACGCCACTTGGGTGAACAGCGAGATCCTTCGCCGCTTCAACGCCGCGGGCATCGAGTTCGCCTTCCCCACGCAAACCATCGTACTCCAAAACGCGAAGGCCTCGCTCGACGAGCAACCGGCGCCCTAAGCCTGAGGCTCGCAGCGACCAGCGGTTGACGGCCTGCCGCGAGCGAAAAAGGCCTCGCCTTACCAAGCCGCCCGTACAGGATTCTGCACCCAAGCAAATCATGGCCAGCATCTCAATCCAGAAGAGCGATCTGCGTTACTGTGAAATCGACGGCGAGTCACTGTCGAGTAACGCTTTCCCCGACTTCCTCATCGTCGGCCCACAGCGTACTGGCACAACTTGGCTTGCCGAAAACCTCGCGGTGCATCCGGAGATTCTCTTCAGCACCCCCAAGGAAATGTTCTACTTCAATCGCCTTACCCAACCGGACCACCCGCAGTTTGAAACGCGCAGCCTGGAGTGGTATTTGGACTACTTTCGCCTCTCGCCCAAAGAGCGCCTGTGTCGGCAGATAGCCTACTTCCGCTACTACAAGCAGCTCTTCCGCATCAAAGCCATTGGCGAAGGCACCGCCAGTTATGCCGCCATGCTGCCCCCTGAGACGATTGACGAAATACTCACACTCAACCCCGAAATCAAAGTCATCATCATGCTCCGCAACCCGATAAAACGGGCGTGGGCGCATTTGAAAATAGACATCTCCAATCAGAGCCTCTACAACGCGAAATACCGCACCATTGAGGACATTCCGTCCGCGGAAGTTGAGGCGTTCCTCACCAGCGACTACCAGCGCGGCTGCGGCAATTTTTCTGCAATACATTCCCTCTGGAAAAGCAAAGTTGCCACCGGCAACTTGTTCGTCGGGCTCTTCGATGACTTGCGCGACAACCCCGAGCAACTCCTGCTCGACACCATGCGCTTCATTGGTGTGCAGGCACACGAAAAATTTCTCACGCATCGCATGGGCAAAGTCGTGTCCCCCACCGACAAGAAAAACGACAAACGCGCACTACCAGAGCGATACGAAGCAATCCTACGCGATCTCTTTGCCAACGAAATTGACTGGGTAAACCAATTCGCCGGGCGCGCGCTCAAGAACTGAGGCACCCGCTCGGGCATCATCGCGGCACCAAGCTGCGACATACAACACTGTTAGCAGCGTCTCACTGGAACACCGCTGTGCAAGCTCAGCAGCAGCTTGAAAGTCATTTTGGCCGTCGCTTTAGCTACAAAACGGTTTGGCGCTGGTTAAAAAAAGTGGCTGGGGTGCTGCGGGTGGTCCGGTCCGCCAACGCGTCCGGTCTTTGTCGCTTCGCTCGGAACCGCGCCCCGCCCACGAAAAGAGGAACCCGATCAAAGCCGAAAAGTTTAAGCGCTCGTTTTATGGCAAACTGAAGGCGTTGCTGATTCGTAAGTCGTTGCCAGTCAAGGTGTGGGTCACCGACGAGAGTCGTTATGGACTGCTACCAAGCCTGCGTCGGGTCTGGACGCTCAAAGGGCATCGTCCGCACAAGCTATGGCAGAGCAAATACACGTGGAGCTACTGTTACGGGGCGCTCGACATCGTCGATGGCGAAGCTGTTTTCATCCAAACCCCGAGCGTGAATCTCGACTGGACACAGGCCTTCCTGGAACAAATCAAGGCTGAGTTTCCCGAGCATCAGCACGTTGTTGTGAGGGACGGTGAGGGCTTCCATCCGAGCGAAGACGGCCACCCGAAGATCCCCGAGGGAGTCCACACGATCATGCTGCCAGCGTATAGCCCAGAGCTCAATCCGATCGAGAAACTCTGGGATCTCATCCAAGATCACACCGCCAACCAACTGTGGCCAAGCACCGAAACCCTAGGCCAAGTCGTCGCAGCACACCTAGAAGACTGGTGGGCAGACAAGAGGCGGGTCATCAAGCTCGTTGGTAATGGATGGGCACGCGCTTCAGCAAATGCTTCATGAAACTTCATAACTCACGATACTAGTGAGATGTGGTATAACTCAAATACATCATCGCGGAGCCCTCACAGTCCTCCACGCGCGCTCTGCGAACATCGAAAAGCAACAAACGATCATCTGCAGCGTGGAAACAGTCTGCTAATCGAAGTGGCCTTATGATTAAACATGCATTCCTCGGTAAATGACGATGAACCGCAAAAAAGCCCCCGGTCATTTCTGGCCGGGGGCTTTTGCTGTAAACTATAAACATCTCCTTTCGCTAACCTCACCGTGCGACCAAACTTTGGGCGCTGCGATGCGGAGCATCGAGATTCCTAAGCTGCGCTTAGGCGACGCGTTCGACGATGAGCTCGGGCGGATTCGGGCGCTTCGGCGCCAGGCGGTAAGCGCTGCGCAGGTATTCGAGGGCGCTATCCAGCTTGGACTCGTCGTTGTAGTGGATCATCATGAGCGGCTCACCCTGCTTGACCTGGGTGCCCACCTTCTTGATTTCCGATACGCCGACGGCTGGATCATACTTGCCGTTCTTCTTCTGGCCGAGGATCTGCACGCCGCGGGCAATCTGACCGGCGTTGATCGTGTGGACATAGCCACGCTTCGGAGCCGGAAGCTTACGCACATATTTGGCGGTCGGCATCTTTTCCGGATCGTCGATGAAGCTGGTGTCACCGCCTTGGGCTTCGAGCATTTCCTTAAACTTTTCGAGCGCGGAGCCGTCCTTAAGATGCTTTTGCACGGTCTGCTTGGCCGACAGAGTCGAGCCAGCCACACCGGCGAGGCGGACGATTTCCATACCGAGCTTGAGCACGAGCTCTTGCAGGTCTTCCGGGCCTTCGCCCTTGAGCAGTTGGACGGCTTCGAGCAGTTCCAGACCAGTGCCGACGGTGTCGCCGAGCGGTTGGTTCATGTCGGTGACCAAGGCCACGCAACGGCGCTTCATGCTGCGACCGACGCGGGTGATGCTGCGCGCGAGTTGCTTGGCCTGCTCGACGTCCTTGATGTAGGAGCCATTGCCCCACTTGACGTCGACCACAAGACCTTCCGCGCCTTCCGATAGCTTCTTCGACAGCACGCTGCCGGTGATGAGCTGGAGGCTCGGGATGGTGGCCGTGCTCTGGCGCAGGTTGTAAAGGATGCCATCGACCGGTGCGATTTCCGGGTGCTGGGAAACGATCGCGCAGCCAACAGTGTCGAGCTGCTTGATGAAGTCCTTCAGGTCCATATCGGGCTTGAACTTCGGCACCGCACTGAGCTTATCGAGATTGCTGATGACGAAATTTTCGTCGACCCCGTTCATCGCAGGCATGATGACCCCGCAAGCAGCGGCCAAAGGCGCGAGCACGAGGGTTGTTTTGTCGCCAACGCCGCCAGTGGAATACTTGGCGATCTTGGGACGCGTTAATTTTGAAAGGTCAATAACCTCGCCGGAGAGCATCATCTCTTCTGCCAGAACAGCCGTTTCCTGAGCAGACATGCCCTGGAAATAGATGGCCATAGCCAATGCGGCCATTTGAAATTCGGGCATTTCCTTGTCGAGAATCGAGTCGACAATGAAGCGAATTTCTTCGTCCGTGAACTCGCCCCCGTCGCGTTTTTTCTCAATAAGGTATGAGAAAGAGGGCTTAATGAACTTGCGAGAAGCCAATAACGATTTCTGCGCCATTGATATTTTAGATAGCTTGTGAGTTGATTGAGCGCTACTGCGCGTAAACCTTCTATAGAGGCGTAAAACCGGCTTCCTGTCGAGCTTTTTCTGGTAAAACCCCCAGCTCGGCGGGTCATTTTGTCGCCAATCACTCGATTCCGAGAGAATTTTGAGCAGGATTCCATCATCAACGAAACCTTGGGCGCAAATCATTGTCCCTTATCGCACATACATTTGCGGACGCCGACCACCCTTCACACTTGCGAGCTCCCAAACTTGCACCCAGGCGCCGATCGGGTATATTATAGCGATCCCAAGCATCGGCACTCGCTGGGGACCATGATTATCCCAGAGCCAGACGACTAATTTCCAAAAAGCATCATGAAACGTTCCCTCCAGCTCACCCTCGCATTCACGATAACTGCGGCGTCGGCGATTGTAGCCGGGTTCGCCGCCAATCAACTCGCCGCCAAAGACGACCTGCCGCCGGCTAAAGTCGAGCGCGACGCCTCGCCGCTCGACCGCAACGGGCCGCGCATTGTCAGCTTTGCCGACGTGCTGGAAGACGTCACGCCCGCCGTAGTCAGCGTCCACACGTCCAGCTACGCCGAGCTTAGCCGCCAGGAGCGCATGCTGCGCCGCTACTATCGCATGGACGAAAACCCGACAGTCCAGGGCGTGGGCTCAGGCTTTGTCGTGACCGCCGATGGCTACGTGCTGACCAACAACCACGTGGTGTCGAGCGGCGGCAACAGCCAGGCCGACGAAGTCATCGTCAAGCTCGACGATGGCCGTGAATTCGAAGCCACCGTAGTCGGAGCCGACGCCTCCTCCGACGTGGCGGTGCTCAAGATCGACGTCGGCAGCGAGCAACTCCCCTTCCTGCCACTGGGAGACAGCGCACAGCTCCGCGTGGGCGACATCGTGTTTGCTGCGGGCAACCCACTGGGCATCGGGCTGACCGTTACCCAAGGCATCGTCTCCGCGCTCGATCGCACAGACCTCGGCATCTACAACACCCGCAACGGGCCCGGAATGGAAAACTTTATCCAAACCGATGCCTCGATCAACCGGGGCAACTCCGGCGGCCCACTAGTCGATGCCCAAGGCCGCGTAGTGGGCATTAACTCCGCCATCGCTAGCCCGACAGGCGGCAGCATTGGCATCGGTTTTGCCATCCCCATTAACTTCGCGGCCCGCATCATGGACAGCCTTGTCAACGACGGCGAGGTCCGCCGCGGCTTCATCGGCGTGCAGCTCGACCAGCTATCCCGCGAGCTCGCTCAGGCCTTTGGGCTCAGCAGCACCCGCGGCGCATTGGTCGTACGCGTGACGCCTGGCATGCCAGGCGCCGACGCCGGCCTTATGCATGGTGACATCGTGACCGCCGTCGACGGCCAGGGCGTAGACTCCGTTCAAGAGCTGATCTACCTGATTTCCAGCCGCGCGCCTGGCACAGAGGTGGGCCTTTCGGTCTTCCGCAGTGGCCAGCCGATAAAAATCAATGTCACGCTAGGCGACCGCGAAGCGTTGATTAATGGCTCTGCTCCAGCGCCCCAAACCCCAGCGCAGCCGCAAACTCATGCCAAGCCAGATACGCTCATTTCCGGGATCAGCGTGATGCCCATTTCGCCGCGCGACCGCTTGGAGCATAAGATCCCCGCCGACATCGACGGTCTGCTCGTTGCCGAAGTCAGCGAAAAATACAGCCAGATCCTTCAGCCCGGCACAGTCATCGAATCCATCAACGGAGCCCCCGTCCAGAGCTTCGATGAAGCCAAAGCCGCCCTCAACCCTGACGGAATGAACCGCCTCTACGTTTACTACGAGGACAGTTTCCGCTACGTCCCCCTCATCACCCCAAAATCAAAATCCTGAATGCCGATTGCTTCGCCAAGGCCCCTTGAGACGCACCCCAAGGGGCTTTGGTGTCAATGCGTGCTAAATGTGGGAGTCCGCCACTGCCCCTACTCCTTCTTCTCCAGGTGGCCGCCGAATTGGAAGCGCATGGCGGAGCAGACCTTGTCGGCGAAGGCGGCGTCTTCGCGGGAGCGGAAGCGCTCATACAACGCACTGGTGAGGACGGGCGCCGGGGTCGCCGACTCGATGGCGGCTTCGATCGTCCAACGACCTTCGCCGGAGTCCGAGACGCGGCCGGAGAATTTGTCCAGCTTGGGATCACCAACGAAGGAGGCGGCGGTCAAGTCGAGTAACCAGGAGGCGATGACGGAGCCGCGGCGCCAGACTTCGGAGATTTCGCCGAGGTCGAGGTCGTAGTCCAAGTCGCCGTGCATGGAGGGCGCAGTCTCGGCGTCGATCTCTTTGGACTTGGTGTCGCAGTTGGCGTTGCTGAGGATGTCGAGGCCCTCGGCGTAGGCGGCCATGATGCCGTATTCGATGCCGTTGTGGACCATTTTGACAAAGTGCCCGGCGCCGGCGGGGCCGCAATGCAGGTAGCCCTTTTGCGCGGTGCCGCCTTCGGGGCGGCCGGGGGTGGCCTCGACGTCACCCTCGCCGGGGGCGATGGTGGCAAAGATCGGGTCGAGGTGCTGGACGGCGTCCTTGGGCCCGCCAATCATGAGGCAGTAGCCGCGCTCCAGGCCCCAAACGCCACCGCTGGTGCCGCAGTCGATGTAGTGGATGCCGCGGGGGGCGAGCTTGGCGGCGCGGGCGCGGTCGTCGCGGAAATAGGAGTTGCCGCCGTCGATGACGATGTCTCCCTCGTCGAGGAGCTCGGCGAGTTCGAAGACGACTTTTTCGGTGATGGCGGCAGGGATCATGACCCAGGCCGCGCGGGGCTTTTCGAGCTTGTCGACAAATTCCTGGAGGGTGGTTGCGCCGACGGCGCCTTCCTTTTCAAGCGCGGCGATAGAGTCCGGGTTGGTGTCGAAGACGACGCAGGTGTGGCCGTTCTTCATGAGGCGGCGTACGATGTTGGCGCCCATGCGGCCGAGGCCGATCATTCCTAGTTGCATAGTAGTTCCTTCGTTGAGGTTGGAGTGGTGGTGAATTTGACTGGCGCGAAGCGGAATTGATCCTCCGTCGGCAGGATAAAGGCGTAGCCCTGCGCGCTGAGGCTCTCCAGCACGCCGGCAATGGCGGCCAGGCGGACGTTTCCCGCAACCTCGGGCCCCTCGTGCATGAGGATGATCGCGCCGGGGCGGGCCCGGTTGGCGACGTGGCGGATGATGGCCTGCGGGTCGCGGCCCAAGCCATCCCCACTGCGAATTGTCCAAGCCACGCAATGTAATTTGCGCGCCTTGAGGATGCCATTGAGCCAAAGGTTTTTAATGCCGACGGCCGGCCGAAAAAGGGTCACCTCGCCACGGGTTGCTTCGAGGAAGGGCAACGCGCGGTCGATCTCGGCCGCGGCGGCGCGGGGACCCATTCTCCAGAATGAAAAGCGCGGGTGCGAATAGGTGTGGCAGCCGAGCTCGTGGCCGGCGTCGCGGATCTGCTGGACCAGCTCCGGGTAGTGCGCGGCGCGTTCGCCAATGAGGAAAAACGTGGCGCGGGCCTGGTGCTTCGCCAACAGCTCCAGCAGGCGTGGGGTGTCTTCCGGATCGGGCCCGTCATCGATGGTCAGCCAAACGGCTGGTTGTTGCCCAGAGTCAAAAGCTGTCACGACATCGCACACGCCTTGCCACTGCGGAATGACCAGGTGCGCCACAGCAAGGCCGCCGCCACACAGAAAGAATACCGTCCAGCCGAGCAATGGCATATGCGCGCCCCAGACGATCAAAAGTCCAGTCAGCTTAAGCCCAATACACGCTGCCAAGAGCCGCCCTTTCATAGCACGGAGCTAGAGTGCCACCCGAGCCCGACGCACACAATACATATTTATGGCAAATACCATCACGCCAAGCAGAACGCCAAGGGCGACGTCGATGAAAACGTGCTGCTTGGTCGTCATAGTCGACACGACGATAGCCAGCCCCCAGACGATGTTAAGCGCATGCAACCAGCCTGGGCCTTTGACCACACGCAGCATCCATGTGGTCCACAGCGCGGCAAGCACCGTGTAGCTAACGTGCATCGAGGGGCAGGCATTACCGGCCATCTCCTCGCCTTTCATGAAGGAGAGCCACGCGGGGTATTGGTCCCAATCGATGTCAAAAGGCGGCGCCATCGTCGGGTAGCCCACAAAAACACCCAGCCCAATGATCGCCATAAGCAAGGCGCCGAGAAAATAATTCCAAAGCACTTGCCGTGCGCCCATGAAGACCGTCGGAATGCATATGTATATCCAAAGTGAAAAGTAGACCCAGGTGGTCCACGGCAAGAGCGGAGCCCAGTGATCTGGCGTCATCAGCGGCATGACGCGGACCGGGAAGAGCGGGTTACGCATCACGTAAAAATAAACGACCATGAAAAGCGTGATCGCCATCGTCTCCCCAATAGCCTTTAGCCAAAAATGGGCCACAAGGCGTTGTTTCCAGCTCATCGACATCGCCGCTTAGCACGGACGAATTTGGGCGAACTGACAACCCGTATTCTTGCCAACAGGCCAGTGCACAGCACAAAAGTTTGCGCTACATTCCACAAATTGCCTCTAAAATGCACCAAAAATGGCATAAAAGTACTGTTTTACGAAAAGGCAAACCGCCAAAAATCTCCACATGTCGCTGATTACCAATGGCTTACATCCAATCAAACCCAAATAGTAACCGGAGGACGCCCTTCGGCCCGACAATTTCGTTGCCACTGCTATCTCTGAACGTAATAAAGCCTGACATGCTCCGATTTGCCGAAGAAATTACCCTGCTTGCCTTGAACGATGAAACCGGCGTCATGCACCGTAATGTGCCCCGCCGCGCTTTTGATTACGCGATCGCCGGTGCGCTCATGATGGAACTGGCCTTCATCAACCAGATCGACACCGACACGGAAAATCTGATCCTCATCGACACCAAGCCGACCAGCGATCCGCTGCTCGATGAAGCGTTGTCGATCATTAGCGGGCTCGGCGCACAGCCCAGTATCGTCGCCACCATCGAAGCACTCGCAGCCAAAGCCGAGCACTTCGAGCCGCGCATCTTCGCGGGCCTTGTCCACAAGGGCATCCTGGAGGAGCGCGAAAAGAAGTTTCTGTGGATTAAGGGCGAGCGAACCTACCCCATGATCGATGGTAAGGAGGAAACCGAGGTGCGCACCCGCATCCGCATGACAATCCTCGCCGAAGGTGCAATCCCCGATCCGCGCGACGTGGCAATCATCGCACTCATGGAGGCGACCAAGCTTTACCGCGTGATCTTCATCAACGACGAGCTCAGCCACTGCCGTAAAAAGATCAGCCAGTTTGCCAAGATGGACTTTATCGGCCAGGGCATCACCGAGGCGCTCGCCAAGGCCGCGGACATCCGCGACGAATAGCCTATTTGTCGGCTCGCCCCAAGCCAATGCCCCCAGCGTTTCTCACTTGCGGGAGCAGATTTTAAGAGACAACATCATACCGCTATGACAGCTCGTGACTTGCAACTGATTCATACGCGCAGCTTCTGTGCGGGTCTATTTGCACTAACACTGTTGGTGCTGGGGACGCCGCTTCGTGCCGGAACCGAAATTAACCGACAACGCAGTGCGCACTTTGAGCGCGAGATCGTCAAGACAGTCGAGGCCGATTACCTACTGTATCTGCCAGAGGGCTACGAAGAGGAACCCGCCAAGAAGTGGCCGCTCATGATCTTCCTGCATGGTTCCGGCGAACGAGGCAACAACCTGAAAAAAGTCGCCTGCCACGGCCCGCCCAAGCTGGTCGAGAAGGGCAAGGAATTCCCCATGATCATAGTCTCCCCCCAGTGCCCACACGGCGGTTGGTGGAGCGTGGAGATGCTCAACGCTTTCTACGACGACATCATGGAAACTTACCGCGTCGATCCAGACCGAGTCTACCTGACCGGCATTAGCATGGGCGGCAACGGCACTTGGAATTGGGCCGTGAACAACCCTGAGAAATTCGCCGCCATTGCGCCGGTATGCGGCTGGGGCCCTGATGTGAATTACGCTGCGCTCAAGGATATGCCCATCTGGGCATTCCATGGTGACGAAGACCAAGCAGTGGAGTTATCTAAAGGCCAAAAAGCAATCGACGCAGTCGCCGAAGCCGGCGGCGAACCGGAATTTACTGTCTATGAGGGCGTGGGCCACAACTCCTGGGACCCCACCTACAGCAACGACGCCCTCTACGACTGGATGCTCTCCCACTCACGCGAAGAACGCGTGAAGGTGGAGGATTAGCTAGCGCGAGGCGCGCTACTACCGCCCGCCGAGAAAACGCGTTTGCGCGGCCAGGTAGTCATCGGCCGTCACAATACAATCCAGCTGAGTCGGGTCCTTCGGAGCGACCATCTGGACGGCGTCCCCCTGCTCTTGCAAAATACGCTTGGGCGAGCGCTCGCCAGATTTGGCGGCGTTGAGCAAGCTGGCCTTGAACTTGTTTTCGTAAATCGTGCAGAGCGGCTCAGGCTCACCGCTGGGCGTCTTAAAACAGGTGGCTAACTTCTCCTTGTCGCGAGCAGCGATGATTTCCTTGATCGTAAAGACGTTGATGAAGGGCATGTCGACGCCCAGCACGAGCCAATCTTTGTCCCGGTGGTAAAAGAAGGCAGAAAGGATGCCGCCCAACGGGCCAATCTCACCCATACGGTCAATGATCGGCTCGGCACCTACCGTGTAATCCTGATCGTCTCGAACGGAGATAAACACCTGCTCGCAGTAGCGCTTGAGCATCCCGATGCTGCGATCAAGCTGAAGCTGGCCTTTGTAAACGAGCGTGGCTTTATCGCGTCCAAGACGGCGGCTACGGCCTCCGGCCAATACCAGGCCGTAGAGATTTTCCTGAACAAATGACATAGCTTTGGACTAATTCTCGTCAGCCGGGACGATCGCCACGACGTCGAGCTGGGTGAAATCTGGTTTGGATTTATACGAGTTGAATGCGTCGGCTTCGCTGGCAGCACGTTCCGGGCTAAAATCAGGCAAAACCAGCTGCGCCTCAGCGACTGAAGCTTGAGCTTGGGAATTCTCAGCGCTTTGGCAACCCGTTTGCCACAGGCTGCCCAAAATCATCACCCCAATGCCAATATTTCGCAAATTGCGCATACTGACCGGCTACTTCGCGACGGTCGGCGCGTGCTCACTGATGATCGACGATACGAGCTGCTTTTGCCCATCAGTCAGTGTCCCGCTTTTCATCACTGTATTAAGCTGGGCGACCGCACCTTGATAATCCCCCCCTTGAATCGCCTTAGTCGCGGCGGTCACGGGGCCGGAATCCGGCAGTTGACGCTTGAGCGCGAGTACTTCCACATCGCTACGCAGCGAAGTTGCGAGGCCCTTCTGCTCGTCAGTCAGTTTGGCGTCCATGAGCTTATTAATGTCTTGCAGCGCAATGTAGTCCTGCTTCTGCGCAAGCGAAGTCATGGAATTGGTCAACAATGACTGAAGCTCAGGGTTGCTGCCCAGCAAGGATTGCAACTGCTTGGAAGTATCCACAGCGTTGGCGACCATAGATTGCATCGAGGCAGCCTGCGACAGCGTGCTGGCGGCGTCCGATCCGATCGCGTCACTCGCTGCGCTTTCGGCGCTGGATTTTGCCTGTTCAGTCGCCGAGTCTTTGAGGCTATCAAAAAAGCCTGCGGAGGCGCTGGAAACGCCGAGAGAAAAAACAAGAAGCGTAGTAAGGTATTTCATGGTCATTTCGAATTGGTTAAGGAAATTAAAGTGTGAAGCAATCGAAGTGTAAAATCCAGTAAAAAGCCTTTATTAATGCTGCCTCAAGCTGGGCATTTTTAGACAACAGAGGCTTATATTTAAGAGGATCTACAGGTTAATACTTAGCTCAGCCTCCGGGGGCTCACTCCCAGTTATCCCTTTGAGTCTCCCTGATCTAATCAAACCTCTAGATATTTGCATTTCAAGGAGATAGGGAATCCCCGATCAAGAATAATTTTGTTTTTTCGCGTTACTCGGGCACTATTGAAACCATGAGAAACAAGAAGCCAGACCTGTCAGCACTCAACCACGCTCCGCTTCACCAAGCCGTACCGGCCTACACTCGCAGCCACACGGAAGGCACAGGAATGATGAAGCTAAATGGCATAACGTGCACCAGTCAGGATACTGCCCCACGCGGCGGTCTGTTCCGCCGACTTCTAGGTCGCAAGTCAGCCTAATTGACTCTCCCACGCTTGCGGAATTCGCCAAAGCCCATATCTAATTGGGCACGGTCCAGTGTAGCTGCCGACTGGACGGCGGTTATTGAAGCGGGCCCAGTCGCACGTCTCCACGCCCAATTGACGATAACTCAGCGCGACAAGTCGCCAAGTGATCATTCCGAATCGAGGAAAGTTGCGATATCCGGCAGGTGCTTTTCCCAGTGACCACTCGGCAGACGGACCAGCCAGGGATCAGTCGGACGAGTGAGATCGATGGGCTCCTCGGGCAGGTCGTCCTCGTCGATGTCGAGCAAGTCTATCGCGTCGATATCGTCATCGAAGGCTAGAGAAAGACGGCGCGGCTGTGGTTCAAGAATGAGCGCAGGGTTCTTCACGCGGCCCTTTTTTACGAGCTCAAAAAGGCATGGGTAGTGGTCTTGCTCGTAGGGTTTCTTAAAGTCGCTGAACCACTTGTTGGGCACGCCTTCGCGGCGGTCGAGGAGCACGACGTCGGAAAAGTGAATACAGGCACGGTGCCAAAGCTCCAACTTCGGCTGTGCGTGAAGAAGTTGACAATGAACCACCGTAATGATGCGCGCCAGTGACTCACCGCTGATTTGAAGCCACTCGCCAAAAGCCTCAAGGTAGTCCAACGGGTTGCCGCGTCCGGAGGCGATGATGAAGATGGCCTCGGCATCGGCGGGCGCCTGAATGTGGCGCAGTTCTTCGTAAGCGAGCACGCGATTGCTGGCGCGCGCTTCGAGCTGCTCGGTGGCGGTGGAATCAGATTCGCTGGCATGCTGAGCAACTACGACAACCTCGTCGTCGGCAAAACCGCCTTCGATCAGGTCACGCACGACTCCACGGCGTCCGGCACCCTCGGCACCCAGAATAAAATACACTTCGGCCATGCGGAGCATTCTGGCGTTTGCACCAAAATTACCAAGCATGATTTACGAAGAGTTCGCAGGTTCGTTAAAGATGACTTACGGACTTTAGATCGACCCGACAAGTTGCTGCACTATCATGCTTATTGCGACTCCGGCAGCCAAAGGGCCAAGCATGGTTACGATTGAGGCGTATGAATGCGGGGCGCACAGCGAAGATGGCCGCACTTCCTTCGGAGCTTCGCTACGGGTGCGTGCATTTCAGACCCACCGCCGCAAAGCCCGCTTGCTTTTCCGAACGCACGGCTGTTGACTCCATGCCCATGACCGGGCGCCATCCCCCCGCCAGCTATTCACAACTTCTGTTTGCCGCCTGCGCCATGCTGGTCGCGGTGTGCCTGCTCGGCGGATGCGCGGACAATGAGCCCGACGATGGCCGCATTCATTTGGATTACTGGGAGGTCTGGAGCGGCTTTGAACGCGATGCGATGCAGCAGCTCGTTAATGACTTTAACGCCTCGCAGGACCGCATCACCATCAACTTCCTGTCGGTCAGCCAGATGGAGCGTAAGCTCCTGCTGGCCACTGCTGGCGGCAACCCGCCCGACATCGCTGGCGTGCGCTCAGCCGATATCCCCGTCTTTGCCGAGAACGGCGCGCTAACCCCGCTCAACCGCTACGCCAAGCTTTACGGCATTGCGCAGGACGACTACCTGCCCGCCGTGTGGAACATGATCAACCTGCATGACCGCCTCTGGGGGCTGCCCACCACCCCCGGCAACACCGCGCTCCATTGGAACAAAAAGCTCTTCCGCGAAGCCGGGCTCGACCCCGACACGCCGCCCAAAACCATTGCCGAACTCGAAGCCATCAACGAACAAATCACCCGCTTCAACGAGCGCGGCGAAATCGAAGTGCTCGGCCACCTGCCCAGCGATCCCGGCTGGTGGCAGGACGCGTGGTGCTACTGGTTTGGCGGGCAGTATTGGGATGGCGAGCAGATCACTGCCGACGCCCCGGGCAACATCCGCGCGCTCACGTGGATCGGCACTTACCCCGAGCGCTTTGGCCGCGACAAGTTACTCGCATTTCAGGACCTGAGCGGCAACTTCGCCTCGCCGCAAAACCCGTTTTTCCAAGGCCGCATCGCCATGCAGATTCAAGGGCCGTGGATGTATAATTTCATCAACAACTTTGCGCCTGAAGACTTCGAATGGGGAGTCGCGCCCTTCCCCACGGAGAAGCCCGAAGACTACGGCGTGAACGTTGTCGAAACGAACCTGCTCGTCATCCCGCGCGGCGCCAAGCACCCCAACGCGGCGTTCGAATTCATCGCGTGGATGCAGCAGCGCGAGCACATCGAAAAGCTCTGCCTCCTGCAGCGGAAGTTCTCGCCGCTCATCCAAGTCAGCGACACATTTTACGCCGAGCACCCGAACCCCTACATTAAAATTTACCGCGACCTCGCCGCCGATCCCCGCGCCACCGCCCGCCCGCCGCTGACCACGATGCACGAATATCAGGCCGACATGAACAACGCCAACAACAGCGTGAGCCGCGCCGTCGCCACGCCCGCCGAGGCCTTGGGTAAAGTTCAGCAGCGCCAGCAAAAACAGTTCGACCGCATGCAGCGACGGTGGAACCAGGTGAAGGAAACGCGCGAGGCCGAATGGGACGCGCTTGACCAGGAGGCCGCCCGATGACCGGCCGCGAAAAACGCAACCTGCGCCTGGGCCTGCTCTTCATCAGCCCGTGGTTGACCGGCTTCCTGCTGATGTCGCTCTACCCACTGGTCAGTTCGTTCGCGCTGTCGTTTACGGACTACTCGACCTTGTCGAAGCCAGTCTTCATCGGCGGCGAAAACTATGCCGACATGGCCGTCGATAAACTCTTCTGGCAGTCCATTTGGAATACCGCCTACTTCGCCGCAATCAGCATTCCGCTCAACCTCGGCATCGCGCTTTTCCTAGCCATCCTGCTCAACTTCGATCTGCCGGGTAAAAAGATTTTCCGCACAATTTACTTCCTCCCGTCGCTCGTGCCCATGGTCTGTCTCGCGGTGCTGTGGCAATGGATGCTCAATGGCCGCATCGGGCTCATCAACAATGCGCTGCGGCCGTTCACGGATTTTCTCAACGGCGCATTCGGCACGAACTTCATGCCCCCGAACTGGCTGGCCGACCCTGCCTACGCGAAGCTCGGGCTGATCCTCGCGGGCGCGTGGGGCGTCGGCAACATGGTCGTCATTTTCCTCGCCGGCTTGCAGGATGTGCCGCGCGCGCTTTACGAAGCCGCCGACCTCGACGGGGCGAACTTCTGGCAGAAAACACGCCACGTGACTCTGCCCATCATCTCGCCCGTCATTTACTTTAACGGCATCATGTCGCTCATTGGTTCGTTCCAGGTTTTCGCCGTCCCTTACGTGATGACGGGTGGTGGCGAAGGCCCCGGCCGCTCGATGCTTTTTGCGGCAACGTATATTTTCAACAAGACCTTCCGCAGCCTCAGCATGGGCTACGCGTGCGCCATTTCGCTGGTGCTGTTCTTGATCATCCTCGGGCTCACCCTGGCGGCGACGAAGCTCTCCGAGCGCCACATCCACTACGAAGGCAAATGAAGTCCGACGCCGCCAGAAAGACCCAAACCATCTGCCTTTACGTGCTGCTCGTGCTGGGTGCGGCGATGTTTCTCGCGCCGTTTTTGTGGATGGTGTCGACCTCGCTCAAGCCACTCAACGAAACGATGTCCATCCCGCCGCGGTGGATTCCCAGCGAGTTCCTGTGGGAGAACTATCCCGAGGCGATTGACGAAATGCGCTTCTTTTGGCGCTACCTCGGCAACACACTTTTCCTCTGCGTGATGACCGTCATTGGCACGGTGTGCAGCAGCGCGGTGGCCGCCTACGGCTTTTCGCGCATCGAATGGCGCGGCCGCGACAAGGTGTTTATCCTCGTGCTCGCCACGATGATGATTCCGTTCCCCGTCGTCATGGTGCCGATCTACACGCTGTTCAAGATCATCGGCTGGACGGGCACCTTCAAGCCGCTCTGGGTGCCGACTTTCTTCGCGGGCGCGTTCAATGTATTCCTGTTGCGGCAGTTCTTCCTCACCTTGCCCAAGGAGCTGTCCGAGGCCGCGCGCATCGACGGCTGCAACGAGTTTCAAATCTTCTGGCACGTGATCATGCCGCTGGCTCGGCCGGCGATAATCGTGGTCGCGCTGTTTCAATTCATGGCGACCTGGAACGACTTCATCGGCCCGCTGATCTACCTCAATGATCAGCAGGACATGACGCTCGCCCTCGGCCTACAGTCCTACCAATCGCAGGGCGGCGGCACGAGCTGGAATTACCTCATGGCCGCATCCACGCTCATCGTGCTCCCGGTCATCGTGCTCTACTTCTTCTGCCAACGCTACTTCGTCGAAGGCATCGCCACCACCGGCGGCAAAGGCTGATTGTTATCTGGAAATAATATTTTTATTGATTGCTAGCAGCCTGTCGGATTTGATGGCCTAGCTGTGGTGAAGTTGATTTGCTGTTTTGATGGATTTTGTGACAGTAGATCGTGACACGCCTCTTTTGTTGCCGGTTGATATGCGTGATTGGGTTGCGGAAGACGACCCGGTGCATTTCATCCTGGAGGCGGTTGATCGCGTTGACTTGAGCGCTTTCAAGGTAAAACGCACGCGAGCGGGCAAGTCGCAGTATCCGCCGCGGATGCTGTTGGCGCTGCTGATTTACAGTTACAGCCACGGATTGTTCGGTTCCCGCCGAATCGAGCGTGCGACCTACCGGGACGTTTGCGTGCGTTACCTGACGGGCGACACGCACCCGGACCACGACACCATTTGCGCTTTTCGTCGTGAAAACCACGCAGCCTTCACGGCGTGTTTTCTTGAGGTGCTGCTGCTGGCGCGCGAGTTGAAGCTGTTCAAGCTGGGCACGGTCGCCATCGATGGCACGCACCTGAGGGCCAACGCGAGCAAGGACCGCAACGTCACCTACGAACGAGCCCGGCAGCTCGAAACGCGCCTGAGCGCGGACATCGAGGCGCTTTGCACTCGGGCCGAGCAGGCCGACAACACGGAAGTAGACGAGCGCTTGCCGGCGGAGATTGCCCGTCGCCAGGCCCTGCGTGAGCAGATGGATGCGGCCCAGCGGACCCTGCAAGCACGGGCCAAAGAGCGCGCCGCCGCCCAGCGCCCAGCCTACGAAGCCAAACTTCAGGCGCACCAAAAGCGCAATGGCAAGGGCCGTCGTCCCAAGCCGCCGAGCGACCAACCTGACCCCGGCGAACAAACCAATCTGAGCGACCCGGATTCGCGCCTGATGCGCAAAGGCAAAAACGGCTCAGTGACGCAAAGCTACAACGCCCAGGCCAGCGTTGACGCCGACGGCAGCCAACTGGTCGTCAGCGCCCACATCAGCCAATGCAGCGCCGACAACGGCGAGCTCGAAGCAGGCATCCAAAACATCCCCGCCCAACTGGGGAGCCCTGAGCGAGGTCTTGCCGACAGCGGCTTCGTCCAGATCGAAGCCATCGAACGCATCCAGCAAAGCGGCATCGACCTGTATGTGAGCGTTCAAAACGAAGCCGCCCACAACCAGCGCCGCTACGATTTACGACCCGAAAAAGCCCTCGCCAAAGCACCCCAAAAACTCGTCCATCCCACCCTCATCGACATGCGCGAAAAAATCCGCACCGAAGCCGGACGCAAAATCTACGCCCTGCGCCAACAAAGCGTCGAACCAGTCTTCGGCATCATCAAACAAGCCATGGGCTTTCGCCAGTTTTTACTCCGTGGCCTCTCCAAAGTCAGCGCCGAGTGGACCCTCGTATGCCTCGCCTACAACTGCAAACGCCTCTTCAACCTCACCCAACAACCACAAAACGCCTAAAATCCACCAACAAGCCCCAGCGGCTCACCAAACCACTGCCACAAAACTCCAATACCCCCGAAAAACCACCGGCTCATATCAAACATCACCAATAGACCACGCAGCGACCAACTCCTCGACAGACACAGCTCTTAAAGGAAACTCTTAAAGCCGACAGGCTGCTAGGTATCAGGACACAAACAAACTGCTAAGCCCTGAAGGGGCGGCTTCATGAGGCAGTGCTTTCAGCACTCCAAAAACAGGTTGATTATTCCTAGGGCTGCGCTGCGTCGCTGAGCTCCTTGCTGACCCTAGGCTAGCATGAGACCGCGCCTTTGGCGCTCAGAATGAATGTCCGTTGGCCCTAGAGACTCCTCCCTACCCTCCGTGCCCTCCCCACCCTCCGCGCTCTCCGCGTTCTCTGCGGTTAACCCCTCGTCTCGTTAGCTTCCCGCTCTTCCCGATCTTCCTGTTTAAAAAATACGCATCCCTGGCTTTGCTCTCTTTCCTCCCTTCTGTTCAAAACCCACGCCCCGCTAGCCCCGTCTCCACCTTCCTCACCTTTCCCCAACTTTTTTCAAAAAAGTTTTCTGCGGCCCCGAATTTCCCGCCCGCAAAGCCCCGTTTCACTATTAGCTAGAGCCACTCACTATTAGTCAGTGGCTTTCACTACGAGTGAGTAGCTCTCAGTGGCGCCAGAAAATAGACATAATATCGAAAAAGTGGCCCACGCAGCCCATATAGCCCACGCAACCTGTGTAGCCCGTGCAGTCATTGACCGTTCTCATGCTTCTTGATATTATCCACTCGTCACTGGGGCGAAGGCGCCCGCCCAAGCGACACTTAACATCAATCCAAATAACTCACGAACGTTCTCACTTACGAACCTTCGAAAATCACAACACCACTATGAGCATCAAATACAAACTCCTCCCCAACGCACTGACCAACGACGGCAGCTACGCTGCATCGATGCGCCTCGGCGATCCATTCGATCTCGAAGCCATCATCGCCGACATGGACGAACGCGGCACCACCGTCGCCGAGTCCGAAACGCGCGCCGTGCTGATCGAGTTCCTGCGCGTCATCAAGCGCCAGGTCCTCGCGGGCAAACGCGTCAACCTCGGCGGCCTCGTCCGGTTGTTCCCGTCCATTCGCGGCGTGTTCCTCGGGCCCGATGACGCCTACGACGAATCACGCCACGAGCTCGTGCTTCACGCCGTTGCTGACCGCAGCCTCCTGAATGGTCTGCGCGACGCCGCGGAAGTCGAGAAGCTGACCGAACCGGGCGTCCTGCCCATTCTCCAGCGGCTCTATGACCACGGTTCGACCACCTACGACAACATCCTCTCGCCGGCCAATACCGCCACGCTGAAAGGCGACCTGCTCAACTACAACGCCGTCCGGGCTGACGAAGGCCTGTTCCTCATCAACCTCACGGACCAAACGGAAACCCGCGTCGAGCAAGTCCCGCACAACGTGCCCAAGGAACTCCTGTTCCTCGTCCCCGCCGACCTGCCTGCGGCCACGAGCTTTGCGCTCGAGCTGCGCAAGCGCTTCACGCCAACCGGTGCCCTGCGCGCCAGCCGCCTCGAAGCCACCCTGGCCACGGCCTAAGCCTAACGAGATCCACAGCTGCCAACCACCAACGTCCCCGCCTGCCACGGCGGGGGCGTTTTTTTGTGCGTACCCCAGACCTTGGAAAACCACCAGTGTTTTCCAGCAAAACCCACTGGTGCATTTTGCGAAAACCCACTGCTGTTTTTTGCCAAATTCCACTGGTGTTTTTTAACAGAATCCAATGGGGCAAACTGACAAAAACCACTGGTGTTTTCTGATCAAAAACTCCGGAGTTTTGTAACCCAACCAACCAGTGTTTTCCGACGCAAAACACCTAAGGGTTGCGACACAACCCACCAGTGGATTGCGTCACTAAACACTGGGGCAAACCGACAAAAAACACTGGGGCAAACCGACAGAAAACACTGGTGGATTTTGTCAAAAAACACCAGTGGGCCCAAACGCGACCTCGTGCGCCTATGAATCTCCGCTCAAGCTGGAGGGCGACGCTCCGTCGTCGCCGCACCGCGCCAAGCCACAACCAATTCCACGAAACGGCGATCAGTCATTGCTGGGTTACACCGAGTGGCGCAATTTCTTAAAGACAATTGCCAAGGCTGAAACCGCTTGCGAAGGCTCCAACCATTTTGTTGACGTCAACAAAATGGTAGAAATCGGATCAGGTGGGCAACGCGAAATCGAGGATGTCATGCACACCCGCCACGCCTGCGACCTCACCGCGCACACCGCCGCCCCCCTCAAAAATGAGGGCGCAAAGAAGTCGCTTCGGCACCCGGCGGATAGGGTAATAACTTCAATGGCCATCCGCATATTCTTTGCCTTCATCCTCAGCCTGCCTGCCATGTGGTTCGCCGGTTGGGCGTTCCTCGATTACCGGAAAAAGAAGACATCCGCCCGCCCGTTTTCCAACGACACCTCGCGACCACCCGGTGAGTCTACCCGCCGCAAACTCGAAGACCTGCAATGGGACTACGTTGGCAAACTGCTCTTCATCTTCATGCTAGCATGGCTGAGCATATTCCTGTTTTTGCTGGTGCCGCGTGTCCCAGCTGACCCCAACGCGGAATTTAACATCTGGACCTTCCTCTTCGTGATCACCACGCTTGCGGTCTTGTTCTTCACCGGCTTTTGGCAATCGGTGAAGCTGCGAGCTCTCCTCAAGAAAGTCGCCGCCTACAGCCTCGGGTTCGATGGCGAGCGCCACGTCGGCCAGGCGCTCAACCGGCAAATGCGGCGACCGGAAGTCAGCTGCGTTTACCACGACTTCGTCTTCGAGCGCGCGGGCAAAAAGTTTAACATCGACCACGTGGTCGCCGGCCCGGGCGGCGTGTTCGTTATCGAGACCAAGACCCGCCGCAAGCCCCTCGACGCCGACCAAAAGCCGAACTACAAAGTCCGCTACGACGGCCAGCGCCTCCACTTCCCCCAAGGCTCCTACGACGAGCCCATCGCCCAAGCCCAGGCTAACGCGCGCACCTTCGCCGAATGGCTCTCCGGCCAGCTGGGCCACCAAATCTCCGTCACCCCGATCATCGTCATCCCCGGCTGGTGGATCGACTACCAAAACCAGGGCCGCGGCCCCGCCGTCATCAACGACGCCATGATCAAGAGCTACGCCTTCCACTCACCCTACCCACTCGAAACCACCACCCTCAACCGCATCGACGCCGCCCTCTGGCGCGAGAACGCGGAGTCGTTGAATTGAGCAAATTAAATATAGCGATTCCACACTTATAAGTTGATTGCCTATAGAACATTCGCAGTATCCATAGATATGATAAAACTGAACACCAAAAATGAAGATGGCGTAATCAATGGCATTTTCTTAACGGGCAACACCAGCTATGGATATTCAATTCAAAACATTTATCCACTCATCAACAGACTTCACATCCAGAGGAAAATTCAAAATGAGAAGTTCTATAAGAGATTGGAGACTGACCTTACAAAGGGCTGCATTATGCCTCCATTAACCTTAGCGCTTGTAGATGATAAAAACCTTTCAAATGCGTCGCTTAAAGAGCTGGAATCCCTAGTCAACAAAAACATTAGAAGCGCATTCGTACTAGACGGGATACAGCGCTTAAACACGCTGAAAAGAGTATATGATAGAGGAAACCTAGACATAGACCTGCCAATATTCCTCAACATAATCATCTGCCATTCCAAAGACAATCTACTGTATCGGATGATCACTTTGAACAATGGGCAAAAGCCTATGACCGCTAGGCATCAAATTGAAATGCTGGCAGCCAATATCTACGACTTTAAAAAGCTTGGAATTAACATAGTAACCGAAAAAGAGTCAGCACAAAAACGGCCAAGAGACGCCTTTAAAAAGTCAGATATCATATCTGCTTACATTGCATTTCTGAGCGGTAGCACTAATATAGAAAGCGCCAAAATAATCGAGTCCAAGATGGATGAGCTCATTGCTCGTCAGATTATTGAATCCAAAAATACGTCAAGTGACATTGAGTTTGGCGATGTAATCAAAGAGATCGCCCGATTTACAAGGATAGAATACCTCATGAAGTGGTTTAAAAACCTAAATAACTTAATTGGATTCGCAGTTGGGGTGAAAGACTCCCTAAGAGAAGTCAAATCATGCGACACTGAATCTTTTCTAAACACGATCAAAACCTTTGAAAAAGCATTTTCAGATCTAGATGTATCAAAAATCAAGCTCAGTAGAGAGCGTCGAAAACTAACAGAAGAACTGTTTAGCGATTTCATTACCTTCCAGGTCATGGATAGTGACGACATGCTATTGCGGTTTAATGAATTAGATTAAAATGCCATTTCAATATACCGAGGCAATTGGCTCTCGCTATCTGAGGCATGTCCCGCAGAGCCTTCAAATCACATCGAATGAAAACTGGGAGTTATTCGTCATCCGAATGCTTACAGGAACATGCGACATAAAACATACCACAACCGGCAATTCCATCACACAGAGGAAAAACCTGACTACCGCAACAGAAATCTCCCACACAAACATCACATCAAAAACACTAAGAGATTCCTTAAGACCGCTAACATTTAATGAATGCGAAAAATACTTAAGAGACTTCTCTCGACCAAACTCCGGGCTATTCAGAAATGTCTCATGTGAATTAGCTTATTACTTTCATTATTCACAAGAACACACACACCTCCCGGCATTCCTACATATCTACAGAATACTAGAGTATATTTCATACTCATTCCCATTAGTTCACGCATCCAATTCAAGCAACTTCCAAGGAACCTTCACAATGCTAAAAGGCTTCTTCAGGGGAGATGGCGGGGAACTCAAGTTCTTCAACAAGTTCGTCAACAAACTATTCGATGGAGATCCTATTTTAAATGCAACCGCAGACATCAATCTAGTCGGGCTAGACCCTATACTGGCAGCAAGATTCACCTCTTGCTACAGTGAAAAGTTAGACGGCATGATAACTGTCGACACACAAACGAATGAAGCATCAATAAAATATTCTGAGATCATCAACGCTATAGTCACTATCAGAAATAAATATTTCCATTTTGCAATAGGCGGCCAAAAAAATATAGACACTTATCAAATAAAAGAGCCAAACGAATTCTTCAGAATATTAAACCCAATATTCATTAACTGGATTGGAATAATATACTTTGAGATACTTAGAAGCATCGCCAGTTCGTAATCGATGCATACCAACATGGGAAATGCATGAACATTAGACATTAAACAAAATCAGACCTTAATCCCATACTCGCCCACCATCACTCCGGCTTAGGCATCCGCTTCAGCTCCTCTTCAATCTGCTCTAGCTCAATCAAGTCCTCGGCGTCAGCTTCTTGTTGGCGGCGGTGGGCATCGAAGGTTTCGTAGCGGTCTTCAGCCAGAGTGCGGGCCTCATCGCCAGTCAGGGAACCATGGTGATCGAGGACGGGGCGTTCATTGAACTCAAGGAGGCGGTCGACATTGCGGCGCCAGAAATCGAGCGTGAGGTCCTGACGCTGCTTGGCGCGCAGCTCGGCTTGCTCCAGGAAGATCACCACAAGGCGGTTGAGCGTATCGATCTCGTCGGCCGTCAGGTAGTTCTTGGCAACGACAACATCCAATTTGCGCACCCGTGAGCCCTTCCAGGCCGTCAGGCCCATGTTGGGTAATTCCGGGTTGGCGCGCTCGCGGATGAGCTCGGCGGCGGTCAACTCCGTGACGGCGTAGAGGAGCTTGTTTTGCGTTTCGGCGAAGAAGAGTTGGGCGTCGCGATCGTTGCTTTGGTAGTCGCGGCTCAAGGCAAAGAGATCGCGCACCTTTTGGTAGAAGCGCTTCTCTGAGGCGCGGATGTCCCGAATGCGCGCGAGCAGCTCATCAAAGTAATCCCAGCCGCCGGGGTCCTTAAGGCGCTCGTCGTCCATGACAAAACCTTTGACGAGGTATTCCCGCAGGTGGCGCGTGGCCCATTGCCGGAATTGCGTCCCGCGCTCGGAGCGAACGCGATAGCCGATGGCGAGAATGAGGTCGAGATTGTGGAGCGTAATCCGGCGCTTTACCTGCCGCTGGCCTTCGGTTTGAACTGTCAAGGATTCCTTGACAGTTGCCTCGGCGGTTAGCTCACCCTCTTCAAAGATATTGTTGGCGTGGAGGCTGACGTTTTGCTTGGTGACCTGAAACAGCTCGGCGATTTCCAATTGGGTGAGCCAGACCGTGCCGCCCTCGACGCGGAGGTCGATGCGCGTTTCGCCATCGGGCGAGGTGTAGAGTATCAAGTCGTCAGCCATGGAATCAATCGTTGACGATATTTCGTGATATGCAGCCGATTCGCGCAAGGGTTTTCCGTGACAAAACGGCGCTCGTGACGGAATGACGGACAGCCAACTGCACACAGGTATCACCCCCGCCCATGCGTGACATCTCGCATCGGCAATTGACTTTGTGGGCTGGCTAAATGTCCAGCAGGGCCATGAGCGAACCACAGCCGCACCCTTTTCTCGACCCGTCCTTTCACGTTGCCTGGAGCAGCCTCGACCCTGAGCTGATTGAGGAGGACAGCGCAAGGCCGAGCTACTCGACCGCAAGGACTTTGCCGCGCTGACACTGGGCCCGCGCATGGTCAAGAACGGCAAGGCCGCCCTGGCAGCCTGTCGGCTTTAATTTTTCGAGCCGCGAGAATGCCTCAGAGTTACTTTTCGACGAACAAGGCAGGGTCAAGCCACCCCCCGAAATGCTCCCAATCCCGCATAAACGCATTTAAATCCGGCAGGCTGTTTGTGTGCGAACTGACCCGTAGAATTGAGCAGCGGTGTCTGGCAGGTGTCCAAGTCGAATTATTTTATCCATGGAAACGAAAGCCACAGATCATTATCATCGCAATTACTTAAACCGACGACCCACTCGACGAATTTCGTGCTATCCGGTTTGTTCAAAACAGCATGTAGCGTGTGTTCCCCCTTATCTAAATGCATGTCGACTGATTGATGCATTGGGACCCGATGTGGGGAAGGCGCCATTCGACCTTCCTCCCGTCCAAAGCAAAACTGATTGTTGAGGAATACCAGGCATGGATGAGGCGAGTTAAACATAACTCGTGTGCGCATGCGTTGCTCCAACCTAAACCGGTATTGAACAAAAATTGCGTTTTCGTGGACCTGGCTGATGTCAAAACGAGCAAATGTACCATCGAAATTAACCGGTGTCATTGGTGGTAAATCAAGTAAATAGGGCTTACCCGTTTGCCAGCCATGACTAAACCAATCGACATCCTTACTACCAACATATGCCCGAATTTCCAGATCCCGGTCGATTGTATGCGGGGTTGCCCGTTTAGGCCACTTTCCATCCAAGCGCTTGTTCAAACTTAATATTAAATCTGTAAAGCCACCAAGCGTATCTGGTGGCTGAATACCAGTAATTTCCTTACTCAGAACCAGGTTACGACCAATTGGACGAAGCCATTTTTCATCTATACACTGAGGGTTCATAATTCCGAGAAGTGCACCAACTGTCGCTGCGGTACAATCCGTATCCTTGCCGCAATTTGCTGCGGTGCAGATACTACGACTAAAATCACCTGCTCCATCTAATAGAGCAAGATAGATGAAAGCCAAATTCTCAGTGACATTCGTAAAATTCTCATGTCCGTATTTAGCTAAGACTTTGGCACGTATTTTTTTCCAATCATGACACTGGTCCCACCAAAGTTGGGTGTCCTGGATGGCTTGTCGCAACTGCGCACCCTCAGGGATATACTCCAAGCCGATACTAATAACTTTATTGATGTCACTTTCGACAAAGGCAGCACTCTGAAGGGAGGCTAACCAGACCTCTGCCCAAAGCCCATCCCCGGCGTGATCCAAGCATGCGTCTTCACGAGCATAGGCGGCCGCGAGTGCGGGATTTCCAGGAGCCAAGCACGCCCATATTTCGCTACGAATCGCCGCGCCCATGCCGTTTGCAAACCAATTGTCATAAGCGCCGGTCAATGGAGGCAAAATATCATTTTCAAGATTTCTTTTACATACACCATACTCATCCCAGGGAAAATTAATATGGTCACGCCATCCTTTGATAAAGAGCTCTGGACAAACGTTAGGACGCTCTCCTCTTTCATCTAATAGACATGCCCACAGCACCTGAAGGTCTAAGTCGTCGTTAGCAAGCATCGTCTCGGGCACTGGGTCGTAGTAAGTCAGCTTAAGGGGCCCAGTGTGCCCCTCGTATGGCATCCCCAGTGTCCCCCCTACTGCCTTTCCCAGCCAGCACCCCATTACTCGATCACGATAATTTGGTATTGCGAGGACGTCTTCTTTTACCTTTGAAAATGTCATATGTATTTGTCTCCTGACTTGATTAAATCCCCCTAAAGTATGCGTTCGCACGTAAACACATATCATTGAGGCTTATCTCAATAAACTTGGAGTAGATATTCACAGCATCTAGCACTATGCCATCGTTAATAAAACTTCTTCTGTGACTTCGTGCTCCAAATCAAGTCCCTCTAAGTAGCGTTCAAGTTCATCTGCCATGTATTCACCCAAGCGATAGCATTCAGTATTCAGGCTACCCGCAATGTGAGGTGTGATAAATGCATTTGGCAATTTCCACAACAAGCTGTCGGCCGGGCATGGCTCAGGACTGGTAACATCTAAAACAGCATCGATATCGGTACGCTCCTGTAGAAAAGAAATCAACGTCGCTTCATCGATTAAAGCACCGCGAGCTGTATTGATCAGTGTTGCATGCGGCTTCATAGACGCCAGCAATGTATTATCTATCATTCCTTCTGTTTCAGGAAGACTCGGTGCGTGTAGGCTGACGACATCCGATGAAGCAAATAACTCCTCTAGCGAAACACCATGAGCGCCAATTGCATTCGCCGACTCTTGACTAATGAAAGGATCGTAAGCAAGGACATTGAGCGAATGCCCATGAGTCAAAAAGCTAGCAACTTTTCGACCAACTGCTCCTAAAGAAACAATGCCAACTGTTGAGCGAAAAATGCCCGCTGCCTCTGGCGGCTTTTGCCATGCATGGCTCATCTCAGTGCGTTGCTGTGCACGCCAATATTTTTTAAGGCTTAGCAAGATTGCAGCATAGGCAAACTCTGCAGTTGGGATCGCATTCGCTCGCCAAGAAGAGGACACGCCTATGGATCGGGATCGGGCTGCTTCCGTATAAAACCCACGAATTGAGCCAGCCCCATAAAATACATGCTTTAACTGGGGCATCGCATCCAGGAAATAATCATCCATCAATGGCATTCCCCAACCTGACAGAATGCATTCAACGGTAGCTAATTCATCTGTATGCTCGCGCCAATTTTCCGCTGTGATTATTCTACCAAGGGGACGGGTCAATTTGCCTATCCGCCGTTGCGTTTGTTCCGAATAGATTCTTCTTAATGAAACAGAACTTAGTATATACGCACTTTGTGGAAGTTTTGACATAGATTTGAATTGTACGAATGTGGCTATTTAATATAATATTACTTTTCGGTTACCCGCCACAGCCTGTCATTGCCAACTACATCCTCTCGCGTTAGCGCCTCTGCATTCCCGCCAAAGTAAACGGCGGCAGTCTTACCATCATATCGATAAGCGACAGCATGTTTCGTATAAACTTCGGAACCTGGATATTTGTCTGCACCATCGATGTGGATAATCCAATCTAATGCATCAGAAAACGCGAGTTTCCGGGGCGGGTTGAAAATATCAGAAATGTTCACTTGATATTTTTCGTTGGGCTCACCCCATTTTGCGCTAAGGCTTGTAACATTATAGCCATAGGCCCGCTCGATTCTTAGCCCTTTTGAATTCGAGATTTCTGCGTTGGGTGCAACTAATCCTTCTGGCCAATTTTTCCCTGGCTCAATGGCAAGATATTGGCAAAACTCTGGATCAGTGTACCACGTAAAGGAATCGCCCTCCTCTGACCAATAGGCTACGGGAACGAAGGCACCCATATGCTCATTACTATATAAAGTATTGGCTAATTGCAGTGAGCGCAGATTGCTTATGCTTTTACTAAGCGCTGCATAGTTACGGACTCGTGGTATACCCGCTAGAGCTAGCGTGCCGAGAATCGCGAGAATGGCAATAACGGTCAATAGTTCCACGAGCGTAAAGCCTTGGGAGAGGGCTTTCTGCTGCAAGATTTGACTCTTATTTGGCACGCCCAAATGGGATAAAACATTCATTGGAGAGATGAATTGGAGGGATGCATCGACTACATTTTTCAACAAAAAGCCGCCCTCAATTCTTGAGGTTAATCCAAATCGTATATTATTAGAGAACGTCTATCGTGTCAGAGCCATTAGGCTCCTCCACGACGATGTTTTCTAGAGAAGCAACGAATGCCAACCAGGAAGACCGCTGGTAATATCAACATGAATGAATTTGCTTCAGGAATAGTGGTTCCAGTCACAGAAAATTCCGAGACGCCAAATGAAACGACTGAAGAACCGCTAGCATCACCAGTAAAGCTATCATCGCTAAAATTGACACCTACAGCAGTTACACCGCTCAAGCTAATGGTTTCGAAGGTTGCTGAGCCAGCATCGAACAGTATCGAGCTTTCTGGAGAATAAACAGCCCACTGAGTAGAGGACAATTCACTACCACTGATTGAAATTGTGTTTCCGACACCGTTACCACCGCTTATGGTTGCTTCCGAGAGATAATACACTCCATCAATTTCAACCATCCACCGTCCTACAGGTGAGAACTTGTCTGCTGGCGAACCACTTGAATTCTGGTAGAAGCTAATCGAAAATCCATCAACACCTACGTTTCCAGTTTCAAAACCGGCGTTGAACTCCTCCTGCTTAAATAGATAGACGGCAGCAAATGAGAATGTGCCGCTTCCCCATCCCAGCGAGCGAAAGGTTTGCAGCCAAAGGGTATCGTTAGAACCGAGGTTGGAGTAATTGTTTCGTACGGCTTGATTCGAGAATCCGCTATCAATGTCGCTACTAGTAAAGATGTAGCCACCATAGACTTTGGGACCCGAGTAGCCGCTTGAGGGACTCAGAGCGGTTGTATCGCTAAAGGCGTTCTCAAAAATGTATGGGCCCGAGCCCGACTCGCTTGCAGTGCGTTCAAAGCTGGTATCGCTATCAACATAGGATGCCGAAGGCCCGAATTCGAAGACTGTAGCCGCTTGGCTGGAAGTGAAGGCACCAGACAATACCAAGGTCAACGCGGTTGAGAGAATACTTCCATGTAAGGGGTTGTTTATTAACATCTTATTTTGATTTTGTGTTATTGTTTAGGGGTGAAAGGGGATTTAATTTGACATTATGCAAGTATTGGTTGGCCAATCAATATTGGCATTCCTGATACAGTTCAGCGAATCGATCAGACTTTTTAGACGCCCTCTTAGAAAAACAGCCGATCAACTTACTCAGGCACAGGAGCAAATACCAAACGAATGTAAGTATCTTTTTTCTTGGGCTTTGGCGCTTCCAATTCCCAGAGGCGACAGCGTGGGTCGTCAAAGCGCTTCCCCGCACGGCGAAATACCCCCCAGAGGTCTTTACCATCGTTCTCCTTAAGCTCGCTGTACGGCCACTCCTCAGGATGATCCATATAATATCCCAAATAGGCAACTGCCCGATGGATGCTCTTGTCTTGCTCAGGAAAAGCCATCCCAAGCTTATCGCTAACTGCCAAAATATTGAGGTAGGCTTGCAGACAAAAAGTAGAATAGTGCAACGGTCGTGTGCGTTCAAGTTCCACTGGCATACTGCCATCAGGCTGAATCTGCTGAGTCAGACTAGGCGCCTTCTCAGCGTAAATGCCTCGAATTTCGTCACCTCGCCCACTGAACACGCCGTAAGCCCCAATTTGCGCAAAATACCAGACTCCATGATTATTCTTTTGTGCAGACTCTTCCGCCGCGAAGTCACTTGTCAAAAACCAATCAAGCAATTCGCTTACCCATAGTTGAAGTGCAGCGTTATCTTCATCTGTCCAATGCGCTGAGCCTTGAATGAGCACCACGGCATCAAGCATAGTTGGCAGAGACCATGTGTCTATCATGCCAATTGAGCGACCTTCACACAATCCAGGTATCGCCTGCGCATAGCGCAAATGCGGATTCATTCGAGTCGATTCATTGAGAAAGAATGTCCGCAGCCAAAGAGCAGCACACTCAGAATATCGTTCATCGTCAGTAATATAGTATGCTAATGAAAGTCGACGCACCGCATTCAGGACAGCCCCCATGCTTTCCATGTCTTTAAAGTTATCCTTGTTGAATTGCCCATCCTTTCGAATGTAAGGTTTGCCATCGTCAGTGTTCGGATTGGGCCACCAATAGGGTCCCATACTTGAATAATCATGGCGGTCTCCACTTGCCGGAAGTGATGTTTTATTTACGATAGTGGCGGGTTGGCGATTCAGAGCCTCTTCCGCAAGGCGAATCAATTCCTCAACCTCTGGAGACTTCATATCCGGGTTCTCTCTGTAGTTTGCTTGCATTTCTGCAAGCCACTCACCCTGCCATATTGTAGTATTTGGAATAGCATCGGTGGAAGGCCCATATTGAGCTTCCGAATGCTCAGACATGTCCGGCACTGTGCTCGCCTTTTGGGTATTATTGCAACCAACTACAAAAAAAAGGCCAGCAACTGCTACAAAGCAACTTATCCAGGGGGTTTGCATGAAGACAATATTGAGGACCGCAGGTTATTTCATCAAGAAACACGCAACTGATACAGTTCAGTGGCATGACTCTCATTCAACCCGCTTACGTAAGGTCATTCCTTCGTTCCAAGAACCTTCCACCAAGACATGCGTAGCAATCTGAGGAACACCAATCTCCTGAATATTGATTTTCTCTACTAGAAGCTCTAACGCTCGCGCTCCGGTCAAGTGAGCATTTTGATCAACTCCGGATAAAAATGGAGTCTCCTTCCATGCATCAAGGACAGCATACCCCACGTCTTCTGGGACCGCAATTCCTGCGGCAGTTAGGATATCGTAAATGTGTGCTCCTTGAGTCAAAATCACATCAGGCTTAGCTTTGAGATACCACTCCAATTCATCACCTTCTTGATTGATCTCAGTAAAGTGAATAGGAATTCGTTCTTCCTTACGCAACTTAGCCTGATATGAGCGCACTCCTGCGCTCCACCCATGAAACGTCCGCCTATCAGATTCAGACGAAATACAACAACCAATTCTTCGGTAGCCTCGAGAGAATAGCTCATCCATCGCCATAAATGCAGACTGCAAGTGCTGATGCGATACAAGGTGTAGCTTAGGAGATTGAAGCGTAAATCCGAAGGCAATTGCGTAAAAACGAGAAAAGTCAAATTCCAGGGAATTGTCATATCCAGGCAAAGGCGCAATCAGAATACCCTGAATATTTCTAGCGTTAAAAACTCTCTTTAAAGACTTGGAATTGTCTTTTTCCAAATCGAAGACATGCTCTTCGATGCGATATCCTAGCTCCTCAGCACGTTGGCAAGCGCCATCAAAATAAGCACTATATATCCGAGAATGCCTCCAACACCATTCAGTGGGTACTACTGATAACCAAGCAACAGTTGCAGTATAATGTGCGGGCGCATTCTTTTTCCGGTATGCAGCCAGCCCGGTAAGGTAAGGGTCTGGCCTGTATCCGATTTTTTTAGCGTGCTTAAGGACTCGGTCAATGGTTTCCTGAGGAAGGTCAGGATGATGTCGAAGTGCCATTGACACAGTTGACTGCGCCAGCCCAAGCTCATTTGCGAGGTCCTTTTGTGTCGTCCTTTTGGCTCCTTTCTCTACTTTGAGATTTTGAGGCATACTGTGCTAAAGCCGTTTCTTCTAGTCGCAGCATTTTTTTACCGCAAGCATTTCAACCGATGAGTCTGTCCGTGAGGGAAGTTTCAGCCCTGCCTACTTCTGCCCCTGAGGTGAATTAGCCGCTGCCGGAGGGTGCGAAACGTCCTCGGGCTCAATTGGCCAGTTTCCTAAGCCTCTTTCTTCCGCCCAAGAAAATCCGAATACAATCTTTCAGATGGGGCTATCCAATGCGAGCTTGGGGCGGTCCCGGTAGTCATATGCTTGCCTCGCCGAATTCACTGCTTCCTTGCACTACATTCCCCCGTATTTGGCGATGAACCATTTAATTGATGGTGGAGGCACCTTCGTCTTAAATATTCTGGTGGATGGATTAGGGAACGAGCAGAGCATCTGCGTGGTCCCAGATTCTGAATAAAAAGTGAGTAAGTGCGACAAGGGAACATCGCGCCTTAGTTGAAAAAACGTCGTCTCGGGAGGAGTGCGGAAGGCTGGAGTGGTCTTCATGTCCAGAGAATCACGCACACTCATTCGTTTATCACAGCGACGCCGAGCGGAGGTAGCTTCCTGCAACAGTTTTCATTCGGCAAAGACGGTGATTAATACCATATTGGGACAAGAGAGGCGGCGGTCTCACTCCTAAGACCGCCGCCTGCTTGAACCTGCTATTCTGACTTTATGTATGCTGCTATCTTTAATGCTAACTCTTTAAACGATCTCTTTGCTTTCGCATTTACGAATGTAAGACGCCTCGTGCGGCCATTTATTCCAATAAAGTGAAAAAAAATTACGCACCCACGCGAAGCTCAGGGCGTCTCGGGATTATCCTGCCGATACCACGCGTAAAAACACCACGCAAGCAGCGTCAGCGAGACGCCCATGTTGGTGATTTTCATAATCAGGCCGCCGAGAATCTGGTCTTGCAGCGGGCTGAGGTCGACCACGCGCGGCGCCCATTCGTAGGTCGGGTAAAGCACGGTCTCGGACAGCGTTAAAAAGCCAAACACCGGCAGCTGCCCAACCATCAGCAAAAACAGGTAGAGCATGCGCGGCCCGTAGTTGATCGGCGGCACGAGCTTGCTTGGGCTGATGATTGGCCACCACATCATTACCGCCGGAATAAACATGCTCCAGTGCTCCAGGATGTGCGCCCACTTCTGCTGGAGCGCCAGCTCGTAGAGCGCCGGAATGTGCCACACCGTGTAGAGAAACGTGAAGCTTAGCCACGCCACAAAGGGGTGAACCAAAATCCTCACCACCGCGCGCACCGCTTTGGGCGCGAGGAGCCAGTCCGCGAGCCACATTGGCAAACCGCGGATCAGCAGCGGCGGCACGAGGTAAACGAGCAACATGTGCTGCACCATGTGCGCCGAAAACAGGAAGTCCTCACCCCACTGATCCAGCGGCGAGCCCACCGTCAAATACGCCGCGATCAGGCCCAGGTAAAAGCTCGTGGCCTTGCGCGCATTGAAGCATTCGCCGGGCGCGAGTTTTTCGCGCAGCGGCCCCGTCGCCAAGGCATAGAGCCAGCCCGCCCCAATCAGGAGCAGCAGCAAAAGGGGCTCAGTGTGCCAATGCAGGGGGATGGGCATGGGAGATTAAAGTGAGCAGATTAAAGGAGAAAAGCAACTGGCCAAACTGGCGGCAATGCTCCGTGATCGTCGGCCATTGTCAACTGATCATGCCAAGCCCGCTAAGACCAACATTGACGCGACGCCGTCCGTTGCGTGAGCGCAAGGTAGGGGCGGTTGCCTCAACCGTCCGCCACGCATGAATGCCAACCCGATGAAGCCGGACGGTTGAGGGCAACCGTCCCTACCTCTAGTATTCCGTATGATTCCAGGGTAGGCATTCAGCCGCTTTGTGGCCTCAAGCCAACCCTGGGCTATTGATGCGTAGCCCCCCTTGGGGTAGAACTCTCGAAAGCAAAATACCCGTTTCCATTGGCCAGGATGAATCCACGCCGTCGCGCTCAGAATGAATACCCGGACTACTCGTTGCCTAAAACGAAAATAGCATCCGATACTGTAGCGGGTTGGCGATGCTGTGGAGCGTGTAGGCCGCGAGGACCATCGAAAATAGCGTGCCGCCCCAAAACATCCCGCGTCGAATCCAGAAGCAGTCGCGCCCGCGGTGCGTGAGGTAGCACTCCATCGCCGGGCCCGTCAGGTAGAGCAAATTCGCGCCCATTGCCAGGATCACCAAATTGAACTGAAAGAACTCCTTCCCCAGACGCGCCCAAAGGTTGTATTGCACACAGAGCGCCACCGTCACCGCGATGAGCAAGCCGTTGTAAACCAGCCGCCGCTTCTCCCAGCCCAGCAGGATGATGACGTAGTCTTCTTTCACGGGATTTGCAGAATAGCCATTTTGGGGTTCATGTGCTACCTAATGCTGCACTTTAACAACGGGGCACGCTTTTACATATCACTATGGAGGAAATTACGCGCATTCTAGACTTCATTGTCGAAGTCGAAAAACTGAAAAACGTCCACCGCAAGACAAAGCCAACCGGCCTCGACCGCTATGAGAACTCCGCCGAGCACAGCTGGCACGTCTGCCTGCTCGCCCTGACGCTGCGCGACCACGCCAACGAGCCCATCGACATCGACCGCGTCATCCGCATGCTCATTATCCATGATTTGGGCGAGATCGACGTCGGCGACACCATTATCTACGCCAGCGAGGCCCCCGAGCTGAAGGCCGAGGAAGCCGAGGGCGTCAAACGCCTCCTGGCCTACCTGCCCAACGCCCAGGCTGCGGACTACCTCGCGCTCTGGTATGAATTCGAGGCCGGCGAGACTGCGGACTCCCGTTACGCGCGCGCCATCGACCGCATTCCGCCGATCCTGCAAAACATCAACAGCGACGGCCACAGCTGGAAGACCCACAACATCCCGGCGGCCAGCGTTTATGCGGTCAACAGCCGCATTGCCAAGGGCAGCGAGGCCGTCTGGGAGGTGGTCAAAGGCAAGCTCGACCAAGCCATGGCCGACGGTTTATTGAAATAACTCACCATCAGTAACTTGCGATTAAACGGCCCCAATAGCCGTATTTCGACCACTTTAATCTTTTTCCTTTTTCCTTTAATCTTACTTGCGCCCGCGCAAGTAGGCGCCAAAACTCCGCCAAATTTTGCCCAAATCTAGAACCCGACTATGCCCAAGCGCACCGACATTGAAACCATCCTGATCATTGGCTCCGGCCCGATTATCATCGGCCAAGCCTGTGAATTCGACTACTCTGGCGCCCAAGCCTGTAAAGCTCTTAAAGAAGAGGGCTACCGTGTTGTCCTGGTTAATTCCAACCCGGCTACGATCATGACCGACCCGGACTTCGCCGACGCCACTTACGTCGAGCCGTTGACCCCGGAGATCCTCGAAAAGATCATCGAGCGCGAGAAGCCCGACGCCCTGCTGCCGACCCTCGGCGGCCAGACCGGTCTCAACCTCTCCCTCAAGCTGGACGAGCTCGGCATCCTCCAGAAATACAACGTGGAGCTGATCGGCGCGAAAAAGGATGCCATCGAGCGCGGCGAAGACCGTGAAAAGTTCCGCCAGATCATGATCGAGATCGGCCTCGACATCCCGAAGTCCAAGACGGTTCACACCCTCGAGGGCGCGCGCGAAGCCGCGTTGGAGATCGGCCAGTATCCGCTCATCATCCGCCCGAGCTACACCCTCGGCGGCACTGGCGGCGGCATTGCCTACAACAAGGAAGAATTCGACAAGATGATCGCCTACGGCCTGGACGCATCCCCGGTCAACGAAGTGCTCGTCGAAGAATGCCTCCTGGGTTGGAAGGAATACGAAATGGAGGTCATGCGTGACCACAAGGACCAGTGCGTGGTCATTTGCTCCATTGAAAACTTTGACCCGATGGGCGTCCACACGGGCGACTCCATCACCATCGCCCCGGCGATGACCTTGTCCGACAAGGAATACCAGCTCATGCGCGACGCGTCGTTCGCCGTTATCCGCGCCATTGGCGTCGAGACCGGCGGCTCGAACATCCAGTTCGCCGTCAATCCCGAGAACGGCCGCATGATCGTCATCGAGATGAATCCCCGCGTATCGCGCTCTTCGGCGCTGGCCTCCAAGGCCACGGGCTTCCCGATCGCCAAGATCGCCGCCAAGCTCGCGGTGGGCTACTCGATGGACGAGCTCAAGAACGACATCACGCGCGAGACCCCAGCCTCCTTCGAGCCAACCATCGACTACGTCGTCACGAAGATGCCGCGCTTCACCTTTGAAAAGTTCGTGGGTGCCGACCCGACCCTGACGTCTTCCATGAAGTCAGTCGGCGAAGCCATGGCCATCGGCCGCACGTTCAAGGAATCCTTCCAAAAGGCGCTTCGCTCGCTCGAAATCGGCGCACGCGGCTTCGGCGGCGGCGGCGGCAAATACGGCGGCAACGACCTGCCCGACAAGACCTCGATCCGCGCCGGCCTCGCCAAGCCCACCATGGAGCGCGTGTTCTACATCCGCTACGGCCTCCTCGCCGGCATGACTCTGGACGAGATTTTCGAGTTCACCAAGATCGACCGCTGGTTCCTCGTGCAGCTCCAGGAAATCGTAGAGCTCGAAAAGAGGCTCGGCGAAGTCAAGCTGTCCGGCCTCACCCCGGAGCTTCTCCGCGAAGCCAAGGAAAGCGGCTTCAGCGACGTGCAGCTCGGAGAGATCCTCAACACCAAGATCCGCAACGTCAAAAAGCTCCGCGACGAGTGGGATATTAAGACGGTTTACCGCCTGGTCGACACCTGCGCGGCTGAGTTTGAGGCCTACACGCCTTACTATTATTCCACCTACGGCGTCGAAAACGAGATCACCAAGACCGACACCAAGAAGGTCATGATCATCGGCGGCGGCCCAAACCGCATCGGCCAGGGCATCGAGTTTGACTACTGCTGCGTCCACGCCAGCTACGCCCTGCGCGACGCCGGCTACGAGACCGTGATGGTCAACTCCAACCCGGAAACCGTTTCCACGGACTACGACACCTCCGACCGCCTCTTCTTCGAGCCGCTCACGCTGGAGGACGTCCTCGAAGTTTACCATCAGGAAGGCTGCTGCGGTGCCATCGTGCAGTTCGGCGGCCAGACCCCGCTCAACCTCGCCACGCAGCTCAAGGAAAACGGCGTGAACATCATCGGCACCTCGCCGGAAATGATCGACGCCGCTGAAGACCGCGAGCTTTTCAAGCAGATCCTCGACCGCGTCGGCCTCAAGCAGCCGCGCAACGCCACCGCGCTCTCGCCGGAGCAGGCTTACGAGCTGGCGGGCGAAATCGGCTTCCCGATCCTCCTGCGCCCGAGCTTCGTGCTCGGAGGCCGCGGCATGTTCATCGTCTATAATACCGACGACATGAAGCGCGTGATCCGCGAAGCCTTCGACGCCGCTCCCGGCAAGCCCGTGCTCATCGACAAGTTCCTCGAAGACGCCATCGAGCTCGACGTGGATGCCATCAGCGACGGCGAAACGGTCGTCATCGGCGGCATGCTTGAGCACATCGAATACGCCGGCGTTCACTCCGGTGACGCGGCCATGGTCATGCCTCCGCACACGCTCTCCAAGGAGATGCTCGATACCGTGCGCGAAGCGACTTATAACCTCGCCCGCGAGCTGGAAGTCATCGGCCTGATGAACGTCCAATACGCGATCAAGGACGACGAACTTTACATCCTCGAAGTCAACCCGCGCGCCTCACGCACCGCGCCGTTCATCTCCAAGGCGATCGGCACGCCGTTGGCCAAATACGCCGCCCGCGTCATGGCTGGCGAGAAGCTCACGGACATCGGCTTCACCAAGGAAGTCACCCCGCATTACTGGGCCGTCAAGGAGGCCGTGTTCCCGTTCGTCCGCTTCCCGGGCGCCGCGATCACGCTCTCGCCGGAAATGCGCTCCACGGGTGAAGTCATGGGCCTCGACTACGACCTCGGCCTGGCCATCGCCAAGAGCCAGATGGCGGCTCAGCCCGCCCTGCCGACCGAAGGCAACGTCTTCCTATCCGTCCGCGACAGCGATAAGCCACGCGCCGTAGAGCTGGCCCGTGAGCTCGACAAGCTCGGCTTCAAGATCCATTCCACCTCCGGCACCGCCGCCGTCCTCGAAGAAGCGGGCATCCCGGTCAAGCGCCTGTTCAAGCTCAGTGAAGGCGCCCGCCCGAACGTGCTCGACATGCTCAAAAACGGCCAGATGCAGCTGATCATCAACACGCCCAGCGGCCAGACTCCGCGCATGGACGAAAACCAGATCCGCGAAGAAGCCGTGCTCCGCAAGGTGTGTATCATGACGACGCTCAGCTTCGCCGAAGGTGCGCTCAACGGCATCAAGGCCCTCAAGGAAAGCCCGCTTGAAGTGCGCTCCTTGCAGGAGTTCGCTCGCGAGCTGTAAGGGCCCGCTCCAATGGCGCGTGAGATTAAAGATTAAAGGAAAAAGTTTAAAGTTCGGCTTGGTGGATTGAGTTTCGCCAAGCCGAACTTTTTTGTGCTCAACCAGCATTAGCGAACGTGACGGCTTGCGTTCGCACTGGGGTTCGCATCTGCTTGTAGAATGATCGTTGACCACATTTCCAACTGGCAAACTTACACGCTCGGCGAAGCTTGGGAGAAGGCGTTTGCCTTCCTGACCTCCATCGGCCCCTACACCGCCGATGGCGAATACCCGATCGACGGCGATGACCTCTTTGCCCGCGTCATGACCTACGACACCAAGGCCGCCGACGCGCCCGACGCGATCCTTGAGTCGCACGAGAAGTTTGCCGACATCCAGATGTCGCTCGTGGAAGCCGAGCGCATAGCCGTTTATCCGACGCACACGCTCAAATCAAAGACCGGCTACCTGGCCGAAAAGGACGCCGAGTTCTACCACTACGAGACGCCCGCCCAGCTCCAACTGACCATGCGCCCCGGCACGTTCGCCCTCCTCCTCCCGCAAGACGCCCACATGCCCGCGCTCAATCCCGGCAGCGAAATCGTCAGCGTGAAGAAGGTCGTCGTCAAAGTCGGCCTCAGCCGCCTGAAGCTGTAGGCAATCTGCCCAAAGGTAGGGCGCAGTCTCCAGACAAGCCGCCACGCCAGAATGGCATTTGCACAATGTGCAAATCTATCGGTCCAGCGGGACGCTGGCGAGCGCGTCTTCGACCGGTAGATAATCACCCAAGCGCGCCTCGCGGTGGAGCAGCACGACCTGGCCGTCAGCATCGACAATCAACACGCCGCCTTGCTGCGTCGGGTCGCCCTCCACGGAGGTTTGAATATTACCTCGTGCGACCGCGCGCAGGGCGTTGAACATCGCGCCCGGGCTCAGCACCGAGGCCACGGAGTTTTCCAATCCCAGCGCCGCATAGACACGCTGCTCAGGGTCGGTCAAGACGTCGGCCGACGCATCGGTCAGCCCAGCCTTATCAATGAACTCCCGCAGGTGCGCGACATCGCCATTGCCCACGAAATGCACCCGCACACCAAGCTCCACAAACTTCGCCAAATGCGGCTTCCACAAGCCCACATGCTCGCGGCACGCCAGGCAGCCAAAGTGACGCAGAAACACGAGCACCATCGCCGGCTTAGCTATCAGCGATGCGAGCGACACGGACTCGCCGTCGGCGCGGAGCAAGGTCAGCGCGCGAATGGAGTCAGGGAGGGATTGGCCAATTTCGACAGCAGACATGACCACACGATAACCATCACCGCGCCCTCCGCAAACTCCAAGCACAACCGGGGTGAGAAATCCGGAACAGCTCACCCGTCGTGGCGATCGAATTGAACTTTTTCCCGCCGCAAGGGTTTTATTTACCGATGAAGCGTTCTTTGAGTAAACTTATGCCTGTTGCATTGATCCAGTGTGCGGCTCTCGCCGCCGCCCAGCCGACGTATGATGACCTGCGCTACAGCGACGCCTATCCGCGCTGTACGATGGACCTCTGGCTGCCCAAGAGCGACTCCCCGACACCGCTCATTGTCGTGTTTCATGGCGGCGGCTTCAAGGGGGGCAGCAAAGATAGAAACATGCCTTTCCGCCAACAGCTTATGTCGCTCTTAGATCAAGGCATCGCAGTCGCCAGTGTTGGCTACCCACTCCTCAAGGACGTGCCCAACGGCCAAACCGCAAACCCCTTCACCCGAGCCAGACCCTATTTCGCCTGCATGCGGGAAGCCGCAAATTCGATCCGCTTCCTCCAGGAGCACGCCACGAAATATAACCTCGACCCCCAGCGTTATGTGTGTGTCGGCTCGTCGGCCGGCGCCGTGATCGCAGAATACATTACCTATAGAGAGCGCCTGGGGATCTCCTTTTGCCTCGCAATCCAGCAGCCCTACGCCGTCGAAATCGTGACCCCGCACATCAAGCAAGGTGACACGCCGCTCATGCTTTTCACCAAGTCCGGCGCTAATGACCTGATCCACAATCCGAACTTCGCGATAGCGATGAAAAATCATTGCGACCAAGTGGGCGTCACCTGCTGGCTCTATGGCCAGAGCAACAACGCACTGCCCAACATTCCTGGCGGGCAGGACAACGTCATCCCCCACGCCATGGAAATCATCCGCGGTATCTGGGCTGGAGAAGTGGAGTGAGCAATCTAGCTGAGAGGTAACGCGATTGATCTGACGCCCGCTTGCTGTATTCACTCAATACGCGAAGAGCCAGAGAGGGGTGATGAGCTTTTGCCTGATCCTTAATTTTTACTTCGGCATGAAACAAGCATACGCTGCCTGGATTGGCCAAGATCAGTCCACCAGATTACCGCCTCTCACGCGTTGGCTAGGCTTCTTCGAATTTGCGTTCGAAGAGTTCACCGAGCTCGTTGAGGAGATCGGCGGCACCGGGGCCGGAGGCGATAAACTTCAGCTTGGAGCCCTGGCCAGCGGCGAGCATCATGAGGCCCATAATGCTGCGGCCGTTGACTTGCTCGTCGTCTTTATCCACCCAGACGTCGACGTCGTTGAACTTATTGGCCACGCGTACAATCATCGCGGCAGGACGGGCGTGGATACCCATCTTATTTTGAACCGTAAATTCGCGAGCCATCTCGGAACCCGGTGACGCTTGGTCGGATGATTGCATCTGTCTAAGTGTGTGCCTAAGTGCTATTGTGTAAAAATTGATTCTGGAAAATCGAGCCGTTCAGTAAAGCATTTTTATTACCACGATTCCCAGATTAATTTCGTCAATGTAACTCAATGCTAACACCTTTGTGGCCAAATTGCCCATGCGGCTGGGGTCATTGGTATTTTTTTGCAGACGGTTGGCTAAATGATTTCCATTGCCACCGCGAAAAATGAGGCCTAGGTGATAATGTAATTTAGTCTTAACGAACCGCCCGTCATGAATTTACGCCTTATTATTACCTCGATGCTGGCAGCGCTCAGCGCTTTTTCTCTGAACGCGGACACCGTTTTTACGGCTTCCCACGCCTACACCCTTACAGGTAAGCCCAATACCAATGGAGTTTACGGTGCCTATGATCACGCCCATTTCGAGGCAGGCGACTCTCTGGTGCTAATGGGGACGGGTTGGGCTTATCAAGAGACCGTGACCGCTAAGGGCATTGCCATCTTCGATCTGGAGAAGGATAATTTGCGTGAACAACTGAAGGCGGCTGGTGAGAACAAGCTGATGTTGAGCGTGCTGTTGGACCAAGTCGAAGGCGCCCCCCGCCCGCTGCGGATTTTCTACATCGGCACTACGAACGACATTACGACTAGCCGTAGCTTGAAGGCGCAGTTTCAGCGGCAGCCGATCCACCGGATCAACCGCGCCCTGGATAAGAACGCCCAGCCTGGCGTGAAGACCTTTGATGTCACTCCGCTCTTTGGTCGCGAGCTGACCGACCGTTACATGGTCATCCGCTTTGAGCAGGAAGGTGAGCGCCGCGAACTACACTCCAAGGATGGCGCTACCGTGACGCCCGATCTCTACGACTTCCGCAACAGCGCGGATAGCGTCCGCCTGACGATTACTGATCAGAAGGATCCAAATGCTGTGGCCAACCAATACAGTGAGGATGGCTACTACGCCCCGATTCAGGATATGTCGAACAACCCCACGGCCGACATGCCCAAGGATTTGACCTCCGACATGCCCGCGAATCCCATCCAGGACATGTCCAGCAACCCGACTTCGGACATGCCGGAAAATATCCTCTCGGATATGCCCAAGAACTTGATCAATGACGGCACGTCGGGCAACGGCGACAGCATGTAATGATGCAGTTCGGACCTTCGTAGTGATCGAAGGTCTGAATGTTCGTCAGTTTTTTTTCAAAGCGCCCGTTGGTATTGCCAGCGGGCGTTTTTGCTGGGCGAGTGGGGGGCAGCCTTTGTCGAGTCGGGATCGCTTCATGGCAAGGATGGGGGGCGGGACAATCAAATCTCGCCTAGCAGGCAAACTCTACGAAGCAGCGCGCTTGCCTACCTTACGCTTTCGCGCTTACGAACGCGCAGGTGCTTCTGCTTAGTGGTGCCTAGCCCATTGCCAGAAGGAAGGCGAGCTGCCCAAGCAGTCCAGCGAGGAGGCAGGTCAGCACAAAGCCACCGAAAAAATCCGTGCGAAGCTGGCGCTCTACGGTCGTTGCATTGCGGGGCAATTCGCGTCTGGATAATTGCTCGGTGATGTCGGTAGGGGAGTGCATCTGTTAGGGAGATTCTCTCCCGTGTTTGATTAGTGTCGCTGATTGGCTCTAGCAGAAAAGCTGGTAATGGGGCTAATCCTATAATTTCTAGTGTTGACGCTTATCAGCTTTCAGTCAACTCATAGGCCCCTTCATTCACTCTCTGACTATACCCGCACATTCGGAATGGCTCATTTCCGCAAGCTTCTTCTCTCAACTGGTTTCTTACTCAGCGCTGCGCCTTTGATGGCTGCAGACGGTGGTGGCGTGAGCCCATACGCTTACGAACTATTCAGCGTATTGGGTCTCCCAGTCACCAATGCGATGATCACCGGTTGGGTTATCTCAATTCTCCTCATTATTGGTATCAAACTCCTTGTGGGGAAGCCGAAGCTGGTTCCCTCTGGTGGCCAGGCGGTTGTCGAGAGCATGCTTGGCGGCATCCTTGACATCATGGAGCCGATCATCGGCAAGAAACTAATTAAAAAAGTTTTTCCGCTGCTGATAACGTTGTTCGTCTTTATCCTGATTAATAATTGGAGCGGATTGCTGCCGGGCGTTGGCTCATTTGGCCATTTTTCGGCTGACTTGGGCCCTTTCCCGACGATGGAAGCTGCTGAAGCCGGTATGGCTGCGGCGACGGATGCTGGCCAAAACGTCGGGCACCAGATTCGCCAGTTTGATGGCAGTTATTTTGTAGGTCACTTCAATTACTACTTCCGTCCGGCCAATGCTGACCTGAATACGACCTTAGCGCTGGCGATCATTTCGTTCATCGCTTGGATCTGGTATGTGCTGCGTTACGCGGGCATCAAGTTGCTGATTTATGATCTCTTCGGCAACAAGGCCGAGAAGAGCGAGGTTCCTGGCGCGATTTACTTCTGTCTGTTCATCGTCTTCGCAGGTGTTGGCTTGATCGAATGCGTATCCATTCTTTCGCGTCTGGTCTCACTGCCGTTCCGACTCTTTGGTAACGTCTTCGGTGGCGAAAACCTGCTCACCAGCATGCATGGCATGATCGCGTGGGTGGTGCCGGTGCCGTTCTTCTTCCTCGAAATTTTGATCGGCTTGGTGCAGGCGCTGGTCTTCACCCTCCTGACCGCTGTTTACATCGGCCTCATCGTGAACCACGGAGACGACGAGCACGCTCACTAATTTTCCTTTCTATAGTAAGAAACCAATTTCCCGGCTGGGACCATTGACCAACGAGCGTGGGCAGCCGGGTTTAAAGAAACACAAAAACACCTAGTAAAATGATCGACGTAATTGCAGAAATGACTGGCAGCATTCACCTCGGTTTGCAGGGCGGCCTCGGCTGTCTCGCAGCCGCATTCGGCGTGGGCATGGTTGGCACCAAGGCTGTTGAAGCCGTTGGCCGCAACCCCGGCGCATCCGGTAAGGTCCTCGTTCAGTCCATCATCGGTATGGCGCTCGCAGAAGCTGTTGCGTTCTACGCACTGTTCCTCGGTCGCAGCTAAATACTTGCGTGGGGCGGCGGATGTCGCCCCACGATCCTTTCCCTCTCACTCCTCAGAACACTCTAAGACCCAATCGCCATGTTCAGCAGCTTGTTAACAATCGCCGCCGCAGATGCTCACGGCGCAGCGACCGACGGAGGCACCGTAGAGCAATTGGCCAGCTACTTCCACGTTGAGCCCGCGCTGCTCATTGCCCAAGGCCTGAATTTCATCATCGTGGCCGTGGTCATCTGGAAGTTCGCCTTCAAACCGGTGATGGCTTCTATGGACGAGCGCCAGAAGAAGATCCAGGACGGCCTGCAATACGCCGAAGAAATGAAGGCCGCGCTCGCCAATGCCGAAAAGGACAGCGCCGAAAAAATCCGCGAAGCTTCCGAGGAAGCCGCCAAGATCGTCTCCGAAGCGCGCGACAACGCCCACAAATTTGAAGAGTCCCAGAAGGCAGAGGCTGTGAAGTCCGCTGAGGGGATCATCGCCAAGGCGCAAGCCGCTAGCGAGCAAGAGCGTAAGCAGATGCTGGCCGACGTCCGTAAGGAAGTTGCCGAGCTGGTGGTCGCCACGTCCGCCAAGGTCCTCGACCGCGATCTTTCCGCGGAAGAAAAGGGCCGTTTCAGCGAATCCGCCGCCAAGGAACTTTACGCCAACTAATCGATGGCCAAGGACAAACAACTTAAGGACTTCGCGAAGAAGCTCGTTACCCTGTCGCTCGATGAGGACGGCCAGGCGAGCAGCGATCGCGTATCCGCAGTGTTGGAGGCCCTCGCGCAGGAGCCCCCCAGCAACTACAAGCAACTGCTCAAGCAGTATGCGCACTACCTCGAAGTCGAAATCGCCCGCGGCACCGCCAAGGTGGAGTTTGCTGGCCCGCTCGGTGCCAACCAGTTGGCCGAAATCGAGCAAAAGTTTACTAAGGAATACAACCGCAAGATCGTCGCGACCACGGAGGAAAATCCGAAGTTGATCGCCGGCGTCCGCGTTACCGTTGGAGACGATGTTTACGATGCATCCGTCGCCACCCGCCTCGCTCAACTTGAGCTCAACGTCACCTAGGGGAATACAAAATTCAAAAGGATAAATTCAAAAAGCACCTGACCGAAGTTTCTCTCTCTTACTAATCTGCCTCACCGTTTTTTGCATTTAGCATTTATAATTTTTAATTAGAAAGCACCAATGAGTTCCGTTCTCGAACAGATCCAACAGGAAATCGCCAAGCTCGAAACCAAGACCGTCAAGACCAATGTCGGTAAGATCACGAGCGTTTTCGACGGCGTCGCCAAGCTCGACGGCCTGTCCGGCTGCATGTATAACGAAATGATCGAGTTTCCCGGTGGCGTTTACGGCATCGCGCTGAACCTCGAAGAAGACGAAGTCGGCGTCGTTGTTCTCGGCGACTACTCTCACCTGAAGGAAGGCGACGAAGCCAAGGCAACCGGCCGTCTGCTGTCCGTGCCCGTTGGCAAGCCGCTGCTCGGCCGCGTGGTCGACGCCCTCGGTCAGGCCATTGATGGCAAAGGCGCCATTGAGTCCGACACCACTTTCCCGGTTGAAAAGATCGCTCCCGGCATCATTCCCCGCAAGTCCGTTGACCAGCCGGTGCAAACCGGTATCATGGCGATTGACGCGATGATTCCGATCGGCCGTGGCCAGCGCGAGCTGATCATTGGGGACCGTGCAACCGGTAAGACCACCATTACGATCGATACGATCATCAACCAGGCCAACATCAACAACCAGCACAAGAAGGAAGACGGCACCTTTGAGGAAGGCTTCCGCCCGATGTATTCCATCTACGTTGCGGTTGGTCAGAAGCAGTCGAACATCGCCCGCACGATCAAGGCCCTGGAAGACTCCGGCGCCATGGAATACTGCACGATCGTTGCCGCTCCTGCTGCTGACAATCCGGCCAACCAATACATCGCTCCGTTCGCCGGTGCCGCCATGGGTGAATACTACATGGAAAACGGCATGGACGCTCTGATCGTTTATGATGACCTTTCCAAGCACGCTGCTTCCTACCGTCAGATATCCCTGATCCTGAAGCGCCCTGCTGGTCGTGAAGCTTACCCGGGTGACGTTTTCTACCTGCACAGCCGCCTCCTCGAGCGTTCCGCTCGTGTGAACGAAGACAATGGCAACGGCTCGCTGACCGCGCTGCCGATCATTGAAACTCAGGCTGGCGACGTTTCGGCTTACATTCCGACCAACGTGATTTCGATTACCGACGGTCAGGTTTTCCTCGAAACAGACCTCTTCAATCAGGGCATCCGCCCGGCGGTTTCCGTCGGTCTGTCGGTTTCCCGTGTGGGTTCGGCCGCTCAGGTTAAGGCCATGAAGCAGGTTGCCGGTAAGCTGAAGGGTGAGCTCGCCCAGTATCGTGAGTTGGCCGCGTTCGCGCAGTTCGGCTCCGACCTCGACGCTCAGACCAAGGCTATCCTCGATAAGGGTGACCGCCTCGTTGAGCTCTTCAAGCAGCCGCCACTCTCGCCTAAGAAGGCAGAAGAGCAGATCGCGCTGATCTGGGCCATGCAGGAAGGCTACTTCTCCGACATCGACGTCAAGAAGGTGACCACCGCAGTTCAGTCTCTCCACGACTTCCTCTCCACTGCCAAGCAGGACGTCCTCGACGCCGTGCGCGGCGGCGGCAAGATCGGCGACGACACTGCAGCCAAGCTGAAGTCCGCCGTCGAAGAGTGGAAGCGCAGCTTCAAGTAAATCGTTTTCGAATTATGAATTTTGAATGCTGAATTATGAAAGGAGGACGTGAGTGAGGGTGATGTAGTTAAGCGAAACGATTTGGACGAGCGCACATTTAAATATGCTCAACGAATCATTCGACTCTTCTGCAAATTACCTAAAAGCACCGTCGCTCAAACCCTTGGCAAGCAATTGCTCCGATCAGGGACGTCTATTGGAGCAAATTACTGCGAAGCGGTCAGAGCTAGGTCCAAAGCAGAGTTCATTTCAATTATGGGCATTTGCTTAAGAGAGCTAAACGAATCGCATTACTGGTTACGCCTCCTCAAATCCGAAGACATCTTTCAGCAGTCTCAACTCAATCCGCTTATCAAAGAAACGAACGAGCTTATTTCTATCTTCACCACGATTTCAAAACGTACCAAGACCTCGACGAAGTAATTTTTTTCATAATTCATAATTCTGAATTCATAATTTTTCTCCCTCATGCCTAGCACCAAAGAAATTCGCGGCCGCATTAAGTCGGTCAAGAACACATCGCAGATTACCCGCGCGATGCAGCTGGTGGCGGCGTCGAAGATGAAGAAGGCGCAGGATGCGGCCATGTCCGGTCGCGCCTACGCTCTGCTGCTGGCCGAAATCCTTGATTCGGTTGCCGGTCAGGAAATTGCCCAAACGCACCCGCTTCTCCAAGCACGCGAAGTCAAGCGCCGCGGCATCCTCGTGATTGGCACGGACAAGGGTCTTTGCGGACCGCTCAATGGCAACCTGTTCAAGGAAGTCATGGCGATCAAGGATGACGCTGTTTACGTCACGATCGGCAAAAAGGCGACGCAGTTCATCTCCCGCACCAAGCGTCCGCTCATGGCGGACTTCCCGCTTTCCGATAAGGTCTCCTACGCCGAAGTTCGCGCCATCGTGAACTACATGCTCGAGCTCTATGAGGACGGCAAGATCGACTCCATTGAGATCCTTTACAGCGCGTTCGTGAACACGCTGGTGCAGGAGCCGACCGTGATGCGGATCGTTCCGATGACCGGCATCCACGACCTCTTGGAAGACATCAAAAAGCGCTACAAAATCGACCTGTCGGACACCGCAGGCGACGAGCGCGAAATGATCTTTGAGCCCAGTGCGAAGGAGATCCTCGATGAGCTGCCGGCCCTTTACGTGAAGCAGATCATCTTCCAGAGCTTGCTCGGCGCCAAGGCGTCCGAACACAGCGCCCGTATGGTGGCGATGAAGTCGGCGACGGATAACGCCAAGAACCTCGTCAGCGACCTCACCCTCGAATACAACAAAGCCCGCCAGGCCGCCATTACCCAGGAAATTCTGGAAATTGCCGCCGCTACGCAATTCAACTAATTTAAACAATCACACCTCTCTTGACCCATGGCAAACATCGGTAAAATCGTCCAAATCCTTGGCGCCGTCGTCGACGTTCAGTTCTCGTCGGAAAACGTCCCCGAAATCTTCAACGCACTGCACATTGACTACACGCTGCAGGGCAAAGAGACCCGCCTGACCATCGAAGTGCAGCAGCACTTGGGCGAAGGCGCTGTCCGCGCGGTTGCGATGAGCTCCACCGAGGGCCTCGTGCGCGGCATGGATGTCATCGACACTGGCAACCCGATCACTGTTCCGGTTGGGGAGCCCGTTCTCGGCCGTATTTTCAATGTTACCGGCGACACCGTGGACGAACGCGGACCCTGCGAAACGGAGAAGCGTTACCCGATTCACCGTCAGCCTCCGGCCCTCGTCGATCAGGACGTGGAGGCCAACATCCTCGAGACCGGTATTAAGGTCATCGACTTGATCTGCCCGTTCATTAAGGGTGGTAAGGTTGGTGCCTTCGGTGGTGCAGGTGTGGGTAAGACCGTGGTCATCATGGAGCTCATCAACAACATCGCTAAGGCGCACGGTGGTTACTCCGTGTTCGCTGGTGTGGGTGAGCGCTCCCGTGAAGGTAATGACCTCTACTGGGAAATGTCCGAAGGCGGCGTTATCAACCAAGACGATATTTCCAAGTCCAAGGTGGCCCTCGTTTACGGTCAAATGAACGAACCGCCCGGCGCTCGTATGCGTGTGGCGCTGTCTGGTCTGGCCATGGCCGAATACTTCCGCGACGAAAAGAACCAGGACGTGCTCCTGTTCGTCGACAACATTTTCCGCTTCTCGCAGGCCGGTTCCGAGGTGTCCGCTCTGCTCGGCCGCTCGCCGTCTGCGGTGGGTTACCAGCCGACGCTGGCCCAGGAAATGGGTATTCTGCAAGAGCGTATTACCTCCACCAAGAAGGGTTCGATTACGTCCTTCCAGGCCGTTTACGTTCCGGCGGACGACTTGACTGACCCCGCCCCGGCGAACACCTTTGCTCACCTCGACTCTACCATCGTGCTTGAGCGCCGCATTGCTGAGCTCGGCATTTACCCGGCGGTTGACCCGCTGGCTTCGGTGTCCAACGCGTTGGCTCCGGACATCGTTGGTGAAGAGCACTTCCAGGTAGCTCGCGGCGTTCAGTCCGTGCTTCAGCGTTACAAGGACCTGCAGGACATCATCGCGATTCTCGGTCTCGACGAACTTTCCGAAGAGGACAAGCAAGTTGTCTTCCGCGCTCGTAAGATCCAGAAGTTCCTGTCCCAGCCGTTCCACGTGGCGGAAATCTTCACCGGCTTCCCGGGTGTTTACGTTCCGGTCGCCGATACCATCAAGGGCTTCAAGATGATCCTCGATGGTGAGCTCGATCACGTGAACGAAAACGACTTCTACATGAAGGCCGGCATCGACTCCGTCCTCGAAAAGGCGAAGGCTTAACGGCGTATCGGAGGTCTGAGATCGGAAAGTCGGCAATCCGACTAACTGGTCGCCGACATCCTGCCCTCTGACATCCGACCACCGACATCAGATACACATGGCACTCACACTTGAAATCGTCACCCCCGAAAAGATCGTCTACACCAAGACGGTCAGCGAGGTGGTCCTGCCGACGAAGCAGGGCGAAATCGACATCCTGCCCGGCCACCAACCGCTCTTGACTGTTGTCGAGGGTGGCGAAGTGACTGCAAAGGGCGATTCGGTAGAGCACCTGGCCATCGACAAGGGCTTTGCCCGCGTGCAGAACGACACGATCTCCATCCTGACCGAAGCCGCGATCGACATCGAGAATATCGACGTTGCGATGGTTGAGGCGGCGCAGAAGCGCGCCGAGGAGGCCCTGCAAAAGGCGATCGACGAGAACGTCGACCCGGCCCGTATCGAAGAGCTGGAAAACGTCGTCCGCTTCGCCGTCATTCAAAAGCTGGCCAAGAAGGGCAAGCTCTAAGCGATTCGCAAATTCTTTCCATGAAAGCGACCTCGATCAGGGGTCGCTTTTATTTTTGTCCGAGAGGCGTTACCGTCGTTGCCAGTGTTTGCGAAAGACAGCGGCTTCGGCGCCCGTGAGGGTGATGCGCTCGTCGGGCATATTGATGCTCACCTCACGGCCCAAGTGGTCCATGCTCACGGATCGGGTATTGGTCAGGGCGAATTGTAGCGCGCTGTTCATTTTGTCGAGGTGATCACGCGGGGGCACGATGATCAGTGTGGTGATGAACCAGGCGATGAAGATAAAGATGGCTTCGACGGCGATGGCAATGAACCAGAACGACAGTGAGCGCCCGGTGAAATTGATCCCCATGATGGCTGCCATTGCAAAGGGTAGTGGGCTCGAGGCGAGTGAAATCGCAATTGCTAGGCGTAGGCCCCGCCGCTCATATTGGTCGGCCAGGGAATCCAAGTCCTCTTCAAAGGAGTTATAACTGGTCATGGCAGGTAACATTGTCTGACGAATAAATATTCCACCGTGCGACGCTCTAGTGCAAGTTTCATTGGGGACAAAGTGCCCTTAATTAGTAAAGCAAATGGCCCCTATTTTGGGCTCGAAAGACGTTGAGACTTCTTACTGACTCTACTTCATCATGAGATACATCGACTCGTTTGTCCTCGTGTGGGGAATGTGACGCATCAGTTACGTTTCGTACGGCGGCAAGGAGCGCTGAGAGAAAATATGCAGCGATGGACAGATATACTGGCATATGGGGAACTTTTCCCACGCCGTCCGGTCCAGCAATTGCAATTAGACATTGAATGGCAGGCCTCATCGCCTTTGACTTCTACTTTTTACTTTGATTATGCGATACTTGATACCCTTGCTTGTGCTCTTACTTCCTGCTTGGTTGATGGCTCAATGGACAGTGGTGGGATCGGACTTGTTAGCGCCAGCGGTAAAGCCGGTGGTTGAAGGGTTTGCCGAACACAGTGACACTGAAATAACGATGGAGTTTATCGGGAGCGTGCCGGGTAAAGAGGACCTCAAAGTTGGCGAGGCGGATTTAGCGATCCTGGCGGCTCCCAAGGATGCCGATTTACCTTCGGGTAATTACAAGGTGCTGCCCATTGCTTACGAAGTCGCCTACGTCGTTGTGGAGAAGCTGAACCCACTTACTGAAGTTTCCATGGAGCAGCTGGCCGCGATCTTCGGCTCTTCGGGCGTTCAAAAAGTCGAGCGTTGGGGAGAGCTTAACTTGCAGGGGCCGATTGCTCAGCGTTCCATCCTGCCCTTGGCGCTGGACAATGATTCTACCGTGGTGCTGGAGCTTTTTAAATACGAGGTGTTGCAAAGTGGCTCCCTCCGGGCCAATGTGAACCGCGTGAAGGGTAATCTACAATTGATGGAAATGATCGCTAGCGACAGTGGCTCTATCGGAATTTCCAACCAAGTGCTGCTCGATGACAAGGTCCGCGCGCTGGCGGTTTCGGGCAGCGATGAATTTGCCTTTGGTCCCACACCTGAAAATGTGCACTACGGTGAATACCCGCTGCGTTTGAGCTACTATTTGGTCTATCCGCGTGAAAAACAGAACGAATTAAAGCCACTTTTGAAAGCATTATTGGGTGCTGATTTGGCGGATCGCCTTGATAATGAAGGGTTTGTGCCCCTTCCGGAAAATGTTCGAAAAAGAATGCTTGTAGAGCTTGACAAAGGAGCATGATCGGGCACTCTTTAGCACTTTCTCAAATGCGAGCGTAGCTCAGTTGGTAGAGCACCACCTTGCCAAGGTGGATGTCGAGAGTTCGAACCTCTTCGCTCGCTCCAATTTACCAACACAAAACCCGCTGATTATCAGCGGGTTTTGTTGTGTTTGGATTCTCGAATCAACGTGCTTCTACCGTCGATGTATGAATAGATCAGTTACCGTGAGCTGGACTAAGGGAGGACACATGTTGGGGAAGGCCCACTGGTTCATTATTTCTTCGGGGAGCGTGTTATTCGGCAAAAGAGATTAATGCGTTTGCCTAGCTTAATTGCTGGGTGCTCGATGAGCAGGAAAGCGATAGCGGCGGTGATCACTACAAAGATCGTCATCGGTGCCAGCAGGGGGAGGAATTCATTGATGGGCATCTTGATGGCGCGTGCGGGCAGCAGCATCGTGAATATCAGATAGAGCAAAATGCCGTGGAGTAGATAAATGCTGTAACTCAGCTCGCCCAAGAGAATGGAGCTGCGTAGCCGCAGGAGCCCAAAGAGGTCATTGCCGAGCAAGGTCAGCCAGAAGAAGGCCGACATCAGCGCCAACTGCTGCCAGCCCAGGATGGGCATGCTGTGTAGGGTTAGCACGAACGCAGCGAGGCTGGCCAAAGAAACGAGTGGATGGCGGACCCAGCGCTCTGCCTGTAGTGGCAGGCGAATCAGTTTGGCCCCCAAGGCGCCAATGACGAAGAGGATAAAGAGCTTGCTGTTAAAGCTGAGCGCCAGTTGGGGGAAGCAATAGCCGGCAATGAACAGCGCGAGGAGGCAGCTAATTACAAAGGCGCCTCGGCGGATGCACCAGGCGACGAGTGGCAGCGACAGGTAGAACAGCCATTCGTAGCGTAGCGTCCACTGAACGCCCCCCGTGATGAAACGCGTGTCCTGTAGGCCATTGATATCTCCCGATCCAAAAAACAGCCAGCCGAGGCATTCTCGAGCGAATGAGGCGGGGCCCTCTGCGAGCGTGAAGTTCGTTTGCGCCAGCACGATGATGATCACCACGCACAGTGCGACCAGGTAAAGCGGGTAAATGCGGAACAGCCGCGAGTTATACAGCCGCGCCCAGCTTAAATTTGGCTGGGCCACGATGCGGTCCACGAAGAGGAAGCCTGAAATCATGAAGAACAGCGAGACGCCGACCGTGCCGAGGTTGGCTGCGATGACCGACTTTGCGAGCTCCCATTGGCCGGTGTTTTTCCACGAGTGTGTTGCGTAGAAATGGCCGACAAAGACCATCGTAGCCAGATAGCCCCGCAGGCCGTCGATCGTCTCATAGCGATTGCTGCGTTCACGCAGGTAGCGAAAGACTGGCAGGCGTTGCAGCACCCACGCAGCTGCTAAGGCAGTGGCAAACGCGCCGAACAGCGCGATTGAAATGGGTAAATCCTTCTCTGGGCGAAAAAGCAGCATGGCAGGCGATTCTCGCGAGCAACTCAGGTGAGTGCGCGCTTGATAAGGTCCGCATGCTGGCGGCTATTTGGCCCTAGGGCAATACGCGAAACTGTCGTGTGGGGAGGGGCGGTTTCGTGAATCTCTAACTTGACGCTACTGTAGTGCTTAGACAGTGTGCCTATTCGATTGTACTATGGGGATCGACGGGCGAGATTATATACGAGAGCGACCAACTGGCGGCGATGGCTGGGAGTTTGGCCATGCTGTTAAGTGGCTGATAATCCTGAATGTCATTGTGTTTGTGCTACAGGTAGTGGTCGTGCGCGATTCAGTGGAAGCGGATTTTGCCAACAGCCCTTATGGCGAGCTGACCAGTGAGGACATGGCCGATTACATGCGCTTTGCGCCCAAGATGTCACGGGTGACTGATTGGCTGCAATTGAGCACGGACGACGTTTTGCATGGTCAGGTGTGGCGGTTGCTGACCTATGGGTTCTGCCACGACCGGTTGAGCGTTTTCCACATCCTCTTCAACATGCTCTTTCTGTGGTGGTTTGGCAAAACGCTGGAGCGGATGTACGGCGGGCGCGAGTTCTGCCTGTTCTATCTGGTGGCAATCATCCTGGCTGGGGTGGCGTTCGTGTTGTTGGATTTATGGACGGGCAGCCGAGTGCCTTCAGTGGGGGCCTCGGGCGGAGTCATGGCGGTGATGATGCTCTATGCGATGCATTTCCCCTACGAAAAAATCCGCATCTGGTTCCTTTTCCCGATCGCGATTCGCTGGGTGGTGCTGGCTTATGTGATCTTTGATTTGCACCCGGTGCTGCTGGCGATTGCGGGGGATCAAAACTTCTCTGGCGTGGCGCATGCGGCCCATGTCGGTGGGCTGGCTTTTGGCTATGCTTATTGGAAGTTGGAGTGGCGGCTTGAGCCGCTTTGGGAGAAATTACCGCTGACCAAAATCACGATGAAGCGCGTGCTCCCGCAGCGGCAACCCAAGCCCACATTGCGGGGCAAGGCCGCGCCGGCGAGGCAGCGCTCGGGCAAGGCCAAGCAAGCCGAGCAAGCGAAGATTGATGCGATCTTGGAGAAGATCAGCCAAGACGGTTGGGACAGCCTGAGCGCGAAAGAGCGCAAGCTACTGGACCAAGCCAGCGAATCAATGCGCGGACGACGCTGAGTGGGCGCTTGAATTGACGCCCGGCTCATTTCGCTTAAGGCAGGCTACGCGGTCGTGCAGCAGCCGGTGACGCGCTCGAAAATCTCGTCCACGGGCATCTCGGCGATGACGCGCGGGGAGAGGCGGTTTTCGTGGATTTCGGGCAGGCCGGTCAGCGGCGCGGAGAGCGTGAGCTGGCGGTTGGCCGACACTTCGTCCACGCGGTCCACCGGCGTAAAGCGCGGGGCGGCGTTGAGCGCGTCCGGGAATTGCTCGATGACGTCCTTGATGCGGATCACGGCGTCGGCAAAGCGGTCGAGCTCGTCCTTGGTGTAGCTTTCGGTGGGCTCGATCATCAGGCCAAACTGCTCCGGCCAGGCGACGGTCGGCGCGTGGAACCCGAAGTCGAGGAAGAGCTTGCCCACGCGGGTGATCGCCAACGCGCGCGGCACGCCGGCGGCTTCGATGGCCTTGAAGTCGTCTTCGCTGAGCGTGAGGATAAACTCGTGCATGCGGGGCGCGTCCGGGGCGCCGGCGGGCAGCGTCGGGTAGCGTTCGCCGAGGCGGCTGAGCAGGTAACGCGCTGCCAGCACGGACATGGCGGACATGCGGCGCACGCCGTCCTTGCCGAGGCGGAGCAGGTAAGTGTAGGCGCGGATCTTGTGCGCGAAGTTGCCCCAGTGGCGGTGGAACGAGCCGATGCTGTGCTTGGGCTTCACGGGGACGAATTCCTCGCCCTGCTTTTCGATCTGGTAACCGGGTAGGAAGTCGATCAGGCGCTCGGACACGGCCACCATTGCGTCGCCTGGGCCACCGCCGCCGTGCGGGATGGTCCAGGTTTTGTGGAGGTTGTTATGAACCGCGTCCACGCCGAGGGCATTGAGGTCGAGCCAGCCAGCGATGGCGTTCATGTTCGCGCCGTCCATATAAACGAGGCCTCCTGCAGCGTGCACCTTGTCGGCGATGAGCTTGAAGTCGGTTTCGAAGAGGCCGCAGGTGTTCGGGTTGGTGATCATCACCCCGCAGAGGCGGTCGCCGAACTCGGCCAGTTTCTTTTCAAAGACTTCCATGTCGATGCGGCCGTCTTCGCCGTCTTCGAGCAGGACGATGCCGCGCACCTTGCCGTCGATCTTGCCCGAGGCGAGGCCCGCCATGGACGCCGTGGCGAAGTTCGTGCCGTGGGCGCTGCGCGGGATGAAGATCACGTCGCGGTGCGCCTCGCCGTTGTGGCGGTGGTAGGCTTGGAAAAGCTTGAGGCCCACCAGCTCACCTTGCGCGCCAGCCAGCGGCTGCGTGGTCACGGCGGGCAGGCCGGTGATGGCCTTGAACCACTCCTGCACATCGTAAAGCACCTCGAGGCAGCCCTGCACGTCGGCAAACGGCGCTTGCGGGTGCGTGTCGGTGAAGCCGGGCAGGCCCGCGGCCCATTCGTTGAGCGCGGGGTTGTATTTCATGGTGCAGGAGCCGAGCGGGTAGCAGGCGTCGTCCGGGGAGACGTTCAGCTCGCCGAGCTTGTTGTAGTAGGCCTGCAATTCTTCCTGCGAGAACGCCGGGATGCCGGGCGCTTCGACGCGCAAATACTCGGCGGGAACTGCGGGGAGTGCGGCGCCTGCGGTTCCGCCGACGATGGCGGCGAGCTTGGCAACGTCCTCCTCGGTCTGGCGGTCGGTAAAGGCGATCTTGACCAACTGACGGCCGCCTTCGATGCGCTCGCTGACGTCCACGCCGGCCCAGAGGCCTTGTTCGCGGCCCGCAGCCAGGAACTTGCCTGCGTCTTCCACGACGATCGTTACTTCGTTGAAGCATGCGGCGGTCGGGTAGGCGAGCTGCACGCCGCAGGAGGCGACAAACTTTTCGGCCAACGTGCGGCCCTTGGCGATCATCGAGCCGAGACCGGCGTCACCGCGCGCAATCATCGCCGCGCCGGCGAGGGTCGAAATGAACGCCTGGTTCGAGCAAATGTTCGACGTGGCCTTGTCCTTGCGGATGTGCTGCTCGCGGGTGGACATGACCATCACGCAGCACTCGCGGCCAGCGTTGTCTACGGCCTTGCCGACGAAGCGGCCCGGGGTTGCGCGGACGTTGTTCTTCGCCTTTTCATTGTGGCGCACGCCGAAGAGGCCGAGGCCCGGCCCGCCAAAGTTCGGCCCGATGGCCAGGTGCTGCGCTTCGCCGACGAGGATGTCCGCGCCGGTTTCGCCGTATTGGCTCGGCGGCTTGAGTCCGCCTTGGGCCAGCAAAATCGGATCCACGACGGCAATGGCGAGCGTGCCCGCGGCGTGCACGGCGTCGGTCAGTGCGTCAACTTCTTCCAGGAGGCCGAGGTTGTTGACCTGCGGGAAGGCGACGGCGGCCAGGGATTTGCCCAGCGACTCTGCCTTGGCCTGGACGGCGGCGGGGTTGAGGCGGCCCGTAGCGGCGTCCGGCTGGATGTATTCCACCTTGATGTCGGTCTCGGCGATCAGGGTTTCGAGGACTTCGAGGTCGCCGGGGTAAAGGTTGCCCGCGACGAGGGCGGTGTCGGCCTTTTTGCCGAGGCGGATTGAGCAGCAAATGGCTTCGAAGAGCGCGGTGGCGCGGTCGTAAAGGGAGGAGTTAATCGCCTCAAAGCCGGTCAGCTGCGTCATGGCGCATTGGTAGATCCAGTGCGTAATGAGCGTGCCCTGCGAGCGCTCGGGCTGGTAGGGGGTGTAGGCGGTGGCGAGGTTGCGAATCGTGCAAACGTAGGGCGCAATCGGGTCGACCGAGTAGTCCGGCAAGCCGTCGCCAATGAAGTTCGTGCGGACGTTGTTCTTGTCGGCAAAGGCCTGCATTTTGTCCATCGTCTCGGTGTAGCCGAGCTCTTCGGGCAGCTGGAGCTCACCGACGTGGAAGGCGGCCTCGGGAATATGGTTATAGAGGTCGCGGAGCGTGCTGAGGCCGAGCTTGTCCAGCATGGCGCTGGTGTCGGCGTCTCCTGCGGGGATGTAGTGGCGGGCGGATTCGCGCGGATTTTCGCTCAAAAAAGACATGATTGCAGCTTGTTCGGTGGATTGTCGGATCGTCAGACAATCTTACAATATTGACTTGGCCATTCTTTCAAGCCTATCTGGTCATTCAGATGCAGAAAATCATCCTCAGCCTGCTTATTTTGCTTTCGAGTCAGTTGATGGCCGATTTCGAGGGAGCAGCCACACCGGAGAAAATCACTGAAATTTTAGTCGATTTAAGTAAACAGCCCATTGGTGAGTCTGGTAGTTGGGGAGGTGCGATTGCTATTATTGATTCGAACCGGTCTGAGCGCTATGCACAATTTTACCCATTGAGGTCAGGTCTCATCAATATGGAGATTCCTATCGCGAGTAGTGAGGATATCTTTTTGACAGATGATGTCGTCGAGCGATTGAAGGATTACTTGAAGGGGTGGAAGTTGCAGCCGGAAGTCAGTAAGCGCGGAGGGGTTTACGTCGATGATGGCTCCACTTCAAGTTGGCGTATCATGGATGTTGAATTGAAGATTTCACCAAGCGACTATCCTAAGTTTATCAACGGACTCTTTCTGAAATGCTTTGGTGAGAAGGAGCCGCTAGACCTAACAATTTCTTACGCTCCAGAAGGATAAAAGATGAGTTTCAAGCCCGCAGCATTGTCCGATCAGCTCTACGCCGAGCTCAAGCGTCGCATTCTCCATTGTGAGCTGCCGCCGGGCGCCCGCCTGATCGAGAAAACGCTCTGCGAGGAGCTGGAGGTGTCACGGACGTCTTTGCGCGAAGCGCTCAACCGCCTGTCCGGTGAGCGTTTGGTGATTTTAAAGACCAACTGCGGCTTCAGCGTTGCGCCGCTGACCGAGGAGTCGTTCCGCAATATTTGCGAGCTGCGCCGCGTGCTGGAAAGCCAGGCCGCCGCGCTGGCCGCTGAGCGTGCCACCGCCCAGGACATCGAGGACATGCGTCGCGCGGCGACGGTCCCCGTCGAGCTGGACGACCCCGATGGCGGCCGCATTTACTGCGAGGCCAACCGCGCGTTTCATGCGTCCGTCGCAGCGAGCATTGACAACCTCTTGCTCGAAGAGGCGATCCTGTCGGCCCTCGATAAGGACCAGCAACCGCTCTACTACGGCATTGATTTGGGCGTGTGCACGAGCCCGGCCGAAGTCACCGCCGAGCACCTCGCGATTGTCGACGCCATTGCCGCGCGCGATGCCGACCGCGCGCGCCAGCTTATGTGGAACCACATCGGCAACAAGGAAGACCGCATCCTCGACGCGCTCCGCAGTGGGCGCACCCAAATGGTTGGTGTGTAATTTTATCACAGCTTGACGGCGGTAAGGATTCTGCTTGAGTTTGATGCTATGCTACATGTTCGCCGCGACTAGGTAACGCTCGCGCAAGCCGACGTGGATGCGCTCTTCGATGAGCTTGCCAATGACCGTGATTCCTACGTGGGCACCTTGGAAGCTTTGCGATACAAAGCAACTGCGTGCAGCGTTGGCTTCCTATGATCCTCGTAATGCGTTGGTAGACTTGCTCCGGTAGTTAATCGGCCGCACGATATTTGCGGAGGATGGCGTCCCACGCGGGCGTTTGGATGAACTCGAGCATCGCGATGTCGAATTCTCGGAGGTGCTCGCTGTCCATTGGCATAGCCAAGGCGAGGTAGCTCGGGTTAAACTTGTTGTGCAGCACGTCAATCTGGCCAGCGAAGTCTTTAGCTGCCCAGTAATTGATGATTGCATGGTCGTTGACGAAGGCGCCGACGGTGTTGTCGGACACTGCTTGCAGGCCGTCGTGAACGCTGGTGAAATAAGTTGGGTGGATGCCGATGGACTTCAGATAACCGTCGGACACCGAGTCTTGTATTACGCCGACTTGCACCTTGCGCAGATCGTCCATACCTTTGACTCGCGGTGAAAGTGAGCCGACGGTGAGCGCGGTGGCGATTGCGCCGGTGAGGCCGGATATGATGATGATCGACGTGAACATCCACACGAGCCCAACCACGCGGCCGCCCAGCGTGTTGGGCGATTTATCGCCGTAGCCGACGGTGGTCATCGTGACGGCGGACCACCAGAACGCCGCGCCAAGCCCATGCAAATGACTGCCGCCAAACTGCTCCGGGTTACGTTTATGTTCAAATATCCACACGAGGAAACCCGCGATGAGGAGCACGAGGATCAGCGTAAATAGCGCCTGCAAAAACGTAGCCGTAAACATTTGGCTGAAGAGCTGGAGCCACGCATTTTTGTGTTTGTAAGAGGTCGCAATCCCCAGGGATGCGCCGTAGTAGGTGTGGGTAAAGTCGATGACTTTGGCACGGTCAGCGGTGACGGAAATTGCAGAGGCGGCGAGGTCAGCCTTGCCTGCTTCCAGGATTTTCAGGGAGGCTTCCAGTTCATTTTCGACATAGGTGTAGTCGTAGCCCAGTTTATCTGCAATGGCCTCCCACAGTTCGATGGTGATGCCGGCCCATTGGCCTTCTTCGTCCTTGAACGCGAAGGGCGGCGCTTCGGAGGTGGCGATTGTGAGCTTTTGCTTGTCGGGCGCTGTGTCAGTTTGTGCGGGCAAGTTGCATACTCCTGCGATGATCAGGCAAACGGTTAACAATATGTATCGCATGACAAGTAATCAGTTTGTGTTGAGCGGCGCGAAGTTCAATGCAAATACTTGACGCACCGCTCAATCGTGCTTGCCAGATTTGGGCGCGAGCAAAGAATAGGCAGTATCATGCCCGCGCCCGAACATCACCGCTCTGAACGCATTGGCTGGCTGAGGGCTGCGGTCCTCGGCGCGAACGATGGCATTGTGTCGACGGCGAGTATCGTGGTGGGCGTGGCTTCGGCGGGCAGCTCAAGTGAGGCAATTCTCATTGCCGGCATGGCGGCGATGGTGGCGGGCGCGATGTCGATGGCGGCCGGCGAATATGTTTCGGTCTTTTCGCAGGCGGACACCGAGCAGGCCGACCTCGAGTTGGAAAAGCGCGAGCTGGCCATCCACCCGGCCGACGAAATGCAGGAGCTCGCGGAGATTTATGAAAAGCGCGGGCTCGATAAAGACCTTGCGATGAAAGTTGCCCGTCAGCTGATGGCCAAAGACGCCCTCGGCGCGCATGCGCGGGACGAGCTGGGCATCACGGATATTGTGACCGCGCGGCCCTTGCAGGCGGCAATGTCTTCGGCGGCGGCGTTCGCGGCTGGCGCAATGGCGCCGCTGGCCACGGCGTTTTTTGCCGAGGGCCAGGCGCTGATCTGGATCGTCTCCATCGTGTCGCTGATCAGCCTCGCGCTGCTGGGAGGCATCGCGGCGAAAGCTGGCGGCGCGCCAGTAGTGCGCGCAGCAATCCGCGTAACGTTTTGGGGCGCCTTGGCGATGATCGTGACCGGAGTCGTCGGCCACTTCTTCGGCGTCAGTGGGTAGAGCCTTGCAAAGATAAGAGGTCGGCGAAAGCGCCGCCTTCCTTGCGAGCAAGCTCGTCGTAGGTGCCCGTTTCGATGACGCGGCCGTGGTTGAGCACGATGATTTTGTCTGCCTTGCGAACGGTGCTCAGGCGGTGGGCAATGGTGATCGTGGTGCGGTTTCTCGCCACGCGCTCGAGGGCTTCCTGCACGATGTGCTCGCTCTCGTTGTCGAGTGCGCTGGTAGCCTCGTCGAGAATCAGCAGCACGGGATCGCGCAGCACGGCACGGGCAATCGCGATGCGCTGACGTTGGCCGCCGGAGAGCGCGACGCCACGTTCGCCGACCTTGGTTTCGAGGCCGTGCGGCATTTCCTGAATGAAGTCCCAGGCGTTGGCGACCTTGGCCGCGTGGATGACTTCCTCGTGCGTCGCGCTCGGTTTGGCGAAGCGAAGGTTGTCCGCTACGGAGCCGGAGATGAGCAAGTTGTCCTGCATGACGATCGCGCAGTGGCGGCGGAACCAGCGCATGGCGAGGTCTTCCTGTTGGACGCCGTCGATGCGAATCTCGCCTTCGGTTGGCGGGTAGAGGCCGAGGATCAGGTTGATCATCGTGCTCTTGCCGGAGCCGCTGGAGCCGACAAAGGCAATGTGCTCGCCGGGCTTGATAGCGAGGTTCATGCCCGTGATGGCATACCTCTCGGCGCTGTCGTATTTGAAGGAAACGTTGTTGAGCTCGATGCGGGCGTTGAGCGGATTTGGCTTCGCGCGGCCGGTCCATTTTTCCACGTAGCCGGAGTCGACGAGTTCCTTTATCGAGCGGAAGGCTTCCTGCCCCTGCATGTACTGCAGGTTAAACTGCGCTAGGATTTGCGCAGGCGCCAAAATGACGGGTAGCGAGCCGACCATCGCCACGAGCGCGCCAAGCGTCAGCTGGTCGTGCAGCACGAGGATCGAACCCAGCGCGACAGCCAGGATTTCGATGCAGGCAAACATGGAAAACACCACCCAGCCAAAGGTCTGGTTGAGCTCCATTTGCGTGCGGCGGCGGTCGGCGTAGGTGCCGCTGATCGAGCCCATGTTTTCCTCGACCGGCTTTTCCTGGCCGAAGCCGCGGACGAGGCGGATGGCCGAAATGAATTCACTGGCGTGCCCGGTGAGCTTCTCCCGCGCACGGCGGACGCGCTCGTTGGACAAGCGCAGGCGCTTCATGAAAACCATCCGCGTGACGACTACTGGCGGTAGCGCAATCGAGATGAAGAGCAGTAGCCACGGGTTGATGATTGCCAGCGCGGTAATGAGTAGGGCGGAGCGGAACAGCTCGGGGATGACCATGGAGACCATCGGCACGAGCGCCATTTCCACGTTCTGTGTATCGAAGGCGTATTTGGAGAGTAGGCGGCCCGTCTGGGTGCTATCGAGGAAGCCAAAATGCATCCATTGCAGCTTGGCAAAGATGCGGCCTCGCATGGCATTGGTCAGCGCCTGGGAGTTGTTCGACAGCTGGCTGACCGCCTTGATCATCGAGAAAATATGCAGGCAGAGCAGGCAGAGTGAGACGCTGGCCAGCTGTAGGCAGAGCGAGAGGTCTTTGCCGCCGAGTCCCTTGTCGATCACTTGCTGCGTGATGAGCGGGAACGGTACAACGGCGATCACGCTCATGATTCTCCAGAAGAGATAATGTTTAAATATCCCTCGGCTTTTCCACATCAGCTCACGCAGATCGCGAGCGTCAAACGGGTTAGATAGGTCGAATTTGCTCATGAATAATGCGAATCAAACTGCGATCCGCGTAACGGTTGCTGCACCGTATCTACTAAAATGCCGCCATTAAAATGTAATTGGCAAGTTCCTTTGTGCGCTTTTTTCGTGAAACAAGTTGCTCTGCTAGCGTGCATTTAGGCTAGTCATGTGGCGTGGCACTCTGTTGAACTGCCTGCTTCCAAAATCATGATCACCCTGAGAGACATCCAGCTGCGCTTCGGCGCGCGTCCCATCTTTGGCGGCGTTACGGGCACCATCACGGCCCGCGACCGCATCGGCCTGGTGGGGAGCAACGGCATGGGCAAGTCCACGCTGATCCGGGTGCTCATGAACGAGCAGGAGTTCGATGGCGGCGCCGTTGAAAAGGCGAGCTACGTCACTCTCGGCCACCTGCCGCAGGATGGACTTGCCGTCAAAGGCCGCCCCTTGCGCGATGAAGCGATGACCGCGTTTGAAGACGTGCTGGACATCCAGCGCAAGGTCGACGAAGCCAGCGCACGCCTGCAAGAGCTGGACCCGAATACCGAAGAATACGCCGAGACCCTGGAAGTGATCGGCGCGCTGGAGCACCATTTGCAGGACGCCGAGGCGCACAAGCTGCCGTCCCGCGTGGAGCGCGTGTTGCTGGGCCTGGGCTTTGAAATGAGCGACCTCGAGCGCGACTGCGGCGAGTTTTCCGGCGGCTGGCAAATGCGCATTGCGATGGCCAAGCTGCTGCTGCGCGAGCCGTCGCTGCTGCTGCTCGACGAGCCGACGAACCATCTGGACCTCGATTCGCTGACCTGGCTCGAGCAATACCTGAAGGGCTACGAAGGCGCGCTGATCATCGTTTCCCACGACCGCGCGTTCCTCGACGGACTGACCACGCGCACCTGGGCGCTGAGCAAGGCCCGGCTGGAAAACTACAACGGCAACTACTCCTTTTTTGAGAAAGAAAGCGTGCAGCGCCGCGAGGCCCTGAAGCGCTCTGCCGAGAATCAGCAAAAGCAAATTGCCGAGACTGAGCGCTTCATCGAGCGTTTTCGCGCCAAGAACACCAAGGCCACGCAGGTGCAAAGCCGCATCAAGGCCTTGGAGAAAATCGAGCGCATCGAGATCGAAGACGAGGAGGCGAGCGTGGCCTTCAGCCTGCCGCCGGCGCCGCATTGTGGGCAGGTCGTGCTGGAGCTCTCGGGCGTCGAGAAGCGCTACGGCGACCTCGAAATTTACCGCAACCTCGACCTCAAGATCGAGCGCGGCGAGCGCATTGCGATCGTTGGCCGCAACGGCGCCGGTAAGTCCACGCTGGCGCGCATCCTGGCCGGTGTAGAGCCAATTCAGGCCGGCGAACGCGAGGTCGGCTACCAGGTGCAGGTGGCGTATTTCGCGCAGCATCAGGCCGAGGAACTCGACCCGATGCAGGACGCGTTGTCCATTGCCGAGGCCGCCGCGCCGCAGGGGCAGGGCCGCCGCGCGCGGACGTTGCTCGGCGCATTTCTCTTCACCGGCGACGATGTTTTCAAGAAGGTCAAGGTGCTCAGCGGCGGCGAAAAGAACCGCCTCGCGCTGGCGAAAATGCTGCTCCAGCCCTTCAATTGCCTCATCCTCGACGAGCCGACGAACCACCTCGACATGCGCTCGAAGGAGGTGCTCCAGCAGGCGCTCCGGGAGTTTAACGGCACGCTGATCATCGTCTCGCACGACCGCTCGTTCCTCGATCCGCTGGCCGAGAAAACGCTGGAGATCAGCCGCGACGGCGCCCGGATGTTTGCGGGCAACATCAGCTACTATTTGGAAAAGGTCGCCGCCGAGCGCGAGGCCGAGCAAGCCGTCGCCGCCCAAAACAAATACGCCGCCGGTGCCGCATCCAACAACCCTGGTCAACTTTCGAACTTACGCACTTCCGAACCTTCGAACCTCTCTCCCAAAGAGCGTCGCCAGCTCGTGGCCGAGCGCAACCGCCAGCTCGCGCCGCTCAAGAAAAAGTGCGATAAGCTCGAAGCCGACATTGCGACGATGGAGGAAGAATACAGCGAGCTGGAGACGGCGATGATGGACCCCGCGTTCTTCAAGCAAGGCGCCGAGACCAAGGAAAAGATGGACCGCTACGAGTCCCTCAAGCGTAACATCGAGCGCGCCTACGCCGACTGGGAATCCGCCCAAGAAAAGATCGCCGGCTTGGAAAGCTAGGCCTCACCCAACGCGAGCTGACATCCTTACGTCCAGTTGGCAAAGGTAGCGCTTTGAAAATACCGGACTTCAAGCGGAAGAAGCTGGACCACAGCCCAACATCAGACGCCTGGAACACTTCACCCTTGAAAGAGATTTTCTCCGGCGCATTTGCCATCTTTGGCAGCTTTTCCTTACGCACAATATGACCGGCCACAAACGCATAGCCTCGGCGCGCTGGGCCTCCAGCTGTTCGATTTCCTCCTGAATTTCTTCGGTGCGAGCTTCTAACCGTTCAATGAAATCGCGTGTGCTCTCAAGCTCGCGGATCAATTCGTCACGGCGCTTGCTACGATCCGTATCGTTTTCTAGGCGGGCTCTGGCGTCATCTATGATCATAGTCCCGGACAGAGGCAACTCGTCAGCATCAAGATTGCCTGCTGACACCATCAACTTCAGGGCCTTGGTGCTTCATTGATCTACCTACCATCATATAGTCCGGACCTCAACCCCATCGAAAACGCATTCTCCAAACTCAAAAGTATGATCTGTCGCGCTGCGGCTAGAACTTTTGAGCAACTACTAGACGTCGTTGCGGAAGCTCTCGATAAACTAACCAGTAAGGATTGCTGGGCTTATTTTAAGCATGCAAAGTATCGGACTAATTAAAGTGCAAATGCTCTAATCTCACCAGAAGATGCTTCTGGCTGAGAAAACGATACGACTGTAGGCTTGCGCCTGTAGTGTTCGGCTTAATTTCAGCTTGGGTAGGTAGTCTGTATAGTTGATTGGATTTTGTCTGGTCTCAGTGGTAATTGTATACGAGTTCTTTTTGGTTCTGGTCGATTTGCGTACGGGTGCGACCAACAAGTTGTTGGCGCGCAACTTCCCTTGGGTTGTTAAAGGTGTGCCTTGAGCAATGTGGGTAGCTCTTGAGCGGTGCACCATCCATTGATGAACATTTGGATGACTTGCACTACATTCCCTCGTCTTTGACGATGAACCTGAAAAGTCTGTTGCAGAGTAGCGAGCTCGCTGCAACCCTGATATGTAGGAGTCGTTCATGCATTGTCCCAGAGTGGAGAGATGTGGTTTGATATGAATATGACCCTTAGTTAGCTGATGATTTAAAATAGAATCAGCATTCTGTTCGACTGTCGCATCAGCACGAATTATAACCAAATGATACAGGCTTGCCAACACCTCAATGTAGCTATGTTCATTTTGGACTCAAGATAGTCGAGACGCTTTAGCATACCCGTGGCTTCGGCGGAGAAGAATCTAGCCCGCCAGCAAAGTATTTTACATGACTTGTGTGTTGCCTATAAGCTTGTTGGTGTTCGCGTATCGATGGACGATCCGGGGCGTTGATCTGCGCATTTCACGGCCGGATTTTTTGCTAAAAAGATCGCTTGACACCTGTTTATGCACGTTGTTTCCTGTTGCGCTTCTGTACATGCTCAGGTGGTGGAATTGGCAGACACGCTGTCTTCAGGCGGCAGTGCCGAAAGGCGTGCGGGTTCGACTCCCGCCCTGAGCACCATTTCTATGCGGTTTAGCAAAGATTTGCCAATTACATCAGGCAAATGCTGCCACATTGAGTGAAAGCTCTATACGGCTTTCAGCTAACCAGGCTGGCTCGCTTATTATTGCCCAGGTGGTGGAATGGTAGACACTGGAGACTTAAAATCTCTTGCCCGTAAGGGTTCGAATCCCTTTCTGGGCACCATTTTAGGTTGCAGGGGGTTTATAGCACAATTTGTTCCCGCTCACAGTTACATTGGTTACTTGCCAAAACATAAAATGACATGACAAAGGAAAGCGCAAATCCGCCCATCAAGATGAACTGGGAGTCTCTCAAACAGGCGCTCCCCAATACTGCACAATTCCTTAAGCTGTCCATTCAAAGGCTCCGTCTTGAATACCGTGACAAAGAGGAAATGCAGGTTATCTGGGAGGAGCTCGGTAGTCTGATTGGGCGTCGTGGTTCCCTACGCATCGAGGACGCCTTTGAAGTTGGTTGCGGCGTCAATTTGACCCCGCACATCGATGCAGCACAATTTCCTACTGAAGCGGCACAGCTCAAAGAGCTTTATTCGGACATCCAGGACCATATGAAGGAAGCCGAGGCTAACGGCTGGATCGAGGTAACTCAGTTTCCAAACATCAATCTTTCTCTGACTGGCATTGCCTGTCCTACCGAACCAACGCAGGATGAGGTAAAGGCCATTGTGGCACTCGTTCCTGACAACAAGCAGCGCCACCATCTCACTTCCGATGGCTTCAAGCTTAGGGCACCTGCTTGCTTCCGTTTTAGCCACCGTCGCCGTCAAGAGAAGGCGTTGGATAGAAAGCTTGAGTTCGTTCGTGATCAAGCAATGGCTGAGCTGGAAAATTACCGTAAGAATGCTCTCGGGATACAGCATGGCGAACCAATTTCGATTTGCACGGACTATGAAGGCCAAATCGTTGTAACGGTATCCTTTTTCAATCAGAGCCAGACTTTACTTGAACTGCCTACCACTCATACGGCTACTACTTTCAAAGAACGGCTTGCTGCTGCACGGAAGCAGCCCAATAAGTATCTGCAGTCCTGCCTTGCGGAGGGTAAAGCTATTCAGCATCTGGAGGCTACACCCAACTTGCATGATAACATAGACACCCTGTTGGAAGAGGCTGAAATCTATTTGGGCGTTCCCAAGGTGGAGTATGTAATTATCCTTACACCATTTGTTTATGAGGCCCGTCTACCTGCTAACCTTCCCCCCAATAGAGGATGAAAGTGCCTATCGTGACGAGTTGGTCGATGAGGTCCGCACAGAAGTCGCACAGCAGATTGAAACCATGACGGGGCTGAACCAATCCGTTAAGGATAAAGGCCGTTTTGAGAATATCTTCGAAGACGCAGACCTACAGATGGCAGGGTTTGCAGCTGCCCTTCGTGTGCTTACGGGCTACCGCTATATTGATGGGCAGGATATGGCTGCTGAGGCCCTTCGTCCACGCCGCAAGGGGGACAAGAACGTTGTCCGTGAAATTATCGATTACGCCGTTCAGGTCGCCAATGAGATTCTAGTTCCTGAAGGTTTGGAGCCTTGGGTATGGTCCAAGGTTCACGGCGAGTGTCGCTTTTACCTGAAGATGCTCGACATTGAATCCGCAGGGAACAGCAAGCTCGACAACTTCCAAAATTTTGCCAAGGCCTTCCGTGTCGAAGACTACGGTGAGCTGATGGCCTCGCAGAAACCGAATGACTCCCGTCTGAAAACTGCCGCCGAGTTTAAGAAAACAAGCTTTGACGGTAAATTCGGTGAATCCAGCCTGCGGGCGCTGCTCTATGCGCTCTATGAGCTACAGGAGGATACAGATCTGGACGAAGTGATGGAACATCTTCGGGAGCAGGTTTCCGATTACATGTCTGAGCGTGACCTGTTGAAAGCTTACTGCCAGTTCATCGCTGCCAAGCGCCAGAATACGGCTCCCGATGAGGCTTCCGCCGCGAGAAGCCTGCTCTTGGCAATTCGCAACGAAGGCATCGCGTAGCAGCTTGACCGCAAGGCTCCAATACTATAAATTCGTTAACCATGAAGACAAACCGTGCAGTTTATACCGTGGATGAGCGCTTTCGGACGCGCAGGGAGCAATCCCGCCGAGAGGACGCTGCCGCTTTGGCTTCGGGCAAGCGAACACCTGATGAGCTCCAGCGCTCAAATTCCATCTTCCCTGACAATTTTAGGACGGATGTGAAGATAGACTGGAAGAAGCTTGCCCATGGAACGTCCACACACGGCTACCCGAGGCCATTATTGAGGAGATAGGACGCTGTGCTCGAAAACGTGAGGTAGAGTTGTCAGATCTAGCTCCCTCGGATGTCGCTGCCGCAGCAATGGTCGAATCTCCGATCTATCGCAAGGGCGAGGAACTTAAGCCATGGCAACGTGCGTTTGTCTCGCTATTTCTCAAGCACCGCGAGCTTTACGGTTGTGTGCGTCTTTTGCTGGCAGATGAGGTGGGTGTGGGCAAAACACTGTCCATGGCTGCATCAGCCATGCTAAGTTGCTTACTCGATGATGGGCCTGCATTAATTTTAACACCTGCGACCCTTTGTGATCAGTGGCAAGTAGAGTTAAAGGATAAGCTGGGAATCCCCTCTGCTGTCTGGCTTTCAAACCGAAAGATGTGGCGGGATCACAACGGACACCTGATCCGAACACGAGGTGCTGAAGATATCGTGCGTTGCCCATTTCGAATCGGGATCGTCTCCACGGGTCTGCTTTTCCGCCGCACTGATGAGTATGACCTTCTCTTGAATCGTCGCTATGGCACAGTGATTTTGGATGAAGCACACAAAGCGCGCATGACGCGAGGAATAACAGGAACAGGCTCACCTACCAATCTTCTCGAATTTATGCGCAAAGTGGCTGAGCGGTCAAAGCACGTTCTATTGGGAACCGCTACTCCAGTACAGACCCACATTGAGGAGCTTTGGGATCTTCTCGACATCTTGAATCGCGGTGCTGACTTTGTGCTTGGTAGACCTTATTCAACCTGGGCTAACCCTGATAAAGCATTAGCAGTAATCACTGGTAAGCAACTGATAGTTGATGAACAGGAAACTTGGGAGCTTTTAAGAAATCCTCTTCCTCCTGCCCACGAGGGGCAATTGTTCGATCATATTCGAAGTGATCTGGGAATTCGCAAAGACCAATTTTTTTCGGATAAACCTGTTACAGATTTGGACCAGTTTACACGCGATGAGCTCCACGACTTGCTGGAAACTCAAAATGAGGGACTGGCCTTCCTTCAGTTAAACAATCCTATTCTTCGGCACACAGTTCTCCGTAAACGTCAAATGCTGGAAGAACTAGGACTTATCGACAAAATACCAGTCGACATTTGGCCCAGTACAAAGGAGCCCTTGGGTATTTTCGATGGTAATGGCTTACCAACCACTCCAGAGTTCGACCGCGCTTATGAGGCTGCCATGGATTTTACAAGTGCTATCAAAAGGAGAGGCGCTGGTTTTATGGAAAACATGATGCTGCAGCGCATTTGCTCCAGCATTGCCAGCGGTATCAGCACTGCAAAGACCTTGCTGAAAAAGCGAGTTCCTCAAGAAGACTCGGAAAATGATCTAGAATTCTTCGCAAATGCTCCTGAGATTAACGAAGCTTCCGCCGAAGCATCTCATCTAAAACGACTCATAGAGCACTTGGAGGCTAGGTATTGTTTTTGATCTATCATCAGTTGCCGGGTTGAGCAAGTGCTGGACCCGGTAACTTCATGTTATCTCTAGAGCCTAAGCATGTGGTTTTTGTAGCGGCTATGGTCAGAGCTGTCTACCAGATCCATGAGGGGTAATGTCGATCAAGCATGTCGCCGAGCGCCTGGAGCTGCACTGGCACTCGCCATACGCCCGACCACCTCCGCGCTCTAGAACGCGAAACCAGAGACAGCATACACTGCGAGATAGAGGAAAAGCATTGGACAACGCGCATCATCGCGCGGGTTCGTCAAAAGTGGCAAATGCATTTAATGGCCGAGTTCGCCGTCGACCGAGTGGACATTTTACGCACACCACGGGCATCCTATGCCCGATCGACGATCCAGCCGCCATCATCGAAGAAAAACGCCTAAGTTCTTTATGTAATTATGAATCAAGGCTTTAGAGCTTCGATGAGGATGACAAAAGCCCAGGTTGGCACGGACCTCGTTAAGTAGAGGACGAACTCTCAAACAAAGGTCCATCCAATGAAGAAATGGTTTAAACGCTATCGCATCTGCCTCAGTAGCCGCATTGAAAACGTCCTCGACCAAGTGGAGAACCACGAAGCCGTGGTCGCCGCCGCCGTCAAGGAAGCACGGGAGCACGCCGCCCGCGCCAAGGTAAAACTCAACCGCGTTCACCGCGACGGCGAGACGCTTCGCCAGCGCGCTGAGCAACTTGCCACCGAGGCCGTCCGCTGGGAAGAGCGTGCGACATCCTGCGTGGAAACCGACCGAGAGCGTGCCCGCGAATGCCTCCGACGACGCACGGCTGCGAAGGAAGAACAAGCACGCCTCGAACGCGAAGCCGCCGAACATGGTCGCCTCGAAAAACAACTGACCAGCGACTTGCGCCGCGTCGAAGAACGTGTCCGCGAGCTGCAGCGCCGTCAGCATACTTTGGCTGCCCGCGAACAACGCGCCGAAGCCGCCGTGCTGACAGCCCCAGGTGAAGTTGCCTTGCTCGATGACATCGAAGACGTCTTCGAGCGCTGGGAAGGCAAGCTCGCCGAATCAGAAATCCGCGCCGACCTCGATGTCGACACGTTCCGCGATGGCTTCGTGGAAACCGAAAGTAACGCCGAGCTCGACGCCGAACTCGATGCCCTCATTGCCGAGAAAAAGCACGCTGACGCCTAAGCAACTCCAACTCATCCGAACCATGAACACTGACTCCACATCCAACGAACCTCCCGCCATGCCGCCGCCCTTGCCCAACCAGCAGGGCGCGCGGACCACCACCGTGCAAGCGCGCGATATTGAAATCTCCGCGCAAGCCGAGACCTATGAGGAAGCCGATGCCAGCGCCCCACGCGAACGATCAGGCTGGCCCGCTCTCCCCACCCTGCTCCGCTGGCTCGGCGCCACCACGCTCCTCGCATCGGCCTTCACCTTTCTCATCAGCAACTGGGAAAGCACCGAAGAGCTTCAACGCTACGCGCAGTTCCTCGGGCTCACCGTGCTGCTGACCGGCTGCGGTTGGTTCTGTATTTCTCGTTGGAAGGACGATAAGGGCGCGCGCACCTTCTTTGCGCTCAGCGCCGCGCTGCTCCCCGCGCACTTCTGTCAGTTGGGCGCCATGCTCTTCGCCAAATTTCGCGGACAGGAATCATTCAACGGCTTCTACGAAGCCTTCGCGTTTCAAGACCCCGGCGTCTGGCTTTGGCCAACGATTGGCGGGGCGCTTCTATTGCTCATTCCAATGACCTACCTGGGCTTTGCTTCGATGGCGCGCAAAGACGCGCGGAAGCTCACCCTCGTCTATTTTTTATCGAACGCCACGCTACTCATTACCACGCGCATGCCGGACTTGGTCGCCTTGATTGGCTTCGCACAACTGGGCGGTTTGATCTTTGCCGACCGTAAATACTTTGCATCGCAAAGTAGACTGCAAACTTGGGACGGCGTTGCGATGCGTTCGCTACTCTTTGCCCCCTTTGGTCTGCTGGTTGGACGCAACTTAATGCTTCATGCCGGCGAAAGCGAGCTGCTGATCAGCCTGCTTGCCACCACCTTGGCCACAGTGCTTTTCACTGGCGTGCCACGCGTCATTAAAAACAAAACAATGGCCGAGCTTTCCCGCGTGGCCGCCCTGGCTCCAGCCATCGTCGCGTGGTCGATGTTCGCGTCGTGCTTTGAGCTGGGCGGCCACGCCTGGGAAATGCCGCTCATCGTGCTGCCAAGCGCCTTGATCGCCATTGGGATGTCCACGCGGATGTCGACGCTGGCCAAGCCCACTCGCCGTACCGCGGTTGTCGTCGCCATCAGCGCCGCCCTGCTTCAGATGGTCAGCACGGAGTCCATCTACGCCTCGCTGCTCGCCATCGCCACATCGATCATTGTCATCCTGGCCAGCTACCGTATGCGCGAGCGTTGGGTGTTCCGCATCGGCATTGGCGGGCTGGCGCTCAGCATACTTTACCACCTGCGATACGCCGTCGAACTCTACCAAGGTGACTGGATCTGGCTGTCGCTCGCTGGCACGGGCGTGCTCGTCATCCTGAGCTCGTCCTACCTCGAGCGCTACGGTCGGCAGGGCATGAACTCGATCAAGACTTTGCATCACAAAGTTTCCGGATGGAAATAGGAGTCAGTCCATTCAGGCGCGTCGCCTGAAGCCATAATCAGCCGGAAGGTCCAGGCGTGGGCCTTCCGGTTTTTAATAGAAATACCAACACTCATCGCAGGTAACTAGGGGGAATACGAGATTGTCTTTTTCGTGCGCCTGGCTATCGTCGCGACATGAATACGCCGTTTCGCCAACTAACCCTTTGGCTACGATTGCTGTTGCTACTAATGGCCGTTTGTACTCACGCACGCACATTTACGATGCAGAACGGAGATAAAGTAGAAGGCGAAGTCGTTGCGTTTAAAAACGGGATGATCGTCATTGCCAAAGACAGCGGAGGCAAAGCACTCTACTCGCTCGATGCATTTTCCACCGCCGACCAAACATACCTAAGCGAAAAATTTCCCACCGGCAACAAACGTGAATCCGCTCGCACGACAAAGACCGCAACCCCTGCCCCGAAGCCGGGCCCCAGCGTCGAGACAGCCGCTCCGACAACAAAAAAAACAGCAGCCCAAAATCAACGCCCATCGACCCACCCCGGCCTCTCCAAACTGCGCCAAGGTTCAATGGGTCCCGAGCTTAAGGCGCGGCCGCAGGGGAAGTCGGAATGGGTTTCGCAAAGGGATTTCCATGGCAAGCTGCTCGTCGTCCAATTTTGGTCAACCAGTGTGCCACAGTCCATTGAAGAGGTTAAAGGCCTGGCTTACTTACACCGTAAGTATCAGGACCGCGGCTTTGAGCTAATGGGCGTGGCGATGGACTCCAGCCGTAGGCGCGTAAACAATGTCGAAGAAGCGATTGGCGTCAATTGGCCCATGCGCATGGACGAAGATCGTGTTACGATTCAAGAATGGGGCGTGACCGCGCTGCCCACCAACGTCCTTATTGATCAAAACGGCGTCATCCTCCGGGAGCACATCTCCGCGCGTGAGCTGCAATACCTTCTAGCCGAACGGCTTGGGCCAGTAAAGTAGAGCGATACGGGCTGGACAAAGCCCCCGTGAATTCAGAGAGTTTGAGCATAACCAGCCGCCCGCGAATCACTACAGCATGAAACCACGCAACTTACGCCACCGCCTGGAGAAAGCCGCTAAGCTTCTCGTTGTCGTTCAAAAATATCACCCGGAGGTGCTTTGCCAATTTGCCGACGACAAAGGAGACAATGGGCACCTGATGATTCGCCTGCCGCTGGGTGGTGATCCATCCAAGCTGGGGAGCGAATTAGAAGGCAAGGGCTACGCCTTCACCAAAGCGCGCAGCCCCTGGCTCGGCGCTGAAATCTTCCGCGGGTCTAAAAGCGGCCAACCCCGTGTGATCATCGAAGTAGAAATCCCCGCCAACCGCCTAAGCCGCGGCCCGGAAATCGCAGAGCTGCCCCATAGCTTCAAAGCCAAGTAACGCACACGAGCATGGGGCCTCAATCGAGCACTCCTTGATGCGACTCTAAAACATTACGCAAAGTGTTCAGCGAAACTGGCTTCGAGACAAAGTCCACCATGCCACAATCCTGACATTTAAGCTTCACTTCCTCCGAAGCATGCGCCGTAACAGCAACAACCCTTGGTTCGCAGTTTGACAGCGCCTGTATGCGTCGTGTGGCTTCAAAGCCATCCATCTCCGGCATGCTAATATCCATCAAAACCACATGGAAATCATGGATTCGGCAGCGATCCACTGCGCTCGCGCCATCTGGCGCAGTCATCACATCGGCACCAATTTTTTGAAGCAGACCGACTAGCAATCGGCGGTTATCCAAATTATCCTCCACCACGAGCACACGCATTTGCGTAAATTGATTCGCCTCAATCTCCTCTATCGAGTTTTCCACGCTCGCTGATGAGACAAAAAGCGCCGGTAGCTCAAACCAAAAAGTCGAGCCATGCCCGAGCTCACTTTCGAAACCGATCTCACCACCCAGCACATCCACAAGCTTGGAGCAGATTGCCAGGCCCAGCCCAACGCCATCAAAGCGCCGCGTGTAGGTGGACTCGACTTGCGTGAATGGGCGGAAAACTTCCTCATGCTTATCACCGGCAATACCGATGCCATTATCGACTACTTCGATTCGCAAGCGCCCACCCCCTTCGTCGCGCCAACCAATACACAGCGAAACTTTGCCATGCAAAGTAAACTTAAAGGCATTGATCACGAGATTGGAAATAATCTGGCTCGTTAGCTCCTGGTCGAGCATCACCGCGAGTGAAACCTCCATTGCCTCACCAGCACAACCATTGACGACTTCAAACTCGTTGCCATTGCGAAGCGACTCCAAGTCCCGCGCCAAAGTTTGCGCATAAGCCCACAGCACCGTTGGCCGTTCATTGACTTTGGTCTTCTGTTTATCGATGCCAATGAAATCCAGAATGTCTTCAATCTGGCGCAGTAATTTATGCGCAGAACGCTCAATAATCTCCAGTGACTCGCGCGTTTCAGCGTCCTCGCATTCCTGGAGAAGCATATTTGAAAAGCCGAGGATCGGGTTAAGTGGCGTGCGCATTTCATGACTAATCACGGCAAGAAATTCATCTTTTGCGCGATTAGAGGCCTCTGCACGCTCCTTGGCTTCGCAAAGCGCCTGCTGAACTTGGATCTGCTCCGTTACATCCTCGGCAACCCCTAGAAAACCAATGATGTTGTCGTCATGATCACGAACTGTGGTCGTAATCAACTCCACCGTCAGCGTCGTTCCATCCTTACGCACGTAGGTCCATCTCTGCCGATCACGCTGCCCCCTTCGTGCGAGTGCAAAAAAGACCTCGATACCAGCGATCTCCTGCCCGAACTCGAACGACAAATCCCGCGCACGTTTTTCAACTTCTTCCTCCCTGTGAATGATGAGCGGTGTGTAGCGGCCTATGACTTCCGCGGCACGATACCCCAACATATTTTCTGCGCCACTGTTAAAACTGGTAATCACACCATCAGTCCCAGTCATGATCACCGAAGTTTCGGTCGCCGCATTGAGCAGATTATTCAGCTTAACATTCGCGTCCAGTAATTCCTCTTGGGCCTGTACTAGGGGCGTTACATTGATGATGAAGCCCTCCAGCGCGATTATATTTCCATGAGAGTCAAAGATGCCCACACCGCGCTCCCACACCGTCCGAATCTCTCCTGATCCTGCGTGAATTTTATACTGCAATGTGAACGGTTCACGCTTTGCTAATGCCTTCGTCACAACCTCCCAAGTTCTCTGCTGGTCTTCTTCAATGATGACATCCTCCCCCCAGGCGACCTCTCCTGAAAGCAAATGCTCTGGGGTCAGCTCCGCCAAGTTTTCCACCCCCTGGCTGACAAACTCCATGGTCCAATTCGTATCCTGTCGACAGCGGTAAACCATCCCCGGCAAGTTCCCCATCAAGCGATCATGCCGACGCACACGCTCCACCAAATCATGCAGCTCACTGCGCTGTTCCCCCGCGACATCCACCACTCGGCCCATGAGCAAAATCGTGCCCTGTTCCATATCAAGATCAGCCTCCCAGATCACAGATCGGTCCACCGCCGTATACCGCTCGGTCCGAGGAAAGCAACGCCCACTACTCTCCAAATCACTAGGCCAATCTTCCAAAGGCAAACCAGGGAACAGCTGCCGACCGCCCACCTTTCCAGTCAAGCTGTCAGGATCCATTCCCAACAGCGTCGCTTTCGCTTTATCGAAACGCAGAAGATTTCCATGAAAATCAACGACCGCAAAAAATGCACCAGAATTAGCCGCGACTAAACGTGCTAATCGTTGAAACTGAATTGAATCATCGCCTGGCATTAGACTGATTAGTAAATCGAATTTAAGGGAAAATGTCCAGTTTAGGCAATTCACCGTTTTTCTTTTGGCATATTCGTCAATTCATATTAAGATACTTCAATGGTTGCGCGATCTCGTCTCGTGCGAGACTAATCGAAATGCCCCAAAACTCATACGCGTTTCAGTGAAAATATTATTCTCGATACTAATCATACTGGTGCTCAGCGCCTGCAAACAGCAAACGACCACGAGAGTCGTGGACGACGGCTATGGCCTGCTCTACAGCGTGACCAGCCAACAACAAAACGTCGACAAGCTGCTGTGGGTCAAGGATCCCGGCGCCGACATCAGAGCGTGGGTTGAACAAATCGCAGCGTTTAACCAGGAAGTCACCAAGCAGCTCGAAGCATGGAAAGCTTCCGGCCAAGTCACTAGCCTGAGCACACTCGGACTGCCCCCCGCCGAAATAGAAGCTCGTGAACGCGCCACCAAGCGCACGACGGGCGAACTGCTTTTCAGCACCGATGTAAACCTCCGCCTCTCACTCGTGGTCGCGCAACTCAAGGCTCTCGGCTACTGCTCTGACCTTTGCTACGCTATTGCCCAGGAGACCAAGGATGACGGCATCCAAGAAATTGCTAAAAAGTGGGAGGAACGCTTCAAGGAACTCAACGCCGCAGGCATGAAGCTCCTCGAAACGCCAGCCGTTACCACCCCACAGCCCAAGCCGGTTAGCGTGCCAAGCGCTCCACAGCACCACTAGGGAGTGTTTTCAAATTAAAGCTGTTGATTGGAACGAGTAAAAATGAATGCAGCGCAAGGCGGCTTGAGCGAAGCGCACTGGAAGTGCGTGAGTGAAAAGCCAACGCTGCGACCTTTCATTTTGACCGTTCAGGCCCCGGATGGCTTTTTCCCATCAGCTTCGTTATCTTTCGGCCGAAAGGCTTCCAGCCTATTCGACCTCAGACGCCTCGCTGGCTGAAAAAAATCCATGCCGCCATCAACAACTTTAATTTGAAAACACTCCCTAAAGACAAAAAATGCACCCCACGCCTGACAACTCGCGGACAACGCATAACCTTTCGGCATGAGCACTGTTTTCGACAGCCACGCCTATGCCCGCAACGTAACTGCTGTAGCCCAACAAAACGGCTGGCAACAAGCCTCGATGTCGGCCGTTCGTGGCTACGCGCGCCCGTGGTTTCACTTGCCCGCAGCCACGCTCGCGCCAATGCGGTTATATATATCGGCAGGCATTCATGGCGACGAACCGGCTAGCAGCTACGCGGCGCTGGAGCTGCTCAAGCACGTGGATTGGTTTGCCGGTTGCGAGGTGTTTTTATTCCCGCTGCTCAACCCTGCTGGCATGGAGCTCGGCACGCGGGAGAATGCGGACGGCATCGACCTCAACCGCGATTACCATGCGGGCAGCACGGAGGAAGTCAGCCAGCACCAAGCCGCGCTCAATCAACTGCCCCGCTGCCACCTCTACCTTCACTTGCATGAAGACTGGGAGGCGGCCGGCGCGTATCTTTATGAAGTGCAGCCGCCCCATGAGCCCAGCGCAACACCAGCCTTGCTCAGCGCCCTCGCGAAGCACTTGCCCATCGAACAAGCCACCTCGATCGACGGCTTTGACGCCGAGGGAGGAGTCATCACGCGCCCGCCCCCCCTGCCCGAACGCGACGACTGGCCCGAGGTTTATTACTTCGAGCATCAGTATGGCGACTACCACGGCTACACCTTGGAGACGCCGTCCGCGCTCACGCTCGATCAACGCATCGCCGGGCATGTTGCGGCAGTCCATGCGGCGGCGGATTTTCTGCGTGCGAATCGCACGGCGTTCGACCGGAGCTAACGCTTTCTAGAAGATGAAGAGAAACTAATCCTCGGAACAGACTTTCCATTGCGCTGTCACTGCATGCAGTTTACTAACAACCACGAATGAAACGAGTCGGCATCATCACCTTCCTCATCTTTTGCGCCTCCGCCACCGGGCTATGGGCGAAACCTTCCGCCCCGCAAACGCCGATCATGCCGTTGTCCGAAATCAAGCCGGGCATGACCGCCACTTGGCGCACCGTCGTTGCTGGCAACGAGATCGAGGAATACAACATGAAGATCCTCGGCGTGTCGCAGAACTTTGCGGGCCCGGACGAGCCGGTTATCATTGCGGAAGCGCTCGACGATTCGCAGATCCTCAGTGGCCCCGTTGGCGGGATGAGCGGCAGCCCGTGCTACATCGATGGCAAGCTGATCGGTGCCTATGCCTACGGCTATCTCTGGCCCAAGGAACAAGCCCTCATCGGCATCACGCCCATCCAGAACATGCTCAGGGTGTTTGAAAAAGGCCGCCCGGAAGACTTGGCCAGCAGCGGCTCTGTGCCAGCATCATCGAGCGGCGCGATGCACATTGACGAGCTTCCCCGCCCGTCTCTGCGCCTCAAGCAAAACGCCGAGCTCGCCAACTTCGGCGCGACAACGAATGCCGACAACGCTACCTTTAGCGACCTCAAGCCCGCGCCCACGCCGCTCATTGCTGGCGGCATTTCCGCGCAAGCGCTAGAGCCGTTTCGCGCTTATGCGCAGGCGATGAACCTCGACTTGATGAGCGCACCCGCGGGCTCGGCGCCCGACCTGACTGCAAGCGACATCCAACCCGGCTCGCCCGTTGCGGGCGTCTTGCTCAATGGCGACTTCTCCATCGTCGCAACCGGCACTTGCACCTGGCGCGAGGGCAACGACTTTCTGGCATTTGGGCACCCGTTCCTCATGGGCGGCCCGACGAACATCCCGGTTGCGCCAGCGGAGATTCTGACCGTCGTGCGCTCAGTGCCGCGTTCGTTTAAGCTGTCCAACGCCGGGCCCATTGTCGGCACGATTTACCAGGACCGCCTGACCGCCATTGCCGGCGAAGTCGGCCTAACCTCGCCGATGACCGACTACGCGATCAACATCACCGATCCGCTCGGCGGCGAGCATCACTACTCGGGCACGCTCTTTCAAAACGACTCCATGTCACCCTACATTGCAGTACTTGGGCTCTACAGCGCAGTCAACTCAACGCTCGAATCTCAGCAAGACCTGACTTACCAGCTCACGATGACCGCCGACTACGAGGGCTACGAGCCGCTCGTGTGGTCGCGTGTCAGCTCCAGTAGCATCCTGTCGTCGCTCTTCGAAGCGTGGGACATGCTGGGCATGCTGGCGGAAAACCCTTTTGAGCCCACCAACCTCAAGTCGCTCAAGTTCGACGTAAAGCTCTCTACGCCGCGCGAGTCGACCATCATGGATCGCCTGCAAATCCTCAGCGGCCAAGCCAAAGCCGGCGAACCAGTCGAGCTCGCCATCCGCCTCAAAAGCTATCGCGACGAAACTTCCCGTGAACTCGTCAAGGCGCCCATCCCCACGGGCGCGGCTGGCGAAACGCTCTCCCTCTTTGTGGGCGACGCAGCGGCTGCGGATCGCATTGACGATGGCTACTCGCCGACTGTTTCCACCTTCGGCGAAATCCTCGACTACTTCCGCGCGCGCCGCGACAACCAGCGCGTCTACGTGAAGCTGATGCGCTCCGCCCACGGCTACCGCGCCCACGGCCAAAACCTCGAAGACCTGCCGCCCTCCGCGCGCTCGCTGCTCAGCTCCAGCAAGACCGTGGAGCCGATCGCCAGCACCCGCGAAATCACCCTTTGGGAAACCTCCATTGAGACGCCGGGCTCCTTCTCCGGCTCCCACCGCTTCAGCCTGCCCGTGCAAAACTAAACGCTTTTCAATGAATTATTCGCGCCTCACCCTGACGACTTTTGCGGCCCTCACGGCCCTCAATCTCCACGCCGTTCGCACGGAATTGCTGACGCAAAATGCCTACGGCGACTTCTTTACCGGCGAGCTGGATAACGTCTCACTCGACAACATGGGCACGCTCAGCGCTGGGCCCGAGCTCAAGGAAATCGCGGTGCTCGACGACTCCAATATCTGGACCGCGGTCGCCAGCCCCGACGGCAAACTCTACCTGGGCACCGGCACCGATGGCGTCGTTTACTCGCTCGATCCAACCGCCGAAGAACCCAAGGCCGAAGTCGTCTTTAAGCCCGACACCATTATGACGCGCGCGCTCGCGCTCGACGCCGAGGGCAATCTGTTCGTTGGCACCTCGCCGCAAGGCGCGGTTTACCGCATTGCGCCTGGTGGTCGGCCCGAGGTGTTCTTCGACCCGGACGAGCTCTACATTTGGGACATGGCTTTCGACGCTGACGGCAACCTCTATGTCGCAACCGGCGGCGAGGCGCGCATCTACAAACTTGAGCCCGACCACCAGCTCAACGCCGACATCGAACCCTATTTCAAGAGCGACCGCACGCATTTCACGCGCTTGGCGTGGGATGACGAAGGCGCGCTCATCGCGGGCTCCGGCCCGAAGTCTTACCTCTACCGCATCACCGGCGAAGACGAGGGCAAGGTGCTTTACAGCGCGGGCACCGACGAAATTGCCAACGTGATCGTGGACGGCAAAAACATCTATTTCACCACTTGGCACAAGGGGGGCGGCAGCGATAAGCCGCCTAAAAACCTCGCCACACTCCTGGCTAAATTCCAAATGAAGGCGGCCGACAGCAGTGACAAAAAAGACGACGACAACAGCGAAGACAAACCGGCGGCGGCTGGCGCGCCCAGCTTCCTGCTCAAGCTCGATGCCGAGGGCTTTGTCTCGCCGGTGTGGTCACCGGGCGGCGCGAACATGCAGTTCACCACACGCACGGCAGATGGCCAGTTCCTCGTCGGTTCGGACATCGATGGCCGCATTTACTCGGTCAATACAGCCGACGATTGGAGCCTGCTCAACCAAGCCGAGCGCGGCGGCGAAGTCTCCACGATCCTCACTGACGTGGGCCCGGACAAGAAGACTTACGTGCTCACCAGCAACCCGTCTGCCGTCTATGAATTAACAACCGAGGCCGAGGAATCGCTCTTCACCGCAAAGGTAATCGACGCAGGTGCTGTGGCGCGCTGGGGTCGCATTCGCCCACTGGGCGCGCCGACGCTTTCCAGCGGTTTGAAGATCGAAACGCGCACTGGCAACGCCGCCGAGCCGGATGACACCTGGAGCCCGTGGGCCGAGCTCGACAACGGAGCTGTTTCCTCACCAGCCGCGCGTTACCTACAGTATCGCATCAACTTCGCGGACGACGCTCAATTGCGCGGCCTCACCGCCTACTACGGCACACGCAACCTCGCGCCACTGGTGGGCGTGATCAACGTAATGCCGGTCGGCCTAAGCATTTTCACGGCGGAAAATTCGTCGCCCACCACCCTCAATCCGAAGGAGCTGGCCTACGCCGCCAAGACCACAGCCGCGCTCAAGAAAGAGAAGCCTGACAACAAGAAGGTGCTTGTTTCTGATGAGACCGGCCACATCTCCGTCGCTTGGAAAGCCTTCGACCCAAACGGCGACGACCTGCGCTACACGGTAGAAGTCAAGCAGGACGGCGAGGAGGATTGGGTGACGCTTGCCGAGGGCATCAGTGACCCGGCATATTCGACGCCGACCCGAGGTTATGCCAACGGTTACTACAGCTTTAAGATCACCGCCAGCGACTCGCCAAGCAATCTGCCAGCCGAAGTGCGCAGTGGCTCAATGATCAGCCAGCCCTTCCTGATCGACAACTCCAGCCCGACCGTCACCTTGCACAATCAGACTACGGACACCAACGGCGCGACGGTGCTCGTGTTCGCGGCCAACGATGAATGGGGCAACATCGTTTCAGCAAATTACCGCCTCGACGGCCAGGAGCCGGTCGAAGCCGTGCCAAGCGATTTGCTCTTCGACTCGAACGACGAAATATTCCGCCTCATCCTGCCCGACCTCAAACCCGGCTCGCACAGCATCGTCTTCGAAGCGCTGGACGAGAACAACAACCGCGGCCTGGCTAAGGCGGTATTTAAGGTGGAGTAAGAGCCGCTGCGTGCAGCGGAGGAAAAAGGAAAAAGATTAAAGGAAAAAGCACAGGCTCGGTCAATTTGGCCGGGCCTTTTTGTTGCGGCAAAATTCGTCAGCAAGCTTATGGAGTGCGCCAGCCCTCTGGCGCTTTTAGCATTTTGCGCAAACGGAGAAGGTTCGCATTCGCCTCCTTCCATTCTAAAGCGCCAGAGGGCTGGCGCACTCCATATCGCAGCTTCGCGCACGGTCGCTTTTTCCTTTTTCCTTTAATCTTTTTCCTCCCGGTGCCCCGCAGGGGGGCCGGGGGGGGGGGTAAAATCGCGTTTTACCCGGCTATCAAAGAACAAAATTCCCGCCCGCTCGCCGGAAACAAGGCGCAGGTGGGGCGCAGGCGGCTCAGGGGCCACCGGCTGGAGCGACGATTTATGATCGCTCACACGTCTGACGCTGCGCTGGGCAGGCTGGCATGGTCCGTCGGGCGAAGTGCGATTCGCGCAAACAGTGGGCGTCGGTTGACTGCTTGCTGTCACCAAGGCAGTCAGCGAATGGGCCCGTTTGCACGGCGCAGCAACTCCTGCGGAGCGAATGCCCCCGCATGGCGTCGACTGGGATACCTTCGGCGCGCAGACTAAGGCGGATGGTGGTAGGGAAAGTTCATCAGTGGGTAGGTGGATAAGTGTATCGCTTGGGGAGTTATGAGTGGTAAGTTGGAGTGGTAGGAGCGCGAAGCTTCAGCGAGTGCATGTGTGAGATGCGTAGTCCAGAGAGGCAGCATAAACACTCGCTGAAGCTTCGCTGTTCCGGCGGTGGGAACGCCCAAGTAGCATAACCGTCCCGTGTGTGCGCAGCTAGATGGATTAAGGCACAGGCGAGACGCCTAGGTTACTTCGGAGAGGCAGTTGATAAAGTGATCAATATAACACTACCTCAAACAAGCCAAACCTACAAACAAAAAGTGGACACTTGAGCACTTTAATAGTGAGTAGCTCTCACTATTAACACGCGTTGGGGATCAACGACTTAGGCCAACCTCTGGCTGGGCCGATGTCTTTGCCCACTGGGCAAATGGTCGAGTCACCTGGCTAAAGGATAAAATCTAGAGATAACATGAAGTTGCCGGGTTGAGCAAGTGCTGGACCCGGCAACTTCATGTTATCTCTAAATTACCTTTAATCTCCCCAAAACGCATCGAGCCGCCCTCCGGGCGGGAGGACGGCTCTACACAGACGACAGAAACCTGAAAAAGGTTCTGCCTGATACTTCGGTTGCTATGCTACGCTACTTTGATTGTCACTCTCCACTAAGGGAGCGTGTATTACTATGGATGTAACGAATATATAGACGCCAAAGTGTGTCGCCTGTTCAAAAGATTCGGTCGGGATCAGCTGGTGGAATGCGCAAGCCCATCATAGACAGTAATATCGCACGTGAAGAAAATTTAATGCCACTGGCGGCGTCAGCGTGTTTACGGACTTTTGGCGAGGTGGCCTAAAGGGTGCTTCAATTTTCGGGCAGCGGCGGTGGAGGGCCCGGGAGCGGTTCTTCGCTTTGGCGTTGGCCATCGTCACGTTTGCGCCAGCGTTGGTTGTCGCCATCGCGGCGTTCGCGTCTCCATTTGCGGATGGTTTCGGACATGGATGGCAGTGTGCCGTCGGCTTCCGCAGCCCGTGCTTCTTCGAGCAAGACGCTAAATTGGGCCTCTTGTTCTTCGGGGGTGGATTTAGCGGCCTTGCGTCGGATGGCGTCGGCTTCTTCGCGGGGAAGGCTCATCAAATAGCGATGCATCAGCTGCCGGTCCTCGGGCTGAAGATTGGACCACATGCGGTGAGATTTCTTCAGCTTTTGGATCTTATCTTCCTGAAGTTGGCGAAAGGTTTCGATTTTGGCGCGTATTTCGGCCTTTTCCTCTTCAGACATCGCTTCAACTCGCTCAATGGTCTGCCGTATCTTCGCAAGCTGCTCGGGGGGCATTTCCAGAAAGCGCTGCAAGGCATGGAGTTGCTCCATGTTGATGCGGTCACCCTGAGCATCGCCGTCGGCAGTGTTAGCGTTGCTGGAGTTGTTAATCTCGCTGAGGATTTCCTTGGCCTGTTGTCGTTCTTCCTCGTCGGGAATTGCGGGTGGGGGCGGCAGGCGGTCATCACGTGAGCCAGCTTGTTCTTTGGCTGGTGGGCCAAAGGGGGCGTGTAAGTTCGGATAGCGCTGGTATTGCGCCATCAGTGGGCTGATGGTTAGACCGACGAAAAGGAAGCTGGCGATAAGAAGGCGGTGCTTCATGGCTAGTTTAGGAAGGCCTGTAGGCTGTTTAAGGTTTCCAAGTCGGCTAGCAGTAGCGCATCTTCCAGGGTTTCATCGAGGGTCAGCACGGTGTTGTAGTCGCCCGTAGTCTCTTCGATGCCGATCAAGGCGTCGAGGTCGGGGGCGCTTTCGGCGCTGGCCACGTATTCTACAGTGACGGTGTCCAGAGTCGCAATTTCCGGAGTTACACTGCCTACGACCGGCTGGCCCGACGTATCCACGTCGGGTTGCGTGGTTTGCACGTAGGTGTCAGAGCCGCCGATCTGCGTCGGCTGATTTTTGGCATGGTCAAACAAGGTGATGAAGCTGAACATGCCCAAGACCATGAGCGCGGCAATGGAGCCAATGGCGACCACCCACGACGGGAAACCAACGACCTTGTTGTCTTCAGGTTCGGCGGTTGGTTTGGCGGCTTCGGCGCCCAGCTCGGCCAACACGCGGTCGGCGAGGTCACCACGTGGTTTGAGGGGCTGGGATTCCAACAGGGCGTCGAGCTCGGCGTCGCAGGCCGAGGCTTCGGGCTGCTCGGTGAGCTCTTGTTCCAGACGCGCAAGGGTCCGTTCCGCGAAGTCCTTCGTGGGCTTAACGGGCTGGTTCGCAAAGAGCGTATCCAGGGGATCCGTGCTGTTATCGTCGTGGTTCATGTTGGTTGGTCTCTAAATACTCAAACGCGTGCTGTTTAAAAAAGTTTCAGAAATCGTGATGTTGCTTGAGTGAATGAAAATTTGATTGAGCCTATTCGGGCTGATAGAAGTCGGCGAGCTCTTCCTTCAGCTTTTGTCGTGCCCGATGGATCCAACTTTTGACGGCGGACTCCGAGGCGTCGAGCGCTTTGGCAATTTCCTCATAGCTGAGCTGCTGTTGCTTGAGCAGAAGGATTGCGGAACGCTGGTTTTCGGGCAGATTTTCGACGGCCTGGGCAAAGGCTTCTTCGAGTTCCATCATCCGGATTTTATCCGTGCCCGGGGTACTGGCATGGAGCTCGGCGGGGTCCACGGCATCGAGCGGTTTACGGCTCTGGCGGCGGTATTCGTTGATGAGGATGCGGCGTGCGATGTGGAAGAGATACGTGGAAAACTTTGCGGTCGGCTGATAGCGGTCGGCGGCGCGGTAGATGCGGATAAAGACCGTTTGTGCGAGGTCCTCGGAGGCCTCGACTGAGCGCAGGGAGCGGTAGAAGAAGTTAATGAGCGGCCCCTGCCAGTGCTCGATGATTTCGCGCAGGGCCTGCTGGTCGCCCTGAGCCACCCGAAGCATGCGCTCTGCATCGACGTCGACTTCGGCGTCGTGATCAGGCGTGGCGGAGGCATCGGACATATTTGAAATTCTAGGGGAGCCCGAGGCTTGTTGCCAAGCGGGAAGCGATTGGGCGTGAGCAGCTTTCACAATTACTCAAACCCACGCCTCTGGCAAAAGTTGCGCCGCGGCGGCTATTTTTTCACTTACTGGGCGACCTGCATTTGCTGCGGCGACTGGATGATGCCAGCAAAGGCCACGTCTTTTTCGGTCTTATTATAGATGAGGAACGCGAAGGGGTGGTTGGCGTGGAAAGTGGCGGGTTTGTCTTTGGGCAACTCTGGAGCGGACCCGAAAGGTTCCATGGGGCCCGTAATGATCGATCGCGCCTCCGTGCCTTCCTCGTTCCAGCGAATGAGCACTTCTTCCTTGAGCTTGGCAATGTAGAGCGGCTCGGGGTCGTTGTTATTGATGCGCTTAAAGTTCGCCTCGCCGGCAGTGAACGGCGCTGCGAGCTTGGACTTTAAAAAGATTTCCCGCCAGTCCTGCGAGACGGTGAACTCGACGCGCGGCAGTTGGAGGTCCACATCGTACGTCTTCATGCCTTTGAGCACGGTTTCGAGGTAGGCGGCGTTGAGCTTACCCAGGGCGGCGTCGGATTCCCGGGCATTGCGCGGCAGGAACAGCAGGAGCTCGAAGTCCTTGGCTTGATAGGAGAGCTTGAGCGCTTGGAAGGCGTCGTCCTCGTAGTAAGACAGCTTGGACTTGGCGGTCATCATTTGCACCATGAACTTCTCTTCGGCCGAGCGGAAGAACATCATGGGCTTGGTCTTGGAGGTCTTAAACGTCTCCTTCCACGGCGAGATAAATGCCGTAACGATCACGGCGAGGATGTCCGGCTTGCTTTCGAGTTCGGTTGGTGTGATGACGCTTTTCACGTAGCCATTCGTTTTCTGGTCATACCAGAAATTCACGTCGCTGGCGGCTTTGGCTGGGTCGGTGCGCAGGGGGGCGGCGCTAATGTAGAAATGCCAGTTGTTTTCCACGGCCCTCAGGAACTCCGGGGTAATCGCCACACGATTGCTGAACCACACGGAGCCAATGCGCTGATAGCCGGGAAGCTGGCGTTTGGCCTTGGCGGCTGCTGCGGCGACTTCGTCTTGGCTGGCACCGCCAAAGAGCGCGCCGAGCTGGTTTTTCGTGCGGCCATCCGCCCCGTAATAAAGCAGCCCGAGCATATCGAGCACGGAAGTCGGTGCGAGGGCCGGCGTCTCCTGTTGTTTCACGGCCTGAAGCAGGCTCAGTGAGGCATTGGGCTCGGCAGATGCGCTGGCGGCAACCAGCACCCAGAGCCAGATAAATGTGCGGACGCAACGAATCGTCCGACTGATTCGGAAAAGATGTTGAAGCAACTTGGTGGGGGATTTGGGTGTAGAAAACTGGCCGCCCTAGCCTTTCGGGCCGGGCTCCACTGACCAAACGGGCGGCTCTTTGAACTGGTCAGTGAGTTTTTGCGTGGTGCGCTCGAGGCGCGCGGCAAGGGTCTTGATGATCTTCACCGCGATTTGGGGACGTTCCTGGATCAGGTGTTCGACATCGGAATCGCCGCAATGCACGAGGCGGCAGTCGGTTTTGGCGCGAACTGTGGCGGTGCGGGGTTTGCCCAGGATATCGCCCATTTCACCGAAGATGGTCCCCGGAAACATCAGGACATTGAGCAGTAGCCCGTCCTTGTAAATTTCCACAGCGCCAGATTTCAGGATGTAGAAACCCTGGCCTTGCTCACCTTGTTCGATGATTGTGTCTCCGGCTCCGACTTCGAATTCCCGATCCATAATCCAGAATATTGTAGCACAAATTAGATATGGCAATCATGCAACTGTGCAAGTCATCTCTCGCTTGCTAAATATTACATTTCGTTTAAAGCTTTCCAGATATGAATACCGCTAGTCAGTCTATTCGCGTTGGCTTGTTCTTCGTTTTGGGCGTCGCGCTCATCTGGATCGCCTATGAAACTTTGTCTGGATCGCGCTTGGAGCGCGCGAGCGGCTACCGGCTCGAAGCGTCATTTGAAAACCTCCAACAGCTCAAGGCCAGTGACGAAGTTCGCATGGCCGGCGTGCGCATCGGTAATGTCGCCGAGACCAAGCTAGACGGCACCAAAGCCGTCGCGGTGCTCTTGATTGACCAAAACATTGCCATCCCCGCCGATTCCGAGGCGACGATTACCACCGCCGGCCTGCTCGGCACCAATTACGTGGCCATCGTTCCAGGCGAAGACTTGCAAAAACTCGCAGCGGGCGCGCCGATTAATACCTTTAAGACGCCTGGCTTCAACGACGTGGTCGCCGAAGTCGGCCAGCTCGGCGAGCGGCTCGACCAGGTATTCGCCAAGGTGGAGGGCTCGCTCGACGGCCTCAGCGGCTTGACGGGGGGCGGCTCCAGCGATGACGGCGAAGGCGACCTTTTCTCCAATTTGAACCAAATCGTCATCGAAAACCGCGACACGATTAAAAGCACCCTCGCCAACTTCGACCAGATCAGCGGCGACATCGCCAGCGGCAAGGGCACCATCGGTAAGCTCATCCAGGACCCCGCCGCCTACGAAAAAATCATGACGACGGCGGATGACATCAAGATCGCCGCCAACAACGCTTCCGCGCTCATGACCGAAGCCCAGTCCATCCTCGATGAGGTGAAGACGGGCAAAGGCGCGCTGGGCACCATCATTTATGACCAGCAAACCGGTGAGGACATCAAGGTCACCGTGGCGAACGTCAAAGACTTTTCCAGTAAGCTGAACTCGCCGCAAAGCTCGCTGGGCCGCTTCCTCAACGACGACGACCTCTACGTGCAGGCGCAGGACACGCTGAGCAAGGTCAATGGCGCCGTCAGCCGATTTGATGACAGCGGACCGATTACCGCCGTCGGAATTTTGGCCAGCGCGCTTTTCTAAGAGGGCGTCTAAAAACTCAATTGGTCTTCGCCGGAGAGCGTCTTCGGGGTCAAAATTTCATTTCTTCACCTCGACGAAACTGGTTTCGCCTCGATTCAGAAGCCGAAATTTTGCCTCCCAAATACATCTCGCCGACTCGATCAGACTTTTTAGACGCCCTCTAAGCGGCTAATCCAGGTTTTTGATGGCCACTAAATCGCTATTCATCAGCGGTTTAGGAAAAGAATTAATATTATCTTATTTTTTCTACGTTTTTTTTGAACGAAATCAGGCTAGGCGCCGTCTTACTTTATGTAAGCTAACACCAGTTAGTTCAGCGTTAGTTTCAGTCTAGTTTGTAGTTTGCATTTAGGTTAGAGAAAGGCCGCCCCGTCAGGGCGGCCTTTTTTTTGTGCAAATTCCGTGAGTTAACGGAGAAATGGCGGGAGGCGTTTTGATGCTTCTAAAGCCTGACTCGCAATCCCCCAACCGAACCGTTCTTTACACGCAGCATCCGCAAGGTAGTGTGGGCGCTGTGGCAGGATTTCGCAGTTATTATCCCCAGGGCGGATTGACGCCTGGCGCGTTGGCAGAGCTCGATGCCGCTGAAAGTCGACACCTCACCAAGGCGCTACGTGCTCGCGTGGGGGATGCCGTCACGCTGTTTGATGGCCGGGGCTCAGCTTGGGCTGGTGCCTTGGAGTCCCTCGGCCGCGAAACCACTGTCCGCGTGGAAACCGAGCTCGCGCTTTCACCGCGCCCGGTGGAGCTGACACTTGCCGTGGCCTTGCTCAAGGGTAAGGCGCTGGACGCCGTCATCAAATGTGCGGTCGAGATCGGCGCTGCTGGCATCGTCCCACTGTTCACCGCCCACAGCGAAGTCAGGCTGGATGACAAACGCGCTGAGTCTAAAACCGAGCACTGGCGCACCACTGCGATCGAAGCCGCCAAGCAAAGCGGCAATCTCGCGGGCTTCACGGTCCATGCGCCGCAAGCGCTCGATGCCTGGCTTTCGGGCCTGGAGGGCGACGGGCTGAGGCTCGTCGCAAGCTTGCAGCCTGAGTCGCGTCCGCTGCTGGAATGGATTGACCAGCCGGTGTCAGCCGTCATGATGTTGATCGGACCCGAGGGTGATTTCTCGCCCGGCGAATACGAACGCATTGCCGCCAAGGGCTTTGCCGCCGCAACGCTAGGGCCCTTCGTATTGCGCGCCGAAACCGCCTGCACCTACGCGCTTTCGGCCCTGCAAGCGCTTTCACTAAAAAAGATATAAAATACGCCGCTAGTCGGATGAAGGTTTACAACTAGGCCCCTTATTGATAATCACCCTGTATATTTCCGCTAATTTCTGTAGATCATTCCATGGACTCCCCTGATTCACCTGAATTTTCGTTGGCTCTGGCCAAAATGCTCATTTCGGCCGCCTGGGTGGATGGAGAAATCCAACCCGCAGAGCGTGATTACCTAAAGGATTTCGTCTTCAGCCTCCCGCACATGGATGAGTCGACTTGGGAAAGCTTGCAGACTTATTTTGATAATCCGATTGACGATGCAGAGCGTATTTACCTGCTCCAGGAGCTGCGTCGTTTACTCACTCGCGACACCCAGCTTCACCTGGTTACCAAGTCCGTGCGCCAAGTGTTTATGGCCGATGGCCGTGTCTTGCCCGAGGAAGTGAAGGCCGCTCGCCAGATCACCCGTATCCTTCAAGGCACCGAAGAAGATGCAGATCAGGAAATGAGCAATGTCATGAAGGCTCATTTGGCCCGCTTGAAGTCCAACTACAGCGCGTCACCCTTCTGCCAGGCAGCCGAAGAAAAGGCCATTGATTTTCCGGAGTCTGTTAGCGTGTTTTTTGCCGAGCGCGGGCTCAGCATCGACGTTTCGTCGGATGACCGTGACCGCATTTGCCTGATTGGTTGTATTTTGGCGGTTGTGGGCAATGCCGATGGTGACTTGGACCCCACCGAGAAACAGGTGGCCAAGGAATACATGCTGCGCCGCTGGAAATTTTCTGCGGACATTGCCAACTACGTGCTGGCGATTATGGAGTGCGACCCGGCCCGTGAGCTCGACCTTGCCATCGTGGTGCGCCGCTTTTACGAGGCGACGAATGAAGTGGACCGCAGCTTGATGCTCAAAACGCTACTCGCGATCTCGGCCGCCGATGGCCGTATCCTTAAAGAAGAAATCGACGAATGCTACCGCATTGCTCGCCTGCTCAAGATTGACGCTTTGGAGATTGAAGAAGCGATGATCCGCATCCCTCGCCGTCGCGAAGTTTCCAAGCCCAACGAAGACTAGCAGGGCAAATGCCGCCTGCCTTACGCTTGTCCAGGCCGGTCGCTGCGTTGCTCTTGCAATTGCCTTTCGGTAGTTTCAGCGGCGCTAGATTTTATCCTTTAGCCAGGTAACTCGACCATTTGCCCAGTGGGCAAAGACATCGGCCCAGCCAGAGGTTGGCCTAAGTCGTTGATCCCCAACGCGTGTTAATAGTGAGAGCTACTCACCATTAAAGTGCTCAAGCGTCCACTTTTTTGTTTGTAGGTTTGGCTTGTTTGAGGTAGTGTTATATTGATCACTTTAATCTCCCTCTCCCCTTCCCCTCGTAAAAGGGTGGTTACATTGCGCGGTTTCGCTGGAAAAACGTGGCAAGAAACCAATATTAACCACCAGTACATGAAGCCTCTGGAACACGAATCACGCCGCGTCCTATTCATCTGCACCGGTAACTACTACCGCAGCCGCTTTGCCGAAGGCCTGTTCAACCACCTGGCCAGCGAGCGCAATCTGCCCTGGTGGGCCTATTCGCGCGGTTTGAACATCAACTGGATCATCGACAATAGCCAAATATCACCCTTCACGGCCCAAGCCCTGCGTGAACGCAACATTGACTTCAGCCACACCGGAAGCCGGCGGATGCCCTTGTCTGGTATAGACTTACGCAGCGCCGATCGCATTGTCGCGCTCAAGCGGGATGAGCATTACCCCATGCTCGTACACCAATTCCCTGGTTGGGAAAAACGCGTAGAATACTGGACCGTGCACGATGTCGACCTAGCTACGCCGGAGATGGCCTTGGCCGAAATCGAAGGCCACGTGCGCCACCTGCTGGACGAGCTCGTGGCACCGGGGTGAGCGGAACGTGCTTGTTTGGCTGGAGAGCGATGCTCCGTCGTCACCGCTACCAATTGATCAAATTGGGTAGGGACGGTTGCCCTCAACCGTCCGGTTCCACCCGATGGGCGACTCATGCGAGGTGGACGGTTGAGGGCAACCGTCCCTACCTTTACGAGATGGATAAAACCGGCGATGACAGAGCGTTGCCCCCAGCCAAGCCATTGCCAACCGATTCACAGCAAGCCTCACGCAAGCCGGATCTGCCAAAAAAATGACGACGGCCCCAAAGGAGCCGCCGCCTACCTGAACCTGCTATTCTTGGTGAATGCGTTGTGCATTCGATAATAAGAGGCCAGAGAGGCGGAGTTATTCCAAAAAAAATGACGTCCCTTTTCGCGACGCTTTCCGCTTACGCGAAGGAGAAAGTCTGGCACTGAGCCTGGTCGCGCATCCAGTGGTCGACGATCACCAGCGCGGCCATCGACTCCACAATCGGCACCGCGCGGGGCACCACACAGGGGTCGTGGCGACCGCGGCCCATGAGCTCGGTTTCCTCGCCGGAGAGGTCCACCGTGGCCTGCTTCTGGATGATCGTGGCCGTGGGTTTGAAGGCGACGCGAAAATAAAGCTCTTCACCATTGCTGATCCCACCCTGAACGCCGCCGGAGCGGTTTGTCTCGGTATGGACTTCGCCATCGCGATTGATGAAGCGGTCGTTGTGCTCGCGGCCAGTCAAGCCGACAGCGCCAAAGCCGCTGCCCACCTCGAAACCCTTGGTCGCGGGCAGGGAAAGCATGGCCTTGGCCAAATCTGCCTCCAGGCGGTCGAACACCGGTGAACCAAGGCCCACGGGTAGCCCACGCACGCGGCAGACAATGACGCCGCCCACGCTGTCGCCCTCACTGCGGGCTTCGCGGATGCGGGCAATCATCTTTTCGGCGGTCTCGGGGTCGGGGCAACGCACCGCGTTGGCTTCGACTGCTTCGAGGCTGGGAAAAGGAATAGTCGGGCCGTCGGGGCCATCCTGGCCGGGGATCGAAATGTTGTGCACGCGCTCGATGTAGGCCGTGATCTCGACGGGTTTCTCCGGACCAAGGCGGAGAATTTTCTTGGCCACCGCACCAGCGGCTACGCGGCCGATGGTTTCGCGGGCGGAGGAGCGGCCGCCGCCCTCGTGGTTGCGAATGCCGTATTTGGTCTGATAAGTGTAGTCGGCGTGCGAGGGGCGATACTTCGCCTTCATCTCAGCATAGGCCTCGGGACGGTGGTCCGAATTGGGCACGGTGACCGCGATGGGCGTGCCGAGCGTTTGGCCTTCGAAGACGCCGGATACAATGCTCGCCGTGTCGGTTTCCTTGCGCGGGGTGGTGATGTCGCTTTGGCCTGGGCGTCGGCGATCGAGCTCGAACTGGATGTCCGCCTCGCTCAGTGGCAGTCGTGGAGGGCATCCGTCGATGACTACGCCAATGCCACCGCCGTGGCTTTCGCCCCAGGTCGCAATGCGAAAGAGAGTCCCAAATACATTACCCATGTTCGCGCCTAATCAATTACCTCAGCCTGGTTGGCGTTGGAGTCTTCAGTGAACTCCATGCCAAAACCGTCGTTGACGGTCTCGGTTCGCTGGGTTTCACAGCCCACCGCCAGAAGAGCGCAGCAGACCAACAAAAAAACGGCCAATGTTTTCATTGGCCGATTGAGTGGAAGAAAGCTGCCTAGTTCAAGCGCTTATTCCGATTTGATGCTGCGCTGGAGCATGTTGTAGTCAATACCTTCCTGGGCCTTGGCAGGCTCGGGCTTAGCGCATGCGGGCTCTGCCGCTTTTTCGCTAGTCTCGCCGGTTACCGGGCAAGCAGTCACAGCACACGCTTCCTGAGCCTTGGCAGGATCAGGCTTAGCGCATGCGGGCGCTGGGCCTTCGGTCGGGACCTTGCCATCCGCCATATCATAGGTGGGATACCAGACACCGGCGGGGCTCAGGCCCAAATCTTTCTGCACGTGCTCGTGAAACACGATACCGGAGGAGACGAGACTTTGGTTAGCTGCATAAGCAGCTTGTTGCGCCTTAGTGGACATGCTCACGTTGTCGTTGTAGGTGGTGAGCAAAGAATCAGAAGGTTCAATGGCCGTTTTGTCGGTCATGGAACAACCAGCGCCCAGAAGCGCTGCGATGGAAATTGGAAGAAGGATTTTCATTGTAGCCCGCATAGTGGATAAAACTACAAACAAATGTCTATCAGAGCGCAAGGCAAATTCTTAGTGCTGAAATCCAGAAAGAATCAGTTGAAAGAAAAACATTGAAAAGCCTGCTTATATTCACTGCGTTGTTGCTTGGCCGGGTCCTGTGCAACGTCGAACCGGTGAACTCCCCCAGGTCCGGAAGGAAGCAAGGGCAACCAGGATTCACGTGTGCCGCAGGGTGCCTGGCCACTATTTTTTTGCCAAACACCAAGCCGCCACTTCAAAAGAAGCGCCCCGCCGCATGAACATACAGATCGTCCTCGTCGGATCCGACACTTGGATGCAAAGCCTGCGTCGATGCTGGAACTGCATCCGCATCATGCCGGGGCACCGCAAACACAACCGCGCGATCTCCATCGAAGTCGAGCTCAAGCGCTGTGTGTGGTTTGGCTTCTTCATCGCAGTCTTCCTTTACTTTGCGGGTGGCTTCGGCGCCTACCTACTGCGCGCGCGCCAACCATTTAACCAGATTACTTACCTGGATGTGCTGCAAGCGCCCTTCAACATGGAGCAGCTCGTCCGCAAGCAAGGCGAAACCCAACTCCTGCAAGCCCGTGAAGATTTAAAAAACGGCCAGGTAATCCAGTCCTTCTATAAATACCGCTCAGGTGTGCGCCGCATACCCGACGACTTTCAGGCCCGATTGGAGCTGGCGCAGTTTTACATCGCCTCCGGCCTGACGGTGGACGCTGTCAATCTGCTCATCGAAGGTCTCGAATATGGCTATCCGGACCAGTCCGAGTACCTCGTCACGTTGATGAAGCTGTGCCAATACACGGACAACAACCCCGCAATCATGCGCGCCGTGCCCAAGATCCTCGAATTCAATGAAATTGAGGACAATGAACCCCTGAAACTCGCTCTGCTCAAGCTCCTCCTGCGCGCTCAACTCATGGAGCAAAACTACACGGGCGTCGTCGACACCTCCTACCACCTCAACGAAGTCGACCCTGGGAGGAATTACGACGACAGCATTGTCTTTGCCTACATCAAAATGGGTGCCTTTGGCGACGCCGAACAATACCTCGACAGCCTTCCCCCGGAAGAAGCCGCCAACCCGCAGCTCATCCTTATGCGCGGCAGCCTCATGCAGGCGCAGGACAACGAAACCGCCGCCCGCCAGATTTTCCACAGCATCTTCCGCGACTACCCCAGCGCCTGGAATGTCCAGATGGACGCCATTCTCATCATGTATGGCAACGGCGATACCGCTGCCGCCGACGCCCTGCTCGACCTCTACCTGGCCATCCATCGTGGCAACATGAACGCGATTACCTCTATCGCCGCCCAATTTACCGACCTCCCCGACTCCATGAAAGTGAAGCGCCTCATGCGCATCGTCGGCATGGAAAGCCCGGACTTGCTGGGCTCACTCTGGTTCTACTACATTCAGGCACTGGTTACCGAAGGCGAATTTGCAGAAGCCAAAAAGGAATTCGACACCATCAAGCCTTCCGCCCCCAAACAGCCCGACGCTGCACCCATTCTATCAGCTTACGAAAAAATCCTCGTTGCCGCCACCCAGCGTTCCGCCGGTGAATACAATGATCTTGTCAACTTCATGGTGGCTAACCGCATGGTGCCAGAAATTTACTGGGAAGCCGCGGAAGCGATGCGCAAGGTCAAGGCCTACGACCCGGCCGAACGCATCCTCAATGCCGGTCTCGAAAAATTCCCTTTCAGCCGCATGCTCTCCAATTTGCGCAAGCAAGTGCTCAAGGAGCGCTCCGAGTCCGAATTCCTCTCCACCCAAGCCATTGCCAGCGTGCAAGAAGAAGGCTACACGGATCAAAAGCTCAACAGCGAACAGTTGGAAAAACGCCTGGTCGGCGCCGAAAAAGCCAACCCCGCCACCGGCCTCGATAGCCTCGTCAATGACGACAAACTCAAGGGCATCGAGATCACCGAAGACGACATCCGCAACTCCAACCGCTAAGCAGCGTCCCGCTGCACCGGCGGATGCCTCGCATCCGGATTTGCCCATTGGGCAAATGGATTGGTGGATCGGCTTCTGGCTAACTGACTGAGATAGGGCGACGCTTACATGCGAGCCGCAACAACGGAGTGGCAAGGTAGGGCGCAGTCTCCTGACAAGCCGCAACGTTGCCTCACCAGTTCAAATCGACCACTCTAAGGTAGCGCAGGCGCGTCCTCGCGCCGCACCCCGTGCTGAAGGACTGGCTTGGCGTGATACGCAGACGCTCCCCGCCAACTATCCGCGCCCGATAATCAACGCGCTCGGCTGGCGCGGGCCTTTGGCCAGGCGGCGATGCAGCACCCAGCCTTCGGGCAAAGTCGGCTCCCACGCGCCCGGGGCTTCACAGATAAGGCGTGCGTTTTCATGCTCAGCCAGGCGGGCTAAAAGCGCGGTCAGCAAGTCGGCGTCACGGCTATCCCAGAGCTCGTAAGGCGGGTCGGCAAAGACCAGGTCGAAGGTTTCGGCGCCACGGCTAAGGACCTTAAATGCGTCGCCGCGCCAGAGGTCGGTGATCGCAGACGGCTCCTGTTGGAGCGCCTTGGCGACGGCGGCGCGGTTTTGCTCCCAGCACTTCAGGGCACCGCGATCTTGCTCGACGAACGTCGCATGGCCCGCGCCTCGGCTGAGGGCCTCCAAGCCATAAGCGCCGGTACCAGCAAAGCAATCGAGCACGCGGGCGTCACTCACCCGGGCAGGGCCAAGGGAGGAAAACACGGCTTCGCGCAGGTAGTCCGTGGCCGGGCGCACCCCGCGATCGGGCGCCTTGATCGGAATGCCGCGCGCCTGTCCGCCGGTTATGCGCATGTTGTTGGGAGGTGAGTCATTTGCCTGCATATTGGGCGGAAAAAGCCCCCAAGGCCAACCCCGAAACGCAGGGAATTAACGGGCTTTTTACGGCTTTTTGTTAGCGGTCCGTAAAAGGCGCAGACCAATGGAGTACGAGCTGGAAAATGAATGTCAGAAGACTAAATTATAAGACATCCTAACCAATCCTTACCGTGTCCAATCCTCACAGTTGCGACTGGTTCTATCTTCAAGATGGCCAGCACCGCGGGCCGACCAGCATCCTCGATATTGTGGCCAGAGTCCAGAAGGACGAGTTTACCGGTCGAGCCCTCGTATGGAAAGCAGGCATGAGCGCATGGACGCCCTTGGCGTCCCTGCCGGAGTTTAAAACGGCGTTTGAGCCCAAGGCCCTGCGCCGCCCCAAACTCCCGCCCAAGCCTCGCCCCGTGAACTCCGAGCAGAACGCTCAACTCACCACGGCACCCTTTTTAAAGCCGGATTCCAAGGTGTGGTATTACGAGGTCAATGGCGCGAACCAAGGCCCCTTCAGCACCATCGCGCTGCGTAAATCGATCCAAAAAGGCAGCATCGCACCAGCCACCAAGATCTGGCGTGAGCATATGGAAGCGTGGAAGCCAGCCGAAGAGCTGGAAGAATTTGCCGACGTCCGCGTCAACAAGCTCAAGCTGACGCGCCCGCCGATGGCGCCGCACCTAAAGCATCAGCAACGTAAGGGCGTCTTACCCGGCGACAATCCTGCGGCAAAAACCGTCAATTTCATCCTTAACGCCCTCTCAATCGAAGGGGGCCTGACAATCCTTGCCGCTCTGCTGATCGCGGGTTTCTTCTTCCTGCAAATCCCTGAGGCGCCGCTGAAGGCATTTTGGGTTTACATCGCCTACGCGGGATCGCTGGGCATCGTCTGCCTGGGGCGTGCGCTGGCCTGCCATTGGGGCTGGCTGCTCGCGGTGCTCCTGGTGCCATTAGGGGTCGTGGTTTACCTGATCTGGGATTTCAGGAAGACTTGGCGGCTGATCATCGCGCTCATCCTCTGCGGGAGCATTGCGGGAGTCGGCTACAACGCCGCGGTCGAGGCTGGCCTACTGGATGAGTCCGGCATACCCAGCCTCCAAGATTACCAACAGCAGCCCGAAGCTGAATAATTCGTCATACTTGGCCGTGCATAAGCCTTAGCTGCAACATGGCGTTGCACTGTGGCAATGGTTGTGCTTTGTTTCGCGCCATTCGGATGCTAAGCACTGGAAAAATTCTCCGGGGACTTGCGCTGTGCTGGTTGGTTTTCACGACTACGGCGCAGGGGGCTACCTTTGACTGGTCGCCGCTTTGGTTCAAGCAATTCGGGACCGTCGAAGAAGTCCAACCAGATGGTGAACCCGTTGAAAAGGAAATACTTACGCACTATAAGGCACTAGGCCCATTCATCGAGCAGACGGACGATGGCACGCACCAGATGGCCACGGCGCGCCCGTTTTGGATCCAGAAATACAACCGCGAAACCGAGGTTTATAACTACAGCTTCGTGCCGCCGTTTTTCGTCCACTACCGCGACCCCAATCTCGTGCGCTGGGAAATTTACACGTTTATTCAGCGCCGCCGCACCGGCCTCAAGCACCCAAACGTCATTGAGACGTTCCTCATCGTGCCCTTCGTCTGGTTTCACTACGAACCCAACCGCCCCGACGAATCCTACTACGGCGTTTTTCCCATCTACGGCGAGTTCCAGAAGTTTCTGTTCGACAAGACCACCTGGGCGCTCTGGCCGCTCTATTGGACGATTACCACCGGCGACACCACCCGGATGGGCACGCCCTGGCCATTCATCCAAACACTTCATGGGCCGGGCACGGGCGGCGTGCTCATCTGGCCGCTCATGGGGCACTGGTGGCAGGAAGGCCGCTTGGATTATCAATTTTTCCTTTGGCCGTTCATCTACCGCAAGGTCGACCAGTTTGACCGGCCAATCGTTCGGGTACGCGAGGGCTTTTTGCCGTTTTGGGCCACCGAACACGGCGAGTTCGTCGACGATGTAACGATCATCTGGCCCTTCTTCGGCTGGAAGGAAGACCGCACCAAAAACTACACCGAGGAGCGCTATTTTTACCCGTTCTTCATGCAGGGCCGTGGTGACAACGAATACACCAATCGCTGGGCACCTTTCTACACGCACTCGATCAAAACCGGCGTCGACAAGACCTGGTATATGTGGCCCGCCTACCGCTTTCGCACTCAGCGCGAGAAAGACCTGATCATCGATCGCACGCAGTTCTTCTATTTCATCTATTGGAACGAAACCCAGCGCAGCGCCACCAACCCCAACCTCGCCGAGGCCTACGAAACCCACGTGTGGCCCTGGATCAGCGAATACGACAACGGCGCCGGCCTCAAGCAAGCCCAGCTGATCAGCATCTTCGAAGTCTTTTACCCGCACAGCGACACCGTGCGCGAACTCTACACACCAGTCACCGCCTTCTGGCGCAGCCAGTGGAACACCAACACCGGCGAGTCCAAGCAAAGCTTCCTGTGGGACTTCATGGTCGAAGAAAAAACCGCCGACTCGACCCGCTTTGAAATCAACCCGTTCTTATTCGTTTCTGACACCGGCGAGGACCACGCGGAGATGTCCCTCGGCGGCGGCTTCCTTGGCTACAAGCGCGAAGGGACCTTCGAAGACGGCAAGGAAACCCTGCAACTCCTGTGGTTCGACATTGAGCTTTAACGAAAATTATGGATACGTCATTTACCAACAGGAAGATCGGGAAGACCGGAAAGAAGTCTGATCTCAATTCGACTATCCGATCTTCCCGATCTTCCTGTTAAAAAATACATGAACACCGCGCGCAACATACTCGAAGCCATCGGCAGCAGCCTCGTCTTGCTGCTGCGCTCGATTGGCTACCTGCCGTCGCTGCCGCGGCAACTGGGGCGGGTATTCGACTACGCCTTTCACATCGGCTACCTGACGTTTCCCATCGTCGCGATCCTGAGCTTTTTCCTCGGCGCGGTGCTCGCTCTGCAAACGGGCTACAGCATGAACTTCGCCGGCGGGCAGGAGCTGATCGGCCGCATTGTCGGCCTCGCCGTTGCGCGCGAACTCGCGCCGCTGATCACCGCTTTCCTGCTGGCTGGTCGGGTGGGCTCCTCCATCACTGCCGAGATTGCCTCGATGACGGTTTACCAGGAAGTTGACGCCCTGCGCACGATGCAGACGCCACCCGAGCGCATCCTCGTGATGCCGCGCCTGATCGCGATTCTCTTCATGATGCCGGTGCTGACGATCGTTGCCGTGCTGCTCGGCTGGTTTGGCGGCGGCGTGGTCGCCCAACACGTGGAGTTCATCGGCCTCGACCCGAATGTTTACTGGGCCAACCTGAAAAGCGTCACCGAGTTCAAGGACGTGATGAACGGCCTGATCAAGGCCGAGGTCTTTGGCTTCTTCGTGGTGCTCATCGCCTGCAACCAGGGGCTGATCACTCGCGGCGGCCCGCGCGAAATCGGCTTTTCTGTCACCCGCTCAGTAGTCACGGGCATGTTCCTGGTCCTCCTGCTGGACTACGTGTTAACCCGCATTTTGATGTAAGCGATGAACGTTTTTGGGAAAGACTTCATGTTACAGGAATTTGAAGGCCCGGGTTGCTTCGTTAAGTTCATCTTGAATGAAAGTGGTATTTTCTTCTTCTCCGCACAGTTTGAACACAGAAGCATGAAGGAAGATGCCCTCTCTTATGAAGATAATTACCAAGGCAATGCCTTGGCTGGAATCGTGAAAAAGCACATGATCGAAATTCGCAATCATGAGGCCTTTGCCATGGAGCGAGTCCAAGCACTGGTGCTGCGATTAAGAGAGCATCCAGAGCTTGGAATTGTTTTCCAAACACCAACCTATTATCACGGAAAAAACCTTTAGCGACATGGCCGAAACATCCACCACACCCGTTGGCGTCGAAGTCAAAAACCTGAGCAAGAGCTTTGGCCAGCAAGTCGTCATCGAAGACGTCTCGTTCGACGTAAAGCCCGGCGAAATCTTTGTGCTCATGGGGCCCAGCGGCGCGGGCAAATCCGTCCTGCTGCGCCACCTCGTTAATTTGGAAAAACCGGACGCCGGCCAAGTGCTGATCGACGGCAAAGACGCCGCCGACCCCGCCACACACAAGGCCATCCGCACCGCACTGGTGTTCCAGGCCGGCGCGCTCTTCAACTCGATGAGCGTGTTCGACAACCTCGCGTTTTACCCGCGCGAACACCGCCTCTACAACAAGTCCACTTTGCGGGACAAAGTAGAGCGCGTGCTCAAGATTCTCCACATCGAAGACACCGCCAAGAAGCTCCCCGCCGAGCTGTCCGGCGGTATGCGCAAGCGCGTGGCCATCGCCCGGGCACTCGTCATGGAGCCGCAGCTGCTGCTTTACGATGAGCCCACGTCCGAGCTTGACCCGGTCACTGCAGCCAACATTTCCGAGATCATCGGCACCTTGAAGGAAGAGTTTTCTGTGACGAGCATAGCGGTCTCCCACGACCGCGACCTCGCCCTCGGCATCGCCGACCGCGTCGGCCTCCTCATGAACGGTAAGCTCATCGCCCTGGCGACTCCGGAAGAGCTAGCCGCCTCGACCGACCCGCAAGTCGCCGAGTTCATGTCGCCCAAGATCGACATCCAGGACCCCCGCTTCAGGAAGATCTCTTAGGCAGCGGAGTGGAAAGGTAGGGCGCAGTCTCCAGACAAGCCGCACGCTGCCTCAAAGCTGCTACACTTTCTGTTCAATAACATACGGCCAATCTTCTGCTCGATCACACAATCCCTTCGTCACTGGATTGAGACGAATGTACTCTGCCTTCAATTCAAACTCCCTGTCATCACGGATACGATGATCGAAAAAACCATCCTACCATTTGATCTGTAGCTGGCGTGCTTGGAATGATTTAAAGCGGGCTATCAGTTGAGCCATCTTTACGCTCGGGCTGAATGTAATTAACGCATGCAAATGGTCGGGCATCAGCAAAAAACAAGTGAAGCCACCATTGTCCTTGCTCCTGCAAATTTTTGACAGAGCTCACGATCTGGCTTGGGCGCTCGCCAATAGTGAGTTGATCAATACTACGTTCCTTGCAGTTGATCGTTATGAAGTAAATTGATCCTGATTGAACCCAGTCAGGCGTCGTGTGGCTGAGATGCTTGCGTTGAGGCAGGGACATTTTCCGAGAGGCAATGTGGCGGCTTGTCTGGAGACTGCGCCCTACCTTTCCACTCCAACGAGTGAAGCGTAGGCTACACGCCCAGCTTGGCCAGGGCGTCTTCCTCGGAGTCGGCGAGGATGAAAACTTCGTCGAGCTTAGCCAAGCGGAGGGTCTCGGCCACGAGGGGCTGCACGTTGACTAAGGCCATGCCGCAATCATTGGCCTTGAGGCTTTTGGCCGCGCCAAGCAGCATGCGAATGCCGAGCGATACCACGAAGGTCACTTCGCTCATGTCCACCATAGTAGGCTTTTGGCGACTGGCGGTAGCGGCAAGGAACTTCAATTCGACGGCGGAGGCGCCGGCGTGGTCCATGCGACCGATCAGGGCGATGTGGGAGATTTCATCATCGGCGCGGATAACTTTCAATTCCATGGTCGAGGATGCTGGCGACACCGTGAGCATTTCGCAAGCAACGGTTTAAGAAAATGACAGTCACGTGAATATCTGCCTTTGTAACAAAAGAGTCTGGATTTTTTTACGACCTTGGCCCACGTTGAAGAAAAACCCACACATACCCGATTCGCCATGGAACAAAATGTCATTAGCGTCATCATGGGCGGCGGCCGCGGAACCCGGCTCTACCCCCTCACTAAAGAACGTTGCAAGCCGGCAGTCCCGCTTGCGGGTAAGTATCGACTTGTCGATATCCCGATCAGTAACTGCCTTAATTCCGGCATCAACCGCATTCACCTGCTTTCCCAATTTAACACCGCGTCGCTGCATAACCACATCCAGTCGACGTATCAGTTTGACCCGTTTGGCGGCGGTTATGTGGACATCATGTCGGCCGAGCAAACCGACGGCGGCGAAACCTGGTACCAGGGCACTGCCGACGCCGTGCGCCAGAACCTGCACCACTTTAACGACGGCAAGAACGACCTCTTCCTCATCCTCTCCGGTGACCAGCTCTATCGCATGGACTTCCGGAAGATCATCGATCACCACAATAAGCTCGGTTCAGACCTGACCATCGCCGCCAAGGCCATGCACAAGTCCGAAGTCACCGGACTCGGCGTCATGCGCGTGGACGACGACTACTCCATCCAGGAATTCGTCGAAAAACCGAGCGACCCGGCCGTGATCGAAAGCCTGGTGATCGGCGACAAGCTGCGCTCCACGCTCGATGGGAATCCCGAGGACGTCGTCCTGGCCTCGATGGGGATTTATGTGTTCTCGGCCCGCGTCATGCGCGAAGCGCTCAATGGCGACGAAACTGACTTCGGTAAGGAGATCATTCCCGGCCTACTAGGCAAAATCTCGATGAACAGCTACATCTTCGATGACTACTGGGAAGACATCGGAACCGTAGCCGCGTTCTTCGACGCGAACCTGGCGCTGACGGACGACGTGCCCCCCTTCAACTTCTTCGAAGACAAAGCGCCGATCTACACCCGCGCTCGTTACTTGCCGGCTACTAAGGTCAACAGCGCCGAAGTTTCCCGGGCGCTTTTTGGCGGCGGTTGCATCATTTCCAAGGCCAAGGTTCACCACTGCGTAATCGGCGTTCGCTCGATGATTGGCGATGGCTCGGAGCTGAATGACGTCGTTATGATGGGCGCCGACTGGTACGAGACCGCAGAAAATCGCGAGGAAAACGCCACCCTTCAGCGCCCCAACATGGGTGTTGGCAAAAACTGTGTCATCAAAAACGCCATCATCGACAAAAATGCCCGCATCGGTGATGACGTCGAGCTCTCCCCCGACGGCAAGCCCGACGGCTGGAGCGAAGGCGACATGTATGTGCGCGACGGCATCCTGATGGTGATGAAAAACGGCGTCGTGTCCAACGGCACCAAGGTGCGCCCCTAGTTCTTTGCCAGTGTGAGCCTTCCCCTGTTCGTAGTTGACGCCTTTGCGGAAGCTCCGTTTCAGGGGAATCCCGCGGCGGTCTGCCCACTGAATACGTGGCCTGAAGAAGCGATGCTTCAGGCCATTGCGGCGCAGAATAATCTGTCGGAAACCGCATTTTACGCACCTGAGGGCGAAGATTTTCGCTTACGCTGGTTTACGCCACTGGCCGAAGTGGACCTGTGTGGACACGCCACGCTTGCCACTGCGTATGTGATCTTTTGCGAACGACCGGAGCTCAAGCGCGGCATCACCTTCCACACCCGCAGCGGCCCGCTCCAGGTGACCAGCGAGGGAGACATCATCACGATGGACTTCCCTGCCACGCCAATCCAAAGCACTCATCCGCCACAAGAGCTCGTCGACGCACTCGGGATACGCCCCATCGAATGCTATACAGGCTGCGATTACCTTGCTATTCTCCCCAACGAATCCGCCCTACGCGAAGTGCGGCCGGACTTTCGCCTGCTTCAGGCTTTGGATCAACGTGGCGTAATCATCACTGCCCCCGTGAGGAGGCAGATTTCGTTTCCCGCTTTTTTGCGCCAAAATATGGCATCGATGAAGACCCCGTAACTGGATCGGCCCACTGCGCGCTGATGCCGTATTGGGCCCGCAAACTGGGCCGCAGCGAGCTGCATGCCCGCCAGCTCTCCACCCGAAGCGGACGGCTTGACTGCGCCTTGCGAGGCGATCGAGTGTTCATTTCGGGGAACGCACGCTTGTATTTGACCGGCTCAATCCACGTGTAAGAAGCAGTCGCTTTTTACTTTAATCTTTCTGCTTTAACCGCTTAACTGACCACTATGTATCCACCATTCGAATTCAACAACCTGCTCGGACCGCTGATGGTCATCGGCGCGTTGGCTACTGCCGTGAAACTGCTCATCGTGCTCGCTGTTTATAAGGAGTTCCTCAAGCGCCAGGAAGATTCCTGGAAGAGGGCTTAACTTAGCTAGCCTCTCATGACCTCCCGTTCCATCTTCGGCGTGCTGGCAGTGATCAGCGGCTTTGTAGGCTTGGTCTGCGGGGTGTCGGAGTGGTTCTTGCAAATCATGATTTTGCCCGAGATTGATTGGGCAGAGCCATTCATGAGCCTCGCTAACCTCTGCTGGTTGGGGCACATTTTCTTTTTTGGCGTAGGTATTTGCTTCGCTGGCCTAGCCCCCATCTGCGCAGGTAAAAGCCAACCAGCACCGCCGCCTGTGGTTGCCCAGCCAGCGGTCATCCCACCACCCGTGCCCGCAACCAGACCCGCACAGCCATCTCCCAAGGCAGAAAGCGAAGACCTCTGGCAAGCCGCAGACGCGCCCTTTCCCAAGCCCGGCAAAATCGAGCATCCCGACGAGGATGAAAACCTTTGGCAGGCGGAATCTGCTCCATTCCCCAAGGTGGACATTCCAGAGGAAGCCGAGGCCGAGGCGAAAGCTGAAGAGGACGCCCCGCGCAAGGACTAGGGAGCGTTTTTCGCATACTCGCAGGTTTCCTTATAAAAAATGCGCAAGGCCCTGAAAACCGGTGGGTTAAGCTTGTGTATATCCGGGTTTCCGCATACAGTGTAGGAAACGAAAGGACAACCCCATGAAGAAGATACTCGCTTGTACCGATGGCTCGGATTACGCCCGCGTCGTCTGCCGCTACGCCGGTTGGCTAGCTGGTAAAACGGGAGCCCGCGTCGAAGCTCTTTATGTCTCCAGCCTATGGGAGTTTGAGCTGCCCTTCCTGCTCGATCTCGGCGGAAGTCTCGGTGCCTCGCCTTATCAAGGCATGACAGGCGCCCTCCAGGAAATTGAAGACAAAAAGGCCAAACTCGTCTCCCAAGCCGCCACCCGTGAGCTCATGGATGCCGGTGTCGCCGTGGACGACCTGACCTTCAACCACGAAACCGGCCTCCTCGTCGATGCCCTCGACGACTATGAAACCGGCGATAATGCCGCAGACATTCTCGTGCTGGGCAAACGCGGCGAGGGCATGGACCAAGCCAAAGAACACCTCGGCGGCAACCTCGAGCGTGTGGTTCGCGCCGCACGACAGCCCTGCTTCATCAGTAACCGAGAATTTCGCCCCATCAAAATAGCTGCCCTAGCATTTGACGGTAGCGCCAGTGCCCAGAAAGCCCTCGATTGGCTAATCGCTGAAACCGAGCTACACGACATCAAACTGCACGTGCTCACCGTGAGTATGGGGCATGGAGACGAGCAGCTTGCCCGAGCCATGCGCATAGCCGAAAGCCAACTCGAAGATACCAATATCGATGCGGAAATTCACCTGCTTACTGGCGACGTCGAAGACCAGATTTCCGGCTTTGTCCAGATGAACGGCATCGATCTGCTCATGATGGGCGCCTATGGGCATAGCCGCATCCGCGAGCTGCTCATCGGCAGCACAACTACGGACCTCATGCGCCGCTGCAAAATCCCGATAATGCTGTTCCGCTAAATGCGGCAACAGCAGCCCGGAGAAGAAATAAGAGACGGTTAAGCCGCCAGCTTAGTAGCCGCCCTGAGCGCCTGCGCTCATACCTGCAACCACCGATCCGAGTATGACGAACGGGATCGCAATCAATGACTTCAAAAAGGGCGATTTGCAGTCATCCCAATACATGATGATGAAGACGAGGCTACAAAAGGGCACGAAGATGTAGCCGAGGCCCCACAAGATGTGGGTTTTGAAGGCGATAATCAGCAATTGAATACCGAAAATTAATGCGATGAGGCCACCAATAGCCATCAGAATGAGTGCGACAATTTCCATAGCGTGTTTCGAACTGTAGGTTAATAATTTGCAGTTAACCCGGATAACCTGTCTCGAGAACCACCTAATGGCAAGCATTAGAATGAAGCGCCAATACAGCGGAAACTGTATGCCTGTTAAAAGATTTCACTAGTTTCGAATAACTGATTCCGGCGCATACAAAAATCTCTAAGGTATTCCATTCGAGCCAAATACAAGTTATCTGATCGAAGCTATGAAGGCTAAAAGTGTGCGCGTGATCTTGCCCCACCGTATCTCGCAGAATAACCTACCGTATCATGAAATCATGGCGAAAGGATACAGCGACGCTTGAACCGGAGGCATCTGAGGACCCTGCTGCATTTAGCATGGCCTTGGTGTTTCTGACCCTCGGCTTTAGCTTAAGCGCTTTCTCCATCGTGTATTGGGAGCTGGGGCAAAGCCTCATGCTTACTTCTGGATTGATCGGTATTTCGGTTGGCGGCTGGAAACTCCACCAATACTTAGGCCAAATTGCGGAAGTCGAAGCTCGCTAGCGGCTTTACTTACATTTCGATGTAAAGTGGCCCCTGATTTGGCAGTCTGTCCACACTATCGTAGTCGTGCATCGCGCCGATTTGTAGCCCAAATTGATCCAGGTGCTGAGAGCCGTTCATCTGTAGAAGAAAGGTCAAGGTGCGGTCAGCGTATTGAAGATCTTTCACTACAAAACCATAGCGTTCGGCCAACTCGTTGTGTGTTTTAATGCGGGCCACCCAAGGCTGACTCGAATCAAAGCCCTGCAGCTTAATGCCGAGATCGATGCCCAACTCGTCAACCTCTGAGCCAGTTGCGGTGTTCATATCTAAATCCAGTCTGAAGAAAACATTCGACATCGCATCGGCTTCAGCTGAGTTGGGCAAATCGTCGGCAAAATAGATCTGCACCAAGAGATCAGTGGCTGATATTGGCCTCAGCATGACATGAGACATGTCAAGGTAACGATACGGCTGAGTGCGTTCGTAATCGCCCCGTGGATCGTGCACAATAACCGCGCCAGTGGAGCTCTTGTAGGGCTGACCATAACGGGTCGCTCCATACCTACGCTCGCTGGTTGCTGGCTTGGACTTCGGCGGATCCGGCGCAGCGTATCCCGGCGGCGGTGGTAAATCTGAAGCCGCTGGTAAGCAGACGGCCACGAGGACCCATGTAGAAAACGCGAGTAGAAAATGCTTCATGAAAAACGGACATGCGACCGATAATTACTGGCCAAGCCCTCATCATCACAGCCTGGCACCGCATGTCAACCCCGTGGCAAGGTGGAATGCACGCCAGCTATACGCTATCACGAATTATGTGGAATTACCTTGGTTATACGCCTCGCATTTGTTTGAATGAAGTCCTCGCCATGAAAACGTTCCGCTTCACCGTGCCACAACCGAGAGCTAGCGCCGCCGAACGCATCAACCACCGACGGTATCGTGAGCAACGAAACCTGCCCCCACGTGAGGACAAGCAACCGCGAGAACACAGCCCAGGCGGAACGGCGCTGCTGTTCCTGATCGCCAGCGTGATGATGTTTCGCCTCGCCAGCTCGACCGCCAGTCAGGTGATCTTTTCCTACGCCATCGTCATGGGGGCTGTGGGTATTTATCACCTGTTCAGCTGGGTGCGACTCCGCCACCTGCCAAGGAGCAAATGGCCCTCTGACATCCTGCCACCAGAGGTGGCCGAGCTACCGCTCACCACGCTGGACAAGGCGGTGATTCAATTTGCTCCGGTCGGCGTATTCATAGTCACCTATAAGCTTCTCAGCCTGATCCTGCCGACCGATGGAGCGCTCGGCCTGTTTCGCGACGCGATCATTATCTGCGGGGCGTTCGTTGCCACGATGTATTCGTCCAAGCAACTGAGCCGCTACATCAACCGGCAGCACTGGGTGCGGATTTACGGGTCTGAAACGCCAATGCCAACAGTCTGAAACACCCTCGGAACAACTTGCGGGTAACTGTGCGGATAATTGGGAATAACCTACGAGTTACCGACATGTTATTACTTGTTCGAGCTTGCGCTCACAGTTATTCCCGCTCAAACTCTGCCGCAACTTGCTTGAAAACAGCTAGTTACAGTCTTATTACAATCATCGACCGACTATAATAGGGAATAGAAACTTTTATAAAATATTTTCCTAATAATCTAACGTTGCCAGTAACTCCGAAACCTCCCAGTTTTCTAGCCAATGAAGTTCAAGATTCACCGTGATCATTTCGCCACTGGTCTGCAACAAGTCCTCAACGTGGTGGGCTCCCGCGCCACCATGCCGATCCTCAGCAACGTGCTGATCCAGGCGGAAGGCAACCAGCTATCCCTGACGACCACCAATCTCGACCTCGGCATCCGCTGCCGCATCAAGGCCGAGGTGGAACAACCCGGTGGCATCACGCTCCCGGTTCGCAAGCTTGCCACCATCGTCCGCGCCCTCCCCAACAGTGAGATCGAGGTGGACGCCTCTTCCGGCAATCAAGCCAAGATCACTTCCGGCGGCTCGCTGTTCCGCATCATGGGTATCAGCGAAGACGAGTTCCCCCCCCTCCCCTCGTTTGCCGACCAGCACATTTTCAATCTCCCACAGGATGACGTCGTGGGCATGCTCAAGAACGTCTCCTACGCTCAGTCCAAGGACGAAAACCGCTACATCTTGAACGGCGTTTTCTTCCAGTTCCGCGACAACCAAATGACCCTTGTTGCCACCGATGGCCGACGCCTGGCTCTGTGCAGCAAGGAAGTCGAAGTCGTCGAAGACAATGCGGGCGACCTCATTTTGCCGGCAAAAACGGTGGACGAGCTCCAGCGTCTGCTCGGCCAGGGTGAAACCGTCAAAATTACTTTCAGCGACCGTCAGGTTGCCTTCGAAATCCAGATTGCGACCGACGACGACAGCGGCTTGGTGGACTCCATCTACCTCGTCTCCAAGATCGTCGAAGGCAAGTATCCGGACTACAAGCAGGTCATCCCGAAGGAGACCGAAAATCGCATCAAGATCGAGCGCGAGTTGCTGGCAGAGTGTGTGCAGCGCGCCGCTCTCGTGACCAGTGACAAGAACAATTCCGTCAAGTTGAAGCTGTCCGACAACCTGCTCGAGATCACCGGTTCGTCTCCCGAATACGGCGAGTCCCATGAGTCCATGGCGATCAGCTACGAGAGCGCAGAAGTCACCGTGGCCTTCAATCCGCAATTCCTGCTGGATCCGCTCAAGGCCCTCGCTCAAGACGAAGTTTACTTTGAATTCAAGGACGAGTTGAGCCCTGGCGTGTTTAAGACCCTGGATAGCTTCCTGTGCGTCATCATGCCGCTGCGCTTGAACTAGTTTCTTCCCTGGGCCATGCCCCCCGGCGAATAATGGAACCAAAGCCCCATTTTCGCCGTCTACAGCATACATGTCACTTGCCACTCAGATCGTTTTCGGCCTGCTGATCCTCTCGATGGGGATCGGTTTCGCGAACAATCATTGGCAAAGCCCGGTTCTGTCGATTTTCAACCGCTGGCTTCGCTGGATGCTGTTTGCATGCACCGTGGCCGCGGCAGCCCGTGAATTCAGCTGGTCGGAGCGCCCGTTCTGGGTCCTCGCCGGAGTAGCGTTCCTCGGCTGGTTCCTCCTCGAAACGCTCTATAACTGGCTGGAAGTCTGCGCGGTGAGCAAGGGCCCGATCCCGCTTTTTCCGCGTTTTCGCAAGAATTCCGAGGGCGACGAATGGCCGGCGGACAAGCGTTTCATCCTCCTGCGCGACTGGCTTCGCAGCACGGGTTTTAAGAAGCTTGAGTCCCTCAAGGCCGAGCTGATTAAGGACTACGCGATCCGCTCCAGCATTTACCAGGACGAGCAAGGCCTCGTGCGCCTGCAAGTGATGTTTTTCCCGAACGGCGTCAGCTCGCATCAGGTAGGCTATGTGCTCATGACTAAGACCCAGGAAGGCGAGCGCGTGATGACCTCGAATCTCACCATGCCTTTTGGTGGCTTCTATCCGGAAAAGTGGTTCATTGTCCGCAAGCCGTTGATGCGGAATCTCGACAAGCTGTTGCGCTACCACCGTCGCCGCCTCCTCCGCGAAGGCGTCAATGTGGAAGTCTGGGAAGATGACGACCCGATGGACGACCTGAACCGCCAGCAGACAAGCCTCGAAATTGCGAACCTCCAGTCCGGCTACCTCCTGCCGCGCGAGTTCCAGGAAGAGCATGGCCGCCTGTCTTTCGAAGGCCGCTATCGTCTCTGGAAAGAGCACTGGATGATCAACTACCTCGGCCGCACGGTTAACTATTAGATCAGCCAGCCTCTGGCTGAACAGATAGATTTGAGCATGGCGCAAATGCTGAGTGCGAGAAGTAAAATTTTATAGGAAGCGGATCTATTCTCTGGTTTCTTTTGTTATCATGAATGTGTTCAGCGATAGAACAGGGCCACTACAATATTTTCGATTTTTTGGGATTGTTGTCGTCATTTTACCCTATGGTAATTTTCCGGATTACTGGATTATCAGCATTTTGCTTAGCTCGATCGCTTTGCTCGCGTTCTTAAAGTTTGTGAAGAGAATTGAAGTTCAGATTCGAAACGAGAATCAAACAAAGCCAAATGGAGAGCAAGTGGCGCTTGGATTGGCGTTCGCGGCGTTGATGTTGGGCAACGCGCTGATAGTGCAAAGCCTTTGATGCCAAACCAAGCTGGCGAACCCGCAGCCGCGCCAACGTTTTCTTGCCAAGCGCTGATACGCTTCCTAACATCGCCTAAACGACTGAAAGGCAAGGCTATGAAAAAACTGAAAAAGGGTCAGCTCGCCAAGAAGCTGAAGAAGTATCTCCGCACGCAAAAAGTTAAGTCGCGCGACTACCACGAGGACTTGCTCGACAAGACCTGCGACACCCTCACCAAGATTTTTAACACTACCTACGAGCTGACCGCGCCAGTCGTTGAGAAGATCGACGAAAACTTGAGCAAGATCCATGAAACGATCTACTCGGAGGAAGCTGCTGCCGAAGCCGACGCCAAGGTGGCCACCGGCGGAAAGAAGGCTAAGTCGAAAAAGAAGACCGCGAAAAAAGCCGTAAAGAAGGCTGCCAAGAAAGCGTCCAAAAAGGCGGCTAAAAAAGGCGTGAAGAAAGCGGCTAAGAAAAACACCGCTAAAAAGGCCGCCAAGAAAGCAACGAAGAAGGCCGTCAAAAAGACTGTAGCCAAGAAAGCCGCCACCAAGAAAAGCGCTAAAAAGGCGGTAAAGAAAACAGTGAAAAAAGCCGCCACCAAGAAGGCGACCAAGACCGCTGCTAAGAAAGCTACTGACGCTTAGTTTTAGCTCGCGCGCATTCTGGAATTCGACACTTGCGGTGTTTCATGCATTTTAACCGCATGCACGCCCGTGTTCAGTCGCCACCTTTGAAGCCAACTCTCCTTTGGGATGGGGATTGCGGTTTTTGTGGGCGTTCGGCGTGGCGTTTGGAGCGGCGCACCGGTGAATCCGTCGACTACGCGCCTTACCAGACCATGCTTGCGCGCTTCCCGGAAATCCCCGAATCGGCGCTTGAGCATGCAGTGCATTTGGTGGAGTCCGATGGCGCGGTTTATCATTCCGCGCAGGCGATTTTCCGTGCGCTTATGTATGCGCCGCGTTGGTCGTGGGCTAACCGCTTTTATGAACGCAGTCAGATCTTTGCGGCGCTCAGTGAGTGGGGTTATCGTCGCGTCGCCAACAACCGCTACCTGATTTCGAAAGTCTTATAGCGCGGGCTAACCGCTGCTTGCCCTTGACCCCAAGGCCAAGACGAATTTCACTCTACGTTTAATGCCCAATAAAGATTTTGACGAAGTCGTCGGCCTGATCCGCAAGGAAGACTCCCGCTACGAAGTGGGGGCCTACCATTTTGTGCGCCTGGGGCTCGACCACACGATCAAAAATCTCAAGGACGACCCCGACCGCGAAACGCGTCATGTTTCCGGGCAAGAGCTGCTTTCTGGCATTCGCGACTACGCCCTCGAGCAATATGGGCCCATGTCCTACACGCTGCTTACGCACTGGGGCCTCAAGCGTTGTGAGGACTTCGGCGACATCGTGTTCAACCTCGTGGAATGGGGCGTGCTCGGCAAAACGGAAAACGATCAGCGCGAAGACTTCGCCGATGGTTATGATTTCCGTGAAGCTTTCCTGCTTCCCTTCGAGCCCAAATCGCGTCGCCTCAAGGCACCCGACGAAGACACCCCCGCCAACAACTAGCAGCGTGCCGCTGCACCCATAGATTTGCCCATTGGGCAAATGGCTTAGTGGCAATGATGCGGCTCGCTTGTAAGCGTCGCACTATCTCATTCAGTTGGATAGAAAGCCGGTTGCCCCACCATTTGAGCAATACGCAAATCTATCGATCCAACGGGACGTTGGTGCTGGCTTTGGCGAGGGAGAGGATGGTCATGCCGGCCATGAGGAAGTTGACGCCAACGATGATGCCGATGAACCACTGCGCGGCGCTGGGCCATTCGCTGAAAACAATGCCCGCGATGATCAGGCCGAAGACGCCGTTGATCAGTACCAGGCCGCGGCCCGGTTGGTGGGCGGCTTGCAGACCGGCAATGAGTTTAAAGACGCCGTCGATCGCATAGAAAATCCCGAGCATGCCGGTGATCGCCATGACGCCAATCACCGGGTTGGCAATCAACAATGCGCCAGCGATGGCGGCGAGCACGCCGTTGATCAAAGCCCAGCCTTGGCCATGCACACCCTTATGGGAAATCGCGGAGCCGACTTGGACAATGCCGCCGAGCAGAATCAGCCAGCCGAGGAAGAGCTCAATGCCGAGGGCAAAAAGCCCGGGCAGCATGATCGCAAGCACGCCGAGGACAATCAGCGCAATGCCTGCTTTTTTGGCGCGGCCGGCGTTTTGCTTAATATTTTCCGGGCTAATGCCGGCGAAGGGATTGATGGGGGTTGCCATAAGGTGGGCCTAGTTGAATTGCATGCTGCTGAGCGCGAGTGTCTGCGTCCAAAGTTCGGTGCCGAGGCCGTTGTAAACCGTCACCGTGAGCTGGCGGTTTTCCTCGGGGCCGTGGAACTTCATGATCGCAAACTGGCGGTCGAAAGTGGACGTGCTGGGCACGCGGTAGAAGTTGAGCTCGCGGCTGGAGTCGGCTGGGCGGGCGGTCAGCGGGCCTAGGCTCAGCTCGTAAACATCGGGCGCATTGGCGCGAACCATCTTGGTGAATTCGCCAAAGTCCTTGCCGCCATTAACGAAGACCAAGCCGCTGATTTTGTCGCCGCGCAAGCCATCGAGCATCTCATTGCGCTCGAAATCCGCGACCTTTAGGTTAAGCTCGGACTTGGATGGGCTGAGCGCGGAGGAGCCAAGGACAACGATCTTGAAATCGGCCGTGCTTTCGCGCAGTGCTTGGCGTAGCCAGGCGATCTGGGTTTCGCCAATGATGGTGCACTTTTTCTCGATGTCGTAGTCCAGGTCGCGCTGAGAGCGGTCGTCGAGCAGGAAGAATTCGGCGTCGCCATAGCGAACGGATGTGGCCAGGCCATCGGTGGTTTGGGCGCTGGGCGGGTTGGCCCAAAAGAGTTCAAAGACCTCCTGCGCATCGGTGAGGTTGCGGAAGTGCTTGCCCGTGTTGGCGGGGCCGATCTCTCCCTGGCTGACCGTGGCGACTTGCGGCACGGCGGCGAGCAGGGGCTGAAGCTCTGGCTGCGCGCGGTTCTTGCCATAGCGGGCAAGCATGCCGGTGCGGGAACCCCAATCTGGCTCGCGGAGGTGGACGCCGTTACCGGCCCACACCATGAAGTCCGGCTGCTTGGCGAGGATCGCGAGGAAAATTTCATAACCGCCGCCGGGGGTGCGGTTCAGCGGATCGTAGGCCGGATCGTTGACGTAGTGCCCGCTGCCGAGGGCCACGGTGAACTCCGGCGGTGGCGCGCGATCGGTATAAAACGGCGAGGTCTTGAATTTCGTTTCGGCGTCTAGGCTGGCTTTGCGTCCGTCGATAATCACTTCGTAGGCGTATTCGGTGCCGGGCTCAAGCGGGCCGGCGACTGCCTTGACCACGTAGCCATTTTCCGGCTTGGCGGTTTGCGCGGGCGTCACTTGCTTGGCGGATTCCTGACCGGCGGGCCAGTAGGCAAAGGCAACCTCGGCCGGGCCATCGGTTTGCACCCACAGGGGCATGGCACGCATTTCCGGCGCGCCGACCATGGGGCCGGAAGCGATTTGTGCGGCGTGTGCGGTGAGGCCAAGCACTAGCGCGGCCAGGAGGGCAAAAAAGCATCGGGGATTAAGCGCCATAATCAATGAATGCCAGTAACGGCCAGCATCAGCGCCGGGTCAAGATATTCTATGAGACGGTAGCGTTACCAACTGCGTAAGTGTGCGGGTGGGAAAGCAGGTAGAGTTAAGGCGCAATGGTCCAAGCCAGTTTACGAACCTAGACACTCATGAAATCACCCACCTTACGGACTAATCGGCTACAGGCCGATTAACGCTCCTTGCCGCGGCGCTCTTCCTCGCGACAGTCATTCATGACGCGGAGCCAGAGGTCGCGCAGGTCAAAGAGAACTTGGAGGACTTCGCCTTGGAAGGCCTGGAGCAGGCGCACATTTTCGCAACGGACTTCCTGCAGGACGGCCATAGTGTGGTTGACGGCGGCGAGGCCGTTTTTCAGGTGGCACACGGCCAAATTGAAGTCGCCCATGTCGAGGGCGTTGATGCCCATGACGGCGTTGAACTCACCAGCGTGGAGGCTGGTGGCGAAGCGCGCGCCCATGATGGCGTCGACCGAGCCCTTGGACTGCGTCAGGAAGTGCTCCCAGCAGTGGAAGAGGTGCTGGTAAAGGCCGTGGCTGACGATGTAAACCGGGTGCTTGTGCACGGAGTAGGGATCGAAGTCGGTCTCACTGGCCGCTTCGCTCTCTTCTTGTTCCATTTCCTCGTCGGTCTCTTCAAAATCAGCGCCGCCCCAGTCTTCGACTTCCCACTTCATCAGTTGGGCAATTTCGTCGAGGTGGCCGGGCTTGTGCTTGAGGCGGTGGTAGTGCCCGAGAAACTCCGCGATTTCTTTGTCGTTTTGTTTCAGGTAGCGCTGCCAGTCAAATTCGTTCCAACTCAATTCTTCGCTGTTTTCCCAGTCGCCGTCGGATGAATTATCGAAATCGTAAGCACTCATGATGGGTTTGCCCTCCCGGGTTGTAGTTAATCTGAAGAAGAGAGCGGGAAAATCAACATTCAAATGTGATTTGCGCGCTGATTGTAACTAAGCATATGGCATACCGGGTCGGCATTTTGCTACAAACTTTTGACTGCAAATGCTAGGGGGCGTTCCATCGCCTGCTTGAATTTACTACACTGATTGAGCAGGGGTTTTTCGCAAAAATTGCCCTTGGGAGGCGTCATTTTTTAAGAGAAACTCTCAAGCTGCTTTATGTCAGTGACTTATGAATTTATCGGGTGGGATTTCGGTTGAAAAGCAGTCCTTTTATGCCATTTTAAGGCCCAAAATTGCTCATTTTGTGGAATCTAAAGCAAAGTTTTGGGCGAGGAGGCGGTTAATTTGCGCCAGTTGAGGCTGGGATCTTCGCCATGTCGACGACCTCTTCGGGAGCGACATTTTCCCGTGGCAGCACGCGGGTGAGCAATCGCAGGGAATGCGGGCGCCCGATCGTGCGCAGGCGGATGACGACTTGCGGGGTGGGGTCCGTCGCGCTGACGGGGACCAGGAATTGATCTACTTCCAGCGGCGTGTTGCCCTGGAAGACGATTGCATTCTCGCCCCATTCAACAATCGTGCGCTTGCGGTCCGTTTCAATGCTGACGGGTTCAGTCGCGCTCAAGCGCCAGAAGAAGGACGTCCGGTCGCGTTTGCCAAAATCGTAGCTGATGGTGTCGATGATGCGCAGCTCGCCGCCGGTTTTCCAAAACAAATCCCGATGCCAGATGCTGAGCTGGGGGAATAGCTCAGAGGCGTTGACGCGGAGGTTCCCGCTGTGGTCATTGAGCTCGCGAACGATGATGGGTGCGCGACCGGGCTCAGGCTGGTTCTCACCCACGCGGATCACACTGCTGGCGGGGATGAGCGACGCCATGATCGCGCCGTCTTCATTGGGCTCGGCGCCGATGGCGTAGCCTTGCGTGGCCTCGTTGCCGAGCACGAGCACGGGTTCAGCATGAGGCGTCCAGCTGACGTTGCCAGCCTGGAGGCACGTTGCGGCATCGTCGGCCAATGCGCCATGCGTCACGAGCCCATCAGCGCCCGGCGCCCAGCTGGAACGCCACAGGACCACGGCGGCCTGCGGGTAAAAGCCAAAGGATGGCGGCGGCGGGAAGTCTGCCGGCAGCGTCACGGCGTCGAACCGCTTGAGGTGGATCGGGGGTTGCGGCACATTTTCCAGCCACCACTGGATGTTGGGCGAAGGGTAAAGCTGGCTCTGCCCTATCAGGAATTTGGTGACGGCTTTTCGCGTAGCTTGGTCTGAGTCTGGCTGGACCTGGTGCATGGTCCACAGCGGCAAGAAGGCAAAGAAGCTTTGGTCTTTAAGGCGGTAATCGCCAAGCAAGGCAGTATGCAGCGCGGCGTTGACCAGGGATTGATCCAGGCTCATCCATTGCTCCAAGGGGCCGGGGCGTTCGCCAAAACGCCCGCTTACCTCAACGATCTCCATCAGCCAGGCGAGGGCGCGCTCATAGTCCTCGTCTCCAGGTTGCTGACCGGCGTAGATGGCTTGGTTGAGTAATTGGCAGCAAGCTTCAGCGATTGCAGGGTCGGCGCGCCAGTTGGGGTTTTTCTGGATGCGTGCCGCTAGCTGGCTGTAGGCCGTTGCCAGTGAGAGGCCTGGTGAGGGGGTTGCTGCAAACTCGTTGAGCAGGCTGCTACTGATGCTATCCCGCGAGGGAATGTAAGCTTGGCGGGCGGCAAGTGAAGCGTTTACTGCGTCTTCGCGCTCCACGTATTGTTCGCGGATGGTGGCAGATTGCGTATCAATGTTTTGATTGAGGGCGCCACTGGAGCCCGGCTCAGAGCACCCCGTCAACCAGATCCCGGAGATCGAGCATATTACGATAAGCAGCCAACAAGAATACACCCCTTTAATGAAAACCAAAATTATTCTAATGGCAATCCGAGACGCGCTTTGGCGGCCTGCAAAGCGTGACTTTTGCCGGTATTTTACGAAATTAAAGTAATGGGAATCTAGTAGATGGGGGCCAATTAGCCCTGCTTTTCATCTTGAAATAGTGTAGATGCGGTAGGCGGGTTGCTGGTCGCGCTGTATCGTGTCTGGTGGTGGACAGTTGACCTCAGTCCCCTGGGGGCACCGCATTGGAGAGCTAGGGGATTTTTGGCTTGAGACTGCGCTATCAGACTAAATAACTAAAACTTCGCCCTACTTATGCCTGACGCCAATCTAGCTGACCTAACGAATCTGGCTTCCGCTGCCGACGGATTGTCGGCGGAAGACGCACGTGAAGCTGCGCAATTGCTCATTGCCGCTGATGTGCAAGCCGAAGAAAAGGCCTCCCTGCTGACCGCCATGAACGCACGTGGGGAAACCCCGACGGAGCTTGCCGCCTTTGCCGGAGCCTTCCGCGAAGTGGCCCGCGACCCTGGCCTGTCCGAGATTGCCCAGCGCGCGATCGACATCGTGGGCACCGGGGGCGACAAGTCGGGCAGCTTTAATATTTCCACGACGTCGGCCTTCATTGTTGCTGCTGCGGGCGTGCCTGTCCTCAAGCATGGCAACCGCTCCATCACCTCCAATTGCGGCAGCGCGGATCTGTTGTCCGCCGTGGGGGTCGACCTTGAGGCCTCACTGCCGACCATCCGCCATTCGGTGGAGGAGCTGAATTTCGCCTTCTTTTTCGCACCCGCTTTTCACCCGGCATTCAAGGAGATCATGCCGGTGCGCAAGGCGCTGGCCGAGCAAGGCCGCCGCACGATTTTCAACCTGCTCGGGCCGCTGATCAACCCCGCCAAGCCCGCCTACCAGCTACTGGGCGTGTTCCCGGGCCGCTGGGTCGAGCCCGTGGCTTATGCGCTGGAAAGCGTGGGCCTCAAGCGCGGCCTCGTCGCGCATTGCGATATGGGCGACGGCCTCGGCATGGATGAGTTTTCGACTGCAGGTGTCAACTTCGGCGCTGGCGTGGGCGAGCTCGGCAAGTCCGGAGAAGGCGTCCTGTGGAATGCCGAAACGCCGCTCGACCTGGCCAGTCTCGGCTTGGAGCCCTGTGCGATGGCAGACCTGAAGGGTGGCGATTTGAACGACAATTTAATCATCCTCGAACGGCTGATGGCGGGCAAGGCGCCCCAGGGCTTGGAGGACACCGTTTGCCTCAACGCCGGGGCGGCGCTGTGGGTGGCTGGGCGCTGCAGCTCGCTGAAGGAGGGCATTGGCGCGGCGCGGGAAATTTTAACTGGCGGCGCGCTTCAGCGCTGGCTGACGCAACTCAAGGAGTTTTACGCGGGATGAAGCTTAAGTATTTCGGCACCGATGGCATTCGTGGGCGCGTAGGCGGAGATCTGCTGAGCCCTGAGTTTGTGCGCCGTGCGGGCTATGGCGTGGCCGCGTTTTTGCGCAAGCACAACAAGGCAAAACCGATCACCGTCGTCATTGGCCGCGACACCCGCGCCTCGGGTGAAGAGCTGGAGATGCTGCTTTCTGAGGGTTTTTGCAAGGACCACATTCACGTGATTCGGCTCGGCGTGGTGCCAACCCCCGGTGTGGCCATGAGCCTGCGCGACTTGCATGCCGATTTGGGGGTGGCGATTACCGCCTCGCACAACCCGTCGCACGACAATGGCCTGAAGTTTTTCGATAACCGCGGCCTCAAGTTTTCCGCTGGCGCCGAAGCCGAGATCGAGCAATTTATTGACAGCGTGGACGTCGCGCCAGCAGACCATTGTCTAAACTGTGGACACGACTACGATGGCAGCGCTTTTTACGTGAATGTCTTGCGCTCGCTGATGCACCAGGGCTGCCTCAAGGGCTGGAAAGTCGTCATCGATACGGCCAACGGCGCGACGGCGGCGACAACGCCGAAGGTGTTCAGCCACTACGGCGCGGAGGTTATCCAGCTTGGCGGCGAGCCCGATGGCTTGAATATCAATGACGGCGTTGGCAGCGAACACCCGGATAAGCTCGCGGCTGCTGTCTTGGAGCATGGTGCCAACCTTGGCATCGCGCACGATGGCGATGGCGACCGCCTGGTCGTTTGCGACGAGAAGGGGCACGTCGTTCATGGTGACCAACTGCTCGGCATTCTCGGCCTATATGGCATCAAGACTGGCCGCTTGCGCAAGAAGACGCTCGTGGCCACCGTGCACAGCAACATGGGGCTCGACCGTGCCATGATGCAGGCTGGCGGCAAGGTCATCCGCGTGGATGTGGGCGATCGCAACGTGCTCCACTGTATGCTGGAGAACGATTATAACTTTGGCGGCGAGTCCTCCGGCCACATGATTTTCCGTGACTACTCTGTGGCGGGCGACGGCCTTTTGGCCGCAATTCAGCTCGTGGGTTTGCTGCTCGAAACCAAGAGCCCGCTCTCTGAGCTGGCTGCGACGGTGGAACTCTTCCCACAAGCGACCCAAAACCTGAAGGTCGCGGTGAAAATTCCGCTTGCCGAATGCCCGGAGCTGAGCCGAGTCATGGCCACGCTGGAAACCGAGCTGGCCGGCAAGGGCCGCATCCTGGTCCGCTACTCCGGCACCGAGCCCAAGCTCCGCCTCCTCGCCGAAGCCGAAACCGAAGCCCTCGCCCAAGACGCCATCGACCGCCTGGTCGCCGCCGCAGGCAAGGACCTGGAAGTGGTTTAGGGAGATTAAAAATTAAAGTGAGCAAATTAAAGCGGCTGCTCGGCTTTGGCGGTGCTTGGCTTTGGCGGGTGTTTGGTTGGAGCAGTGCTTGGCTGGAGGGCAACGCTTCGTCGTTGCCGCTTCGTTTGGTTTGGCTTTGCACAATGTGGCTGACGCTGCCCCCAGCATTGCGCATCGCGGCGTAAAGCCGCTCCCACGAGGTAAGTCGTGCACTCCGTGGGAGCGGCTTTATGCCGCGATATATAATCCATCTACGGTCAATCCAACCTCTTGGTTTTCAGGGCGCGATATCGCGTGGCGCGTCGCCCTCCAATTTTTAATCTGTTCACTTTAAGCTCCCTCATCCACGATGAGGCCTATGGCTGATGCTGCGCAGACCGAAGGTGTGTCGCGCGTCCGGTGGGGCGCGGCGGTTATCTTGTGGGCCATTAGTTGGCCGCTGGGGTGGCAGATGGGCGGCGCGACGGGCAGCTTGCTCACCGCGCTGTGGCCGAGCATTGTGGCGCTGGGCGTGGTTTATTTAACGCGCAATGCGCTGCTGGGGCTTGTAGCAGGCGCTGCGGGCGGGGCAATTATCCTGTGCGACGGGCGACCGTGGGTGGCGTTTCTCTCGCTGATGGGCGACCACTTTGCGCCGCATTTTACCAGCGAATGGAAGCTGAGCGCGGTGGCCTTTACGCTGCTGCTCGGTGGCTTTGCGGCGGTGCTGGAGCGCAGCGGCGGGCTGGAGTATTTTTTGCGGCGCTACCTGCTGCGCGGCGGCGAGAGCCCCACCCGGCTGCAAGCGGGCGCGGCGGGCCTTGGGCTGGTGTGTTTCTTTGACGGGCTCGCCAACAGCGTGCTTGTCGGGCGGCTGGTTAGCCCACTGGCGGAGCGGCATGGCGTCTCCCGCGTGAAGCTGGCCTACCTGGCCGACTCGACCAGCTCGGCGGTGGCGTGCGTGGCGTTTCTCTCGACGTGGATTGCCTACCAGCTGTCGATGATTCGCGAGGGCTTTGCGCTGATCGGCGAGGAGACGAATCCCTACGCGTGGTTTTTGCGGTCCCTGCCCTACAACTATTATTGCTGGTTTACGCTGCTGATGGTGGCGCTGGTGATCTGGCGCAATTTCAACCCCGGGCCTATGGGCGCCTACGAACGCGCAGCCCGCGCCAAGGCTGGCCAAGGTGAGGCGCAGGGAGCGGAGTCCACGGCGACCTCGGGGGGGCTGCTGCTCTGCGTGGTGTCTCTATTGACCCTGTTGCTGGCGCTGCTCGGCGGCCTGTATTACTTTGGCGTGCCGAGTGCCTTGGGCGACGATGCGGCGTATTTTCCGCTGACGGTGGATAAGGTCACGGCCTCCTTTGGCAGCAATGCCGGGGCCTTCGTGCTCGTCTTCGGCGGCGTGGTTGCCTCGCTGGCGGCGCTGTTGTTTTTCCCGCTGAGCGGCCGGACTTACGCCGAAGGCGGCAAGGCTTATGGCGCGGGCGTGAAGCACCTGATGGCGCCGGTGTTGATCCTCGTGGGCGCCTGGATGCTCAGCTCAACGCTGTCATCGCTCAACACCGGTAAGCTGCTCGGCGACCTCGTGGGCGCGTGGGCGCCGCTGGCGCTGTTGCCCGTGATCATCTTTGTGTTCGGCGCATTGATTTCGTTTTCGACCGGCACTTCGTGGGGCACAATGGGCATCCTGATGCCACTCGCGATCCCGCTGATCGCCAACCACCCGGGCGCGGAGCTCGGCGATTTGGCTCCACTATACGCGGCGGCGGTTGGGGCGGTGTTCAGCGGCGCGGTGTTTGGCGACCACTGCTCGCCGATCAGCGACACGACGCTGGTCAGCGCGATTACTTGTGACGTGACCCCGCACGACCACGTGCGCACGCAGCTGCCGTTCGCGCTGATGTCGGCGCTGGCGGCGGCGGTGTTGGGGTTCATTCCGGCGGGCCTCGGTGCCCCGGGGTGGGTGGGGTTGTTGGTCGGCGCTGGCGCGTTGATCGCAGCGACGTTTGCGCTGAAGCGTTGGTCTGCGGTGTCAGCACGCGGGGAAATCCTTTAAGCTTTTCCCTTCCGCAGAATGCTTTATAAGAAACATCATGGCAGCTAACTCTACTGGCGGCAGATGGAAACTACTACTGTGTCTGCTCCCGATACCTCTGTTCTGGATTTTCTTCACCGAAGCAAAATTTGCCAAAGTGTATTCCCAGCAGTTGGTGAACCTGGCCATGGACTGGCGCTACAAGGTGCGCGGAGAGCTGGAGGCTCCGGAAGTGAAGGTGATCTATGTCGATGTAGACGCCGAAACGATTAGCAGGATTGGAGAGCGCCCCTGGTCGCGTTTTCGCTTTGGGCAGGTTGCCGAGAAATTGTTTGAATATGGGCACGTAAGCGCGGTGGGCTTCGACCTTATCTTCTCCAAAAATTCCAGCTCAGAGCTGGTTCAGCCGGAACACGTCAACCAAAGCGACATCGAATTCCGCAAAGTTCTGAGCAAGTATCCTAACGTGGTGCTGGCCGCCAATTACACTCAGATCCCCCTGCCCTACACTTTCGAAGAACGCGAGCGCATCAAGAACGGCGAACACATCGAGCCACGCTATCGAGACATGCCGCTGACTTATTTTCACGAAAAATACGGCGCCGACTATCCGTACACACCCAAGACGACCTTTCCGGAGATGCCGACTTTTCCATTGGTTTTGATGGGCAACGGTACGAATGGCATTGGCCTGATTGCAGAGGATAAAGAAATGTCAGGCGATACGGTGCCGCGTTGGATCCCCCTCTATGCCGAGGCGGAGGGCCCCTACTACACCCTCAATTTGCTGGAGGGCTATGAGTATTTCTATGACTTGAATTTCAACGATAACTTCTTGTTCGAAGACACCGAACAATCCATCGAGAACCAGCAGTTTCTTAGAGTTCCAGAGGCGGACATCATCCGGGAGCCCACGGTACAGGTGCTGGGAAATAATTTCCAGAACTTGGGCTTCATGCCGTTGAACACCAAGCAAACCTTCCTGCATTTTAGCATCGAACTGGCCCGTAAGCACCTCGGCCTCGATCCCGAAGACATCGTGATCGAAGAAGACCGCATGATCTTTTATAAGGATGATGAGCCGATCATTGAGCTGCCGATGGTCGAAGGGCAGATCATGGAGGTTAATTGGTTTTCGCGGTGGTTTAGCGAATACAATACGCGCGCATCGATGGCGCGCATCTTCGACGCAGCTCACATGCTGGAAAACGGTAATGAAGCGCAACAGAAGGAAGCCAGGGAGTATTTTGATCAGTTTAAGGACGCCATCGTGCTCATTGGGCCGACGGACACTACGCTGCAGGATTTGGCCCCTACGCCCTTTGACTCGGTGCCGGTGCCGAAGGTCGGCATGCATGGCAATGCGATCAAGACCATCTTTACCGGCAAGTTTATCAAGCGGCTGGACTGGTGGCATCATGCGTTGATTACGTTGGTGCTGACTTATCTCGTCGCTGCGCTGGGCACCTACACTGGTCGCTATAACGTGTGGATGAAGGTCGGCAGCGGCCTTGTGCTGGTGTTGTATGTGGGGCTGGTCTTTGGATCGTTTAGCGTGTTTCACCTGGTGCTGCCGTTCATTGCGCCGGTTGCCTCGGCGATTACCACGACCACCGCAGGTGCCGTCTATCAGCTCGTGGTCGAAGAAAAGCAACGCGGCCGCATCAAGGGCATGTTTGGCGCTTACCTCTCGCCCGATCTTGTGAACAACATGGTCGAGTCCGGCGAAGAGCCGCAACTGGGCGGGGAGGAAGTCGAGATCTCGGCGTTCTTCTCCGACATTCAGGGCTTTTCAACTTTCTCCGAGCTGTTGCCGGCTGACCGCCTTGTGACGCTCATGAATGAATACCTCACGGCGATGACGGACATCTTACAGGAGGAGTTTGGCACGCTTGATAAATACATCGGCGACGCTATGGTGGCGATGTTCAATGCGCCCTTGCACGTCGAGAACCATGCCTTGCGCGCTTGCATGGCGGCGGCGCGAATCCAGACGCGTCAAAACGAGTTGCGTGACAAGTGGGCAGCCGAGGGTGACGACTGGCCGGAAATTGTTCCCAAGATGCAGACCCGAATTGGCGTCAATACCGGCCCGGCCGTTGTCGGCAACATGGGCTCGGAATCGCGCTTTAACTACACCATGATGGGCGACACGGTGAACCTCGCGGCGCGCAGTGAATCCGGTGCGAAGTCCTACGGCCTTTACATCATGGTCACTGGCGAAACCCGCGAGGCTTGCATGGCCGTGAGCGACGAGTGCGTCTTCCGTTACCTCGACAAGATTCGTGTGAAGGGCCGCAGTCAGCCCGCCGAAATGTATGAGCTCGTGTGCCTCAAGGAAGACATGGACGACGAGACCGTGCGCTGCCTGGAAATTTACCAAAAAGGCATCGATCGCTACTTGCAGCAGGACTTCAACGGTGCCATCGAATTCTTCGAACAATCCGTGGAGCTCGAGCCCAACCGCCCCGAGAAAAACCAGGAGGCGCCGACGACTCCGAGCGACGTCCTGCTCGCCCGCTGCCTCTACTACCTTGAAGAACCACCCGGCGAAAACTGGGATGGCGTCTTCGTGATGAAGACGAAGTAAGGGGAGGAAAAAGGAAAAAGATTAAAGGAAAAAGGATGGCTGGTTTTCAGTGGCCAGGGTATTGCGATGAATCGATTCGCTAGTCTTCGCAAATTCCTGAGAGCGTGCGTCGTCTACTTTAATCTTTTTCCTTTTTACTTTAATCTCCGAGGCCTTCGCCGAGGGCCTGCTTGATTTCCTCGATGTCTTCGACGCCGGCGGAGAGACGGATGAGCTCCGGGTTCAGGCCACAAGCGCGCAGCTCGGCGCGACCCTTTTCGGTGCTGGCTTGGTCGAAGTGCGCGAGGTACATGAACGGGCACATCATCGTGAACGTGGTGCCAAAACTCGGGCCCTTCACTATGCGCGCCCGGTCGTAAAATTGTTTCAGCGGAATGTTGAGCTCGAAGGTAACCATCGCGCCGCAGGACTCTTCACTGCGGGCAATCGCGGCAAAGTTCTTGGCGCATTGTTCGGACCACGGATGCCACACTTTGCTCACGGCGGGATGCGTTTCCAGCCACGCGGCCAGCGCCTTGGCGTTGGCGTTTTGCTTGGCGACCACTTCGGGCATCGCGTCGATTTGCGCGGCTAGCTTGGCGAGGTCGCGCACGTAGGGCGGCTCGCATTTGCCGTTGAGCGCGCCCACGAGTTCGTCGGCAAATGGGCTCTCCGGGTTGATGGCCGCGGCACCGATCATCACGTCGCCTTCATGCGCGGCATACTTCGTTAAGCTGGTGACGAGCAGGTCCGTGTGTGGCAGCACGTCTACGCTGGAAATCGCGGCAATCGTCGGATCGTAAATACGGATCACGCGATGCTCGCGGCAAAGCTCATTGAGCAGCTCGACGTTCGGTGTTTGGATCAGCGGATTGGTCGGCAGCTCGGTCACAATGGCCGCAAGCTGGCTGCCGTGCTCGGCAAAGAAGTTGCGCAGCCACGCTTCGTCAAAGACATCGTAGTGGACGGTCAGCGTGCTTTCAGCGCCGATGAATTGCTCCAGGATGCGCTGGGTGTCCAGGTAGAGCCAGCCGAGCTGCAAGTAATGCGAGCGGCCTTTGGCGGACTGCACTTGCTGCGCCGCTTGCAAGGCGCCGTAGAAGGCGTTCATGCCGCAGTTGGCCAGGTAGAGGTGATCCGTGGGTAGGTAGCGGCGGAGCACGTTGATGACGCGCGGCTTACTTTCTTTCGCAGAGTAACTTTGCAATGCAAAGTCTTTGCCCGCATCCATGCACCCGTGGTGCTTCAGGTAGTCCTCGGCGTGGCGCGAGGAAATGCTGAGGCCGGTGTGCTGGAGGAAGGCTTTGCCGCGGCGCAGCAGCTCCTCGGTCTTCGGCAAGACGATGCAGAAGAAGTCGAACTCTTCGCGGATCTCGGCGCCCTCGACGCCCAGCCACTTGATGCAGCTCTTGGCGGCGCCTTCCGACGGCAGCAGGAAAATTTGTTTATCGGCGAGGCCGAGGCGTTCGCTGGCGAGGTTCATCGCTTGCACCACGTAGTCGTGCAGGACGAAGCGCGGGTAGGCGTATTTTACCTGGGCGATGGTCTCGGGGCGCTTTTCTTCGTAGCCGATCACGTCGTCCATCGTGGGCAGGCTACAGCACACCGCATGCACGGTGTCTGGAATGGTGGCCCCTAAAGGGTAATGCTGGAGGGTTTTGGACAAGGTTGCCTAAACAAGCGTAAAAGCAGGCTTTATCAATCCAATTTTCGCACCGGCCAGCGGCTCATCTTGAAATACGGGCTCTGCGGCGTGGGCGTGAACGTGTAGTTTTCCGGGTCGAGCAGCTTGGCTTCGCCCAGGAAGGAATCGAGGTCGATGCCGGCCACGGTCTGCCACTGGGCAAAGGTCAGCGCCTGCCCGAGCGCCTCAAATGGCTTCTTGGCGAGCGAATCGTAGAGGTTCTTTTCGGCCTGAATGCCATGCTCCGGCGCCGCGACGTTGATGAGCTTTGCGTCGTCGAGGGCCACGATGATGTTGCGCGAAAGCTGGAGCTCGCTGGGCGTCTCGCCTTCGGCCAGCAGTAGTTGGTCAACGCCGTTGCCGTAGAATACATTGGCCATCAGGTAAAGCCCGCCGCCTTGCAGCACCACGCCTTCCTTGGCGTTGTAGGCGAACTGGCTTTCGCTGACGGATGCGACTTGCGCGTTGTCCCGGCAGACGAAGCCCGAGCGGTTGTTGAGCACGGTCAGCTTGGCCAGCTGGGATTCGCCGGTGGACTGCGCCAGCACAAAGCCGTCGCCATGATTTTCCGAGGCCTTGAGCGACCATACCTTGACGGCGCCGCAGTCGAGTATTTGCAAGCCCGCGAGCGAGCCCGAGCTGCGCGACCAGTTGTTGAGCTTCGCTTCGACGCCGGAGATGACGAGCTGCGCCAAGTTGCGCAGCACCACGCCGTTGCCGCCGCAGCGGTCGACGATCAGTCTGCGAATGCGCACTTGCCCCAAGTCCGCCAAGCGCACGCCGTCGCCGTGGCAATACTCCACCGCAATGTTGTTGAGGATTGCCCCGTCGCCGCCCGCGATGTCGATTGCCGCATCGAAGCCGCGCTCGAAGGCGAGGCTTTCCAAATAGAGGCCATCGACGTGCTCGGCGCGAAAGCCCACGTCTTGTCGGCTGACTTCCACGGTGCCGGGCTTGACCGCCGCGCCCTTGGGCGGCAGCAGGTAAATCTTCGGCTCCTCGCCGCGCACGTAGCACACCTGGCCTTGGCGCACGCGGTCGGGCGACGAGGCTTCCACCAAGCGCGCGCCCTCGACATAGACCGTCGGGTTTTCCTTGGATTGATAAGTCCACGGCAGTTCAAAGATATCGTAGTCGCCAATCTTCCAGCCGTTAATTTGGTCCGTGCCGTTGATGACGACGTTGCCCGGATCGGAGGCTTCAAATTTAATGGACGCATTGGTCTCGTCTACTTTGTCTCGCAAAGTAACCGACTCGCGGTAGAGCCCGGGGTGGATGACCACACGCACGGATTTGCCCGCCCGCGCATAGCCCAGCGCATTGGTGGCGGCCGCTTGAATCGTGCGAAACGGCGTGGTCGGGTTCGTGTCGCTGGCCTGCGGATCGCGGTTGTTGACCTCGATGTCGACGTTCCACACGTATTCAACTTCCTCGGCGCGGAGCAGGCCGAAGGTCAGTGCGATTATAATTAAGATGAAATTTCTCAGTCGCGCCATGATTACTGTTGGGTTTCCGGTGCTTCTGGACTGGCATTCATTGCATTGAAGATGTCGGTCAAGCTTTGGCCTCGCAATGAGTCTGGTTTGAGAAAGCGGCCTTGGAAAAAATGTTCTCGATCATCAAAAACGTAGATGCTCTGAATCGAACCGTCAAAATTCGAAAGCAATTCTCTGTTCTCAGCTCCGGATGCCTGAAGCTTGCAAAAACAAAAGAAGACCAGCTTGTTGCCTTCAAGCGGCTGAATGACGCCCACTAATGGGATGTCTTTCACTTCGCGGCCCATGCCGTATTTGCTGAAGATCTTCCGGATGTCGCTACCAATTTTGATTTCTTGGAGCACTTTCGACGGTATCGGCGTTAGCGGCACATCATGGTATGAAGTATCGTTGAGGAAGTCATAAGGCTCAGCTCTGCATACCGCCAAGCCCATTAAGAGCACGGCTAAATAAGTGATGAGTTTTGACTTAGGCACTGGAGTGTGAGGCCTTAATTCAACGACGGGTCGTCCGGGGCGTCTGCGAGGAAGCCGAGCTCGGGCTGGAGGCGGTGGAGGTAAGATTTCCACAGGTCCTCGCCGTGCTCGTCGGCCAGGAGGGTGTCGGTGACGGGGCTGACCAGCCAGGCGTTTTGCTCAAGCTCGTGCTCCATCTGGCCTTGCGACCAGCCGGAGTAGCCGAGGAATGCGCGGATCTCGGCATTGTCATCGGCGAGCTTGAGCTTGCGCGCGGCTTCTTCGCTGAGGCCAAAGTGGAGGCGGAACACGCGGCCGTCCTCGTCCCAGCGCCAGGCGGCGAGGATGACTTGGTCGGTCTGCACGGGGCCGCCTTCATAGATGGGCACATCGGACAAGGGGCCGAAGGTGAAGTCGTCGTTTTTCTCGCCGAGGGTTACCCCGAGCGGGCGATTGATGATCACGCCGAGCGCGCCGTCGTCGTCGGTGTGCGCGGAGATCAGGACTACGGTGTGGCGAAAGTTCGGATCGAGCAGGGAGGGGTGCGAAACCAGCAGTTGTCCGGACAAGTCATCAAAATCGGCCTTTAAGTCGCTCATATTCACTCCAACTATGCTAGCCGGCCATGGAGGCATGGCCAGTGTAAAGGCGGCAGGCGGTTGGCGCTACCAATTGCCGATGTCGTCCTCGCTCGGGATGCCATCGGGGCCGAGAGACCAGACGTCGTAGGTGTCGGGGTTCTGAATGCCCGGGTAGAGGAATTTGTAGTGGTTGCCCCACGGGTCGATGAGGGTTTCGCGAATGTAGGGGCCCTGCCAGCGCGGGTTGTTGCCGAGATTGGTGGACAGCTGGGCGAGGCTGGTGGGGAAGGCGCCGACCTGCGCGGTGTAGGTCATGATCGGGCCGTCGATCTTTTCGTTGATGAATTCTCTGGCCGTGGCTTGGCGCTCGGCTTCGAGCTTGGGGTCGGCAGGCGTCTTGAGGAAGCGGGCGTTATCGGGCGGGGGCGTGTAGTCCGGCAGCGGCGTCTTGGCCTCGGGCCCGTGCTCGTAGTGGACGGGCGTCAAGGTGGTGTCCCCTGCGCGGCGGGTCACCTGCCACACGCGGCCAGTGGCGGTGTCGATGAGGAGCTGGGTGTTGCCCGCCTCATTGAGCAGAAAACGGCCAACCGGCAATGCTGCGGCGGTGGCCTCAGGCTTGGGCGGCGGCGGCGCGTTGTCGATGGAGTCATCGGCCAAGAGGGATGCACATGCGCTCGCGAGCGCCAGACAAAGAAAGGGGGTTTGCTTCATGATTTATAACTTTATCACTTCGACCCCGGCTTCGCGCAAAAGCTCCATCGCGATGGGGTCGTTCTTGTAATCGTGGCGATACTTGATGGTCGCAATGCCAGCGGACAGCAAAATCTTTGTGCAATTAATGCACGGAAAATGCGTGACGTAGGCCGTGGCGCCCTGCACGGAAATGCCGCGTCGGGCGGCGTCGGCCACGGCGTTTTGCTCGGCATGGACGGTGCCCTGCTCGTGGTCGTCGCGGACGCGGGACTGGTGCGGATGCCCGGGCAAGAAGCCGTTGTAGCCCGCCGCAATGATGCGGTTGGGGTGCGCGCCGGCGGAGACCATCACCGCGCCCACATGGAGGCGTTCGCAGCTCGAACGCGAGGAAATGAGCAACGCGGTCGCCATGAAATACTGGTCCCACGACGGGCGCTCACCCCCCGGCGCGACGGCGGCTTCAATGCGGTCCAGCAGGCTCGCAGCTTCAGTTGCGGGGTCGAGAGGATCTGGCGTGGGAAGGCTCATAGTGTGGAATGGGTCATTGGCGGCTGAGCAAATACAGGTTCAGCAGTTTGCTGAGCCAAGGTGAGCATAGCAGGATTATGCCCAGCCAGATTTTCATGTCACTGTCATACTTTTTAAAAACTTTGAGCAGGCTGCCTTCCTTGGGGGCGGCGTAGAGCTCCAGGTAGGCGACGAGCATCAGCGTCCAACCAAGAAAGCACAGCCCGCGCCACAGCGGCTGTGGCGCGAAGGTAGCAAAGTAAGACGAGCCATAGGCGAAGGCCAAACCAAGGGGCCAGGCAATCTGCGACACGCGGTTGCGAAACCGGCGTTGTCGGGCGTATTGTGCTTCTTCTCGCGCAATACGGAGTGCGATAATTTGCTTCTGTGCGTCGTGTTGCGACAAGATAGCCCGAGTTTGATGCTTTCCACGGCCGTCGCAATAGATTTTCCTGTGAATCCCGTGGCCGAAACCACCGACCAGTTTGCCGAACCGCAACCCGCGCCGCCGCCGGGGGTGTTTGCCATTGGGCCGTATGCCTCGCCCAAGCGGGCGCGCGAGCATGGCCTCGTGATCCTTGCCATGCGGCTGACCTATGAGCTCGTGGACGGCGAGCAAGGCGGCTACTACCTGTGGGTCGATGAGGCCGAAAAGGACGCCATCTACGACCAGCTCGCCAAGTATCAGCGCGAGAATAAAAACTGGCCGCCGCGTCCCCTCACCGCCCTGCCCTCCGATGCGCCGGCCTCGCCGCTGAGCCTCGTGGGCTACGCGCTGGTGTTGATCATTATGTTCGCTGCGCAGTCCGCGTGGCCGCGCTTCACCGAGCTGGGCGTGAGCATCAACACGAAGATTTTTGACGGCGGGCAATGGCAGCTGCCGATGACCGCGCTCACGCTGCACGGCGGGCTTGACCACGTGATCAGCAACCTCGTTTCGGGCATTTGCTTCGGGTTCCTGATCAACCGCATCTTCGGCGCAGGGCTGGCGTGGACGCTGTTTGTGCTGAGCGGCTATGTCGGCAACGTGCTCAATGCCTGGTTTTACTGGCCGGAATACCACGGCTCGCTGGGCGCCTCGACGGCGATCTTTGGCGCGCTGGGGATGCTCGTGGGGCATGCGTTGGCGGGGCGGTTTTCCCCGGCTGAGCGCGCGAGTCTGAAGCACCGCGCCATCCCGCTTGGCGCGGGGATTATCATCCTGCTGCTGACGGGTTTCAGCGGCGGCAACACGGATGTTTTGGCCCACGTGTGGGGCTTTGTGGCGGGCATTCCGCTCGGTGCATTGGGGTATTACCTGCTGTCGCGCTGGCCGGACCTGTCGCGTTCCAAGTCGCTGCTGGTCGTGCCGCTGTTGCTGATCGCGCTGGCCTGGGGCATCACCGTGGCGATGAATGGCTAAGGTAGGGACGGTTGCCCCAACCGTCCGTTCAGTTGAATCGGCTCTCGGGATGTAATCGGACGGTTGAGGGCAACCGTCCCTACCTCACATTCCTGCTTGCCAAGCCACGCGGCGCCCTGCTTTTTTCACGCCATGCAAATCGAACCCGAAGTCCGCTCTCAGATCGAAGAAATTACCCGCCGCTCCGGGCATCTTTGGAGGTATCTTTGACGTCGCGGGTAAGCAAAAACGCATTGCCGAGCTCGAAGAGCAGATGAGCGGCGCCGGCTTTTGGGACGACCAAAAGGCCGCGCAAAAAGTCATTGCCGAGAGCAACCAGTGCAAGTCGGCGATTGAAGCGATTACCAAGTTTCAGCCGCAGGTCGACGACCTCAATGCGATGGTCGAGCTGGTCGAAGAAGCCGACGAGGAAGAAGGCGCCGAATACATGGCTGAGATCACCAAGACGGCCAAAGCGCTCCACGCGCAGCTGGCCGACCTCGAGATCGGCTCGTTCCTGACGGGCCCGATGGACGCCAACAGCGCGATCCTTTCCGTGCAGGCCGGTGCCGGCGGCACCGAAAGCTGCGACTGGGCGGACATGCTTTACCGCATGTATTCGCGCTGGGCTGAGCGCCGCGGTTGGAAGGTCGAAATCCTCGACTTGCAACAGGGCGAAGAAGCTGGCATCTCCAGCGTCAGTTTGCGCTTTGAGGGCGTCAACGCCTACGGCTACACCAAGGCCGAGCGCGGCGTGCACCGCCTGGTGCGCATCTCGCCGTTTGACTCCAATGCCCGCCGCCACACCTCGTTTTGCGCGGTGGACGTCGTGGCCGAAGTTGACGACGACATCGACATGGACATCCCGTCGGACGAAATTCGCATCGACCTGCAGCGCGCGAGCGGCGCCGGTGGCCAGCACGTCAACAAGACGGAGTCTGCCGTCCGCCTGACCCACTTGCCAACGAACATTGTTGTCTATTGCCAGAGCCAGCGCTCCCAGCACAAAAACAAGGAGCAGGCCATGCGTCAGCTCAAGTCGAAGCTCTACGAACTGAAGCTCGACGAGAAGCGCCAGGAGATGGAAAAGTTCTACGGTGAGAAGGGGCAAATCGGCTGGGGCAACCAGATTCGCAGCTACGTTTTCCAGCCTTACCAAATGGTCAAGGACCTGCGCACCGGCGTCGAAACCGGCAACGTGCAAGCCGTGATGGACGGCGAGCTCGACCCGTTCGTCAACGGCTGGCTCCGCGCTGGCTGCCCCCGCCACCGCAACAAGGAAGTGCAACTGGAGGATTAGGCTTCTTTCAACGTTCCGCTCGCTCCCAAAGTTCGTCCGGGTAAACGAGGCCTGCGAGGTGGCCGTCGCCTACGACGGGGATCGCTACGCCGCTCAGGGAAAAGATTTCCGCAGTGTGGTCGTCCACCCGGTCATCGGGCTGGAAGGTGCGCTTGGTCAGCGGGATGAGGCTTAAGTCGGCAGGCGCGGGTTTCATGATGTCGCGGATGTGTTTGCCGACGTAGCGCTCGATCACGCGCACGTATTTCAGCTCCTGATCGCCGCCGACCCAGATGAACACCAGCAGCACAACGAGCAGGTAGTGATGCGTGACGAGCAGAGACCATGCAATCAAGCCGCCGGCAATCACTTTGGCCGTCCATACGGAGAACTCCGTGGCGCGTAGGTAGCTGACTTTCTTGGCCAGTGCGGCGCGGAGCAGGCGCCCGCCGTCCATGGGAAAAATGGGCAGCAGGTTAAAGAGGCCCATAGCGATGTTCCAGCCGAGTAGGCCCCACGCAAAGCTCGTCCAATGCAGGGACCACGGATTGTAGGGCGAGCGGACGTAGTCGTCGGAAACGTATTTGCGCAGCACGTTGACCGCGCCTTGGGCGACGTTTGCGGGGTCGCCATCATAAACCGACAACGCGGCAAAGAGCACGCCGGCGATGGCGAAATTAACCAGCGGACCGTTGATCGTAATGATCATTTCCTTGCGCGGATCGCGGGGGATGCTCGCCATTTGCGCCATGCCGCCGATCGCCATGAACACGATGCGCGGCACCTGGATGCCGTAGTGCTGGGCGGTGAGGCAGTGCCCCAGCTCGTGCAGGGCGACGGAGATGAACACCAACACGATCATGATGCCCAGCGTGAGCGCGCCATGCCAGCCATAGGCGCGGTGGCCCATGACGACGTAAAATGCCAGCAGCAGGAAAAACGTGAAATGAATTTCCAGCTGGATGCCGAATAAACGGCCAATTTTCCATGATGTGTTCAACACTTGCGCTTCTTAGAAAGGACTCTACGGTAGGTGCATTAATCAACCGCGCAAGCGAAAGCGCGGATCAGAGAATAATGTCATGTCCGTAGAACAGTCCATATTGGTAATTGATGATGATGAAGGTCTTCGCTATTCGCTGGAGCGCGTGCTCTCGGCGCGCAGCTACCGGATCATCCAGGCGTCATCCGGTGAAGAAGGCCTGAAGGTCGCCGAAAAGGAGAAGCCCTCCGTCATCTTGCTGGACAACCGCATGGGCGGCATTACCGGCATTGAAACGTTGCAGCACCTGCGCACGTCCAGCCCGGACTCAATGGTCATCCTGATGACTGCCTTTGGCACGACGCAAACCGCGATTGAGGCCATGAAGTTCGGCGCGTTTGACTACATCATCAAGCCATTCGACATTGCGAAGATCTTGGGCCTCATCGAGAAGGCCTTCGCCGCTTACGCTGACCTTCACGAGACCAAGGAGGAATACGAGCCCACGCTCAACAGCGACGACTATCGCGAGGGCATCGTCGGCAGCTCCGATGCGATGCAGGAAGTTTTCAAGGTCATTGGCCAAGTTGCCGCGAGCGATGTGACCGTGATGATCACCGGTGAAAGCGGCACGGGTAAAGAGCTCGTCGCGCGCTGCATCTACCAGCACAGTCTGCGCAATGGTCGGCCGTTCATTGCGGTGAACTGCGCGGCGATTCCGGAAAACCTGATTGAGTCCGAGCTGTTTGGTCACGAGAAAGGCTCCTTCACCGGTGCGACGACGCAGCGACGTGGTAAGTTTGAGCTCTGTGATGGCGGCACGATTTTCCTCGATGAAATCGGCGACATGTCGCTGACCACGCAAACGAAGATTCTCCGCGCCACGCAGGAAGGTGAGATCCAGCGCGTCGGCGGCAATGAAACGATCAAGGTGGATGTGCGCTTGATCGCCGCGACCAACCGCGACCTCGAAAAGCTCGTGGAGGAAGGCGATTTCCGCGAAGACCTTTACTATCGACTCAATGTCGTGCGCCTGCGCCTGCCTTCGCTTCGCGAGCGCAAGGAAGACATCCCCTCGCTGATCGACTTCGTGCTGCAAAAGCTCAACCGCAATCGCAAGACGCGCGCCAAGCGTTTCTCCACGGATGCGATGTCGATCATGACGGCCTATGACTGGCCGGGCAACGTGCGCGAGTTGGAAAACCTCGTTTACCGCAGCGCCGTCGTCGCCGGTGGCGAAGCGATTCTCCGCAAGGATTTGCCGGACGAGCTCCTGCATAAATTTAATGACATTCCTACTGGGGGCAGCGCGACGCCAGCTGTAGCAAAGCCAGATGCTGAAGGTCAAACGCCGCCTCCCATGCCGGTGGGCGATGCCTCTCCAACCCAGGCGCAGAGCGCTCCTGCAGTCGTTCCTACTACTCCGATCGAAGCGGCAGTGTCCGGTAATTTGCAGGATGCTTGCGATGCGCTTTACAAGATTCTACGTAAGGATACGGACGAAAATATCCTCAGCGAAATCGAGCGCGAGATGATCGTGCGCGCGCTCAAGGAGTTTGAAGGTAACCAAGTGAAGACAGCCAAGCTGCTCGGCATCACTCGCGCCACCCTCCGCAAACGCATCGAACAACTCGACCTCAAAGTCTAGGCAACGTCCCGGCAACGTCCCGTTGCATCGGTAGATTTTCGCATTGCGAAAATGTGCGGCGAGGCATGTGTGGCTTTGCTTTGTTTGGCAGAGTGGATTTGTGGGGCAAAGCAACTTTGTAGTAGAAAGTCGCTTTGTAGTGCAAAGTTTGGAAGCTTTTAGAGTGGTTAGATTTGTTCTTCGTTGATTGTTTTTGGTGGTCCGGTTGCTGCTTCGATTTCCCTTTTTCCTTTAATCTTTTTCCTTTAATCTTCCCCACCATGTCCGAGATCAAGGAACGTCTGCGCGCGCTAGCTGAAGCCGAGGGTTTCGATGCTTTTGGTGTTGCGCCGGTGGATGTTTCGTTGCGCAGAGACTATTACTTGGAGTGGATTGCGGGTGGGCAGCATGGGGAGATGTCTTGGTTGGAGCGGAATAATGATCGTCGTTTGGTTCCAGAGAATATCATTCCAGAGGCGCGGAGCATTATTTGCGTGGGGCTGAATTACTACCAGCCTGAGCCTGCGCGCCGTGGGCGCATTGCGAAATACGCACTCGGTAAGGATTACCACAAAACGATCACCAAGAAGCTGAAGCGAATTTGCCTCGTTATGCGGGACGAGCTTGGCAGCGCGCAGCGTCCATATGTCGATACCGGCCCGGTGATGGAAAAACCCATTGCCGAGCAGGCTGGGTTGGGGTGGCAAGGGAAGAGCACGATTTTACTAAACCGCGAAAACGGGACTTGGCTTTTTCTCGGTTTTATTTTCACGACGCTCGAGCTGCCGGCCGACGAGCCGGCGCGCGGTCACTGCGGCACGTGTACCCGCTGTATCGACGCCTGCCCGACCGGAGCGATCACTGGTCCCTATCAACTCGATGCACGTCGCTGCATTTCCTATTTGACGATTGAGCATAAGGGCGCAATCCCGCATGAATACAGGCGGGCGATCGGTGATCGTATTTACGGCTGCGACGAATGTCTGGATGTTTGCCCGTGGAATCGCTGGGCCAAGGTGACGCGAGAGGCGAAGTTTGCGCCGCGGGATTATCCCGACTTGCGCGTCATGCTTGATTGGGATGAGGCGGACTTTACTGAAGCCTTTGCTGGAACACCGATTAAGCGCTCGGGGCTGAGTCGCTGGCGTCGCAATGTGTGTGTCGCACTGGGGAATGTCGGTGATGCTGAAGATTTGCCGTCGCTACAGCGGATCGCCAGTTCGGATGACGCGCTAGCAGCCGAGCATGCCAGCTGGGCGATTGCGGAGATTGAATCGCGCGACGTTTAGTGATTTAGGGAAAATACTTTTAAATTAGGACAGTAGGTGGTAGCTTGTTCCCATGAGCTTCCCTTTTGAGCTTGGCCCGGGGTTAGTCGCGATCATTGCGATTGTCGAAACCATCTGGTTGTTCGCGGTGGTGTGCCACACACGGGAGAATGACATGCGCGACGTTGATAAGATTTGCTGGATGGTCGTGTTGTGCACATTGAATGTGGTTGGCTTGGTGCTGTATATTCTCTTTGCGCCCTTTGCCGTGCGTAGTTTTCGCGAGGCGAAGCGTGTGAAGCCGCCGGAAAAAGAAGGGCTGTTTGAAATCTAACGCCTGAATTTTTTGCTGAAATTGTAGTAAGTGCCCTGAAGATCAAACGATAAGATTATCGAATTACGAGGCATGCTGTAGGACCTAGGTCCAGTTTTTGGAAGCGATGGCGCCTAGATCGCGTAGGCGTCGTCATTTCGCGCTGGGGTGTTTTTGAGAATTGTATCTCAAGTTTTCATGAAGGAGGCGGCATATTTTTCATTTTCGACGACTCCCCTACCCTTTGGAGTGAAAAATGTGCATCTGTGCTCGGTTGAAGGTTGAGGATTTTTGTAAAGGCTGGTTCTGTTGGTAGGTGTGAACGGTAACCCCGCGATGACTTCTGATACAACGCCACAGAGCGATGTCCCCGAACACACGCTCAAGGGTCTGCGCTACACGCGGGCGATTGGTGTGGCGACGGGCGTGTTTCTTGTTGGGTGGATTCCGTTCAACGCCGCACGTTGGATGGGCCAAGCGCCGACGGGCTTGCTGGAGTTTGAGGCATTCTATTTTTGCCTGTTTGGCGGCATGTTGATGCTGCCTTGGTCGCGCATTGCAGCACCAAAGTTATGGCGCGCGCTCTTCATTTCTCTCTGTGTTCTCACGGTGGGCTTCGGCTTTCTGATGGTGATCGACCTGATGTTTCTCTACATTTTGGCGGCGAATGCTGGGCAAAAAGTTGCGCCGCCTGCGTTCCAAAGCATGCTTTTGTTCGCCGCGTTGATCCAGGCACCGACCGTGTATTTCGTGCGCAAACCGCATGCACTGAATTGACTTCTCGTTCCTAAGTGTTGATAGTCATGCACATAAAAATATGTGAACAAGTTGCCACAATGAACTTGCGTCACCGATTGAAACCTGCTTTTCTCTCTCGATAAACAAATTTAATAAATAACCAACTACACGCATAATCCATGGCCGCAAAGAAATCCACGAAAACTCCCACTCCCGACAAGCGCGATAATAAGGCGCTCGACCTGGCAATCTCCGCCATTAACAAGCAGTTTGGCGATGGTGCCATCATGAAGCTTGGCGAGGCAGCGAAGAAGAATATTGATGTCATATCGACCGGCTCGGTCGCGCTCGATCTGGCTTTGGGCGTGGGCGGTTTGCCCAAGGGCCGCATCTGTGAGATCTATGGCCCGGAGTCTTCGGGTAAGACGACCTTCTGTTTGAGCGTCATTGCGGAGTGCCAACGCCAAGGTGGCAACGCGGTCTTTGTGGACGTGGAGCACGCGCTCGATCCTCGCTATGCCAAGATCGTTGGTGTGGATTTGGAGAACCTGATGGTGGCGCAGCCGGAGTCCGGTGAGGACGCCTTGAATATCACCGAGACGCTGATTCGCTCCGGCGCGGTGGACATCATCGTGGTTGACTCGGTCGCAGCATTGGTCTCCAAGAACGAGCTCGATGGCCAGTTTGGCGACTCGACGGTTGGCCTACAGGCCCGTATGATGAGCCAGGCGATGCGCCGTTTGACCGCTGCGATCAACCGCACGCAGTGCATTGCGCTCTTTACGAACCAGATTCGTGAGAAGATCGGCGTCATGTTTGGTAGCCCGGAGACGACTCCTGGTGGCCGCGCGCTGAAGTTCTTCTCCTCCGTTCGCATGGACATCCGCCGTATTGGCCAGATCAAGGCGACTGACGGTTCTGTGATTGGCAACCGCACCCGCCTCAAGGTCGTGAAAAACAAGGTGGCTCCGCCCTTCACCGAGTGCGAATTCGACATTATGTATAACGAGGGTATCTCTCGCACGGGCTCGATTCTCGACCTCGGTATTGAGCACAAGTTACTCGAAAAGAAGGGCGCCTGGATCAGCTACAAGGGGGATCTCATCGGCCAGGGCCGAGAAAATGCGAAGGAATACCTCGGGCAGCACCCGGAAATTATGCAGGAAATCACTGATACCATTCTTGGTAAGGTGGAGGTGCATGGCGGGGATGCGATCGGCACGGACGGCGATAATCCTGATCTGCTTGACGGGAAGGAGTAGACTTTTCTTTAAAGCATTCTTCGATGACGGCAATTCTGAACGAAATGGATTGCCGTCATTTTGTTTCTAGGTTAAATATTTCATCATGAACGCAGTCGCAAGTAACCATCCATTTCAGCTGAATCCCCGGCCAGATCCGTGGTTTTTGCCGATGATGCTTGCGCCCAGTTTTTACGTCATGTTGAGCTTTGGTGTTTTCTGGGGCACTGGAAATGCGATCCTCTGCTCCCCTGCCCTGCTTTTGGTCGTCAGTATGTTTGTGTTGGTGTATTGTGGCCGCGGAATTTATAAGCAGCGCGGTCAGCCCTTGCATCGCCAGGTGTGCCATTTCTGTGCGCTGGTGCTTTTGGTTTACCTGCAATTATTGCTCCCACGCCTGTGGGGGTGGCCGGTAAATTAAACGCTGGCACGTGTGAAGTCCGTTTTTGCGTGAACTTTTCGCCTGCGCTGCTTTAATGCCGCGCCATGCCTTTAGGTGAAACCATCGTCGCTCCAGCCACGCCTTACGGAGAGTCCGCGCTCGCCGTTGTGCGCGTGTCTGGACCACTCTGTCCGCAGTTGGCGGCGGACTGTTTGGGCTCGGAATTGGTCCAAAACCCGCGTTTGGCGCATTTGCGTGATTACAAGTCGCTGTCTGGCAAAGTGTTAGACGGCTGCTTGGCGCTGTATTTTGCAGATAAGCGCAGTTATACTGGCGAACCGTCCCTGGAGCTGTCGCTGCATGGCAACCCGCTGATTGTGCAGGCGGTGGTTGAGGACTTGCTGGCGCGCGGGTGCCGCATGGCCGAACCTGGGGAGTTTACGCGCACGGCATTCCTGAATGGCAAGCTGGACCTGAGTCAGGCCGAGGCGGTGACGGATCTCATCTCCGCGCGAAGCGAGAAGGCGCTTCAGGTTGCGCAGCGCCAACTGGATGGATCCATTGGTCGCCGCATGTCGGCGATGACGGATCGCTTGCTGGAGATCATAGCTGGAGTCGAGGCTTACATTGATTTCCCCGAAGAGGATTTGCCGCCCGAGGATCAGGCGGGCCCGGTTGCTGGTCTGGCCACCCTTTCTCAGGAGCTCGGCGAACTCATCGAAACCAGCCATTATAAGACGCTGCTGCACGAGGGTATTCGCACGGTGATCATGGGCGAGCCCAATGCGGGCAAGAGCAGCCTGTTGAATGCGCTTACGGGCGAAGACCGCGCGATTGTCAGCGCTGAGCCCGGCACGACGCGTGACTTCCTGACCGAGCGTGTGATGATCGGTAGCTATGGCCTTCAGTTGGTTGATACGGCTGGCATTCGTGAGTCGCAGGGTGATATTGAGCGTCAGGGTATCGAGCGCACGCTCAAGCAGATCAAAGGCGCGGACTTCTTGCTCGTAGTCGTGGACCAGTCGGTTCCCCCACCCCATTTCCCGGAAGCTGTTGAGGCGCGCCTTGCCGAGCACCGTGTGCTCGTAGTGGAGAACAAAACGGATTTGCCGCCCCACCCGACTTTTCAAGACGTCCTTCCGGGGCATCCGCGGGTGCGTGTGTCGTTGGCTCAAGGCATTGCTCTGGATGAGCTGCGCACGAAGATTGCAGAAACCTTGGAGGCGGACCGCGTGGTTCCAGCTGCGGATGACCTGATGGTCTCGGCGCGTCATGCGGATGCGTTGTCACGTGCACGTGCCTCGATTGATGGAGCCAGAGCGGGTTTGCGAGACGACATCCCGGCCGAGCTGGCTGCTGCGGGTCTGCGGGATGCGCTGGCTGGCTTTGGTGAAGTCATTGGAAAAGTCGACAACGAGGATATGCTCGATAAGCTCTTCGCTAACTTTTGTATCGGAAAATGAAGCCACCGCTCAAATTTGGACCCAACCAACCCTACGATGTTATTGTTTGTGGCGCCGGCCACGCTGGCTGCGAAGCGGCACTAGCGGCAGCACGCCGTGGTGCCGATGCGCTGCTGCTGACGGGTAACGTCGACACCATTGGCCAAATGAGCTGCAACCCGGCTATCGGTGGCCAGGCAAAGGGGCATATGGTTCGCGAGATTGATGCACTTGGCGGCGAGATGGGCGTCAATACCGACACAACCGCGATTCAGTTTCGCTTGCTTAATGCATCCAAGGGGCCGGCGGTTCAGGCTCCGCGCGCGCAGTGCGACAAGAAGGCTTATCAGTTTCGCTTGAAGCACGTCGTGGAGTTGCAGCCGAGCCTGACTCTGTTTCAGGCAATGGTTGAGGGACTCATCTTCGAGGGCGACCGCGTAATCGGGGTGAAGACCAGCTTCGGCGTCGAGTTCTACGGCAAGACGGTGGTCGTAACGACAGGCACTTTTCTACGCGGTTTGATGCACATCGGCAATCAGAAGAATGAAGGTGGGCGCTTGGGCGACTTCTCCGCACGCGGCCTTTCTGGTAGCTTTCTAGAGGCAGGCATCGAGCTTCAGCGTTTGAAGACCGGCACGCCGCCGCGTATCCTCGGCTCTAGTATCGATTTCTCGCAATGCGAGCGCCAGGATGGCGATGCGGACCCGACCTTGTTTGGCTTTTACGATACTCGACTCGGCGATGAAATGTTCCACGTGGAACAATTGCCTCAGGATTCTGTTGCGGTCGAAGCATTGTTCCACGTGGAACATTCGGGCCAGCGAAAGATGGGTTGGCAGCCGGGGCAGGATCAGGTGAGCTGCTGGACCACGGAGACAACCGAGGGCACGGCGGACGCAGTCCGGAGCAATCTGCATCGCTCGGCGCTTTACGCAGGCGAGATCGAAGGGGTGGGGCCGCGGTATTGCCCAAGCATCGAGGACAAGTTTGTTAAGTTTGCCGACAAGGCCACGCACAAGGTTTACCTGGAGCCCGAAGGCCGCCACACTGACGAGTGGTATGTGAACGGCGTGAGCACGAGCCTACCGTTCGATGTGCAGTTGGAGATGATGCGCAGCATCCGTGGTTTGGAGAATGTCGTCATGCTGCGACCGGCCTATGCCGTCGAGTATGACTTCGCACCGCCGACGCAGCTGTTCCCGTCGCTTGAATCGAAGAAGGTCGAGGGCCTGTTCTTTGCTGGCCAGATCAATGGCACCTCGGGGTATGAGGAGGCGGCAGGGCAGGGACTCGTTGCTGGCGTGAATGCCGTGGCGAAGATCCGCGGTGAGGAGCCGCTGGTCATTGGACGGGATGAGGCTTACATTGGCGTGCTGATTGACGACCTGGTGACTAAGGGCACCCGCGAGCCATACCGCATGTTTACCAGCCGCGCCGAGCATCGGCTCTTGTTTAATCACGGGAGCGCGGAGATTCGACTGCTCGACAAGATTAAGCAGTTTGGCTTGGTGGAAGCCGAGCGTTTGGCGCGGATTGAGGCCAAGGCTGAGGCGGTGCGCTTCTGGATGCAGGAGCTGGAGCGCGTCCGAATCAAGGGCGGCCTGGCGGGGGATATGGTCCGTAAGCATGATGATCTTTCGCAGGTGGAGTTGCCGCCAAATTTCCTGGCTCTCAGCGAGCCGATTCAGCGCGAGACACTTTACCGCGTGAAATACAAGGGCTACCTGGATCGCGAGGAGAAGCACATTGCCCGGCTCCGTAATCTAGAGAAGGTGAGGGTGCCGCGCGATCTCGATTTTCTGGAGGTGAGGGGGCTGCGCAAGGAAAGCGCACTGAAGCTCAACGAGGTGAAGCCTGCCACGCTGGCGCAGGCTGGTCGCATCAGCGGAGTGAATCCGGCGGATATCAGCCTTTTGTTGGTCGCTTTGCAGTCTGGCGCATTGAAGTGATTGGCGTGTAGTTTTGCGTCGAAATGCGGCGATTTAGGGGTTGGAATCGTCGTAACATGTCCGTAGCTTGTCTGTAACAGAGAATTTGCTAAGCGAAAATGGGCGACTAAGCTGCTCTACAAGAGGCACTTGTGGATTTGGTTGAGTCGCTTTTGTGGCCGTTTTGAGGCGGTTGTAACTTTCGTTATTGGCCAGATACATTCGATTCTCCTATTTCAAAAGGCAATTATGAGCCAGGAAGGTGAAAAAAGCATACTTGTTGTCGATGATGAACCCGATGTCACCGAACTGGTGGAGTATAAACTTCGCCAGGCAGGGTTTAGGGTCGCGACGATTAACGATCCGCTTTTGATCATGGGCACGGCGCGGGAATTCCAACCGGACCTGATCATACTCGATATCATGATGCCGGAACTGAGCGGCATCCAGATTTGCCGGATGTTGCGTGCAGACCCCAGCATGTGCGATATCCCGATCGTGTTCCTCACGGCGCGCGGCGAGGCTGAAGATCGTGTGAAGGGGCTGGAGACTGGTGCGGACGACTACATCGGCAAGCCCTTTGATTCGCGTGAGTTGCTGCTGCGCGTTTCGGCGGTGCTGCGTCGCGTGGAGCGGCCCACTGAAGAGCCGGGTAGTACGCTGAGTATTTCGAACATCACCCTCGACATTGAGAAGCACCGCTTGACCTTGTCTGGTAAGCCCGTTGAGTTGACCGCTACTGAGTTCAAGCTGCTGCGCTTGCTGATGGAGCGCAAGGGGCGGGTGCAGAGCCGCGAGCATTTGCTGGTCAACGTTTGGAATTACGAGGCCGACATTGAAACGCGCACGGTGGACACTCACATTCGCCGCTTACGGGAAAAGCTAGGCTCCGAGGCAGGAATTATTGAAACGGTTCGTGGGGTCGGCTACCGTGCGGTTGATGGGCAGTAGCCCGCACCGTTCATGACGATTTTTCTCAGCATTGTTTTCGCGGCTCTGGCTGCATTTTTCTACCTTCGCCATCGGAAGGTGCGCAGGATATTGCGCGCGATGGTGGACGCGATTGAGGACCGCCGCGCGTACTTGTTTGACGAGGAGGCGACTTGGGCGCAGGACTTTGGACTAAACCGACTATCGCTTCAGCTCAATGAGCTACTGGCCGAGCATGAGCGTTCGTCCAAGCAAGAGCTTGGCTACCTTCGACAAATTGAAACCACGCTGAGCAATCTGACTGAGGCCGTACTTATCGTGGATGACCGCAGCCTGTTGGTGATGGCGAATTCTGCGGCGCGCCAATTGCTCGGGCTGGGGAGTGATTGCGAAGGGCGCCGCATGGAAGGCATTCTCAAGAGCGCGGGCTTCCTGGAGTTTATGGAGTTGGCGGAGGAGGGATCTGCTCCAGCCTGGCAGGAGATCGAGATCACCCGCGGACGAGACAGCTTGTTCGTGGAGGTGACCGGTGCGCGTATCCCGGAGAGTGACGCTGAGAGCCGGCCGTTAACCCTCTTCGTGCTGCACGATATTACCCGCCTGAAAAAGCTCGAAAGCGTCCGCCGTGAATTCGTGGCCAACGTTTCTCACGAGCTGCGCACACCGGTGACGGTCATTAAGGGCTTCACGGATACCCTGATCGAGGACCACGAGCACCTGCGCAAAGAGGAGCAGATCCGCTTCCTGCAAAAGATCTACAAGAACGTTGAGCGTCTGCATCTGCTCTTGGAGGATTTGCTGACGCTTTCGCGTCTGGAAGGGGAGGCGATTAATCTGAACCGCGAGGAGTGTTCACTGCGCAAGCTGATCCACGACATCACGGAGAACTTCCTGCCACGGCTGAACCTTGATGAGCAAACCCTCGTCTGCGACCTGGACCCCGAGCTGGACAGGGTCAATGTGGACTCGATTAAGATTTCGCAGGTCCTGCAAAACACGTTGGACAACGCCTTGCGCTACGCCAAGGGCTTCTCGCGCATCACCGTTAGGACAAGTCGCGATGGGAATTTCTTTCTGCTGGAAGTTGAGGACGATGGCTGCGGCATCCCCGATAAGGATTTGAGTCACATTTTCGAGCGCTTTTACCGGGTGGATAAAGGCCGTTCGCGTGAGTTGGGAGGCACCGGTTTGGGGCTGAGTATTGTGAAGCATGTCGTGCAGCTGCATGGCGGCACCGTTGCAGCGGGCAATGTGCCTGCGGGCGGTTTACGCATCACTTGTCGGATTCCGATCAAGCCACCGCCGCTCAAGACGTCATTTACTTTCCTCAACCAGGATTCGATGGCGTAGTCGGCTGTTTTGTGGACGCAAACCGGACGTCCATCTCGGTCGGGCAGGGGAGGGGCGTCGTTTTTTGCTTTAATCTTTCGGCGTTCTGCCTAGCACATCAACTGCATGTCTGAAGGATATCAAGAAGCGCTGCGGCAACGCGCGGAACGCATCGAGCGGCTACGGGCCTGGTGTACTGAGCACTTGGGTGGCGCTAGCCGCCGCGTGCTCGAGATTGGCTGTGGTCACGGCCACTTCCTCACCGCCTATGCGGTGGCGAACCCGGAGCAAGCTTGCACGGGCATCGACTTGGTGACGAAGCGCATTGAGAAGGGCAACGCCAAAGCTGAAAAGCGTGACCTTGCCCAACTACGCTTCCTCAAGGCCGAGTTGGGTGAGTTCCTTGAGGCGCTGCCCGAGGGGATGCTGTTCGAACGCGTCTTCATGCTTTTTCCCGATCCTTGGCCGAAGAAGCGGCACTTTAAGAACCGCATGATTCAAGCTTCATTCCTTGAGCGCCTGGCGGAGATCACCACGCCTGATGCCGACTTCTGCTATCGCACCGACCACGAGGGCTACTTCGCCTGGACCGTAGAGCACATTCAGGCCAGCGCGCAGTGGACGATCAAGCAGGAGGCCGAATGGCCACTGGAAGAGCGCTCATTTTTCCAGGACATGATGGAGTCCTGGCAGTCTCTAATCGCGGTGAAGGCGTAGGCGTTTGGCTCCGGTTCGTTACTTTGCGGGTTGTTAAGTGATAGAAATAATTACGCATGGAGCCAGCTGCCAGCAGACAAACCTACGGCATTCCAACGTCTTTACGCTGGTTGATTGTTTTTGCTGCTTCGCTTTTGGGTGGTTTGGCCGTAAAGGCCTGGATTGAGGACTCTGAGCCAGAGGAGTTGTTGGGCTTCCTGGCTATTACGTTTCTGCTTTTGTGGCTCGCTTGGTTGGCCTGGGTGCGGGTGCTGGTTACCGAGGATGGCTTAGAGCAGCGCACCTTGTTGGGCGCTGGTCAGCGCATTTCCTGGGGTGAGCTAAGCGAGATCCGATTTAACCGCTTGGAAACACGGCTAGAGCTAGTTGGCAGGTGTGGGCGGGTTAGCGTTTCCATTCTGGCTCATGATCTGTTGGAGGTGATAAAGCGGGCAAAGAAGGAGCGGCCAGATTTGTTCGAGTCTGATCAACGAGAGTTCCGTCGCCGGGCTGGTCTGGCGCATGTGCTATTGCTGCTGGGCGGAGTCGCGGGGATAATTCTTGGGTTGGTCATGGACTCGACCGAAGTCGAGTGGTGGGAGCGGGGGATCCTGTGTGTGGGTGGTCTTTTCACGGTGCTATGCGCCGTTATGCCGCGTGAGCGACACCTGTTGGTTGAGCCGGATCGCCTGCGCTTTATCAGGAGGTCCGCAGAAATCCAGTTGACGCAGGAAGATGTAAGCTCGGTGGCTTTTGTCAGCGTGCCAGTGGGCTTGAACTTGGAGATGCTTTCGCTCCAGCTGCATCTGGCCAACGGCGAGAAGCGCATGCTGGAGTTTTACGGTGGCGAGCTGTTTTCGCTCTACTGCGCGCTGCGGGCCTGGCAGCTTGCTGCTTTGCCGCGGAGATCGGATTAGGCTCGTGCCTGTTCGCTATTCCCGGTCGACCTGCTTGAGCTCACCTTTCATGGCAATAGTGCCTGTGGACATCGCGTCTCGTATTTCCTCGTAAGCCTCGATTTGGATGGCTGGGCGACCGTCGACTTGGGTGAAGGTTTCCGTCGTCGAGGAGCTGAGCTTGTTGACGGCGTTGGCGACGTTCCAGGTGATGGATTTACCGTCAGGCGAAAGGTAGCCGAGGAAAATGCGCTTCACGCCGTCTTGCTCAACCTCAGTTACGACGCGACCGAACCAGAAATAGGTGAGGGAGGCGGAAAAGGCGATTTTATCACCGGAGGCGTAGACGCTTTGGTTTTTGAGGACGCGGGTTTTGCCGACAAGGTCCCACTCGTAGGTGGAGCGGGTTTCCATGAGGGTGAGGGTTTGACCGCGGAGAGTCTGGATATTGTAATAGCCTTCCCAGACGCCAACGTATTGGTTGAGGAATGTTTCGATTTCCTCCTCGGTGTATTGGCCAAAGCGTTCGTGTGTCTGGAGCTCGCCACTGCTTATTTGGTTTGCCGCCACGAGATCACTCAGGTCGAGCTCGCCGTTGACGGGCATCTCGATCTTGCTCAGGTCCGGGCTGCTGGTCTTTTCGGTTTCGGCCCAGAGCGATACAGCCAAGATGCTAAATGTGAACAGGGCAAACAGTGGACGGTGGAATTTCATGTGTGCATGATGCCGACACGTTACGTCATTGCAAGTTCCGCAATGAGCCCTTATGCCTAGCGGCATGACAGACAGCACCGCCACCGTTCTGAACCTCAAACAGCAGGTGAGCGCCTTTGCCGAAGAGCGCGACTGGCTGCAATTTCACTCGCCCAAAAACATCAGCATGGCGCTGGCGGCGGAGTCTGGTGAGCTGATGGAGCACTTCTTGTGGACCGAGTCCGAGGCCTCGATGGAGCGCGCGCAGGACCCCAAGCGTCGCATCGACATCGAAGATGAGCTGGCCGATGTGGTGATTTACGCCTTGGAATTTGCCAACGTGACCGGCATCGACCTGACTGCCGCAATCGAGGCCAAAATGGCCAAAAACGCCACCAAATATCCTGTGGAGAAAGCCAAAGGGCGCTCCGACAAATACACCGAGCTCTAGGCGAGTGTGTCGCTGCACCCAGGGATTCGCAGCGTGTACAAATGCCAGCCAGGCTGGAACAGCGGTTCGAGACGATCCGCGCCACCATTTCTGATGCCCTTACTTTAACCTTTATCCTTGAGACTTTAATCACAACCATGCGGCTATGAAACGCACGAGGTCTTTCTTCTCGCTAATTTGCCTGGCTATTGTCTTCAGCGCCACCAACGCGCTCCGTGCCGCGCCAACCGTGGAGCTCGCGGCGCGAGAGCAGGCCGATGCTTGGTTAGCCGTTGTGGACAAGGGCGAATATGGTGAAGCCTGGGCGCGCAGTGCGCCGTTTTTCCGTATCCAGATCTCGCGGGAGGAGTTTGTGAAGGCTCTGGAGAAAATCCGTGAAGACTTGGGGGCCGTTGAGAAGCGCCAGCTCATGCGTTTGTTTTACACCGTGCGCCTGCCTGGTTCGCCAGATGCGCATTACGTGATGATCCAGTATAAAACGAAGTTTGCCAACCGGGAGGAGCCCGTGGTGGAGATCATTACGCCGCTGCTGATCAATTCCGATGGCGACCCGGTCCCAGTAGTAGACGACCCGCTGACGGTCAAGGCGGATTGGCAGGTAGCAGGCTACTATATTCAGTAAGCCGTAAAGGAGTTTGCTAAACACGCAGCATTGGGTATGATGGTAGCTGTAAGCAGTAGCCAACCATGTTTTCGGATTGCCAGGCGGTGTTCTTCGACCTCTGCGGCGTTTTGTATGAGGGGGACAGCGTATATCCCGGTGCAGTGGATGCCGTGCAGGCCGCATTGAGGCAAGGCAAGGTCGTCCGATACGTGACAAATACTGCGACTCGCAGCGAGACCGATATCTGTGACAAGCTTTTGCGGCTCGGTTTTCCTGTGGAGGATGGGCAGCTCTACGCCGCTCCCCGGGCTGCCCGAGACTATGTGGCCGCGCGCAACCTACGCCCACTGTGCTTGGTGCACCCGGCCATCTTGGGATACTTTGAGGGCTTGGCCACGGAAGATGAGCCGAATTGCGTGGTCCTTGGCGATGCCCGGGAGGGGCTCCACTATGATGCGCTCAACCATGCGTTTCGCGTTTGTATGAATGGGGCGCCGCTGATCGGTATAGGCCGCAACAAATACTTCAAGGACGCCGGGCAATTGATGCTCGACGCCGGGGCGTTTATTGCCGCGCTAGAGTGGGCCACTGGGGTGGAGGCGGTCATTATGGGCAAGCCAAGCGAGGACTTCTTTTTGCAGATCGTGCATTCAACTGGTCACGAGCCAAAGGACTGTCTGATGATCGGGGACGACGTCAACGGTGACATCGTAGGGGCGGTCAATGCCGGGTTGCAGGGTTGCCTTGTGCGCACCGGTAAGTACCGATCCAGCGATGATGACACCTTGCCGGTCAGCGCGCGGATCGTTGATTCGATTGCGGATTGCATGAACTAGGCCCGTATCAACCGAATGAATAAGATGTGCTAATCTGTTCAATCTATGATAAATATTCATGCCTCCGAATGAAGTTGCACGCTCAGCGCCCTTTTACCAACTTGGCCTCGTGACTCCCCAAAAATTAGCTTACCGTTACTTTGGCGGTGAGGGTAATCCTCCCATTGTCCTGTTGCATGGTCTCCTGGGCTCATCCCGAAACTGGGTGAGCGCCGCGAAGGAGTTGGTCAAAGATTACGAAGTCTTTGCGCTTGATTTGCGCAATCATGGCGACTCGCCCCACTGCGACTCCATGGATTTCGGTGAGATGGCTGCCGATGTTCTGCAATTCCTGGAGGAGCACGAGCTGGATCAAGTCTGCCTTTTGGGCCACAGTCTTGGCGGCAAGGTCGCCATGCGCGTAGCGATGGAGTCCCCGGAGAGCTTGGAGAGCCTGATCATTGTGGACATTGCCCCGCGCGACTACCCGCCCTACCACCAGCGGGATTTCGACGCGATGAACGCCCTGCCACTCGCTGAGTTGACTAGCCGTAAAGACGCCGATGAGCGCCTGGCTGAGCAGGTGCCCGACTGGGCGCAGCGTCAATTTCTCCTGACCAATCTTGCCCGCGAAGGCGACGCCTTCAAGTGGAGCATCAATCTGCGCGCACTCACGGCAGCGCGTGATGTGATGCGTGCAAACTCGATTGGCGCGAGTGATGTTTTCAACGGCGCTACGACCTACATACTCGGTGGGCAGTCGCGTTTTGTGCTTCCGGAGGATTGGCGCATCATCAACCGCCATTTTCCCAAGGCGCGTATCGAACTAATCGATGAATCTGGGCACAATCCGCACATCGAAAAGCGAGACCGCTTCCTGGGCGCCATCGAGCGCCACCGTGAAGTGGACTGGGGCAGCATGGTATGAGTCGTGACGCCATCATCATCTGGGGCGTGGTTGTGCTGGGCGCGATTCTTGTCGGCGTCTGGAAATTCAAGCTGCTCATGGACATCCTCAGCTCGAACTGACTCGTCTCAAATTGTTCCACGTGGAACCCAGCGTGCCGCCCTGGGGTGAGCTTGCCGAATCCCTGGACCCAGAGATTTGCTCTGTGAGAAATGGCTATGCGACCACTCTAAGGGTAGCGGCCAGCGTCCCCGCTGGCCAAGCCTGGAACAGAGAGAAAGATCGAATCGGTCCGCGCTAAACATTGAGAGCAAATATAAGCTTCAGGATAACGCTTTGCTTCCCGCCTGTATCGTGGCCAGCGGGGACGCTGGCCGCTACCTTTATATACATTTGCAATGGACTCCTCGCACGGTCGACTAGCCCACAAAAAAGCCCCGCTCGCACTAGGCAAGCGGGGCTTGGAAATGATGCTTAGCCGACGCTTATGCGGTGACGGCCTTGAGATCCCAGATCTCCTTGGCGTATTGATTGATGGTGCGGTCGCTCGAGAACTTACCGACGCAGGCGGTGTTCATGATCGCCATCTTGGCCCACTTAGCGGTGTCGCGGAAGGCGTCGTCCACGCGCTTTTGGGCGTCGATGAAGGCCTGGTAGTCAGCGCAGACCAGGAACGGGTCGCCGCCGTCGAGCAGGCTGTTACGGGTCGGAGCCAGTGCGTTGGGATCACCCGGCGTGAAGAAGTCCGAGGCGAGCCAGTCGAGCGCGGCCTTCAGGTTGCCATTACTGTTGTAGTAATTGTAGGAGTTGTAACCCGAGGCGCGGAGGCGCTCCACCTCCTCAACGGTGAGACCGAAGATGAAGATATTGTCGTCGCCCACTTCTTCGCCGATTTCCACGTTGGCGCCGTCGAGCGTGCCAATGGTCAGCGCGCCATTGAGGGCGAGCTTCATGTTACCGGTGCCTGAGGCTTCCTTACCAGCGGTGGAAATCTGCTCGGAGAGGTCGGCGGCCGGGATGATCTTCTCGGCCAGCGATACGCGGTAGTTCGGCAAGAAGACCACCTTCAGCTTGTCGCCCACGCGCGGGTCATTGTTGACCTTGTCGGCGATTTTGTTGATCGCAAAGATGATTTCCTTGGCCAGGACGTAGCCCGGAGCAGCCTTGGCGCCGAAGATGATGACGCGTGGCACGAAGTCGCCATCCGGATTTTGCAGGATCTCCTTGTAGCGCGTCAGGATGTGCAGGAGCTGTAGGTGCTGGCGCTTGTATTCGTGGAGACGCTTGATCTGGATGTCGAACAGGGCGTCGGGGCTGACCTTGACGCCGCAGTCCTTCTCGATGATTTCAGCGAGGACGACCTTGTTGTCCCGCTTGATCTTCATGAACTTCTCCTGGAACTTCTTGTCGTCGGCGTATTTGGTGAGGCCCTGGAGCATATCCAAGTCCATCGGCCAGCCATCGCCGATGGTTTCGTCGATAAGGGCGGAGAGTTCCGGGTTGCAGGCCTTCAGGAAGCGACGCGGCGTGATGCCGTTGGTCTTGTTCTGAATCTTGCCGGGATAGAGGTTGTCGAAGCTGTTGAAGAGGTGAGCCTTGAGCAGCTCGGTGTGCAGCGCGGCAACGCCGTTGACCGTGTGGCTGCCGATAACCGCCAGGTAGGCCATGCGGATCATCTTGGGCGTGCCTTCTTCAATGATGGAGAGCTCCATCTTCTTCTTGCCGTCGCCGGGCCACTTGGCTTCGACTTCGTCTTCGAGGAAGCGGCGGTTGATCTCGTAAATGATCTGCAGGTGGCGCGGCAGGACCTTCTCAAATAGCGGCACGGACCACTTCTCGAGCGCTTCGGGCAGTAGGGTGTGGTTGGTGTAGGCGAAGCAACCGCGGCAGATTGCCCAGGCGTCGTCCCAGTCGAGCTTTTCTTCGTCGATGAGGATGCGCATGAGCTCGGCGACGGCCACGGCGGGGTGGGTGTCGTTGAGCTGGATGGCGGCCTTCTTCGGGAAGTCCTCCCAATCGCTGTTCTTCTTCTTGAAGCGGCGGATGATGTCGTGCAGGGAGCAGGTGACAAAGAAGTATTGCTGGACGAGGCGCAGCTCCTTGCCGGACTCGGTGGCGTCGTTCGGGTAAAGGACTTTGCTGATCGTTTCGCTGATCGCCTTTTCGCGGACTGCTTCGGTGTAGCCGCCGCGGTTGAAGGCCTCGAGGTCAAACTCGGTCGAGGCGCGGGATTCCCACAAGCGCAGGAAGTTCACGGTCTGCGCGCCGTAGCCGACAATCGGAATATCCCACGGCACACCGACGATTTCCTTGGCGCCAACCCAGGCCGGAGCCCAGTCCCCCGCGTCGTTGGCCTTGTATTCGACGTGGCCATAAAGCGGCACGCGCACTTCGTATTCCGGGCGCACGATGTGCCACGGATTGCCGTGCTGGAGCCAGTTGTCCGGGCGCTCATGCTGGCGGCCGTTGATGAACTCCTGGCGGAAGAGGCCAAATTCGTAGTGGATGCCGTAGCCGACTGCCGGGTAATCCAGCGTGGCAAGGGAGTCCAGGAAGCATGCGGCGAGGCGGCCCAAACCACCATTGCCGAGGCCCATGTCGACTTCGGCGTCGCCGATCTCGCGCAGGTCCATGCCGAGCTCCTTGAGCGCCTTTTCGGCGATGTCGAACATACCGCAGTTGACGAGGTTGTTCTCCATCAGGCGGCCCATCAGGTATTCCAGCGACAGGTAATAAACGCGGCGGGCGTTGGTGTCGTTGTGAACGCCCTGAGTGGCGATGTAGCGCTCGAGGATGCGGTCGTTAAGGGCGTGGCAGGTCGCAAGCCACCAGTCGCGCGGCGTGGCGGTCTCGGTGTCACGCGCCAGTTCGTGGACGAGGTTTTCCTCAATGCGCTTCTTGAACAACTCCACCGAAGTATCGATGGCGAAAGTTGACTTGGCAGCGGCTTTTTTGGCGGCCTTCTTGGTCGCCTTTTTCTTTTTGGTAGCGGGCATAGTTGCTGGTTGGTGGTGGTGAAAAATTAACAACAGGAACGTCGTTGAAGCAGGCGTTATGCCGTGATTTTATCCGGACGTCAATTGAACTCAAACGACGGAATGCTGAAAATGATTTATGGTCGGTATTAGGCGGGCTCCAGCTGGGCTGGAGGCCTCTTAAATAGGGTGAGAAACGCCGCTACCAGGCAAATGGCCCCTGCGATGAGCGAGGGGCGGCGATTGGGAATGACTTGGGCGTTCTCGACCATGGCTCGGTCGATTAGGCGGATGCCGGCGGAGACGAGCCGTGGGCCGACGAATTCTGCCGAAAGATCGGCGCTCTCTTGCTGATTGAGGCGTAACTTTTCTTGTACGTCACGCATCTCTCCCTCGAGTTTTTTGAAGTCTCTATGATATTTTTCGGTGCTCCGGTCTGTTTTCATGAGCGCCTTAAGCTTTGAGAGCACAACTTCCTGTTGCTCGACGAGGTCAACTCTCTTCTGAAACAGCGATTTTCGCTGACCTTCCACTTCTTCAAGGCCTCTCTCGATTTCGGCTTTGACGCGGAGATTGAGCAACTCCTCGGCATAGAGGTTGGCAATTTGGACGGCATCGTCGATGCGCGGTGATTCGTAGTTAAGGCTAAACACAGTTGTCGTCGGGTAGATTTCAAGTTTTAGCCCGTCACGAAGGTCGTTCAGTAATTCATCGCTGGTTTCTTGGCGGTGGTAAGAAATACTGTAATGCTCTTTGAGCCATCTTTGGGATGTAGATTCAGTGAGCTCGTCACTCGCGACCAATGCGTATATTTCCTTGCGCGTTTCTTTGATCCTGCGGCTCCAGATTTCGTCATCGTTGGGGCCGAGCATTGAGATGCTATTTTTTTGAGGCCAAATTTGCAATGACACCATTGCTTGGTAAGTGGGCGCCGGCACCCAAAACGCAGCAACGAACAGCCCTCCGGCGGCGCCGAGGAGGATCAAGGCCCAGGGGTGCTGCTTGAGTTGGCGTATTTTTCCCTCGATAGCGTATTAGGAAACGATGAAAGCACATTTGTTCGCGGAAATTGGTGACGTTCTTGCGCCGATTCGACCGCCCAAGAAATTTGCGAAAATGATTTGCGCGCGGGGCATATTCCGTCGATGGTATATGCAACAATGGAAGTCGTCAAAATATACAAGTGCCTCTGCGACGAGCAGCGCCTGCGCATCCTGAACCTCTTGCAGGAAGGGCCGCTGTGCGTGTGCCACATCATGGAGGTGCTCGATGCTGACCAAGTGAAGATTTCCAAGCAGCTCCGCTACATGAAGGAGCAGGGCATGGTCGAGTGCGAGCGCAAGGCCCAGTGGATGATTTACCGCCTCGCCGACGCCGATAACCCGCTGCTCCTCGATAACCTCAAGTGCTTGCAAGACAGCGCCGGTGAGAGCCTCCGCTTTGAGGTCGACTTGGCCAAACGCGCCGAGGTCGTGAAGCGCTTTTGCGAGACCTCCCCCGACTACATGGACCAAATTTCCTAAACCGCCATTTTCCAAAATCACCACTATGAGCACCCAAAAGGTAGAAAAAGAAGCGAAGAAACCAGAGGCCAAGCCAGGCTTTTTCACCCGCATCATTAGCAAGCTCGATTCCTCGATGAAGGAAAAGGCCGACGCCAAAGCGCAGCAAAGCTGCTGCGGTGGCGATGGTAAGGGCGGCAAATGCTGCTAGAAAACTCGCTGAACGTCCTCGTTTTTGAATGGATTGGCCTCGACCCGGAATCCCGGTTCGGGGGCGCGGTCCATTTTTTCCTCTACGACACGATCAAGATCTTCCTGCTGCTCGCGGTGATGATCTTCCTGATCGGCGTCGTGCGCACGTGGCTGCCCGAGCACAAGCTGAAGCAGTGGATGAGCAAAGGCGGGCTCTGGGGCAACCTCGTGGCGGCGATTTTTGGCGCGGTCACGCCGTTTTGCTCCTGCTCGTCGATCCCGATTTTCATCAGCCTGCTCAAGGCCGGCGCGCCGCTCGGGGTGACGTTTTCCTTCCTCGTCACCTCGCCGATTATCAACGAATACTTGGCCATCCTCATGGTGGGCGAATTCGGCCTGCCGATCACCATTGCCTACGTGGCCAGCGGGATGCTCGTGGGCGTGTTCGCCGGCGCCGCTATTGGTCGGCTGAAGCTCGAACGTTTCATTGAGCAAGATATGCTCGCCGGAGATGCGGACAAAGACGTCGTCCGTGAATACACCTGGAAAAGCCGCCTCAAGTTCGGCTTCGACGAATCCGCCGACGTGATCAAGCAGATCTGGCTCTGGGTCCTCGTTGGCGTGGGCATCGGCGCATTCATTCACAACTACGTGCCACAAGAGGTGATTCAAAACATGATTGCCGCTACTGGCATCTTTGGCGTGCCAATCGCAACCATCCTTGGTGTGCCGATGTATGGCAGCTGCGCGGCAATTGTCCCCGTGGCCGTGGTCTTGTTCGAAAAGGGCATCCCGCTGGGCACGGCGTTGGCCTTTATGATGGCGATGGCGGCCCTCAGCCTCCCTGAGGCCATCATGCTGCGCCGCATCATCAAGCTCCCGCTCATCGCGATCTTCTTCGGCGTCACCACAATCGCCATCATCGCCACCGGCTACCTCCTCAACTTCCTCGCCAGCATCCTGCTGGACCGGTAGATTTGCGCATTGCGCAAATGGCGGAAGGGCAGACGGCTATTTCAACTGTCTGAGGTGGCGCGGATCGTCCCCGATCCGCAGTTTCAGGCTGACGGCAAAAGGTAGGGCGCAGTAGAAATTGCTAGGCTGCTACTGAGCCAATTCTTCCAGTGATCTCATCCCCGTCTGCGTGGTGGTTTTTCCGCGCCAATACGCACGCATCGCCTTGGTCCAATGCTTGTAGTGTAGAATCGTTACGACGCCTGATTGGCCAACGCGGACCGGCAGGATGTTCTGGGTTATCCGTCGGTCTGGCAGAAATCCACGCCGCACGAAAAATGATGACACGCGATAGGGGTAGCGGAGGCCAAATTCGGCAGGCACGGTCACGCCGCGGTCGCGCGAGTAATCGTCATGAACGACTTGTGCCAACTGCGCCATTTCCGGCGAGCCATCGTAATGAGCCTGTGAGACAATGTCGGCAGCATACTCGAGTTCATTCAGATCGGCTGTGCCGTCTGGAGTGTCTGAGTAGATGATGAATGCGGGCATTGAGCCAATGCCGTAGTTGTATAGTTCGCTATTGGCCTTTACAATACAGCCCCAAGTCCTCTTGCCGCGCCAGTAAGTAAAGGGGTGCATGACGATGTTGGCGATAAGCCCATCGCGGTTAAGGCTACACAGCAGGCCTTGCACGAAATAGAAAATCGTGAAGTCCACCGGGTTGATTCCCGGTAGTGAGCGTTTGACTGACATGCCGCCGGGCTCCAGATGCATTTGCTGCAAGGTTCCTCCAGAGACCAAAGGCACATGATCAAGCTTCGAGCGGATTTTGATGTCGGCAAAGGCGTAAATCCCGAGCACGGGAATGCCGAATGCGACAAAAATAATGCAGCTATCTCTGAAGTTGGCTTCGGCAACGCGCGTAAACCAAAATATCCCGACAAAAGCCAAAAGTAGGGCGGCACGTAGGCCCCATTTTAAGTAGGTAATCATATAATGCTAGTGTTTCAGGTCGTCTGAGGGTTGGCGCTGTGTATAGCTACGTTCGCCTTCTGCTCAGCGTGGCAACGGCGGCGGGGCGTCGTTCTTTTTGCTACCAAAGGCAAAGAGCAGAGTTGCGAGCAATATGAATACGCCAGCTGGAATAGCAATGCGTAGGGCAAGGTTCAGCATGATGTTTGGTTTATAGGGGCGGACTGGAGGGGTAGCCTTGTCGATGATCCGCAGTGGTGATGTCGTGAGTGAGACGCTTGCCATTTCTGCCTGGAAACGTTCCATCATTGAATAATAAAGGCTGCGGTTGGCATCGAATTTTCCCTGGAGAGCTTCGTCTGTTTTACCGTTTCGCTTGCTTGCGGCTAGTTCTTCGCGGAGATCTTCGACCTTCTCTCGTTGGTGTTCTGCCCGATTTCTCAGATCCTCAACCGCGCGCATACTTGATTCGATGGCGAGGATGACGATTTTCCAGGTGGTGCCGCGGCGGCATTTTAAATCCATGCAAAATAACACGAATTAACTGCGTTGCGTAGTCAAACCTAAGTTGGTTCAATTGCCTTGAGGCAACGCGGCGGCTTGTCTGGAGACTGCGCCCTACCTTTTGCCGTAAGCCTGAAACTGCGGATCGAGACGATCCGCGCCACCGTAGACAGTTGGATAAGCCATTTGCCCAGTGGGCAAATCACTGGGTGCAGCGGCACGCAGCCTACCGGTCGCGCAGGATGCTCGCCCAGACTTTGTCGGTGAAGTCCATGTAGCGGACGCCGTCAGCGAAGCTGGTCAGGGTGACCGGTTTACCGTCGCGAATGGAGTCCACGAAATCCTGCTCCACGCGCCAACCGATGGCTGTGCCGGAGTCGGGGGAGACCGGTTCTGGTGTGCCGCCAGTGTGGGTCAGGTAGAGCTTGGACTCGGTGACATCGAAGAGAATGCTGCCACTGGAGCACTGGATGTCGAGATGCCAAACGGGGAAGCCGCTCGCGACGCAGGAGAAATGGCCGAGGAGTTGGGCGCCGTTGTTGTAGCGCCCGATAAAATTCAGGCTGTCGGGAATGGTGACTGGGGCACGCCCTTGGCCAATGGCGGTGGGGCGCTCGTCGATCACGGTCGTGGCGTCGGCCTGTACCCAGTCAACGTCGACCCCTTGGCCGAGCCAGCGTTGGGCGGTTTCGAACATGATGCCCATTGTCATGATGTTGTGGCCGGAAAGGTCGGTGCGTTGACGCCAGGTAAGGGGTGAGGTGGGGTCGGCAGCCGCGCCGCCCACGTGGACGAGACGGACTTGACGCACTTGCCCTAGCTCGCGGAGTAGGCGCTGGGCGGTGGCGTCGTATTCGAGCGTAAAGGGGGCCGGGACTATTTGCGCAACTAAGTCGGGCTTGGAGCCTGCGGCAGCCAGCATTTGCTTGGCCTCATCGAGGTTCATCGCCATGCGGGCCTCGGTGAGCACATGCTTGCCGGCGGAGAGGGCGGCAATGGTCGCCTCGGCATGGAGGTAGGGCCAGGTGCCGATGCAAACGGCGTCGACCGCGTCGTCTTCAATGACGTCCTGCCAGCGCTTCGCGATGCGTGGGACGCCAAACTCGTCGGCTACGCGCTGCGCGGACTCGGGCGTCCGGTTGGCGATGGTGACGGCTTCCACGCCATCGATAGCCTGAAAGCCAGGAATGTGCATGCTGCGGGTATTCGCGCCCGCGCCGATGATGCCAATGCGTAAGGGGTCTGCCATGTGGATAACCTAGCACAGCAGGAGTGAATGAAAACTCCGAATGGCTGGAAAAATGGGCGATTGGCCGGAAGGCCGTATTTGCAGGTGCAAAGTCTGAGGTAGCGCAGGCGCGTCCCCGCGCCGCACCCCATGCTGACGGCAAAAGGTAGGGCGACGCTTACAAGCTAGCCGCTCGACGGAGTGGCATTGGCACCCTGCGCCAATCTCCCCGGTCCAGGGATTCGACAAGCTCACCCCAGAGCGAGATGCTGCGGTCTAGCGGGATGCTGGCTGGTTGCGATTGCCACGTGATGTTTTTTGCCAAATGTAAGGCAGTGATGAAGCCGCTGAGTCACATCATTGAAACCTGCCTTTACGTGGACGACCTAGCTGCCGCCGAGCACTTCTATTCCGAGGTGCTGGGGCTGGAGCTGTTTAGCAAAGAGGCGGGGAAGTTTGTGTTTTATAAAATGACCGAGGCGATGCTGCTGATTTTTGATCCGCGGGCCAGCGACGGTGCTGCGCATGAGTTGCCGGACCACGGGGCTACGGGCCCAGGTCACATCTGTTTTCGCATGGACGACGCTGAGTTTCCCGCTTGGCGTGAGCAGTTGGCCAAGCACGGCGTGGCCGTGGAGATGGAGTTCACCTGGCCAAATGGTGCCCGATCGCTGTATTTTCGCGATCCGGCCGGTAATAGTTTGGAGCTGGCGCCGTGGCGGATATGGGATGCTGAAAACGCTCCCTAGAGCGGTCTTCTGCGGGCCGCATTTTTTGCCTTTCGCTTTCGGGGAGGCGGGATGACGCCGAATCGCGGATCACCTTGGCGAATGGCTTCGATGACGGCCTCGGCCACGGGCTCGAAGTCGTCGTGCTCTTCGGGCAGGTAAAGCCACTTGGGCAGGACTTCGTGGGGAGTCAGTTGTGGATAATCCGAGAGGATGGAGCGCTGCTCTGACTGTTCAACAGTGATGAGCAGTCCGCGCCACGGCTTTTCTCGGGCGGCGAGCACGCAGACCATTTTGCCGCGCAGGTAGCAGCCGACTGCGCCAAACATGGGTTTGCGGACGAAGGACGGGTCCTCGGCGATTGGTTCGATGAGCCAGTCGTAGGGATGCGGTTTGGGCATGGGGTGGAAGGTTACAGCAGGTTTGTCGATAATCTCGGTTTTTCCTTACGGATGATGAGGGCGCGTATCTTTAACCTTTAAACTTTATTCTTTAACCTCATTTTAAGCCGCTATGTTTGTCGACGAAGTAACAGTGAAACTCAAAGCGGGTGATGGTGGGAATGGCTGCCTGAGCTTTCGCCGCGAGAAGTATGAGCCCATGGGCGGCCCCAATGGGGGCAACGGCGGGCGTGGCGGTAATGTGGTGCTCGTTGGCGATGAAAACACTGCGGACTTGGTCGACTACAAATACATGCCGCACGCCAAGGCCAAAAACGGCGAGCCCGGTCGTGGCTCAGACCAGCACGGCGCCTGGGGGGAGGACAAGCGCCTCCGTCTGCCGCTGGGCACACAGGTGTTTGATGTGGTGAGCGGGCAGATGGTCTGCGAGCTTCTCGCACACGATCAGGAAATCATTTTGCTCAATGGCGGTCGCGGCGGCTTGGGGAACCTGGTCTTTAAATCTTCAGTCAATCAGGCCCCACGTAAGATTACCCCTGGCAAGCCGGGCGAGGAGGGCGAATACCGCCTGGTGCTCAAGACGATTGCTGATTGTGGCTTGGTGGGGTTCCCGAATGCGGGCAAGTCATCCATCATGGGGATTTTGACCAAGAATCAGCCCAAGGTCGGCCACTACGCCTTTACCACGTTGACGCCCAGCGTTGGCGTGTTGCATTTCCCGGACACCTACGAGCGGATGACCATTGCGGACATTCCCGGGCTGATCGAAGGCGCCCACGAAAACCGTGGGCTGGGGCACCGATTCCTCCGCCACGTGGAGCGCTGCCGCATCCTGCTGTTTATGATCGACATGTCGGGCGAGGAAGACCGCGACCCTCTGGAGGACTACGCACAGCTTTGCAGCGAGCTGGAACTTTATGAGGATGAGCTGGCTGACCGCGAGCGCATCATCATCGCCAACAAAATGGACGAAGAGCCGTCGGCGGAAAACTTGAAGCGCTTCCGCCAGGCGCATCAGGATTTGAAAATCGTGCCGATTTCCTGCCTCAGCGAAGAGGGCATCCCCGAGTTGCGCGAAGCGCTCTACAACGCCGTCATCCGCCGTAGGCCGCAAGCGGAGTAGGGGTGACTAGCGTGCGTTGGTTGGCTCCAGCCGCGTTTTGAGCGCTTGCAGGGTTTGGGTTTCAGCTGGGGTTCTGGGACCGGGCTGCGCGCTGAGCGTGGCGTAGGCCTCAGCGAGGATATCGTTTCTGCCGTGGCGCATGGTGAGCAGCTGGGCGATATGCTCGCTGAGTTGTTCGGTTTGCCCGGTTTTGATTTCCAAATCGATTAACACAGTCAGCGCGCTCTGGTGTGACGGGTTTTCTTGATGAGCCTTCTGGGCGATGCGCAGGGCGGTGTCCACGTGGCCCAGGTTCTCGAAGCGGCGGGCAATGGCGTTCAGGGATTCGGCGCGTAGGTAGGGATCGTCCATCAGGGCGTCGATAGCTTCCTCGGCGGCTTCATCGTTGCCCGCACCGGTGTTGGCGACGGCGATTAGGGCGTTAAAAATCCCTTGGTCGGCTGGCGTGAGCCACTCTGGTTTGGTTATGGTGATCGCTTTGCAGTCGGTGAGGGCCTGTTGGTAATTCTTCGCGGTGATGTCGCTTTCAATGGCGAGGAGCTCGAAGGGGGCAGGGTCCATTTTTAGCTTAAGCGCGGTTTGGCGGACTTGCTTACAGAGAGCAGGCTGCCCTTCATCTGCGGCGACGTTGGCGAGCATGATGAGGGCTCTCTGGTCTTCGTGGAACTGCTTAAGTATCTTTGAGGCATGTGCTTGCGCCTCTTTTGTATCGCCATTCATGCTGAGGGTGTAGAGTAGATCAATCTGGGCGCCGGTGTCTTCGGGTGCTGCTGCGGCTCTCAGGCGGGCGTATTTGAGGGCTTTGGCTGGGTGTGGCTCACGGCAATAGTAGGTGAGGTCGGCATAGAGCGCATCGCGTTTGTACTGGTTGTGTGAGAGGGCGTCCTCAAGTAGCAATATGGCTTGGGCGACATTGCCACGCACATTGGCGATTTTGGCAGACAGCAGGAGGCCATCGGTCGTTTCCGCGAGTTGATACTGCCTAATGCTGGCCTGCGCAGCGTCGAACTGGCCGCGATAGAAGAGAGAGGTGGCCATTGAGCTGGCCAAGAGCTTTTTTATGGCCGGTGGTTGCTCTGCTTGAAGTTCCTCTTGTGCGAACGCAATAACAGCCTGATCTTTCTGCTGATCCAGAAGTAGCTGGATATAGCGCTGGAAGTATTCATAATTACCGTTTGCGTAGGGTAGTCCTTCGGAGAGGATTTCTTCGGCTTTCGGGAGGTTGCGGAGTCCGGGGAGATGGACGTAGAATTCGCTCAGTAACAGACGCCCTTCCAAGTTATCGGGCGCATAGTGCACGCCAGTGCGTAGTTTGAGGAAGGCGTCTTTATAGTCACCTGCTTCGATAGCCTTTTTGGCGGCGGCAATCTGTTTGTCGCCCTTTTGAGTCTGGACGTTTTTGAGGAAACTCCAGTCCGCGCCTACCGTTAGCGGCCCGAGCAGCATAAGGCAAATGATAAGCTGCCGGTATCGCATAGATGCTCTAGCTAGCTTGCTCTTGCGGGCGGAGGACTGTGTTGAGCTCGATGAGGAGGTTTTCGCGGTCGGGCGTGTAAATGAAGCGGTCGCTGCCGAGTTTCTCGTAGGCTTGCTCAAGAATTTCCACGGACGGGCGGCGCATTTGGAGGAGCTTTTTCAGGTAGTTGCCCAACTCGGCGGCGTTGCCGGTTTTGATCTCGATTTCGATCAGATTGGAGAGGGCGGCCTGGTTTTTGGGATTGTTGATGTAGGCCTGCTTGAGCACGCGCCGGGCAAATTCGTCGCCACCCAGCTGAGTGAAGCGGCGGGAGACGGCCATGAGGGACTCTGCGCGCAGGTTGGGCTGTTGCAGGAATTGGGCAATGTAGATATCGGCCAGGTTCATGTTGCCTACGCCGTAGTAGGCAACGGAGCGCAAGCTATTGAAGATGGGCAGGTTTTGCTCGAGCCAATCGGGGCGCTCTTTGGCGAGTTCCTCGCTGAAGCTGATCGCGCCTTCGAAGTCTTTGGCGGTAATGTGGGACTCGATGAGGAGCAAGGCGAAGGGCGCGATGGGGAAGTCATTTTCCAGCGCCTGTTCGTAAATGCGGCGTGCCAGGTCGATTTGCCCCTCGTCGGTGGCGAAGTTAGCGAGCCGGAGCATGGCTTTTTCGTCGTTGCGGAATTGGCGCAGAATGGCGTTGGCCTCTGCTTCGGCGCGCTCTTCCTGGCCTGTCAGGCTGAGGGTGTAGAGCAGGTCGACACGTGGTGAAACGGCCAGTGGGGCATCGATGTTGCGCAGGACCGCGTATTGACGGGCTTTTTCGTATTCACCGAGGTCGCGGTAGTATTGACTGAGCTGGGCGTAGATGGGCTCGTTGGTGTTGAATTTGCCGATGGAGTTTTCCAGTTTGGCGATAGCCGCTCGCTGGGCACCTCGCTCCCAGGAAACCTTGGTAGACAATAATAAGCCTTCGATCTGGGATTCGAGGTCGTATTCCTTGATGAAGTCTTCGGCCTCATCGAAATTACCACGGTATAGGTGGGAGGTCGCGGCTGCGGTAGACAGCAGTTTGCTGGTTTCTTCCTCGGGATTTTCTGCCAGAATTTCATTGGAGACATCGATGACCTGTTGGTCTTCCTGCTGGCGAATCAGTAACTGAATGTAGCGCTTGAGGTATTCAGGATTGTCGTGCGCGTAGGGAAGACCCTCCTCGAGTAGTTTCAGGGCGCGATCGAGGTCACGGAGGTTTGGGATGTAGATGAAGTATTCACTAACCAGCAGGCGACCTTCGAGGTTTTGTGGCGAACGTTGAACGCCCTCGCGGAGGAATTTGAAGGCGTCGCGATAGTTGCCCTCCTCAAGCATGGTTTTGGCCATCTCGATCTGGTAATCACCGACTTTAGCCCGGTGCTCATCCATGTTGAAGAAGATGGTGAACATGTCCCCGTATTGAACGTCGTCGAATTTTTGGACCTTTTTGAAAAAGATAAACAGGGCAGTCGCTAGGCAAATGTATCCCAAGACCGCTAATCCGGCAAAAACGGCTAAAATGCGTCCCCAGCGAAACCTAATGTGCCAACGTCCGCTTGGGCCCCGTCTGCGCACGGCGAACCCGAGTAAGATGCTTCTTTGCTGGTTTTTGGAGCTAGGGGTCGCATTACTCATGTTTCCGAGGTTTGCACGCGTCATCAACGGGTCAACCTTAAATAGAGGCTTATGTTCCTTAAAAGCATGATTTGGCGTATTAGGATATCCTCATGGAGTTCTGAGGTTTACGCAAATGTCACATTTGCAAGCACTTGATGCGGAAAATATTGGAATTTTCATGTTCTAGACGGTTCTTGGGCTTGATTTTTATAATTCTTTTGCCCAAAGTTGGGATATTCCTTTACCAGACGAAGTTTTGCTATCTTCGGAAAATATCCAGCTACAAAGTTAAAACCATGAAATCCTTTGCTCAGAAAACCCTATTAGCTGCCGCAGCCCTAAGCGCAGGTTCTTTCGCAAATGCCGCACCTCTGGTCTCGATTGGTGATTCCGTTGATGTCTTCTTCAATGGCAGCACGAATGTCCAATGGCGTTCGAATCTTTTCTACACCGATGGCCAAGTCGGCACAACGCCAACTGGTGTGGTGGTCAATCGCCCGAAGGACAGCGCCTTCGTATTCTACGTGTCTCCAGGCCTGGAAATTAACATCGGTCGTAACAGTAACGCGAACGTGTCCATCTATTTCCGCGAAGATTTCCTCTTTTACACCAAGTATGGCAGCCAACTGAATACTGAGCTGGCGAATCTTTATGTTGATGGCACTTACGATTGGGGTAACCTCCAGACTTCAGCCGGTTTTTCCTTCGTTCAGAGCCAACAGAATACCGCGACGACTTCGGGGCGCAACTTTCAGGCTAACCTTGTAGAAACAGACAACTACCGTGCGTATTTGGATGGCGATTACGATATTTCACCTAAGGCTTGGGCGAGCGCTGGCTTTACTTGGACCCGTACCGACTATACCAACAACCAAGACTTCGGTAATACATACTCCGATCTCGATACTTACACCTTGCCGCTTTCTTTCTATTGGCGTGTGACTCCAAAGTTGAGTGTCGGTCCTAGCTTCCGTTTCCGTTACTCCGACCCCAGCAGCACTCCTGGAGTGCGTCCGGCGGATTACTTTGACTACTTCTTCAATGTCGCAGTTCGCGGCGAAGTGGCACCTAAATTGAATCTTTCGGTAAATCTTGGTTATCAGCTCCGTGATCCAAACCGTGACCGCTTAGTTAGCGGCGTGCCGGTTACGCAAGATACCCGTGGCCAGTTTGCGATTGATGGCACTGCTGAGTATGCTGTGACTCCTAAGCTGATGACTTACGCGACTCTTTACCACGACTTCGGAGTAGGAGCACAGGGTCAAACCACCACGAACCTTGGTGGTGATATTGGTGCGACGTATACCTTCAACGAGTATATTTCCTCCAACGCTGAGTTCGGTATGGAAAATTCAGAGTATCAGAATACGACGGGTCGTGAAGATTTGACCACCACGACAAGTCTCTCTGTCAACTACACGCCTAACGTTTACTGGCAGCTGAGTGTTGGCTATTACTACATTAATAACCACTCTACTGGAAATTTCAATCCTGTGATTGGCAGCAACAATACGGGTGCAAGCTTTCAGGCTCACACGGTCAACTTGCAAGCAACCTTCCGCTATTAAGCTAGGTTCTTTGCAGGTCTGATTGAACATTTTCCGGAAAGGAAGGTCTATTGCAGTGCCTTCCTTTCCTCTTTTTTACCAACCAACTCTTTCCATGAAACGTTTCGCCGGCCTTTGCATATTCATTGCTGCACTTTTGATTCCATCATTTGCCCAGGCGCAGAACAATGCTGCGAGCAAGAATCGAGGCCTCATTGGCTCCAACTACACTCTACAGCCGCTGGATATTATTCAGATGACTGTATATAAGGAGCCTGAGTTAGAACAGCAGGTCCGAGTTAGCCAGGAAGGCACTGTAATTTTGCCTTTAATTGGCAAAGTTCATGTGGGTGATATGACGATTAATGACGCGACGACGCTCATTACCGATCTCTACAATCGAGATTACTTGGTTAACCCACAGATTACCCTACTGCTGCTTTCATATACTGAGCGCCGAGCTTATGTTCATGGGCAAGTTAATCGCCCAGGGCCGGTTATTATCCCACCGGAAGAAACCATGACGCTTTCTCAGGTGATCAGTGCAGCTGGTAGCCGCACTCGACTGGCGAGTGACACCATTCAGGTTACACGCACAGATGAGAATGGCAAAAAGACAGTCTTTGAGCTGGATTTTGATGAAATTCTAGAAGACCCAGAGGCGAAGGATATCATCATCGTGGATGGAGATACTATTTTCGTGAAAGAGCGAATCATCTAGCAGCTCACTTTCTACCCTTACTTTATTATTCCTCATTGCACATGAGCGACATCGACAAACGCAACGTTTCGAACGAGTCTACGGGCTCCTATGGTGGATACCAAGGATATGGTTCCTATGGGAATTATGGTGGCAGCGGCTACTACTATGGCTACGGATACAACTACGGAGGCTATGGAGGCTCGGAGCAAGGCCCTTCACGGTCACTAAAGGACTATCTCGTTATTCTACGCGAGCGAATTTGGTATCTCGTTGTTACCTTCTTCATTATTTTTGTCGCGACGTTGCTCTACACGTTCAATGTCACGGAGGAATACCGTTCGACTGCCACCATTCAAGTGCTCCGCGATAATCCTAAGATTCTACAGGATGATACCGATATTCTAGACAATACTATTCGCGGAATTGAAGACTTTCAGACTCAAGTTAGTATTCTGCAAAGTGGGTCTTTGATCAGCGCTGTCGCTGATCGCATTAAAGATGAAGACCGAGTGATCTTCATGGCACCCTACAAGGATCAGTTTAGCTTGTCTGGCCCATTGTCGCTGGAAGAAGTTTTGGCGAAAAACTTGTCGGTAACGCCACTGCGGATGACTTGGATCGTTGCTGCGTCGTATATGCACCCGGACGCCACAATGGCTTCCAAGGTGGCCAATTATTTTGCCGATGAATACATCAACTACAATGTGAAGCTCAATATTGAGACCTCCATGCGTGCGGTAGAAGACTTGCGCAACCGTGCTGAGCACCAGCGGGAAAAGGTTGAGGAGATACGGGAGCAGATCAACGAATACCGCAAAAAGTTCAAGCGATTAGGGTTTTCGGCCGAAGAAACTTCCGGTTATGAAGGCAATGAGCTGCTGAAGCTTAAGTCCACGGTCGTTGATGACGAGCGAACATTGTCAATGGCAGAGCGCAACTGGCAGCTGGTTCAGGAGTATCAGGATGCTGATCGTCCACTTTGGGATATTCCATTCATTGCAGACATGCCGCGCATTTCTAATTTATTAACGCAGCTATCTCAGCAAAATATCACCGTTGCGTCTTTGAAAAAGCGCTACCGCGACAAGCATCCAAGCATGATTGAGGCTGTCCGTGCCGTTGAGGAAACCGAAAAGGAAATCAACAAGGCAGTGAATTCGGCGATCGAAAAGACACGCAATATCTACGAGATGGCCAAGAAGACTTACGAGGACACCAGCAGTCGTCTGGCTGAGAAGGAGCTCGACATGATGGACCTAGGGGAGATTGCCGTAAAATACAATTCCATGCTGGATGACCTTGCGGTGAACAATTCGCTTTATCAGGCGATGATGGCACGCTACCAGACGGAAATGGCGCAGGTTGCGTTAGTTTCTGCGAATGCTCGTATTATCGACAAGGCATCTCCATCCACTAAGCCGGCCAAGCCGAACGTGCTGATGAATCTAGCCATTGGCATCGTAGGTGGTTTGTTCTGTGGTGCTGGTTTGGTATTCCTCATTGCGATCCTGGACGACCGCATTAAGAGCGCCTATGATATTGAAAATGCAGTTGGCTTGCCGCTGATTGGCATTGTGCCCCGCATTAAGCGTTTGAATTCTCCGGAAAAGGCACAGGCAGTCGCATCCAATGCAGAGCGTCGTGTCACCGAGGCTTTCCGTGCGATCCACTCGGCGCTCAAGCTTAATGAGGCTAGCAAAAAGGCAAAAATCATTCTGACGACTTCGACTTCGCCTTCAGAAGGTAAGTCTTTCGTATCAACGAACTTAGCCATCACCTTTGCGATTCATGGTGAGCGTGTCCTTATCCTTGATGGCGACTTGCGCATGCCCAATGTTGCTAAGTCCTTGAATATCGATGAGCGCACAGAAGGTGTGGTGAAATACTTCGCAGGTGACTGCTCACTCGATGACGCGATCATTACCGAGCTTTACCCAAATCTCGATGTCCTGCCTGCTGGCATTAAGGCGAAGAATCCGACGCAGATCCTCAATAGCCCGGATTTTGAGCAACTTCTTGCTACCTTAAGCGAACGTTACGACCGCATCTTCATTGATACGCCGCCAATTGCGGTAGTGAGTGACGTGTTGACCGTACTGCCCTTTGCCGATGGCATTATTTATGTTATTAAGTTCAATGCGGTGAAGCGCAAGACAGCCAAGTCTAACTTGCGTCGCATCATCGAGTCGAACACACCGGTCTTTGGGGCAGTGCTCAATCAGATCAGCGTCAACGTTGCGTCGTATTACTACGCGAACTATTACGACAAATCTTATGCCGGTTACTACGGTCACGATGAGGATGGTGATGTTCTCGATGTACCCGTAAAGAAGCCAGGTCGCGCCAAGAAGTCGCAAGACGAAGAAGCGATGCCGCGCACCTAAGCGTGCCTTTTTAAATGTAAAGCCCCGACTGCAAATTGCACGCGGGGCTTTGCTCTTTCTTAGCGTTTACTCGCTCGATTAAGTCGGTCGCGAATGGCGTCGGCTATGCCGGGTCCTGCGGGTGGCATTTCACAGTGTATGTGCTGAATCGCTTCGTCGGCATCCAATGCGCGCAGTAGGCTGAACAGGTTTTGGGCAACTTCATTTAGGTTACCGGACTCACTCAGCCAAAAGGTATGCTGGCTATCAGCGTTTGGAGGGCGCTGTAGTAAAAGTTTTGCTTCGCCGGTATGTGTTGCGGGCAGGCTACCGGCGGTGTGTAGGCTTAGCTTGGTGCGCGGGCTGTAGTGTCGCTCGAGCATGCCTGGGGCCAGGGAGGCGTCGCTGGCTGGGGCGGGGCGTTTTACTGATAGGTGCAGAACATCCTTCAGCTGCTCCAGACCGATGGGGCCAGGCCTTAAGAGGACTGGTGCACGGGGATCGCGTAAGTCGATGATCGTGGATTCCACTCCGTTTTCACAAGGGCCGCCATCCAGGATGTGTGGACAGCGAATGCCGAGAGATTCGCGCACGTGTTGGGCGGTGGTCGGGCTGATATAGCCAAAAGGATTGGCGCTGGGCGCGGCTAGGAAGAGACCGCTGGTGCGTAACAATTCACGCATGACTGGGTGTGCGGGCTGGCGGATGGCCACGCTGTCGCGGTTCGCTGTTACCAATCCAGAGACCGCTTTGGTTTTGGGGAGAACCATCGTTAACGGGCCTGGCCAGAATTCGGCAGCTAACAGCTTTACGGCCGAGAGCTGTTCATCGTCGAGTCGAGTGAGTTCCGTTAATTGTTCGATAGCATGTATATGCACAATCAGCGGGTCGATGTAGGGGCGGCTTTTAATTGCAAAAATACTGCGCACCGCGTGCTCGTTGAAGGCATTGCCTGCAAGGCCATAGACGGTCTCTGTGGGCGCGGCAACGCACTGGCCCGCGTGGAGCAGTTTGGCCGCTTTTTGAATGCCGACCGCATCGCCGGTGAGGAAGTCTGGGTGAGATGCGTCCATAAAAAAAGCGCCATTGGGCGCTTTTCGAGGTTTTCGGGTTTTTTAGGCCGACATGCTTACTTCATCAGAAGCATGTTGCGCGCGCGCTTGATGGCCTTGGTAACGCGGCGCTGCTGAAGGGCGGTCAGTCCGGTAATGCGACGTGGAAGAATCTTGCCCGTATCTGTTACGTAACGGGAAAGTTGTTCGACATCATTGAAATCGAAATCCAGCGGCGTGCGGCTTTGCTTTTTTGCTTCTTCGCTCATGGTGATAAATTGGAAAACGCTCCAGCAAATAGCCTGGCAAGTGGATTGCAAGAAAAAAGTTTCGCCCCCTGTCGCGGCATAACGGCACCCCACGCTCAAGTTAATGGTGGCGGCGAGGAGAGGTGACTTTGAGCAAGGTTTGGCTAATTGGAGACTGTAGTTGGGCTACTGAATGGCGGTGCGGGCGTTAGAATCACTTATTAGAATCGCAATACAGTAGGCGTTGTGTGATTAGTAACCTTAATTCAATAACAGTCAACCTATCCAATCCAGTGAAACTCGTTAAAGCAATCATCAAGCCGTTCAAGGTTCCCGAAGTTAAAGACGCTCTCGCCGAAGTGGGCATCGAAGGCATGACCGTCATCGATGTGAAGGGCTTCGGCCGCCAAAAGGGGCACAACTCGGTTTACCGCGGCGAGTATGCCATCGAATTCATGCCGAAGGTCATGCTCGAGATCGCCGTGCCCGATACCGAGGTGAAGCTGGTGGTCGATACGATCATCAAGCACGCTCGTACCGGCAATATTGGCGATGGCAAGATCTTCATCGTGCCAATCGAGGAAGCCATCCGTATTCGCTCTGGCGAGACGGGTGATGAGGTGCTCTACGAGCCCGAAGCCTTGGCGCGGTAGAACGCCGCAGTCTTGCCGACGCTGCCCACGCACTCGCAGTCGGCGCGCTCCTCGATCTCCGCGATGGCGGCCTTGAGCACGTCGCGGTCGACGATGAACTTCACCTTCACGAGCTGGTCACGTGTAAGCAGGTGATCCAGCTCTGCGATGAGCGTGTCGGTCAGGCCTTGTTTGCCAACGTGGACGCCAGCGGGTAGTCGCTGGGCCGCGCCGCGAAGCTGTTTTTTTTCGGCGGAGGTGAGCATTTGGTTGGTTGGATTAAACAGGAAGATCGGGGAGTTGAAAATATTTTATGAACCCAGATCTTCAACAAGGTCCTTTAGCGCCAGGACAAGCGACGTTACCTTTTCGTCTTGGATTACTACTTCAGAGGTAAAGTTCCTTCCACAGGCACACAGAATAAATCTAACCCCTAATTCCGAGTTTTTGTAGATTCGGATTTCCTCCTCTTCGCTTTTGAAAATGCAGTGGGATTGGTGGCCGGATGTCGATGAATGCTTCTCTAAAAATGTGTAGAAGTCCCTTATGGATTCGGGGCCGTCGAGTTTTATGCGAAGACTCCAACTTGGGCCGGACAGAGTGAGCTCCCACAAGGTGTTCTTGTCGATTGGCTCGTCAAGTTCCGCCGTAAATGAGTCATGACTTCCTATGCCAGCAAGCCCCCATTTCTGTCCTTCATTGTCCATTGGTTTGTGGTCGACGCCGCCTATGAAAGAATATTTCGTCTAAGCCACCACTTCCTTCAGGGCGCCGTCGAGGGCTGAGGCGTCGGAGCCGCCGCCCATTGCGAAGTCCGGCTTGCCGCCGCCCTTGCCGCCAAGCTTGGCCGTAAGGTTCTTAATAATGTCGCCAGCCTTGATGCCGGCTGCGATGGCTTCCGGTGAGCAGAGTGCGAGCACCGTGACCTTTGGGCCGAAGACGCCGCCAAGAATCACCACGCTCGGGCCGAGCTTTTTCTGAAGATCCACGCCGAGGCCGCGCATGTCGTTCGGGTTGGCGACGCTGACCTTGCCCGCCAGCCATTTGATGCCGTCCTTGTCGACGGCGGTGTCAATCAGGCTGCCGCCCTGGGCTGCGGCCTGCTTTTGCTCCATGGCGCGGAGTTGCTTTTCGAGTTCCTTGTTGGAGGCGAGTAGCTTTTCGAGGCGCTCTTCGATCTCGGCCGGCTTGCAGGAAAGCTTGCTGGCCATGTGGTGGAGCTCGGCGTAATTCTGCGATGCCATTTCGAAAGCGGCTTCACCGCAAACGGCTTCGATGCGGCGCGTGCCAGCGGCGATGGCGGACTCGCTCTTGACCTTGAGCAGGCCGAGCTCGCCGGTGGCGGTCACGTGGGCGCCGCCGCAAAGTTCCTTGGAGTAGCCGCCGATGTCCACGACGCGGACCACGGAGCCATACTTTTCGCCAAAGACAGCCACGACATCCTCGGGCTTGTCGGAGAAAGGCACTTCAAACCACTGGACGCCGGCGTTCTCGAGGATGCGGCCATTGACCATACGCTCGATCTGCTCAAGCTGCTCGGGCGTGATTGCGGCGTGGTGGCGGAAGTCAAAGCGGAGGTGATCCGGCGATACGAGCGAGCCGGCCTGCTGCACGTGGTCGCCCAGCGTTTCGCGAAGCGCCCAGTTGAGCATGTGTGTGGCGCTGTGGTGGCGCTGTATCTTGCGGCGGCGAGCTACGTCCACATCCATGGTGACGTGGCTGCCAATCTGCCCCTGGTAATCGCCCTTGGCGACCTGGTGCAGGTGGTGGCCGACGCCGTCGGTAATGGTGTTGGTCACTTCGACCTTGGTTCCGTCGGCGAGGGTGATGCTGCCGGTGTCGCCCACCTGGCCGCCCATCTCGGCGTAGAACGGGCTCTGCGCCGTCACGAGGAAGTCCGCGTCTTCGCCAGTAAAGGTGCCGATGAGCTCGGTGGTGAAACCGGTCAGGTCGTTAACGTCGTAGCCGGCAAACTGGGTCGAATGGATCTTCTCGTCCTGGTCGACGACGCTGATGACGGTCTTGACCTGGGCTTTGCGGGCGCGTTCGCGCTGCTTCTCCATCTCGGCCTCGAAGCCAACGAGGTCCACCACGAGGTTGCGCTCGCGGGCGAGGAGCTCGGTCAGGTCGAGCGGGAAGCCGTAGGTGTCGTAAAGTTCGAACGCTTCGGTGCCGTAGATGACGCCGTTGGATTCTATGCCATAAATACGCCGCAGCTCTTCGAGGTCGGTATGGCCATAGTTTTGCCTAATGTGCTTTTCTAAGTCTACGCCTGTCCCGTATGTCTTTTCGAGATTCTTTAAGTTTTCCTCGAAATGTGGGAGGTCGCGGACGAGGGCGCGCTCGTTGATGCGGTCAAAGAGCTGGAGGCCGCGGTCGATGGTGCGGTCGAAGGATTTTTCTTCGCCGGAAATGACGTCGCGGATGATGTCGCGGCGGGCTTCCAGCTCGGGGAAGAACGGGCCCATCTTGTCGACGAGCGGGTCCACGAGCTTGGTGAAGAAGCCGGGCTTCAGGTCGAGGCGGCGGCCGAACATGACGGCGCGGCGCAGGATGCGGCGCAGCGTGTAGTTGCGGTCGGCGTTGCCCGGCACGATGCCGTCGGCGATCGAGAAGCTGAGCGTGCGGATGTGGTCCGCGAGCACACGGAAGATGACGTCGTTGAGCTCTTCGCCGGACAAGTCGTCGCGGTTCTCCGGCATGGTGAAGCCGTAGGAGCGGCCGCTCATGTTGGAGATGTGCTTAAAGATGTCCAGGAACAGGTCGCTGTTGTAGTTACTCGGTGGCTGCGAGTAGTCCGTGAAATTCTTGGTCGTGGCAATGATGCCAGCCACGCGCTCAAAGCCCATTCCGGTGTCGATGTGCTTTTGCTTGAGCGGCTTGAAGGAGCCGTTGGCCTCGGCGTTGAACTGGATGAAGACGAGGTTCCAGATCTCGATGCAGTAGGGGCTGTCTGCATTGACGAGCTCGCCCTTGGTGTCGCCCTTGGGGGTGAGGTCGATGTGGAGCTCCGAGCACGGGCCGCAGGGGCCGGTTTCGCCCATCATCCAGAAGTTGTCGGCCTTGTTGCCCATGCGGATGTGGACCTGCGGGTCGAGGCCTTCCTTTTCGAAAATGGCTTTCCAGAAGTCGTAGGCTTCCTGGTCGAAGTCGGCGGGGTCGCCTTCGCCGGGCTGGTAAACGGTGGCGTAGAGGCGCTCCTTGGGCAGGCCCCAGACCTTGGTCAGGAGTTCCCAGGCCCACTCGATGGCTTCGGCCTTGAAGTAGTCGTTAAACGACCAGTTGCCGAGCATCTCGAAGAAGGTGTGGTGGTAGGTGTCGAAACCGACGTCTTCGAGGTCGTTGTGTTTGCCGCCGGCGCGGATGCACTTTTGGGTGTCGGCCGCGCGGGGCCAGGGCGCCGCTTGTTCGCCCAGGAAGTAGGGCACGAACTGGTTCATGCCCGCATTGGTGAACTGCAGGTTCGGGCTGCTCGGCATAAGCGATGCCGAGGGCACGATCTGGTGCTCCTTGGACTTGAAGAAATCCAGGAACGACTGGCGGAGTGCGGCGCTGTCCATCATCTGACTCATGGGAAAACCGGAGACAATGGCAGGCGTTGGCGCGGGATTAAAGTCTAAAGATTGGGGATTGCGGGACTGGGCGGTCTGTTTGCGGCGTGGCTTGCTGAGGGCGAAAACTCCAACAGGAAGCAACTGGCGCCCTGGGCGTCTTGTCGGGCAAGTTGTTGGGCGTCTTTTGAGGTCAGCTCGTCAATGAATCGGGCGCCTTGCCCGGGGCGAACCGAGAACAGAAACCAGATGCGTCCACTGGGCGCCTGCTCGGCCATGAACTGTTTGGCCTCCGGGTAGCTCCTCACTTTGATGTCAGGCGGGTTGCTCAATTCGTAAACCGGGCTGTAGTAAAAGTAGGTCAGGTAGCTCCAACGGCTGACGGCGATTTGGTCGCCCGGCTCCGCATGGGCCTGGATGTAAGCCATGACGGCTTTGATATCTTGATGTTGAGTTGGTCGTATCGCTGTCCATGCCGCGCTCAGCGCCAGTAAGCCGAGTAGGGCGCTGGAGTAGGCGATCCCGACCCAGCGCAGGGTTTTGCGGGGGGCGCAGAGACAGTAGTCCAGCCCACTGGTGAGCGCGAGATAGACCAGCGGCGTTAAGCCCAGCAGCATGCGGTTGCGAAAGGGGTAGAGCTCGACCGCGGAAGCGCCAATCATGATTGCGGCGGCCAGCGCGATTGCGACGAGTGGACGCTGCTTGCTGCGAAATCCACAGGCTAAGCCTATGGCGATTAGCGTGAGCGCCGTCAGGTTGCTCCAGTTAAACCAATCCAGGCTGCTCTTCAGGCCGTTGGGCCTATCCTGAAAGAGTGACAGGTGGCTGAGCCCCAGCAGGGATTCCCCGAGCCAGGGAATTGCTTGCCCGGGTGCATGGGGCATGAATCCGCTTTGCCAGTAGTCCTGCATGTAGTCGCTGTTATGGCTGCCCCGGATGAAGACCGCATAGATCGCGGCAAATGTGATGAGCCAGCAGCTGGAAATGACGGCGGCGTGGATTGCGGGCTGGCGTTTCCCCTGGCGAATGTTTCGCAGGAACTCCAGCGCGCCGATGGCCGCCAATACGAAGCAGGCCGGAAAGCTGAAGAGGAGGCTCGCGGCGCCAATCGCCCAAAGCGCCCACGGGCGCAGTTTGTCGGCGCAATAGCATTGGTAGGCGTAGAGGTTGAGCAGTGCAAAAAATGCGTCGAGTTCGTAGGGCTTAACCTCGTTGGAGTAGTAGACGAGGATGGGGGAGAGGGCGATGAGGCTGGTGAAGCACAGGGCGCTCCATGCGCTTTTGAAGGCGCTCCGCCCCAGCAGGTAGGCAAGCGGTAGTGAACACACGCCAAAGATGAAGGCTGGCATGCGAAACCCCAATTCATTCGGCCCAAACAAGATCACGGAGAGCTTTCCCAGTACCAAATAGCCCACGGGGGCAAGTTGATCGAAATCCAGCGGCGAAAACATCAGCTCCTGAAAACTTTTAGCATAAAGGTTCATGGCCAGCATGGTTTCGTCGCACCACAGTGAGCGAATCGCCAGCAGCTGCCGCAGGCGAAGCAATGCTCCAACGGTGATCACGAAAATCGCTAACTTGCGCTGCAATACTGTTCCCATCTGTGTCTCTGTTTTGGGCTTGAGCCCACCCCACGAAACGCCATTTCGGCGAATTTCGATCAACGCTACTTTGCCAAATTGGGGCAATCATAAAAAGTACGGACTATCGTTGTATGGCGTCTATGATCCAGTTGACGGTTTTTTTACCAGATTGCAGGGGGCGCGCTTGGCTTCTCGCGTCGCTCGGGCTGCGCCTGGCGAGATTGGCCAGCCCCCTCCAAGGGGGGATACCGCAATGTAGCGACTTGGGGTAAGGTGCGCTTATGCGTAACTTAATTCTTCCTGCTGCCATTACCCTCCTAATCGCTGCTGCCAGTCGCTTGCCTGGCGCACTGGTCATCAACATGCAGGAGGTGGGCGCGGATGTGGTCGTGACGGCGAGTGGGTCGCTGGACATGACGGGCGCTGTGTTCCAAACAAGCTTCAACAACACGGACCCGCGGCAACTCCTTCGTGCGAGGGCAGATCTGCTTCGTCAGTATGCCTTGGGCAATATAGATGCCTACTCCCTCACAGGTGGAACCCATGATTTAGGGGATGGCGGTAATAACAGAGCGGATAGTATTCTCGGTGATACATACGGGATCAATGGCAATGATACCTTGTACGTTCCCGGTGGTTATGCAGGTGGGCCATTGTCTGGATCCAGTATCATCCTTGGGAAATCGATTGCCGGGATGGGCTTCATCCCCGGCTCCTACACCTGGACGATTCCCAGCGACTCGATTACTCTCAATATTGGCGCGGTAACCCCTGTTCCGGAGCCCGCGACCTACATTGCCTTGGCGGGCTTTGGCGGCTTGGGGGCATTGGTTTGGCGACGCTGCGTGGCGAAGCGGAAGGCTACTTCAGTCGAGGCGGTTTAGCATACCCCTCCAAAGAGGGATATCGCAAATGAGTGATATGCGCTAGACTAATGGGATGCTGCGAAAAACATTAATCCTACTCTTGGCAACTTTGTCCTCCGCGAGTGTGCCGGCGGCTCTGGTGATTAACGTTCAGGAGGTCGGCGCAGATGTCGTGGTGACCGCCAGCGGGTCTCTGGACATGACGGGCGCGCTGATTCAGTCGAGTTTTAATAATACCGATCCGCGGCAGTTAATTCGCCCCTCCTCAGACCGTCTGCGGCAATACGCCCTGGGTAATATCGACACCTATCTTTTATCGGGGGGAATCCATGATTTGGGGGTTGGGTCAAACACCACCACGAATAGTATTTCTGGCGATACTTTTGGCGTCAGTGGTAATTCTATTTTCTATGTGCCCGGAGGTTTCGTTGGCGGGCCTTTATCGGGGTCTGCGACTTACAGCGGTGTGACAATCGCCGCCATTGGCCTCATCCCCGGTTCCTACACCTGGACGATTCCCAGCGACTCGATTACGCTCAATATTGGCGCGGTAACCCCCGTTCCGGAGCCCGCGACCTACATTGCCTTGGCGGGCTTTGGCGGCTTGGGCGTGTTGGTTTGGCGTCGACACAAGGCTTATAAGACACAGCGGCATACTGTTAACAGTTGACCTAATGCGTTGGGCGGTTTACCTGATATGTCTTGATGCCTTTAAGCCACGCGCAAGTTGAAAAGTTTTGCCTGGCGTCGGAGCGATTGCTGCGGCCCGATCTTGGCTTGGACAATTATGCGGAGCGCTCCTTTGAATTTATTGATACGCTGCTATCAAGTGAGTTCGTTATCTTTGGGACGCTGGACCCGCAGACGCAGGTGCTGGAAATCTCCGTGAACAAGGAGATCGTCGGCTGGACCGAGGCCATTACGGCCTATGGCGAGGTCATGGCCGACTACAAACTATGGGACTGGGATCACACCGTGAATGGTGGTAAGCCCTTCACCCGTAGTGACTTCTTTTCCAATCGTCAGTTTCGCGACACCTCGATGTTCAGCGAGGTGTATGGCCCGCTGGGCATTGACGACCATTGCGCGGTCCATGTGCCGGGAGTGAGCGGCGAGATCCCGTTTTTCGGCGTTGAGCGTCAGGGCGGGACGGATTACACTGCCGACGAACGGGATTTGCTGCGCCTGGCGCAATCCCTTCTGGGCAATGCGCGATCCATCGCCAAGGCGCGGGACAATCTCTCGATCGCGAGCGCCAAGGCGGCGGCACTGTGCCGGGCGGGGCTTACTCCACGAGAGGCTGATGTGCTGTATTTGCTGTCGGAAGGAAAGACCAACGAGGAGACCGGCATCATTCTCGGTATTGAAATCTACACCGTCAAAGACCACGTGAAAAATATCTACCGGAAGACTGGCTGCTCAAATCGTCTTTCTGCCGCGCTGTGGGCGCTGCAAACGACTCGTCTTGATGAGACTCGCGCCCTAAAGCGTCACCTGTCGGTCGCCGCAGTCAGTGTGACGGATTGGGCGGGGCGGAGCTAGGGCGTGTATTTGCCAGTCATAAGCCTGCGTGCCAAAAGCCAACGTCGCCTTGCGCTGCATCCAATCTTCTTCCCACCTGATTCGGAAGGTCAGAAAGTTTGCTTTAGTTGCCATGAATTTGCCGCGAAATGGCCTCATAATGGCATAAAAGTACTGGTTTTGCGCCGATAGGGAGCGTTTATAGGTTTCTAAGCGCCTAATTAACATTGGCTTACGGAATTTTTGCGAGTCGAAGCGCGTGAGGGGGCTGTTCTTCGCTAAATTGCTCATTTTGCGGCCCCGAATGAAGGGTTGTTTTAGGCCTGCGGGTTGGGCTCGGCCTTGGTCTGGCTGTCGGGGTGCAGGGCGAGGAGGCGGCGGGAGAGCAGTCGGTTTTCGATCTTGCGGCAGAGGCTGTTGCTCTGCTCCAGGAAGATGGAAAACATGCGGTCGCCGAGTAGGTCGTCCTCGGTCAACTCGCTCAGGGCCAGGTGCTGGAGTTCGGTTGTTTTGCGGTGCAGGTCGCGCAGCTCCTCGGTGCAGGTGGTGTCGTTGAGCTGTTTATCGAGCTCAAGCGTGCGGTTGACGAAGATGTCGAGGCGCTCCTTTTGAATCTTGAGGCCCTCCTTGCGCTCCTCTTCGCGAAGTAGGCGGTAGCGCTGCCAGCCCAGCCAGAGCAGCGCAATGAGCGCCACGACCAGCTCTTTGGCCGCCGAAAGCGACTCGAGGAAGCTGGCCACGGTGTCGATGCCCGCGTAGGGCTGCAGGTAGTTGTGGCTGGCGGCGTGCCAGCTGGGGGCGATGCGCTGCTCGGCCTCGGCACGGCTAAGCAAACCGGGGAATTCGCGCTGCATGCGCTCGCCAAACAGGGCGTCGAGCGTGGCGTTGATGAGGGGCTTGGGGGCGTCCTTGCTGGCGGCGAGCCGGGCGGTGCAGGAGAGGGTTTCTACGGGCACGGGCGGGATGGCTAGTTGGCCGGAATAGAGCCCGCGCGGGATGTCGCCCACATTATAGTAGTTGTGGTCAAAGGCGATGGCGCGGGCGTCGTCGATTGGGAGCAGGCGGTAGTCACCGCTGGTCATCATTTGTCGGAGGCCCGGGCTGCTGAGGCTGGTGATCTCGATGGCGGCCTCCACGTCGGGCAGGAGCGGCAGCTCGTAGGTCTCGCCCCACTGCGCGGATTCCTTGGAAGGGGTGACGCCGTAGTGGTGGAAAATCACCTCCGCATGCGCGTGGTCGGCGGACCCGGGTGACCCGCTGATGATGTGCTTGCCGTTGAGGTCGGTGATGCGGCGCACGTGGGAATCGCGCCGCACGATGATGTGCACGAACTCGTCGTAAACCGGTGCCACGACTTCCGTGCCTGGGCCGAGCAGGGTGTCCGCCGAGATCATGGCTAGGTCGACTTGTCCGCTGGCCAGCAGCTCGCGGTTGTCGATGGAGCCGTCGGTGTGGATAACCACGACTTCGGCGCGGGTCGACCGCCTGAGTTCCTCGGCCAGCATTTGGCTGAGGTGGTTAAAGGCCCCACCGCGAATGCCGCCCGCGATGGTGATCTTTTCCGGCATGCGCTCCCGCGTGCCCAGCCAAATAGCCAGGGAGAGGATGAGTAGCGCGGCCATCAGCAGGGCGATGCTGCGGCGCACGGTGGCGGTCTTGATTTTACTCACAGCGAGAGACGTTTCACGGTATCACAGCGTGTGGTCGGGGAAATGTCCAGCCCGGCCTTGCCAGCGTCTGCGGGGTCTGCAAGTTGTTGGAAAGGTAACGAATCGCTGTTCTTAATTGTTCTCAAAATCGCAATCACTAACGGAATCGTAATCGCTATCGATAATTATGGCTCTAGGACACGAGAAACTGGATGTTTACCGCCTGGCAATTGGCTATGTCGCTTGGGTCTTTGAGCGTGCTGAGCAACTGAGTGGCTTGCACCGGCATGCGCGTGATCAGTGGTTGAGGGCTAGTCAGTCGATCCCGCTGAATATTGCGGAGGGCAACGCGAAGGCGACGGAGGCTGATCGGCGGAAGTATTTCGAGATTGCCCGTGGCTCTGCATTGGAATGTGCGGCAATACAAGATGTGCTTGTTGTTGGGAGAGCGTTGGATAATGGGCTTAGTCAACAGCGGAAGTCGGACCTGGATCGGATCGCGGCAATGCTGACTAAGCTGGGGAGGCGTGGCTATACGGTTGGTGAACCAGAGCGGTCGTTAGATGCTGTGCGAAGCCCGGCTGGGGATTGCGATAGCGAATCCGATTGCGATAGGGAGGGGCTTGGGAGTGGAGAATAATTTCCTCCCGCCGCCTTTCCGTTGGTGATACTTATATTCGAACGAAACAAACGCTCTGCATGCAAACGGCTTCCCTTCCCCTCTCCCTGGCCCCCGGTTGGAAAAATGTCCCACCGCGCGCGACCGGGCGTCGGCTGGTCTGGAAGCGAGACGGGCGCTGGCTGCTTTCGGATACCGATTTCGCCGACCCGATCGACCTCGGCCCCACAAGCCCGGTCGATTGCCCGGTGGCCTACGACCCGACTCGCGAACGCATCTACCGCTACCATTGCGCCCAGTGGGGCGACCGCCGCGACGCCAGCGAGTTGCGTCAAGTGGGGGTTGACGGCGGCGGCGAGGACCGGCTGTTTGCCTTGGGGCTGAACAAGTGGGCGCTCTGGCTCTGCGAGTATTTGCCGGAGTCGGATTCCCTGGTGGCCTTGGTCGCCACCGAGATGCCGCACAAGGCTGACGGCACGGTCGTCATCCAGCACCAGCTCTGCCGCTACAATCTGGCGCAAGGCCAGTCCCTCTTGGTCAATCTCCCCCGCGACTGCTTTTTCCCATTGGCGCTGCACGCTGCGAGTCAGCGTTTGCTGTTTCATGGGGCGGAGGGCTACCAGGTGGTGGATTTTTCCGGCAAGCGGCTTTATCGACTGGGTTCCCGTGGGCTGCCGGAGGGGCGCGGCGGGTCGTTTCACCCTCATCGTCCGGACGAGCTGGCGCTCGGCGGCGGGGGGCTGATGCGCGTACGGCGCAATGGTGAATTCGTGCTCCTGCGCGACAGGGGGATTAATCCGGTTTGGTCACCCGATGGCGAGCGGCTTTACTTTGCCGAAAGCAGCAGCGATCTCTGGATGCGCTCCGCCGACGGCGAAAGCGTGCGCCTCCTGGCAGTGGCTGGCAACCGCTACTCGGAGGTCAACCGTGCCCGCCCGGCTCGTTTGACCGCCGATGGCCGCTACCTCGCGCTGCCGCTGACGCGTCGCATCCGTCGGCAGAGGGTGGAGGGCGTGGCCTCGTCGCGTGATGGCTCTCCGGCCTGGGTGGAGTGGCAAGCGCTTTGTATATTGGACATGGAGCAGTGCATTGCGTGGCAATCCCCGGGCGCGGGCCCAATTCTTTGGCTTTCGTAAAAAAGTGGGAATAAGGCTGAAGGTCCTCGACTCCTTACTTCGCGTACTGTAGCAGTGGTTCCGTCTTAATAGCGGATTCGTTGCGATCAATGCTGATAAAACACACACATAGTTGTCACACGGTGGGCTAAATATTTTGATTGCGCTGGGCTCCGTTCTGGCTCATTATCTTATCTATCTTCACCTGCCAGGTCTAGTAATCACTATAATCTTGTCATGAAACTACTTTCCACTCTTTCAATTTTAACGGGCGTCGCCGCGTTTGCTGTCCCTAGTCTAACCGCAACAACTGAAGTCGCCACCGTGCCGGTCGGTGTGGTGGAGATGACGATTCCCGCAGGGCGTTCCGTGGTCGCGCCTCTCTTTGTTAATGCTAACGTATTTCAAGGAGAGTCTACTGGGGTAAGCGAAGATATCGAGGCAGAGACAACGACTATTTCTTTTTCCTCGTCTGGTTTTACGGCAAACGAGTTCGATGAGGGAGATTTTCCAGTCTACTACGCTGAGTCGATTGGTGATTCCGTGTCTGAGGGCTTTGCGTTTGACATCATTTCCAACGACGAAAGCTCAATAACGGTTGCTGGCCTTCTTTCAAACGTTGGTCTCACTTCTGGACAGGTTTTTGCAATTCGTGAGCATGTCACCTTGGGGCAGTTTTTTGAAGGCTCTACTGGTTTGGCAGTTCTTGATGAAGTGCAGTTTTTTACATCTGACGGTGGTTCCAGTATTTACATTTGGACTGGTTCTAACTGGTTTGGAAGCCCGCTCGGTGATGCTAAGCCTATCTATCCCGGCACTGGCTTTTTGACGACTCTCAGCGCTGTTGTTGATATTACTACCACCGGGACTGTAAAGTCCACTTATACTCAGGTCCCACAGTTTTCAGGCGCTATCAATTTAATGTCATCTGCTAGCCCGGTTGGCAAGGAGGTCGGTGATTTGGACATCTCTAGTCAGATTGGAATTCTTGGTGAATTGCAGTTCTTTACGCCAGGAGATATTAATGATACGGTAATAATAATTTCTAACGGAAGTGGCGATTATTTTGGCGGTTCTGGAACATCGACGCCTGTAGATGCTGGCCAAGCCATGTTAGTTCGTAGCCAAGGTTCGTCTGGTTATGTCGCTCTCCCTCCAGCATACACAGAATAATTGTACAGCCAGTATTTCTTATCTATCCATTGCTCTAAAACTATGAAAAAGTCACTCACTTTTTTAGCCTTATTCGCAGCATGCTCTAGCCTACAGGCAGCATTCACAATCAGTATTTCTCTCAATGATTTTTTTGGGAAATACTATCAAAATGAATCTTCGGGTACACTTACCTCTGATTATTCATTTTCATTCAGTACGGTATTTGATTTAGATACTTTCAATTCACTTACTGAGGCACAAAAATCTGATTTTGCCACTGTTAGCGCACTGTTTTCAACAGACGCAAGCCAAACAACTGCATTTGGAACTAACACTGGTTCAAGTCCTATCCCTGAGGATAACATTCTCGCACAGCCGCTGAACACTTACACGACTCTGGCTGGAGATTCAACACCTACCGAGGGGGATCAAATCTACGTTCTCGTATATAATTCTCTAATGAATAATTGGGGTCTCTTTACTGACACCAACTGGCAGGTTCCTGCAACCAATGACTCGATTCCGGATAATTACACTATCAACAATTTTTCTCTCAGCACTTCTGGGACAGCACTCGTTGGGTCGATTAATGGAGTTAACGGCATTTTGATTACCGCCGTTCCTGAGCCTTCCACTTATGCGTTCATGGCTGGTTTGATGACTTTGGGCCTTGTTGCTTACCGTCGTCGTCAGAAGGCGTAAGCTGACTTTTAATTTTTCGAAAATCCCCCTGGCTCTGGTTAGGGGGATTTTTTGTTGTTCTGCAACATTATGCGCGGTAGTTAGGTTATATTACACGACTGTAAGGAACATTCTTTCAATAAATCTCTCTTACTTAACATGCAAATGACCTCTACTCCCTTGAAGCAGCAGGCGCGGGCGCGCGCGGCTGGCTTTACGCTTTTGGAAATCATCATTGTTGTCGGCTTGATTGCAGCGCTCTCTGGCGCGTTGATCATGGGCTTGCAGGGCAGTAGTAATTCTGGCCAAATCGCGATTACCAAGCAGTTTGTGACGGCGGGCGTGAAGGCCCCGCTCATGAGCTACCGCTTGCAGATGGGCGACTACCCGAGCACTGAGCAAGGGCTGGGCGCTTTGGTCACTGCGCCCAGTGGCGCGGGCAGCAAGTGGGCCGGCCCATATTTGGAGCAAGAAGCTACTGACCCGTGGGGCCAAGCTTACAACTACCGCTACCCGGGCACGAACAACAAGAACGGCACGCCCGACATCTGGTCCAGTGGTCCGAATCGCCAGAATGAAGAAGGTGGTGGTGACGACGTGAACAATTGGGATAAGTAACCCGCCCCAACCACGTTGGCTCATGCATGCCTTGACGCGTCATTCCGGGCCTGGTGTCGATTTTAGTGACGATGGCTGGCGCGGCTTCACGCTGCTGGAGGTCATCTTCGTGCTCGCCTTGATCACCCTCATGGCGGGCGTTGTGGCGTCCTTTAACCTCGATTCCATTCTCAAAAGCAACGGTGCGAAGCCTGCCTATGAGGTATTCCGCGAGGCGACTCATGAAGCGCGGATCAAAGCGATTAATGACGCCAGCGTGGTCTTCCTGAGTTACGATGCCGAGACTCAGCAGTTTCGACTGAGGACGGATGCCGATAGCATCACTGCGGCAGAGGAAGCCGACCGTGCTCTGCCGACGTTCAACCGCTATGGCTACTTGGATGAGGCGCCCGAGGAAGAATCGGCGCCGCCACGCACTGATAGTGCGCCTACGATGTTTCAGGTTTACGAGGACGAGTTGACGGTCGAGATTCGCGGCATTCGGGCCGAAAACACGGGCGTGGCTCTGTCCTCCAGTGAGTATTCCAGCGAGCCGCTGCCGTATTTGACGTTTCACCCGAGCGGCGTCTCCACCCCAGCGATCGTCACCTTGCGCAACGCTGATGGCGACGAGACCACTCTCACGCTCGATACATTTTCCAACGGTCCGCAACTTTCTCGTGACGAGCGTGTTGGATACTAGACTAGATCCTAAAGACCATCTCCAATAACCACCTTTTATCGTAGCTCCCCGGTGGGCTATTATCATGAAAACCTGTCGCCAGTATCGACGTGATGGCTTTACCTTGATCGAGGCATTGCTGGCCATTGGTTTGTTTACCATTGCGTCGGCAATGTTGATCCAGGCTGCATTTAATTCGGTTTATGCCTTCGAGGCGATACAAAGCAATTCCGACAAGGAGCAGCTTTACCGTTACCTGCTGCGCTCGATCATTGCGATCGAGGATCAGGAAACCATGGAAGAGGGCGGTGATTGGCAAATGCCTGATGAGACCCAAGCGAACTGGGAGGTCGTCATTGAGGATGCGGAGATGGTGGACCTTTATCGTGTGGTCATCTCGATCACGCTGGAAGAAGACGATGAAGCGCGGGAATTTGAGGTGCATCTTTATCGACCCGATTGGTCATCAGTTGATGGCGACCGCGAGCAACTGCTCAACGACCGCGCTAAAAACCTGGAGGAGCGCCGCGATGGATACTAATCGCTCGTTCCAGGGCCATCATCGCCGCAGTCGCATGGCTGGTTTTACGCTGATTGAGGTCCTCTTGGTAGTGGGCTTGTCTAGCCTGTTGTTGACCGCTGCGGTGTCGCTGGTGTTTGGCCTGATGTCGCTCAAGACCAGCGCCGAAGGCGCGCCCCAGCGTGATGAGCATATCGCGAATGTGCGACGCTTCATGGAGTATGCCTTTGCGGAGGCGCAGCCGATCGAGAACCTCGGCGATGAAGGTGGCGAAGCGCCAGAAGATGCGGTGAGTTGGCGTCAATTGCCCGGGCTTAGTGGTCTCAATGAGATGGCCCTTGCTTTTCGCTTGCCGGGAAAAATCCCGCTGCTTTCGGATAACGAGCTCTATGCGCCTGAGGTAGATTGCTACCTGCGCTTCGTGGAAGACGAGGGGCTTTACCTGTATTGGCAGTCCGACGCCATGGCCAGTGAGGACACCGATGATCTGCGCCGCAGTTTAGTATCCCCGCTCGTGACGAAACTCGAATACCTCTGGTATGACGAAAACGACGAGCGCTGGGACGTATCGGAGGAAATGGAGGACAATGACGAGGGCGAGAACACGGCCCCGCAGTTCATCCGCTTGAGCTTTGGCCAAGATAAGAAAAACAAAGCGGTGACGGCTCTGCTGTTGCTGCCTCCCAGCGGTGAGGAGACTCCGCGGTTATGAGGCGCTCGATGTGTAGACAGATTGTGTGGGGGGCGCACCCGGCCTATTTGTTGATCATGGTGCTGGTTTTCCTGTTCTTGGCGGCCGGAATTACGGTTTCTCTCTCTGAGAGCATGTTGCGTAATATTCGATCAGCAGCGACGGCGTCGGCGCGCGATGATCTGCGTTTGACTGCGTTTTCAGCCATGGAAATTTCTTTGGCGGCACTGTCTGAAATCAAGGAGCTCGACGGCAAATTACACAGCCCGAGCCAGGGTTGGGGGGACCCGATCAGCTATTCGCCCGTAGCGTGGCCGGCAAACCAGAACGTCACAGTGACGATTGCGGACGAGACCGGGCGCATCCCGCTCAATCCCGTCGATCGTGAGCGCCTGCAGCAGTTTTTTGATCAATTGGGCATCGACTATACGACATCCGAAGAGCTGATTGACGCCTACTTGGACTGGATTGACGAAGATGACCTGGAGCGACTCAATGGCGCTGAAGCCGATTACTATGAACGGCTTTCCCCGCCTGTGACGCCGCCTAATCAGCCCATTAAGTCGCACGATGACTTCCGCTATATTAAGGGCTATGCCGAGATATTCTTCAACGAAGACGGCTCGCCCAATGCGCTCTTTAAACAATTTAAGGAGTCGACGACTTTCCACCACGAATATGATGTAAACATCAACTCGGCTTCGCCAGCAGTTCTGGGTATGTTGGAGGAGAATTCTGGGCTCGATCGTCGCGCGTTGGAGGATCTCCAATATGGGCTGGATGGAATTCCAGGCACGGAGGACGATGGCTGGCCTGCAAGTAGCGACGACATCACTATAAATTCTGATGCGGCCGTGGGCTACGAAGCGCATGTGTTCCGCATCACCGTGCGGGTGGAGCAGGGTGGCAAGCAATTCCAGCTTTCCGCACTGGTGGATGACGGTAGCTCCAGTTCCAGCAGTAGTAGTGATAGCTCTGACAGCAGTAGCTCAGAGGATGATTCAACCGACAGCACCAACGACCGCAGTTTGTCGGCCACGGGCGGTAATAGCCCTTCCCTCAGTATTAACACGACCGGTAGCAACACGGAATCCGAGGCTGACAGCACCTCGACTGGAACGAGCTCCAGCACGAGCGATTCAGAGGCCACTGTCCTTTATGTCAACGGCGATTGGCGCTTTTTAGAGTTCAACGAGAATCGACCGGAAGACGGTTGATTTATTTCCTACATGTCTTGATACTTCGCACTTTTCCAAATGCTGAAACTCCCCGACAATCTAATCCGTGTAGCTGAGGCAAGAGCGCCCGAGGTGTTGCTCACGCCTGGGGGATACTTCTTTTGTCGGCTGATCCCGCTGCCCGAGGAGTTGACGCGGTCGGAATATGCGTCTTTGGCGGAGTTGACGTTGGAGGAATGCGCGCCGTTTCCGCTGGAGCAGCTGGCATGGGGCTTCATGGTGGATGATGCGCGTCGTGAACTGTGGATTTTTGCCGCCTGCCGCCCCCGTATCGGTCAAAGCGCATTGGATGAGTGGGATGATGCCGAGCACGTTTTTCCAGCCTTCCTGCCGCTCTTGTTGACTTTCCCAGAGCCTCCCAGGCAACTGGTTTGGCAGTCGGAGCAGGAGGTCATGTTGATGGAGTTCGCCGAGGGCGCTCGCTTTCCTCAGCGTATTCGCCACCGCCGCTTCACGGAGCGCAGTGAAGATGACGAAACCCCGATAGTTACGCGCACTGATGAGGTTCGCGATTATCTGGTTAGTCAGGGAGTGGACCCGGAGGCGACGCCCATATATCAATTACACGAAACGCGTGTAAGCGCTGACCGGCAGGTTACTTTTGTCGTGAGCCAATCAGCTGAAGGCGCTGAGCCGGAGGTGCCTGCGGTTATCGAAAGCGTGGAAGCCAGCTGGTGGGCCGATTTGCGAGCGCCGGAGTTTATTGCCTCAGAGCAACGTTCGCGCCGCTGGCAGAACAATCTATGGGTTGCGCTGAAGTGGTCAGGCTGGGCGGCGGTCTTTTTGATCTGCATGCTCCTGTTTAACTTCGTGGGTAACGTCCTCGTGGAGCGCAGGCAGGATAAGATCATTGCTCAGGATCCCGTGGTGTTGGCCGTTGAGCAAAACGCAAACTTCCTCGCGGATCTGCGTCGCTTCACCGAAAGTCCGCTCCAGCCATACGAAATCCTTGGTCTCACGAATCTGAAGCGTCCGATTAAAAACATCTGGTACCGCGCGGCCGAGGTGGACAACACCGACGGCGTCACCATCCAGGGCTACGCAAATAGCGTGAATGAGGTGAATGATTTTTGGCGTTCGTTGACCAATAGCGGTGAATTCAAGATGCTGGAAACCGCGCGCTATCGTCGGCGTGGCAGCGAATACGAGTTCACGCTCCGATTGGACTATGTTGGCCAAGACGTCGATGTGGGGGAATCGCTGGCTGCGATGGATGCGCCATTGGTGGAAGAGTCGATCGTGGAAGGGAGCGGACAATGAAGGCGCGTCAATTATTCCAACGGATGACTTCACGCGAAAAGACGCTGCTCGTTGCGTTTGTGTGGGTGATCCTGATCATCGTCTTTTCTTTTGCGCTTCGCGATTTCCGACAGTTTATGAGTAGTTGGTCTGACACTGGGCGCCAGCTAGATGCGCAACAGGGCTTGCTTAATAACGCTCCAGTGGTCAATGCGGAACTGGAGAAAGAACTCGAGTTCTACAAGTCCGACCGCATCTACGACCTGCCTTCACTTACGGGCCGGGTGGACCAGTTGGCCAAGCAGGCGGGCGTGACAAACTTTACCTTCAACACTGGCAGCGAGGAACAGGATATCCACGTGGCTCACACGATTCGCCTCAACATCAAAGATACGCCGATTGAAAATCTGATGACGCTCGATCAGGCGCTCAACGCCGAGTCGCCGTACATCAACAAAGTCTCCGTTAGCCTGAAGGCCGATACGCGTAACGATGAGCTGCTCGACGCCACCATCATTTTAAACTCTTTCGAACTCAAATCCAGCGGACTAGCCGCGAACCCGTAAATTATGTCTCTGCGCGCCAACGCAATCCCCTTCGCTCGTCTGTGGTCCTTTCTGGCCGCGATGTGCGTCCTATGCGCAACCCAGCTTTTTGCCCAAACCAATACTGGAGAGCCCCCGGAATCGGCAGAGTCATCGACTCCGCCACAAGTCAACGCGCCTGGTGGGCGAGGCGCGCCGTCGATTGTGCCGCGTAGCGCACGCATTCCTACTCCAGAGCGTTTGGACCCACCTGCCACGCCAGCAACAGAGGCGGCGGATGTCGACCTAGTCATGGTCGACATGGAGCTGAATGATGTGTTGCTCAACCTCGAGAAGTTGACTGGTAAGCCGATCATACGTTCGCAGTCGTTGCCCGCTGTGAAGATCAATTTCAATGGGCAGGGTTCGATGACCAAGAGCGAGGCGATTCTGGTCATTAAGAGTTTACTCGCGCTGAATGCAGTGATCGTTACGGATTTGGGCGATGATTTGATTAAGGCAGTGCCGGCTGCTGGCGCCCAAGGGCCGTCGGCGCAGGTGCCGGAATTTCTTCATGGCTCCACTCTGGATTTGCCGCCGAGTCAGGTTTACTACACGAAGTTTTTTAAATTCAACTACCTCGATGCGGAGAAAGAAGGCGTGCAAGTGGTGACGTCTTTAGGCGCAAGTGGCGGTAATCCGCTGATGCTGCCTAAGAACAACGCGTTGCTTGTCACGGATATGCTCGTCAACCTTCAGCGTATGGAGGAGGTGCTGATCACCGCTGATACGCCGGACTACGATAGCGAGCGCATCTTCTTCTTCACGCTCAAGCACATCAAGGCGGCTGACTTGGCCCAACGCCTGACCAAGCTCACCACGGGCACGTCTGGCATTGCGCGTTACTTTAACAACAATACCACCTTTGAGGCGGACGAGCGCACCAACCAACTGATCGCCATCACTCATCCGTCCAACGAACCGATCTTGCAGAACTTGATTGATGAGCTGGACAAGGACGTGGAGCCCATCACTTCCAGCGAGGTCTTCTACATCAAGCACGCGCAGGCGACCGAAATTGATTCCCTGCTCGAAGAGGTCATCTCAGGTCAGCAAAATGCGCGCAACAAGTCCGAAAGCGCTGACAAGAACAAGCAGACGTCGCCGGAATCCAACACTGCTCCTGGGCCGGGTGGAGTGGATGCGCAGGTGGCCAATACCGCGCCGATGCCAGCGGCGGACTCCGGCCTCGTTGTCGCCGAGCTGGGTATAAACTTGCAGTTCTCGGACTTCGTTACCGTTGTTGCCGACGAGCGCTCCAATGCGATTGTCGCCTACGGAACCAAGAGTGACCTCTTACAGATTGGCCGTCTTATCGAACAGATCGATGTACTGCTGGCGCAGGTTTACATTGAGGTGCTCATTGCCGAAGTTACCTTAACGGATAACGCGGCCAGCGGCTTCAGTGAGTTTAATATCCAGGGCACGGGCGACCTGGCGACCACCTTGCTTGACCCGGCAACTTCGTTTGCGGCGTCCACCGCGGTGAACCAGGGGCAGTTGGCGAACTCTCCGTTTGAGGCCGCCATTACACTCAATCCGGATGACTTCGCGGTCATCCTCCGCACGGCGGCGGAAAACACCAACATCCGCATCTTGTCCGTGCCGAACATCGTCACCACGCACAATCAGGAGGCCAACGTTAATGTCTCGCAGTCGCAGCCGATCATTACGAGCTCGGTGACGAACCTCACCACGAACAGCACCGATGGCACGACTTCCAACGACGTGCAATACCGCGACATCGGTATCCAGTTGACCGTCAAGCCGCTCATCGGTAGTAACGGCATTATCCAGATGGAGATCGAACAGATCGTCGAAAACGTGGTGACCACCACATCGATTAACGGCACCGATCAGCCGATCATTGGTAAGCGTGAAGCGACTTCGTTTGTGAGCGTTTCCGATGGCCAGGTTATTGTCTTGGCGGGTTTGCAGGAAACACTGTTTAATACAAGCGATGGCAAGCTGTGGCTCATCGGCGACCTCCCGATCATTGGTGATCTGCTCAACCCGGAATCGGAGTCGAATGACCGCCGTGAGCTGATGATCTTCATTCGTCCGACGGTTTACTTCGGGCCGGAGGATGCGCATAAGCATGCGCAGAAAGTTATTGGCAACTTGGATAACGGTGCCGATGTCCAAACTTTCCTCGAGACGGACGATATGACGCAGGTCACGAAGGTGCAGCGCATCGAGGCACTCGAGCAGTCTAAGGAGTTAGAAGAGCAAACCGGTGAAGGTCATCCTCTGAATGTCAACGCGCCGCTGGATGACTCGCAGTCAAAGAAGAGCGCCAAACGATCACCCTACGCTGGCAACTAATGGACGATGTGCCCAACAGTTGGCTTGAGCGCCTCGACGAGGAGCAGCAGGAGCACTTCGCTGAAGCGCCTCGCCAAGATCGCGTGAAATACCTCGCCGGCATTTGGCAGGAGCAGGAGGCCGATGTCTTTGCGCGCCTCGCCGCAGAAACGCAGACGCCGGTGCTCGATTTGATCCGCCTATCCGAAGCGCCGGAAGACCACCTGCCGCTGCGCCTTATTCACGAATACCAATGCCTGCCCGCGACGGTAGAGGAGCATGGCGGCGAGCTATGTCTGGTGACGGTTTGGCCGCCATCACCGACGATGAGTGATTGGGTTATTGCGGCGACTGGCCGCGAGCCGCGTTGGTTCATTGGCGATCCCTCAGAAGTCGCCGAGCTCATCACCCAGGCTTATGGTGTGGGTTCGGGTAGCCTTGAGGAGCAGGACATGGAGGGCTTCGCCGACTCCGAGCAGAACGAGGAGGAGGAAGACGAGGACGCAGCGCTGATCCGCTTTGTCAACGAGGTCATTTCCAAGGCCATTGCTGACCGCGCGACGGACATCCATTTCGAGCCGCAAAAGGAAACGCTCAACATTCGCTACCGCATCGACGGCGTGCTCGTGCCCGTCCGTGTGCCGGAGAATTTGAAGACTTTCCAGCGGGCGATTATTTCGCGCCTGAAGATCATGGCCAAGCTGAACATCTCCGAGCGTCGCCGCCCGCAAGACGGTCGCATCGGGTTCAACTATGGCAATGAGGAGCTGGATATCCGTATTTCGTCCCTGCCGACGATGTATGGCGAAAGCATCAGCTTGCGCTTGCTGTCCGATAAAACACAGCCGGTCACGATCGAAGACCTTGGCTTCATGCCGAACGACGTCAAGATGCTCGACACCATTTTGCAGCGTCCGCATGGCATCATTCTGGCCACTGGGCCGACCGGTGCCGGTAAGTCGACGACGCTGAGCTCGTTCATTCGCCGCATTCGTGATCCGCGCCGCCGCATCGTCACGATTGAAGACCCGGTCGAATACGAAATCGACGGCGTCAACCAGACGCAGGTGCAGAGCGAAATTGGCCTGACCTTTGCCAACAGCTTGCGCTCGGTGCTTCGCCAAGATCCGGACGTCATCATGGTCGGGGAAATTCGTGACGGCGAAACGGCAGACATCGCGATTCGCGCTTCGCTGACGGGTCACTTGGTGCTTTCTTCGCTGCATACGAACGATGCTCCGGGCGCCATTACGCGTCTCATCGATATGGATATCGAGCCCTTCCTCATCGCTTCGTCGGTTGAGCTTGTTATCGCGCAACGCCTGGTGCGCCGTATCTGTCCTCACTGTTCGCTGCCCGCGGATATTGAGCTGAAGGAGCTGAGTTCCTGCCTCATGGCAATGCACATTCCGGCGTCCGAAATCACCGAAGCTCACCTCGTGCAAAAGCCAAACGGCTGTGAGCGCTGCCGCAACCTTGGCTTCCGAGGTCGCGTGGGCTTGTTCGAAATTTTGCGCATTAACGACGCCATTCACGAGCTGATCATTCGCCGCGCCTCGGCTTGGGAAATTCGCAAACTTGCTGAAGAGCAGGGCATGGCCACGCTCCAGCGCAGTGGCTGGGAGCAGGTCAAACGCGGCATCACCTCGTTGCCAGAAGTGATGCGCTACGCTGATGTCATCAGCGAAGAGGAAGAAAAAGCCAGCGCCGATCAACCCGGAACCAACGCCTCGTAAACGTCTACTGCTTTCATGCCGACCTTCAGCTACAAAGGAATCGATTCCGGCGGCGCCACCGTTACGGGGGTTGTTGAGGCGGTGGACCGCAAGCAGGCTTTGCGCAAGATTCGCGCGGGCAAAGTGCGCCCGCTCGATGTGAAGCAGGGCAAAGGTAAAGTCGGTCGCACGAAAGCAAAGCCGGTGAAGGCCGACGCTGAGGATGCCGAAAATTTCACTGCGAGCAGTAGTGATAAAAAGTCGCGTCGCCTCTTCGCGCGTAACAAGCCGAGCCGCAAGCTCGCGCTGCCGTTCTTTCGCAAGCTTTACCAATTGCACAAGAGCGGCATGCCGATTGGCGACGCGATGCAGATCATGAGCACGCGCATGGGCGACCCCGCACTCAAAGTGTTGTCGAATGTCGTTTACCGCGACCTTAGCGAAGGCCGTACGCTAGCCAGCTCCATGCGCGGCAACCCCGAGTATTTTGAGCCAACGATGTCCTTCCTGATTGAGGCCGGAGAAGCTACGGGTAACGTGCGGCCAATCCTCGAAAACATCATCGATCACTTGGAGCGCAAAGCCGCGCTACAAAAGGAAGTGCAGGGGGCAATGGCTTACCCGATCATGATTTGCTTGGTGGCGATGGGCGTGGTCGCGCTGTTTCTTTTTTATCTGATGCCGCGTATTCAAAGCATGCTCGATAGCATGGGTGGTGAGCTGAATATGGCTGCGCGTATCATGATCGGCGCTGCGGACTTTGCGCTCCTGCAAGGGCCGTTTATCCTCGTTGCATTGGCCATCGTTGCACTCTCGATTTTTCAATGGCGCAAGACGGATAAAGGGCGGCTGGCTACGGACGCCTGGGCGCTGAAACTGCCGATCATCTCCGGCCTGTATTACAATGCGGACATCTGCCGCGTTTCGAATATTCTCTACGTGCTCTTGTCCAACGGCGTGAACACTACGGAGAGTTTGCGCTTGGCCGAGAATACTTTGCAAAACAAAGTATTGGTAGGCAAATATGTGGCAGCGCGCACGATGGTGAACGATGGCGCGCCGTTTTCGGCGGCGTTCAAGCGCTACGGCCTACTGCCCGATATGGACCAGGATATCCTGAGTATTGGTGAGAACACTGGTAGCCTTGCGCCCAGCTTTAACGAAATTTACAACACGCACGCTGAGGAGTTGTCGGGCAGGCTGAACGTGTTGACGAAGCTCATCGCGGGTGTGGCGTTGGGCTTTGCCTTTACCTTGGTGTTTGTGCTCACGCTGGCCATCGTCATGAGTATTCTCAATATGACGCAGAGCATTATGGTGCGTTAGCTTTGCCAGACAAAGTAACTTTGAGATGCAAAGTATGTGCGCAGATTGTTTGACGTCCGAAGAATCCGAGCAAATGCGCAAGCTGCTTTGCGCACTGCAAAATGACCTTCTTGGAACCATGCTACGAGAGCGCGCGGCCTCGACTGAGGCGATGCACGGTATTGCGGAGGTGACACCCGCAGACACGATTTACCAGATTGATAAAATCAGCGAGCGTGCGATTTTGGAGTGGTTCGATGCGCATTGGCCGAAGGAGTGGCCTGTCGAGATCGTAATGGAGGGCTTGGAGGAAAAGGGGCCGTTTACTTTTCCGGCGGTTGATGTTTCGACGACTCAATTTAAGTGCATTCTCGATCCCATCGACGGCACGCGCGGCATCATGTATGACAAGCGTTCGGCGTGGACGCTCGCAGGGATTGCGCCGCAGCGCGGCCACGCGAACCAACTGAGCGATATCTTCGTCGCGGCGATGACGGAGCTGCCGACCACGAAGCAATGGCGCGCGGATCAGCTGAGCGTCGTTGTCGGGCGGCCGTTGGTCGCCGAGTCGATCAATGTGCTGACAAATGAGCGCGCGCCTCTGGTCGTGCAGCCGTCGAACGCTACTGGTCTAGAGCATGGCTTTTCCACGCTGTGCCGTTTCCTGCCAGCGGGGCTGGAGCTGCATTCGCAGATTGAGGCCGAGCTGTGGCGCCGCATTGAGCCGGGGCGTGAAGCAACGTTGGCCATCTTTTGCGATCAGTACATCAGCACTGGAGGCCAGCTTTACGAAGTCATGATGGGGCGCGATCGCTTCATTGCCGACGTTCGCCCGTGGGTGTTTGCCGAGTTGGGCCTCGTTACGAGCCTGACCTGTCACCCCTACGACATCGGCGTTTGGCCACTGGCCAACGCAGTGGGCGTGATTGTGGAAGACCCGGTGACAGGTGGCTCCGTGCGCGGGCCGATGGATACGACGAGTCCGATTGGCTGGGCGATGTATGGCAACGAAACGCTGCGCGACCTGATTGCGCCGCGCTTGCGAGACATTCTGTATGAGCTTTGCCCGAAGGCTTTTGGCTCTTAGTTGTATGCTGCGCAGCGGAGTCCGCCCTTGCATTTTGAGCGCCCGCTAGCGATAGATATGAGCATGGGAAGCATCGATAGTTGGCGTGAGAAAGTTCAGGCGAATCCGCAGGCAGTAGCGGATCAATTTCTGGCTGATGTCGCGGCCTTGCCCGAGGCAGAGCGCCGCGCGGTGTTTTACTGGTTGCCCAGCCGTGAGCAATTGGGCTCGGCGCTGACGGCCTGCTCGAAGGCTGAAGGTTCGCTCGCAGGTCTGCCTTATGGGTTGAAGGATTTATTCGATGTGGTTGGGTTGGAAACCACGGCGGGTTCGAGCTTCCTCGCTGAAGAGCGTCAGATGCCGGGCGTGACTTCGCCCATTGTCGATAAGCTCCAGTCCGCTGGCGCGGTGATGGCCAGCAAAGTGGCGACGGTGGAGTTTGCCTACGGCATGTCGGGCGAAAATGTTTGGTATGGCGATGTGCCGCACCCGAAGCGGGCTACGTCGCTGGCGGGTGGCTCCAGTAATGGCTCGGCCTACGTTGTTGGTCGCGGCTTGTTGCCGTTTAGCATCGGCACGGACACCAGCGGCTCAATGCGCGTGCCCGCTGCGTTTTGCGGTTTGTATTCGTGGCGCGATGAGCCGGCAAGCTTTGGCGGCAAGGGGGTCTTCCCTCTGGCACAAAGCTTCGATACGCCTGGTTGGTTTGCCGCCGATGTTGAGAGCTTGCAGACGTTGAACAGCGTGATGCTGCCCGCGGGCGAACCTGTTGCTGAGCCGCATTTGCTGGATTTATCCGACTACGCCGAAGGCCTCGACCCCGAGCTTCGTGCGGCGGGTGATGCTTTGTTAAAGAAGCTTTGTGCGACAAAGTCAGCTACCGCTACGGCGCTGGCCAGCGAGGCGTTTAGCGAGTGCTTTGACGCCTATAACATTCTTGGCAGCACCGAGGCTTATGCGGTGCACGCTCAGTGGCTGGATGCCTGCAAGGACCGCTACGATCCAGTGGTGTGGGGCCGTATCAATCGCGGGCGCAATTGGAAACCGAATCAGTTTGATTGGGCCATGCGCAAGGAAGCGGCGGTGTTGGATGCATGGACCAGACTCTTTGGCGATTACAATGCGGTCGCGCTGCCGATTACACCAATTGCTTCGCCGACGAAGGCCGACATGACGGAGGACTTCCGCACACAATTGCTCAGTCTGAACACACCTGCTAGCTTGGGACGTTGCCCGGCGTTGACCATCCCACTCATGCTGGAAAACGGTCGCAGCGGCGGCATTCAAATTCTCTTCCGTAACAACCGCAAGGAAGTCGCCCGCGCACTGATGGCGCGTTTGTAGAAGTGGGCGGGGACTTACCCAAGCATCATCTGCGCCTTCTTGATGCTCTTCACGAGGGCGTCGACTTCTTCCAGCGTGTTGTAGAATGCAAAGGAGGCGCGGGCGCTACCTTCGAGGCCAAAGCGGGCCCAGAGCGGCATGGTGCAGTGGTGGCCGGTGCGGATCGCGATGCCGTCCATGTCGAGCATTGTGCCGAGGTCGGCAGGGTGCACGCCGTCGATCACAAAGGACACCACGCTGACCTTGTGCGCGGACTCGCCGTAAATTTTCAGGCCTTTAATCGCCTTGAGCTGTTCCGTTGCGTAGCCGAGTAGCTCGCGTTCGTAGGCGTCGAGTGCGGCTTGGTCACGGGCCATGAGATACTCCACCGCTGCGCCAAGGCCGATGGCGCCCGCGATATGCGGCGTGCCCGCCTCGAAGCGTTCGGGGATCTGGCGGTAGGTTGTGCCGTCGAAGCTTACGCGGTCGATCATATCGCCGCCGCCCTGGTAGGGAGGCATGGCGTTGAGCAGCTCGGGCTTGCCCCAGAGGACGCCGATGCCTGTCGGTCCGCAGACCTTGTGTCCGGAAAAGACGAGAAAATCGCAGCCCAGCGCGGACACGTTGACCGGGAAGTGCGCCGTGGATTGAGCGCCGTCGATCAGCACCGTGATGCCCTTGGTCTTGGCCAGCGGAATGATCTGCTCGACGGGGTTAATGGTCCCCAGTGAATTCGACACATGGCAGAGTGAAAGCAGCTTCACGCGCTCGGTCAGCAGGCCGGGTAGGGCGTCGAGGTCCAGCTCGCCAATGTCGGTCACGGGAATGACTTTGATCGTTGCGCCGACGCGATCAGCCAGCAGTTGCCAGGGCACGATGTTGGCGTGGTGCTCCATGTGGGAGACAACAATTTCGTCGCCCGCGCCGATGTTGGCGCTGCCCCAGGTTGCGGCCACGAGGTTGATGGCCTCTGTGGCGTTGCGGGTAAAGATGCAGCTGCGGCTTTCGGGCGTGCCGATAAATTTGGCCACCGATGCACGGGCGGCTTCGTAGGCGCCGGTTGCCTCCTGGCTCAGCGCATGCACGCCGCGGTGGATGTTGGCGTTTTCAGTGCGGTAATAGGCGTCCAGGCGCTCGATGACCGCCAGCGGCTTTTGCGCCGTCGCGGCGTTGTCGAGGTAGACGAGCGGATGCCCGTTGACTTGCTGCCCCAAAATGGGGAAGTCTGCGCGCACGGATGCGACGTCCCATTGCGCCGCTAAACTGGCCCTATCTAGAATCATTCTAAATTGAGACTCTAGCTCAACAACTGCCCAATGCAATGCCGAAAGCGGGATTTTTTGCGAATATTAGCGGTCGGCTTAAGGACGCATAGTAAATCAAGCGCCGCCGCCTACTTGGCCGAATAGCGTATGCTCGGATTTTGAAAGATATAGCTTGGCACGCTGGCGTTGACTTCCATTTCGTCGATGGTCGCCACGGAATACGTTTTGCCCTCGCTGGAAGTCACAATCTTCGTGGGCATGACAACACCATCGTCGGCGCGATGGTTGGACATCCGCATGATCGCCGCTGGGCGCGAGTTGTCGTGGTAGTGGCGCTCGTTGGCGACCTCCCAGTAGGTGTCCGGATCGAGGTAAGTCAGCACGCGCTCATGCTCGTCTTCATAGGCGATGACGTGGCAGATTTTGCCGTCGAACGGGGCATCGTTCAGCAGTGAGAAACGCTCTGGCGTCTCCTGGTATTTCCACAGGCAACTACCCAGGCGGGCTGCTTCCTTGAACTGACTGCGCATGTCCTCAGACAATTCATCTACCTGACGCGTGGCACCGTTGAGCCCGATTTGCTGCGCCCAAATCTCCTGGCCGTCATAGCCCATTTCGAGACGGAGGCCATCGTGGATCATCACGCGGCGCGCTAGGTTGGGCTGGCGAAAGTAAAACACGATCTCGTGCTGTTTTTCGGGGTCGCCGTCAGCCCCCATTTGCAGTTGCGCATGAAGCTTGAGCGTGGTCACCTGGTCAATCTTGGTGGCCGCAAAATGTCGTAGGATGATTTGCTCCAGAGGGCTGGTCGATTTTATTTCGGCCAGTTGTTCCTCCAGTGTTTTTTCTTTGCCAACCTTAGTCTCGCCTTCGGTCAATAGCGTAGTGTCTGACTCCTGTTGTTGGGATAACTGCGCTTCCTTGGACAGAATCAATGCAGCGACACCACCGACCGTAATTACGATCAACGCCGCGACTCCAATGATGATGCCGCGGGGACTTTTCTTCTTACGGATTCGCTTAACTGCTCGACGCTTGCTTGGGGCCATTCCCTAGCCACTCAGATTTGGCGCAATAGGGAAATACTGGAAGTGTCATTTTACCGTGCCGAATATGGCGATTTAAAGACTTTGTTAAGAACGGGTTGCCAATCCGTCACATTAGCTGAAGTAGTTACGAGGCAATCTGACAGTTGTGTGATAGACCATGGATTATCAGTCTGGTCCTAATGCAAGAACGACGAAGGTGACACTGCCCCCATGGGAGGCGGCGCGCCCGAGACTGAAGACATGAGTATCAACGAAAAAATCATCCGTCACAAAGTAGGCCTGTTGAACCTGGCCGAAGAACTGGGCAACGTTTCGAAGGCCTGCCAGATCATGGGGC
>JAVDPD010000005.1 GCA_031296935.1 Cerasicoccus maritimus
TCTACTATCACAAAATCCATCAAAACAGCAAATCAACTTCAGCAAAGCTAGGCCATCAAATCCGACGGGCTGCTAGGACTACCTTCGAATAAGGCGAGATTGCGCAACTCATTAAAAGGCAGTTAAGGCGCTCAGTTTGATGGCTGGGCAGTAAGCCCTGTCTCTAACTGCGTAACGCCGCTCAAAATCATAATCGCTCTCGTCTCGCTCATGGGAGGTTAAGCGAAGTGTCCTGAATTGAGATGCTTGGCGTGTAGGTAAGTGCCCTAGGTAAATACAATGAGTCTGTGTGGTTAAAATTATGCACTTGGTGCCCAAGGAGTAGCCCTCAGTTTCATGGTTACGAGGTGAAAAAATGGCAATTATTGTAGAAATCCTCGCTATTGTTGCACAAATGATACGAGAGATACGTGTATTTTTAACCAATGCCTAGACTTTGGATGAAATATTTTCATCCAAATGCACCAGTTTGGTTCATAGGTTTTATGCGACTGGCAGGTCGTTTTTGAGGATTATCCCATCTATGGGGGGCATAAATTGGCATGATGGGTGCTCTTGAAGGCGCCTCTCAGAAAACTCCGGTTATTCCACGGAAAAATTCTCAATCCAACAAACTATACTATGATCATGAAACTCAGACTCCTGAAATTCCTGATGCTTATGCTCGGACTCTCCTTCTTTGGTGTGTCCGGCGCTTTTGCGCAGGATGAAGTGGTAGAAGAAGTTGTCGCTTCAGTGACCGAAGAAGCACCCGCATCTTTCGATGATGCATATGCTCTCTTCATGGAAGCACAAGGCGCTAGCTTCTTCACCATCAGTAATCTCTGGCTTCTCATCTCGGCAGCTTTGGTGTTTACAATGCACCTAGGCTTCTCGACGCTTGAGGCTGGCTTAACGCAGAGCAAAAACACGGTTAACATCTTGTTTAAGAACGTGTTTATCATCTGCATGGGCACGCTTACTTATGCTATTTGGGGCTTTAACGCAATGTATCCAGGGGATGCATGGACCATTGGCGGCTTCTTTGCCATGGGTAGCTGGTTTGACGTGGATCCAACTATGGAACTCATGTCATCCGAGTATGCTGATTACACTTGGTACACCGATTTCATCTTCCAGGCAATGTTTGCTGCAACTGCCGCAACAATCGTTTCCGGTGCCGTTGCTGAGCGCGTGAAGCTCTCCAGCTTCATGATTTTTGCTACTTTACTCGTAATGTTTGCATACCCGATCACTGGCTCCTGGCAGTGGGGTGGTGGCTGGCTCTCCGAGAACGGCTTCTATGACTTCGCTGGTTCCTCGCTGGTTCACGCCTTCGGTGGATATGCCGCGCTCGCTTGCGCCATTCTGCTCGGTGCTCGTAAGGGCAAATACCTTGAAAACGGTAAAATCAAGCCGATCCTCGGCCACTCCATGCCCCTTGCAACCATTGGTGTCTTCCTGCTGTTCCTCGGCTGGTTTGGTTTCAATGGTGGTTCTGTTCTGAATGCTGACCCTTATCTAGTGTCTCTCGTATTCTGCACCACAGCTCTTGCAGCTTGCGCAGGTGGTCTTGGCGCCATGTTCACTTCTTGGATTGTGCTGAAAAAACCGGACCTTTCCATGGCTCTTAATGGTATCTTGGCTGGCCTCGTTGGCATCACCGCTGGCGCTGACGCAATCTCGCCGTTCTGGTCCATCATCGTAGGCCTGTTGGCTGGTATTATCTGCGTTTTCTCGGTTCTCTTTTTCGACAAGCTCAAGATCGACGACCCGGTTGGCGCTATCTCTGTTCACGGTATCTGCGGTAACTTCGGTACGATCGTAGTTGGTATCTGGGGCGGCGCGAGCATCGCTTGGCAGTTCATCGGCACCATCTCGATCTCTGTCTTCGCTCTGATCTTCTCCTTCATCGTCTTTGGTATCATCAAGGCTACCATTGGCATTCGTGTCAGCGAAGAGGAAGAAGCCGAAGGTCTCGACATTGGCGAGCACGGCCAGGAAGCATACCCGCAGTTTGCTCCCGACATCAAGTAATGGTTTGAGTCTCTACTTGATTCAACAGCCAATAACTGAATAATCTACAATACGAATTAGTTATGAAACTCGTAAAAGCCATTATCAAGCCCTTCAAACTTGAAGAAGTGAAGGAAGCGCTCTCGGAAATCGGCATCGAAGGCATGACCGTCACCGAGGTTAAGGGTTTCGGTCGCCAAAAGGGCCACACCGAGATCTATCGCGGCAGCGAATACACCGTGGACTTCCTCCCGAAGGTCATGGTCGACATCGCTGTACCGTCGGACATCGCTGAAAAGACGGTTGAAACCATCGCCAAGGCTGCCAAGACCGGCAAAATTGGTGATGGCAAGATCTTCGTCATTCCGATCGAAGAATCCGTTCGCATCCGCACCGACGAAAAGGGCGAAGGCGCTATCTAAGGCCTACCTTAGACCAAGCATTAGTTTAAACGAATCCCGCTGGTATATCGCCAGCGGGATTTTTTGTCCGCAAATTGTATTTTGCCCTAAACGGACAAAAGAGATTGGCAAATGCCGCGTTACCAACAAGATCAGCTGGGAACATGGCTGAAAGTCAGGCTACAGCTACTTTGGATTTACGACGCGAAGCAGGCGCCCTGGTTTTGGCGTTGGCTGGCGAGTGGAAGTTTGGTTCGAAGATCCCCGATTTCTCAGAAGTCGAAAGCTGTTTCTCCGAAGGTAAACCGCCAGCGAAGCTGGCGTTTGAATCCAGCCAGGTATCTGGCTGGGACACCGCGCTGATGACCTTCCTCCAGAAGGTGGGCGATCTGGCGAAGTTGACCAAGACCGAGCTCGATCTGTCGGGTTTGCCTGATGGCGCTGAGGGCCTTTTAAAGCTGGCCACCGCAGTGCCAAAAAAAGAAGGCACGGGCCGGGATGCGAAGCGTGAATCTTTCCTGACCAGGCTAGGCAACGCCACAATCGCCTTTGGCGGAGAGATCATGGAGACTACTGAATTTATCGGTGAGTCCATGCTCTCGTTCCTGCGCTTTCTGCGAGGGAAGGCCCGTTTTCGTTGGGTGGATCTCTGGGTGGTCATGCAGCAAACCGGAGCTGAAGCGCTGCCGATTGTATTGCTAATTAATTTTCTGGTCGGCGTGATTCTGGCCTTCGTCGGTGCGGTCCAGCTCCAGAAATTCGGTGCGGATATCTACGTGGCCGACTTGGTGGGCTTGGCGATGGTCCGCGAAATGGGCGCCATCATGACGGGCATCATCATGTGTGGTCGCACGGGCGCGGCATTTGCGGCGTCACTCGGCAGCATGAAGGTATCCGAGGAAATTGACGCCCTCAAAACCCTCGGCCTTTCGCCGATGGATTTCCTGGTCCTGCCGCGAATGTTGGCCCTGTGCTGCATGATGCCGATGCTCGTGCTTTTTGCGGACTTGATTGGTATTCTGGGTGGCTTGATCATTGGCACGAGCATGTTGGACGTTACGGTGTCGCAATTCATCAACCGCACTGTTGGGGCGATTGATCTCGCGAATTTCTCCACGGGCATCATCAAGTCAGTCGTCATCGGCGTGATAGTGGCCGGCGCTGGCTGTATGCGTGGTATGCAATGTGGTAGCAGCTCGGCGGCTGTTGGGCAGGCGACGACCTCAGCGGTTGTTACGGGCATCACGCTGATCATTATCGCCGACGCAATTTTCGCTGTGCTCTTCAACATTGTCGGCCTCTAGGTCATCAGTAGAAGTAGACTTTGGTGGACAGTTTTCTGCTGAAAAGCTTCTTCTTAGCTCGCGACTTCGCGCATAGGTGTTAGCCTTCAGAAAATGGGTGGTTTTTCAAGCGATGAGAGTCAGGTAGAAGGCCCGGGCGGACTGCGGGCGTGGTTGGTTTGGGGTACGGCGGCGCTATTCTACCTCTACGAATTTTTTGTGCGGGTGGCGCCATCGGTGATGGAGGCGGAGCTGCAAGCATCCTTTCATTTAACTGCAGGTGCCTTGGGGGGCGTGTTGGGCGTTTACTTCTATATTTACGCGCCGATGCAGCTAGTCGTCGGGCCGGCGCTTGACCGCTTTAGTGCTAAAACTATCCTCGTGCCGGCCTGCTTCCTGTGCGCGATCGGCTGCATTATGGTGATGTCCGGCCATAGCGATATCATGCTCGGTCTGGCACGTCTTTGCCAGGGATTTGGCTCGGCCTTCGCCTTTGTCGGCACGATGTATTTGGCGGCCGAGTGGTTCCCGCGTCACCGTCTGGCGTTGTTGTCCGGTCTGACGACTTCACTCGGCATGCTGGGCGCCATTGTGGGCAACGCTGGCATTGCCGAAGTGGTGAACGACTTTGGCTGGCGGATCACGATGAAGGACGCCGGCTTTTTTGGTCTGTTCGTGATGATCTTAATCTTCGTCATCGTGCCGCATCATCCTCCGCACAAGGAGGCTAAGCCGAAGGTGAAAAAGAAGGGCGCATTGCATGGCCTGAAGATCGTCGTGCTCAACCCGCAAACGTGGCTCACCAGCATCGTTACCTCGGCGCTCTACATGCCGCTGTCGGTCATTGGCGCACTGTGGGGCGTGCAATATATCATGTCGCTCACGGGTGAAAGCAAGGTCGCGGCTTCGGGAGCGGTGTCGATGCTTTACGTGGGTTGGTTGATCGGCGGCCCTGCGGTGGGCTGGCTCTCGGAGCACCTCGGGCACCGGCGCTTGCTACTTGGGGCGTCTTCCGCGCTGACGGTTGCCGGGACCGGCCTGTTGCTCATTTTCACCTCGATGAGCATGTGGAGCGTCTATGCGCTGATGCTGGTCATCGGCCTCGTTTCCTGCCCGCAGGTGATCGGCTTCGTAGTCGCCGTGGAGCACAACCCGCGCGAATACAGCGGCACGTCCATTGCCGTGACCAACATGATGGTCATGCTGCTCGGCGGCTTGGGCATGGCGTTGTTCGGTGTGGTGCTCGACTGGTCGGTGGGCACGGAGCAGCTTGGGGCTAACGGCCATTACTCGGTCGATGCCTACCGTCGTGCGATGGCGATGTTGCCGATCTTTGCGGCCATCGGTGGGCTGGCTGCGTGGCTCCTGCAAGAAAGTATCGACCGCGATGAGCATCTACAAGCCAAGCACGAACGTAAGCAGGCCAAGCTTGCCGCGGCCGAGGAAAAGGCGAACATCTAATTACCAAAGCGAGAGATAACATGAAGTTGCCGGGTTGAGCAAGTGCTGGGCCCGGCAACTTCATGTTATCTCTAACGGCGCGGGCCGCGACGTTCAATTCGACTGCTGGATTCTTCTTCTCGCGCAGGCTCCGCCTTGGGGGCAGGAGCAGCGGCTGCCGACTCATTCGGCGTTGCCGCGACCATTGGCAGCGCAAAGCTCCAGGTGCCCTTCGCCTCATCGGGATTGACGACAGCGGTTGGTTTCAGGTCATCGGAAACTTGGCCTGGTGGAATCTTATCCTGACGCGCGGTTGCTGCCTCCCCGGGCTCGTCGGATGAATCCGCATCAGCTTGCTGGGCTGCGGCCAGCGCCATTTCCTGAAGAGTCATTTGGGCGGGGGGCGGGGGAGGCGTTTCGCGGGAAGCCGTAGTGCTGGCGGCCTTCGAATTGCTGACCGAGGCCAGCGGTAAATTCTGCTGCTTGGCTTCCGCGGTTTCGGGCAGTGGTGGGAGATCATACTCGAATTGCTTTTCGCCCTGGCGGGTGAGCAGCTCTTGGCGGCCGCGCAGGTTGCTGACTTCGGCCAGGGTGTCGGCTAATTGCTTGCGGAGCGCGGCATTGCTCTCGGCCAGCTCGGCATTGTCCTCGGCGAGCATTTGCTGGCGGACACTCATTTGGGCAACGGAAGCCGCGGAGAACTCGCGGGCACCCTGAGTGTTTGCCAACTGCGCGCGCAGCTCGGCGTTGGACTCCTGCATGCGCTTGAATTCTTCGCCGGAGCGAAGCTGCTCGTTTTCAGCGATGAGTTTCTTTTGGTTGGCCTGAAATTCGGCAATGATCGCGTCGCGGCGCTTGAGCTCGGCCGCCTGGGTGTCGAGTAGTTTTTGTAGCTCGGCGGCTTCTGCTTGCTTGGCCTCAAGCAGAGTATCGAGCTCAAGGATCAGCGCTTCGAGCTGCTGGTAATCCTCTTCTGCGGTCACGTCGGCATCGAGGTTGGCGAACATGGTTATCGTGCCGGTAGCTTTGGCCTCTTCGCCGGTTTCGGGATTGACGTAGAATAGCGCGAAAGTGGCTTCTTCAAAGCTCGGCACCGTTCTCACAACCTGATCCTCACTGATCATGTCGCCATCGCCATCGAACAACTCGATGATCAAAAGAGCTGCTTGGTAGCCACATTTAAGCCCCTCGCTATCGAAAGGTATTCGGAAGATGATTTTGTCATCTTTCTCCTTTTCGTCACCGTTAAATAGAATGGTATGTGGTCCTTCTCGTAGTAGTTCGCTCGCGAGAAAGCCCTGATCTGAGATGACATAATTTCTATCGAGGGTGAATTCCGCGTCGGAAAGTCCTCCGCCAATTGATACGTTTCCTAATTTCATCGTCCCCGATAGCACTCTCGGCGGGCCGATGTCTGCGCGTAGCACTGGGTCGACGTAGTCCACGTCGCCCTCGAAGACGAAGCGGGGTGTGGCGTCGAGGTTTTCGGGCTCTACAGCGTCGTCCTGCGCGCAAAGGGCGAGCGGGATCAGCGTGAGCAGCAATGTTGCGATGCGGCGCATGGGAAAAAATGGTAGGGCGCAGTCTCTAGACAAGCCGCAGTTGGAGTAGTTTCGCTCTTTTTGCTACTGGCCTGCACGGCGTGGCGGCTTGTCTGGAGACTGCGCCCTACCTTAGGAATTAGATCATTGAAACCCGAGAATTGACCATTGGTTACAGCTTCGGGAATTTGATCCACTTGTTGGCTTGGGCGGATTTCACGCAGGTGTCAATGAAGGCCATGCCGTAGAGGCCGTCGTCCACGGTGACGATGTCGTAGCCGCTCTTGCGGGGATACTTGCCGAGGACTTCGTCGGCAATGGCTTCGCTGGCGGCGCGGTAAATGTTCGCAAAGGCTTCGAGGAACGCCTCCGGGTGGCCGGGGGGCGTGCGGCAGGCATTTTGTGCTGCCTTGGAGAGATAGCCCTGGCCGCGCTTGAGCACCTCGCGGGGCTTGCCGGGATACTTGACGATGAGGTCGGTCGGGTTTTCCTGATGCCACTCGATCGAGGCCTTCGTGCCGTATACGCGGATGCTGAGCGCGTTTTCCTCGCCGGCGGAAATCTGGGAAGCGTAGAGCACGCCCTTGGCGCCGCCCTTGTAGCGGAGGAGCATGTTGCCGTCGTCCTCAAGTGTGCGCCCGGGGACAAAGCTCGTAAACTCAGCCATGATGGCGTCGATCTCGAGCCCGGTGATGTAGTGCGCGAGGTTTTCGGCGTGGGTGCCGATGTCGCCCACGGCACAGCTGGCGCCAGCGCGCTTGGGGTCGGTCCGCCAGGCGGCCTGCTTTTGGTCGTCGGCTTCGAGGGCGGAGAGGAGCCAGTCCTGCGGGTATTCGGCGACGATTTTCAGGATGTCGCCGAGCTTGCCCTTTTTCACCATGTCGCGGGCTTCCTTGACCATTGGGTAGCCGGTGTAGTTGTGCGTGAGGGCAAATACCTTGCCCGACTTGGCAACGATCTTCTTGAGCGCCTTGGCCTCCTTGAGATCGAAGGTCATTGGCTTGTCGCAAATCACATTGAAGCCGGCCTGCAGGAAGCACTTCGCGACGGGGAAATGCATGAAATTTGGGGTGACGATCGATACGAAGTCCAGGCGCTCTTCGGCGGGCTTGGCGGCTTCGATCTTGGCCATCTCTTCGTAGGAGGCATAGACGCGGGCGGGGTCAATATACAGGTCCTGGCCAGAGAGCAGGGAGCGTTCGGGATCACTGGAGAAGCAACCGGCAACGAGCTCCATCTGGCCGTCGAGGTTCGCAGCCATGCGGTGCACCGCGCCAATAAAGGCGTCGCGGCCACCACCGATCATACCGTAGCGTAGTTTGCGTTTGAGCTTTTTCATATGGGGGAAGGTTTTTGGGAATGCGGATTGCGGAATGCGGAATACGGAGGTCGGAATGTGGAATGAGGACAATGGATTCCAGCTTGAGGCATGTCAACCAAGGGGCAACGTCCCGTTGCATCTGAGCTGTTTGAGGCAGGCGTATTTTTGAACAGAAGTTAACCAATTTCCCATGCTGATGGCTTTGCTTTCTTTGCTAACTTCTGTTCAAAAACTGCGCCATCTCATCACCCCGCCTGCTTGTGCGCGAAGAGTTCGTCGGCGTTGAGCTTGGGCCAGAAGCCGAGGCGCGATTGCGCAACCTCCAGCAGGAACAAGGGCGCCAAGGCGAACAGCACCCACAGGCGCAGGCTTTGTTTGGCGTCGGTGTCGGGAGAGGTCCAGGCCTCGGCAAGGTTCACGCGCTCTTCGCCGCCGGTGCGCGCGCTGAGCTGCTTGAGGTCGTCCAGAGCGGTGGGGTTGATCTGCCACTCGATGTTCTCGCCCGCAATGATGGGCCCGAAGGGCATGGCGTGCTCCCCGACTTGCACCGCGCCGCGATACGACTGCCCGTAGTCGAGCGTGAGCTTGGCGCGAAAGAGGCCGGGCTCGATGCGCTCCCAGGTGGCGGTCTGCGCGGCGTCGACGCCTTGCGCAGTGTAGAGCAGGGTGGGCATGCCGCCTTCGGGCAGGTCCGCATGCGTGTCGTCGTAGAAGAAATCCAGCGTCAGCTCGTTGCCCTGTAAATTGGTCGAAAGGCCGAGGCCCTTGGGCAGGTCGTCGCCGATCAGCCAGCGGGTTAGCGTTTGCATGAAGTCGCCGTAGGCCGGCCAGTTACGCGTGGCCTCGCTGAACTTGCCCGCGGCCGCAAAGGACACTGCCGCCGAGCGGCCCGAGCCGCGATTCCAAAACGCGAGCAGCGGCGCTTGATATTCGTCGCGGGTGAGGGCGGCAGCGGTCGCGCCGTCTTTCAAATAACTCAGGTTGTAGCCGTCGAAATGCGCAGGCCAGTCGAGCGTGCTCGCGGCGATCTGCAACCAGCCGGCGGTCGGCTCGACGCCGATGGCTTCCTCGATAAACGCCGAGCGCGCGACGGCCACGGTTTCCTGCGCGAAGACGGCGGGCAGGCTCGCGGGGTCGGCGTTGAAGAAGATACGGCCATTACCTCGCTTGGCGACGTCTTCGATAAACGCGGCGTCGGAGTCGCTGGGTGTGCCCATGCCGATCACGCTGACCGTGGCGCCCTCGTTGACCATCTCCGCGAGCAGGGATTTGTATTGGCCGGGCTCCTCGGAGTCCGCCGCATCGGAAAAGAGAATGATGTGCTTTTGGCCGACGCTGGCCTTTTGCAGCTCGTTCCACGCGGCCTTGAGCCCGGTGTAGACGAAGATGCCGCCGCCCATGCTTTGGATGCTGCGCACGCGTTGTTCGATCGTCGCCAGGTTCGGCCCGACCATGGTTAGCGGCACGACGACGTGGGGCTCGCTGTCGACGGCGAACACCGTGAGCATATCGCTCGGGCCCAAGAGGCGCGCGGCCTCGGCGACGCCGGAGTTGGCGAGGTCCATCTTGGTCATGCCGCCGGGGACGGTGGCGCCCATGCTGCCGGAGCGGTCGACCACCACGGCCATGGCTACGGCGAGCTTCCGGTGCTCGTCCTTCAGCTCCATGCTCACGGGTAGGATCTCGTCGAGCGGCGACTCAAAATAACCGCCCGAGCCAAAGCTGAACTTGCCGCCCAGCATGACGAAGCCGCCACCCTGCGCGCGCACGTAAAAGTCGATGGCCTTGAGCGTTTCGCCAGGCAGCTCGTAGGCGGGGACGTCGTTAAAAATCACGGCCTGCGCATTGGTCAGCTGGCCTTCGTGGAAGTTGCGCGGGTTGTCGATTACGTGGACCTGGAAGCCGAGCCGCCGCAGCGTCTGGGCGACGGGGTCGTTCGGGTAGCGCGTGACGAGTATGATGTGGCGGCCGCCGGCAATCTCGATCCAGCGCTCGGCGGTGTTGTTGCCGGGGCGGGGGTCCTGCGTGTTGCTGAGGATGGCCGTGTAGCGGAAGGTGCCGGGCGTGGAAATGCGGTCTTTCAGGCGAATGCGCCCACGGCCTTCCTCGGTGCTGACGACGCCTTTAGCCACGGTTTGGCCATCGCGCTCGATGCGGTAATCCGTCGCCCCGCCCACCGGGCCGGTGACCACGAGCTCGATCAAAAACGGCTCGGCCGTGAGCATGCGGTTGGGCATCTCCAGGCGCTCGACTTGGAAGTCCGCCGTGGCGTCGTAAACGGCGAGGCGGTAGTCGACGGGTACGCCGGCATCTTGCAGGCTCTTGGCGGCGTCGGTGAGCGGCTCGGTGCTGTAGCCGTCGCTGAGCACGAGCACGCGGGCGGCGCGGTCGCTGGCGCGGCGGGCCTCGGCCAGGCGCAGCGCGGTGGCGAGGTTGGTTTGGTCAAAAGAATCCTCGAAGCGGGCGATATTGGACGTGCGCTCGGTCGCCCCGCGCGCGAAGTCCACGAAGTGCAAGGTGTCGTCCGGCCCGCGGCTGTCGCGAACGAGCGCCTCCCACTCAGTCAGGCGCGGCCCGAGGACGTCCTGCGCGGAGTCCGACTGGTCAACGAGCACCCACAGGTCGAGCCCGGGCTTGAGCAGCCTCCACTGCGGATCGGCAAGGAAGACGGTCGCCAGCACGAGACAGATCGCCCGCAGCGGCCGCCAAAGTTTCAGCCCACGCGCATACCATCCCAGAAATACAAGCACGGGCAGCAGGAAGAACCATTCGGGTTGTCGAAACATCAGATCAGGAAGCGGCGGTTTTCAGATTATGAAATATGCTATCACTTCCGGTTCCAATATTTTTTATCACGCGGGGTGGGGACATCTTATTGGCTAGAGCAGATTCCACAGAGTATTTTGTGCATAGGACCTTGATGAGCAGCATATTTAAGCATTTGATTTCTTCTGCCCTTTTCCATACTCTTCAGGCCTGAGATTGATGAAAATACTTCCAACGAAGCGTCCCCGTTTTTAATGCAATTTTCTTTTAAATCTTGGAAACCGTAACCTAGCTCTTCGTCTTCCACAATCTTTGCCCTTACCACATTTGTGGCACTCGGGTGGTTGTAGATGTCAATAAGTAGGTCAGCTTTTTTGCTGTTCCATGTGAAGTAGGTTTGAACTGTTTTGGTTAACCAAAACAGTTCAAATTGATGTATTTCTGGTTCCTTTAATTTGTCTCGAAAGAGATGGATATAGTCTTCTGGAACCGGAATGCGTTCGAATACCCTGTATAGGTTTTTGGCTAAATTGGGGAACTCAGCTACTACTTTCTCTGCTAGGGCAGGGATTGATTCAGGGTCCTCCTTTAGTAAGGAAAGTGCTAATTCGACATCTTCTTCTTCTACTTTAGGGTCGTTTGACAAGCTTATGAGATACTCTTTTTCTTCTGCTGTTAGCTTTTCCTGATCTTCCTCTTCTTCATCTTCAGAGAACTCTTCATTTTCATCGGAGTCTTCTCCTAGTTCTCGCTTTTGTAGGAGCTGTATCTTTATGTCGTCTAATTTCTTTTCGTCGAAATCAGATTCTTTAGAGCCAATCTTTGTCTTCTGTGAGTTTAAAAAAAGGTTCTTATTTGCTAATAAGTGCTGTAAAGTGAAAATGTCTTTTTCGAGAGTATTTAGATTGTCAGAGAAAAAGTAGATATCATCCAAGAATCTAAGTATTACTTCTGACCGAAATTCTCTGCTTCGATCTATAAAAGTCAGAAACTGATTGCCAAGGGCTTTCGCAGGGAAGACACCTTGTGGGAAAAAGTTTATTGATTCTCCTCCGTTTATTTCTCGTAAGAACTTACCTAATTTATTGCCCTCGGTAACGCCTAGTTTTCCTTTGAAAAAGCTTGTGATGTCGTGATGGTAGAAAGAATTGAAGCAATTGGAGATATCAACCTTGATGAAGTATTCATAGCTGTCCTTCAGTTCATACTTTTTCCGTCTAAAATCATGGTATGAAGAAAATGATGGTACTGGCGATCCATTCGAAAAGGTGTAGCCATAGAAAAATCTGTTTGGTAACTGCTGTGAGGAGAAGTGATTTCTGTTGTTGTTGACGAAGTCATATAGGAAGTAATTGCTAATTGGATCTAGCTGGATTACTCTTCTTATATGAAGCTTGTCTTTTAATGCGAATGCCACAGGAGATCTTAGGAACGCTAGTCCTTGACCGGTGCTCTTGAAGATCTCTGTATTGATGAAGTTTGTTAATTGGACAGCACCGTGCACTCCATAAAAGATGTTGCTCTCTAAGGGGAAAAACGCCTTCCGATAGTCATCTTGTATGAAGTTTGAAGTTTTTCTAGGCATAGGGATTCAAGAGTTCCTGCTACGTATATTGGCATTCATCTATTCTCGTCAAGGATTGGAAATAAGAGATGATATCTGATTGTGGGTGTTATTGCTGCTAGAGGGGGCGGTTGACAACACATTAACGCCCAAAAACCCACCCCTGTGTTTTCAAAAACAACCGCATAGGTTTCTCGGAAAGAACAGTGCGGTTATTAGAGCAAGAACCGAGGCTGTGTTGACTCAATAACCGTGCGGTTGTTGCTCAAACAACCGAGTAGGCTTTTTCGAGTTTCCTACTAAGGCTTTTCAAAAACAACCGGGTAGGCTTTTAGGAAACAACCGAGTAGGCTTTACAGAATTGGCTCAGTTGGCTCGGTGGGGCAGTGGCTCTGGCCTTTTATCCGGATTTTGCCCTAGAATCGCCGCTGCGCTAGCCAAGGATCTTGGAGGCTCCGGCGGCGAGGCGGGTTTGGGTTTGCTCAGTGAACTCGGCTTGCTTGGCTAGTAGTTGGGTTTCGGTCAGGTCTGTGCCACGGCGTTTGGCGGTTAACTCGTAATCGAGCGCCTTCCATTGGCCGAACCAGGACAGGTCGAAAATCTCGTTGCCGAGTGCTTCGAGCTTGGTGGTTTGCTCGGCGTTGGCCTGGGCGAGGTAGGGTGCGAGGGCGTCATTTTTCAGCTGCTCCCACTGGCCGAAGGAGTCCTCCAGCGAGTAATATTCGTTTTGCATACGGATGCGCTCGCCGTGGTCTTTACCGCGCCAGGCTTCGTCGATAAACGGATCTTCGGCTTTGGCAAGCCAGGCGTCGAGCTCAGCAGCCATCTGGTCGCGCACCTTCGCGTAGGCGGGGTCGTCGGCGAGGTTCTTGAGCTGGAACGGGTCGGCTTTGTTGTCGTAAAGGAACCAGTCGCCAAAGCGGTCCACGGCGAAGGTGTAGCGCTTGCCACGGACGGCGCGGAAGGGGTTAAACGCCGTGCGTTCGTTGTCCATGAGGCGCGAGCGGTAGTAGTTGCGCTTGAAATTATTGATGGCCAAAAACTGCGATTCCGGGTCGGGGGCACCGGGTTGGCCGAGGAAGGCCTTGGTGAAGTCCTGCCCGGCGCAATGCTCGGCGGCCTCGAAGCCCGCAAGCCCGCAAAGCGTGGGCACGAGGTCGATGGTGCCCAGGTTGTGGTCGGCAATGGCGCCGGCGGAAACCTTGCCCGGCCAGCGGACAATGAACGGCACGCGCACGGCCTCGTCGTAGGGGTTGCCCTTGTTGTAAACGCCGTTAGAGCCGAAGGAGCTGCCGTGGTCGCTGGTGTAAATGAGGATGGTGTCGTCGGCAATGCCGGCGGCGTCGAGCGCATCCATCATGCGGCCCAGCTCGCGGTCAACCGCGCTGATGTGGCCGTGGTAGTGCCGGTAAAATTCGTGCTGTTTGGGCGTGTGCTTCTGTTTGTCCTCGACGTTGGGGCGGTAGGGCAGGTTGTCGTCCGGGTAGAGGTTGTAAAACTCCTCGGGCGAGTCATCCCAGCGCCAGTGTGGCGGGTTGAGCGAGAGCATGAGCATGAACGGCTGGTCGCCGTCCGCGTTTTCATTAACGAAGTCGATCGCCTGATCGGTCATGCCGATCGCGTTGTAGCCGGTGACGGTCTTAAACGCCTCGCCCGACGGGATGTCGCGCACCTCGGTTTCCCAATGCTCGTCGCCGTAGAGCCAGTGTTTGAAGGTGTCGAAACCGGCGTGCTGGCAGGTCGAGTTTTTCAGGTGCCACTTGCCGACGTAGCCTGTCTTGTAGCCAGCGTCCTTAAACATGTGAGCGATGGTCGGTGAGCTGACGCCGATGGCGTCGGTACGCTGCACGGTGTCGTTGCTGATGTAGCCGCTTTGGTGTGGCCACTGCCCGGTGATCAGGATGCCGCGAAATGGCGTGCACACGGGAGCGGTCGCGCAGCAGTTGTCGAAGCGTGTGCCTTGCTGCGCGAGCTTGGTCATGTTGGGCGCGACGCACTCGGGCATCTCGGTAAAGGGGAGGCTTTGCCAGCGGTGTTCGTCGCTAAAAACAAAGACAATGTTGGGGCGTTTTTTAAACATAGTGGTGGCGGAATCACTGGCGGCAGTCGTGCTGTTTTGCGTGCCGATGGCGAAAGTTGCGGCGGCAGCGGGCCCAAATTTCAGAAAATCACGGCGCTTGAGTCCAATGGGAGATAGGGGTGCTTTAGGCATTGCTTGGCTAATCTAATGTATGATTTGAGCGGGGCTCAACCAAATTCGCTTATGCGGAGCCGCGCTTTCATTATCGGTAGCCGCCTTCATCCGCGACATGACGAATAATTCATTAACTACGGCTTAAAGGTGGGGTTTACATCGTTGTGCAAATAATTGGTTGCGTATCAGTAGCCAATCAGGAGCAGGGAGCAGATACATTTATCCAGAAGCTGGCCGTGTATTAAGTAGTAGTAGCACGGTTAGCCAAGTTGGATAAGATAGGAGTAGCAGAAAACACACACAGCAGGAAGCTGGCTGATGGCATGGGCGCCGTCAGCCAGCTTCGTTTTTTGAGCAAAACGAAGCTCTAGTTGAATGTGTCTCTAATGAGCTAACTTTTTGGGTGGTCCGATCGAACCGCGCATGATGAGCTCTGTTTTCATTTTGAGTTCTTGCGGTTTGGTTTCGGGGGTCGAGCGCATTTGCTCAAGTAGTCCAATTGCCTGTTTTGCCAGAGCGATTCGATCATAACTGACAGATGTGATGCCCATTAATCGAGCTTCTGGGATGTCGTCATTGCCAATCAATGAGATATCTTTGGGTATTGACAGGCCTTGTGAGTGGACTGCGATCCAGACGCCCGTAGCAATAATATCATTGAACGTCATGATGGCAGTGGGCGCGTTCTTGCCCAAGGCCTGTAATTGCTTCCAGGCATCAATGCCTGCGGTGCGGTTGTTTGGGCCTTTGACCATCAATGACTCATCAAAATCAATTTGGTATTCTTTGAGTGTATTGATGTAGGCCCGATGTGCGTTGGAGTGCTCACTACCAGGTTCATCAAGTCCGACAAATGCAATGCGCTTGTGTCCTAAATCGAGCAAATGCCTTAATCCTAGGCAGAAACTATCATAGCTATCTTTTTTAATTACGGGCAGTCCTTTAGGCGCGGCATAAAGCACGAGAAATGGGTAGCGCCTGGCAAGAAGGTTTTCAAATAACGGTTTGTTTTGCTCCCATGAAACAACGTCAGTTATGACGCCATCGGCTTCACCAGCAGCCCAGTGTCGGAGAAATGCTGATTCCACTTCCGAATCATAATGGGTTAATCCGAGTACCAAATGGGTGCCTGCACGTCGTGCTTCTGCGTCAAAGCATTCTACGAGTTGCGCGTACTCAGGATTTTCCAGATGGGGGAGCAACAGGCCCCAGCGATAGGCGCGCTGAGCGCGGATCATTCGGGCTCCCGGGTGTAGGGAATAGCCGATTTCGTTTGCAGCCTTTAATATTTTACTCCGCGTATCATCCTTAATCGATGCATCTTGGCTGAATGCTCGCGAGATCGTGCTTCGGGAAAAACCAGTGTGGCGCTCCAGATCAAAAATGGTTGGTCGTTTTACGTGCGGTGAGAGATGGTTTGCTTGCTTTGACTGTTTCTTTGAAGTTTTTCCCATAGTTCGGGAATATTCCCATGTGCTAGTGAAATAAAGAGAAAAGTGAAATTGGAAGTCTGCTATTTTTCAGAATCCCCTTATGTTTCCTGAGGCTGAGTGTTCATGTATGCGAAGTGTTTTAGAGTCATCGACGCATTTTTCTGGGCGGATAGGCAATAGGGTCCGATGAGTAAGCCACTGAATCCGCCAATAACTTCGGTTGAGAGTAGGCGGGAAATGCCGCGACCAATTTCGGTAAATACCCCATCTTCTGTTGCGACATTGAAGATGAAGCTGCTGGAGTCGGCTGACCAAGGGTCGCCTTCTGCCGTCAGGACCACTTGGAAGTGGTAATTCTCCGAAAGCTCGATCGGAGTTTCAACTACAGTAACCATGTCTAGAATGCGTTTTGTAAAGCGCACAAAAGATTGATCATTACTCCTTCTGATTCCTAATGAATAATATCCATCCTTATTCATGTAGACGCAGATTCCGCCCTCAGAATTAATGGATACAGAGCTTATGGTTAAACTACAGCGAATTGATCTTTCGGTGAGTCGTGTGCCAAGAAATCCGATGGGACCACTCGCTGATAGGCTAGTGGAAAGCGCCTTTAGTATGAATCCGACTCCAGGAGCAATTTCAGTGGCCTTTTGGTAGGTTGATGCAATTGTGACCCAGCGATGCCCTAGCTGAGTGCTACTAAAGTCGTCCATCCAATCTAAATCTGATCCGCCGCGCTGAGCGAGTGTCGATTCACTCACAGGAGCTGCGTGGTTCACCACTGGCCAATCATTTTCCCATTTTACGGGTGCAATGAAGGTCTCTCGCCCACATATATGTACAGGTGGGTAGCCAATCGTGCGGACTCCCAGGAAGACCATCCACCAATTGCCCGCTTGGTCGCTGACCATATCTGCATGGCCGGTATTTTGAATCGGAGACTCTATGCCAGCATGGGTAAATATTGGGTTGTCAGGGCACGCAGTGAACGGTCCCCACGGTGAAGCTGAGCGCCCAATGGTTACTCGGTGGTTGGATTCGGTTCCTCCTTCGGCAGCGAGCAGGTACCAAAATTCGCCACGGAAGAAAATATGTGGTCCTTCGACTGCTTTGCCGCCAAATCCTGAGGATATATTCTTTCGCTCAGTTAACCCTTTGCCGCTCAGAGGGTCTATTTCGAATTGAATTAACCCCGGCTCTTCGCCTAGCTCGGCAGCGGCCGTGGCTTGAAATAAAGTTCGGCCATCCTTTAAAAATGTAAGTGAGGGATCGATGCCTCCCTGGTGGATGGGGTCGATCCAGATTGGCTCTGACCATTCGTCTGCGGGATTTTCAGTGGTTACTATGAAGTGCCCGCCATTGTCTATGTTGGTCGTGATTAAATAGAAGCGTTTTCCATCGTGGCGAATCGTGGGCGCAAAGATTCCTCCAGTGATAAAGTTTTGAGCATGCTGAAAGGGTAACTGTGAGGGCCGCGATAAGATGTGTCTTAGGAACTTCCATTCTTGCAGGTTTTCGCTCTCATAAAGCGGTACACCCGGAAATTGACCAAAGCTGCTCGTTGCGAGGTAGAATTTGTTCCCAACACGGCATATCGTTGGATCTGGATGCATGCCGGTGAGGATTGGGTTTGAGGGAAGTGAAGGCATTTTCGCTACTGATTTTCTGTAAAATAGCCTCATATCCTCGGTTCGCCGCATCCTGCCGTCCAGTTGTTAAGGGAATATGTAGATCGGTTTTCTACTGGTGGCTTGGCTCATGGATGTAGGCATTGGTGTCGCATTTGAGTAGGGGATAAAAAATATGAAATTTAATACTTGTGTCGGAATGAGAACATTCCCAATATGGTGGTGAAGTGAAATACTGGCGTGGCATGAAAGTCTACTGATTATTGTGCTCTTTAGTTCTTTCATTTCACTCAAACCCCCTAACCAAGTTCATAGATATCTGAGTAATCCTTTAGAGCACCAAGTTTGGAATGCGGAACAGCTTCAAGGCTGAGTATGAATACATTACCAAAACCTTGAACGATCTTTAACCCTAAAACTATATCCCAACATCATGATACCTACAAAATCCTATATTGGAATCCTTGTTGCTTGCGCGACAATTAGCACGGCTGCTGAACTGCAAGCTCAGACTATCGTTTACCGTCAGACTTTTGATTGGACTAGTACGTCCACGAACGCGAATGCCACTGCGGCTGGCTGGGAGTCTTACAACGGAGGGAACAGTAATTTAACACTTGGTGCTCAATTCGGCAATTCTTTGCAGGATTTTGCTAGTGCTCCAACGAGTCCTGAAGGGGAGCCAGTTAGCTACGGGGGAAACATCAATTCCTCAATTACAGCAACTTCCCCCTATGAAACCGGTGCAATTTTTATGTATGTGACGTCATCATCCGGTTCCCTCTATACTGCGGGTGCCGCTGAGCAAGCTGTATTCGGAGAAATCAGCCCCAATAATACATCATTTAGCTGGTACACCGAAAATAATAACCGCAATTTCCGGCTAGCAGTGCAGGTTGGCTCCGTCTGGTTGGTTACTGATTCGACTTTTGTTGGTGTTGATAATACGTGGACATATTTTTCATTGGACTTCGAGCAAGATACTTCGATGTGGCGAATCATGGATTTCACTGCTAACAGTGGGGATCCAATCTCTATCTCGTCGCAGACTCTTGAGGAAGCATCCATCGCATTCCCAACAGGAAATATTACAAATTTCGGATTCTTTATTGAAGGTCCTGGAACTACAGCTGTAAAGATGGATTCGTTTACCGTAACGGTGCCCGAACCATCAACGGTAGCGTTGACTGCTGGTTTCTGTGTATTGGGCGCAGCGTTAATTCATCGTCGCCGGAAAAAGTAGTTTCTGCTGGAGAAAATGTATTTTATCTTACGCCCCACCGATTTCGGTGGGGCTTTTTGCTACCATTTATAGAGCGTCTGCATCGCATAAATTATTTAGGGCCAACTGCTTACTCCAAGTTGGTTGATTATGACGAGGATGTGCAGGCATTCATCAGGCAAGGTCGCGTGGTATCTCGTTGGAATACCTCAGGGCAAGCTACGCAGCAGCTTGAAATTCATTTTGGCCATAGCTTTAGGGATAGCATGAAGTTGCGGGGTCCAGTGCTTGCTCAACCCGGAAACTTCATGTCAGCTCTGGATACAAAACTGTTGTTGCAGGCTTAAAAAGCAGCTGAGGTGCGTGGTAATGGGCTACTGCAAACTTGTGTCGCGTCTGGACGTTTAAAAGGACATCGCCCGCACAAGCTATGGCAGAGCAAGTGCGCTTGGAGCTACGGTTATGTAGCCCTCGACGTGGTCGATGGCGGACTGTTTCTTCCAAACGCCTACTGCCAATCTCGAATGCAGTTTCGGGCTAGATGACCTTTACTGAGCCGAGGCTGATACGGTCACTGGCGCCTGAGACAGTGAAGTCGCCATTTGCATTGTAGGATTTGCCGCCTGCGGTGAAACGCACTTTGATTTTAACCGTACGCAGGTCTTTTTCCATCCAGAATGCGTTTTCACTCTTGAAGTAGCCTATGGGCTCTGCGCTAATCGAAACAATTTTTATCTCACTCAGCGCGTCGAATTCGGCCTGTGAAGCCCCACTATTGGCGAGTTGGGTGAGCAACTGGCCCCTGAGCATGAGCTTCAGACTGCTCTCGATTTGGGGTAAGTAATTTTCCTTGGTCAGCGTATCGAGACTGCCGCCTTTCAGGTTTGTGGTAATCGGGAGCTTGTGAAGCAACTCAGGCTTCACCAGATAAATGCCGCCGCCGATGAGCCCGATGACGACCAACACCACAATGGATGCAACCGGTGATAGTTTAACTTGAATTTCCTTTGAATTGTCGTCCATGCAGCAGCCTTTCGCAGTGGTTAAGAGTGTAAATAGATAAACACACTTAAGCGGCGGTGGCAATATTGCATGTCTGCTGGCCTTTACAACCTATTCTGAAGCCAGCTCAGTAAGGCAGGGCCCCAGGGGTGGCTCTGCTCTAGGCCGATGCCATGTGGGCCTTTTTCGTAGATGTGCAGCTCAGCCGGGACGTTGTGGCGGAGCAGGGCCTGATAGAACGCGATGCTGTGTTCTGGCACGACCACGGGGTCTTCACTGGTGTGCATCAGGAAACAAGGCGGTGTGCTCTCGCAGACGTGTCGCTCTGGCGAAAGCTTTTCAATGAGCGCCATATCGTCAGCTTTATCACCAAGTAAATTTTGGCGCGAACCGAGGTGGGCATAGGGCTCGAAAATGGACACCACGGCGTAGATCGGTGCGGCGAAATCAGGGCGGCAGTCGAGTTGGTCAATTGCATCGCCTTTGAGACCTTCGGTAATGGCGGGCAGCGTGGCAGCGCAGGCGGTCAGGTGGCCGCCGGCGGAGAAGCCGAGGATGCCGACTTGCGACGGGTTCACGCACCAGTCACTGGCGTGGTGGCGCACGAGGCGGATGGCGCGCTGGGCGTCGAGCAGTGGAACGGGGTGCGTGTACGGCGCGTAGCGGTATTCTAAAACGGCCGCCAGAATGCCGTTGCTGCTCAAGAAGCGCGCGACGCGATGGCCTTCTTTTGCGATAGAGAGCATGCAATAGCCGCCGCCGGGGCAGACGACTATGGCTTGGCCAGTGCGATGCTCTTCGCTAGGCAGGTAAACCGTGAGCCGAGGCAGTCCGGGGAGGGCATCGCCCGCGAAGGGAGCGCCATCTTCCCAGAGTGGGATGGAGACCGGGAGGCCAGTTTGTAATGTGTCGCTGAGGCTACTGGGGAGCGAATTCATCCTTGGTTTCTGCGATGGCTTGGATAACAAAATCGTGGACGTGCAAATTGGTGGCCACGACTCCTTGGTTCAGGCTGAGCGTTTGGCCCTGGCCGAAGTCAAGTGGCTGGCCGTGGATGTCGGTCACCTTGCCACCAGCTTCCTGCACGGCGAGCATACCCGCCGCGTGGTCCCAAATCTTCTCTTGATAGCCTGGGCGAGTGGGCAGGCGCAGGTAAACGGATGCATCACCCCGCGCAACTGCGGCGTACTTGCATTGGCTGTCCATGCGGACCGATTCCGTGGTCACTCCGAGCTTTTCCGCAATGGCGGCAGCCCAATCGTGCTTGGAGTGGCCGCTTTCGACGGACTCACAAATCTTGGCCAGGGCAGGGTTGAAATTATCGTCCACCACAGCGCCGGAAATCATCTTACCAGTCATGTCGTAAATTTCGGCACCGTGGCCCTTTTGGGCAACGAGTAGGCAGCCGATCGGGCCGGTGGGCAAGTCGAGCATGTGGGGCAGCGCGGGGCAGCCGAGCACGCTAAAGACGACTTCGCCGTCTTCGATTAGCGCCAGCGCGACTGCGTACTGATCTTTGCGGAGGAAGCCCTTGGTGCCGTCGATGGGATCGAGCGTCCAGAACCGTCCGTCCTTGCCACCGTAGTTGCCGCGGTCAATGGCTTCGATAACGCTTGTTTCGTTGGCGCTTGGGTCGATCACCTGAACTTCGGCCACGACCTTGTTGCGCAGCTCGGTCTGGGCGTCGCCTGAGAGTTCAGCGGCGTCTTCTTCGGCAACGATTGGGTCAGACGGGAAGCTCTTGGCGAGCGCGGCGAGGATTACGGCTTGCGAGCCGTAGTCCGCAATGGTGACCGGGGAGCGATCTTCCTTTTGGGCGGAGTCGCCAGCGCCTAGTTTTTGGCGCACATTTTCACAAAGCTTACTGGCGGCGATAACGGCCTCAATGGCGACCGCCTTTTCTTCATTCCAAGTTTTCATAGCAGGTTTCTAAACGAATCAACCTATCTGCAATATCAACTGGTGGAAACCCTAAACGTTAAAGAATTTACTTCGCCGTTTCCACGAAGCGTGATTCCCGGATGACGGTCACCTTGATCGTGCCCGGATACTGTAGCTCGTCTTCGATGCGGCGACGAATGCTGCGGGCGAGGCGGCGTGCCTCCTGGTCATCCATGTGGTCGGGCTCCACGATCACGCGGATTTCCTTGCCTGCTTGCACCGCATAGGCCTCATAGACGCCGTCCATTTCGCGTGCGATGTCTTCCAGGCTGCGGACGCGCTGAAGATAGCCTTCGAGGGCGTTGGCGCGGGCGCCGGGGCGGCTGGCGGAAAGGGCGTCAGCCACGCGAAGGAGGCCGGCGTAAACACTGGTGGGAGCGACTTCGTCGTGCGAGGCGGCCACGGCGTTGACGACGCGTTCGTCCTCACCATAGCGCTTGAGGAGCATCGCGGCGCTGGAGGCGTGGCTGCCTTCGTAGTCGTGGTCGATGGCCTTGCCGAGGTCGTGAAAGAGGCCGCAGCGCTTGGCGAGGTCGGGATCGAGCCCTAGTTCGGACGCCAGCAGGGAGCAGAAATACGCCACTTCGATGGAGTGCTCCAGCGTGTTTTGGTTGTTCGAAAGTCGATAGTGGAGCTTGCCCAGCAGGGAGACGATTTCCGGATGCACGCCGTGCAAACGCAGTTTGAGCAGCGAACGTTCGCCCAGCTCGATAACGCTGTCTTTGAGCTCGTCTCGAACCTGGGTGACGGTGTCTTCGATGGAAACCGGGTGGATGCGGCCGTCTTTGATCAGTCTCTCCAGCGCAATGCGGGCAATCTCGCGGCGGACCGGGTCGAACGACGAAACGAGCAGCGTGCCGGGCGTTTCATCAATCATCAATGTGACGCCGGTGCAGGATTCGATGGCGCGGATGTTGCGGCCTTCGCGGCCGATCAGGCGGCCCTTCATGTCCTCATTGGGCAGGTCGACGAGGGTGGCGCTGATCTCATTGGGCGGGGTCGCCGTGATGCGCTGCATGACGTCGATCAAAATGCGCTGTGCTTCGGCGCGGTAAGCCTGCTCGCTCTCCAGTATAACCTCGCGCTTGATCTCCTTGGCGACTTCGTCATCGCTGTTGCGAATTTCTTCACGCCAGGCTTCGAGAGCATCTTCTTTGGGCATGCCGGTCAGCTTGCGGAGGCGGTATCGGTAGGCATCGCGGTAACGTTTGACGCGGCGCATTTCTTCGGCAAGTCGCTTGCTGGAGGCGACTTGTCGGTCTTCCCGGTTGATGACTTGCGTCTCTTTTTCGAGGGAGGCGGTTTCACGCTGGCGAATAATTTCTTCGCGCTCGTCTATCTCGGTTTCGAGCTCCTTGCGGCGCTTTTGCTGCTCTTCAAGGAGTTCAAGCTTAGTCAGGCGTGTGGATTCGTCAGCGGAGCGTTGGGCCTGCTCGACCTCTTCTTTGCGGCGGGCGATTTCACGCGTGATTTTGCTACTGAATACCGCCCAAACGCAGGCAGCCGAAACGAGCGCTCCAATCAGGAACGCGATTAATATCTGCCAGGAAAATTCAAACATGCGGGCTTGCTAACAAACCTGCGGGGATGGGACGTGCAACGGGGTGACGTCGAATTTGTGACATTATTTTATCAATAGCAAGCAAGATTCCTGTAGAACCCTTTTTATGATGAATTAGACTCATGAATGGAGTCGATTAATGGATCGGCAGGGACGGGAGTTGCTCATTAAACACGAAGGGCACGGAGGCATGGAGTCATAAATTACTCCTTATCTCCGTGCCCTTCGTGGCAAAAAGTTTGCCTGGAGGTTTAGCCCTTTACCTTGGCAACCAGCTTGTAGAAGTCAGCAAAGAGCGGGTCGGCATCGTTCGGACCTGGGGCTGCTTCCGGGTGATATTGCACGCTGAACACGGGCAGATCTTTGTGGCGAAGGCCTTCGACGGTGTCGTCGTTCAGGTTGATTTCCGTCACGACCGCGCCACGGGCTTCCAGGTCTTCGCGCTTGGCGGCAAAGCCGTGGTTTTGCGCGGTGATGGCGACAGCACCCGTTTCGAGATTCTTAACCGGCTGATTGCCGCCACGGTGACCAAATTTCAGCTTGTAGGTCGGCGCGCCTAGGGCGTGTGTGATGACCTGATGGCCGAAGCAGATGCCAAAGGTCGGGTAGTCTTCCATGACCTTGGCGACGGTTTCATGCGCGTAGGTAACGGCGGCCGGGTCACCCGGGCCATTGCTGAGGAAGAGGCCGTCCGGGTTGAGCTCGCGGATTTGCTCCGGGCTGGCGTCGGCGGGCAGTACCCAAACGTCGAAGCCGTGCATGCGGAGTTTGCGGAAAATCGAGCGCTTGGCGCCGAAGTCGATTGCGGCGACCTTGTATACCTTCTCCTGGCTTGGGTCCGGGTAGAGCGTGGTGCCGGGCACGGTGAACGGCTTGCGGTCAGTGTTGGGCTCAAACTGGTAGGCTTCCTTGGAGGTCACGGCCTTAACGTAGTCCACGCCAACTAGGCCGCTCCACTCGCGGGCGCGCTCGATAGCTTCGCAGTCGGTGAGGCCCTCGGTGGAGAGGCAGGCGTTCATAGCACCGGCCACGCGGAGGCGCTTGGTGATTGCACGGGTATCCACGCCGGACAGGCCGGGGATGTTGTGGCGCGTCAGGTAGTCCGGCAGGGACTCCACGCTGCGCCAGTTGCTGACCACCGGGCTCAGGTCGCGCACGACGAAACCGGAGGCCTTCGGGCCGTCAGATTCTTCGTCGTCCGGGCAGATGCCATAGTTGCCGATTTGCACGGCCGTCATGGTGACGATTTGCGCGAAGTAGGAGGGATCCGTGAGGATTTCCTGATAGCCGGTCATCGACGTGTTAAACACGGCTTCGCCCACAACAGTGCGGGCGGCTCCAAAGGCTTTGCCGCGGAAGACGGATCCATCTTCCAAGGCGAGAACTGCGGGCTTCGGGTCACTTGACATTAACCGGCAGACAAAAGACCTCACCCGCCACCCCGGCAAGCGGAAAAACGGATTTTTTGCACCTGCGGTCAGATTTTACATTCTCGGCGTAATATCCCTGATTGCGACGCGGTCTTGCAGCACGGAACATTGGTTGACCGATCGTGGTTGATTTCCGTCTGCCGAGCCCGTAGCCATACTGGTTTGCGCGACATGGAGCCCATCGAATTCTACAACCGCTACACTGGACAAATCGAGACCGAGCAGGTCTTTGGCGAGGCTTGGCTGGCCTGGGCTTACGGCACGCCGCTCGGCAAGCTGACTGTGGAGCTCGCCGCCAAGCGCGCGCTCTTCTCCCGCTGGTATGGCTGGAAAATGAACCGCAAGGCCAGCGCTGCCAAGGTTTTCCCATTTATTAAAGAATACGGCCTCGACGCCGCGGACTTCCTCCGCCCACCGGATTACTACGAGTGCTTCAACGACTTCTTCACGCGCCAGCTAAAGGACGAGGCGCGGCCCATCGACGACCAGCCTAACAGCGTGGTGTTTCCCGCCGATGGTCGCCACCTCGGCTGGCAGGACTCGTCGCAGATCGATCAGGTTTTCGTGAAGGGGCAGAGCTTCGACATCGACGCCTTGCTCGATGACCAAAAGCTGGGGGCGCAATTCCGCGGCGGCGCGCTGGTGCTCTCCCGCCTATGCCCGGTGGACTACCACCGTTTCCATTTTCCTGCCGCTGGCGTGCCGGATCACCCGCGCCAGACGCCGCGTAAAATTCCCGGCCCTCTGTATTCGGTTAACCCCGTGGCCCTGCGCCAGCGCCTCGATATTTTCTGGACGAATAAGCGCGAAGTTACGCTGCTGCACAGCGACGACTTTGGCGACATTGCGCTGATCGAAGTTGGCGCGACCTGCGTCGGCACGATCCGGCAAACCCACGTATCTGGCCAGTGGACCAAGAAGGGTGGCGAGAAGGGCTATTTTGCTTTTGGCGGCTCCAGCACGTTGACACTCTTTGAGCCCGGTACCGTCAAGCTCGACGCAGATCTCCTGGAGCACACCGCCGCGGGCCGCGAGCTCTACGCCCGTATGGGCGACCACATGGGCGTGGGCGTAGGCTAGGGAAGTCTCCGGCGCGAGGTTTTTCAATAACCGCAGAGAACACGGAGGACGCAGAGAGCACAGAGTGAAATGTTTCCGCCACGGATTGCTGATATACCAGGTGTGCCGTTTTCTTAATTCCTTTGTGGCTGTGCTTTACAAGATTTCTGCGTCCTCTGTGCTCTGTGTAGTTAAAATGAATCCGTTGCGCTGGCCCTTGGCTAATACTGGGTTCCGATTTGGCTGGGTTTAGGTGTATCCCTTTGTTTCTAGGGAATAATTTTCGCTGACGACGCTTCTTATCTGCACTATGAAGAAGTATGTATCATTTGCCTCCCTGCGACGGGAAATGGAGTGTCACAATCGGCGCGATGCTTGGCGCCTTGCTCATAATGGACAGGCTGTTGACCGGCTAATGTCGCTGAGCATGATCGAGGAATCGGTCAAGTTGCGCCCAGATGCAGTCTTCGCGATTTGCCACCAAGATGATCCGGTAGAGCCAGTTTTCAAGTGGCGTAAGATCGCGGTGCGCCCAGGGTTGAAAATGCCGAGCAAGGGCCACACCTCGTTTTTCCGTGTGGCTGAGCCGCCCACACCGCCTCAGAAAACTGTGGCTAAGCAAAACGACACTCAAGCGGATGCAGGCTATGCTGAGCTGGAACGACGCTTGGCTGTTTGTGAGGAGCATTATGGATCGATCATCGAGTCGATTCAGCGTCTGCAACAGCAATTGTCGGGCATCCAGGGTTTTAATCAAATAAAGGCCGAGATGGCGACCATGCGTGATGAATTAAGAGAGGTCACGGAGCAAGCCAACCGCCGACAATATGACCTCTCGGGCGTACGGATGGAGGTCGTCGGCGCGGCATAAATCGCATACAGCGGTTAATGGCTCAATGAATGTTGCAGTGAGTCTGCTCAAACAGCCTGTCGGCTTTTACCGTTACCTTTAAAAGTTGAGTCTGTCGAGCAGTTGGTAGCTGCTTGGTCTATTGGAGATTTGTGGTTGTTGGGGCAGGTCGCTACTTTCAATAATGGTATTACGCCGATTTGAGCAGCACTTGCACGAGGAGTTGGATCGGCAGGTGGATTTATTTGACCACGGATTGGAATATTGTGCACTGTGGGATATCAACATGACGCTGGTGGCACGGTGCCAGTTGTTAAATGAACATCACACCTGTAATGCTGGGGCGTCTCAAGAATTTAACAATTTAGGAAAAAATACGGTTGTTCTGTTAGGTGATTCTATGTTGTTAGTTAGCCTAGTAGTACATGAAAAATAAACGAAGAGCTACCATTCGCGACGTTGCTCAAGCGTCAGGTTATTCCATTTACACGGTTTCCTCCGTGCTGAACAACAAGGGCGACATCAGTGAGGCGACCAGTGAGAAAGTGCGTCAGGTCGCTCGTGAGTTAAATTACGATTTGTTGGGCAACGTATCGGCAGCGCGACGTATGACCACACGCTCGATTGGTATTGTGCTGCCTGAGGCCGGCTGTATGCACGATGGTTTTTATAATCGCGCGGTGTCGACTTTTCGTGCGATTGCGTCCAACCGAGACTATGACTGTAAGCTTTTTGCCGAGGAGGATATCACTCGCCGCCTCGATCCTAGCAAAAGCGGTGGCATTTACTCGTTAGGTTGCAAGGGGCTGGTGGTTTTCTGTCCCAATGGGGATTATAAGAACTACATTAGCCAGCTCTTGAGCAATGGTGTTGCGGTGGGCTTGATTCGGCGGAAGGTTCCCAAGATGGATGGGCTTTTCCAAGCCGCAGATAACGATGAAGCTTCGATGAAAATCATCCTGAAATACCTTTACGAAGAAGTTGGCAGCCGTCGGATGGTCATGTTGTCCAATGTAACGCGTACAAAGGTATCTGGTGGGCGAGAGAAGGCTTTCAAGAAGTTTACCCAGGAAAATCTTGCAGAGGGCGACTCGATGGTGATTTTCGAGTCTGCGCTGAAAGACGACTCATCAGAGAAGGAAGAGTTCTTTGATTTTTTACGCGAGTCGAAGGCTAAGGGGCAGGTGCCAGTAGTGAGTTGTTGGTCGGATTCTGCCGCTTCGCGTCTCATGACCTATTTGCACCGAAGTGGTTTTCAAGTTCCCGGCGATGTCATGATTACTGGTTATGACAACGATCCGTATTCCAGCCATGCGGATATCACGACCATGAGCATACCAATCGAAGAAATGGTCACTGCTTGTTGCCGGTATCTTTTTGAATATCGTGAGGAGGGTGACTTGCCGGAAGCCAAAACTCAGCGCTTCAAGCATGAATTGGTTGTACGCGGTAGTACGGAGATGATATCGGGCTAGCTTGCCCGGTGCGAGCTGTTGTGAGGCAACGTGGAGCCTGAGCAAGAGACTGCCACAAGTTTGTCTCATGGGAGGCTAATTGAAGTGCCCTAATCTGTAGCTAGCTGTTCGTCATTTATATACCTCTCACCCTACAGGTGAGTGTATCGGCATATAGTATTGATAAAAAACCTTGAAACTGCTGGTGAGAAGGCTCATGTTGCGCGGTTTTCCCGAATAACTCCGATATGAGTGCAATTATTTTTGGCCTTTTGACCCTTCTGCTGATCCTCGTCAGCGGCTATTTAATATTGATTATCCTGATGCAACGCGCGAGCAGTGCTGGCATGGGATCCGCCATGGGTGGCGGTGCTGCAGAATCCGCTTTGGGCGCTGGCGCGGGCAATGTATTGACTAAGGGCACCATCATCGGTGCAGTCGCGTTTTTTATCCTTTGCTTCGGCCTTTACCTGGGCAACTTGGCTGTTGCCGAAGAAGGCGGCCCGGCCAACACGTTACCGGTTGAAATCGCCGCTCCGGGTACCGAGCCCGCCCAGGAAGAAACCAAGCCGCTAGTGAGTCTGCCGCAGGGTATGGATTGGTCCGCCACCGCTCAGCAAAACGGTGAGCAAACCGCGACCACGACCGTTTCCACCGACCAGGGCACGATGATCGTGACCGAGGACAGCATCGAAGTGAAACCCAGCGAAGAGACGGCCGCGCAAACCGAAGCAGCCGCCGAGCAGGTAGAATCGACTGCTGCTGATGCCAAAAAGGCCGCGACAGAAGTTACCCCGGCCACCGAATCGACCGAAACAAAAGCGCAGTAAGCTTGTCTGCATTGCCCGGCGAAATGCCGTAATTTATGCGATTGGCAATCATTACCCTGACGCTTGCGTTCCTGGCTCCTTTGGCCTTTGCCCAGAAGCCTGGTGAGCGCGCTCGTGGTCCCCAGCCGGTTGATACAATCGACCAGGAAGAAGGGCGCGAGATCATTGAATCCTTCCGCCATCAGCGTTTGCGCGGAGATTTTATTTTCCTGTTTGATCTGGTCCACCAACCAGCGCGCGCGAAGGATGTCGTTTACCAGGGCATCATGTGGGGCACGTGGAATGAGCAAGGCCCGCTGAACCGTGTGTCGGTTTGGCCCAAGGGCAAGCGCGCAACCAAGACCCGCGAATACATCGTGCAGGGCGGCGCTGAGCCACGCGTGTGGAAGCTGCGCGATGGTAAGGCCGTGGAGCTGAGCAAGGAAGAGCAGGGCGAGCCCTTCTTCCCGGAAATGAATTACACGCCGTATGACTTCGTGATGCCGTTCGCGCATTGGGACGTCTATGAATACACGAAGTCGACGCGCCTCGCGCGTGGGCGTCCGGCACACTTCTTTACCTTTTACGCTCCGGGTGATGTTGCCGAGCGCATGCCGGATCTGGCCGCCGTCGAGCTGGCCATCGACGCGAGTTTCAACGCCCCGCTGTCCGCCAAAATGTATGACACCGAAGGCAAGCGCCTGCGCACGTTGGATGTCGGCGGCTTCAAGGAAATTGAAGACCAGTACATCGTGAAGGAAATCGACCTGATCGATGAACGAAGCGGCGACAAAACGCGTTTCCGGGTGACCGGCGCGGCGCTGAATATGTCGATCCCCGCCGCGTTGTTTGCGCCGGAGAGTCTGCCCAAGGGAGAGCCGGACATCACCAAGGTGATCTTCGAGCCAGTCTAAACTGAGCTACTCGGTCACTTCTTCGAGCCCGTACGCCATGATCGCGTCGGCCACGGAAATCAACGCGGAAAAGCAGATGGCCGTGGCAGCAGGGCGAGGGCTTCGCGCTGCGGCACAATGAGCGTGCTCTAGCAGGAGCAGCCAATTCTGGAGCTTGGTGAGGAGCAGGCGCGGACTGAAGAGCGAGTAGCCGTCTTTGTCACCAGACCGTTTGCGGTAAATGGCGTCAACGAGGCTCATTGCTCGCTAACCCCGGAGGGCCTCGAAGAGGGCCTTGAGTTTGGCCGGGTCCTTGATGCCGGGCGATGCCTCGACGCCGCTATTGAAGTCCATGGTTTCCGCGCCGCTGGCTTGCAGGGCTTCGAGCGCGTTGTCCGGAGTCAGACCGCCGGCGAGGATGAAGCGCTTATGCGAGTACATGGCCGCCCAGTCGGCAAACTGATCCCAGTTGCCGGTTTGGCCGCTGCCGCCGTATTTATCCTTGTGGTAGGCGTCGACGAGGATGGTGTCGGCAAACTCCAATATCTCCTGTGGAAAAGAACGACCCGGCGGAATCTTTGGCGCGAGCCACAGGCGATCTTTGCCGACGAGGCCGCTCCACGCTGCAAGGGTGGCGAGGCTCACATCGATGTCGCAGTGGATCTGAAAATGGTCAAAGCCGCAGTCGGCCCAACCTTCGAGCTCGTCGGCGCCGGTGTTGACATCGACCATCACGCGTTTGCCGGCGGGAATGCGCTGGCAGAGGTCCCATGCCTGATCACGCGTCACCGCGCGCGGTGACTTCGGATACACGATCACCCCGCAATAATCGGCGCCGAGATCGAGTACGCCGCTAACATCTGTCCAGCGCGTTAGTCCGCAGATTTTAATTTTCGGAGTCATCTAATGATAGCCGCAAAAAGGCGCAGAAAACACAAAAGCAAATTTGCGCGCTTTTGTGCCTTCTGTGGCTAATCCCTTAAAACGCGTTCCAGATCGCGTCGATGTCGACGTGGTCCAAAATCAAGTTGCGGATGATCGGGATCTTGTCGGTGTCTTGCGGCTGGGTCTTGACGGTCATTGCGTTGATGCGGCTCGCGACGGTGTAGCTTTCCTCACTGCAAATGACGCAGGGGATGTTCGTTTGCGCGAGCATCTCCATGAGCTTGGGGTGGGGGAGGATGTTGCGCGTCAAAATGATGCCGCTGACCACCTTTTTGCCGGAGATGCCGGCGCTGGCGATGGCGGAGAAAATGATGTCGTCGCGGTCGCCGGGGGTGATGATCAGCACGCCGGGCTGGAGGTAATCGATGACGCCCTTCGCGGTCATGGCGCCGATGACGACGCGCAGGATACGCTCGTTGGCGGCTTGTTCGCGGCCATTGATCCAGCGGCCGCTGATTTCCTCGACGATTTGAGAAAGGTTCGGCGCGGCTAGCTGCTTGGCCATCGGGAGCACGCCGAGCAGCGGCACGCCGAGGCGGCGGAGGCCTTCGCCCGCGTAGGTGCGCACCGTGTCGATCTTGTCCGGTAGGACCTTGTTCAGAATCGCGCCGATCACTTCCACGCCGTGCTTGTCGAAGAGCGACTTGTTGATCGCAATTTCGTCCACGGGACGACCAATGCCGCCCTGGGCGACGATGATCGCCTTGGCGCCGAGTAGCTTGGCTACCTGGGCGTTGGAGAGGTCGAACACCGCGCCGACACCGGCGTGGCCGCTACCTTCGATGATGCAGACTTCCTTCTCGTAGGCGGCGCGGTCGAATGCGCGGCAAATGCGGTCCTGCAATATGGGCAGGTTTTCGTCCGGGTTGTCGAGGAAGCGGCGGGTAAAGGTGCCGTCGACCGCGACTGGGCTCATGGCGTCGATCGGGATGCGTACGTCGTAAATCGCGTCGAGCAGCACGGAGTCTTCGTCGACCTTGTGACCGTCTTTTTCCACGAAGCGCTGGCCGACGGGCTTGATGAAGCCGACGTCGGGCGTGCGCGTGCGCATGGCGCCGTAGAGGCCGAGGCAGCTGGTGGTCTTACCATCATTCTGTCGCGTGGCGGCCACGAAGATGCGCTTTGTGGTGCTGTTGCGCGGCGAGGTCAGCATGGTGGCGAGGTCTTCGTCACCCGCAAACGGCTTGGCGGTGATGGTGTTTTTGGTCTTTCTCGGCGGCATATGGGGGACGCGTCTCTTAAAGGTTTAAACGAATTGGCTCGGCGGGCGGATCAATCCATCGGGAAGAGATACTTCGGGTCGACGGCTTGGGCGGCGACGATGACCGATGCCCCAAAAATGTCGTGCGCGCTTGCACCACGGGAGATTTCCGCAGCGGGCTTGGACAGGCCGGTGATGATCTGGCCATAGGCGCGGCAGTCGGCGACGATTTGCGAGAGCTTGGCGGCGATGTTACCCGAATTAAGGTCCGGGAAAATGAGCACGTTGGACTTCCCGGCGACGCTGCTCTTAATGCCTTTTTGCTCGGCAACACCGGGCACGAGGGCGGCGTCCACCTGAATTTCGCCGTCGATGTCCACATCGATGCCTAGTGTGCGGGCCTTGTCACGGGCCAGCGCGGTGGCGGACTTCATCTTGAGAAGCGATGGGTTCTTAGTGCCTTCCTTCTTGGAGGCAAAGCTGAGCATGGCCACGCGAGGCGGCTCGTTGGTGAGGTGCTTGGCTAGGAGGGCGGTGGTGATGGCCATGTCCGCCAACTGGTCCTGATTCGGGTCAGGGATAACACCGCAGTCCGAGAGGAACAGGGCGCCGTCGATGCCGATGCGGGCGTCTTCCTTTTCGAGGATGAGAATGGAGGACGCCGTTTCCACGCCCTTTTGCATCGGGATGATGCGGAAGAGTGGGCGTAGGGCGCTGGAGGCCGTGGCGGTGGCGCCGGAGACCAGTGCGTCGGCCGAGCCGGTGGCCAGCATCATGGTGGCGAAATAGGAGGTGTTCAGCAGGTAGTCGCGGGCCTCCTGTTCGTTGAAACCACGGAATCGGCGCAGGCCCTGAAACTTGATGACGAAGTCGGCCATCTCCTCGCTGTCGGACGGGTCGATGATGCGGATGCCGTCGAGCTTGATGTCGAGCTGCTCGGCGCGTTGTTTGATCACCGCACGTTCGCCCAGTAGAATCGGCACGCCAAGGCCGCGATTTACATAGAGGCGGGCGGCTTGGATAATGCGCGGGTCGGCGCCTTCGGCGTAGACGAGGCGCTTGGGGTGATTTTGAAGGCGAATGGATAAGCGATTGATCAGAGACATCGTGAAAGTTTCAGGTTGTCGGGGAATGACTTGTGAAATTGAGTAGTCGCCTTACAGAAAAGACAACTCCCGTTACTAAGCAAACTAAAAGCCAACATGTCGCAGCGCTTAAAAAGCATGATAACCGTCTCCATTAGTGTGATGGGCTCCCGTGTGCTCGGGCTGCTGCGGGATGCGCTGACGGCGGCGTTTCTGGGAGTTTCGCTGGCGAGCAATGCGTTTATTTTCGCATTCATGCTGCCCAACCTGTTTCGCCGGATGTTCGGTGAGGGGGCCTTAACCTCAGCCTTCGTGCCGGTGCTCTCCGATCACACCAAGGACGGGGACGACGCGCGGGCATTCCGATTCGTGAATCAAATTTTGTTGCGGTTGGCGGTTTTGACCATCGGCCTGACCGTGCTGCTATGCCTCGGCTTCTATGGGGCGGACCTCGTGCTGCTGCACCTTTACGGGGCGGATAACTTTGCCGCCAAGCCCATTGCTGAGCAGTGGACCCTGGGCGCGCGCCTGAGCATCCTGATGATGCCCTACATGCCGATCATTTGCCTGACAGCGATCCTCGGCGCGGTGCTCAATGTGCGCAACCGTTTTGCCGTGCCGGCCTTGTCCAACGTGCTGCTGAATATCGGCATCATTGCCGCGCTGCTCATCGGCGGCTTGCAGATGAAGCTGCCGAAGGACGAGCTCGTTTTCCTGCTTGGTGTCGGCGTACTCGTGGGCGGCGCGATGCAGTTGCTGACGGCCATGTGGGCTCTGTGGCGCGAAGGCTGGCGCCCGCGGCTGGAGCGCGGCCCGGTGGAGGGCATGGACGAGCTGAAGCGGCTCTTTATCCCCGGGCTCTGGGGGGCGGCGATTTTGCAGATCAATATCCTCGTCTCGCGTGTGCTCGCCTTCGGGCTCGATGACACCGCCACGACGACGCTTAATTACGCGAACCGCCTCGTCGAGCTGCCGATGGGCATCTTTGCCGTGGCCATTGCGACGGTGATTTTCCCGCAAATGAGCCTCATGGCCGCCGCGGAAGACCGCGATGGTCTGGTGGAAAGCTATGGGCATGGTCTACGAATGACCCTCGCACTGACGGCTCCCGCCGCCGTGGGGCTGATCGTGCTGAGCGAGCCGATCATCGCAACCCTGTTCCAGTGGGGGCGCTTCAGCGCAGGCGATGTATCGCTGACGAGTCCGCTGCTGATGATCTTGGCCGGGGCGATGCCGCTCTTTGCCGTGAGCACGTTTATGACGCGCGGTTTCCACGCGTTTAAGGACACGAAGACGCCGGTCAAATTCGCATTCTTGGCGTTTTTGATCAACGCGGGCTGCGGCGCGGCGTTGATGATTCCGCTGGGTGCCAAGGGCCTTGCGCTGGGTAATTTACTGTCCTCACTCGCGTTTGCCGTGTGCCTGGGGCGGGGGATCGTGAAAAAGCGGCCGGAGCTGGCGGGCATTCGTCTGTGGAAAGCAGCAGGGAAAATTCTGCTGGCCTCGATCGGCATGGCGGCCGTGGCATTGTCGCTGTTGACAATGATTTACATGATCATGGGACCGGGCAAGCATGCGGCGTTCGTGAGCTGCGGGGTGATCATCCCGGTCGGCGCGGGTATGTATTTCGCGATCCTGGTGGGCCTGAAGTTCGAAGACAGCGCCGAGATTTTGAAGCTGCTGAAGCGGTTCGTTAAGCGGGGTTGAGCCAGCGTCCCGCTGGACCGTTAGATTTGCACACTGTGCAATTGCGGACTCCGACGTGGTGGTTTGAGCAAACATTGCCTTCGAACCGGATTTCGTTTCATTCCGTAGCTTTCTCCTTTAATCTTTTTCCTTTTTACTTTTTCCTCCTCACCCATGCCCAAGCGCAAGAAGCAGCAAGACCTCGAAGACGAAGGCCCAAAGAAGAAGACGCTCTACACGATCAAAATCACCGACGAGCAAATGATGCTCGTGAAGGAGTGGTGCGAGAAGCGTTTGTGGGAATTTTATGCCGTCGACTATGCCTACTTTGGCTACAAGGGCGACAAGGTGAACATCGTCGGCTACGAGTCGGGCAAGCTCGTCGTGCAGGGCAAGAAGACCGAGGATTGGGTGACGTTTGTGCTCGAAGGCGAGATCACCCACGATCCCCAAATGGGCTACGACGAGGTCAACAATCCCGAGTGGTTCACCGACCACGCTGGCCTCGACGAATCCGGCAAGGGCGACTTGTTTGGGCCGCTGGTTTCCTGCTGCGTCATCGCTACGGGTGACATGGTCAACGAGTGGCGCGAAAAGGGGATTCAGGATTCGAAGAAAATCACCAGCGACAAAGCCATCCTCAAGCTCGATAAAATCATCTGCGAGACCAAGGGCGTCGTCGTGAAGCGCATGTGCCTGCGCATGGCGAAATACAACGAGCTCTACGCGAAGTTTGGTAGTAATTTAAATCGCCTACTGGCTTGGCAACACGCCAAGTGCCTTGAAGCCGCGCTCGACGAAAAGAAGGTCCCCTGGGGCTTGCTTGACCAGTTTTCCAAGCAACCGCTTGTGCAGCGCGCGTTGACCAAGGACCACTATGCGGCGACCGAATTTGACCTGCAAATGCGCACGAAGGCGGAGTCCGATCCGGTCGTGGCGGCAGCGTCGATTTGCGCCCGCGCGGAATACGTGCGCCGCATGGCCGCGCTCTCCAAGGACGCCGACATGACCCTCGCCAAAGGCGCTAGCAAGAAGGTCAAGGACCAGGCCAAGGAGATCGTTAAGAAGTTCGGCGACGCTCGCCTCGGCGACTTCGCGAAGCTTCATTTCCGCACCGCCTTCGAAGCGCGTGGGCTGCCCGTGCCGGAGAAGAAAGTCTGGAAAGGCTAGCCAGCCAGCGTCCCGCTGGACCGGAGTTTTTCTAAGGAGACGCGCTTACTTCAGCGCCTTGTCTCGGTCTTGATGGCTGCCGACCATGAGTCTACCGTTGTCCAGCCAGTAGGTGAGTTCAACAGAGCCAAGCATGAATTCGAGCACGAGATCGCCATGCATGCCACGCACACTTACATTGATGTCGCGGCTCTCGTATTCCGGATCGACAATCTCGTATAGAATTGTGGGCTGGTCGGGAAATTGTTCATGGATTTCGTTCGTCAGCAGCTCCATGAAATCGCGGACTCGCGTATCGGAGTAGCTTGCCACCTTGAAAAAACTTGCGGCGATGATACCAGCGACTCGCCTCGATTCCGCGTCATCCATTTCAGAGACGATGCCGTTGTAATCGTGTGGTTCCGGGAGTGATGCTTTAGCTTGGCTGAGGGTCTTGGCGCGGGTCAAACTTTCAGGACTGAATTGTTGGGCTGAGAGCGGATACAGGGCGCCTTTGCGGTCAACGATCCAGTAGGTTTCGGAGGTGCTTGAGCTCTCGGTCTTGCCGATGAAACGTCCTTCCAATGAAGTTCCCGATGACGACGTCCAGTTTTCGTAGGTGCTTTTAGCGCCGAGTGTCGTAGTCGCCGCAAGCAGACCTAGACCAGCAATCGAGATGAACCGTAACAACATGTTTAGGGATAAATCAGCGCGATTAATCTGTCGCAATCTAAATCACTCAGCGGGCTCTACTGCCGCTTCCCCATAATAAACCCGCTCCAGCCAGAGGCCCTTGGCAGGTGCAGTGGCGACTCGGTTCGTGCGCTGGCGGCTCTCTAAAATTTCGCGGACTTCCTGCGGGGTGAGCTTGCCTAAGCCGACCTCGACCAACGTGCCTGCGAGGCTGCGCACCATCTTGTAAAGGTAGCCGCTGCCTTCGGTGACGAGGGTCAATGTCGCGCCTTTGCGGCGGACCTCCAGCATGCGCAGATCCTTGACGGGGTTGTCCTCCGAGCCGTCGCCCCGGTTGGCGCTGAAGGCCGTGAAGTCGTGCTGGCCAAGGAGCTGCGCGGCGGCGGCGTTCATGGCAAATTGATCCAGGCGGCGGCGTCCGAGCTCCCAGCAATAGCGGGCTTCCCACGGGCGGGCCCAGCCCTCAAATAGGCGGTAGGCGTAGCGCTTGCCGGTGGCGGAAAAACGGGCATGGAAGTCGTCCGCCGCCTCCTGCACGCGATAGACTTGAATGCCGGCGGGTAGGCCGCTGCGGAATGCGCGTTCCAGCTTGTCAGCGCCGTGATCCCAGTCGGCTTTAAAGTGGAAAACCTGGGCTTTGGCGTGGACCCCGGCGTCGGTGCGCCCGCTGCCGTGGATGCGCAAGGGCGTCTTGAAAATCTGCTCCAAGCGCATCTCGATGAAGTCCTGGACGGTGTTGCCGCCGGGCTGGCTTTGCCATCCATTGAGGCCGTTGCCATCGTAGGCGCAAGTGCACTTCCAATTCATCGCGAGTTAGGGCTGCATGGAGAGCAGCTCATCGGCGGCGCGCTCCTTGAAGAACTCCTTCATCACGGCGCGGGCCACGGGCGCAGCGGTCGAGCCGCCGGCGTAGTGGTCGGTGGAAGACGTGCCCTCGACGATGACCGCGATGGCGATTTGCGGATTTTCAATTGGCGCAAAGCCGGCGAACCAAGCCAGCGTGATTTTGCCGGAGGGGCGTTTAACCTGCGCGGTGCCGGTTTTGCCAGCGATGCGGATGCCGTCAATCATGGCGTAGCGACCGGTGCCGCGCGGGCCGACGACACGCTCCATGCCTTCGAGGATTTTGTTGTATTCGTAATCGCTGATGCCGATGGGCTCGCCGCCGTGGTCGATGACTTCGCCAGGCTGGCGCTTGATCAACGTCAGGTCGGTGCGGGTTTCGCGGCGGGCGAGGGAAGCGGTAAAGGCAGCCACGTGGAGGGGGGTAACGAGCAAGTCGCCCTGGCCAATTGCGACGTTGGCAGTGTCGCCTGGGCGCCAGCCGTAGCCACGGACTCTGCGGCTCCATTCTTTGTCAGGGATGAGCATGCGGGTTTGAGGAAAGGGCAACTCCAAGCCGAGTGGTGTGTCGAAGCCAAAGCGGCGGGCTTCGGCGGAAATGTTATCAATGCCCGCGCGGATTCCTTGGTCGTAGTAGTAAACGTTGGAGCTCTTCTCGATGGCCATGGGCAGATCGATATTGTAGTAAGGGCCGCCGTTGTGCTCGGGGAACAGCCGGTTGCCGACGCGGAAATACGAGCCGCCCTTCACCTGCTCATCCGGGTCGAGCGTGCCAGCGCGCATGCCGGCGACGGAGGTCAGCAATTTAAAGGTAGAGCCGGGCGGGTAGAGGCCCTTGGTGGCGCGGCTGACCCAGGCGCCTTTCTCATTGATCTCGTCGACGGTTTCCTGGGTGAGGCGGGGGCTGAAGTCGTTGAGATCGTAGCCGGGGCTGCTGGCGAGCACGAGCACCTCGCCGGTTTCCACCATGATCGCTGCGACGGCGCCGGTGCGGTCGCCGAGGGCCTTTTCCGCCGCAAGCTGAAGATCGATGTCGAGCGTGGTTTGGATGGACTCGCCTTGCTTGGCGTTCTTTTGGGCAATGGGATCGCCGAACTGGTATTGGAAATTATCCACGCGGTGAACCTCGCCGCCACTCTCGCCCTGGAGCACCTCGTTGAATTCTTTTTCGAGCCCATTGATGCCGACTTCGCTCTTATAGCTGTAGGTGCGTAGGTTTTCTCCGGGTAGATCGGCCGGTGGAATCTGCCAACTACCTCGCACGTAGCCAAGGACGTGGGCTGCGGCCGGGCCATGCGGATAGTAGCGTGTGGTGTCTGTGTAAATGCCAATAACGGAGCCGAGCGGGAGCTGCTCAATGAGGCGCGCATATTGCTCCTCCGTCAAATCGCTGAACAGCTCAAACGGCATGAGCAGGCGTTCGCCAAAGTGGCGGCGGATGTCCCGGCGGCTCAGCTGATTGTTGGTGCCGATGATGTCATTGATTTCATCCAGGTATTTCTGGAGCACATTTTCGCGCGCCTGCCAAAGGATCTCCTCCCAGTCGAAGGTGAATTTTTCCTCTGAGCCCGAGGCGTCGTGGGCGTCTTCCAGTTCGCGTTTGATACGGACGTATTCTTTGTGGAATTCGCTGCGGAGCTCTTCGAGGTAAACCACGGCTGAGAAGCGCGGGCGGTTGCCAACGAGAATTTTGCCGGAGTAGTCGTAGATGTTGCCGCGGGGGCCGGGCTGGATGATGCGCCGTTGGCTTTGGCGTTCTTCGCGCTCTCGGTATTCCTGGTGCATGACCAGTTGTCGCCATGCCAAGCCACTGGCCAGCACGCCAAAAAGCAACACTGCCACTACGTAAAAAACCCCCATCCGGGGGTTCCCATGCCTGTAATGATGGACAACCTTCACGAGTTAAAAAGAAGAGGCTAGCTCAACTAAGCCCCTTCGACAACCCCAAGCCGCGGCTTGTTCAAATTTTCCAAAAACTTGACTGCGTAACTCGCGGTGGACGAGCCAATTATGCGTCTAGAAAAGGTAGTTGTTTGGACCCCGAAATTTCAACAGCCGCGCCATCTCCTGGTTCGGAACCCAACGCGATTCGATCTGGTTGTCGGGCGTGTAAACAGGTTCTTCGATCAGGAAACGGATTGGCTGTTGCGATGGGTAGCTTTGCACACTGTTTGGCTGAGTGGGCTCCGTGAAGTAACCTGAAAGCTTGGCTGTGTTCGCTGGCAGGTAGTTTGTTGGCTGCGTGCGATTCATCTTCATCGGTACGAGGTCCGTGGCGCCGGCGGGGAAGTGTGGCGAGAGATGACTCTGGGCGAAGGCCGTGGTCGAAAAGAGTAGGGCGATGAGTACGGTTTTCATGACAATGGCGGCTAGGATTGTAATGCGGGAATCATCATAGTTTGTGTGATGCGATAAGGCTTGGCAACGGAGTTTTCGGCCTTTAAAAAGATTCGTGATGACAGATTTTGAAAGAAATTGCGCGTTTTGTGGAGTATTGCTTGCAGAATGCCTCGTTTTTCTTCAATAATTCCAGACTAGCGCCTAGCTAAAAAGGCTGCTATCTTAACTCCCGACCCAAACCCCGATATGTTCGAAAAAGTAAAGGAATCCTACGCCGAGCTTGGCGTTGATGTAGAAAAAGCGCTCGAAGTCATGGCTTCGACCCCGATTTCGCTCCACTGCTGGCAGGGCGACGATGTCGGAGGTTTTGAAGGCGGAGATGGCGAGCTGGGCAGTGGCCTGGCCGTGACGGGCAACTACCCGGGCAAGGCGCGCTCCATTGACGAGTTACAGCAAGACATCGCCAAGGTGTTGACGCTGCTTCCGGGTAACCATCGCCTCAATTTGCACGCCATCTATGGCGATTTTGGCGGCGAAAAAATCGATCGTGACCAGATCGAAGTGAAGCATTTTCAGGGCTGGATTGATTTCTGCAAAGAGCAGGGTATCGGCATGGATTTCAACCCAAGCTGCTTCTCCCACCCCAACGCGGACGATGGCCTGACCCTAAGCTCGCCCGACGACGGCATCCGCGAATTTTGGATCGAGCACTGCAAGCGCAGCCGCCTGATCGCAGCCGAAATGGGCAAGCAACTGGGCAGCGCCGCAGTCACCAACATCTGGGTGCCGGACGGCATGAAGGACCTCCCGGCTGACCGCCAGAGCTTCCGCGTCCGCCTGCAGCAGAGCCTCGACTCCGTGCTCGCTGAAAAGCTCGACCCGGCGCACAACATTGACGCCGTCGAATGCAAGCTGTTCGGTATTGGCTCGGAAAGCTTCGTGGTCGGATCGCACGAGTTCTACATGGGCTATGCCATGAAGAATCAGACCGCGCTTTGCCTCGACGCCGGCCACTTCCACCCAACCGAAGGCATCGCCGACAAGATTTCCTCCGTCCTGCTTTACGTGCCCGAGCTGCTGCTCCACGTCTCCCGCGGTGTGCGTTGGGACAGTGACCACGTGGTGCTGTTCGACGACCAGACGCAGGCCATCATGCAAGAGCTGGTGCGCTGCGACGCACTCCCGCGCACCCACATCGGTCTCGACTTTTTCGATGCGTCCATTAACCGCATTGCGGCGTGGACGATTGGTACGCGCGCCGCGCAGAAGAGTCTCCTCCTGGCGCTTCTTGAGCCGCAGGAAAAGCTGCGCGCCGCCGAGCAGTCTGGTGATTTCTCCACTCGCCTCATGCTGCACGAAGTCAACAAGGCAATGCCTTGGAGCGTGGTGTGGAATGAGTTCTGCGCTCGCAATAACACGCCGACTGATTGGCAGGCGATGTCTGTCATCAAGGACTACGAAAGCGCCGTGCTGTCTGCGCGCGCTTAGCTACCTGCATGCTCACGGCAAAGGCAATCTTTTGGTCGCAGCTCGGGGACGATAAAGAACTCCGACTGCGGCTTATTTGTTTTTATCTGTGCCTGAGCTGGGAGCTGTATCTCGACCAACGGGAGGTTGCCGAGCAGATTGAGGAGCTGCTGGTCGGCGCTAATCTGAGCGCTTATCAACGCTGGGTAGTGGATCTTTATCGGGAGGAGCGCACGAGCTTGGAAGATGGTCGTGCGGCCTTTGCGCGGCTCAAGGGCGTGGTGCGGCGTACGCATAATGGCAAGGCAGTCCGCGCGTTCCTGTTTTCCATACTGCCGGACCACAAGCAGGCTGCGGCAATGAAGCATCCGCTGATGGGCGATCTGGTGGGGCACCGCTCAGGGCCGACGCATTTGTTCGCGACCCGCCGGGCGCGAATCGCCAACCGTATGGAGTCGGGGGAAGCATTGCCGGAGGTCGAACGCGAAGTGGAGTTTGACGAGTTCCTACAGCAGGCGGGCTTCATGGACAGCTTTCAACTCTTCTGGCGTAAACCGCCGAAAAATCGCGACAACAAACGCACGCGCGTCCTGGTGTTGGCAGCGGCTATCGTGGCGATGATCACGCCGCTCACATCAGAGGAGGAATTCGAGCGCGAGGTGCGCCTGCTTCAGCGTCGTTGTCATTTTACGGAGGAGACCGCCGAGGCCATCATCCGGATATCTTTCCACCTTTACCCAGAAGAGCTTAGCCCCACCTGGATCGCGCAAAATTTCATTGCCGACGCCGATCCTGCTGATCGCGACAGCTACGAACTCCTCATCCGCGAAGCGGCGCAGGACGAAGCCCTCTCGCCGCCACACCGAAAAAACGCGCAACGGTTACTGGCCGAGTTCGACGAGTTCTTTTTTTAGAGATAACATGAAGTTGCCGGGTCCAGCACTTGCTCAACCCGGCAACTTCATGTTATCTCTAGGTGTAAACTTAAACGCTTTGCAATGCAAAGCATGCACGGGGATTCGCTTTGCATCGCAAAGTTAATTCCTCAATGCCGCGTGCAGGATTTCGGCCGGATGGAGCGCAGTCTTCTGGGCACCGTCGTGGATTTGGTGACGGCAGGACGTGCCGGCAGCCGCAATGATGTCGCCTTCGTCCGCGGCGCGAACGGCTGGCAAGAGCGCGAGTTCGGCCACCTTCATGGAAACCTGATAATGCTCGTGCTCGTAGCCAAACGAACCCGCCATGCCGCAGCAGCCGCTGGGGATCAGCACCACGGCGAAATTTTTCGGCAGTGTGAGCGCCTTGAGCGATGGCTGCACGCCGACGAGCGCCTTCTGGAAGCAGTGGCCATGCAGGCGCACGGTGCGTTGCTCGTCGGTGAATTCAGTGTCCTTGATCCGGTCGGCGTCGAACTCGCGGACCATGAATTCCTCAAACGTAAAGCAGTGCTCGGCGGTCGCCTTGGCGCTGGCTTTGCGGTCACCATAAGCGAGGTCAACGGCTTCGTCGCGGAAGGTAAGGATGGCCGACGGCTCGATGCCGAGCATCGGCTTTTGCGCGGTTACTTTGCCATGCAAAGTATCGGTGTTGTGGTTGATGAGCTCCTGGGCGTGGCGGACGAATCCTTTCGACAACCAAGTGCGGCCGCTTTCTTCGACGGGCGCTAGATCGACCTTGTAGCCGAGGCGCTCCAACAGCTCGACGGTCTTAATGCCGACGTGCGGATCGCCGTAGTTGGTGAATTCATCATTAAATAGCCAGACTTCGCCAACCTTGCCAGCGTTGGCGTGTGGCGTGTGTTTCTTGAACCACGTCTTGAGCGTCTGCTTCGGCATGAGCGGGATCGTGCGATCCGGGTGGAAGCCAACGAGGAAGTTGATCGTCTTGCGAATGCTTTCCGTGCCAAACAGCGCGTTCCAAGCCCAAGGCGCTAGTCGCGCGAGCTTCTGGCTTTGCACGTATTTCGCAATCATCTTCGAGCGCTGTGGCGCGCCGTGGATGTCGTAGTAATGTTGCATGAACTCGGCCTTGAGCTTGGCCATGTCCACATTGCTCGGGCACTCGGATTTGCAGCCTTTGCATGACAGGCAAAGGTCGAGCACTTCCTTCGCGTCCTTGTTGCCAAAGGCGGCTTTGGCGTTTTGCGGACCCTCGGTAATGGTTTGGCGGAGGATGTTCGCACGGGCGCGGGTGGTGTCCTTCTCATGCTTGGTAGCCATGTAGCTCGGGCACATGGTGCCACCGGCCTGGACGCTTTTGCGGCAGTCGCCGGAGCCGTTGCATTGCTCGGCGGCGTGGAGGAAGCCGTGGATATCCGAGAAGTCGAAAATGGTTTCATACTCCGGGTAAGGCTTGTCCGGGCCGTAGCGGAGCGCGCTGTCCATCGGCGGCGTGTCGACAATCTTGCCCGGATTAAAAATATTCTGCGGGTCGAAGGCAGCCTTCACGCGCTTCATCATCGCGTAGCATTCTTCGCCGACCATCAGAGGAATGAACTCACCGCGCAAACGCCCGTCGCCGTGTTCGCCGCTGAGTGAGCCGTTGTATTTGCGAACGAGAGCTGCGATGTCTTCGGCGACGCCGCGAAACTTCTGCATGCCGTCTTCGGTCTTGAGATTGAACATTGGGCGCGTGTGGAGCTCACCCGAGCCGGCGTGCGCGTAGTAAACGCAGTCAATGCCGTGCTTCTCGCGCATGATCTCATCGAACTCCGCGATATATGCGGGCAGGTCGCGCACGTCGACAGCGGTGTCTTCCACGACTTCGCGGGGCTTGGCGTCGCCAGGGATGTTGCTCATCAGGCCTTGACCGGCACGGCGCAGTTCCCACACCTTGGCTTGGTCTGCCCCACGGAGGACCGGGTAGGCATAGCCGAGTTTAGCAAACTTCAGGTTGTTGATCAGGTGCTCGATGGCGCGGTTGACTTCGTCTTCGGTTTCGCGGCGGATGTCGACAACGAGGATCGCGCCAGGATCGCCCTCGACGAAGAAACGGTTCTGCAACTGCTCGCGATTGCGCTTGGTGGCCTCGAGAATGTTGCGGTCGATCAGCTCAACAGCGAACGGCTTCTCCGCCAGCGCGAGGCTCACGGAATTCAAGGACTCCAGCACCGTCTCAAAATGGCCCACGACAAGCGCGCTGTGGGGCGGTGGCAGGGGATTGCAGTCGATCTCGAATTCAACGCCGATGAAGAGTGTGCCCTCACTGCCGGCAATGAGCTGGCAGAGGTTGAAGGGCTTGTCGGAATTCGGGTCAAACACATTGGCGTCCATCAGCATGTCCAGCGCGTAGCCGGTGTTGCGGCGCGGGATGCTGGACTTGGGGAAACGCTCGGCAATGGTTGCGCGGTTTTGCGCGTCGCCGAGCAGGTCGCGGCACTCTCGGTAGATCGAGGCCTCGAGCGAATCGCCCTCGCACTTGGCGTTAAACTCGTCGGGCGTCAGTGCGTGGAGCGAAACTTCGCTGCCATCGCTCAAGAAGCCGCGGCAGGAGATCAGGTGCTCTCGCGTGCTGGCGTAGACGACGCTATTGGAGCCACAGGAATTGTTGCCGACCATGCCTCCAATCATCGCGCGGTTGGCCGTGGAAGTCTCCGGCCCGAAGAGCATACCGTGGCTGTGAATCGCCTGATTTAGCTCGTTGCGGACAACGCCCGGCTGGACGACGACGCGGCGTTGTGCCCCATCAATTTTTTTGATCGCATTGAGTCGCCCTAGATCGACGACAATGCCGTTGCCTACCACCTGCCCGGCGAGCGAGGTTCCAGCTGTACGAGGGATGAGCGAAAGGCCGTTTTCGCCGACAAAATTTATCAGCGTGGGGATGTCGCTCTCAGCCTCCGGAAAGGCCACAGCAGCGGGCATTTCCTGGTATTCGGAAGCGTCGGTTGAATACAGCCGACGCATCATTTCGCCAGTGTTCAACTTGCCTTTAAATTGTTCTTCGAGGGATGAGAAATCGATCGCGGGGGAGATCATGATTCAGGCTTAAAACATTTTCCGTTAGGCGCAATGTCAGATTAGCTATAAATTTGTTGTCGCCTATGCCTAATAAGTAGGGCGAATACTGGTTTTGCCTGGAATGAAAAGAAAACCCCAACCGAATGTTTCCTCCGCGTGGCCCTGATCGGTGTGACGGGTTTTCAACAATGTATCGACGGACGTTTTACCGTAAACTAAGATGAACGAGGGGAGATAAATATACGAAATTTTCAAAGAGGGCTTGACTTATTTTGAGAAAATGAGACTCAGTCTAAATATAATGATTACGAGTCCCGACGAAAACACCACTCACATTATTTACGGCACAGTAACGGGCAACGCGCAGGATCTCGCAGAGCGATTTTCTGATGAATGCGATGCCAGAAGTGTCAAGCACACGCTGAATGCGGCCGAGGATTGGGAGCTGTCGCGGTTTGCCGAAGTGAAGCGTGTGGTGCTGATATTCTCCACCTGGGGAGACGGTGAGCCGCCCGATGACGCCATCGAATTCTGTGAGGCGCTTTACGAGCAGAAGGTCCCGGTCAACCACTTGGAGTATTACGTGGTAGCCTTGGGAGACAGCGCTTACGACGACTTTTGCGGGTGCGGTCGTCGCTTGGATGACGCTTTGAAACAGGGAGGCGCGAAGCCCCTGGCAGATCGCGTGGAGTTGGATGTCGATTTTGACGATGGCTTCGACGCGTGGGTTGCACGTTTCTTTGAGGCCAACCATCCAGTCGGGCAAGATGCATAAGAAGCCGCAGTCTGCCAATCGGTTAAGCGGCCAGCAACCGCAGGACGCAGTCACGCGCACGCGCTCTGAGCTCTTGCATGTGTGCGAGCTTTACTGTGCGCCGGAGGGGCTTCTGGAAGCGGCTAATACCGTCGGCCCTGTACTTTGCTTTGCGCGTAATCGGCATTGCATTTTGGGGTATTCAGGTTCGCTGCCCGACTTGAAAATTGGAGGTGGCTTTTTGCGGGGACTGTCCGCAGACGCCTCTATGACGCTCCATTTTGATCGCTGGCGATATGCGTATATGACCCATGAGCAGGCCTGCGACTGTGGCGCGATGATGGGAGTAGAGTTCTTCGATGAAAACCGTAATGCCATCTTTCGTGTCGCGTTGACGCCGGATTCCGACCGCATGGCATGGCGTGAATTAACGCAGACTTACCACCTGCGTTGCGTGTCGGGAGAGGAGTTCGGAGACTGGCGACGGTTAGCTGAGCTACAGCCGATGGATCAGGCCAGACACGCAGCGGCTGCCGACACGTTGACGCAGGCTGATGTCTGGAGCGCGCCGTTTTATGCGGGACGTAGCTCGGTGGAATTCGAGATGGGCTTTGATGGTGATGATTACTTGGCGACGGCCGTAATTGCGGAGGCAATTGAGGAAGAGCAGGAAATCGTGCTGACGGCCAGTGGAGGCTTTGGTTGTCTCGGAGTCCCGCTAAAGCCTTGCTCACTGGAAAGAATCCATGATGGATGGGTATTTGTTGGTGGGGAAGGGCGTGCAATGCGGCTCAATACGCGTGCTGTGGCGCAATACTGGATCGGTCTTCATCGCAATGGCGATCAAGGTTTCAGTTACTTCGAAGCCGTTGATGTATTCGGTGATTTAATCTTCCGGCTTACCTCGGATAATGCGCAGAGCTACCGATACTGGCAGGCACTTGCGCGAGTATATTAATTGTAGGCTAATGTATTCGGGGCGTTTGTCTAATGAATATGACAAATGCAGCTTTTGTGAATTTCCTGCTTGCGAATGAGTCGCAGTCGCGTATTTTTATTGCTCATGAGAAGCGAAGCAACAGAGCCCACCTTGCCGGAATCCGTGGTCCGACCGCTCTGTCAGCCTTTCAAGAAGGCGGCCGATAGTGTGCTGGATCTTTACGGGATGACGCAAACCGCGTCGTCGCCCGGGCAATGCGTGCAATGCTTTTTCAAGCTGCTGCACGTTTCGGACGCACATTCGCAGGCCGCACTTGAGCCTTTAAAATGCTGGATGGAAGAGCATATCGAGGTCTCGATTCGCGCTGGTGACGCACATTCAGGGAGTTTTCCGCTCTACTTGGATGCGCCTGATTTGGATCAACTCTGTGAGAGCGTTTTGGAGCGTGTCTGTCTGGATACGATGACGCACACCCGGCCGATTGAGCTATCATTCGAGTTTCGAAACCATGTTGCCTAGCCATGCCGGAATCAGCACAAATAGCTTTGGAGACGCAGCTCGACGAGTGGGAAAACCTGCTTAAAAAATCCGGGCATCGCATCACCACGCCTCGACGCGTAATTGTGCAGTCAGTGTTGGAGCAGGCAGGGGCGTTTAATGCCGAAGAGCTCTTGGCCAGCGCGCGGCAAGTTGATGATCAGATTTCTCTGGCGACTGTTTACCGGACGATCAACGTGCTCGTGGAATGCGATCTGGTGCGCGAAATCGACGGTGCCAGCGACAAGCAGCAATACGAGGTCGGCTCCGGAGTGGATACCCAAGCCTACTTGGTCTGCGATGATTGTGGAAAGACCATTCCGCTGCACGACGATTGCCTGATCTTGCGCGAGCGTCTGCTCATCAAGCAAATGGGCTATTCGGTCAAGCAGGTCAGCCTGCGCGTGCGTGTCGTTTGTGACGGCAATTGCGAGTAATAATTCGCTGAAATACAACACTTTGACATATTCTTGATTCCGTCTTGCTAGAAGTCGGAAACTTTTTGTTAATGCAGTTGTTCTTTTTGCTTAACAAAAGCAAAACTAATCCTATATTTGAAATGTATAAGGTTAATGAATATGTCAGCTGAGCTCCAATCCGCGCATTCAGAAGCCACGTCCGTCGACGCGTTAGACGTGGCGCGCTGCTGGCATCCATTCGCGCAAATGCAGGAGTATACCAGCCACCCCCGCGTGCAGATTGCCAGTGGGGAAGGGTGTTGGCTGACCGATGTTGAGGGCAAGCGCTACCTCGACGCCAATGCCTCGATCTGGACAAACGTCCACGGTCATCAGGATGCGGATTTGAACAACGCCATCATCGAGCAGCTCGGCAAAATGGCGCACTCGACTTACTTGGGTCTCGGCCACGAGCCCGGCGCTCTCCTCGCCGATAAGCTTTGCGAGCTCACCGGCCTGGACCGCGTGTTTTATTCGGACAACGGCTCCAACGCGGTCGAGATTGCGCTAAAGTTGTCGTTCCAATATTTCCAGCTCGTCGGCCAGCCACAGCGCAAGCGTGTCATCGGTCTATACAATGCCTACCACGGCGACACCTTCGGCACGATGTCGGTCGGCGACTCGGGTATTTTTCACGAGCGCTTTGACCCGTGGAAGTTCCCAGTGGAGCGCATTCCCGCGCCGACTTGTGAGGAGTTTGGTGGAGAAGTTTTTGCGAGCGATATGGCGGAATCCCTCGCGGCGCTCGATGCCCACTTGGCGAACTTTGGCAACGAAGTCGCAGCCGTAATCCTGGAGCCTTGGGTGCAGGGCGCGGGCGGCATGCTGCTCCAGCCGAAGGGCTACCTCGCCGAGGTGCAAAAACGCTGCCGCGCGCACGGCGTGCATTTGATTTTAGACGAAGTCTTCGTCGGCTTTGGTCGCCTGGGTCCGATGCTCGTGGGTGAATCCGAGGGCGTGACGCCGGACTTCTACTGTCTGGCCAAGGGGCTAACTGCCGGTTACCTGCCACTCGCGGCGACTGTGACCAGCGAGGAAATTTACGAAGCCTTCCTCGGCGAATACGGCGAGTTCAAGGCATTCTTCCACGGCCACACGTTCACTGGCAACCCGCTGGGCTGCGTCGTCGCGCTGAAGAACATCGAAAAGCTCGAAGCCATGATGACAAGCGGCGCACTTGCTGAGACCATTGCCAATTTCGAACAATTTTTCCGCGACCTGCGCGAAGCGCTGCCAGACACCTTTGTCCTGCGTCAACGCGGGCTTGCGAGCTCGCTGGACCTTCCGGCGGGCGACCGCACCTTGCGTCGCGGCATGCATTTCTGCATCGCGTTGCGCGAACAAGGTGTTCTCCTGCGTGCGTTGGGCGACAGCATTTTAATCGTCCCGCCGCTGGTCATCTCCGCCGACGAACTGAATTTCTTGAAAGCCGCGCTCCTGGAAACTTTGCAGGACAAAGCTTACCTTTAACCAACACCAACCGTCATCAAACCAACAATACCATGACACTCGACGAAATACGCGACATCTACAACCTGCCGATCACCACGCTGATTTTTCGCGCCCAGCAGGTGCACCAGAAGTATCAGGACCCGGCGGGCGTGCAGCTTTGCACGCTCAAGTCGATCAAGACCGGCCGTTGCTCGGAAGATTGCGCCTACTGCCCGCAGTCCGCGCACAACCAAACTTTTGTGGAGCCCGAAGTGCTGCTCGACACCCCCATGATTCTCAAGGACGCGCAGGCGGCCAAGGACGGCGGCGCATCGCGCTTCTGCATGGGTGCTGCCTGGCGCCGCGTTTATAACACCAAGCAGTTCGACAACATCATCGAGACGGTCAAGGGCGTGAAGGACATCGGCCTCGAAGTGTGCTGCACCCTTGGCATGCTCGACGCCGCTCAAGCCATGCGCCTCAAGGAAGCCGGCTGCGACGTTTACAACCACAACCTCGACACCTCGCGAGAGTATTATTGCAAGATCATCACGACCCGCAGCTACGACGACCGCTTGCAGACGATTCAAAACGTCCGCGACGCCGGTATGGAAGTCTGCAGTGGCGGCATCCTCGGCATGGGCGAATCCATCGAAGACCGCCTGAAGCTCTTGCTTGAGCTTGCCAGCATGAGCCCGCAGCCGGATTCCGTGCCGATCAATGCGCTCGTCGCCGTGAAGGGCACGCCGCTCGAAGATCAGAAGTTTGTCGATAGCTTTGAATTCGTCCGCATGATCGCCACCGCGCGCATCATCATGCCGAAGGCGATGGTTCGCCTGTCCGCCGGACGTACCGAAATGAACGACGAAATGCAGGCGCTGTGCTACCTCGCTGGCGCAAACAGCATCTTCCTCGGCGACAAGCTCCTCACCACCGCGAACCCGAATGCGACGGATGACCGTCAGCTCCTCGACAAGCTGGGCTTGCATGCGTTGAACCCGGACGACGCACGTAAGATCCACGCTGCAGCCGATGCAGAAGGCCACACGCACGAAGATCCTTTTGCCGAGCACCTCGAAGAAGGCGCAAGCTCCTGGGCGCATGCCTGCGAAGGCGAATGCGGTCACGATCACGAAGCCGAAGTAGAAACCGCGAAAGCCTAACGCACCATGCCCACGGTCCTCATCAGCGCAAACGATACCGGCGTCGGCAAGACGTGGGTGTCCGCCGCCATTGCCCGCTTGTTGGTCGGGCAGGGGGCGACTGTGCAGAAGGTGAAGCCCGTGGAAACCGGTATCGAAGCCGGTGGTCATGGTGACGCGGAATTCGTCCATCAAGCTTTGCAGGACAAAGCAACTTTGCCCGGCAAAGCTTCGGTCCACACTTTGCGGCGCTTCACCAAGCCAATGGCTCCGGTGGAGGCCGCGCGTGAGGACGGTGCGGAACTCTGCTTTGATGAACTCGTACGTGAAATTGATAAATTGCCAGACTGCGACTGGCGCATCGTAGAGGGTGCCGGTGGCCTCTGCGTTCCTTTGGAAGGCGGGTCCACGCCGCGCGATTGGGCGGACTTTGCCTTGGCGATCAAGGCGGATTACGTCGTGCTTGTCGTGCAGGATCGCTTAGGCGCAATTAACCAGGCGCGCCTGCTCGCGCACTATGCAGGTGCCAAGGGGTTGAAGGCCGGTTGGTGGCTCAACGAGGCTCAGCCGGATACGCCGAACGACATCCGCATCGTCAATAACGACGTGCTGGAGCAGTTGGCTTTTCCACTGTGGGCAGTGCAAGACTACGGCGTGGATTTGCCGCGCAGACTGGAGGCGTCATGGTTGACGTGGTGAGCAGCTTTTGGGATCGCGTGGACACTGCGTTGGCTGAGCGCGATACGCAGGGCTTGCGGCGTTCGCTCAAGGCGCGCAGTGCTGAGACGGGCATCCTTGATTTGTCGAACAACGACTACCTGCGGCTCTCGCAACATCCGGCGGTCATCGCGGCCGGGCAGCAAGCTTTGGCGAAGTGGGGGGCGTCGGCGACGGCTTCCCCGCTCATCTCGGGCTACACCGCAGTGCACGCCGAGCTGGAGCAAAAGCTGGCTGCGTGGGCGGGCTTTGAATGTGGTCTCGTTTGGAATTCCGGCTACGCAGCGAATCAATCCGTGCTCGGACGCCTGCCGCAAAAGGGCGACATCGTTCTCGCCGACCGCTTGATTCACGCCAGCATGGTGGAAGGCGTCCTGCGCTCGGGTGCGCGATTGCAGCGTTACCGTCACTTGGATGTCGATCACTTGGCGGAGCTGCTGGCGCAGCATGCCGATGGCGAACGCACGGTGTTTGTCGTAACGGAGTCGGTGTTCTCGATGGACGGGGATTACCCTGACCTCAACGCGATGGCGGAGCTGAAGGCACGCTACGGCTTTGTGTGGATTGTCGATGAAGCGCATGCTGTGGGTTGGTACGGCGAGCGCGGCAGCGGACTGGTGGAAGAAACCGGCGTGACGGTGGATGTCGATGTTTTCGTCGGGACCTTGGGCAAGGGCCTTGGCTCGATGGGCGCGTTTACTTTGTTTCGCAAAGCAAGTTTACGGGACTACCTGATTAATTTTGGCGGCGAGTTTATTTACTCCACTTACCTTGCGCCCGCGAGCGCAGCGGCGGCGATTGCCGCCGTGGATGTTGCACAATCCATGAGCGCAGAGCGCGCGCAGTGGCGTCAGCGTTCGCGTGAAGTGCGGGCCGCGATTGCTGCGCCGGATGGTGACTCGCCGATTCTACCCGTGGTCATCGGCGATGCGAATGCCACGATGCGCGCGGCGGAAAGCCTCTTAGGCAAAGGCTTCAAGGTCGGCGCAGTGCGCCCGCCGACCGTGCCAGCAAACAGCAGCCGCTTGCGAATCTCGCTGAGTACAAAGCTGTCTGATAGTGACTTAACCCGCCTCGTCGAGTCGTTGGAGGAGGCGCAGTCATGAAGGAATGGTTGTGGATTGGCGGCTGGGGCTTGAGCGCTGAAATGCAGCAGCAAGTCTTTGCTGCGCGTTGGCCGGAGTTTGAGCACACGGTACTTTACCCAGGTAAGCTTTGTATCGCAAAGTTAAAGACGCTGCTCGAAGCTGGCGACGTTAAGCGCTTGGGCGGGTATTCGTTGGGGGCTTTGTTGCTTTTGCGTGAGCAAGCCAATCTGCCGAAATTGCCAACAATGCTGCTGGCGCCGATCCTGGACTTCAAGGCGGAGGCTTTGAAAGGCGGGCGCGTGGATGGTCGGCGTTTGAGCGTGCTGCTGCGTTGGTTGCTCCGTGATCCGATTGATGCGCTAAATGACTTTTACCAAACGGCGGGCTTGAAGGCTTCGGTTGATGTGATGCCGCCTTATGACGTCGATGATTTGATCTGGGGCATCGAGCAGCTTGCCGCGCCGGGCGTTGATTACTGGCGCTGGGAGCACGTGCATGCCTGTCTGGGCGAGCGCGATGCGTTGCTGGATGCGGCGCAGTTACAGCAACTGTGGCCCGAGTTGGTGATCCTGCCGGACGCCGGCCATGATTTTTCCGAACTGCTTGAGGAGGTCGCGATATGATGCGTTTTGACGAGCGAGCACATTGCTACGCGCAGCACGCCCATGTGCAGCGCGATATGGCGGATTGGTTGGCCGAGTGGCTGGACCCGTCTGTGAGCTCTCATTGCCATGCGTTGGAGTATGGCGCGGGCGAGGGGATGTTTACCCGCCGCGCGGCTCCTAATTTTAACCACCTGACCGCAGTGGACGTTGCGCCGCGCATGGTGGAGCAGGGCCGTCAGGCCGCGCCGGAAGCCGAATGGCAGGTGGGTGACGCCTGGACCGGTTTTGGCATGGATGCATCCGTGGATTACGTGGTCTCCTCCAGTATGATGCAGTGGTGTCCGGACCCGGTGGAAATTTTGCGCCTGTGGCGGAGTAAGCTGCCGAAGGGCGCGCGCATGCTGCATGGTTTTTACGTGGAGCCGACGCTGAAAGAATTGCGCGCATTACAGGGCGAGGTCGCGGCGCCGCTGACGTGGTTTAGCGCCGATCACTGGCGGGCGGCGTTTGAGGACGCTGGTTGGCAGGTGGAGCGCTTTGAGGCGGAAGACCGCTGCATTGTTTATAAGAACGCGCTCGATTTGATGCGCAGTTTGCATGGCGTGGGTGCGGTGCGCCAAAGCCAGATGGGCAGCGCGAGTCTGCGCCGGTTGATCCGTGAATACGACCGCCGACATGTGGCGGTCTGCGGCGGGGTTTACGCCAACTGGTCATTCTGCAGGGTGCAGGCCATTTCCTGATGCGTCTCGTGCTTGCCACGGACGTGGCTGGGGCGGTAATCTTTGCGCCGTGTCAGATCACCACCATCATCATCACGTTGCGAACGTCGACAGCGTCCTCGAGAAATTACGGGACCACGGCATGCGCGTGACCGGTACGCGGAAGCGCCTGACTAGCGTTCTGTTTGACGCTGGGCAACCGATGTCGATTGAGGCCATTCATGGTAAACTGGGCCGTAAAAGCTTCGACCTCGTGACGCTATATCGCTGCCTGGATGCCTTTGAGGAGATCGGTGTCGTGCAGGTGGTTCGTGATGAGCACGGCAAGGCCCTCTATGAGTTGATCGACGCCGAGCACGGCCATCATCACCATGTGATTTGCCGAAAATGTGGAAACATCGACTGCTTGGACACCTGCGCGATTGCGCCGTTTGAGGCCGCTGCCCGCCGGTTGGGATATGATGATCTATCCCACCGGCTAGAGCTTTACGGCGTCTGCGCGGATTGCCGCGGGTGACATTTTTGACGCAACCCAACGCTTGCCAAGCTAAGCGCGATTGGCTGTAGTCGCTGGCACATCCCTGTGGCAATCAAGCTCATTCATATTCTTGGCCTGATCCTGGCTCGAAGCCCGGAGGTTTTCTCGCGGGCAATGGCTGTGGCCTTTGGGGATTTACTCTATTTTCTGCCCACGAAGCGCCGCCGCAGCTTGCTTTCCAACCTGCACCATTGCTTCCCGGAAAAGACCGAGGCCGAGCGCCGCGAGATCGGGCGTACGAGCTGCCGGCGGACAGTGGAGATGGCGCTCTTTGTTCTTGTCTCGCCGCACTATTCACTGGAGCAGCTCTTGGAGCGCTTCACGCTCGATCCCGACTTCGAGCGGACGATTGATCAAAATGCGGAAAACCCGGAGCCCGCTATCATCGTGGTCCCGCATCTCTGCCTGATGGAGAGCCTCACGCTGCTGCCCGCGTTGTCCAAGACCGTGCCGCAAGTGGGCACGATTTACCGTCCACTCAAGCAGGCACCGCTAGAGGACTGGGTGTTGCGCACACGGCAGCGTTTTGGGATGCGCTTGCTGTCGCGCAAGGAGGGCTTTGCGGAGGCCATCCAGATGGCGCGGGAGAAAAAGGCGGTCACGATTTTATTTGACCAAAATGCGGGCAATATCGGCGCGCTGAGCACCTTCATGGGGCGGGTCTGCTCGTCCACGGAATTGCCCGGCATGCTCGCAGCGCGTTTTAAGGCGCGGGTCGGCGCGGTGTGGACCGAGCGCACCGGCTTTTGGCGCGGGGTCATCCGCCTCGAAGAGCTGAGTAAGGTCAGGGAGTCGGTCGACGGCATTTTCATGGCCAACGACTGGCTGGAAAAAAAGCTGCGCACGGACACCGGTTTTCAAAACGACTGGCTCTGGCTGCATGACCGCTGGCGCACGCAGGACCAGTGGGACCGCCGCCTCCAGCTCAAGCATCGCCGCAACTCGTTGGAAGACGAACTGTATTGGCGCGGTTGGGACAAGATTCCCAAGGGCACGCGCATCTGGGTCCGCCTGCCGAATTGGCTGGGAGACGTGATTATGGCCATGCCGCTGCTGCGCGCGATTCGCCAAGGGCGCCCGGACGCGGAGATCACACTGCTGGCGCGCAAGCAGTTCAAGCCGCTGCTGGAGGCATTTCCTGTCGGCGACCGGTTGATTACTTTGCCGGACAAAGGTTCCGCCGGAGAGCGCGCATTTTTCAAAGGGCTGGCGCTGGAGTATCCTGATACGCAGATCCTGCTGACGAATTCCTTTCGTGGCGACCGCGAGGCCAAGCGCATTGGTGCGCCGCAGCGTTTTGGCATTTTGCGCAAAGGTAAGCCACGCCCGTTTCTCACCCATCACTGGGAACTGCCGACGGATTTCGACGAAGCAACGGTCCACCAGACCGAGCTTTGGCGACAATTTCTGGCCGAGTTTGGCTTAAATAAAAAGCCGGACTTCGCTCCGTTTAAAGCCGATGAACTGGGTGGCGATTTTAAGGTTCCCGCTGGCGGTAGGCAGACGATTGGCTTGATTTGCGGCACGGAGAACGAGCCGGCCAAACGCTGGCCGGTCGAGCAGTGGCGTGCGCTGATTGAGCAATTCCCAGAAGAGCACTTTACGCTGTTTGGTACCAAGAACGACCGCGCGATTACAGACCAGGTCGCCGAAAGCTTTGCATCGCAAAGTGTCCTCAACCGGGCGGGCGAAACCAACCTCATCGAATACGCTTCCGAGCTGTTGAGCTGCCGCGTTTTGGTCACGAATGACACCGGCGGCATGCACCTGGCCAATGCGTTGGGTGTTCCGGTGATCGTGGTCTTCGGGCCGACAAACCCGATTCGCACGGGGCCATGCTTCGATGGGCCGAAGGTCTTGCTTCAGCCGCCGGGGTGTGCGCCGACAGGTGGTGGCGATATCAGCCAAGTTACGCCGGAGAAAGTGGCGGAAGCTTTGCGAGAACTTTTAAAGGAGGCACCCACGAATGCTTGAGCGGGACCGCCAGTTCATGCTCTTTGGGCTGTCGCCTGATCGCTACAGCAAGCGCGGCATTGGATTGTTTTTCGCGATCTACTTTGGCGCGATGCTCTTTGCCGGATTGACGGGGTCGTTGGCCTACGGGCTGGTGGCATGGTGCGGCGAGAGTAATCCAGATGGGATCTGTGCATGGTTGGTCACACGGTCATTCGACAAGTTTGTGGACCGCTGTCGCTACATTCCAATTTTGATTTTCCTGCCGTGGCTGATGGTAGTCACCGGGCTGGCCGGGCGTTCCGGTGGCTTTCTCTCCGCAAATGATTTAAAAGATCGGCCGGGGAGCCTGCGTTGGTTCATGTGGGCGTTGGTGCTGGGCGGCGCGCTGGCGGGGTTCCTTTACATGCTGCAAATGTCCTTTACGTATTTCCATCCACGCGATGTCGATGGGCTAGGGCGCTGGTTGGAGATTATTGGTGGCGCGGCGGTGAGTGCGCTGCTGATTGGACTGATTGAAGAGATCCTGTTTCGCAGCCTGATCTTCCGCTTGTTTTACACCGCCTTTAAGCCAGGAGTTGCGATTTTCCTCGCGTCGTTCATCTACGCCTACCTGCACTTCAGGGCGCCGGGCGCATTCCTGGCGGGCCCTAATGCGAACCCCGGTTTGATCTCCAGTTTACAAATCGCGGGCTTAAATTCAGTCGGCGCGTTTCTGAATTTTAACTTCATTGAATTCGCTAACTACACCTCGCTGGGCGCTTTGTTTTGCGTGCTTTATTTAAGGGCACGCTCGCTCTGGGCACCGATCGGTTTACACATTGGCATCGTGTTTGTGATGCTCATTTACCAGAAGGCGATCGACATGCACATCGATCCTCTACGCTGGGTGTTTGCCAGTGGAGGGCTCACCAATGGCATTGCGCCTTTAATTCTCACGCTTGCACTTACCTTGCTCTTCGCCATACGCTTGCCGGTTTCTCGTCGATAAGCCCGTACGAAATTAGCATGAAATCACTTCGACGCTTTAAGCCGTATTTTCCTTTGCTCAAACCCGTCATTGGCGAGTTAATCCTGGCTATTATTCTCGGTTTGGTGGCTGGCGCGCTCAGTGGCGCGGGCATCCCCTTTATGTTGGCCAAGGTTGTGCCCGTGGTTTTTGCGGGGTATGATTTGAGTTCCGGTGACTTGATTTTCTACTGCTTGCTGCCGGCTGCGATCATGGGTGCCCGCGGGGCATCGACTTTCTACAGTAACTACTTGTTGGCTTTTTGCGGACAGACGGTTTTGGAAAAACTGCGCATCCGGCTGTTTGCGAAATTGCAGCGTTTGCCGCTGAGCTTTTACCACAACAATCCTGCTGGCGAACTCGTTTCGCGCTCGATGACGGATTCCAACCAGGTGCAGCAAACGGTCATTCTCGCAACGCAGGAAATCGTCAAACAGCCGGCGACTCTGGTGGGCGCAATTGGGGTTCTGGGCTATCTTTCGTTTAAGCATAGCCAGGTTACTTATCTGTTGATTTTCATGCTGGCGATTCCGCTCTGTATCGTGCCGGTGCGTTTGATCGGCACGAAGCTGAAGCGCAAAGCCCGTGATCTCCAGGCGGAGCTGGGGGAGGCGACAAACCGTATTTTGGAGAACCTCGAAGGCACGCAGGAAATCCGCGCTTACAACCTGGAGGACCGCGAAAACGCGCGCTTCGAAGAGTCCGCCAAACGCGTGTCCAAGGGCTACATGAAGATGGCCAAATACAACACGATGATGTCGCCGATCATTGAATTTATCGGCGCACTCGGCATTGGCGCGGGCCTGTATTACACGTATCAAAGTCAGATCGATGAAGGTGCCTTTACCGCGCTGCTCGCGGCGCTCTACATGTGCTACGAGCCGATCAAGCGACTGGGCCGCCTGAACAACAGCCTGCAAACCGGCCTCGCAAGCCTGGAGCGCATTGAGCACATTTTGGAGGAAGACGAGCTGATCCGCGACCCTGAGTCGCCGGTCAAGTTTCCCGCTTCGCTGCAAGGCCGCGTGAGCTTTGAGAACGTCTCGTTTGCCTATCGCGATGAATCCGTTCTGCGCAATGTATCGGTGGACTTGGCACCGGGTAAAACCTACGCGTTGGTGGGGCCCAGTGGTGCCGGCAAGACGACCTTTGCAAACCTCGTGCTCCGCTACTATGATGTGGTCGACGGCAAGGTCTGTGTGGAAGGCGTCGATGTGCGTGACGTGACGCAGTTCGACTTGCGTGAGCAGATCTCGGTCGTGGCGCAAAGCCCGGTGCTGTTCAATGACTCCATCCGCGGCAACATCGCGGTGGGCAACCCGGAGGCAACGCCTGAGATGATCGAGGCTGCGGCGCGCAATGCTTTTGCGCATGACTTCATTCTCAGCATGCCCGAAGGCTATGAAACCCAGGTTGGGCCCAGTGGCGCTCGGTTGAGCGGCGGCCAGCGTCAACGTATCGCCCTGGCGCGCGCGTTTCTCAAGCACTCGTCGATTCTGATTCTCGACGAAGCTACCTCGGCGCTCGACGCCGAAAGCGAGCGCTACATTCAGCTGGCGATGGAGAAGCTCTCCGAGCAAAAGACGGTCATTGTAATTGCCCATCGCTTCAGCTCGATTCAACGTGCCGATGAAATCCTCGTGTTCGAGAAAGGCCAAATTATCGACCGCGGCACGCACCAGGAATTACTGGCGCACGATGGCCTTTACCGCAAACTCTACAACGCGCAGGCCGGCGAGTAACGGACGTTTCTACTTCTTTTCTTCCTTCGGGAATTCCTTCACGGAGAGTCCCGCGATGTCCACCGCGTCATGCTGGGCGCGCAGCTCGTTGAGCGCCTTCGGCGTAACGTCGATACCGTGCACGTAAAGCTCGGTCAAGGCAGGGAGGGCGAGCGCGGTTTTCAAACCGGATTCGGTGATCTTTGTGCTGCTCAGGTTCAAGTAGCTTAGGTCCTTCAACATTGCGAGCTTGGCGAGGTCGGCGTCAGTCACGTTGCTGTTTTCCAAATGCAGGCGCTGGAGCTGCGGAAAATTCTTTAGCTGTGCATAGAACTCGGGCTGCCACTTCTGGTTCGCGGCATTGAGCCACACAAGCTTACCTGCGAGGGGCTTTAACTTTGTATGACAAAGTTTCCAGTCTGGCGATTCCATTTGGCTCAGGTTCACGAGGACCGTGCCGTCGCCCCAGGGAGTGAAGTCGGCTGCCGCGCCTAAGTCGCGTAGAGCGTCTAGCTGCTTCACGGTTTTGGGGTCAAGCTTGGCTTCGGTTTTCGTCGCTTCACCGGGGAACTGGCCGCCAGCTTCGATCCATGACCGGAGCACCGCCAGCTGCTCCGGTGTGAGGGGGGCGCGCTTGCCGGGTGGCATCGCGCCTTCTTCGCCCTTGGGCAGTTCGGCGCGGATGATCAGCTCGCTCTCGTCGGGCTTGCCCGGGACGATGCCCGGCTTATGGCTGTCGCCGCCGGCGCGGGCGAGGCGCGGCACATCGATGCGGTAGCCGCCCTTGCGTTTGTTGAGACCATGACACTCAATGCAATGTGCATCAAGAATCGCGTAGGCTTCGGTGGTGAATGGATTAGCGGGCGCGGTGTTACTTTGTTTCGCAGAGTCGCTTTGCGTTGCAGAGTTTTGCTCTTCGATTGCGCGGCGGTTATCCTTGAGAAACGGCAGGGCGTCGTCGAGCACCGCTGGGCCGTGGGTGAGGGTGGCACCGGAGTGTCCGGTCAGGATTAGCGCGATGAAGGAAAAGCTAAGGAAGACGGCATAGAGACCCTTGGCTGCATTGTTTTCCCGCCAGCGATTCCACCAGAAGCAAAGCGTGGCCGTGCCCAAAAGATAAACATAGCTGAGGCCAAACTGGCGGTGGTCGGCCACGTCCTCCCAATTGTAGTCGGTTTCAGCGAGCGCATAGCCGAAGCGCACGGTCAGAATGCTGGTCAGCAGACAGAGCGGCAGCAGGACGCCCATCGCGGTGTCGTAGGTCTCCTGATGTTTCTCGCGGTTGAGCCCTACCTCAAGCGCGAGGATGCCCACAAAGAGCCCAATCGGCACATGAAGTAGCACCAGGTGAAGTGCGCCATAGGTATTCCAGTCGAACATGATAAACCGTATCTTAGGCGCGGTTTAGCAACGGTGGCGAGCCTGCAAATTAGCTGCCTTAAAACAGCATTCGCAGCGGTTCACCCTTGTCAGCCAGGGTAAATGGACGGCCGCTGGGCGACATCACCACCTGCTCGATCGGCAGCCCAAGCGAGTAGGCAATGGTGGCGTTGAAGTCGGGAATGGTCACTGCTTTTTCCGCCACTTCGCCGCCACGTTCGTCGGTGGCGCCGAAGACTTGCCCGCCCTGCACGCCGCCGCCAATCAGCAGCGTGGAGAACGCCGCAGGGTGGTGGTCGCGTCCCTGATTGCGGTTGATGCCCGGGCTGCGGCCAAACTCCGTGGCCACGACGACGAGTGTTTCGTCCAGCAGACCACGCCAGTAAAGATCATCAACGAGTGCCGAGAGCACTTGGTCAATTTCATAGGCCAGCACCTCGACTTGACGGTGGTTGTCGTTGTGGGTGTCCCAGCCGCCGCGGTTGACCTCCACGTAGCGCACGCCGCTTTCCACAAGGCGTCGGGCCAGCAGGCAACCTTTGCCAAACTGCGAGTTGCCGTAGCGTTCGCGGACGTGCCCGGGCTCCTTACGCAGGTTGAAGGCGTCGAGGTCTTGACTCGTCATGAGCTTGATCGCCTCGTCATACATGTCGCCGTAGGAGGTGATCTGCTTGCTGTTGTATTTCTGGTGAAAACTCAGGTCCATGAGCTGCGCGAGCTCTAGGCGCTCCTGCATCTCTTCGTCACTCACGCGGCCATGTTGCTTGATGTGATTGAGGCCCTTGTCGGGGTTGCCGACAAAGAGCGGCGCGTAGCGTTTTTCGAGAAAGCCTTCGCGGCCGGGGAGCTGCGCGCTGCCGCCGATGCGGACATTGCCCGGCAGGGTGGTGTTTGTCTTGCCGGACATGCTCATGAGCCACGCGCCGAGGCCGGGATGCTGGATCGTGCCACGCGGCGCATAGCTGGTCCGCATGAAATACGTGCCCGACTCGTGGGCACCCTGGGTGGACGTCATCGAGCGGATGATCGCCAAATGGTTTGCGCGCTGCGCCAAGCCGGGCAACCACTCGCTGAGCTGGATGCCGGCAACGTTCGTTGGGATGACGTTCACCGGGCCGTATTGGGAGTCGGCTTGTGGCTTGGGGTCAAAGGTGTCCAGGTGGCTCATGCCGCCGGCGAGGTAAATGTAAATCACGTTGCGTGCATTCGGGCGACCCTTGGTTGGCGACATGACGTTGGCCCATAGCGGTGCGCCGGTGGTCGAGGCGAGTCCCACGCCGAGCAATGCGCGCGCGGTGTAGTTCAGGAACTTGCGGCGGGAGAGGTCATCGAGTTTCTTGAGATCGTCGTCCATGCGGTTCCTAAGTCATTGGATGAAGAGAAATTCCTGCGTGTTGACCATTGCCCAGGCCAGGCGTTCGCGCGTCTTTTTCGGATCGGCTTCCCACTGGGTTGTCACGTAGGCGCTCTCCTTTTCGTTCGGGTAGCGGGTGAGGAAACCGAGGGTTAAAATCTCCGCAGCTTTGGCCGGGTCTTTTTCTTTTTTAACGCGCTGCACCGGGTCGGAATTATCGGCGAGGATGAGGTTGGTCTGGTTGGAGTTGAGCAACAACAGCGCCTGATTAATGGTCGATGAGTCGTCCGCGTTATCTACCAGATCACGGTCGCTTTGGCCGAAGATGCGCAGCCAGTGGTCGACGTATTCCGGGCTTTTTAAATCGGCGGCGCGGTCGAGATTTTTTTCCCACCACTTAAGCTTCTTACCCTTGTTTTTCGGCTTCGGTTGGTCGTCAGCCATATCGTCCATGACCCCCATCATGCTCATGGAGTCGGAGACGTTGGAGTAGGAGCGCCACTTCTTGTCGGCATCTTTGTGGGCCTGCTGAAGTTGCTTGTATTCCTCGGTGTCGCGCATGGCGGGATCGTTGCGGATTTTATAAAACGCCGTGCGCGCATCGTTGCGTTCGCGCCAAGCCTTTTCAGCGCTGGCCAGGTAATCCGCGAGCTGATCGGGGGTGAAAGTGGCAATGAGCTGGACGGGGCCTGGCGGCGGGGGAATTTCGTTCGCGTAGTCCGCAGGCACGTCATCGACTTCCGGCTTGAGCAAGACAACGTAGCTGTCCCAGAGCTGCTCGGCGCTCAGCCGACGCAACACAGGGCCCGTGTATTTGTAGGCCTCTGGTTTTTCCGGATCGAGCACCACGGCTTCGCGTTGGAAAAACTCCGTCTTCAAAATGGCGGTGTAGAATTTGCGCACGTCGTAATCGCTCTGGCGCATGAGCTCGGTCAACGCTTCGGCCAGGCCGGGCACGGTTGACTTCGAGTCCACGCGAATGTCATCAATGGGCTCAATCACGCCGCGGCCCATAGCGGACTTCCAAAGTCGATTCGCAATGACGAGCGTGAAGCGTGGGTTGTCTGGCGAGGTGACCCACTCGGCGTAATATTCGGCGCGGGCCTTTCCCTTGAGGTCTATGGTGTCCGGCGTTTCGCCAAAGATGGTGTGTGGCTCCACAACGCTCTTGGCCTTCACGTCGTCGTATTGATAATCGTGCGGGTATTTGAGCGTGCGGTTCTTCTGACTGGTCTGCCAGAGCATGGATCGGAAAAGGTCGCGACCGGCGGGGTTGAGGAGGTCGTTGACGTTGCGCTTCTTCTTTTTCTCGTTGTCGACCTGGGCCTCGGCGTCGCGCTCGCGCAGCACCTTGAGCACGGGCTCAAGTTCGTCCAAATCGTTGTAGCCGAGACGGGTGTCGATGGCGTAGCGGAAGGCGGCCATCTCGTAAAAATCGCGGCGCGTCCAGACGTCGGTTGGGTGGTTGTGGCACTGCGCGCACTGCATTTGCGTGCCAAGAAAGACCTGCATGGTCAGCGCCATGTTATCCAGCGGCATGCCCTGGTCGCGTAGGTAATAGGAGCTCGCGGGGTTGTCCCAGGGCGCGCCTTCAGCAGCGAGGATTTCGCGGACCCACTCATCGTAGGGTTTATTGGCGCGGAGCTGGTTTTTCAGCCAGGGGACGAAATACTTGCCGCCGCTGACGTTGCCCTCACGGCCCGTCGTGCGGATGCGCAAGGCGTCGGCCCACAGGTTAAATTGATGGCTCACAAAGCCCTCTGAGACCACGAGCTCATCGACGAGCGTGCGGCGTTTGTCGGAGGATTCATCCGCGAGCCAGGTCGTCGCTTCTTCGTAGCTGGGGATGCGTCCAACGATGGTCAGATACGCGCGGCGCAGGTAAATTTCGTCATCGACGATGGGCGCGCCCTTGACCTTTTGGCTTTTCCAATACTTCGCCAGAATTTCGTCAATCTGCTGGCTGGCTACAGGCTGGGCAGCGTGGAGCGTTACCCCAATCAACAAGCCCGCGAAGAGCAGACATCGTTTAATCTGCTGGCCGACAGCGCCACGAAGGCGATGAATGTAAGTCATGGCAATTTCTCTCTGGGTAACTGAACAAGCAATGCAGCTGATTGGAAATTAGGGTCGGATTACTTGAACCGCAAGTAGAAGTTTTGCCCCTCGGGTCTATTAGAAGTAGGGCTGGGCTCTCCGCCAGCGCTTGATTACAGGCATTGCTTGAACAACTCCGCCAGCCATTTACGGTGGGGGCCGGTCAGGGTGACGTCGTCCAGCTCGTCCAGCGGTTGCCAAAAAAGTGTGGCCTCAGCACCGACCAGCTTTTCCAGGTCGCGGGTCCAATTAACGCTCAAAAACCGCTCTTCAATGCGCTCATTGGCGATACCTCGGCGGCGCGTCATGATGAGCTCGGCCGGGTAGGTCGTCTCCAGTAGCTCCGCGGGCGGCAGCTCGCACATGCCAGCCAGGCGGCGCGCGGTGGTGGGAATCTGGTGCAAGAGCAGGCAGCCGTCGTTGACCAAAAACACGCGGTCCACCCGGCGCTGGATAACCTGCTTTTTCGCGATGCGCGGCAGTTGAGCGGGGTCGCCCGCGCGGTTGACGGAGCAAAATGTGCGCACCGGGCAGAGCAGGCACTGGGGGTTGGCTTTCGTGCAAACCGTGGCGCCCAGCTCCATCATGGCCTGATTGTGATCGCCGGCGTGCGTCGCGTATTCGATGAGCAAATCCGCCAGCGTGGTGAACGACTTCACGGCCTTGCCGCCGTTGGAAAACTCGCGCTGGTCATTGGTCAGCCGCGCCAAAATGCGGACGACGTTGCCATCGACGACGGCGCTTTTTTCGCCAAAGGTTATGCTCGCAATCGCGGCCGCGGTGTAGGGGCCGACGCCCGGGTAGGCGCGCCACTCGGCGGCGGATTGCGGCTTGGGATCGGCGGCGACCCACTGCTTGGCCAGCTTGTGCAGATTTCGTGCGCGGGAGTAATAGCCGAGGCCTTCCCAGAGCTTGACCACGGTTTCCTCAGACGCATTGGCCAGCGCCTCAAAGTCTGGCAACTGCGCCATCCAGCGGGCAAAGTAGGGCAGGGCGGTGGCGATTTGCGTTTGCTGACACATCAGCTCGGACACCACTGTGCGGTAGAGCGAGGGCTGCTCCCGCCAGGGCAGGGGGCGGTAGTTCTCCCGATACCAGCTGAGCAGCGAAGCGGCAAAGGCTTCGGCCTCGTGGGGCAAGGTGGGCGGCGTAGCGGGCATGGGTGGCAGCGAAAAAGTTTAATAGCCCTCGATGCGGAGGGATTGGCCGTTGTCGGTGGGCCCAAGGTTGAGCAGGAATGGCGCCGCGACGGCCGCCCAGCGTTCGGGCGAAGCCTGCGCCCGCGAACGCTCGCCATAGTGCCCGCGCAGCAGGTCTGTGTCGATCACGCCGGGTTGGACAGGCACACTGGCCATCGTTTCAGGCAGTTCCAGCGAGAGTGATTTCAGGATGCCCTCCACCGCGTGTTTCGTGGCGCAGTAAGGGGCAATCTTCGGATACCCGCGATGTCCGGCAGCGGAGGTAAACGCGGTGATGACGCCGCGTTGGCGCTCTTTCATCGCGGGCACAAAGGACCTGAGTGTGTGGACCACGCCCATCACATTGAGGCTCAGCATTTGCTCCCAATGGGTGACGGGAATTTCGGCCACATCGCCGTGCTGATTCATCATGCCAGCGTTGCAGATCAGGAGGTCAGGACTGCCGTTGCGGTCGATTAATTGTTGGGCCCAATTTTCGACTTGCTGGGCGTTGGTTACGTCGACGCGGGCATAGTTTTCTGCCGGTCCATGTTTGCATTGGAGTTGCTCTAATAGGGATTCGTTCGTGCCGCACCCGGCGACCCGATGCCCTTGCGCCAGGTAAAAATCGGCCAAGGCGCGGCCCAGGCCGCGGGTGATGCCGGTGATGACGATGAAGCGCGAAGTTTCTCCCATGCCTGCGACGTTACGCATGTGGCGGAGCGTGAGTCAATCTTCACGAAAAATGCTTTGCGCATATTGTCCGCATGGGCCTTTAATCCCTCTTGATGGAGGTCATTTTTCTAGGAACGGGCACATCTCAGGGGGTGCCCATGATTGCGCATAACAGCGAGGGTTGCGACATGTCCAACCCCAAAAACTGGCGCACCCGCAGCAGCATCCATGTCGTCATGGACGGTCACCACGTGCAGGTCGACGCCTCGCCTGAGTTTCGCCTGCAGTGCATCCGCAACCAGATCGAGTGGATCGACGACTTCATCCTCACACATCCCCACGCCGACCACATTCAGGGCATGGACGACCTGCGCCGGTTTTGCGATCAGCTGGGCGGCACGGCGATGCCCGTTTACAGCACCGAGATCGGGCTGGCCCGCATCCGGCAAATTTACCCGTACGCCATCGGCGAAACGCCGGCCAGCAAGGGTTACGCGGCCTTCCGTCTGGCCGATATGCCCGCCGTACTCGAAACGCCGGGCGGCACCGTCTCTCACGCGCTCCTGCCGCATGGCGGCATGCAGACGCTGGGTCTCGTCTTTGAGGAAAAATCGTCGGGCAAGAAGTTTGCGTATTACAACGACTGCCACTCGGTGCCGCCTGCCGCGCGCGAGCTCGCCGCCGGGGCAGATGTGGTCGTGCTCGACGGCTTGCGTCCGAAGGAGCACCCGACCCACATGTCCACCCCGCAGGCGATGCAAGTGGCGGTTGAAATGGGTGCCCCGGCGTCCTACTTAACGCACTTTACTTTCCACATCGACCACGAGACTTGGGCCGCCAAAATGCCCGAAAATGTCTACCTCGCCTACGACGGCCTGCGCCTGAGCTTATAAGTGCTCGGTGCGTTATTTATTCCCGCGAAAGAAGAGTTCTGCTCATCGTTATGATCTCTGCGCCCCTGCGGGACAAAATAACGTGCTGAATTTATCCCGCAGAGGCGCAGAGACGCAGAGGGACAAGGGTGTGTGTGAATTACGTGAGTATTTCCTCAATTCGCTGGCTTTCCGATCTTCCTGTTAAAAAAATGCGCTGGAGTGGAGGGTGTTTCACGCAAAATCGCGAAGGAACGAAGATTTTTTGGAAAAGATTTTTTGGTTTGTCCGTTTTGGGGCGGATGAGGGCGTCGTCGCTATTAGTTAGCACGAATCTTTAATAGTGACTAGCTCTCACTAGTAGTGAGCAGCTCTGAGTGGCGCCGGAAATTCGACATAATGCCAGAAAGGTGCCCCACCGAGCCAACTGAGCCCACTGAGCCTGTGTAGCCCACACAGCCATTGGCGGGGCAGGGGATGTTTGATAAAATGGTGGGCATGAACCCATTATTTCAACCTCCGACCGAAAGCCGCCGCCCGCCTTAGCGCGGGGCTAGTCGAGTCATCATGAGCGGAGGCATTTCGTCGCCGTTTAACTTTGGAACCGTGTATTGGGGCCCATTCGTCGTTGGTTTGGTGACAGCATGCCAGCGCTCGACGCCCCGATGGTTTTAATTCGCCGCGTCGCCGCGACGGCCATCGTTAAGCCGCGTTATGCCAGTCTTGCCAACGCCATGACGACGTTGAAGCGCGCGACACAACGGCGCGATCATCCCCTCTTGCTGCGCTGCACGGCGAGCAGGCAGGCGGAGCTGTGTTCTTTGATAAATAATTTCGTGGGTTTTACCCCCCCTGGCCCCCTGTTGGGGAGGAAAAAGGAAAAAGATTAAAGGAAAAAGTGGTAGCGCGAATTTGCGATATGGAGTGCGCCAGCCCTCTGGCGCTTTAGCATTTTGCGCAAGCGGATAAGGTTCTCGGCAGCCTTATTCCATTCGAAAGCGCCAGGGGGCTTGCGCATTTCAAAAAGAAGCCTTGTGCGTCGCGTTTCTCGCCCACGCCTCGCTGGACTTTAATCTTTTTCCATTAAACTTTAATCTCCTAACGCGCAAGCGTTAGGTCCACCATCATGTCGGCGGCGATGGATTCGAGCTCGGCCTGGATTTCGGCTTCGGCGTTTTCGCCGCCGCCGCTGAGGCGCATTTTGGCGCGGAAGAGCAGGGCGCCAGAGTCAGGCGCGGCCTCGGTGGCGGTGGTCAGCTCCTCGATATTGACGCAGGCAACGGCCAGCGCGCGGCTGATTTTTTGCACGATGCCAGGTTGGTCGCCGCCTAGCAGCTCCAGACTGAAGTGGGCGCCGGCCGCTTGGGACGGCGATTCTTCCACGTGCATGGTCAGCTCGAGCTCGGGGATTTCGCGCAGGGCGTCGCAGAGCGAAGCGGCTTTTTCACTGGGCACCAGGACTTCCAGCAGGCCAACGAAACGCTGGGCTAAGTGCGCCATGCGGGATTGCTCCCAATTGCCGCCGTGCTCGGCGATGACACGGGCCAGACGCTCAACCAGGCCGGGCTGGTCACGTCCACTGAGGGTAAGGATCAACGAGGAGTGGCTCATGGAATGAGGACAAAGGAAAAATGAAAAAGATTAAAGGAAAAACCCAGCCTCCGGCTGGACCGGCAGATGCCGTGCATCTGGATTTGCCCAGTGGGCAAATAGACGATTGATCTGAATAAGGTTGCTCTGTTTCAGGACAAACCGCAGCGCAGGAGTGGCCATTTGCCAACCGGCAAATCCGGATGCAGGGCATCCGACGGTCCAGCGGGACGCTGGGGCATTAAAATTTTTCATGGATATTTGACGTTCTGGTAGCATATTTGCTTTAGCTGGGCGTTTGACTTGCCAAGGAGGCGATTCTTGGCGTCATTTTAGTCTCCGACGACATGGTTCCCACGAAACATCCCTTTCCGTTCGACCCGACGTATGGTTATACGTTGGAGACTTTGCTGGAAATTACTCCTCCGCCTGAGCCCCCTGGCTTTGCCGAGTTTTGGCAAAACGCCTACCGCGAGGCGATGAAGGTCGAGCCCAAGGCTACCGTGACGGACACTGGCAGAGTGGAGAATGGCTGGCGCATTTACGACTTAACCTACCGCTCCACGGGCGGCATAAAAATTGGCGGCTGGATGACCGTGCCAGCCAAAGGCCCGGTGCGCCGCGGATTTGTCGTGGGGCATGGTTATGGTGGCCGGGGCGCGGGCGATACGCATTACCCGCTGCCGGAATCGGCGATTTTTTATCCCTGCATGCGTGGTCAACGCGACCGCAGCCTGAATCCACCTATCTCGCCTGAACCGCAGTGGCATGTCTTGCACGACATTGACAAGCGCGATAAATACGTGATTCGCGGCTGCGTGGAGGACACTTGGCTCGCGGTTACGGCGCTGCTGAACCTGTTCCCGCAAGTGGAGGGGCATGTGGGCTACCTCGGCGGGAGCTTCGGCGGCGGCATCGGCTCGCTGGCTTTGCCTTGGGATAAGCGCATCAGCAAGGCTCACCTGCGCGTGCCGACTTTTGGCCACCATCCGATCCGTCTAAAATGTCACGGTTTGGGCAGCGGCGAGTCGGTGCGCACGTTTCATGCAAAGCACCCGTGGGTCGCCGAGCGGACCTTGCCGTACTACGATTCTTCCATCTCTGCAACGCACATCAAGATCCCGGTCCACTGCGCCTGCGCGCTGTTCGATCCGAGTGTCTGCCCACCAGGCCAGTTCTCGGTTTACAATGCGCTCGCCGGCCCAAAGGAGCTCTACGTGCTCGACGCCGGGCACTTCGAATACCGGGGCGAAGCCAAGCAAAACCAAGAAGTCCTCGCCGAAATTGGCGCCTTTTTTAAAGACATTTAAACAACCTTAACCGACCACCACCTGACTACTAAACTGCGCATGAAAACATCCGCCAAGGCCACCAAAAGCAAGCCCTCCGTCCGAGCCAAACGAACGACTCAAAAAGCGCCCGCCAAGGGCGTGAAGAAGCGTCCCGAAGCGGAGCCAGTCGATACGCGGCCACCCATCAAGCGGGAATACCACAAGTGGCGCAGCCCGCGTCTGGAGCGCGATATGGAGCTACTCGTCTTTGGGCACGCGGGCACGAAGATCTTGATGTTCCCGACCGCTGGCGGCACCTTTTACCAATACGAGGACCTGCGGATTATCGACCGTCTGCGCGACAAAATCGCTGCCGGTCATTTGCAGGTTTATTGCGTGGATTCGATCGATGGTGAGAGCTTCTACTGCTGGTGGGCCGAGCCGCGTGGCCGCATCGAGCGGCACATTAAATACGAGCAATACATCCTCGAAGAGGTGTTCCCGCTCATGGAGCACAAAAACCCGGGCACGCCCGTTATTTCCTTTGGTTGCAGCCTCGGCGCCTATCACGCCTCGAACATCGCGTTCCGCCACCCGCATCTGTTCTGCAAACTGTGCTCGTTCAGCGGTCGTTTCGACCTGACCCAGCACATGAACGGTTTCCGCGACCTATTCGATGGCTACTACGACCAGGATGTTTACTACCACACGCCGGCGCACTTCATCCCGAAGTTGACGGACCACAACATCCTTGAGGCCATGCGCCGCATGGACATCCAAATCGTCATTGGCCGCGATGACGCCTTCTATAAGCACAACATCGCCTTCAGCACCACGCTGCGCAAAAAGGGTATTTCGCACAACCTCCACACCTGGAACGAAGAAGCGCACCGCGGCTATTATTGGCGCCGGATGACGAGCGCCTACGTCTAGGCTGAGGCGGTGTAGGTATCTTTAGCTGTCGGCGAAATTGCGCGCTTGCCCCGAGCGCGGGGACCGCCACACTTGGCCGTTTTATTTTGAGCCATGTCCGACCTAGCCAAAGCTTACGAACCTAATGCAGTAGAAGAAAAGTGGTACGCCCAGTGGGAAGAATCCGGGTGCTTTAAGGGGCAACTTCCAGTTGCATCGGAGACGGAGGGCGGCGCTGTGTCACCCGAAGCTCATAGCATCGTCATCCCGCCGCCCAACGTAACGGGCGTGCTCCATATGGGCCACATCCTGAATAACACCATTCAGGACATCCTGACGCGCCGCGCGCGCCAGCAGGGCAAGGCTGCGGTGTGGGTCCCGGGCACGGACCACGCCGGCATCGCCACGCAAACCCGCGTTGAGAAGAAGCTCCGCGAGCAGGGTAAGACCAAGTGGGACCTCGGTCGCGAAGCCTTCATCGAAGAAGCCAAGCAATGGCGCGACGAGCATGGCGGCATCATCCTCAAGCAGCTCCGCAAGCTGGGTGCCTCCTGCGACTGGGACCGCACCGTCCACACGTTGGACGACGGTTACTCCCGCGCCGTGCTGACCGCATTCGTGGAGCTCTACCACAAGGGCCACATTTACCGCGGCAAGCGCATGGTCAACTGGTGCCCGAAGAGCCTCACCGCGCTTTCGGACGAAGAGGTGATCATGAAGCCGCAAAAGGCGACGCTCTTCAAAATGAAGTATGCCATCGCCGAGCGTCCAGGCGAGTTTGTTGAGATTTCCACCACGCGCCCGGAGACCCTCATGGGCGACACCGCCGTGGCAATCAACCCGAACGACGAGCGCTACAAGCACTTGCATGGCCTGCACGTGATCCGCCCATTCCCGGAAGCAAAGATCCCCTTTGTCCTCGACGAACACGTCGATCTGGAATTCGGCACCGGCGTGCTGAAGGTCACCCCGGCGCACGACCGCGCGGACTTCGAGATCGGCCAGCGCCACAACCTCGAGGTCATCGACGTGCTCACGCCGGACGGCAAGATCAACTGCCCGGAATGCCCGGAGCTCCACGGCAAGGACCGCTTTGAAGCTCGGAAGCTCGCAGCGAATATCCTCGAGGAAATGGGCCTACTCGTCGACCGCGAGAAGTACGAGAACAACGTCGGCTTCTCCGAGCGCGCCGATGTGCCGATCGAGCCGCGCCTGAGTGATCAATGGTGGATGAAGTATCCGAAGATCGAGGAAGCCAAGCAGGTGGTCCGCGACGGCAAGATCAAGTTCTACCCGGAGCGCTGGACGAAGACCTATCTCCACTGGCTGGAAAATATCCAGGACTGGTGCATCTCGCGTCAGCTCTGGTGGGGCCACCGCATCCCCGTTTGGTATGCGAAGGGCATCGACCGCAACGCATTGAGCGACGAAGACCTCAAGGACCCGACCAAGGTATTTGTCGGCGTCGACGGCCCCAGCGACCCCGAAAACTGGGAGCAGGAAGACGACGTCCTCGACACCTGGGCGAGCAGCTGGTTGTGGCCGTTCGGTGTGTTTGGTTGGAAGAATCTTAAGTTAGCAGATGTTGATCCAAATCTGCCATTAGGCGATCCTACAGATCGCAACTCGCAAGCATATCAGCGCCGAGCTGATTATGTTGATGGTGCCTTTAAAATTGGTCCGGAATTAAAGTTCTGGTACCCAACCCAAGCCCTCGCGACTGGTCCGGACATCATCTTCTTCTGGGTGGCGCGCATGATCATGGCGGGCCTTGAGTTCATGGGCGAAGTGCCGTTTAAGAACGTTATTTTCAATGGCATCATCCGTGACGCGCAGGGGCGCAAGATGTCGAAGTCGCTGGGCAATAGCCCGGACCCGCTGGACCTCATTGAGAAGTTCGGCGCGGACGGCCTACGCCTCGGCATGCTGATGATCGCTCCCAAGGGCGCGGACATTCTCTTCTCCGAAGACCGCATCCAGCTGGGCCGTAACTTCTGCAACAAGCTGTGGAACGCCTGCCGCTTCCGGCTGATGCAGGAGGGTAGGGACGATTGCCCTCAATCGTCCGCCACGTCGGATGGCCAGCAGGATGAAACACGGACGGTTGAGGGCAACCGTCCCTACCTTGAGCAGATCATTGGCCGCTTGGAGTTCGAGAAGTTCGACGCCGACGACCACGCGATCCTCGCCAAGCTCCTCGACGCGTTGGCTGGCTACGACGCGTCGTTCGAGACCTACGAGTTCAACCGCACGACGGACACGCTTTACAACTTCTTCTGGAATGACTTCTGCGACTGGTATGTGGAGGTGTCGAAGTCCAAGGCGCAGTCCGACGAGCTGCGCGGCAACTGCCTGGCGATTCAGGACCTCTGCTTGCGCAGCGTGATCCAGATGCTGCACCCGATCACGCCCTTCATCACTGAAGAGCTTTGGTCGACACTGGGCTTTGGCGAAGGCTTCATCCACGAGACGAAGATTCCGACCGCCAGCGACCTCCGCGCGCAGCTTTCCGCTGCCGGGGTAACCTTGGATGCAGCCGCCATTGCGGAAGTCGCAAAGTTGCAAGACTTCGTCAACCAGGCGCGTGCGCTCAAGGCCCAATACTCCTTGGCCGCGAAGAACGACGTAACCTTCTTCCTCGTCGCCGACGAGGGCGACAAGGTGGTGGTCGATTCGCACCTGTCGAAGCTCCGCAAGCTCGCCGGCGCTGGCGCGATCGAGCACCGCGATGACGTGCAGAACATGCCGGCCGTGGTGTCGCAGCTCGGCACGCTTTACCTGGACCTCGCGGGTAGTGTGGACGTCGAAGCGGAAATCGCGAAGATCGACAAGCAGCTCGTTGGCTTGGACAAGGCGATCAAGGGCGCGGAAAACAAGCTCATGAACGACAAGTTCGTGAACAACGCCCCGGCTGAAGTCATCGACGGTGTGAAGCAGACCCTCGCGGACAACAAGGCCAAGGCCGAGGAACTCCGCAAGCTCAAGGCCGGCTTGGCCAGCTAACCAGCGTCCCGCTGGACCGATGGATTTGCGCAGCAGTGCGCAAATGGCGGTGGGGCTGTGGGTGGTTCGTTGAAACGTAGACTACCTTCAGATTACCCAGTATGGACGCGGAGCCCAAGCACGTTATGTGTATTGAATCCTACAGCCTAATATTGATTAGCTCTAGGTTTGCCAAAGGCGGATCGTTCGCTCTAACCTATCTCGATGACTTGTGGGCTGTTAGGTCATTTATACTGCTGCGGTTTACGGATGCTTTGGGTTTGGGCGATCTGGGGTCTGCTGTGTTTATCGCCAAACTCGGTGCCTGCGCAAGGCGCGGCGATGGTGGAGCAGTTGGTTGCGACTGCCCAGCAGCCTAAGGAAACAAAGGCTCCAGATGATGCCGATGGCGCGGATTCAACTGCGGATACAATCGTCACCGCTGATTCGAATGAGCTGTCCATTGAGGACGTTAAAACCGGGCTGGCAAAACTCCCCGAGCCGACGGCTGACGCACCAGCCTCGCGCGAATACAATGACCTGCAATCCGCGCTGGATCTGCTCAACGAAGAGAAGGATTGGCAGGACAAGTTGGCCAAACTCAAGAAAAGCAGCACGGCGAAAACCACGTATGTGGACGATCTGGCCAAGGCAAAACAAGAAGCTGCGACCCTCACGGATTCGCCGTTGCCGACGACGACCGAAGATAACGAACTGGCCATCAAGGCTCTGGCACCACAATTGGCTGAGGTTAATGGGCGCGTTAAAGAATTAAGCGGGATGCAGTCCAATGCGCCGCAACGTCGCTTGGAGCAAACGCAGCGCTTGAATGAGCTGAAGAGCACAATCAATGATTTAAAATCGACGACTACGGAAGCTGGTGCCGAGGGAATGCTCACGAAGGCCAAGTTGCAGCGGGCAGAGGCTGAGGCTGCGTTTTTAGAGTTTTCCATTACAACCACCGATGCGCGCAAGGATTCGCTCAATAAAGAGTTGGAGATTGCCAAGACTAGGCAGACCGCGTTGATGGCGCGCAGTGATCTGCTGACGAGCAATTTGAAGAAATTGCGTGCTGAGGACCTTAAAAAGCAGGAGGCTGCAATGCGGGAGGCCACGCATGCGGCCGCCATGAAATCTCCTGCGCTAAAAGCGTTGGCGGAAAAGAACGAAAGCCTGCTCCAACGGCGCAAGGATCTGAATCAATACCTCGATCGCATTAGCCACCGCTACAAGTATTACCAGCAGCAGTCCGAGTGGATTAAGAAGCAACTGAGCGAAATCCAGGAACGCGTCAGCATCTCGGGCTTTTCCCAGACTGCGGCGGCGATCATGCTGAAGGAGTTGCGCCGCCTGCCGCACCTGAGCGAGCTTGAGGACGAGCAGGATCATTTGGAAGAAGAAGTCCGCGCGACCCAGCTGGAGCTCTATGATTTGCCTCAGGACTTCAGCAACCAGTTGACTCCCTTGCAGCAGTTTGAGGCATTGGGCATCGAGCTGACTGATGAGGAACGCGCTTGGCTGGGGAAGAATGAAAAGCTGGAGATGCTGGAGGATCTGCTACAGCAAAATCGCGAAATAGTTGAAGGCTTGCGCAAGGATGCCAATAGCTACTTTGAGGCCTTGCTGGCGACGGACTCCGAGATCCTGGCCACAATGCAGGCGACCGAAGATTTCCGTGATTACGCTTCGGAAAACATTCTCTGGATTCCAAGCCGCGATGTCATGTCGGCGCACGATGTGACCTCGCTGCCGGGCTTGGTGAGCAGCGCGCTAACCGAGTTTACCTCGCTGCTGGACGTGATTGTGCGGGGGCCAGTGATCCGGACTCTCATCTTCCTGGTCATTGTTGGTGGGGTGGTCGTGGTTACTCGCTATTGGGCAAAGCGGACGCGAGATGAACGTATCTTGCCGGCGAGCATCAACAAGTTTGGGCGGACGCTGCGCCTGACTGTTTTCGAGTCATACATCGCTATTTTGCCGTTGGTGATGCTGCATCTATTGGCTTGGGTGCTGGATGATCCCAAGCTGAATGGCAGCCTTTCTTCGGCACTGGAATACACGGCGCATTCGATTGCCACGGCCACGTTCTTCTTGATGCTGCTCTACCGTATTACGAAGCCGAACAACCTTGCACAGAACCATTTGCGCTGGCCGCGGTTTGTGTGTGTGCGGATTAACCTGGCGGTGAAGAACTTTCTGTTGCCTGCGCTGATCTGTGCATTCGCTTCGATCCTGTTGGATAACTATGCGCAGTTTCAGGATACGCTGACGGGCTCCCGTGTCGTGCTCCTGCCGTCGTTCTTTTTATCGCTGTTTGCGTTGCACACCGTCTTCTCGCCAAAGCAAGGGATATTTACGCGCCGCGATACGATTTGGACGCGCACTCCGTCGCTGCGCTGGGGCATTTATCTCTTCTTCATGGTTTGGCAGCTGTTTCTGTGCGTCTTGGTCGTCAGCGGTTACATGCTGGGCGCCGTGATGCTCTGGGGGCACACGTTCCGCACGCTTTGGCTGATGGCGCTGATCATCATTGTCAAGGGTCTGGCGGAACTGTATCTGGAGATTCAGCAATGGAAGGCGCATCAGCAGGAGCGAGAAGAATTGGCAGCGGGCCAGATTACCGCATCGCAGGAAAAATACGATTTCGATCTGGATGAGTCGACCCGTCAAGTCGTGGGCTTTGTGCAATTGCTGGCGATTTTTCTCGGCGTGAGCGCCATTTGGGCCGACGCCTTTCCCTCGCTGCGCAAGCTCGGCTCCTATCCGCTTCTGAGCTTCAACGAAGAACCGTTTCTGACTCTGGGGCAGGGGGGGATGCTCATCCTCTGCATCGTTACAACGGTCTTACTGGCGCGAAGTTTACCACGGCTTTTCGAGATACTCATTTTGCGACGTATCGCATCGATCGACCCTGGCAGCCGCCACGCATTTTCGACATTGATTGCTTACGTAGTGGTCGTGATAGGCGTCATTTGGGCGAGCAAAATTCTGCTCATCGAATGGGGCAATATTCAGTGGTTGGTCGCGGCGATTTCCGTGGGCTTGGGCTTCGGTATGCAGGAGATTTTTGGCAACCTTGTGGCGGGCATTATCCTCTTGTTTGAGCGACCGATCCGCGTTGGCGACATCATTACCATCGGCAACACCACGGGCAAGGTGACGCGCATTCAAATGCGGGGAACTACTGTGATGGAATGGGACCGCCGGGAGCTTATCGTGCCAAATAAGGAGTTTGTGACCGGGCAACTGACCAACTGGACCCTCAGTGATACCCTGACTCGCTTGACGCTGAATGTCGGTGTGGCCTATGGATCGGATATCACCAAAGTCAAAGAGCTGCTGCTCGATGTCATTTCCAAAGATCCGCGGGTGCTCAAAGACCCCGCGCCAGCAGCCTACTTTAAGCAGTTTGGCGATAGCTCAATGGACTTTCTGGCATTTGCGTATCTTGGCACGTTGGATAATCGCCTTGGCGTTACGGGTGACCTACAGCAGGGGATTTACGAGGCGATGCAAAAGGCTGGCATTCGCATTCCGTTCCCCCAACGAGACATTCACATCATCGATGGCCCGGCAGATTGGCCCTCGGAAAAGACTTCGTAGGCCAATCTCTGATCAACGTTGGTGGCGAAACTAATGATCCAGTGCTCTCAGGCTTCTATCTGGACTGAATACATAAATTGATTTTGCCGACATTTCATGGCACACTTTAGTGCTTGTGGCGTCTAAGTGGAAACTTAGAGTCCACTACTTTATGCCCTCTGATCCGTCGAAGCAGCTTATTGATGTCCGGGAGTCCCTCTCGGGGTGGCAGCTCAAGCTATATGAGCTGGGTGGCAAACCGCTGGACGACTTTCTGGGCATCTCCGCGCTCAATAACTACTACCAGCGGGTCGTGGACGATCATTCGACGATCAATTTCTACGAGCGGGCGCTCCGGGCGCTGAATGTCGCCTACGAAGTCAGCGATGAGGACCTGGCTAAAATCCCAAAAGATGGGCCGACGCTGGTCGTCAGCAACCACCCGTTTGGCATGGTTGACGGCGTGGTCTTTGGTGCGCTGTTGACGAGTCTGCGTGACGATTCCAAGCTTCTCGCCAATTACCTGCTGACCAAGATGTCCGAGATTCAACCGTGGATGATTGCGGTGGACCCCTTTGGTGGACCCGAGGCGGCGCGGAGTAATTTTGCCGCGCTCAAGGAGACGATCCGGCACCTCAAGGACGGTGGCTGCCTGGGCACTTTCCCGTCTGGTACGGTATCGCATTGGCAGTGGAAAACCCGCCAAATTACCGATCCGCTTTGGTTGGATAACACGGCCCGCATTATTGAGAAATCTCAAGCGACCGTCGTGCCGCTGTATTTTGAGGGGCACAACAGTTGGGCGTTCCAAGTCGCTGGGATGATTCACCCCTTGCTGCGGACTGCTTCATTAACGCGTGAGCTGGCCAAGCAGTCGGACAGCGTGGTCCGGCTGCGCATCGGTGCGCCGATCACTTACCGCCAAATGAAGGATTTTCCCACGCCGCAGGCCATGATGGATTTCCTGCGCGTGAAGACGTATATTTTGGCCAAGCGAGAGGCTGACCAAAAGCCGCGCCGACGATTCTCCTTCCCGCGTTTGCCGAAGCGTGAAACGCCCATGAAGGAGATCGATCCCTCGGCACCGCCCGAGGTGCTCGCCGCCGAGATCGCTGGTCTCCCCGATGATTGCCTCCTCACGGAACACGGCGACTTCCAAGTTTACTGCGCGCATGCCGAGCAAATCCCCGAAGTCCTAGAAGAGCTTGGCCGTTTGCGCGAGCGCACATTCCGCGTGGTCGGAGAGGGTACGGGCGAGTCGACCGACCTCGACCGCTACGACCTGCATTACCGCCACCTCTTTATGTGGGATGCCGGGGCGCAAGCCATTGTAGGGTCTTATCGCATCGGCATGACCGAAGAGATCTTGCTCACGCATGGTCGCCAGGGGCTCTATACCGCTTCGCTCTTTAAGTTTAAACCGGAGTTCTTCGAAAAGCTGGGCCCCGCGCTGGAAGTTGGCCGCTCGTTCATTGCGGTTGACTACCAAAAGAAGCACGCCTCGCTGTCGTTGATTTGGCGTGGTATCGGTCTTTTTGTGGTGCGCCACCCAGAATACCGCACTTTGTTTGGGCCGGTGAGCATTAGCCAGGAATACAACGCTGTTTCAAAGGACCTCATGGTGAAGTTCCTGAAAAAGAGCAAGATGCACGATGAGCTGGTCAACTACGTGAAGGCCAAGCACCCGCCGCGCGGAGGCAAGAAGATCGGCGCGAGTGAAAAGAATGCGATGCTTTCTTCCGTGCGCAGCATCGATGATGTATCGGCGCTGATCTCCGAAATCGAGCAAGATCAGAAGGGCGTGCCGGTCCTCCTTAAGCATTACTTGAAGCTCAACGGCACATTGCTTTCGTTCAATGTCGATGCCGACTTCGGCAACTGCCTGGACGGCCTGATCGTGGTCGATTTGACAAAGTCAGACCAACGCCTGCTTAAGAATTACCTGACGCCCGAGGGCCTCAAAAGCTTCCTGGAATTCCACTCCGTCGAAGCCTCCACGCGTTAGCAATGCTTGCGGCGGAGTAAACATACTACGGCCAATGAGAATGGCAGGGGGGCGCTTTGATGCTGGTATCCGCCATCTCAGTTTAAGCGAGATTTGGCATGACAGTGGCCACGTGAATCCTATCCCTTGGTTGTGGTAAATCCTAACTCGGCTGAGTCGAAGAGTCGTCAACGCTCCTGGTAAGGGGCAGCGATACTTCGTCAAGTAGGGGGGGGCTGACGCGCAAGTTAAAGGGGCAATCACGAGTCAAGGATCACACGTCAAGGGGTGAGTGCAGATTTTAAATACTCATGCGCAACTATGTTCTAATTCCACGTTCGACTCCTTCGATTTTCCAGCAATAATAAGTCTCGGTGCTCATGCCATGCTCTCGGCAGGCCTCTCCCACTTTCATCCCTTCACTGGTGCGAAGAATGCGGATGATCTGTTCAGTGCTGCGATGTCCTTTTTTCATATGATTATACGGTATCTATACCTTGAGCCGAGGTTCAGTGTGCGTAGATGGCCATGAAGCGTTGCTCGCCGAGCCAACGAGTGAGGCTCTTGACCTCTTCGACTCGACCCAAAGCAGTGTGGTGATGGTGGTTAAGGGGCGAAGGTGACCACGTCGACGCGGAAGTCATCGTAGTGGACCTTTTGATGGACGTTGGTATTTTCCGTATGGATACCGATGCCCCCTGCGGTAAAGGTCGACAAGGCCGTGGAGTCCGTGTCGGTGTAGGAGAAGTCGACGGAGCTATCGTTATCCGCATCAACCTCGATCGTGATACCGCTACCGCTCTGACGCACCGTGACCAAGTAGTCGCGCGAGCCACTGTGCGGCAGCTCGATATCGGAGTCCGTCGCGAGGACGGTTTCCACAGCGCCGAGTCGGCGGATCAGCCGACCGTTGTCGCGGCTGATATCGATCCAGTAGCAGTTGTCCTCATCGATGGTCAGCACGGTGACGCCGGAGCCAATCGCGATGTAAGCATTGAAGGCGGTGAACTGTAGGTCGTACTCCTGCCAGTCGTCGCCTTGCTCGGAGATAAGCCACGCGTTCTTGGTCTGCCCGCTAACGCCGTTTGGCTCATAGAGCGCCTGGCGGCTCAGGTGGGTGCTCATTTGCACGTAAGGCTTAAACGTGTCGTAACCGCTCGGGCGATACCAGCTGAGGCCCTGCGTCGCGGTGGTGTTCAGCCAATCGTCAACGTCGTTGTAATGGCCGTCCTCGAAGTCATCCACAAAGATGGTTTTCGTGTCGTTTACGATGGTTGGCGTTGGCTCGGCGGAGGGTGAGTTGCCCGGCTCTTCCCAGGCACCGATGTCCGGGCGCAGGTCGATCAAAGTGCCGGCCAAATCTTCACCCGGCAAAGCGCTCGGCGCGAAGGCCAGCGTGGCAGCGTTGATGGACGGGCTGGTTGATTGCAAGGCCCCATCGAAGTCCGCCGCATTGACGAGCTCGTAGTCCACGCCGACTTGGGTAAAGCGCCCAAAGGCACGCTTGTCATCGACGCCGGACGGCAGCGGGTTGGGCGTTTCCTGGAGGATATTCCAGTCGAACAAATCCACTTGCGCATTGGCATCGATGCTGATGCGGGCGAGGTTGTTATTGTAAATTTCCACGCCGGTCGATGGGCCGATGCGGACACTATGGTTATCCATCGGCCATTGCACGCCATGCAGGCCAAAGGTGCGACCGCTGGGAATGTAGGCCACCGTGTTGTTGCGGAAGACGAGGTTATCCACGCCGTCGGCATTGTTGAAAAGGTTAGCCTGCGTCGGGCCGAAGACGTTGTATTCGAAGGTGATGTTTTTATTCCGCAAACTGGAGGCGTAGTAGTTGTTAAACTGCACGCCCTGCGCCTCGGAATCGAAGAGCACGTTGTAGCGGAAAGTGACGCCGTTGTTCTCCATGCCGGGGTTGCCGGGGCCGGGAATGAAGATGTGAATGAGGTCACAGTGGCGGGACCAAGTCGGCTCTTGCGCATCGGTGACGCCGTCATCGAAGCGGCAAATGATGTTGTCTTCGACGAGCGCATTCCACCAGCCGATCACGCGGATGCCGTCATGCGTGCCGTCGTGGATGTAGTTGCCGCGCACAAGGATGTCGTGGCCGCGACCGGAGATCGCCGTGCCGGTGTTGGTGATCTCGCAGCCTTCGATAGTGATGTCCGTGCCATTGCGGAAACTAACGGCGGTCTTTTCAATATTGGCCACACTGCCGGTCCACGGACCAAAGCGCTCGACGAGGCAGTTGTAGAGTCCCCAGTGCTTGCCGCCATCGCACTGCCAGCCATTACGCAAGATGAGGCCTTCAAGGCGGATGTAGGCGTTGTAACCACCCGTCTGGTCGGACGGCCCGCCAGGCCCAGCAACCGTAAAATTATCCAACTCAGGCGAGGCGCCTGGAGCGGCTTTAATCGTTACCCAGTCGCTGAAAATGTCGCCACCTTCGTTGAGGAAAATGTCGCCATAGGAGCCGTCGCGCAGGGCCACGGTTTCGCCACCGGTCACGACGTTGTCGAGGACATGTTGCAGCGTCTCGTAAGGGTTGCCGCTAGAGCCGTCGCCCGTCGTGTCATCGCCGCTGTTGGCGTCGACATAGATTGCCGTTTCCACGGAGTTCGCCGCCGCCGCATAGATGACGGCTTCGCGAGTTTGCCAGCTATCGCTGTCGTGAATGGCCAGGGTGAAGCCGATCAGCTTTTTGGTACCATCGAGCGGGAGAGGATCATCAAAGGTCCACATCGTCGCCGTGCCCGAGCGGATGAGCGAGTAATTGCTCATCTGGCTCCAGTATTCGCTCATGGTCAGCGCGGCAACCACATCGGGATTGTCCGGCGTGCCGCCGCTATTGGGCTCGGGGAAACCAGTTTCGCTGGTAGTTTTGGGCGTGCCGAGGGACTCGTAAATCAGCTCTGAGTCAACGCCACCCAAGCCGTCATCGTAGTCCGCGTAGATGTACACTTTGCGGTCGTTGCCGGAGACGAGGAAATTGCAGCTATCGTAAAAACCCTGCTGCGCAACGGGCAAGTCCATCGAGGCAATGGCCAGCGGGTTGCCCGTGCTACCGGTATGTGGACGATAAGCGCGGACCGCATTCGACGCGATCGGCTGGCTCGGCGTAATGCCAACCGATGGTAGGACGAAGCCGCCGCCAGGCTCGGCGTCGAGCGCTGTACTCAGTTGAAATGTGCCGTAGCTGGTGGTCAGCGCGCCACTCGCAGGCAGGCCGGAGGTGGTCTGGTCGTCCCAAGCGTAGGTGCGACTGCTGCCGGTGCCGGGAGAGTGCTCGCCGAAGACTTGGTGGACCATGCGGCCGCCGAGATTCCAGTCACCAGGTGGGTTATAGAGGAAGGCATGATCGGCCTCAGCCTCGGAGATGTAGGCGTCGTAGTTGAAGCCGTCGGTCAGATCGAGCGCGATCACGTCAGCAGAGGCAGTGCTCGCGCAAAGCGCCACCAGCGCAGCGCAGAGCCCGGAAATATGCCCTGGCAGGGAGGGAAATCGAAGCATAGTTCGGTAGGATTGGGTTTAAGAGAAGGGGAGGATGACATAACGGCTGACCAAGCGGACGCCCGAATTGCATAACACGTTTGTTATGTGTTAGGCCAATGTCAACAGCGCAGATCAGATTAATGAAACTTCCGTCGGTGGGTAAATGAAAACGCCTATACCGTTAGGGTTGTGCCTTATTAGGTTGCCGGATAGTGCCCAATGCGCACATGTCAAGCCGCATGAAAACCCGCGCCGCTGTTCTCCACTCCATGAAACACGCGATGCCCTACTGGAACGCGCGCCGCTGCATGCCGTTTTGCCCCGGTTATCGCCAACGCCTTCCAATCAAACCAAACGCAAAGCCGCCATCAGTGAACTGCTACGCTGCATTGGAACCGATCCGATTCCGGTTCGGCCAAACCGCTCTGAATCCAGAGCAGTCAAACGAAGAGCCAAAGGGGATACCAGTTCCTCACCAAACCAAGAACACAGAAGGTCGTAGCTCTCTCTAGAAGACTGAAATGAAAAACGTTTGGGAACCAAATCTTAGCGCCATTCACATTTGCCCCTTTGGCTTTTCCCGAAGTGGAACTCTGCGACGAAATCATCAACCAGCTTTTTGACGTTCAGTGATGCCATCCAGGGTGCTTTTCAATTCCCACACCTGTGTTTTCAAAAAGAACCGCTGCTGTACTGAAGCAACAACAGTGGCTGTACTTGCTCGATAACCGATGCTGTACTGGGGAAAGAACCGAGCGGTTCTTTTCGAGTTTCCTACGTAGGCTTTTCGGAAACAACCGTATAGGCTTTGGCCAGTTTCCTACGTAGGCTTTTGCGATTTTCCTAAGTAGGCTTTTCTCCCGGGATAAACCTCACGCTCAGCAGGTCGCCCCACTTCGGCCAACTCCAACTGCTTCTGGTAACGCCGCATCCCCGCCTTGTCCGGCGACCAATCACCACTCTGCCCCAGCCAGGTTTCGCTCGTCAAATGCGGCCAACGATCCGGCTCGAAAAACTTCGGAAAGCTCGACAGCTCATACCCCTTCAACGCCTTGAGCTCACACAAATTCGCTCGGACCGGATTCAGATGAATGTAATTGACGACCCGCAACAGCGACGGCCCCGGCTCAACCACCAGCGCCTTGTAGCGACTTTGGAAGACGTGACCTGGCGTCTTGATGAAATGATTGAACCGATTTGCGAACGACCCCTGCAGCCACTGCATACCATCGACAGATTCGGCTCCGGAGTCTCCAGCGCCAAATGATAATGATTCGACATCAACACATAAGCATGAACCCGCCAACCAAACCGCCTACAAGCTTCAAACAAAGTCTTCTCGAATGCCGCCCCCGTCTTGTGTTTCGTAAAGAGATCCTGCCGGTAGTTCCCCCGATTGATCACATGATAACGGGCTCCAGGAAATTCTACACGTGGCGCTCGTGGCATGAAAATAAGACTTCAGCATAGACGAAAAATATCAATCCGAAAAGCCTGACCCCCTTGGACCTTCTTGTCTTATGCATAGTTAATAACTGTCCTCAAAATACGGAGAGGTAAAAGGGAGATTCTATTTTCTACGTTCGACCCCTTGCCACCTTGCAGAACTCTAGCTTACCACAGGCAAAGGCGCCTCAGCCGGGCCGAGGACTGCAGAGCTGATGACAGATTCGCTCGAACTCGCACAAGCGTAGCGCGGAGAGGATGCGAACGTATCTGGCAGCAGATGTGCCGCAGTGGTTTGGTTGCGGAGGATTAGGTCGCGATTACCCATCTAATACAGACTTAATTCGAGCTAATTTTGCTTTAATAAATTCAGAAAATGATTCTGCGATAACATCAAGCTCGCCTAAACTTGAATCGTATTCCACGACTTTCCAGTCATCATTAACATCAAAACCAACACAATAACCTTGGTAGTCATCTCCAAAAAATAAGACGCCTTCAAGATCCTCTGCCGTATCTTCATCATAAATACTCGAAGGCTTAACTAATCCATCATAGATTTTGTATCCTCCGTCGTATATATCACCTGAGCCAATCTCTCCGATGAAGTCTAAATAGTCCTCCGGAACCCCTTGATGCTCGCCCTTGATATCATCTAGCTCTTGTTTTTTCAATTTTCTCAACGAGCCACCTATTTCATCTACGATTTGCTTTTCTTTAGTATAATCAAACATGATCGTTTTCCTTTATTTCTTAAATATACGCCTAACTACACCACCTTTTTTAAGTGAACGATGGAGCCCGCCCTGGTGCTGATCTGGGAATCTAGCCGGATGTATATTCCACCAAGTATGTGGGCCTCCATACACATTTTCAATTATGTGATGGCCATCATAATAATCCCCAGCTTTTCTCAAGAGTTTTCCTTCATCATTAAAAAGATCGTCCGCATAGGTAGGCCACACTTGTCCTGTTTCAGCTTCCCATTCTTTAATCAATTTATTTTTAGTTCGGCTAAATTCCAGCCTATGTGTTTCCCCTGCTTCTTTAGACAATCGAGAATAACTATTTTGACGAAGATCGTTTGCCAAGATAGCTCGTTGTTTCGCGTGAACTCTTAATCCAGTCTGAGCTTCGATGTCGTGCAAATAAGCTATGGCATCATTTGTTAATTGAGAGTTCCCTCCTTGTTTTGAGGCATCCGCTCCCGCACATTGATTATGCACCCATAACAGCTCGTCGCCTTCTGGCAGGCATACGAAGTAGGTGTGCGTCTCGGCCACTTCCAGGTTGTAGACTGGGATACTGGCGCCCTCGGGCGCGGCGCTAAGCTGGCGCTCGACCAGCGTCGCCGTCGAACCATCCTCCAGGCGCAGCTCGCTGCCGAATGGAATCAGGGCGGCATCGGTCCAGCCAAAGTCATCCACAAAGAATGGATGCTCGGCTGTGGTGGTCACCGTGCTCTGAAGGCCATCCCATGATTCAAGCGTCAGCGTGCACAGCTGCTCGGTCTCATGCTCGTAGCGCTCGACCACTGGCGCCCAAACGAGCTCACCCGTTTCATTGTCATAGCGGCTGAGCACATACATGCCAGGTTCGATCGACTCAATGGGCAGGGCCCCCTGATCCGTCATGACCAGCGTGCCGGCCACGAAGCAGACGAAGCCATTCTCCATGAGCGTGCGCCGCATATCAGCGCCAATGCCGCCCTTGGTCAATATCCGCGCCTTCTGCGGAATAGAGTCCGCCTGACGCGCGGCCCGGACCACCGACATCTGCGCATCGGATAAGTCTGCGCCAAAGACACTAAAGCAAGTATCGTGCTCAATATCTCAATTTAACCGAGAAAAGGTATACCCCTTAAACTCCGAGGTGAATTTACATCTCTTCTTCATGGGTTGCTAGAATTTAACTGGTGATAGCAACCTGTCCAACATTACGGGGCCAGCTCATTTTAGTGCGAGTCCGTCACGCGGATCAGGGTGGGGGAGTCGCAGCGGCCGCTTTCAAATTGAAGCGTGACGTGGGTGATCTCGTAGTTGTCGTGGAGGAGGTCTTCGATCTCGTCGACGAGGCAATTGCATTCGCTGACGAGGCGGTCGTCGACGTCGATGTGGGCTTCGAAATGGATTGTTTGGTCATTGAGTGACCAGATGTGGACGTGGTGGGTATCGCGGACGGCCGCGATGCCTTTGATCGAGTCCGCTACCTCCTGCACGTCGATGTTGGGCGGCGTGCCCATCATGATGATGCGGATGGACTCCTCGACGATGCCCCAGCTTTCTTTGATCAGCCAAAGGGAAATGATGACGGTTAGCAGCGGATCGATCCACTTGACGCCTTCGCCCCAGACGATGATTGCCACCCCACCCAGAATCACGCCGACGCTGACGACCGCGTCGCTGAGGACGTGGAGGTAGGCCGAGCGCATGTTGATGTTATCCTTGGCACCCTTTTGCAGGAGAATGGCGTTGATTATGTTTGCGACGAGGCCAACGAATGCCACGCCAATCATCCAGCTCGCCTTGACCTCTTCCGGGTGGATGAAGCGCATGGCTGCTTCGTAAAGCAGCCACAGGCTGATACCGATCAGGACGCCCGCGTTCATGGCGGCAGCCACGATTTCCGCTCGTTTGAGGCCAAAGGTGTGCTTTGGCGTGCCGGGCTTTTCACCGAGTTTGACCGCGATGAAGCTGGCGAGCAGGGCTACGGCGTCGGTGGCGGTGTGGAGCGCGTCGGACATCAGGGCCAAGCTGCCGGAGATGATTCCACCGATGATCTGCGCAGCAGTGATGATCAGGCTGATGCCCAGTGCCTGGAGCAGGCGTTGCTTGGGAATGCCTTTGGCGGAATGCGAATGGCCCTCATGCGAGTGGCCGCCATGATCATGATGCGCGTGTGACATGGTGTTTCAGCTTAATCCCGGCAGGTTTTATGCGAAGCAGAAAATCCTAGAGGACGTCTAAAAACTCAAGTGATTTTCGCCTGAAAACGTCTTCAAGGGGAAAATATCATTTCTTCACTTCAGCGAAACTGGATTTGCCTCGATTCAGAAGCCGAAATATTGCCTCTCGAAAACACCTCGCCAACTCGATCAGACTTTTTAGATGCCTTCTTGGAATGTCGTCTAAGTCCATTTTAAGGTTCATCGTCAAATACGGGCGAATGTCGTGCAAAGAAGCGGTGAAGAAGCTAGAGATAAAGTTCTGACACTAGCCATCCAGCTTCAACCCCGCTTCAATGAATGAAAATTGATTTATTCTCCCTGTTTTGGAGAGGCTACATTCTGCAGTCGTACCGTTTTCTCAGCCAGAAGCATCTTCTGGTGAGATTAGAGCCTGAGGGGGTGGCGTTTTGTAGCGGTTGTGGTCAGAGGTGTCGCAGATCCATGAGAGGGTTGAGCGTCGAATCCGCGATTTCGATCTATTGGATAGTCGGCTGACACTGGAGCTCCCGGTAGGTCGGGTCGATTGCCCGAATTGAGGGCGTCGTCGTGAGCAGATCAGCTGGCTTTCCAAGCTCCAACGCATGACGGATCGCTTGGTGCGCTACGTCAAAGCGATATGCCGGATACTGCCGATCAAGCATATCGCCGAGCGCCTGGATCTGTCCTGGCACACGGTTACAGGGATACAGAATACTTCTTCCTTTAGATTAAACATGCATTCCCCGGTAAATGATGATGAACCAAAAAAAAGAAGACCGTCCATTGGGACGGCCTTTTCGAAATGCTGAAGGAGGAATTCTTCGATGCGCTAATCTCGCTGGCGGATGCTGAACAGCGAGCCGGCTAGCCAGACATCGGTGTTGCGGAGGCGTAGGCTGATTTCGCGGGCGAGGTTCATAACCACCTGAGAGAAGGTCATGACGTCGTCTTCGGTCGCGTAGTGGAGATCTTCGCTGGAGAGCGAAAGACAAGTTGTGTCTTCCAGCGCGCGCACGGTGGCCGAGCGCGGTTGGGTGTCGACCAACTCCATTTCACCAAAGGTTTCACCCTTTTGCAGCACGGCAATGCGCTCGGAGGTGATGGCTTCCTTGTTGAAGACTTTCTTCTCGATGACCACGCGGCCCGAGGAGATCATGTAAAGGCGGTTGCCGGTCTCACCCTCGCGGATGATGGCGTCGCCACTTTGGTATTTCTCGACTTTTAGAACGTTGAGGAAACGCTCCAGAGCTGCATCATTTATTTTATGAAATAGCGCATGGCGGCGCAGCAGCTCAGCGCCGCCCTCAATGGCATTGGTGTTAGTCATGATGATATTGTTTCTGGTAGAAGCGCGCCAGTAATGGATGATGAATAATAAGCTAACTGGTTACACGTCAAAATACATACTAAACTCATGTGGGTGCGGACGCAAGCGAATCGCGTCGTGCTCAGCCTGCTTTACTGAGATATAGTTCTTAATAAAATCAGCGGTGAAGACTTCGCCCTTCAGTAAGAATTCGTGATCGTTGCGGAGGGCGTCCAGCGCCTCGCCGAGGCTGCCGGGAACGCGGGCAACGTTGGCAGCGATTTCCGGCGGCAGGTCGTAGAGATTTTTGTCCATCGCTTCGCCCGGATCGATTTTGTTCTCGATGCCGTCGAGGCCGGCCATGAGCAGCGCAGAGAAGGCCAGGTAGGGATTCGCCGCGGGGTCCGGGCTGCGGAACTCGACGCGGATGGATTTCGGGCTGTTGGAATAGGTCGGGATGCGGCAGATCGCAGAGCGGTTGCGCGCGGAGTAGGCCAGCATGACGGGCGCTTCAAAGCCCGGCGCGAGGCGCTTGTAGGAATTCGTTGTCGGGTTGGTGATTGCGCAGAGGGCAGGGGCGTGCTTGAGCAAGCCGCCGATGTAATACAGCGCGTTTTGAGACAGGTTGGCGTAGCCCTCGCCCGACATGAGCGGTTTGTCGTTTTTCCAGAGGGACTGGTGGGTGTGCATGCCCGAGCCGTTGTCGCTGAAGAGCGGCTTCGGCATGAAGGTGGCGGTCTTTCCGCGGCGGGCAGCGACGTTGCGCACGACATATTTGTAGGTGCACATCATGTCGGCCATTTTGAGCAAGGTGTCGAATTTGAGGTCGATCTCGGCTTGGCCGCCGGTGGCGACTTCGTGGTGCTGAGCCTCGACTTCGAGCCCAAGCTCCATCATGACGGCGACCATTTCGTTGCGGATGTCCATGCCTTTGTCGGCCGGAGAAACGGGCAGGTAGCCTTCCTTGGGGCGAATCTTGTACGCAAGGTTTGGGAATTCTTCGCGACCAGTGTTCCAAGCGCCTTCATCGGAGTCGACGCGGTAGAACGCTTCGTTGTTGGCACCGCCGTAGCGGACGTCGTCAAAAATGAAGAACTCGGCTTCCGGGCCGAAATAGGCGGTGTCGGCAATGCCGGTGGAGAGCAGGTATTGCTCGGCCTTTTTCGCTACGCCCCGGGGGGAGCGTTCATAGGGCTCGCGGGTGATGGGCTCCTCGATATCGCAGAGCAGGCTAAGGGTCGCCATTTCGGTGAAGGGGTCCATCCAGGCCGTGGTGGCATCTGGGATAACGAGCATATCCGAGGCTTCGATGGTCTTCCAGCCTCTGATCGAAGAGCCGTCGAACCCGAGGCCTTCTTCGAATAGTTCTTCGGTGAGCTGTTTGACGGGGATCGTAAAATGCTGCCAAGCGCCATGTAGGTCGCAGAACTTCAAGTCGACCATTTTAACGTCTTGGGCCTGAGCCAGAGCGATAACTTCTTTGGGTGTCATGGTGGATAGGAGCAAAAGACATGTTTTTTAGGTTTGCGAGCATTTAGCGCGCTCGCATAAGCATGAGCTGTTTAATTCATTCCCCGAAACACTTAGCTGACCCCGCATGGCGGCGCGTTATTCGAAACACCATAAGGTTGCCGTATTTGGCGAACTGACCTTGGCCAATTTTCTCGATTGGGCCATAACGCTGTGCGTCTGTGCTTGGCTGTTTGTGCTGTGTTATCAATTGGGTGGCTCGCAACCGGATACAATGCTGCTGTCAATTGGCATTTGTGGTCTAGCGATTGCGCTGCATACTATGGGGCTATTAGCCGGTAACTTTCGTGAGGCGGTTAAGATCAATCCCCTTGGTTTCATCTTCATGCCGGCGCTGATCTACACGGCGGCGAACCTGCTGCTGTGGAGTCCCTTTGAATGGCGGGGGCGCGCAGAGCTGCTGAATCTCATTCAGGGTGTGACAATTTTTTGGTTGGCGGTGCAGAATTTCCGCACGAAGAATCACGTTTGGTTCGTGATGATTGCGCTCGTGAGTATCGTCATTCTCGGTGTCGCGATTGGCATCATGCAGTTTTTTTACCGGCCCGAATGGTTACCCAAGCTTTTCGATCCATTCGCCAGTGTGCTGAATCGTGTGAGTTTGCCCGGAGAATATCTGGGCCGCGCATCCGGATTCTTTGGAGCGCCCAATGCTTACGCGGGCTTCATGATGATGGTCGGGTTCCCGATGCTGGTGGCCGGATTCAGCCGCCGATTCACTGGCATGGCGCGGGCTTTCTTCGTCTGTGCCGGGATCATTGCGATTGGCGCGGTGTTCTTATCGATGTCGCGTGGGGCTTTGATGCTGACTGCCGTGGGGATTTTTCTTCTGCCGTTGGTGGTGCAGGCGAAGCTGCGCACGATGGTCATGTACTGGCTGTTGCTCGGCGGGCTTTTTGTGAGCACGTTGGGGATGCTTTATGCTTTTAATCCGCAGTTTCAGGACCGCATCACGCAGTCCATCGATGTAGGCGGCGAGAGCAGTCGCCCCGTGATGTGGCAGGCGGCGTGGGCGCAGTTCTTGGATGCGCCGTTGATTGGAAACGGAGTTGGCGGCTACGGCGTGCTGTTTGAAGATCAGCGGCCCGAAGGCTTTAACCGCAACCCCATCCATGCGCATAATGATTACCTGGAAATGCTGGCGGATCAGGGGGCCGTGGGCTTCCTCTTGTTTTGGGGCGCCGTGGGCTGGATTGTGTTTAAGGCGCTTTGTGAGTGGATGCGCCAACCAGTCGTGGTGAAGGTGAGTGGCAACAGCCGCAAGCATAGCCTGCGAACGCCCACGCACCGGTTTATACTCGGTGCCTTGGGAATGGGACTGCTGATGTTTTGCGCGCATTTGCTGCTGGAGTTCCACCTGAAAACTCCGGCGCTAATGATGCTTTTCTTCTTCTACCTTGGCTTAATTTGTAAATGCCTGCCTGGAGATCGACTGACGATTCCACGGTCAGGAGGTTGGCAGACGGGAATCCTCGTGCTGGGGGGCGGTTTGGCGTTGCTGATCCCGCTGTTGGCCCTGCCGATTTATTCCGGTTATTTCTATGCTTACAATGGCCGCGAAATGGTGAGCCAATTCGACCAGAATGTGAGCCAATATAAGCAGGATGAGGCGTTTTACGCCGAGATGATTGAGCTGCTGCAACTCGCCGTGGAGGAAACGCCGGATCATGCTGATGCTTGGTCGGACCTCAGTTATGCGGTGGCCGCGCAGGAGTTGTTGCATCCGGGGCAAGGCGAACGATACGGGGAAGAGGCAGAAGGCTATGCGCGCCAGGCAATCGAAGTTTGTCCCGAACTTCCATTGGCATGGATCAATCTCGGCAATGCCTTGGCCGAGCAGGCAAAACTGGGTGAAGCAGGCGAATTTTATCAGCAGGCGACGCTTGTCGCGCCCAATCGTTCCGATGTTTGGTATTACTACGCGGTGTATTTGAATTACTCGCCGGACTCGCGTTCGCAGGCGCTCATGGCCGTGGAGCGCTCCATTCTGCTGGAGCCCGAAAACGAAGAGGCCAGGGATTTGCGCCGCAAGATCCTCGTCCCATGAGCACGCCCGTGACCATCATTCGGCACCCGAAAGAGCGGTTGAGCAAGTGCTCGCTGGAGCCGCTGCGTGGGCGTCCAGACTTGGAATTCCATAAGGCGCACGACCGCTTCACCTTTGACGCCACGGGCTACATTCTGCTGGCGATCGACGCGCCGGTGATATCGCCGGATGACGCCGGGCATCCGCTGCTTTTGCTGGATTCCACCTGGCGGCTCTTGCCGCAGTTGATGACATCCGTGCAGGGCGAGCCAATCCTACGCACGCTGCCAATGGAGGTGCGCACGGCTTACCCGCGCGTCAGTAAGATTGCCGAGGACCCCACTCGTGGGCTGGCATCAGTTGAGGCGCTTTATTTGGCCAAAAAGCTCTTGGGCGAAGATGATCCAAGCCTCCTCGATCACTACTATTGGCGCACAGAGTTCCTGCGGCAATTCGAGCCAGCTTAGTCTTTCTTGGCGTCGCTCTTCTTGCTCTCGGACTTGGTTTCCTTTTTGGAGTCCGATTTGGGGCTATCGCTGGACTTACTGCCCGACTTTTTCTTGTAGTCGGTTTCGTAAAAGCCGCTGCCTTTGAAGATAATGCCTGCTCCCGAGCTGATCTGACGCTTCACTTTGCCCTTCTTATTGCAGAGGGGACAATCGCTCAGCGGGTCGTCCTTCATGGACTGAAAGTGCTCAAATTCTGTGTCGCAGGCGGCACAATGGTAATCGTATGTCGGCATGATCTGATTCGTTTACAACTTCGGCGCTTCTCCGTTTGAATGAGAAAGCAGCGGAATCGCGTAAGCCACGAACAGCACCATGCCAAGAAAAAAGGTAAACGGCAGTAGCGGCAGGCCAATGGCCATGAGGCCAACCCAGGCAATGCTGGGGATGAGCAGCTTCTTCCAATTGGCTTCAACCGGCGCAAAGATATTCTCCACATCGGCCAGCGAAGCGAAGTTTTGGGTGCGCTGGTAGAGGATCAACGCGGAGCAAAACATCGGTAGGCCGACGACGAATGCTGCCGATCGTGCGAGCCAGGAGAAAATGTCCAGAAACGAGCCAGGGACCATGCCGAAAAGCCAGGTGATCAGGACCGCCAGCACGAGCGGAATGCCCACCCAGGCAATGAAGACTGCCAGCCCGTGGAGGCCGACCATGAACATGCGCTGCCAGTTGTCCCAATCGGGGAGGGCGGCGCTCGCGTCACGGCGCAGCATGAAGGCGTAGGCAAAGAGATAGCCGAACGCCAAGGGGAGTCCAATGATGGTTAAACACAGCGCTCCGCCGATCAACAGCTTCTTCCAGCTGTCGTGTTCCGTAAAAATGCGCTCGCCAATAGTTTCAATGCTTGCCATATCTGCCGGTTTTTACGCCCTGATTCTCACGCCCATGGATTTCAAAGCAACAGTAAACGAATACCGCGAACGCGTCGAAAAAGCACTCGACGAACTCACCCCCGCTGCCAGCGTCCGCCCGGCAGTGCTCCACGAAGCCATGCGCTACAGTGTGTTGGCTGGTGGCAAGCGTTTGCGCCCCTGTTTGATCCTCGCGGCATATGAGCTTTTTGAGTCGAAGAATGATCCGATGTCCGCTTGCGTGGCAATGGAATGCATGCACACCTACAGCCTGATCCACGACGACTTGCCTTGCATGGACGACTCCGATCTGCGCCGTGGTCGCCCGACCTGCCACAAGCAGTTCGACGAAGAAACCGCGCTGCTTGCTGGTGATGCCCTGCTGACCTACGCGCTCTGGATTCTGGCCGACAAGTATCGCTACGATCCGCAACTCGCCGTCGATCTGGTACACGACCTCGGTGACGCCGCTGGCAGCGAGAAGCTCATCGGCGGCCAAATGGAAGACCTCCTTGGTGAGCGCGACGAGCCGACTGCGGACCGGCTGGAGTTCATTCACCTGAACAAAACCGGCGCACTGATCACCACTTCGCTGACGATGGGCTATCGCCTCACGGGCGCGTCCGCCGAAAATGTGGCCATCATGCGCGAAGCGGGCAAGCACATCGGTTTGGCATTCCAAATCATCGATGACATTCTGGATGCAACTTCCGACGCCGAAACGATGGGCAAGCCCGTGGGCGCGGACGAAGAGAACAACAAGATGACTTACCCGGCGCTCTACGGCTTGGAGGCATCTCGCGCCAAGGCCCACGAGCACACCGAAGAGGCGATTAAGCGCTTCGAGCAGCTCGGCGGTAACAACACGGTGTTGATCGAGCTGGCCCGCTACATGGAGCAGCGGATTAACTAATCATCGTCGTTCCCTTTTTGCTAGAAGGGCAGTTTTATCAATTTAAAGAGGCGTCCATTGGGCGCCTCTTTTTTAAGGTTCATCGTGATTTATCGTAGAATGCATGCTTACAAAGCACCACTCCCTCAGGCTCTTACCTCAAAAGAAGATGATTTGAGTTTGAGAATACGATGTGGCTACGGGCTGTAGGCTTTCCAAAACAAGGTTAATAGATCAATCTCCATTCATTGAAGTGGGGTCAACGCTGGCCTGGGCGTTGTAGCTTTGCGTCACCGCGCTGCTTTTGCCTTTGCGCATCAGGCGCGAATCCGGATCGGTCAGGTTGGTTTGTTCGCCGGAGGCAGGTTGGTCGTCCGGCGGCTCGGGACGACGGCCCTTGCCATTACGCTTTTGGTGCGCCTGGACTTTGGCTTCGTAGGCCGGGCGCTGGGCGGCGGCGCGCTCTTTGGCCCGTGCTTGCAGGGTCCGCTGGGCCGCATCCATCTGCTCGCGCAGGGCTTGGCGACGGGCAATCTCCGACGGCAGGCGCTCGTCCACTTCCGTGTTGTCGGCCTGCTCGGCCCGGGCGCAAAGCGCCTCGATGTCCGCGCTCAGGCGCGTTTCGAGCTGCCGGGCCCGTTCGTAGGTGACGTTGCGGTCCTTGCTCGCGTTGGCCCTCACGTGCGTGCCATCGATGGCGACCGTGCCCAGCTTGAACAGCTTCAACTCGCGCGCCAAAAGCAACACCTCAAGAAAACACGCCGTGAAGGCCGCGTGGTTTTCACGACGAAAAGCGCAAATGGTGTCGTGGTCCGGGTGCGTGTCGCCCGTCAGGTAACGCACGCAAACGTCCCGGTAGGTCGCGCGCTCGATACGGCGGGAACCGAACAATCCGTGGCTGTAACTGTAAATCAGCAGCGCCAACAGCATCCGCGGCGGATACTGCGACTTGCCCGCTCGCGTGCGCTTTATCTTGAAAGCGCTCAAGTCAACGCGATCAACCGCCTCCAAGATGAAATGCACCGGGTCGTCCTCAGCAACCCACTCACGCATATCAACCGGTAACAAAAGAGGCGTTTCCCGATCTACCATCACAAAATCCATCAAAACAGCAAATCAACTTCAGCAAAGCTAGGCCATCAAATCCGACAGGCTGCTAGTATCTTTGCACTACATTAGCCCCCGCGTTCGACGATGAACCTTTTTAATTTGCTCGTTGTCTGAGGTAATATAGCATGGCAATAGTGAGAGCTGCTAAGTACGAAAGAACAAATATCCGGCGTGTACGGAAGGAGAGAAAAAGTAAGGTGCCCCTGCTATTAGCATTAGGTGGGGTAATCTTAGGGCTCGTTGCAGCTTGGCTGATCTGGTTCAAGCAAGTGCATTAGCAAATATTCTTGCACTGCCGTTTGCACATTGGCTGTGAGTTCATTTACTGAACTGTGCCCGATTCTTCTACCGCTCCCTGCCTGGTTTGGTTTCGCCAGGATCTACGCATTCACGATAACCCAGCCCTACAAGCCGCTATCGAGCGTGGCGGGCCGATCGTGCCGGTATTTATCTGCGATGAAAAAGGCGAGGGGCAGTGGTCTTTTGGCGGTGCGACCAAATGGTGGCTGTACCATGCGCTCAAGGACCTCGCCGATCAACTGGCCGACTACGACTTGCGGTTGATTATTCGCCGCGGTCAGACCGGCGCCGAACTCAAGCAACTGCTCCAAGATACGCGCGCCGACGCCGTTTACTGGAATCGTCGCTATGAGCCGGATGTCATCAAGCGCGACACGCAGATCAAGGAAACGCTGACCGCCGATGGCTTCGAGGTCGAAAGCTTCAATGCATCGCTGCTCTTCGAGCCCTGGAAAATCAAGAACCAGTCAGGTAAGCCGTTTCAGGTTTTTACGCCGTATTGGAAGCATTGCCTCAAACAGGATATTGTGCCGCCCGTCAGCGTGGATCACCGCCAAGCCAGGCCGCTTAGCGAGCAACCCGCGTCGCTGGAGCTGGATGAGCTGGAACTCCTACCAACGATTAAATGGGACTCCGGCTTCTACGATTTCTGGACGCCCACGAGCACTGCCGCACGCCAACGTCTAGGCAAGCTCGCTGCCAGCGGCGCTTCGGGCTATGTGAGTGATCGTGACCGTCCGGATATGGACGGCACCTCGCGCCTCTCGCCATACTTGCACTTCGGGCAGATTGGTCCGCGCGAAGTCTTTGCCGCGTTTGACAAACATGATTCGACTGGCGTCAAAGGCGGCAAAAAGTTTTTGTCCGAGGTTGGTTGGCGCGAGTTTTCGCATCACCTGATGTTTCACTTTCCACACACGCCAACTGATGCCTTGCGCCCGGAGTTTAACCACTTTCCGTGGGAGATGGACGAGCAGCTCCTCCGCGCCTGGCAAAAGGGCGAGACTGGCTACCCGATTGTCGACGCCGGCATGCGCCAACTCTGGGCCACTGGCTGGATGCACAACCGCGTGCGCATGATCGTGGCCTCGATCCTCGTGAAGCACCTGCTGATTCCGTGGCAGGAAGGCGCACGCTGGTTCTGGGATACGCTCGTCGACGCCGACCTCGCCAACAACACGCAAGGCTGGCAGTGGAGCGCAGGTTGTGGCGCGGACGCCGCGCCATACTTCCGGGTGTTCAATCCGATCTTGCAGGGGCAGAAATTTGACCCCAACGGCGATTACGTGCGCGAATGGGTGCCCGAGCTGCGCCTCGTGGAAACGAAGGTGATCCACGAGCCCTGGGAGGCCGGATTCGACCAGTTAAATCGCGTGGTGATTGGCCGCGATTACCCGGCACCCATCGTCGACCACAAGCGTGGCCGTAACCGCGCGCTCCAAGCCTACGAAAAGCTCAAGGCACTGCGGTCGAAGTAGAGGGCGGAATCAGGCGTCGAATAGAAGGTTATATTTTTCCCTTTCCCCGGAGCGCGGACCGCTTATCGTTCCCGCATGGATCTCAATCCCGTCCGTGATAAAATCGACGCTATCGACCGCGAAATCATCGCCAAGCTGAACGAACGTTTCCGCCTGGCGCACGAAGTCGCGCGCGTAAAGCAAGAGGCGGGGCTGCCGATCTATCACCCGGGTCGCGAGGAAGCGCTCATGCGCAAGCTGAGCGATGTCAACACCGGGCCGCTCTCCGAGGCTGGCATGCGCGCCATTTACCGCGAAATCATCTCCGCGATGATCGCGCTGGAAGAGCCGCTGACCATTGCCTACCTCGGACCAGAGGCGACCTACACCGAGCAGGCCGCGCGCAAGAATTTCGGGGCTCAGCCCAAATATGTACCGCTGGCGACGATCCCCGATGTGTTTGCCGCCGTCGAAAAGGGCGAGGCGCATCACGGTGTGGTCCCGATTGAGAACTCCACTGGCGGCGTCGTCAGCCACTCGATGGACATGCTCGCGGAGACCGATCTGACGATCATTAATCAAATTTTCCTGCCCATCGAGCATTGCCTGATCTCCAACTCCGCGCTGGAGGACATCAAGGAAGTGCACTCCAAAGACCAGGCCCTTGCGCAATGCCGCGACTGGTTGGCGCGCCATCTGCCGCATGCCAAGCAAGTCGATGCCGACAGCACCGCCCAGGCAGTTAAGCTGGCTGGCGAAACCGAGGGCGTGGCGGCGTTAGCGAGCGAGTTGGCCTCCGAGCGCTACGGCGTGCCCGTGATCAAGCGAAACATCCAAGATGTCGCAATAAGCGTGACGCGTTTCATTGTCCTTGGCCGCGAACCCGTTGGCGGCGGCACCGGCCACGACCGCACGAGTCTCATTTTATCGATCAACGACGAGCCCGGTGCCCTGGAAAATGCGATTAAGCCCTTCAGCTCACGCGGCATCAACATGACTAAAATTGAATCTCGTCTCAGCCGCCGCAAGGCCTGGGACTACTTGTTCTACATCGACATCGATGGCCACTGGGAGGACGAAGCGGTCCAAGCCGCCGTCACCGAGCTGAAGGCCGGCTGCCCGCTCGTGAAGTGGCTGGGGAGTTACCCGGTCAAGGACTGATGGAAGCCGTAGCTAAGCCAGTTCTGCATTGGCGTTCTGCACAGTTCGCAATGTTAGTTGTTTTTCTGGCAGCGCTCGTCGTTTTCTACTTGGACAGTATCGTTTTCAAAGCACACATCTTGGAGAGTTGGCTGTCGACTGATTGGCATTCCGTATGTGATTTTTGGAGCCAGTTAATCTTTGGCAAAGTAATCAAATAGTGCTCTCTTGCTTGCCTCCAAGCTCGCTATCTGCCATAATTTCAGTATGAAAAGTCGGCGAGTTTCAAGCCTCTGGAGCACCTTAAGTATCGCCTACTGAGCGACCAAGCGTCGCCGCCGCTTCCTCATCCGCCTTCAGGGATTCATCGGCTTGGGCAAATACTTATCGTCGGCGAGGCGTCTGAAAGTTTGCTTTGCCAGTTTCACTAAAATGTATTCTTAATCACGACATGCGTCTAATTATTACAGCCTCTTCGACTGCGCTCTTCGCGACATGGGTTTTTATTGAGAATTTCGGTGTCTTGCTGGATGCGGGAGATGGGGTCAGTGCATGCTTGGGACAAAAGAGCCGCAAGGTTCGGCATGTCTTCGTGACGCATGCTGACCGCGATCACATCTGCGGGTTGTTGCAGCTCAATCAATTAAATGCGCGTGATGGCATACCGGCGATTTACTTTCCGCAGGACTGCGGTTCTTTTCCGGCACTGAAAGATTTTTTTGCGAAATTCGATCCACAATCCGGTGCCGCAACATGGACCGGCCTTCAGGCGGACGCAGTGGTGAACTTGAAGGGCGAGTTTTCGGTTGAAGCTCGGAAGTCGAATCACGTCATTGCTGGAGATCTCTGCAAAGCACTTGACTACACCATCTGTTCTCAGCGTCGAACGTTGAAGACTGAATATCGCAATCTTCCAGGTCGGGAAATAGCGGAACTGCGTGCGGCCCAAGGGGAGGAGGCGATCACAGAGGTGCGGACAGAGAAGCTCATTGGCTATTCCGGTGATGCGCCGGAGCTGGAGTCAGAGCACTGGGATGGAGTTCGGATTTTGATCCATGAGGCGACTTTTTTAGAGCCTGAGACCGCGCGTAGTTCCCATTCCAATTTGCCTCAAGTATTGCGCGCGGCCTCTAAGCTTCAATTGGAGGCGCTCATTCTGATTCACTTTTCAGCACGATACGCTCAAGAGGAAATTGAAGCAGCAATAAGGACCCAGGCGGCAAGCTTGTCCCCTAATTTTCCGATCTTTGCTGTGTATCCTGGAGAGGTAAAAACAGACATCTTGGCGTCGGTTCCCGTTTGGGAACCGAACTCATCGGCTATTGGCTGAAGCGAGCAGGGAACGGGCAGGGCCGTGCGTCAGCTAGGCAGTTTGCTCATCCGCCTTCAGGGAATTCATCAGCTTGGGCAGATACTTCTCGCGCGCCAAGCGCCAGAAAACGAGGAAGAACGCGGTCAGCGGGATGGCCATAATCATGCCCAGGATGCCGCCCAGCGCGGTGCCCCAAAAGAAGATCGAGAAGATGATGAGCATTGGGCCCATGCCGGTTTTGTCGCCCATGATTTTCGGCGTGAGCACGTAGTCTTGGACGACTTGCACGACCGCGAAAGTCAGCACGCAGAAGCCGACCGTTGGCCAGCCGCCGCCAGTTTGAAAGAACGCCAGCGGCAGCACGACACCGACGCCGAGGATCGTGCCGAGGTAAGGGACGATGTTTCCGAGGCCGACCATGATGCCGAGCAGGATCGCGAACTTCAGTCCGCTCAGGCCAAAGCCGATGGCAAATAGCACCGAGAGGATCATGCCGATCAGGATTTGCCCGCGGAAAAACGACACCAGGATGTCCACGAACTGCTTGATCAGAAACATGATGTCGTCGCGCCATTTTTGATCGATGAACGAGAGCTGCGATTCGATGTCGCGCCACTTGTCGCGTTGGCTGTCGAGCAAGTAAAAGAGATAGACGGGGACCACGGCGTAGGCGGCGATCTTGGCGAACAATCCAATGAGAATGCCGCCGGCGGTGCCTAGCGTTTTGAGGGTTTGCTCGACTGCGGTTTTGATGCTGGAGCTGTGCTCGGCCACGAAGTTTTTGATCAACACATCGATGGACTCACCGCCGGTTTTTTCGGCGATCCAGTCCTTAAGCCAGGGCGCATTTTCCGAGGCATAATTGATGACGTTGCTAGCCAGCGTGGGAGCGCTGTCAATCAGCTCGATGCTTTGTTTGAAAATGAGCGGGGCCGCGTAGGATGCGAGGGCCGCCATTGCCAGAATGACCAACGCAAAGAGCAGGCCGATGCTTTTGGCACGGCTAAGTTTCAGTTTGGTCTCAAAGAAATTGACGATCGGGCGGAGCAGGGTGGCGAGGATCGCCGCCAGCGCCACGGGCAGCAACACGTCGCTGAAGGTGTTGACGAAGCTGCGCATGAGCAGGAAAAGCCCATAGATCGCGCCGAGCACGATCACCCCCGCGAGCACGGTTAAACCCGCGCCGACGATGTTACGTTGAGTGGGCGAGAGCAGTCGTTTGGTGACCGATGGAGTATCGTCAGGCATAGCTTGTTGGTAATAGACAGTCAGATCTGATAGTTGGCGAGTCCGTAATGCCGACCGTGAAACGATGGTAAATGGCGCTTATTGAAACACATGTTCCTTGGGAAGGATTGAACCGCAGTAGATGCAGCTTGCTCGGCTGGAGTTAGAATTTCGTCTGCAGCTTGGACACTCGACTATGCGCTGGGTCATCTTTCCGTCCGCTACGCCGTCCCGCAGGTCAATTTCCAGCATGCGGTCAGTCAGGTCTTGGTCGGTCAGATCGAAGCGTTCGCGAATGAGCTCCCACATGGCTTGAGAGGCGAGCGCCTGACGAACATGCTTTCGCTCAAATTCTTGGGCTTTGTTCTTGGCTCTCTCAGCTTTACCGCTGGCGATATTTGCTTCGCCTCTTGCAGTATTGATTTCGTTTTGTTGATAGAATTCCCAAAATAGACTCATGGCATCGTGTCGTGTCGTGTGTTAACTTTTGACACGATACTACCCGCCAAATCCTTAGGCGCCAATTATAAGTTTGGCGTGGGATTATAGCTGCAACACGGGCTCAATCGTCTTCCAGGTGGTCGGCGAGGCCGAGGCGACGGCGCACTTCGGGTTCTTCCGCGACTTCGTCAACGAATTCATCCACGCTAAAATCCGCCACCACGAAGTCGCCGTATTCGAAGGTCGGCGTGAGCGATTGGCCGCTGATTTCGATCATCCGCTGCATGTTGCTGCGGCTGCGGGTTACATCGCGCACATCCAAGTCGACACCGTGTTGTTGAAAGTAAGCGAGTGCCTCATTGCACCAGGGGCAGCCTGGTTTGATGTATATGATGGGTTTCATTCTTAATTAATAGTCAATCCCGCAAACCCTTGGCTGGCAACCCTAATCGGACCTTTTCGCCCCGACTTTCCCCGCACGCAAACGCTCGACATGGCCGCTGAGAGCCCCAACGATACGCGGCTTATGGACATCCACATCAAAGGCGCGCGCGAACACAATCTCCGCAATTTGGAGCTACGGATTCCGCGCGACAAGCTGGTGGTCGTCACGGGCGTGAGCGGATCGGGCAAGTCCTCGCTGGCCTTTGATACGCTCTACGCCGAGGGTTATCGGAAGTATGTGGAAAGCCTCTCCACGCGCGCCCGCCAGCTACTGGAGCAGGTGAAGCGGCCGGAGGTGGACTTCATTCATGGCTTGTCGCCCGTGGTGGCGATTGAGCAACGCGCGGCCGCCGGCGCGAACCCCCGCAGCACGGTGGCGACGGTCACCGAAATCGCCGACTATGCACGCCTGTTGTGGTCCGTTTGCGGCGAACAATTTGACCCCATCGATGGTGGCAAAATCGAACGCCGTTCGCTCGATGACTGCATCCGCCGCGTTTATCAGGAGCCCGATAACTCGCGCCTCATGCTGCTCGCGCCGCTGATGACGGCCCGCGCTTCGGTGATCCGTGAAGAGATTCCCCACCTGCGCCAAAAGGGCTTCCAGCGCGTGCGCATTGCGGGGACGATTTACGAGCTGAATGATGCGGAGAAGTTCCCCAGCCAGCCCGGCGAGCTGGAGCTGGAGGTCATCGTCGACCGCATCGTTTTGCGCGAAGACCAGCGTTCACGCATTGCCGACTCGCTGGAACTGACCTTCCACGAGGGCAAAGATCGCGCGCTGGTTTTGGCGCAGGAGAACCGTGATGCGCCGTGGAAAGAAATTCGCCTGAGCCGCGCGTTGGCGGGCTCGAAGTCGGGCGTGGTTTATGATCCGCTCACGCCGCGCCACTTCTCGTGGAACCATCCTGAGGGCGCTTGCGAAACCTGCGGTGGGGTGGGGCAGACGCGCCAATTTAATGAGCAACTGCTGGTGCCTGACCCGACGAAGTCCGTGAAGAAGGGCGCGATCAAGCCGCTGCGCCTGGGTTCCAAGGCGATGATCATTAAGCACAACGCCATCCTCAAGCAGCTGGCCGAGCAAATGCCCTTCGATCCGAATGTATCTTGGGAAGAACTGCCGCACGAAACGCGCACGGAAATCCTCGGCGGGACCGGCGACCGGCTGTTCAGCTTTAAGCTCAAGAAGGGCAATTCCTCGCCCGAAGCCTTGCCTTGGAATGGCGTCATGGACCTGCTCGACGACATACGCCGCGAGACGTCCAGCGATGGTCTGCGCGCGCGGCTGATGGCGTATCAAGTGGCGTCCGAGTGCCCGAGCTGCCATGGACAGCGGCTCAATGCCCGGGCGCGCAATGTGCTGGTGAACGGCAAACGCTTCACTGACTTTCTATCGCAAAGTATTCACGATGCGCATGACTTTGTATCGCAAAGCTTGCTCGGCGATGAGCGTCTGAAGTCGGCGCGTGAGGCGTTGATCGGCTTGGAGCAGCGCCTTGGGTTTCTTGAAGAAGTTGGGCTCAATTACATGACCCTCGACCGCTCCTACGCAACGTTGTCTGGTGGTGAAGCGCAGCGCGTGCGCTTGGCGACGCAACTGGGGATGGGGCTGGTTGGCGTTTGCTACGTGCTCGATGAGCCAAGCATTGGCCTGCATCCCTATGACAATGAAAAGCTGATCCAGACCATGCTCGACATGCGTAACCGCGGCAATGCGGTGGTGGTTGTCGAGCACGATGAGGCCACGATACGTCAGGCGGACTGGTTGATCGAGCTCGGGCCCGGTGCCGGCGCGCATGGTGGGGAAATCATATTTGAGGGGACGCCCAAGGAATGCGAGACGCACCCGAAGTCGCGCACTGGCCCGTACCTGTCCGGCCAGCGCAAGCTGATGAAGGACGTCAAGGACCGCAACGCTGACTACGGGCGCCTGACCGTGCTCAATGCGCGGGAGCACAATTTGCAGGGGCTCAATGTGGGCTTTCCGCTGAAGCTGTTGACTGTCGTTTGCGGCGTGTCCGGCTCGGGCAAGAGCACGCTGGTGAATGGTATTCTTGCCAAGGCCGCGTCATGGAAGCTCAATGGAGCGAAGCAAATCCCCGGCGCGCATGACGGCATCGACGGGCTGGATCATTTCAAGAGCGTGATCCGCGTGGACCAGTCGCCGATTGGCCGCAGCCCGCGCTCGAATCCTGCGACTTACACCAAGATTTTCGACCACCTGCGCGACTTGTATGCGAAGGCCCCGCTATCGAAGGTACGCGGTTACAAGGCGAGTCGGTTTAGCTTCAACGTGCGCGGCGGGCGCTGTGAGCGGTGTCAGGGCGATGGTCAGATCAAGCTGGATATGCAGTTCCTGGGCGATGTGTTTGTGGAGTGCCCGAGCTGCCACGGCCAGCGCTACAACCGCGAGACGCTGGAGGTGCGCTTCAAGGGCGTGAACATCGCGGAGGCGCTCGAGATGACCGTCGATGAGGCGATGGCGCTCTTTAAAAACATTCCCAAGATACACGAGCGCCTGCAAACGCTGTCGGCCGTGGGCCTGGGCTACGTGAAGCTGGGGCAGTCGGCCAACACCTTGTCTGGCGGTGAGGCACAGCGCATCAAGCTGTCGCTGGAGCTGGCCAAACGTCAGCAAGGTGAGACGCTTTACCTCCTCGACGAGCCGACCACGGGTCTGCATTGGGAAGACGTGCAAAAGCTGCTCGACCTGCTTTTTCAGCTGCGTGAAGCGGGCAACACCATTATCTTGATCGAGCACCACAGCGATGTGATTCGCCTGGCGGACTGGGTGATCGAACTTGGGCCGGGTGGGGGCGTCAATGGCGGTAAGCTGCTCTACGAAGGCAAGCCAGCAGGTCTTAAAAAAGGTTCATCGTCAAACACCGGGGGTAACGCAGTGCAAAGAAGCGGCAAAGAAATTAGAGATTAAGGTCATCGGCCATCCCATAGCACTGCTTTAAGGATGGCGAGGTTGAGTATTTAACCGGGTTGCGGGGTGCTTATTGCCTGATGTTAGTTTGAGGATTTGGATGCTTTCGGGTGTTATGTGCCATGTGCTGTCCCATGATTCAAGGTGCTAAACCGGGCAGATACGAGACGATGGCTGAACTCTATCAGGGCCTCTCTGCGTTCCTCCGCTAATACAACGCTCGCAAAGACCAGACACAGGGCATCAGTTCGCAATACAAGTATCGCAGCGGTTTTGAAATGAAGGGCACCGCGTGAGAAAGAATCCACTACTGCTGCCGTGGCTTCGCTCCAGCCTTCCGAACCTTTAAATAAGAAGGGTGAAGGCTGTTTCAATGCAACTGCAGAAGAACGGAACGAACTGGCATTCTGCCTCCCGAAGCTGCGTGAGCACAAGATTTCGCTGGCTGTGGCGGTCGAGTTCGCCATCAAGCGTCTTCGGCCTATGGCGGCTAGAGAATTCAGTTAATAATGGCTTGAGGTTGAAAAATGGCCCAATCGTAGCTTCATTTTTCAAAATTTATGGAACCTTTACTATTTGAGAATCGGTCTCGTCATATTTTCGTTTGCGTCCAGCCGAGAACCCATCTTTAACCACCTAAGAATATGGCTACGGAGAACAATTTCGCCTACAACAGCAAGATCGAAGGGGACCTTGTCGTCACCAAGCTGGACACGGCAATCAACTGGATTCGCAAGCACTCGGTTTGGCCCATGCCTATGGGCTTGGCCTGCTGTGCTATCGAGCTCATGGCCGCGGGCGGTTCCCGTTTCGACATCAGCCGTTTCGGCATGGAAGTCATGCGTTTTTCGCCACGTCAGGCGGACTGCATGATCGTTTCCGGAACGGTAACCTACAAAATGGCAGAGGTGGTGCGTCGCATTTACGACCAAATGGCCGAGCCGAAGTGGGTGGTCGCTATGGGCGCTTGCGCGTCCTCTGGCGGCATGTATCGCTCTTACGCTGTGCTGCAAGGCGTCGACCGCATCGTGCCGGTGGATGTCTACATCAGCGGTTGCCCTCCACGTCCCGAAGCACTGCTTGACGGCATGATTAAGATTCAGGACAAAATTCAACGCGAACCATCAGTGAAAAATCTGTTGGATCGGGACATGCACAAAGCTCCCGAAAAGAAAACCACGACGGCTCCCGCCCACGCGTAAGCGTTCAACGGAACTAACATAGCTGACTGCGATATGGAATCCGCGCTAGTCGAAGAACTGATCAAAAAATTTGAAGGGTCGACTCAACGTGAGTCGCTAGATATCCCGGCGGCCAATGTGCCGGCGGACCTCCTGCTCAGCGTCGCCGAATGGCTGCGCAACGAACAGGGGTTCGACCTGCTCATGGACGTCACGGCGATTGACTGGTCCGAGGACGTCTCACCGCGCTTCACCGGTATCTACCACTTTGCCAGCTCCACGAAGCATAATTACATCCGCATCGCGGCAGACTGCGAGGACGACGTCGAGCCCGAGCTGCCTACGCTGGCTAAGCTTTACCCAGCCGCCAATTGGCATGAGCGCGAGACGTATGACCTGCTCGGCATTCGCTACAAGGGCCACCCGGACCTGCGCCGCATTCTCATGTGGGACGACTATCCGTATTTCCCGCTCCGCAAGGAGTTCCCGCTGGCAGGCATCGAAACGGAATTCCCCGCTGCTGACGTGGCCGAGGCTGCTGGCGGTGCCAAGGTGATTCCCGCTCCGATGATGGGCGGTCCATTCCACGCTCCGCAAACTGGCGCCATGTCCAAGCGCGAGCCTCGCGCTGCTGACCAAAGCTGGAACGAAGAGAAACCCAAGCCAAACAACGACTAAGATGGCTAGCGAAACTGAAATTTCCTACGGCGACATCGCCGGACGCGCTGCTCAATACGACAAGGATGAGCTTCGCGGCGAAGAAATGGTCCTTAACATGGGCCCGTCTCACCCGGCGACTCACGGCGTGCTGCGTCTCAAGCTGAAGCTCGACGGCGACATCATTTCCGGTTGTGACCCGGTGATTGGTTATCTGCATCGCGGCGACGAAAAGCTTGCCGAGAACATGACCTACAACCAGTTCGTGCCTTACACGGACCGCCTCGACTACCTGGCGCCGCTCGCCAATAACGTGGCTTACGCCATCGCGGTTGAGCGCCTCGCTGGCATCGATGTGCCGGAGCGCTGCAAGGCAATCCGCATTATTTGCTGCGAGCTGGCCCGTATCTCCTCCCACTTGTTGGGACTAGGCGTTTACGGCATGGACACTGGCGCGCTGACCACGTTCATGTATACCTTCACCGAGCGCGAAAAGCTTTACACGCTCTTTGAAGAACTGACCGGTGCCCGCTTCACCACCAGCTACACGCGCATCGGAGGCCTGACCCGCGATATGCCCGATGGCTGGATGGGCCGCGTCAATCACTTCTGTAACCAGCTGATCCCGGTGGTTGACGAGCTGGACAAGCTCCTTACGCGTAACCGCATCTTCATGGATCGCACGCGTGATATCGGCATCATCTCCAAGGAAGACGCCTTGGCCTGGGGCCTCACCGGCGCCAACCTGCGCGCATCTGGCCATGACCTTGATATCCGCAAGGCCCAACCTTATTGCGGATACGAAAACTATGATTTCGATGTGCCGATCGGGTCCGCCGGCGACTGCTACGACCGTTATCTGGTCCGCATGGAAGAGCTGCGCCAAAGCATTCGCATCGTCCAGCAGGCGATTGCCAAGATGCCCGATGGCCTCTGGTACAACGACGAAGCGAAAAAGATCTTCAAGCCGCAGAAGGACAAGGTCCTCACGAGCATGGAAGAGCTGATTCAGAACTTCATGATCGTCACCGAGGGTCCTCAGATTCCGGCGGGCGAAGTTTACTTTGAAGCTGAAAACCCGAAGGGTGTTTTGGCGTTCTTCATCCACAGCAAGGGTGGGGGCGTGCCGTATCGTTTGAAGATTCGCGGTCCTTCCTTCTGTTCGCTCAGCATCCTCGAGCACCTCTGCCCGGGCCACATGATGAGTGACGTGCCGGTTATCCTAGGCAGCCTCGACTTCGTGATGGGGGAATGCGATCGATAAGAATTCAGAATTAAGGATGTGCAGCGCAAAAAGCACATTGAACCACATCCGTTTTGAATTTTGTATTTTGAATTTTGATTTTCATCCATGGAACTTTCCGCAGAAACGACTGAAAAAATCGACAAGCTGATTCCGCGCTATCCGGACAAGCGCAGCTGCACGATGCCGCTGTGCCACCTGATACAGGAGGAGAAGGGCTACCTGTCCAAGGAGTCCGTCGAGTGGATTGCTCAGCGCTTGGACATCCAGCCGATGCAGGTTTGGGAAGTCGTGACTTTCTACCCGATGTTCCGCCGTGAACCGATCGGCAAAGTCCACGTCAAAGTCTGCCGCACCTTGTCATGCGCACTGAAGGGCTCCTACAAGACCTGCGAGAAGCTCGAATCAGCACTCGACTGCAAGCGCGGCGAAACCTCGATTGACGGCAAGTTCACCATTGAGTTCGTGGAGTGCATTGCGGACTGCGGTTACGCGCCGGTGGTGCAGGTCGATGACAAGCTCTATGAAAACGTCACGCCCGACGAGGCGACTGACACGCTGATCGATAAAATTAAACGCATGGCCGAAGGCGAAGCGGTCGACGAAGCGCCAGACGGCGTCGCGCACCCCGCATTCAAGGGCTAACCCGGAAACTACTGACTGAAGTCATGGCGATTACTCAACGCAGAATGATTTACAAGCATGTCGACGAGGAAGGCTACTCGAACGACATCGAATGCTACATTAAGAACGGCGGCTATGAGATCCTGAAAAAGGCCGTTCAAGCCAAGCCCGAAGATCTCCGCCAAGAAGTGCTCGACTCCGGCCTCCGAGGCCGTGGTGGCGCAGGCTTCCCGACCGGCATGAAGTGGAAGTTCCTCGACTTCAAGTCCGGCAAGCCGATCTACCTCGTTTGCAATGCGGACGAATCAGAGCCCGGCACCTACAAGGACCGCCAGCTGATTTATCAGGACCCGCACCAACTGATTGAAGGCATGATGATTTCCGCCTTCGCCATTGGCGCGAAGCAGGCCTTCATCTACATCCGCGGCGAATTCATTAACGGCGCGCGCATTTTGGAGAAGGCCATTGAAGAAGCTCGCGCTAAGAATTTCCTCGGCGACGACATCCTGGGTTCTGGTTACTCCTGCGACCTCGTTGTCCACCGTGGCGGTGGCGCATACATTTGCGGTGAAGAAACCGGCCTGATCGAATCGCTCGAAGGCAAGCGTGGCTACCCGCGCATTAAGCCGCCTTACTTCCCGGCAGCACTCGGCCTCTACATGTGCCCGACGATCGTGAACAACGTTGAAACGCTCTGCTGGGTCCGCCACATTATCGAGCTTGGTGGCAAGAAGTTTGCGGAAATCGGCGTTAAGGGCGACAGCGGCACGCACATCATCGGCGTCAGCGGTCTCGTGCAAAAGCCCGGCTATTTCGAAATCGAAGCCGGCGCACACACCCTCGGCGAAATTCTTTACGACGGCTGCGGTGGCCCGCTGCCCGGTCGCAAGTTCAAGGCGGTCATCCCCGGTGGTCTTTCGATGAAGATCCTCAAGTGGGGCGAGCGCTGGAAGGGCAAGCACCCGAACTCCGGCGAAGACTACGACTGGGGTGTTGAAGACATCCCGCTGGACTCGGTTAGCATGGGCCTTTGTGGCACCGCGCTTTCCACTGGCGGCGCGATGATCATGGACGACTCCACGGACATGCTCGAAGCGATGGCGAACATCAACGCTTTCTACGCCCACGAGTCTTGCGGCCAGTGCACGCCTTGCCGCGAAGGATCCTTGTGGATGCACAAGCTTTCCAAGCGCATGACCGATGGCAAAGCCCGCGAAGAAGACGTGCCGCTCCTGCTCGATATTGCCGATCAGATTGCCGGTCGCACGATTTGCGCCCACGGTGAAGCCGCCGCCTGGCCCGTCCAGAGCGCCGTTCCGAAGTTTAAAGACGAATATCTCGACAAGATTAAGAAACAGGCCAACGGTGAGCGTTATAATGCCGCAGGCTTCCCTCTGATCTGATTTTCTCATGGCTGACAGCGAAACCAATTTGGTGACGATTAACATCGACGGCAACGAGCACAGCGTGCCGAACGGGATGAATCTCGTGGACGCGTGCGAGAGTGTCGGGGTGGAGATCCCTCACTATTGCTACCACCCGAAGCTTTCCGTGGCGGGCAACTGCCGCATGTGCCTCGTGGAAATGGGCATGCCGATGCGCGACCGCGCCACGGGTGAACCCGTGCTCGACGATGACGGCGTGCAAAAGATCGGCTGGATGCCGAAGCCGGCGATCGCCTGCGCATCCAAGACGATGCCCGGTCTGCACCTCAAAACCAAGTCGGACCTGACCAAGGAATGTCGCGAAGGCGTCATGGAATTCCTTCTGGTTAACCACCCGCTGGACTGCCCGATTTGCGACCAAGCCGGTGAGTGCCGACTTCAGGAATTTGCCACCGATTACGGCCGTGGCTTTAGCCGCTATGTGGAAGAGAAAAACGTGAAGCCCAAGCGCACCAAGCTCGGGCCGCGGGTTACGCTCGACGACGAGCGCTGCATCCTCTGCTCCCGTTGCGTTCGCTTCTGCGACGAGATCGACGAAAATCCGGTCCTCGGCTTCACCGAGCGCGGCAGCTACAACACCTTGACCTGCTTCCCCGGCACTCAGCTGGACAGTAATTACTCGCTCAACACGGTCGACCTTTGCCCGGTTGGCGCGCTGACCAGCACGGACTTCCGTTTCAAGATGCGCGTGTGGTTCCTGAAGCCGACGCCGAGCATCTGCACCGAGTCCAGCGCTGGTGTAAACACCGAAGTCTGGTCTCGTGAAGGCGTCATCTACCGCATCACACCGCGTCGCAATGACTTGGTCAATGACACGTGGATGGCTGACACCGGTCGCGCGCTTTATCATCAGGTTGAAGCCGAAAACCGCATGAAGAGCTTCCGTGTGGATGGCAACAGGGCCAGCATCGGCGAAGCGACACAGCGCGTTCGCGAGCTGATGAGCGTTGGCCCGGTTGCTTACGTTGGCTCCGGCCAAATGAGCGTGGAAGAGCAGTGGATGCTCCGCAAGCTGGCGGAAGTCGAGCCCGGTGCCGTTCATTTTGTTTACCACCAAGGGGAGGGCGATGACCGCCTGATTTCCAAGGACAAGACCCCGAACTTGCGTGGTGGTCTGTTGACCGGCCTGCTCAAGACTTTGCCAGAAACGCACCTGCACGCGCTTCGCGACCAGCTCGAAAAGGGCGAAGTGAAAACCATAGTGTGCTTTGGCGAAGATCTCGTGAAGGCTGGCATTGGTCCGGATCTTCTCAAGAAGGCCAACATCATTTACCTGGGCTCGCACCGCAACGATACCACCGACATTGCCCGCGTGTTAATTCCGACGCTGACGGTGTTCGAGCGCTCAGGTTCGTTCGTCAACCAGCAGTTCCGCTTGCAGAAGTTTGCCCAATGCGTACCCGGACCTGCTGGCCTCCTGCCGACCACCGCGTTGCTCGCCCGCATTATCAGCGAAATCAAGGGCGACGCCTACACCGCGCCGAGCAACCCAATGCTGTGGCGTGAGATGGGGCTCGCGATTGAACAATTTGCCGGCGTGGAGTTTGCCAAAATTCCCGCCACTGGTCTTGAACTCGACAGCTCAGCTTTTGCCCAGCTTCCATTCGTGGAAGAAAAGGGCTGGCACTACGAGCCTGCCGCCGAACCAGCCGGAGCTGAAAGCTCAGCCCACTAAGCCATGGACTCACTCCTTCTCGACATCGTCATCAAAGTCATCTTCGCGCTACTGTTTGTCGCGGTGATCATGTCCTTGGCCGCTTACTCAGTCTTGGGCGAGCGCAAGGTGGCATCCTGGATTCAAGGCCGCGTGGGGCCGAACCGCACCGCGCTGCCGGGCATTTCTGCGATCCCGGTATTGGGGCCGCAGCTCGTCAAGCTCGGCATCTGGCAACCGTTGGCCGACGGTGTGAAGTTCCTCTTCAAGGAAGACCCGCTGCCCGGCCACGTAAACAAGCTTTATTACTGCCTCGCTCCCTGTATCGCGCTGGTTCCGGCCTTGACCACCATGGTCGTGCTGCCGGTTGGTCAATACATGGACGGAGACGTCGTTAAGCCGATTATTCTGGCCAATGTCGACATCGGCATTCTCTTCATCCTGGCATTCGGTTCACTCGGCGTTTACGGCATTGTGATCGGCGGCTGGGCGGCCAACTCGAAGTATCCATATTTCGGCGGCATTCGCTCCTCGGCGCAGATGATCTCTTACGAGCTTGCAATGGGCATGAGCATCCTGCCGGTTTTGATCTGGGCTAATGGTCCGAACTCCGGCCTCGCTGGTCTATCGCTTTTCAACATCGTCGAGTCGCAGCAAGGCATGTGGCTTGGCGTATGGATGCCGATTCCGGCCTTCATCTTCTTGGTTTCGCTTTATGCGGAAACCAACCGCTTGCCTTTCGACATGCCCGAGAGCGAAACCGAGCTCGTTGGTGGTTTTCACACCGAGTACGGTTCGTTCAAGTTTGGTTTGTTCTTCGTCGGTGAATACGCGCACATGGTCATCGGTTCGGCGGTCTTCACGATCCTCTTCCTCGGTGGCTGGAACTTCTTGCCGGACTTCGGCATCGAAAGCCTTCACTGGCTGTCCGATCCGTGGGCGCTGATGCCCAACTGGCTGGGTGGCCCGCTGAGCGTCATTTACTTCATCGGAAAGACGTTGTTCTTCGTCTTCCTGTTCATGTGGGTTCGCTGGACGCTGCCGCGCTTCCGCTACGACCAAGTCATGACCCTCGGCTGGAAATACCTCGTGCCCGGCGCGCTGATCTGCGTGGTGGCCTACGCCATCATCATCGGTCTGTGGGACATCGCCTTCGCAATTGACCAAACCCCGGCTATCGTCGAATAACCAAGGAATTACCATGGCTGTTAAAGTAGTCGATCGATCACCACTCAATTTCTGGGAAAAGACCTACATGCCGCAGGTCCTCGGGGGACTGAAAATCACCCTCGACAACATGCTGCGCCCGAAGGTCACGCTGCAATATCCGGAGGAACGCCCGACGATTCCGGACAACTACCGCGGCGTCCCCACGCTCGTTCGTGACCCCAATGGCCGCGAAAAGTGCGTATCCTGCCAACTCTGTGAGTTTGTTTGTCCGCCGAAAGCGATCCGCATCACTCCCGGAGACATCGACGACAGCGACGAAAACGCGCACGTCGAAAAGCGACCCAAAGATTTTGAAATCAACATGCTGCGCTGCATTTACTGCGGCATGTGCCAGGAAGTTTGCCCTGAAGAGGCGATCTTCCTGCAAGACATCTATTCGGTTTCCGGTTACTCCCGCGAGGAGCTGGTTTATCACAAAGCCAAGCTTTACGAGCTTGGCGGCACGCTGCCTGACCAACACTACAAGTGGGACAGGAAAAAAGAGGCGGAGGAAAAGGTCGCCGCTGGAGGCCACCACTAGAAATTCCGAGCTTTAAGCTTTTATGTTCGGCGCTTCTCTTTAGCTTCATTTTTTGCCAATGGCTGACTTTCTCTTCTTCCTGTTTTCCGCGCTCACGGTGCTCTCCGCATTCCTGGTCACCGTGAGCCGCAACGCCGTCAACGGGGCCATGTTCATGATCCTGAGTTTCGTCGGTATGGCGTGTCTCTTCCTGTTGTTAGAGGCATACTTCCTGGCGGCGCTGCAAGTGCTGGTTTACGCCGGTGCGGTGATGGTGCTCTTCCTGTTCATCGTCATGCTGCTCGACGCAGACAAGGCGCGCTCCGTTCGCCCGGATCGTCTCACGATCGTGGCGGCAACGGTTGGCGGCCTCATGCTGATTTCCGGCTTGGCCTACGTTACTTTCGGTCCGAGCGCAGCCCCGTCCACTGAGTTGCCCGCGATCACTGAGATGCCGCAAAACGCGACCGCGGAAAACATTCCTTTCACCACCGCATCGCGGTCCTTTGGCTACGGCCTCTTCACTAAATACATGCTGCCATTCCAGGTGACGGGCTTCCTGCTCCTCATCGCCATGATCGGCGTCATTGTATTGAGCAAGAAGATCGACGCTTCGGGCGATGAGCCCGCCAAACAGAAGGTCGCCAAGTCATGACTGTTTCGCTAAACGCATACCTTTTTGTCTCCGGCCTGTTGTTTGCCATCGGGTTCTTCGGCGTGATCCTGCGCCGCAACACCCTGGTCATCTACATGTGCCTGGAATTGATGCTCAACGCCGTGAACCTCGCGCTCGTCGCTTTTTCGCGCTACCACAATTCGATGGACGGCAACTTGTTTGTCTTCTTCATCATTGCGGTAGCTGCGGCAGAAGTCGCCGTGGGGCTCGCAATCATCGTGGCTCTTTATCGCAAACGCCAGACCGTCATGGTCGAAGAACTCGCCGAGCTGAGAAACTGACCGGACAACGCTGCAAATGGATACGCTCGCACTTTTTAACGTCTTATTGTTGATACCGCTGGTTTCAGCGGGGCTCATCGCGCTGTTCCTGCGTCGTGGCGGATACGTCGCGGCCGGGCTCTCCGTCCTGGCGGCGCTGGGCATTGCCGTGGTTTCGTTCATCATCATCTTCGGATGGGATGGCCAGGCCCTAGGCGGCGCCGAATACAGCTACACCTGGCTCAAGTTCGGCAGCTACCAGATCGACATCGGCTATTACTTCACCCACGAAAGCGCGACAATGCTCGCCGTCGTGGCCTTCATTGGATTCTTCATCCACGTCTTCAGCGTGGGTTACATGGATGACGACAAAAACAAGGGTCGCTTCTTCGGTGGCCTGTCGATCTTCATGTTCTCGATGCTCGGCATCGTCCTGTCCAGCAACCTGTTTATGATCTTCATATTCTGGGAGCTGGTTGGCTTCAGCTCCTACATGTTGATCGCCCACTATTGGGACAAGGATTTCGCCGCCGCCGCATCGAAGAAGGCATTCATCGTCAACCGCGTGGGTGACTTCGGTTTCCTCGTCGGCATCGCCTGGGCTTACCACTATTTCGGCACCGCTGATTTCTACGAGATCAACGAGCTCATCGCCAGCGGCGAAAAGCACGCTGTGACCGGCATTGGGCTACTCTTGATGTGTGGCTTCCTCGGTAAAAGCGCGCAATTCCCGCTGCAAGTCTGGCTGACGGACGCGATGGCGGGCCCGACTCCGGTTTCCGCGCTCATCCACGCTGCCACGATGGTCGCGGCCGGTGTTTACTTCATGGTCCGCATCTTCTTCCTGCTCACGCCGGAAGTGCTGGAAGTGGTCATGTGGATCTGCGCCGCTATGTCGATGCTCGCAGGTTTCTGGGCGCTCGGCCAAAGCGACATCAAGAAGTCGTTGGCTTATTCGACGCTTTCGCACCTTGGTTACATGGGCACGGCGCTGGGCCTCGGCTTCCCCGGCCTCGCCATTATGCACATGGCCATGCACGCCTGCTTCAAGGCAACTTTGTTCCTTTGCTCCGGTTCGGTGATTCACGCCTGCCACCACGAGCAGGACATGTTCAAAATGGGCGGACTCTACAAGAAGATGCCGATTACCGGCACGGCATTCCTTATCGCCGCGCTCTCGATTTCAGCGGTTCCGTTCTTCGCGGGTTACTACAGTAAAGACACGATCATCAACGCCGCCTATGGCTTGGGCGTTGAAACCGGCCACACCACCTATTACTGGGTTTACGGCCTGACGCTCGTCGCCGCACTGACCACCGCGCTCTACATGGGCCGCATGTTCTTCGTGGTCTTCCTCGGCAAGCCGAACAGCGAAAAGGCTGAGCACGCCCACGAGTCCAGCTTGCTGATGACCGTACCGCTGATCGTTCTGGGCTGCGCGCTTTCGCTTGGCGCCGGTTGGTTCGCCAGCAAGAGCCTCGACTTCAAGTGGGCCGACGGTGAAATGACCGCCATGCTGCCGACCGACACCACCGTCTTCATGATGGATGGCTACGGCCAGCAGGCAGAAGCGGAAGACCACGCGCATGGGCCGCATCACGGTTACGGCGGTGGCTACACGGCCGCGCACCACGCAGTCGAAGCGACGGAGCAAGGCACGATGCTCGAAGGCGTGACCCTTGGCGTGATGCTGCTTGGCTTTGTTTTCACTTATCTTTTCTACGGCTTGGGGCCGAAAACGGACAAATTGCAAGTCAAGGCGCCGGGGCTTTACGCGGCTCTGGAAAAGCATGGCTGGTTTGATGACGTTTACGACTACTACGTCGCGCATGTTCAAGAGCGCTTCGCCAACCTCCTGGCCGTTTTGGATAACCTTCTTATTTCTGGACTACTGGTTTGCGGAACAGCGGGTGTGGCCGGCCTCTTTGGCATGGTTTCGCGTTCCCTCCACGTAGGAAACATTCACGGATACGTCTACTGGTTCCTGGCTGGCGTTATTTTCTTCGGCGCATTCGCCCTCGGATTGCTGTAAGTCATGTTTACTGATTTTAATTTGCTGCTTCTGTCGATTTTCATCCCGCTTTCAGCGGCGGTGGTGCTCTTTTTCGGCAAATCACTGGGCAAGTCTGGCGTTCGCCTGATTTCAGCCATCGGCTTCATGCTTCCGGCGGTCATCTCCGTCTACTTGTGGATGAAGTTCGATTCCCAAACCGATCTCCTCAACGGCTTTGCATACGTTGGCGGCTGCGACCTCGGTTTGCGCGAAAGCGTTGGCATCACCTTGCTCCTCGGCCTCAATGGCATCTCCATGCCGCTCTACTTGCTCGCGGGTATTGTGGGGCTGGCTGCCGGGATTCATGCGATGTATTCTCAAGCGGAGCGCCTGCACGTTTACATGGGCCTACTGCTCGTTATGCAGTCCGGCTTGATGGGCGTCTTCTGCTCGATTGACATCTTCTTCTTCTATTTCTTCCACGAATTGGCCCTCATCCCGACCTTCATCATGATCGGCATCTGGGGCGGGGAAGGGCGCCGCGCAGCCGCCATGGAAATGACGGTTTACCTGACGCTCGGTGCCATGCTTTCGCTGCTTGGCCTGATTGCGCTTTACGGCCAGACTGGCTGGGACGCCGCCACGGGCTTTAGCCTCATCGGCCTCCAGGAATACTTAAGCGCGAATGGCATTTCCGCCATTGCTCAGAACAACATCTTCGCGCTGTTGCTCTTTGGCTTCGGCATTTTGGTGTCGCTGTTCCCATTCCACTCCTGGGCTCCACGCGGTTACGCCAATGCGCCGACTGCCAACGCGATGCTCCACGCCGGCGTGCTCAAGAAGTTCGGTCTTTATGGACTGGTGCAAATCGCCGTGCCGCTGCTGCCATTTGGCGCCTTGGCTTGGAATGATTGGATCGTCTGGCTCGCCCTCGGCAACATCGTTGTTATTGGCTTCGTCACCATCGCCCAGCGCGACTTGAAGCTGATGATCGGTTACAGCTCCGTGATGCACATGGGTTACATTTTCCTTGGCATTGCTACGATGTCGATTGTCGGCATCGGTGGCGCGGTCATGCTAATGTTTGCGCACGGCGTATCTGTTGCATTGATGTTCGTTCTCGCCACTGCAGTTTACAACCGCACTGGCACCTACGACATGAAGGCCATTGGCGGACTTGGGCCCAAGGCTCCGGTGCTCGCCGGTTTGTTTGTCGCCGCCAGCATGGCCTCGATTGGATTGCCCGGCTTCGCGAATTTCTGGGGTGAGTTTACAGTGTTCATCGCCCTGTGGGAAAACCACGCTTGGGCCGTTGCTCCCGCTGTATTCGGCGTAGTGATTTCTGCTATCTACGGGCTACGCGCCGCAGCCAATATCTTCTTTGGCCCGCAAACCAAGAGCTTTACTGAATCTCTAGGCGACCGCGAAATCGGTGACATCACGCCAGCCGAGCGCGCTCCTGCTACGATTCTTCTGGTGACGCTCGCCTTTATCGGACTCTGGCCCATGGGGATTTCGAACTCGATCGAAAAGACGGTGGAAACCGAGCCGGTTTACGTGCACATGCCTTCCAAATTAAAGGTTTCCAAAGCGGAAGCCACTTCTGAGACAACCCTTCAACTCGCTGAAGCCGACGCAACTGAGACGGCACAGGAAGGAGGGAAATCGCTATGAATTACAACGGTTTTCAAGAACTAGCTTCCACGAATCAATGGGGCGCGATTTGGCCTGAGCTCGTCATGGCCGGCATCGCGATTCTCGTGCTCTGCCTGGATCTTTTCCTCCCTTCGACGCGCAAGCGTATCATCCCAACCTTTGCCATCGCGTCACAACTCGGCCTGCTTGGTGTTTTGGTCCTTGGTTGCGGCTGTGAGGTTGGCACATCTGGCCCGCTCTTTGGCGGTATGATTGAAAGCGGCCCGTATTTGGGCTACATGCGCGCGTTCTTCGTGCTGAGCTCGGCGCTCGTGTGCTATCTGGCGATCAGCTACCTGTCGCGCCAGAATCTCCCGCGTTCGGAGTTCTTCCTGGTCACTATTTTGGTCAGCGCATCGATGATGCTGCTCGTACAATCCAGCAACTTCGTGATGCTCTTTGTGGCCCTGGAAACGGTCACCATCGGCTTCTATGTGCTGGTATCCTACTGCCGCTACAGCGCTTTCTCGTTGGAAGCCGGCCTGAAATACCTGATCCTCGGCGCACTTAGCTCGGCTATTTTGCTGTTCGGCATTGTCCTGCTTTATGGTGCGGCCAGCAACCCGGCCCTTAAGGGGGCTACTTCTGACGCGATGAACTTCACTGAGCTCGGTAAGTTTATTGCGCAAAATGCCCATGAGCCGCTCGTGCTGATCGGTGCAACGCTCGTCATTTGCGGCATCTGCTTTAAGATTGGCGCCGTGCCGTTCCAGATTTGGGTGCCCGATGTTTATCAGGGCGCACCGACTCCGGTCACTGCATTCCTCGCAATTTCCTCCAAGGCAGCTGGATTCTTCGTATTGATGAACCTCATCATCGGTCCGTTCGCGCACCTGACTGCGCTGACCCAGCCATTGCTCTCGGCAATCGCAATCATCACCATTCTCTTTGGTAACTTAACCGCCATCGGCCAACGCAACGTGAAGCGCGTGATTGGCCTCTCCGGTATCGCTCACGCGGGTTACCTGCTGATTGCCATCGTCGCGATGACGAATCCCCAAGGCGCGTCCTTGGCACCTTGGGCAATCATCTTCTACCTGTTCGCCTACCTGTTTGCGTCCTTCGCCATCTTTGGCGTCATGGTCCACCTCGCCGGCGCAGCCGACGAATTCCAAGAGCTGGAGCACTACCAGAAGCTGGCCGAACGTCAGCCATTCCTCGCTGGTGTCTTGGCAATTGGATTGGGATCGCTGGCAGGTATTCCGCCGTTGGCTGGCTTCATCGGTAAGCTGCTGATCTTCATCGCGGCCTTCCAAGCCGGACTTTACGTGCTGTTGGGTGCCGCGATTATCGGGGTGGTGATTTCGATTTATTACTACTTTGGTTGGATCCGCGAAGCCTTCTTTGTGAAGCCTACGTTGCCGGGTGATGAAGCTAAGCAAGCCTATCCGATGCCGGGCGCCGTGGGCATTTTTCACAAGGTAATGCTCAGCCTGCTGGTAATCCTGACCGTGGTCCTGGGCTTGTTCCAACGCGGCATATTCGGAGGCTAATTCCCGGTGTCGACAGAGACCATTCTCGGTCCTGACTTTTTCGCGCGCGATACCGTTACGGTCGCGCGCGAACTTTTGGGCCAGAACCTCTGCCGCCGTTTGCCTAGTGGGGAAATTCTGCGCTGGGAGCTCTGCGAGGTGGAGGCCTATGACGGTCAGGACGATCAAGCTTGCCACGCATGTCGCGGCAAGACCCCGCGCAACGCCGTGATGTTTGGCCCGCCCGGCGTGTTCTATGTCTATCTTTGCTACGGTGTCCATTGGCTGTTGAATATCGTGACCGGGCCAGAAGATTTTCCAGCCGCAGTCTTAGTTCGTGGGGCTGGTCCCATGATTGGCCCAGGACGGTTAACCAAGGCCATGCTGATCGATAAGTCGCTCGATGGTAAAGCCGCAGCCATCGAATCAGGCCTTTGGATAGAGCAGGGGACTTCGCTGGCCGAAGCGCAGGTCGAGCGGACTCCACGCATTGGTATTGGCTACGCGGGCGAACCTTGGCTTTCCGCGCCATACCGCTTCGTTAAGCGCGCTGAGTAGTTTCGGAGTGAACTGCGGCAATTACTTGGCAATTACTGGTTTGTGCGATAGGTTGTTCCTACGAGTGACCATATCTACAAGAAAATTGAACTTACTGGCTCGTCTTCTGTTTCGAGCGATGAAGCCATCAAAAACGCGATTGCTCGTGCCTCAAAATCTGTCCGCAACATGCGCTGGTTTGAGGTCGTGGAAACCCGCGGCCACATCGACAACGACCAAGTCGCGCATTGGCAAGTAACGATCAAGGTCGGCTTTACTTTGGACGAGTAAGCACAGGCACCGCCAATTAAATACGTCGAAGGGAGTTTTTTAGCAACAACGCGCTCTTGCGCGTTACCCATTAGTCATTAAGCTACAAATTGTGAAGTTTATCACTCTTACTCTGTGTGCGCTGGCTTGCGCGCCACTCTTTGCCGAGCGCGCGACGATCAACCTGAGCGAAGGTAATGCCGTTAGCGGGTCGGTGGTTTATGAAAGGCCAACCAGCATTTACGTGGATCTCGGCTTTACGGTGCTGGAAATTCCGCGCGACAACATTATCGGCATCGATTTAGAAGACGCCATCGCCCCTAAATCGGACTCCACGCTATCGCAAGGCATATTCCAAACCATATCCCAGGGCGAAACACTTCCCGTTGGCGAATGGGTGAACCGCTACGGCGAGTCCGTTGTGTTGATTCGAACCACCACTGGCCTGGGTAGCGGATTCGTCATCAATCCGGATGGCTACATTGTGACTAATGACCATGTGATTGCCGGTGAACACGATATTTCGGTCACTGTTTTCAAGCAGGAGGGGGAGTCTTTAAAACGCGAGCAACACGACGACGTGAAAATCGTCGCGAGTAACCCGGGCGCGGATCTGGCGCTGCTCAAGATCGACCTGCCCGATGGGCAATCGCTCGCGGCGGTGCCTCTCGGTGAGTCCAATGATTTGAAGCAGGGGCAATCCGTATTTGCTATCGGCGCGCCACTGGGCCTCGACCGCACCGTTTCGCAAGGCATCGTCAGCAACCGCAATCGTCCAATCGGCGGCCGGGTGTTTGTCCAAACCACGACTGAGATCAGCCCCGGCAATTCTGGCGGTCCGCTCTTTAATATGCGCGGTGAAGTCGTTGGCGTGAACAACATGAAGGTCGTTGCTATGGGCGCCGAGGGGCTCGCGTTTGCGATTCCGGCTAACGTGCTCAAATTCTTTCTCGAGAATCGTGATGCCTTTGCCTTTGATCCACGACATCCAAACACCGGTTTCCGCTACAACAAGCCTCCCACCTCGGAGGAAAATTAAGGAGCATGCTTAAGACTTACTTCTGTATCATAGCCGCGCTCGTTTGCGTGTGCGCCGCTCACGCGAAAGATTACCTCGAGAATTATTTGCCCGATACCACGCTGTTCAGCTTGTCGCTGGATGACTTTAAGGGCTTGGTAAGCGAGTTGGAGCAAGGTCGTCTGAGCGAATTTGTCACTGAGAAACAGCGTGCTGAATGGACCACGCAGCTTGAGGAGCCTTTTGAAACCGGCGATGGCCAGCGTTTTACTTTGCCCAGTGGCAATGCGCTGTCGTTCGATAGCTTGGACGAAGTCCTTACCGGACGAATCTGTGGCGCAGTGGTGGGGATGGATGAAGCCAATGACATGGAGCCCGAGATTGTGCTGATAGCAGAGTTCTCCGGGGATATTGAGGCGTTGAAATTCCTTCAGATCTGTGACCGTGATTTGCCTAGTGACGAAGTGCTGCTCGTAGAAGAACCATACGCTGGCATTACGCTGTATACCGAAGAATTGGTTGAAGCACCTGAGGAAGAATGGATGCCGGAATATTGGACGTTAGTCGATGGTTACGCAATCGAGACGACCTCGCTGGAACTCCTCAAAAACACAGTCGACTCCATTCTCGACACCCGCCGTGATGGCTTAGGCAGCACCGAAGATTTCCTCCGTAGCATGGATATTTGCGGCGAAGCACAAGCCCGTGCATACGGCAACTTGCGCGTAGGAGTCGACATGCTTCGCAGCTATTTCCAGTCTGACATGGGCGACATCCCGCTCAATCCGCTTGGGGTGACCTTGGAGTCGCTGTGGAACAGTTTGGCTGTTGATAACCTGCATGCCGCCTTTGCTTCGCTCGATTACAAGAGTGACAATCTACAGTCCACGTTCGGTGTGCTTTACGATGAGCGCAAAGGCATACTCGAGCTGTTGGCCTACAGTCCGGACCCGTTGCGCCTGCCGCATTGGGTCCCGGAGGAAGTTGCTGGCGCGAACGTGACGATGATTGATTTCAGTGAAGCCTTTGCCGCTCTGGAATCCATCCTCAACGACATGAGCCCGAACTTCGGCGCGATGTTTCAGCTCCAGTTAGACAACCTACGCCAGCAGACCGGCCTAGATTTACGCGAAGCCTTGTTGAACAATTTTGGCGACCAATTTGCCTCATTCACCGTTTGGAAGGAGGACGCGAATGAGGGCGACGAAAAGGACAGGGAAAATAAGATTTTCGCAATTCCAATCCGCGATCCGCAGGCCTTCCAAGGAGCGGTTAAGGGACTGGCAGAGACTTTCATGCCCGGCGCCGAAATGTTTACCGAGCGTCCATTCCTGGACATGTCCATCATGGTTCCTGCCCAGGTGAACCAGGAAGATCCGCCCTTTGGCTACGCGTTGGTGGACAATCATTTGTTTGTGGCGATTGGGTCGGTCGATTTGCTGGAACGCACGCTCTATCGACTGAGGGAGTCGGACGGCGGATTGTGGAATCAAAGCTACATGGTGGATGCGCTCGCCGACATGCCGCCAAACCCAGTTGAGTGTGCTTATTTTAACCTCGGGTCGGCAATGGAGCAAGTCATGGCAATTTACCGGGAGGAAGTAGCGGACAACTTAGGGAAAGGCATCGAGCTTGATATTCCGGAATTCAGCGGCGCCGACATGCCGTATTTTATTCTTTCTGCCGGCTACATCCTGGAAGACGCACAAATCACCCGCGCCCGAGTCCTGCCGAAAAATCCTTAAGCAATCATGCGATACCTCACAGCATTTCTGCTCATTAGCAGCGCCGCACTCGCCAATGAATTCGAGACTAACCCAATTCGGTTGACTGGCCCAGAAGTCACTAAGATCGATTGGAGCGTGCGCGCCTTGGCTCAAGACGACGTTGATGGCGATGGCAAGCTAGACATCGGCGTCATCAACAACGACCGCGCCCGCATCGAAATTTACTACCAACGAGCTCCGGGCGAAGTCGACAGTCAGACACAAAGCATCCGCCGCAATCGTTGGGAGCCAGTCTTGGAGGACACGCGTTTTGAGGTCGAAGGCGTCACGAGCGGCATTGCAATGTTTGACCTGGCCCTGGGGGACGTGACCGGCGATGGCCAGACGGACGTTATTTTTACCAGCAAGGACGAGCCACTCGTTGCTGTGGCTCAGCTAGATGACGGCGACTGGTCTGAAAAGCGTGAGTACGATGGCGTCGATGCGCTACCTTGGAAGACCACGTTGCAGCTCGTGGAGCTGTCAGATCGCTACGATGGCCTGGAGTTGGTGGCGTTAACCAAAAACCGACTGATGGTCTTTGCCTTCGATGAAAACGCGACGCCAATCAAATTGCATGAAACTTACCGTCTGGAAGCTAACGCCATGGACTTGGAGGTGCTGCCCGCGAACAAAGACTTACCGCTGCGCTTCAGCTATCGGGCACCTGGGTCTTCGCGTGCGTTGCGCATTATCGAATGGCAGCCGGGCTCAGGCCTAGGCGCGGAGCAAGCATACCGCCTCGACGCCACCACGCCGAGTATCGCTTGGGTTGACCCCAAGGGTGAGGACCCGGAATTAGTTTTAATCGAGCCCCGTACGGGCCGTTTGCGCGTTGAGCAACTTCAGGCTGCCAGTCTGGAAAACGGCGATGACTGGCCGATGGAATATTACTCGACGAGCGCAGAGGCGGCTGCGGCAGATGCGTATGCCTGGGGCGATTTCAATGGCGACGGCTTGCTCGACATGGTCGTGGCAGACTCCGCCAATGCGCAAATCTGGCAGCTACAAGGTAAGCCCGGAGGCGGCTGGCTTGCGCCCGAGTCGTTCCCTTCATTCCGTGGCGTGGAATCCCTGGCGGCGGCCGACATCAATGGCGACGGCAAGTCGGAGCTGTTCGCGCTCAGTTCCGACGAGGGCGTGATTGGCCTGACCCATTGGAACGGTGATCGTTTTGTCTTTCCTCAGGTCATTGGTGTGGCGGGTGATCCGGTCAAGATTGCCTGGGCTCCCGAGCGCCAGCAGTTGATTCTTATTTCCAGCGACAACAGCCAACAAAAGCTCTCGCTGCTTTCGCAGAAAGACGGCACCTGGGTTGTCGACGTGGCAATCGAGCTGGACGGAATGCGTCGGCCGCCATCGGGCTTGATGTTGGCGGATCTGGACCAAAATGGTTCCCAGGACTTGCTGATCACCTTCCCGCGCTATGCGGCGCGCTACATCGACCTCGACCAGTTGGAAAGCCTACCCGAGGACGAACGTGGCAAAGCAGTTTACGAGATCGACGGTTTGCGCGAAGTGAATTTGGCCGATACCGGATTGGGCGACGTCAATGGCGACGGCCTTGACGAACTCTTAATTACCTCCAACGGCTTTGTGCGCGCCGTTTATTTGGACTCCGAAAAACGCCGCACGGTGCTGGATCAATTCAACTCCCGGTCCGGCAATGACAACCTCTCGATCCCGCACCTGCGCGATGTGGATGGCGACGGCGTAGCCGAGCTGCTTCTGTTTGATACTCGTTCCAAGGAATTTCAAATCCTAAGCCGCGATGACTCCGGCATCTATCGCTATGCACGCTCAGTCGAGTTTGGCGACTTCGCGCCCTTGGGCATTTTGCCGAGCGATGCAACAGGCGGCGATCTCGTGCTACTCGGCAAGAATGCAATCCTGCGCACCTCGATACAGCAGCCGTGGCAGGCACTGCAAAATCTCTCCACCTACGAATCTGACTTGGATGACATTGTTTATAACCAGATTGCCGTAGGTGAGCTCAATGGCGAAAACGGCCCGGAGTTTGTGCTTATCGATGGGCAAAATAACGTCCTTGAGGTCATCAAATATGTTGCCCCGGATACGTGGCAGAGCGCCTTGCATTTCAACGTCTTTGAGGAAGATATCCACTACGGTGGCCGCAAGGGCGCCCCGCTGGAGCCGCGAGAGGTCATCATTGGCGACTTCACCAATGATGGTCGCCAGGACATCATCCTGCTCGTGCACGACCGGATGCTCCTCTACCCACAAGGCGGGGCGGAGCCAGTCGCAGGACAAGCAGTTAATTAAGCGGTTGGCCAAGGGCCAGTCATGGCAATCGTCAGGCCCGGGGCGTTTTGGATGTTGAAAAACAGCGTTTTACCGTCGGGTGAGAAACACGCACCAGCCAGCTCCGAGCTGTTATACATACACTTAGCGAGGTGGTAGATTTCGCCCTTCGGCGTCACTCCGACCAGGCGTTTATGTGGCGCATTGGAGTCTTCGCAGATGATGACATCGCCCCAGGGCGCAACTACGAGGTTATCCGCGTTCTGCATGAGGTCGGAGTCGTGGGACTCGATGAATAGCTCCAACGTGTCTGGCTTTTCACCGCGCCCCGGCACGAGACGGAAGATTTGGCCAAACATCTGGGGGCCGCCCGTGGTGCAGGCAAAGTAGATTTCGTCGTCACCCGTCCAAATGCCTTCGGTCCGGGCAAAAATCGCGGCACCTTGCTTTTGTGCGCGGAAACGCAAGTCGTCCTGCGGCGCTTCGACGTCATCTAAGTCCACCCAATCCACTTCGAAGCTTTTGTTGAGCGGAAATTGCGTGCTGCCGCCCGGGTTGTTGCGAGTATCAGCCGGACCACCCTTGATCACGAGAGCTTGGAGTTTGCCGGAGTCGAGTTTCTCTGGCTTGTCCGGCACAAAGCGGTAGAGGCTGGCGTCGCCCAGGTCCTCAGTTTGGTAAACGATGCTAGTGGCTGGATCGACTGCGATTGCCTCGCGACGAAAGCGTCCCATTGCCTTAAGCGGCTTGGCTTGCTCGAGCTCGGGAGTCAGGGTGGCGCTGACTTCAAAGGCGTAGCCGTGATCTTGCTTGTAACCATCGCCAGCCTTAACCGAGCTTTCCTCGCAAGTAATCCAAGTGCCCCAAGGGGTCGGGCCGCCCGCGCAATTGCGCTCCGTGCCCAGTAGTCGCATGAATTCCTTTTCGACTTGGCCACTTTTCGGATTGTAAACCAAAATCGAGCAGCCGCCGATGCACGGCATGTTGTTTTGGCGTACATCATAAAGCTTGCTGTGGTCGATTTCCGCATAGCGCTCATTGAGCAGACCAAACGGTCCGAGCGGGCGCCAGGGGTATTCGTTCTCATGGTTTCGGATGAGTATCACGCGGCCATGCGGACCAGGGAAAGCCGCCATGCCGTCCTGCTTGCCCGGAGACAGTAGGCCGTCGGCCATTGGCTTGCCAGTTTGTGAAATGATCCGATAGGTGAAACCTTTGGGCAAATCGAGCACCTTGTTAGGATCGGGCAGGAGAGGGCCGAAGCCCGCTGAAGGCGTCACACTGCCGTCGGCCATCAGCTTTTGCAGGCCACCAAAGCCTAGTGTGAGTACGGCGCCAGAGACGCCGATGGCTTCCAGGAATTCTCTGCGATTTAACATTGGCTAATAAAAAAAGTGGATTTTTTTGCTAAAGTGATGCACAGATGTGGTCGATATTGAATGAAATTGCTGAATTTGACTGTTTAGAGTTTCTTTTCGGCAAGCGCGCAGATTGTATACACTCTTAATGAATTCGACTGAACCAACGTTGAACATCTACTTTGCTGGGGATCTTTTTACACACAAAGACCTCATGGGCAATGCTATGTTGGCAGAAGCCATTTCGGAACTGTCCGACCAAAGATATTGCAGCGTACTGCCGCAGAATTTCCCAGCTCGATGCAAATCATTGCGGCAAGTGCGAGACCAAAAGCTTCTCAATTTATTGGAATGCGATCTGGCACTGTTTAATTTTGACGGGGCCGAAATAGAAGCGGGTGCAGTTGTTGAATTTATGACAGCCAAGTTCGCGGATATTCCTACGGTGATCTTGCGTACTGATTCGCGAGGACTTAATGATGCGCCAGAAGATATTCATCCGTGGACGCTCATGGCTCATTTTTTTCCACGCACTGAGGTCGAAGAACTTAACGCTGCTTCCATTTACCAGAATGTATTCGAAGAATTTCCGATGACCGACGCGAGTGACGTTTTGATTGAAGAACGAAGCTCAGAGGTATCGAGGACGATGGTTCGGGTGATTGCTCAAGCGGTCGTGGACGCTTTTGACCGTGTTTGTGAGCAGCCAACCCGAATGCACGAAATGGAGCCTGAAATCGTGTACAACTGGCTTTCACGTTTTTTCGGTGCAGAAATTTCTGCTTCGGAGTGCCAACAGACCCTGCAAAGAGCTTTGGCGCGTAAACGTGAGCGTGGTTTACTGCCCAAGTCTGCTGCCAAATCGTCAGATGCGAAGAATTTTCGCATCAGCTAGTAACTACTCAGCAAAGCATGCCGGCCCAACATGCCGTCATCAGGCAAGTGAATGAACTGGCTTGTAGGCTCCATAGTCCCAATTGAGCTACTCGCAGCAGGTGAATAGCTGATTCCACAAACCTCTAACGTTCAAAGGCGTGGTTTACGGTCAAACTGAAAGGTGAAGTAGAGTGAGCGACGTTACTTTTCCTGCGGCGTTTTCGCGTGCATGCTCTGTGCCTGACGACTCCAGCGAAACTCAAGCCACATATCCATTGCGAGAGCTGCCAGTACAACGCAGCCCATTCCGTAAATGACAACATTAAGTCCTTGTGTGAATTCCATGTTACGAATGTCACATATGTGTCACATAAGGTCAAGTTCGATTTTTGTTACATTTGTTTAGTATATTTAATACACATGGCGCGTGTGATTACTGATCTGCGTTAAGGCGCCCGAATAAGTGAAAAGTTTTGATTGCCATTATCGCCCAACCTGATTCTTTGACTCGATTCCGCACTATTCAGTCGCGGACAACACTGAAAAACTAAAATACCGATACACATGAGCGAATACCTCCTGTCCGTACAAAAACGTGAGGGCATCGGCCGTGGTAATTCACGCCGCCTGCGCGCACAGGGCCAGATCCCTGCAGTCATCTACGGCACGAGCGGCAACCGCAATCTCGCGGTCGCTGAGCGTGATTTCCATATGCTGCTGCGCGAAGTTGCGGGTTCCACCGCCGTCATCACCCTCAAGATCGACGAAAACGAGAGCATCAACGCACTCATCCACGAAACGCAGCGCGATCCGCTTACCGACCGTTTCCGCCACATCGACTTCCTCGAAGTGGTTGCCGGCCAGCTGATTCACGCCCACATCCCGGTCCACCTTAAAGGTGAGTCCATCGGCGTGAAGAACGGCGGCGTTCTGGAACACGCTATCCACGAAGTGCAGGTTCACTGCATGCCGCGTCACATCCCGGAATACGTTGAAATTGACATTTCCACGCTGAATGTTGGCGATGCGATCCACCTCGAAAACCTGCCCACGCTCGAAGGTGTCACCTACGACGGTGAGCCGGACATGGTGATCGTCTCGGTAGGCGAGCCGGCGAAGGCCGAGCGCACCGCTACCGAAGAAGCAACCGAGGAAGCAGCAGCCGCTGAATAACCTTTAAACACAACGGAATCGGCGCAGCACGCTGGTTCCGTTTTCTGTTCTTTGCCAAAATGGCCGTAACTGTCATCGCCGGACTGGGAAACCCCGGGACGGAGTATCGAGGCACAAGGCACAATGTCGGTTTTCAAGTCGTAGATTGCTTAGCGGAAAAGTGCGGCGGCGAGTGGAAAATGCAGAAAAAACTGCAGGCGCAAACCGCTAAAATCAATTTTGCTGGCGATTCGATCCTACTGGTAAAACCCGAAACCTTCATGAACAACAGTGGCGTCGCCGTCGGCGCGGCCATGCGTTACCTGAAGGCTCCGGTGGATTCGGTAGTTGTCATTTACGATGAGATCAATCTGGATCTCGGGCGCTGCAAAGTGTCCGTCAAAGGCAGCAACGGCGGCCACAACGGCGTCGCCAGCTTGCTCCAGCATCTCGGCAACGGCTTTGTCCGCTACCGAATCGGCATTGGGGGCAACCCTCACAAAGGACAATTAACCAATTGGGTCCTTGGCAAGTTCACTTCAGAAGAAAATAACGTTATCCAGTCGCGCATTCCGGACTACCTCAACGGCCTCAAAATGCTGGTCGAGCAGGGGACCACAGTCGCGATGAACCGAATTAACACCAGAATTCCACCAACTCCGAAAAATGAGTCAGACAGCAACTAAGCGCTACCGCGCAAACTTCATCCTCGACACCCGTAACTACACCGAGTCGATCGAGACGCTCATCGAAAGCATCAGCGAAGCCATTACCAGCCTTGGCGCCACCGTCACCAAGGTTGACAACAAAGGCTCCCAGGATTTCATCCGCGTGACCGACCGCCGCATGCCAAGTGGCGTTTACGTGAACTACGAGATCGAGGCTGGCCCGGAAATTCCCGCTCAAATGCAGGAGAAGTTCCGTTTGGACAAGACCGTCAATCGCATCCTCGTCCAAAGCATCTAAGCTAAATTTTGCGAGTCTGGCGGGGTCATTCTTGACTCCCGCCAGGCTTCCGCAGATTCTCAGCTTATGGCCTCGTTTAATAAAGTCATCCTCATGGGCAACCTCGTCGCCGAACCCGAGATGCGGGTCACGCCGGGCGGCATGTCCATTTGTAAGTTTACCATTGCGGTGAATCGTCAATTCACCACCAAGGAAGGTGAACAGCGCGAGGAAGTGGCTTATGTCGACATTGATTCCTTTGGCCGTAGCGCTGAAGTCATTTCGAAATACCTGGGCAAAGGCAGCCCAATCCTGGTGGAAGGCCGTCTGCGCCAAGACAAATGGGAAACGCCTCAGGGCGAAAAGCGCAGTAAGCTCATGGTGGTTTGCGAGAGCTTCAAATTTGTCGGTGGCCGAGATGGCGAAAATTCCGGCGGAGGAGAAGGTGGCTACGAACGTTCAGCGCCCCCACCACGCCAAACCAAGGCGGCACCTACGAAAGAAGACGACTTCGACGAAGACGTGCCGTTCTAAGCACAAAGCAGCCGACAATTTCCTGAAACGCATGAACTCTACCGAGTCCGTGCGTTTTTACTGCTACCCCCAGAGGTTTAGATCGCTGAAATCAAGTCAAAGATCGTCACTGTCTCTTCCGGGGAGGCGCGATTGAGAACAAGCGGAATTCCTTTCTAGTAGATGATCCGTTCGCTCGTTGGATAATTCAAGAACTGATCAGCACATTCAGAATCCGGCAAAGGGACAGCAGGCTTCAGCTTGCTCCGCGCCAGTGCTAAGGAATGACACCGGCAGTGCTTCGGCATAGCACAGCCTGTGCTAAGTAATGACAGCGCCTGTGCTAAACCTTAACATCGCCAGTGCTAAGGCGAAGTCGTTGCCATGTGGTGTCGTCGCCTCGAAATCTTGACGAAGCGTTTCGCAAAGTCATTGTGCGATAATGAATATGCACCATTTTGTGTTTGATTATTTGTTTTTTGGTGGGAATTAAAATGCTACTGTTTTGAAATGAATCAGTTCCAAAAAGACTGGGCGTTGTTCTTGAATGCTAAGGATGGTGACATCGAGAGAGCGAAAGAATTGATTGCTGAAGGCGCTAACCCTAATTTCGTTCAACCGAAAACGGGGCGGTTGCAGCCACATCAGCTATCGAGTGTTCTCTGCCGAGCTATTGGGCACGGACACAAAGAATTTATTGAGTTTCTATTCGATAATGGAGCAGTAATCCCCGAAACGAAGGAGTGGCAGAAGAAAGTTGGATATGCCGCACAATGCGCGGGGCGCCCAGATATACTTATTTTACTGATATCCTACGGATTGCCTGTTATTGATAATTACCAAGAATGGGCCGATAATGAAGGTCATCTTGCGTTGAAAGAGTATCTCGATTCGCATGTCGGACCAAGGACTATTCAATATGACATTGATAAGATGCTCGAAGTTGGAGCTTACCAATTCGTCATCGATTTCTGCGGACAGATGCCACAATACTACGACGTTGCGTCGAGTGAGCTGTATGAAGAGGAAATTGTTGTTCGCGATGTTGGCGAGTTTTTACTGGATACGGGTAGCGGCTTTACATCGATGTATTTTAATGGACATTTCGATACCTTTGATCGTGCGCTTGCAGCTTTATCACAGATGAAGGAATCCCTCGCGTTCAGGGCACTACGTGAGGTTCGTTCCACTCTCGTAGAATTTGGATACCCGAATGAGCCGGAAGCTTCGAACCAATACGATGGCTTTCTAGATGAAGCTAGAAGAGAAGAGCTACAGGCTGCATTTGAGAGGCTTGATGCGAAATACTTTCACGGAGAAGATAGTCAAAGCCTTTGGCACAATCTCGATTTCATTGATAGAACACACGAATATGTGAAGTCGAATATCGAAATCTTTAGAAGACGGAATGCTTAAGCTATCACAGTTGGCTTGAAGTTGTAGCGTCTTGTTAAACAAGTCCGCCGATGAAGTTTCCGCTTACGCCGTCGCCTCGGCTGGCTTGAGCACGCCCAGTTCCGCCGTTTGGCGCAGGCGCTTGGATTCCCAGGCGACGATGAGCGCCAGGGCGAAGGCGACCACGAAGGCGCCGCCGAAGATGTAGAGGCTGATTGCGTAGCTCTGCGTCTTTTCATAGACGAAGGCGCTGAGCATCGGGCCGACTACGCCCGCTGCGGCCCAGGCCGTGAGCAGGTTACCGAGGATGGCCGAGAGCTGCTTGACGCCGAACACATCGCCGATGAAGGCGGGCATCAGCGCGAAGCCGCCGCCGTAGCATGAAATGATCACGCACACCGCGGCTTGGAAAAGGATTGGCTGCGAAATCTGGGGCAGGGCAAAGAAGATGCCGAACTGCAGCACGCAGAATATGCCAAACACGCCCGCGCGGCCGAGGTAATCGCTCAGCGCGGACCAGCCGATGCGGCCGAGTCCGTTAAAGAGCCCCATTAGGCCGACCATCGTTGCGGCGGCTTCCGGCGAGAGGCCCGCTATTTGTTGGGACATCGGTGAGGCGGTCGAGATCACCGCGATGCCGCAGGTGATGTTGATGAACAGCATCGACCACAGGAAATAAAAGCGGCGCGTGCGCAGGGCTTCTTTCGCGGTGAGCTGCACGGGGTCTTCGCGGACGACTTTCTTCTTCTTACTTTGCGATGCAGAGTCCATGCCCGCCGGCGCCCAGCCTTCGGGAGGCGGCGCGAGGTAGCGCGAAGAAGCCATCATGATGACGAAGTAGGTGATGCCGGCGCCGATGAACGTTGCCGGGATGCCGAAGCTGTGAATCAGCAGGACAAAGATCTTGCTGGCAAAGAGCGCGCCGAAGCCAAAGCCCATCACGGCCAAGCCAGTCGCAAGCCCGCGTCGGTCGGGGAACCATTTAACCAGCGTTGAGACGGGGCAAATGTAGCCAATGCCGAGGCCGATGCCCGCGATGACGCCGTAGCCCAGATAGAACATCCAGATCTGCGCCTGCTGCACGGCGACGCCGGCCAGGATCAGCCCGATCCCGTAAAACACCGCCGCGATCTGACCGCTGAGCCGCGGGCCCATTTTCTCGACTTTCACGCCGAGGAACGACGCCGATAGCCCAAGCACGAGGATCGCGATGCTGAACGACCACGCCGTCTGCGACGGCTGCCAGCCAACGGTCTCCAACAGCGGTTTCTTGAACACACTGTAGGCGTAAACGCTGCCAATGGAGACGTGCACCCCCATCGTCGATGCGGCAATGAGCCAACGGTTTTTGATCTTATCCATTTTGATTTCTAAACGTTTATCAGCAGGAATAACGCCTTTTCCAGAAAGTGTGGAATTAGCTGTGTTTCTTGGATTCGTCAACTGGAGGGCGATGCTCTGTCATCGCCGGTATAATCCATCTCGAAAAGGTAGGGACGGTTGCCCTCAACCGTCCGCCTCGCATCAGTGGCCTATTTGATGAAACCGGACGGTTGAGGGCAACCGTCCCTACCCAATTTGATCAATTGGCGGCGGCGATGGCGGAGCATCGCCCTCCAGTGAGGAAACTGTTGGTGAGCCTGTTTACCTTAGCGTGCCTCAACCCCATGCCGGGCGAAGATGGCCCGGGCGGTTTCGACCTGCTCCCGGGTGGGAGTCGGTGTGTTGGACAGGTTGTAGGTCAGGCCGGCGTGTTCGTATTTGTGCTCGCCCATTTTGTGGAAGGGCAGGATCTCCACCCGGTCCACCAGTTTGAGTTTGGCAACAAACTTGGCTACCGCCTCGATGTTGCGCGCGCTGTCGGTCAGGCCGGGCACGAGCACAAAGCGGATCCACATAGATTTACCCAGGGCATCGAGCCGCTGGGCAAAGTCTAAAGTCGGCGAAAGCTGCACGCCGGTGACGTCTTTATACGTGGATGAAAGCCCGCTCTTTATGTCGAGCAGGACGAGGTCCACGTGCTTCAAGAGTTCATCGGATGCGCGCGCGCCCAGGAAGCCCGAGGTGTCGAGCGCCGTGTGGATCCCGGCCTCTTTGGCTCCCTTGAAGATCGCGTGCACGAACGCCGGCTGCATCAGCGGCTCGCCGCCACTGATCGTCAAACCGCCCCGCTTGATAAACGCCTTGTAGCGCTTAACGTCGGCCAAGACCTTCTCCGCCGTGGTGATGTCACCCTTTGGTTTGCCCTGGGTTTCCGGGTTGTGGCAATACTGGCAGCGCAGCGGGCAGCCACGCGTAAAGACCACATACCGTAGGCCCGGGCCATCGACGGCGCCGCAAGTCTCGATAGTCTCGACGACGCCCTCGGTGTGAGGTCCCGGGACCGCGCCGGGCATGGTTAGCTCGGTCGCGGCCGCATTGGTGAAACTGCAGTTCGCATACATGTCTGCCTCCTTTCGGGACACAGTCGCCTGCGGTTAGAATGCTCCGTGGAAGGTCCGGTTGATGAGGTCGATCTGTTGCTCTCGCGTGAGCTTGATGAAGTTCACGGCGTAGCCCGACACGCGCACGGTCAGTTGCGGATACTTCTCCGGGTGGTCCATGGCGTCCTGGAGGGTTTCGCGGTCGAACACGTTCACGTTGATGTGGTGGCCCTTGTTGGTGAAGTAGCCATCCAGCAGGTCAACGAGGTTGTTTACGCGCTCGCCGTCGTCCTTGCCCAATGCCTTGGGAACGATGGAGAAGGTGTAGGAAATGCCGTCCTGACTCTGATCGTAAGGCAGCTTGGCGACGGAGGACATCGAGGCGATGGCGCCGTTGCGGTCGCGGCCGTGCATCGGGTTGGCGCCCGGTGCGAAGGGCTCACCAGCCTTGCGGCCGTCCGGAGTGTTGCCGGTCTTCTTGCCGTAAACGACGTTGGACGTGATGGTCAGGATCGACTGAGTCGGCACCGAGTTGCGGTAGGTCGGCTGCTCGCGAATCTTGTCCATGAAGGTTTCAACGAGCTTGCAGGCGATGTCGTCCGCGCGGTCGTCGTTGTTGCCGTAAGCCGGGTATTCGCCTTCGACTTGGTAATCGCAGGCTAGGCCGTCTTCGTTGCGGACGACTTTGACCTTGGCATACTTAACGGCGGACAGCGAGTCAGCAGCGACGGAGAGGCCCGCGATGCCGCAAGCCATGGTGCGGAAGATTGTGCGGTCATGCAGCGACATCATCAGGTGCTCGGGGCAATACTTGTCGTGCATGTAATGGATGATGTTCAGCGCCTTGACGTAAGTCTTGGCGAGCCAGTCCATCATCTTGTCGAAGCGGGCCATGAGCTCGTCGTATTCGAGGTACTCGCCCTTGAAGGCGTCGAATGCCGGGGCAACCTGCTTGCCGCTCTTTTCGTCCACGCCGCCATTGATCGCGTATAGCATGGCCTTGGCGAGGTTGGCGCGGGCGCCGAAGAACTGCATTTGCTTGCCAATGCGCATAGCGGAGACGCAGCAGGCGATGCCGTAGTCGTCACCCCAGTATGGGCGCATGAGGTCGTCGTTCTCGTATTGGATCGAGCTGGTTTCGATGGAGATCTTCGCGCAGAAATCCTTGAACGGCTGTGGCAGCTTGTCGGCCCAGAGGACGGTCAGGTTCGGCTCCGGCGAGGGGCCGAGGTTACGCAGGGTGTGGAGCATGCGGAAGCTGCACTTGCTGACGAGCGGGCGGCCATCTTCGCCAACGCCGCCGATGCTTTCGGTGACCCAGGTCGGGTCGCCGGAGAACAACTCGTCGTAGTCAGCGGTGCGGATGAAGCGCACGATGCGCATCTTCATGACCAGGTGGTCGATGATTTCCTGGATGCCGGCTTCGTTGATCTTGCCTTCTTCGAGGTCGCGCTCGAAGTAGATGTCGAAGAAAGTGGAGGTGCGGCCAAAGGACATCGCCGCGCCGTTCTGTTCCTTGACTGCGCCGAGGTAGCCGAAGTAAGTCCACTGGACGGCTTCACGGCCGTTTTGCGCGGGCTTGGCAATGTCGCAACCGTAGGCGGCGGCCATCGTCTTGAGGGCTTCCAGCGCGCGGGTTTGGTCGACGATTTCTTCACGCTCGCGGACCCACTCTTCGGTGAACTCCTCGTTCTGCATTTCGTCGAGGATCTTGTTCTTCTCGGCGATCAGGCGGTCCACGCCGTAAAGCGCAACGCGGCGGTAGTCGCCGATGATGCGGCCGCGGCCATAGCCGTCCGGCAGGCCGGTGACGATGCCAGCGCTACGGGCGGCGCGGATGTCATCGGTGTAGGCGTCGAACACGCCGTCGTTATGCGTCTTGCGATGCTTGAGGAAAATGTCGGCCGTTTCGGGGGCCATTTCCCGATGGTGCGCTTGCAGAGCCTTGGCGGCGACGCGGAGGCCGCCGTAGGGCAGGAGCGCGCGCTTGAGCGGCTTGTCCGTCTGCAGACCGACGATCTGTTCGAGCGACTGGTCGATGTAGCCAGCGCCATGCGAGTCCACCTTGCCCACGACTTTGTCGTCAGCGTCGAGCACGCCGCCAGCGGCGCGTTCTTGGGCGAGCAGGTCCTTCAGCTCATCCCAGAGCTTGAGGGTGCGATCGGTCGGACCGCAGAGAAAATCGTCTCCTTCGAGATAAGGAGCGTGGTTCTTTTGGATGAAGTCACGGACGTCGATGCTGTCCGTCCAGTCACCTGGCGTGAAACCCCGCCACGGCGAGGAGGAACCTGAGCTTACGGCGTCTTCGGACGCCACGTTGTTGCCTAACCCTGTATTCATATGTCCTGATTTGTAGAATAGGGCGACCATCAGCGGAGTTTTTATCCCTCCGGCTCAGTGCCTCCCTTCGTTAGTAGATCAGGCTTCAGACTAGGTATTTTGTCATTGTATTCGAACTTTTAATATTGCACTTTTAAATAAATTAGTTCCGCTAATTGAAGTAATTTCGCGTGATCATAATCAAATCTGCCGGGACAGTAACCAAATTATAATAGAGCCCATTTTATCTACGTTTGCGGCCGATATCACGCATACGCAAAAGGCCCGAAGTGTGCTGGTTTTGGTTAAAAGGATGGTGGAGTTCGAGGCTCCTGCTTTACCACATTATTCGATCATGACGCCGCGTTTGATGCGCAGGGCTCAACGTGCTCGCCTACGCATTTTAACGATGTAAAAGAGAGCCGCCAATGAGGCGAGTAGGGCGGCGTGTCCGGGTTCAGGAACTGCGATGACCTCGAGTATCAGCGCTCCATTCCGTGGAAAGAGCTCCAATAGCATGCCATTGGGCACATTGAGGAATGAGGCATTGGTGGTGTAGAATTCCCCCTGGAACGAGTTTGCAGTAATGCCCGTAGAAGCGGTGATGAGCGTTAACTCGTCGCCCGCATGCAATTGCTGATCGAGCAAGCTGATCTCGATGCCTCCCTCGAAAGTGCCATAGGCTTCGCCGAAGCTCAGCTGGTCGAAGGAGGTCAGGGAAGTGACGTCAAATTTCAGGAGGGCTCCATCGTTTTGCGCGTAGTTCTCTCCCATGACGGTCTGCAGTATGTTGTCTGTGCCGCCGATCGCCAGGACGCCGTAATCCTCCATCAAGGCGGTGACCGTTTCACCGGAGTTAAAGATCCCACTGGCGGAATTGAAGAAGTTGCTGTTCGCTTCTACGTTTTCCATGAGAACGCCGCCCGTGATGGTCCCAGTGTTCGTGATTTGGTAAACTTCGGTGCCTTGGACGCCTTGCAAGTGGATGGCGTTATGATCGAGCCGACTGGTAACTTCGCCACCGTGGTAAATCGAGACGGTGCTGATCGTGTCGTCGACCCCAGTGTCCTTGCCGCCATGAGCGTGGATGGCTGTTCCATTTTCACTGGTGACCGAGCCCCTGATTTCCATGGTGATGATGTTTCCGGGATTGCCGTTGCCCGCGACGTTTTGCGCGAAAATGGCGTTGGTGTTCGCGCCACTGGTCGAGACCTTGGCATCGCTGCCGACCGAGATGTTCAAGGTCCCGTTATTGGCGCCATCCGACGACGAATTCGCGCCACCGGTGCTTCCCGCATAGTTTTCAAACAGACCGCCCCCGCCGCCGATCACCTGAGCAACGACGCCATACGCGCCATCGCCGGAAGTCGCTATTTCCCCCTCAAGGCTTAGGTTAATGGAGCCGCCATAACCATTTGTCGATGCGGTGCGCTTGTCCGGGTTCGTATTGATGCCGCCGCTGGAGTCCGGGTTCGCAATGCCGCCCCCGCCGCCAATGGTTTGAAGGACAACACCATGCGACCCAGTTCCTGAGGTGGAGATCCGGCTGACTTCGCTGAAGGTAAAGGGAGTATCCAGGCTGCCAATGTCGCCGCCTCCGCGCTCGCTTGAGTCGTCGTCGCCGGAGTTAACGGTGGCGCCCACAGTGATCTCGCCTCCCGTTTGCTTGGTTGTGACGATGCCGCCGCCGCTGCCAATGCTTTGGGCGACAAAACCAAAGGCATTGTCTCCGCTGGTCGTCACCAAGACATGGCCCTGACCCTCAGCCATGCTGATTGCCTGGCCGGCCCCATGCGTGTACGTGCCACCGAGAGTGATATCGGGGGCGTCGACGCCATCCAGACTGCCGGCGAAATCCCGCGTGGCACCTGTTCCGGCAACACCACCACCGCCGCCGATTGACTGAAGAATGATGCCGTGAGCGGCTGTGCCCTGCGTTTCCACCGTGAGCAGATCGGCGCTTAGATTAACGGCGCCGCCATCTCGAGAGTGTTCGTTGCTCCCTGCACCCAACTGGATGGAGCCTGTGGCGGCGCTGGAGCCATCGCTGGCCATGCCGCCGCCTCCTCCGATGGATTGGGCCAGTATGCCGTAGGCGCCATAGCCGCTGTCATTCGCCCCAGTGCTGACGTGCGCGGTTCCAGTATTGATGGTCACCGTATTGCCAGCACCGTGGCCCATGGGTGAGCCCAATGCGATGTCGAGCGTTGGGATCGCGTTGGAATTGGTTCCGGAGATGGTGTCTCCCTTGCCGCCACCCGCGCCGATGGATTGGGCCAACACTCCGACGGACCAATCTCCCTGGGTCGAGGTGTGGTTATTCAGTGAAAGCGCCGGAAAGCTCGGGTCCGTGGACGCAACATTCAAATTGACCGTGGTGGCGCCGCCGCCATTCGTCGTTGGGTCACTGCTATCGTTGCTGGTGTAGATGCCAAAAGTTAACCCAATCGACGGCGCCAAGGATTCACTGAAGTTGAATGCCTCGACATCCGAGCCTTGAGTGGCAATGCCGCCACCTCCGCCGATGGACTGCGCCAAAATGCCGTAGCTGTTGTGTCCGGTGGTCGTAACGCTATCGTTCTGATAAACCTCAACGGTGCCTCCCTTACCTGCGTCTGCATAGCCTGATGCTTCGACAAAACCAAGGTTGAGCAGACTTGCGGTGTCGAGTGTGGCGTCACCGCCAATGCCGCCGCCGCCGCCAATCGATTGCGCGATGACGCCATGAGCTGCGTAACCGCCCGTTGTGACTGGAGCTTCACTCACGATCGTATTGACGGTTCCGCCATCCGCGCCAGCACCGCCATTGCCGCCGACTCCGATATTAATGCTAAAGCTCTGCCCCTTGCTCTCTCCGCTCGTTGAGTAGGCGGCGGCTGCTCCGCCTACGCCACCACCACCCCCAATGGAATGCGCCAAAATGCCGTAGGAACGATCACCTGAGGTGGCAATGTTGTTGACGCTGCTCACGGTTACGTCCCCGCCATGACCAGCAACTCCGCCTGAGCCGCCAACTGCGATGGCCGAGCTGTAGGACTGCTGCTTGAAGGTGGCTTGTTGGATTTGAGCGTTGCCGCCGACGCCGCCTCCGCCGCCAATCGACTGGGCCAGGATGGCGGTTGAGTCGCCGTCCATTGTTTGAATGTTGGCGCTGTTATTAACCGTCACCGTTTCGCCATTACCACCGTCACCACCGGAGGCGCCAATTGCCATTTGGAGGGTATAGTTGGTGACATTTCCCTCGATGTAGTGGCCCCCAACAAGGCCGCCTCCCGCGTTGCCGCCGCCACCCCCGATCGACTGAGCCAGAATCCCCTTGGAGCCAATGCCGTCCGTGCTGATGACGCCTGCGCTGTCGATGGTGACATCGCCGCCATGCCCGCCGCTGCCTCCACTTCCGCCAAGCGCCAGGTTTAATGTGTATGGGTCGGCCGCGCCTTTCTTGCCGCCTGGGTCAATGTTTTGGGATTTCGCGTTGCCGAGTCCGCCATTGCCGCCGCCGCCGCCAATGGATTGGACAACGAGGCCAGAGGCATTTTCACCGTAGGTCGTAATCGACGACGTTGATTCGAGGGTCGCATGGGCGTAGTCCCCGTTTCCGCCGGCGCCGGCGCTGCCGCCATGGCTGATCGACATCGTAACGCTGATTGCCTTTTTCGCGAGAGCCACAGCGAAAGCTTTGGAATCACCGCCGTTTCCTCCTCCGCCGCCAATACTTTGCACGAGGGCTCCATGCGCGCCATCTCCCCATGTTGTGATTGACCCTTCGTTGCCAAATGAGGCTACGCCGCCATCGCCGCCGCCTCCGCCATCGCCTCCCTTGCCCACGGCAACCGAGACTGCGATTGGTGGGGCATCATCAACGACGGCCATGACGGCGAGTGCCCTTGCCGATGCGGAGCCTCCGTGCCCGCCGCCGCCACCAATGGATTGGACCAGTGCTCCGATCGAGTCGGCACCATCGTCTAAAAGTATCCCTAAAATTGGGTCCAAAACTTCTCGGCCGGTCGTGATGTTTCCTGCGTTTACGAGCCCTACATCGCCACCATCGCCGCCGCCGCCGCCATCGCCACCAACTGCGATTGCGATGGCGAGGCCTAAGGCAACATCCCAGCTGCTCGCCGCGCCGCCAGTGCCTCCGCCTCCACCAATGCTTTGGACCGTGGCGCCCGGAGAGTTGTCGCCCAGCGTTGTAATCGTGGCACCTGCCTGGATCGCCGCGGTCTCAGCTAAGTTTCCAGTATCGCCAATGAATCCACCATCCCCGCCGGTGCCGCCACTGCCGCCAACGCCGACGCCAAGTGGCAATATAGGTGTGTAATCCGTGGCGCCGCCGCCATGACCGCCACCGCCGCCAACGGACTGGACGATCAAGCCGCCGGAGTGATCTGACTTGGTGGAGATCGAACCATCCACCGAAAATGTAATACTGCCACCCGCGCCGCCGCTGCCTCCTGCGCCACCGACATCCACAAAGAAGCCTTCGGCATTGCCCCCATTGCCGCCACCGCCGCCAATGGATTGAGCCAGAATGCCCACCGAGTTGACGTCGTTCGTGGTCAGGACGCTGCCAGATTGGGTCGTTACGTTAACCGCTCCGCCGCTGCCGCCAGCGCCACCTTGGTCGCCCACGAACAGCGAAGATTTATTGCCAGCGCTGCCGCCGCCACCGCCAATGGATTGGGCGAGAATCGCGACGGATGCCTGGGAGCCGTTGTTGCCGTCGCCCGTGGGAATCGAGGAATCGCCCGTGGTGATCACGCCATTATTGATGACGGATACACTGCCGCCGTCGTGGCCGATGCCGGAGTCCTCGTCGGGCCCGTTGCCAATGGTTAGGCCAGTCGGATTATCGGGGTCTGTGCGATTGGCTTCCTGCAGGTTGTTGAGCAAGCCGCCACTGGCGCTACTGAGCGCAACAATGCCATGCGCCGCCAGGCCTTGGGTGGCAATCACGCCGCTCGATTTATTCTCCACGGTCACCTGACCACCGCCCCCTCTGAATTCGCCATTGCTCCCCAGATAACTGTTGTTGTCAGAACCCGGGTTCGAGGAGGTGATGACACTGGCGCCGCCGATGCTCAGCGCGGCAATGCCCGCTGAAGTCGCGCCATAGCTGGTAATGCTGCCGCTGTTGATGATGTCGACTGCGCCGCCCGTGCCATCGCCCTTGGCGTCGATGGTTTCTGTGTTCTCGGAAAACGGGTTGATGAGCTGGTTGGCCGCAGCGCTGACGCCGAGCACGCCAACCGCCAACGTGGAACCACCCTCTGAATTGCCCGCAGTGATTGAGGAATTTTCACCCAAGTCGATCAGAACATCACCGCCATGAATAGGCGTCGCACTCTTATCCGTAACCGGTGAGACCTCACTCAAAGCGAATATGCCTACGCCTTGAGTCGTGATTGAGGCAGATTCTCTGAGCTCGACGGCGACGTCGCCGCCGACTGCTGTGGATGCGCTTTCACTCGGGTACTGCGATCCGGTGGTGTTCGCGAAAATGCCTACGCCCGTTTGCGCATTCACCGTGATGTCTCCAGCATGACTGACTGCAACCTTGTGGAAACCATTGTCGTCTGTGCCATAGTCTTTGGTTCCAGGTCCGGAAGCGGAGGACGCGGAAATACCTGCAGTAATGACGGAAGGACTGCTTTGGGTCACGGTGATGTTGGTTGATTCGTCCGTGTTTACGGTAACGGTGGCGCTGGTAACCGTGTTGGACTCGTTGCCGGAATCCTGTAGTCCCCAGGAAACCGCAGTAACGCCGCTCAGTTGCGCGGTACGCAGTGCGGATGGAGACAGCGTGACAGGATCATTCCCCGCCTCGGGACTTCCCGTTCCGACGCCATTCACCGTGATGTCATTCGCTACTGATACAACGACATCCGAGCCTATTCCGTTCGCATTTCCGTTTGGCCGACCGAGTGCGAGAATGGCGGCATTGCCGATCGTTGTTGGGTCATCGGGGGCCTGTATGTTGGAAACGCTGAGAGAGCCATGACTATTGACGACCAAAGGATGCCTGGTAGTGATGTCCGTTGGCGTGCCCAGTTCGGTCGAGAATTGAAACAGTGACCCATAAAAAGGCGTCGCGGGATTGAAGTCGACGTTGGCCAGCAAGTCGATCTGGAGCTCGATCAGATCACTGGAGCCATCGGCTTCCAGCATCACATAACCGGGGAGGGTAGGCGAGCTCGCATCAGCGGGCAGAGTTGCGGTGTATTTGGTGGAATCCGAAGTGTCCGTCGTGAAACCCGTGGAATGGGTCAATGTCTGGGCGACAATTGCTGTGTGCCCACCCAGAAAAGACAGGGCAACGATTCTCCATCGTGCTCTTTTTTGAGCATGTTTTAAGATTTCTAAATGAGAGATCATGGCGCAGTAAAACCATCTGAGAATCACTTTGCGGGTGATATATTCCCGCAACATCGCAGTTTGCGAAAATTTGATCAGATTGCAGTCGTTCTGCGTCCTAAAGCGAATTCAGATGAAACAGTAGTTTATGTCTCTTATAAGATTCAAAGAGCAGCAGACTAATTGCCAGATTATTGCCCTAGGGTATGTGTGCCAATGTATTCTGACGAAGGTCAATGGACTGTAGATACGATCTGGCGAGTCAGTAAGGAGATCACACAGGCGCAGGCAGGCCCAGCGCGATTCCGAATTTTGGCAATTTGAGTCCGTAAACCTGTTCACGCGAACTCGATGATGCCCGTACAAAGGCTCCAGATGCTCAACCAAAATCAGGGCAACTTACTTGCCCGCAGTGGGCGGTCGCTTACCGCAGTACGCGAATATTATTCGCTGTGATCTCGATCGGGACGCCGCCCTTAATGCGCTTGAGGACGCCTTGTATTTCAACTTGTTCGCCGAAGTAGCTCTCTAGCTTACCAAAGATGATGGTGTCGTCGACGTTCACGTAGGCGATGGTGTCGTCGTTGGCGTCGATCAGGCGGTAGCTGTAATCCGAGCCAAAGAGGCTGTCCCACTTCGAGATGCGTTCAAACCGGCCTTGCACGTAGCGTGCTACGCTTTGTGACATCGGGCGAATGCCTGCGGTGACGGGCGCGCTGATCGCCGTTTCCTGCATCTTCACTTCCTGCAAAACAGGCGGAGAACCGGCGGGAGTAGACTGGCTGGCGGAGGGGACACTGCCAATGGTGGCTGCCGGGGCGACTGCGGCAACACTGGCCGGGCCGGTGGAATCCATACGGAAGTAGGCGGGCGCTTCGCCCTGAAAATAAACCGTAGCCCAGTTGCCGCTGACATTGGAGACTTGGGCTTCGTCGCCATCAAGGATCACGGCGAGCACGGGGCTGGCGGCGTCGGGGCGAAGGAAGGCCTTGGAGCCGTTGCGGACGCTCTTGCCCGACACATCAGCTGCCGGAACGTAGCCCACGTATTTGCCCGGAAATTGGACGAACATCCAGCCCTGGCCAGCGCCAGTTCCGTCCAATAGTGGGCGTGGCTCCAGCTTGTTGAGATCGCTCATGCTCTCCTGGAAATACACCGTGCCGTTGATGTCCGGCTCGAGGTAGATGTTCATCATCTTGTCTTGGGCATGGGCGGCCATCGACGCAATCAGTGCGCCAACGAAAATCATCAAGCGGGTCATAGAAATCATTGTGATTCAGTCTAACAACTATTTTGAAAAGAGAAAGTCCAATTCCTTTTTTGTGATCTCGCGAATGCCGCCGCGGGGGATGCCCTTCATGGGTAAATTACCCATTTGGAAGCGCTCCAGCTTGTCCACGAAGTAGCCAAAAGCTTCGAACATGCGGCGAATCTCGCGCTTGCGGCCTTGCTCCAGGTGGACTTCCAACCTGCGGCCCAGGTCCTGACCCTTGGTGGCCATGACGATCTTTTTGGCCTGTAGCATTTCGCCATCGCGGCGCACGCCCTTGATCAGCTTGGGAATCAGCTCGGTGTCAAAGTTACGACTCAGCTTTACACGGTAGCGCTTTACGACGCCGCCGGAAGGGTGGGTGATGCGCTGGGCGAGGTCACCGTCGGAGGTTAGGATCAGCATGCCTTCGCTTTCTTTGTCGAGACGGCCGCAGCAGATCAGTTTGTCGCTCGCGAGCTCGGGCGGCAGCAACTGATAAATCGTCTTCGAGTTATGCGGGTCACTATGGCTGCAGATGTAGCCCTTGGGCTTGTTCAGGAGCAGCACCCAGCGCTTGATTTTGCGCGCATTAACTCGCTGGCCCTCGACTTTGACGACGTCTTTGCCGGTCACGACCTTGTCGCCCAGCTGGGCGAGCTTGCCGTTGATGGTCACAACGCCTTCCTCGATCAGGGTTTCGGCCTTGCGGCGCGAGCAATAACCCTGCTCGGACAGGTATTTTTGTAAACGTATGGCTTCAGGCTCTGGCATGGGAAACCAAACATTCATCAGGGCAAACACGCGGCGGCGCAAGCGATTTATGCGAACGGCGCTTGCATGATCAATAATTTCGGGCAGCGTTACCTCGATGTCCTGGTGGATGCAAACCCTGCTCATTCTGGTCCTCGCGCTGGTGGGGGCGGCGGGTAGCTACCTGACCAACGAGCGGCCCGAGCCCATAGAGCTCATACAGGACGCCTGGATGCGCACTCCGGAAGACGTTGCTGGCTTGGGCGCAGTTCTGTGGGTCGATGCCCGTAATGTCGACCAATACCATGTCGGCCACATCGAAGGCGCGGTGAACGTCTCCCTGCAAGATTGGGACATCGGCCTCGGAGAACTGCTCACTGTCTGGTCACCCGAGCAGGACATCGTGGTCTATTGCGACGGCGAAGGCTGCGCGCTGAGCCGTGAAACGGCGGAAAAGCTCCGCGCCGATCTGGCGACGGACAACATTTACTGGCTGCAAGGCGGCATTCAGGCCTGGGAGGAGTTTACGCTGCGATGAAGCTTATTGCGCACATCCTCGCGGTCGCGCTTGGTGGATTTTTCATTTACGCGGGTGTCGGCAAGATCGCCGCGCCGGTCGATTTTTTTGAATCGATCCTCAACTACCAACTCGTCGGCGCTGAGCTGGCGTGGCTCGTGGCAATGTTTCTACCGTGGCTGGAGGTCTTGGCGGGCGCAGCGCTTATTTGGCCCAAGCTACGTTGCGGCGGGTTGCTCTGGATCGGCGGCATGCTGCTGGTGTTCATCGTGGCGTTGATCACCGCCCTCGTGCGTGGTCTCGACATCGAGTGTGGCTGCACCGGCACCGGCGGTAGCTCGGTGACATACACATTGATACAAGACATCTTCCTTCTTGCAGCAATCGTGGCGATCTGTTTATTGGATCGAAAACCACAGACTCATACCGCATGAAGCACATAAGCATCATTTTCCTTTTACTTGCCGCGCTAACTTTGCGCGCGGAACTCGTTTTTGAAACCACGCGCGTCGATGGCGGCACGGCGAAGACCGGCGAAAAGGAATTCGTCGCGAAGTTCCCGTTTAAAAACACGGGCGACACGGCCATCACGATTCTGCAAGCCAAGTCTAGCTGCGGATGCACCGTGCCCAAGCTGCCCAAGAAAACCTACGCTCCCGGCGAGTCCGGCGAGATCGAGGCCGTCTTCAGCTTTGATGCACGCACTGGCCTACAAAAGAAATCCATTTCCGTGATGACTGATGGTGAGCCCAAGCGCCTCACGCTAAACTTAAAAATCACCATCCCCGAAGTCATGACGCTTAAGCCGCGCGTGCTATTTTGGAGCCTTGGCCAGGAGCCGCTTGAAGCCAAGCAATTCCAAGTCGTGCTCGGGGAGGGAATTCAGGCTGACGTAAAATTGGTTGGCGATGCGCCCGCTGATTTTGACGTCACTCTTGCGCCAGCAGAAACCGACATGGCGGACTACACGATCACCGTTATGCCCAAGTCTGAAAAGGCTACCCGCGGCAAGTTCAAGATCGCGGCGTATGATGCCGAGGGCAACATGATTGCCGATTCCTACGCCTTTGCGATCACCCGCATACCAAGGTCTTCAGGTAAGGCGCTGTCGGGGAATTCGCCTGCGCCGCAAGCCCCTTAACTTCGCCTTGGTAAAGGATTTTGCCGCCGCCTTCGCCGCCCTGCGGTCCGATCTCAACGGCGTAGTCCGCCTCAGCAATCAGGTCCAGGTTGTGCTCAATCACGATCACCGTGTGGCGCTGATCCACGAGCCGATGCAGTAGCTCGATCAGTCGCTGGCAGTCGCTCAAATGCAGGCCAATCGTCGGCTCTTCGAGGATGTATAAATTACGCCGCAGGATGTTGCGCGACTTCTCCTTAAAGCTCGGTAAGCCCGCCGCCAATTCGCTGACGAGCTTCAAGCGCTGCGCTTCGCCGCCGGACAGGGTGGGGCTGCTTTGGCCGAGCGTCAGGTAGCCCAAACCGGTTTCGACCATGAGCTTCATCAGGTCGCCGAGGCGCGAATGAAAATCAAAAAACTCTGCGGCTTCCTCGAAGGTCATGTCGAGCACGTCGGCAATGTTTTTTCCGTTCCAACGCAAGTCGAGCAGCTCCTTGCCATAGCGCAGCCCGCCGCATTCGTCGCAGGGCTGGTAGCTGTTCGGCAGAAACGCCATCTCCAGCTTAATCCGCCCCGCGCCCTTGCAAGTCTCGCAGCGGCCGCCCTTGGTGTTAAACGAAAACGCGCCGGGCGTGAGGCCGCGCATCTTCGCCTCGGGCAGCGTCGCAAACACGTCGCGAATAATGTCGAATGCGCCAATGTAAGTCGCCGGTGTCGAGCGCGGCGTCTTGCCAATCGGCGCCTGGTCGACCTCGATCACCTTGCGGAACGCGTTGCCGTCGAACAGCTCGGTAAACGCATCGGGGGTCGCGGCGAGGGACGACTTCTTGGTCAAATCTTTCGGTGTGAGCTTGCGCTTGTTCGCAGCGATGGCGGCGTCGACCGCCGGGTGCAGCAGGTCGCGCATCATCGTACTTTTGCCCGCGCCGGAAACGCCGGACACCATGATCAGACGCTCCAACGGCAGCCGCAACTCGCCGCCCTTGAGGTTGCGCAAATTCGGATCGCGCAGCACCAGCCAACTTGGCTCCTTGGCGCGGGAGCGCGGGCTCCACTTCTTCGGCAGCTTGCGATAGCTGCCACGCAGCGGGTGCGGAATGCCGTCGCGGAGCAGGCGGCCGGTCAAACTTTCCTCGGCCTTGGTGATCGTTTGGTAGTCACCCTGCGCGAGCAGTCGTCCGCCGTTGACCCCGGCGCCGGGCCCGAGGTCGATAATGTTGTCCGCCGCGCGCATCGTCTCGTCGTCATGCTCCACCACGAGCAGCGTGTTGCCGTTGTCGCGCAACTGATGCAGCGATTTGATCAAGTCGTCGTTGTCGCGCGCATGCAGGCCGATCGACGGCTCGTCGAGCACGTAGAGTACGCCCGCCAGATTCGAGCCCAGCTGCGCCGCCAAGCGAATGCGCTGCGCCTCGCCGCCAGACAAGGTCGCCGTCGCGCGATCGAGCGTCAGGTAACTCAAGCCCACGCGGTCCATGAACTTCAGGCGCTCGGTCACCTCGGGCACGATCTCCGCCGCGATTTTTTTACCGCGCGCATCGAGCTTCAGGTTGTCCAAAATCGCCAACAAGGCCGAGGGCGGTAGCGCCAGCAGCGCGGGCAAAGAAATGTTCTCCGCATCGCCGTCGACAAACTTCTTCAGCGCCGACTTTTTGACCGGCACACGCACCGCGCGCGCAATCGAGCTCAAGCGCTCGCCATGACAATCGGGGCACTCCGACCCACCTTCGACGTCGTCCGGAATTTCTTCGTAGTCTTCGTGGTCGAGCATCCAATCGTGGATCATGCCATGACCGCGGCAGGTCTCGCACCAGCCCTTGGGCGAGTTCCAAGAGAAGTGCTTCGGGTCCAGCTCGGGGAACGCTTCGCCCGTTGCCGGATCGGTGCGGCTGGTCGAAAACCAAGCCAAAATCTCGCCGCCGTTGGTCAGCAAAAAGCACGAGCCTTTGCCGAGCTTCAGCGCCTCGCCCAAATACGCTTCTGCCTTCTCCCTTCTCGCATCTCCCTTCTCTTTGCCCAAATCCAGCGCGAGCTCGATGTCGTGCTCGCGGTAGCGGTCGAGCTTTTCAAACTTCGCGACCTCTACCAACTGGCCGTCGCAGCGCAGCAACTCGTAGCCGTGGTCCTCGGCCCAGTTGGCCAGCGGCTGATGGTGACCCTTGCGCGAACGAATCAGTGGCGCGCAGAGGTAAAGCGATTTCGCCTTCTTTGCTTCGGGGGATTTCACTGCTGTCGCCAGGCGCTTTTTGATCGAGGCCAGGCTTTGCGCGGCCACGGGTTCGCCGGTCGTCGGGCTGTGCTGGATGCCGACCTTCGCGTAAAGCAGGCGCAGGTATTGAGCAACTTCGGTGATCGTTGCCACGGTGGATTTACGCGTGCCGCGCGTGATGCGCTGCTCGATGGCGACCGTCGGCGGAATGCCGCGCAAGTCATCGATGTCGGGCCGCGGCAACTGCTCCACGAACTGCCGCGCATAGGACGACATGGATTCGAGAAAGCGGCGCTGGCCTTCGGCAAAAATAATGTCGAACGCGAGCGACGATTTGCCCGAGCCGGAAACGCCCGTCACCACGTTGAACACGCCATGCGGAATCTTCACGTCCAGGTTGCGCAGGTTGTGCTCACGCGCGCCAGACACAATGACCGACGTTTCGCTGCGCGTGGTCGGCGTGGATTCGGCGGCTTCGAGCGCATTACTTTGCACTGCAAAGTCGATGATCTTGTCGCTGCCATCCAGCGCCTCGCGCAGGTAGTGTGCAGTCTCGGTTTTCTTCTTCGCGGCTTGCGGCGGCGTGCCTTCGAAGACGACCTGGCCGCCTTTATCGCCGGCGCCGGGCCCCATCTCGATCAGCCAGTCCGCGGCGAGAATCATGTCCAGCTGGTGCTCGATCACCACGAGGCTGTGACCGTGGTCGACGAGTTTTTGCAGCACGGCGATCAGGCGTTTCACGTCGTCGCGATGCAGACCGGTGGTCGGTTCGTCGAGCAGGAGCAGCGCGGGCAGCTCCTTTTTCTCATCGAAGCCGCTCAGGTATTTCACGAGCTTCAGGCGCTGTGACTCACCACCGGAGAGCGTGTTGAGCGGCTGGCCGAGCGGCAGGTAGCCGAGGCCCACATCGGTTAGCGCGGCGAGCTTGCTCTCTATCTTCTTCTGGCCTTTGAAAAATGCGCGCGCGTCGTGGACCGTGAGCGCGAGCACTTGGTCGACGGATTTTTCCTTCCAGCGCACGGCGAGAATCTCCGGCTTGAAACGCTTGGATTCACAGATGGGGCAGGGCACGTAAACGTCGGACAGGAACTGCATTTCCACGCGCTCGAAGCCGAGGCCTTGGCAATGCTCGCAGCGGCCCTGGCCGGAGTTGAAAGAAAAATGCGAGGCGGTCAGGCCGTCCTGCCGCGCCTGCTCGGTGCTGGCAAAAAGGTTGCGAATGCCGTCCCACGCGTCGGCAAACAACGCGGGGTTGGAGCGCGGTGTCTTGCTGACGGGCGACTGATCGACGAGCACAATGTCGCCAAACAATTCCTCGCCGGTGATGCTCTTCACAGCGGCAGGGTTCTCACTTACTTTGCCACGCAAAGTTAACACGCCCTGGTGGATGACGTTGTCGATGAGCGTAGATTTGCCCGAGCCGGAAACACCGGTCAGCGCGACGAAGCGGCTCAGAGGAATCCGCACATTGACCTTGTCGAGGTTGTGCTTGCACGCGCCTTTGATCGCGAGCGCCGGTTGCTTCTTGGTTACTTTGCGACGCAAAGTTGGCGGCGTAATCGTCTCCGTGCCGGAAAGGTATTGGCCGGTGATGCTTTCCCTGGCCGTCGCAATTTGCTTCGCCGGGCCGGCATAGACCACGCGGCCGCCGCCGCTGCCGGGCTGCGGGCCGATCTCCACGAGCCAGTCCGCCGCGCGCATCACGGACTCGTCGTGCTCGACGACGACCACGGTGTTCCCTTGCTCGGTCAAGTTGCGCAGGATGCGGACGAGGCGGTCGATGTCGCGCGCGTGCAGGCCGATGGACGGCTCATCGAGCACGAACAACGTGTCGACCAGCGATGCGCCAAGGCAGGACGTGAGGTTGACGCGCTGGGCTTCGCCGCCGGACAGGGTGCGGCTGGTGCGGTCGAGCGTCAGGTATTCGAGGCCGACTTGCGTCAGGTAATTCAGGCGCGTGAGGATGTTGTCCAGCGCAAGCTTCGCGGGCTTGTATTCGTCGTCGAGCGCAGGCGCGTCTTGGATCAGCGCGTGGAGCTCGCCAATGGGCATCTGGTAAAGTTCGGGCAGTGTGTGGCCGCGCCATTTCCAGTTGAGCGCCTCGGGGACGAGACGCGAGCCGTGGCAGTCAGGGCACTCGGTGTAGCTGCGGAAGCGCGACAGGAAAACGCGCACGTGCATCTTGTAGGTGTTGCCTTCGAGCCACGCGAAAAAGCGCTTCACGCCGTACCAGGCCTTGGGCCATTCGCGGTCGCCTTCGCCATAGCCGGACTCGCCTTCGAGCACGAATGCGCGGTGCTCGTCGCTGAGTTCGCGCCACGGCACATCCATCGGCACGCCGTATTGCTTGGCGGCTTTTTTGAGGTCGCGCAGGGACTCGCTGTAAACTTCGCCTTGGAACGGCTTGATCGCGCCTTCGGCCAGAGTGAGCGTTTCGTCGGGCACGACGAGGCGGTAGTCGATCTCGATGACGCGGCCAAAGCCCCGGCAACGCGGGCACGCGCCGACGGGTGAGTTGAAGGAAAACAGATTTGCCGTTGCGGGGCTGAAGGTCTGACCGGTCGCGGGCGAATGCAGGCCCTCGGTGTAGCGCTCGATCGTGGTCGGCGCATCGTCTTCCAGGACTGCTAGTAGCAACTGGCCTTGGCCGAACTTCAGCGCCGTGGTCGCGGCGTCGATGAAGCGCGCGCGCTGATTGCTGGCGAGCTTCACCTTGTCGACAATCACCGCGATGGCGGCGTTGTCCGGGACCTTGGCGGCGTCAATTTCATTAACGCGCACCACCGCGCCATCGTGGAGCACGCGGGTGAAGCCCTGGCCGGAAATTGAGTCGAGGATCTGCTTCCACTTGAGCTTGCCCGGGCGCGTGATTTCAAACATCACGAGCGCGCTTTCGTTGGCGTGCTCCTTATGCGCGGTGCGCCAAATGCTCTGCGGGTTGTCGTCGTGGATGGGCTTGCCGGTGGCCGGGTCGATGAGCTGACTGACCTGGCCGAACCAGACTTTGAAATAGTCACAAAGCTCGGTCATTGTGCCGACGGTCGAGCGCGAAGTCTTAACGGTGTTGCTTTGACGAATCGCGATCGACGGGCGGATGTTTTCAATCGAGTCGACCTTGGGGCGGTCGAGCATTTCGAGGAACTGCCGCGTGTAGGGCGAGAACGTTTCGACGTAGCGGCGCTGGCCCTCGGCGTGCAGCGTGTCGAACACGAGCGAGCTTTTCCCCGCGCCACTGAGGCCCGTAACGCAGATCAGCTTGCCGAGGGGCAAATCGAGGTCTACGCCCTGCAAATTGTTTTGGCGGGCACCGCGCAGGCGGATGGTCTGGGCATCGGGGAAAGGCATAAGCCTGCACCATTTGCCAGAAATCGGAATAGTGCAAGTCTGCGCACGAAAATAATTTCGTCGTGCCGAATCTTTTTGCAGGCCTACAGCAAATTATCTGCGAGGCGTTCAGCTTCGGTGGATTCGACGGCAGGGGCAGGCGGTGCTTCGACCGGATCGAAAGCCGAGGCGGCGAGAAGCGGCGTGACATCGGCTGCCTCAATGCTGCCCAGCGGCACGGCGGCGAGCAGGCTCAGTAGGGACGCCGCGGCGTCGTCTTGTGGCTTGAGCAGCTCACGGGCGTCCTGCCAAAATTGATCACGCTGGCGGCGGTAGGATTGCGTGAGCGGGTTGTCTGCGACGCGTTCCCAGTTTTGCACGCAGGCGCCGAGCGGGTTGTCGGCGAGGGCGCGGCAGAAGTTGCGGTAGAAGCTGGGTAGGTCGCTGTCGAGCATCGCGGCGGCGGAGGGAAAGAGCACCTCAGTCTTGCCAATGAACTCCAGCAAGCCATCGAGTCCGGAGAAGTAGCGATAGATCAAAACCTTGTCCACTCCGGCGCGCGCGGCCACGGCGTTGACGCCGAAACTCTGAAAACCTTCCTCAGCCAACAGGCCTATTGCGGCGTCGACGATGCGCTTTTCAGTTTGCTGGCGGTTTCGCTTCATGTGCAGTCTTAGTTAACAAGAGGTCCCCCCGCAGTGTCAATCGCAGCACTGGCCAAGTTTTCATAAAAACTTGTTAAAATGCTGATTTCGAGCACAGTATGAGGTGTGGAGACTGCATCGAACGACACTGTGCTACGGTTTTTCAAGGCCGGGGGATTCAATCAGCTATGCCTGGAAAAGGCCGAAGACATCCGCCTCGTACTGGATTTGGATGAGACTTTGTGGGTGGCCTCCAGTTGCCCGGTTAAGGGGCTGGATATCGACGAGAACACGCTTAAGTTGTTTGACTTCGATGGCGATGGCCGCATCCGTCCGCCGGAAATCAAGGAGGCGATCCGGTGGTTTACGGATGTGCTGGCCGACTACTCAACCGTGACTGAAGGCCGCGACTGGATCGAGCTCAAGCAGCTCAATGCCGACAGCGAAAAAGGCGCCGCGCTGCTCAAGTCCGCTCAGCGCATTTTGTCGAACCTTGGGCGTCCGGAAGATGATAGAATTACCTTGGCCAACGCACTCGACCGCAGCGGCATTTTCTCTCAGGTCAAGAGCAACGGCGACGGCGTTATCCCGGAAAACGCGGCTGAGAAAGACGAGACCAAGCAAGTCATTCGCGACATCATTGCGGCTATGGGCGGCGAGGCTGACCTCAGCGGCGATGTCGGTGTGACGACGGACAAGGTTAATGCGTTTTACCAAGCCGCGCAGGATTTTCTCGATTGGTGGGTGCAGGGCTATCCGGCAGATAAAATTCACCAGCCGGGCTACGTGCCGCCGGTGCAGGAGGAGACGCCGCTGTCGCTCGAAGACGCCATCGACAAAGGCGCCGAGGCCGAGGCTGCGCTTGAAGACGCGCCCGAAGTCAAACCTGCGCCGGTGTTGGACTTGCCCGAGCGCGATGCGGCGATATTCCCCCTTGGCGCGGACACCCCGGCGGCCTACGGCGCGATCCAGGCGCTGCGCAGCAAGGTGGAGGAGTTCTTTGCCCAGCGACGTATTGCGGCCTTTGACGCGCGTGCGGTGACGTTTATTAACTTCCGCGACAGCGACCTGACCGACGGCGGCAAGCGTGACGAAGGCAGTCTGCGTGAAGTCATGCTCGGCCTGCCGCTGGCGCATGTGACGGCCGACTCCGACCTGCCTTTAACCAAGGGCGTGAATCCGGCTTATGCCGACGCCTTGCTCGCGCTGAAAATGCGCGCGGTGACGCCCCTCATCGGTGAGCGCGATGTGCTGACCGTGGAAGACTGGGCTACGCTGCTGGGCAAGCTCGCCGCCTACGAAGCGTGGATCAACGCCAAGAAGGGCGGGGCAGTGGAAAAGCTCGGCGCCGCGCGCTTGGGTGCCATTCTCGGCGGTCCCGAAAAGCAGGCCATCGAAGCGCTGATTCAGGTTGATTCCGCGCTCGCGGGCGAAATCAAGTCCGTGGAGGAGGTGGAGAAGCTCTTGCGCTACCACTGCAATCTCTTCCGCTTGCTACAGAATATCGTCAGCTTCCCGGAGTTTTACGACATGGAGAAGCAGGCCATTTTCCAGACTGGCTCATTGATCATTGACGGTTGCGAGTTAACCATGTGCGTCGAGGTGCTCGACATGAAGGCGCACCCGGTTATTGCCGAAAAGTCCGGCATTTTTCTGATTTACCTGGAAGCGAAGCGCAAGGATCAGCCGGCGCCGATCCATGTCTGCGCCGCGGTGACGAGCCGCAGCGCTGGCCGCATGAGCGTGGGTAAAAATGCGGTGTTCTACGACCGCAAGGGCCGCGACTGGGACGCGAAGGTCACCAAGGTCATCGTGAACCCCATCAGCCTGCGTGAATCCGCCTGGGCGCCGTTTAAGGCGATCGGCGACCTGATTACCTCGCAGATCGAGAAAATCACGCAGTCTCGCCAGAAAGCCATCGAAAAGGAAATCACTGGCACGATGACCGAGATGGATAAAAACGTGACTGCGAAACCTCCGCCTGAGGTCGATGCCAAGCAGAGCAGCAATAGCGGCGGCGGCATGGGTATGGGCGGAATGCTGGCTGGCGGCGGTGTGGCGATTGCGGCCTTGTCGTCGTCGTTCGCTTACATCGCGCAGCAGGTCAAGGAGTTGCCCGACGTTTACTTTATCTACACTGCGGTGCTGATTATCTTTTTTGTTGTCGCTCCGTCGGTGCTGCTCGGCTTTTTCAAGCTGCGCGCGCGGGACATTGGCATGATGCTCGAAGCATCAGGCTGGGCCATCAACGGCCGCATGCGCATTAATCTCAAGCTCGCGCACGGCCTGACGCATGTGGGCAAGTTCCCCAAGGGCTCCACGCGCGTGGAATACGCCTACCTGAGCGAAGACGGCCGCACGCGTCGTCGCCGTTTCTGGACACGCTTTGGGATTGGCGCACTGGTGGTGGGCGCGGCGTTGTGGTGGCTCACCTACGAGTGGGACGCCACGGTCGAGGCGGAGGCTCTGCCGGCACCCGTGGTGGTGAAGCAGCCGGTTGCTGCGCCGGTTGCGGATGTTAAGCCTGCAGAGTAGAAGACGTTCTTAAACACACACAAAAACGCCGCCTTGGAAAGCTCCAGGGCGGCGTTTGTTTTTAAAAAGGTGTTTGCGGAGAAGCGTTACTTCTTGCGGGACTTGCGAGCAGGCTTTTCTTCCTCCTCTTCTTCGTCCTCGTCGTCTTCATCATCGCCGAGGTCGTCGCCGTCTTCGTCGTAGCCTTCCTCGCCTTCGCTTTCCTCGTCGTCTTCGTCCTCGTCCCACTTCATGGTTTCGTCCTCTTCGATCTTTTCGTCTTCTTCGTCGAGGTCGGGGAAGGATTCTTCGATGTCGTCTTCCTTGCTGGAGGTGGAGTCTTCATCGCCGTCGAGCTCGTAGCCATCCGGCACGAATTCGAGGATGTCGAGTAGCTCGCGGAACACGTGGATGGCGCGGCCTTCCATGAAGTCAGCGTTCTGCTCTTCGCGCAGGTCGTCTTCGAGTTCTTCCACGGTGAACTTCTGCTCGAACTCGATGAGGTCGTTCAGGAGTTTCACGCGCATGTTGGTGACGTGGTCGATGCAGTCGGCGTAGGGGCCTTTTTCTTCGTCGATCACGTCGGGAAGTGCGAAGAGGAGTTCTTCGGACTCGAAGAGGCTTTCATTGGTGCGCACCAGGCGTAGGCGCTGGTCGTCCAATTTTTTATCGATGCGGAACTTGAAGAAGGCGTCTTCGAATACAGAAGCTTGGAAGTCGTAGTCGCGCAGGGGGTCGAGCAAGTCCATGAGGTGTCCGATCTGACGCGGGTCAATAATGCTGAGACCATCGACATCCCAGTGGATTTCGTCGCTGATTTCTTCGACCCACCAGTTCATGTCTTCGCCCAGTCGGACGATGCACCACTCAAGTTTTGGAGCTGATTTTGGCATGTTGTTCTTGGGAAACGTTTTTCGTGATAACTAGGGCTGCTTTTATTGTAGTTAGTGAATGCACGTTGAGAGAGTTTCACTCGTCGTCAAGGATTGATGGAGATATTTTTTGCTTTCCAAGTTAAAAGTGGACAGTTGGGGGTTTTTTCTAGAGCGTTTTTAACGAGTAAGAACCAGCTATCTAAAAATTATGGGAGCTTTATACGAGACAGTTGTCCGACCCTATTTATTCCGTAGTGACCCTGAGGAAGTGCACGAGCGCGCCATTGGCTGGCTGCGCATGCTTTCCGGCATGGGCCCGGCCCTCCGCCTGATGGAGAAGTATAATCGGCCCGCGCACACTGAGCCTTTAGAACTTTTTGGCCTGACTTTTCCTAATCCCGTGGGCTTGGCTGCCGGATTTGACAAAAATGCACATTGTTGGCCGGCTATGGCGGCGCTTGGTTTTGGTCACGTGGAAATTGGCACCGTCACCAAGCTTGATCAGCCAGGTAACCAGAAGCCCCGCGTATTCCGCTATCCGGAGCATGAGGCGGTTATCAATCGCATGGGCTTCCCCAACGATGGCGCTGAGGCCGTGGCCAAGCGACTTTCCAAAGCCCCCTCCAGCCGCAAACGACGCATTCCCCTGGGCATCAACATTGGCAAAAGCCGCGTGACGCCCATCGATCAGGCCGTGGGCGACTACCTGGCCTCCTACGAAAAGCTGGCCGACTACGCTGACTATTTTGCGATCAACGTGAGCAGCCCCAATACGCAGGACTTACGCAAGCTTCAGCAGCGCAAGCACTTGACCGAGCTGGTAGGCGCTGTGATCGACGCCGACCGCGAACGTGCGCGCAAGTTGGGCAAGGGGCGTATCCCGATCCTCGTGAAAATCGCCCCAGATCTGTCCTACCGCGAAATCGACGACGTGCTGGAAAGCGCGCTCGAAGTTGGCGCAGATGGCATTATCGCCACCAATACGCTCATCGCGCGCCCAATCGATCTGGGTGAAAAGGATGAGACCGGCGGTCTCAGCGGCCTGCCGATTCACCAGCGCTCAATCGACGTGGTCAATTACATCTACCGCAGCGTTGGCGACAAGCTGCCGATCATTGGCGTAGGCGGCATTCACGATGAGTGCACGGCCGGCGCATTCTTCGACGCTGGCGCCAAGATGATTCAGGTTTACACCGGTATGATCTACCGTGGTCCGTTCTTTGCGGCGGATCTTGCCCAATCCCTCAGCTGGCGCACCCGCGACTGGGTGTAAGCAACCCAGCTGTCAACCCAGCGCGCTTTACATATTTTCCGAAGCCTCCGGTTCCACCGGAGGCTTTTTTGTGCGCGGGTACATCGAGGGCGGCGCAAAATGTGGTTTTTGAGGTGTGTAAGTCGTTGCTGTCCAACACGCGTTAATAGCGAGAGCCACTCACTATTAAAATGCTCGTGTGTTCACTTTTTGGTTGGCGAATGCGACCGGATAAGATAGTGTTTTATTGATCACTTGATTGGCTGCTCGCGCTGCCTCAGTGCCGGAACGCGAAGCTTCAGCGAGTGTTTATGCTGCCCCTCTGAATCAGGCTCATCAAACGCAGCACTCGCTGAAGCTTCGCGCTCCGGCCACTCCAACTCCCAGCTACCCCTCGTAGCTCCCAAACCTATCCACTTTACCCACCTATACACCAATGAACTTCCCCATCCACCAGCATCCGCCATAGCCAGCACGCCGAGGTATCCCAGTCGACGCCATGCGGGGGCTTTCGAGTCGCCTGCGGGTGAGCGTTGCGTCAACGGGCCCATTCGCCACTGGGTAGGTGTAAAATGCCCAGTGCCCGACGCCCAAGATTGCCGCAAACTACTCCTCGCCGGACGCTCTATGCCAGCCTGCCCAGCGCAGCATCGACGTGACTAATGTGGCCCCTGAGCTGCATTACCCCCACCTGCGCCGTATTTGCGGCGAGCGGGCGGGAATCTTGTTCTTTGATACTTGATACGAGGGCGATCTTACCCCCCCCCTCAGCCCCCCAAGGAGGGCTTTTCAGATGTCGTTTGGTGTCGTTGTGTAGCTGTGTTGCAGAATTGCCACATGAGTAGGCTTTGACGTTTATTCAGTTCTGCTTATCAATGGACCAAATCGCCAACCGACTAGCCATGCCTGACGAATACGCCTACCAGCCACCGACCGAAGACGAACTCCAGCGCGTGATCCAATACGCGGCACAGGATGATGAATTCCGGGCTCGATTAGAGGAAGAGATCTTCAACGACCTTGAGGAGGAAATGGAATATGACCTCGAGGATCTGTTTGAGGAGCAGCACGCGGGGAAAGTCGGCAAACCGCTCCCAAGCGCTGAGGAGCGTGCGCGTTTCCGGCAGTTGTATTTTAAGGAGCTGCGTCGCCTGCAAATCGAGCTCGTGCGGATGCAGGATTGGGTTGTCGCCAATAAATACAAGCTCGTGGTGATTTTCGAAGGGCGCGATGCGGCTGGGAAAGGCGGCGTGATCAAGCGCATCACCCAGCGCACAAATCCCCGCATTTGCCGCACCGTGGCATTGCCAGCGCCGACCGAGCGTGAGAAGACCCAGTGGTATTTCCAGCGTTATGTGCCGCATTTGCCCGCAGCGGGCGAGATGGTGCTCTTTGACCGCAGTTGGTATAACCGCAGTGGCGTGGAGCGCGTCATGGGCTTCTGTGAGGAAGAGGACGTTGCGCAGTTTTTTAACGACGTGCCGCACTTCGAGGAAATGCTGGTCAACTCCGGCATTAAGTTGATCAAATACTGGTTTTCGATCACCGATGAGGAGCAGGAGTTCCGCTTCCAATGCCGCATAACAGACCCACTGAAACAATGGAAGCTTAGCCCGATGGATTTGCAGTCACGCATCCGCTGGGAGGACTACACCGCGGCCAAGGAAGAGACCTTTTCGCGCACGAATTTCGACTTCGCGCCATGGAATGTCGTGGCCGCCATTGACAAGAAGCGCGCGCGCTTGAACTGCATCAGCCACCTGCTTCAACAAGTGCCCTATGAGCGTGTGGAGAAGGAGGAGATTATCTTGCCCGAGCGCGTGCACAATGCGAACTATCAGCGCCATCCAGTGCCCAAAAGCATGTTTGTGCCGCAGGTTTATTGAGCAGCGGAAAACAGTTCAATGACAGCCCCAGGGCTCCTGGCGTTTGGGCTGCGAATGCTGATTCCTCTGATTATGGGCTTCAAAGCGTTTCAGCCAATCACTCTCGCTCCAGGCGGAACACCGTGGCGCCGTCGAAGGCGGTGTCGCCAGGGGTGGATTGGGCGGTGGCGGTGACTTTCCATTCGGTGTTGGCTTCGAGGAAGGCCTCGACCACGCCGCTGTTTTCCTCGGGCTCTAGGGAGCAGGTGCTGTAGATCAGGCGGCCGCCGTCGGCGACGAATTCCGCGGCCTTGGTCAGGAGCTTTAGCTGTAGCTCGGCGCATTGGGCGAGGTCACGCGGGGCCAGGCGGGTTTTGACGTCGGGGCGGCGGCGGATGACGCCCGTGTTCGAGCAGGGGGCGTCGAGGAGCACGCAGTTGTAAGCGCCAAATTCATCGGGCAGCGCTTCGAAGAGGTCGAGCGCGACGAGGTGGAGCTCGGGGCCGTCGATGCCTTCGCCGGACCACTTGCGGAGATTTTCATCGAGCTGGTCAATGCGCTTGCCGGGCTGGTCGAGGAGCACGAGCGCGCCAGCGGGGTCATCGCCGAGGGCTTCGATCAGGTAGCTCGCCTTGCCGCCGGGCGCGGCGCAGAGGTCGAAGACGGCTTCGCCGGGTTGGACGTCGGCCAGCGCGGGCGCCAGCCAGGTGGCGGGGTCCTGAGCATAGGCTTCGCCGGAGTTGAGCTTTTCCAGGGCTACGGACCACGGTGCGTTTTCGCCGAGGTGGTAAAAGAGCGGCGGCACGGACAGCGAAAACAGCGGGGCATCGCTCTCTGTGCATTCGACGAGCGCGTCGAGCGTCATCGGCAGCCAGTCGACGGGGGCAGGGGACTTGGCGCGCCAGCGGAGCGCGGGCTCGGCGGCGATTTGATTATAGAGCAGCGTTTTCTCGGTCCACTCGGAGCCGTGCTCGGCGATCCAGCGGCGGACAAGCCAGTCCGGGTGGCTGGAGCGTAGGCCGAGCGAGCCGCTGTTGGCGACTTCCTCCATGAGCGTGCGGCAGCGGCGGAGAATGGCGTTGGCAAACTTGGCCTCGCCGGGCGTGAGGGCCTTTTTGACGCGCTCGACGGTGAAGTCGGCAATTTTGGGCAGGGTGTCATCGTCTTCGAGCCCGGGAAAGAAAATGGCCGAGGGCAGGCCGTCGTCATCTTTTTTGGATTTCTTGAGCTTGGGAATGTGGGCACCGGCGGCAATGTTTTCGAGCCATTCGGCGAGGGCGACGGCCAACATTGCGCGGAGTTGGGGGCGGGGTGGGCGCTCGATGAGGGTGTCCAAGAGGTGGTTTATCAAGCGATTATGTCGCATCGCTCCGTAAAACAAGCGTTGACAACGGCGCCTTTCCTCAGACGAAATAGCGCCAGACAAATTATTCAACAGCGCGTCGGCCTTCTGGTTGGGGCGCGAGGCAAACTTTTCACACAGCGCGACTGCCAAGGCCCAGCCATCCGTGGACGCGCCGTGTTTCTTTTTTGATTGGTCGACCTTGGTCGAGCGATTTGAAGAGTTCGAAGAGTGCCTCATTTCAGATCACTTAATAATCCCATGAACCAAGAAGCAATCGATTTGCTCATCCAAAAGCAGCCTAAGTTGGCTGGATCTCGCGACAAGCTGGAAGCTATGCAAGCCGGCGCATTCTGCATGCACCGTTCATTCGGCTTTGGCGTCATCAAGGGCTATGAAGAAGCGGAAGCCAAGCTCATCATCGACTTCGAAGACGGAAAAGAAGGCCACCTGATGGCCCCCGCATTCTGCGTTGATAAGCTGGAGATCCTTGAGCCCGATAACATCCTCGTGCGTCGCCGCACCGAGCCGGACGTCATTGAGGAGATGATTAAGAAGCGTCCCGGCGATCTGATTGTTGAAATCCTTTCCCGCCTGCCTGACCAGGAAGCCGGCCCGACCGAGCTCGAGCTGATCCTTTCCCGTCTCCTCGGCCCCACCAAGTTCAAGAAGTGGTGGACGCAGACCAAGAAGGTGCTCGTCAAGGACCCGCGCATCCAGACGCCATCCCGCAAGATCGACCCTTACGTGCTGCGTGAAGAGCCGCTCAAGCCCGAGCAGGAAATTTTGGAAGACTTCTACGTGCTCAAGCAGCCCAAGAAGAAGATCCTCCTCGCCGAAAAGCTTTACCAGATTTCGGAAAATGTGAACGAGGTCGAATCCGACCTGCCGAACATTTTCGAGCACCTCACCGAAGCGGTGAAAAAGGCCTCCCACGGCCTGAGCCAAGCCGAGCGTCTGCACGGCGTTTGGGTCCGTAACGACCTGGCCCGCCACCTCGACGCCGACCCGGAAACCATCGAGCCGACCTCCAAGTCGCTCATCATGGAAACCGAAGACCTCAATGAGCTCGCTTCGGAAATCCCGACCGGTTACCAGAAGCGTTTCCTCGACCTGCTTTCCCGCACTTACCCGGACACTTGGCAGACCGTCGTCATCGACATCCTGCGCAACTCCGAGGGCAAGATGACCAGCGAAACCATTTCCTTCCTGGTAGAGCGCGACTGCGAGCAAATGGTCGCCGATCACTTCAAGCGCTGGCTCCGCGAGCAAAACCTGCGTGGACCGGTTCTCCTGTGGATCATTAAGAACCGTAACAGCCGCAAGTTCCGCAAGCTGGTTGAGGGCCTCATCAGCCCACGCTTCCTCAACAACGTCCTTTACGCAATCGACGTCGAAGCGCTGCAAAACACCGGCACCCGCCGCATCCCGCTGGGCGACATCCTGTCCGACGACAAGGAGCTGATCACCGACATGCTGGCCGATGCGAGCGAAGAAGAAGCACGCGACTTGGCGCAAGGTCTGTTGCTCAACCAGGGCTTCGAAGACCTTACCAAGAAGTCGCTGCTGGCCCGCTTCATCAAGTCCTTCCCGAGCATCCAGACGCTCATCTCCGGTTCGCAGCCTGAGAAGGTCGAAGACCTTATCGTTTCTCAGAAGAGCTACGATGCGCTCAACGCCGAACTCCGCGACCTCATCGAGAAGAAGATTCCGGAAAACAAGGAAGCCATCGCGGTTGCCCGCGAACACGGCGACTTGAAGGAAAACTCGGAATACAAGATGGCCCGTCAGGACCAGGACACGCTCATGGCCCGCAAGGCCAACCTCGAGCGCGATCTCGGCCGCGCACGCGTCACCGACTTCACCGATGCTGGCACTGACGCCGTGGGCGTTGGCTCGATCGTCAAGCTCAGCAACAGCAACGACCAGTCCGAAGAATACGCCATTCTGGGTGCCTTTGACTCCCTGCCGGAGAAGAACATCCTGTCCTACAAGACTCCGCTGGGCCAAGCTCTGCTGGGCAAGGGCGTGGGCACGACGGTTACCACCGAGATCGACGGCAACTCCGTCCAGTGGACCATCGAAGGCCTCGAGCGCTGGGTCGAATCCGGCCGCGAACTGTAAGCCGTTGGTAATTATCAATTATCGATTTTCAGTTTTCCATTATCAGTTGCCTATCCATTGAAAATTGATAACTGGAAACTGAACTTTGATAATTGATCATGCCTTCCTGGGATACGCTAAAGCTTCTCGCCGATCCGACGCGCCTGCGGTTGATTCAACTGCTGCGCAGGGAGGAGTTGTCCGTGGCCGAGCTCCAGGAGCTGCTCGATATGGGGCAGTCGCGCATTTCGTCGCACCTCGCGCTGCTGCGGCAAGGTGGTTTGCTCACAGACCGCAAGGAGGGCAAGAAGACGTTTTACTCGCTGAGCGAAGACATCGGCGCGACGACCGAGCGCCTGATCGACGCCTCCTACGAAGCCGCCAAGGGTGAGCCGGAGTTTGCCGAGGACGCCAAAAATCTCGAGCGCGTGCTCGACCGCCGGCGCCGCGCATCGGAGGAGTATTTCAACCAAGTTGCCGGTCGCCTGGGCCGCAACTACTGCCCGGGGCGTTCCTGGGAGGCGATTGGGCACTTCCTGCTGCACTTGACACCGCGGATCAAGATCGCGGACCTCGGAGCCGGGGAGGGCGTGCTGTCGCAGCTGCTCGCCCAGCGGGCGGAGGCGGTTTACTGCATCGACAACTCGCCTCGCATGGTGGAGGTCGGCACCGAACTGGCCGCCAAGAATGGCATCGACAACCTTTATTACAAGCTTGGCGACATCGAGACCGTCCCGCTGGAAGACAACAGCGTGGAGCTCGCGCTGCTGAGCCAGGCGCTTCATCATGCCGAAAAGCCCTCACGCGCGATTGCCGAGGCTTACCGTATATTGAAGCCCGGCGGCCGCTTGGTGATCCTCGACTTGAAGGAGCACCAGTTTGAAAAGGCCCACGAGCTGTATGCCGACCGCTGGCTCGGCTTTTCCGAAAACACGCTCTACCACTGGCTGAAGGAAACCGGTTTTGGCGGCGTGCAGGTCAACGTGGTCTCCCGCGAAGAACAGGACCCGTTTTTTGAGACGATCATGGCCAGCGGCGAGAAGCCGGTGTAGTGGTTAGAAGCTTGGTTGGGCGAATGAAAAAATGAAATTTTGGCTAGAGTATTTCGGCGGCTGGATGGCCTTTGCTGTGATGTGCGGCTTCGTCAGCTTCCTAATGAGAGAATTGAATTATGCACTAGCCATATTCATGCTTCTGCCAGTTTTGTTGTTTAGTATCTGGTCGTGGCGCATCACAAAAAAGAATGAAAAGACCGGAGAAAATCATCCTGCATGGCAGCGATTCATACTATTGCTCGTGACGCTAATGGGAGAGTTATGCGTAGTTTTCGCATTTGCACTAATTTCGGTTAAGGAATGGCGATGATTATCGCTAACTCCCAAAAGTCCAACCAGCCGGAGGTCTCAATTCAGTTACGCGCTCCGCGCTTCACTTCTTGAGACTCCTCTACGTTTTCTTGGGGAGGGCATTGGTCCTGGTTAAATGACTTTTTGAAGGGGGATTCGCTTCAGCTGCAAAAATGTCGCCCGAAAGTTAGTCAGTATGTCGGGCGTCTTTTTCTCAAATGTCGTCCGAAAGTTGGTTAGCATGTCGGGCGTCTTTGATTGTTGTGTCGGGCGACAATTGTACATGAGGCGTCCGATAGTTGATCTGCTGAAACTACCGTATATCCGCGATTGGGAACAAATACTGCCGCGTCACTGTCTTTTCGCCTATGGATGACCCGCTGCTACCGCCGATGGATGCGCCGCTTTGGAGCGAGCAAGACCATGCCGATCTGCGCATGGCGCACCGTATTTTGGAGAAGACGAGCTTTACCAATCAGCTGGTGAATATCCTCGGCGCGCCCATCGAAAAGGGGCTCGAAATGCTGCCCGACAAGGCGCATGGCGTGATCGTTGGCGCGACGGACAAAGCGCTGCGCGCGGCGCTGGATGTGGCGCTGAAGACGCTGGAAAAAGACCGCGTCGCCACAGCGCGCAACACGATCCACAAGCTCGCGACCGCCACGACTGGCGGGGTGGGGGGTGCGTTTGGTTGGGCGTCGCTGCCAGTCGAATTACCGATTTCGACGACCATCATGCTGCGCTCGATAGCCGATGTCGCCCGCAGTCAGGGCGAGGATTTAAACAACGCCGAAGCGCGGCTGGCGTGCATCGAGGTTTTTGCGTTGGGCAACAAGAAGGAGAGCTCTGATGCGAGCTATTTGGCCATTCGCGCGATGCTGGCTCAGCGGGTGAGCGACGCCGCGCAGTATGCCGCGCAAAACGGCGTGCTCGATGCAGCCTCACCGCCGCTGACGCGGTTTATTGCGAAGATTGCCGAGCGCTTCAGCATCACGGTTACGGATAAGGCCGCCGCCATCATGGTGCCCGCAATTGGGGCCGTTGGCGGGGCGATTATCAACACCTACTTCACGGGCTTTTATCAGGAGATGGCGCTCGGCCACTTCATTATGCGCCGATTGGAGCGCAAGTTTGGCGAAGAGGTTGTGCAAGCCGAATACCGCGATCTGTCAAAACAGCAAGGTGAGCAATTACAGATGTGAGAACAGGAGGCAGAGCTTTAAAGCAGTGGCGTCAATTTTCTCAGAGGGCGTCTAAAAAGTCTGATCAAGTCGGCGAGATGTATTCGAGAGGCAAAATTTCGGCTTCTGAATCGAGGCGAAACCAGTTTCGTCGAGATGAAGAAATGGTATTTTGACCTCGAAGACGCTCTCCGGCGAAGACCACTTGAGTTATTAGACGCCCTCTCAGAGGCACGATAAACCACTTATTGATAACGCATCGAAGTGGCCTAATCCAGAAGTTTGGATAAGTTACCGTTCAGTGTTTCGACTTCTTTCATGAGGCGAACCAAAGCAACTTTCTTGCGTGTGGACACGGTCATGAGTGAGAGCTTAGGACCAACATCGGTAACCACATAATGCTCCGCCATAGTGGTTGCCATGCTCTGTGGGTTTTCGCCACTGGACTGCGCGTAGAGCTTGTGTAAATAAGCGCCGATACCTTCATCTGGTTCGCTGCTTTGCATAGTTCTTTGACCATTGATCGAAAGCAGTAACTCTTGTTGGGGGAGGTAGGCGTGGATGCTATCCAGTGTCATTTCTGAGGCGCAGTGAATCAGCATTTTCTCAACTTCACCCTGGACAGCGGGGTCTAGCTGAGGTCTTTGGGGCTCAACGCGAGGTTGTTTCAGGAATGCACTTAAAATTCGAGCGCCGATAGTTGTGTTATGGACTGATTCTTCAACGGCAGCCTCTGGATGTGGCATCATCCCAAATACGTTTTGTTCGGCATTGCGAATAGCGGCAATGTCACCTACAGAGCCATTAGGATTATTCACATAACGAAACATGATTTGGTTGTTGGACTGCATGGAATCCAACTTTTTATCATCGACCCAGTATCGCCCAAATCGATGTGATACCGGGAGGGAGATGTTATCGCCCAAACGGTTTTTATTAAAATTTTTGGTCGAGTCTTCGACGGTCAGCGTCTGGTTCCCATAGTGGTGTTCCCGTGAATTGTTTTCGGTGAAAGCCCCAGGCAGAAGGCTGGCTTCGCAAAGAACTTGGAAGCCATTGCCAATGCCTAGCACTGGACCACCGTTGGCTGCAAACTCCTTGACCGCTTTGATTATTGGGGTGGACTTTGCAATGGCACCAGCGCGCAGGTAATCGCCAAAAGATGCGCCTCCAGGTATGATGACTGCATCTGCCCCGGCAAAGCTCGAACATTTGTGTGAGAAGAGCCGTGCGCGTACATGTAGATGGCTGATGAGCGCATGGAGCATATCTCGATCACCAGAGGCGCCCGGTAGTTGAACAATGCCTACTTTCATGGGATTCTCTTTAGACGGGTATAAAATCGGCGTGAACCGTTAGGCAGATCTTGTTAAATCTGTTAATGGCCAGTCCGAGATTAATATCTTTAGGAAAAACTGCGATCACGGAGGTTGCATCAGGGAAAAAGCGAGCGATGTAGTAACTTTCGCCCCAAGTGATGACAACTTCTTCGAGTTCGCCGTCTTGTGCGTCAGCATCCGGTATGCGAGCCACGAGTTTCTTGAAGTTTTTGATAAACTTCGACATACCACGGTGGTCGCGCTTGTAGGGAAGCATGAGGAGTGGAGTGGTATCCCTACGATAGACCACAAAATGTTGGCAGGCAGTTTTTTCGATGAACTGCGCGTATAATTCGTCGTTTGGCATGTTAATAGCACACCTTGCTTGAGCAAGGTGTGCAGTAACGGTTGGAGTTTAAAGCTTGATCTTCTTTTCGAAGGTGGAGAGGGAGATGCGGGCCATAGCCAAGTTGGCTTGGGCACGGTTCATTGCCACGTAGAGGAAGATTGCTTCGTTTGAAGCCAAGGGGCGCAGGATGTGATATTGCGTTCCCAGGGTGATGAGGATGTCTTCAATGCTGTCGTCCAAGCCGAGCGATTCCATCGTAGCGCGCTTTGCTTTCACTACTTCGGTGTTGCCTGCTGCGGCTGCTTCGAGGTTCAGTGCGCCGCCGCCGACCATGCCGAGGACCATGCCACTATCGGAGTCTACGAGGCATGCGCCAATGAATCCCTTAATATCGGTTAATGGGTTGAGATCTACTTCTTTCATTATTAATATTGTTAGCGTGTGTTATTAGTTCGGGTTTGTGGATAGGCAGAATAAACTGTTCATGTTCCTGATTGGAACTAAGCATCAACTACTCATTCACATAGCTTTAGAACGTGCGTTTTAATCGAAGCTTAAGAAAAAAATTCAAAAAAAATACATTTAGAGATGTATGAGTGTATTGAGGCAGAGGCTTATGGTATATAGGGTTAGTAGCCTAATCTAATTGATGCGTGCTAAAATGTTTAGATTGATGCGCTGGCTTAGTATATTTAATATTTTTAAATACTGCCGGATTGTATGTTTCCCGAGAGTGTTGCCCCTGTATGAATGCTTGAAAAGACATTTGGGGTTAGGAATCCTAATATGCTTGTTGACAATGTTTTATGGTAATCATGGTGCGCTGTATGATGAAGCTTTCAGGCAGTTGTCTATCGCAGGTTATTTGCGTTTGTTGGAGGTGCGATAAGTATTAAGGGATTTACCGTAGGTAGGTTGTAGAGGTGGGGACAATACCTTATGTGCCGTTGGTGGATTAGAATATTTATTAGGTGATATTCGTAAGACTAATCGCGCGGGTATTAATGATTTATATTAATAAATTTGGATTGTGATAAGTTTGATGTAGTTGTTGCTCGCTTTTTGATTTCACATGGGGATTATGCTTTGCGTGAAATGGATTTTCTTAATCGTTGTCTTCGCATTGGCAGGCTTTGGGCTCATGCGTTATCATGGTATTGTATTAGATTCTCTACTGGATAGTGGAGGAGAGGAATCGTCCGATGGTGAGCCAAATTGGCTTCAGGGTTTTGGGCACCAAGCGGAGTCTGGCGAAGTAGTGTTAAGGGATGTTGATGGACGCTCATTGACGTGTCGTATTTTGTCGGTGAAAGACGCGTGCGTGGAAATCATCCGCCTGCCTGACCAGCAGCGATTTACCTTTCCGGTCGCTCGCTTGGATTCGGAAAGCCAAGCGACGGTGGAGCAATGGCAGCAGAATCAGGCAAGTGAGAGAGGTTCCTTGCAGCACTACGAAGAAGCGAAGCATCATGTGCGTGTGATCGTCGTTGTGTCAGAGAATATTGAGCAGACTCCTGAGGTTAAGCGTTTTCTGACGGCACAAGATTTCCACTATGTGGTTTACGACGCCTTTAAATCCAGTCGTGGTCGTGATATAATGCAGAAATACAATTTAACTCGTGGCCCTGCTTTTATCATCGGTGAGGAAGTGATAGTTGGGCTGAACATGGGGCGGATTCGTAGGGCGATTGAGGCGGAATACGAGAAGTCGCGGGCCCGGTGATTAGTTGGGTAGGGAGGCAGTCTTGATAGCGTCTTGTGTTGTCTGCGCTTGCGATAAAGGCGCTGTGTGGGCATATTATCGTCATGTTCACTGCTGCAATTAGATGGAAGCTGCTGTTGTTGGCTAGCGTCCTGATCGGGGGGCTGCCAGTATTGGGGGCGGTGGACTTGCCGCCTGATCATTCACCGCAAGGCTACGTTGCGCGTTTATTGATCAATGAGGCACCCTTTCCCGGGGAGTTCGGGTATCGGTCTGAAGCAGACTCCAAGGCGGCTATGGAGGCGATTTTGCTAACGTTGCATGCGCGCAGCGTTCAATTGCCCAAGCCATATACGCGCATGCAGGTCGCGGACACCAATTCGTCCAATATTTTGGATGTGATCACGGCTGGCGGGCAGCGTGGGCAAGTTGATGGCTTTTTCCGTGATGCTGCCGGGACGTTGGCTATGGAGTCACGTGTGCACGAGCGTATTGATTACTTGGAAAACATCGCGCGGCAGGGGAAGCCGGGGCGCTTTGCACGTTTGCTCAACTACGCTGTCGAAATTAGCAATCAATACTTTGCCGGAACCCTGCGTGTTGTTGATCGCTTTGGGAGCTTGACATACATCGGCTCGATTCCGGTAACGGGTGGCTCCTACGCCTGGATGACCAACCAGCCAAAGTTTCATCCCAAGGGATACTTCGTTAAAATTCCAGATCGGGACTACGGTGCCTTGGGCGGCAACCGCTTTTTCACGCTTAAGCGGATCGATTAGCGCGTCTCGTTACACGCGGAATCGGATGACGCGGTAAACGCTGCCGTCGTCTTCGGGGAGAAGCAGGAAGACGTAGTGGCTGTCTTTACGAACGGTTTGTGAACCGGAGTAAACGATGGTCCAGTCGTCCTTCAATTGGGCGGCGCATTTGATCTCAAATTGCAAGTCCGAGCCGACCGGCCGGAGCGGCACTTGCTTGGACTCAAGTGGCTTCAGGGTAAACTTCTGGTCGCCGGCGAGGCACGCAATCGTGAGGTTGCCGAGGTTGAGCATCAGCGCGGTGTCGCGTTCCTGAGCAGCGCGACTAAGATCAACGGGCAGCAGTGCGTAGCGCGCGCCTTGTTCGAGCAGTGTGAGCAGCGTGTGCTGTTCACCAGGTTTGAGGGAAATAGACGCTGCCACTGAGTAGGTAGGTAGGCCGTCGGTGCCCACGCCGGTGAGGCGGTAGAGTTTAAAATCGGGTGGCCCCGTGTATTGAAACGCCCGCGTTCGCTGGCCGGATCGGACGGTGACTTCATGGGCCTCGCCAGCCGAAAAGTAGTAGAGCTTTTCCGCTTTGCGGGTGGCGCCTTGGGCAACTGCTTGCGCGCCCTTGGCTTTGCCGCCGACCAGGTAAAGGCTGATCTTGCAGTTGATGGCAGGCGGCGCCTCCTGGGCCGATAGGCCGGACCAGGCAATGAGCCAAGTTAGGCAAAGGATCGTCGTGCGGATCATGTTTCGTTAGGGAATCTGGGGAGAGTCTAGCCAGCGGAAGCTGGTGATGATGAAGCGACGGCCCTGCCCATCGGTGGGGTCGCCAGTGGTGATGTCTTCGGTTGGGTCGAGTTTGTTGGGGGTGCGTTGAATCACTGCTTCGGCCCAAGCCTCGCCATTGCTCTCGCCCAGTGGGCTGAACGACTCGGCCCAAACGCGGATGCGGAAGGTGTCGGAGCGCACGGTCAACTGGCTGCCAAGTGATGCCAGCAAATCGCCCTGAGTCAGGTAGCCAGCCGCGTTGGCCGCAAAAGCGCCCTGCATGGCGTCGCGATTGAATTCACGGAAATACCGGGTGCTCGTGATGTAGTCTTCGTACAGGTCTTCGGGGGCTTCGACGCTGTAGGCGTAGGTGTCGTCGTCGCCGTCGCTGGCGTCATTGAGATCATAGAAATAGTCGTTGATGCCGGACTCATCAATGGCGGCTTGGAGCGCGCCCTTGGCTTGCCAGGTTTCCGGCGATGCAATGGTGCGGCCAAGGTGGCTGGTGGGGTTCGGGGCGCGGTTAACGAACTCTGCCAGCGAGGTGAATGGCCCCCTGGTTTTGACCTGTTTAACAATGGCCTCGGCGAGCGCATCAATTTCGTTGGTGTTGAGCGTGCGGTAGCCGTTGTAGGCTTCGGTGTCTTCGGGGAGGCTGGTCGATTCCCCATCGACTTCGCTGCTCTGCGGATAGGGATGGCGGAGATAGGGGGCTTGATCGGAGTAGGTTTCACTGGAGCCATCGGCAATGGCGACCTCCGCGCCAAAGTTCGCGGCGAGCAGGGCTTTCCATGCCTCAACCGAGGTTGAATTGACGTTGAAGGCGCCATGCACGTAAAGCTCGCCTGCGGCGTTGGCGGCGAAGTCCAGGTTCGCGTCGGTGTGGTCCGTTTTGGCGTATATTCGTTGGTTCTCGGCCAAGTAGCCATCGGCGCGGACATCGCTCTCCGTGACGGTCGAGAAAAAGTAGTCGTCCCAGAGAGCGTTGTTCAGGTTCCAAGGCAGGTCATAGTAAACGGGTGGCCCGGAATCCGGGCTGCTGAAGTCCGGCCACTGGTCGCGGTAAACGGTGTCGGGTTCGAGGTAAGGGCTCGCGCTGCTGCTGCCGATGGCATATGCAGACGTCGTGTTGCTCCACTTCCAGTATTGTTGGGCCTGAGTGTAGTTGCGAGCCAACCCAAGGCGCGCGTGCCGCAGGTCGCCAATTGAGTGAAATTCGCGGCTGGATCGAGGCAGGTGAAAGAGCGGAGCGCTGAGGCTGCCGGAGGCGTCGTCCGTGAAGCCTACAAAGGCGTTGTCCCCGCTGCTGGGTATCTCCGCATCGTCGGGTGCTGCAGCGAGCTCAGTCGTGTAAAAGAAGTCGGCGATCCAGGATGGATTATCACCCGTGCCGCCATTGCTGCTGGAGCCCACTTCATACTCCAGCGGCGAACGTCCAGAGTAGGGTGCGGTGGGGTTGTAGTCCTCCAGCCATTGAATGCGGAAATACTCGGCGTCGGAAGTGCTGGTGGCCTCGTGTTCTTCAAGCCGACTTTGCGCGAACTTCTGGCCGGCGCGGTAAGAAAAGTTGGCGGGGATGTCTTCGATCAGTGGTCCGGTTGTCGAGCCGAGCGATCCGTAGGTCAATAATTGAGTGCCAGTCGCGTAAAGCCGGTTCCAGCGGCTGCTGGAATTGAAGCCCGAGGCGTTGAGGCGCTCGATGTGTTGCAGCGGTTGACTGCCAAGCTCGCTTGCATTGCGCGCGAGTCGAACGACGCCCGAAACGCGTTGTTCAGAAATGGTTTGGATGGCGGTTAACTCGTGCTGCGCGGGATCAACCGTCATGGTCGAGTTGGGGACTTTGAATGCGAAGGAGAAGCCGCCGCGATAGCCCGGATAGAGGTCGAGGGGTGCCGTGGCGTCGGTGATGATCTGGTCCGGCGTGAGGGGCGTGAAGACGATTGCTTCGCCCGGTTGCAGGTTGGAATTGAGGTTCAGCTTGAACGCCATGCGTCCGTAGGCGGGGGTATCGAGGCCGATATATTGATAGGTCTGGCCGTCTTTGGTAACACCGCTCGTCGGAAAGTTTATCGGCGGTTCGCTGGAGCCGGAATGCGGGCTCCACTCCACGCGGTGCAGCCACTTGAGCTCCTGTGCGCCGCTGTTGGAAAGCTGGGAGTCGACAATGAATGAGCTGGCGTCGATCTCGGCGTCGTAGGGGTTCCAGAGTACGAAGGCGGGTTGCAGGAAATACCAGATCGCATATTGGTTGGCGGTGGGTTCTTCCAGCACCAGCACGTTGACGTGGAGCTGGACGAGCGTCAGCACGGGTGTGATGCCCGGTGTGTCGCCTGCATAGGGAATCGGCGTGTAGGTGGCGTCGGCGTTGGCCAGGCCGTTGGAGGGGGCGAGGTTGACCCAGGCATGCAGTTGCTCCCACAACGGTCCGCCGTCGTCACCGACTCGGCTGGTCGCGGCCGGAAAAATGCTTTCGCCGCTCAGCGTGGCATCCAAGCCATCGGCGCTGAGTGCATTGGTCAGGTCAAATTTTAGGCCGCCCCAAAGGCCGGTGTCGGCATCTTGAGTTGTTTTGGAGAGGACGCCTGCGCTCTTAAAAGTAGCGTGGTGAAAGTTGTCGGCTGCGAGGGAACTGTCTGCGGGTGACAAGGTTTCGAGCACGGCCATGTCGAAGGCACGTTCAACCGAGGCGCGGTCTTCGGTGTCCATGGTTAAAGCAGATAGGCCGGGAAGTAGCTCGATGCCGGTCGTTACAGGAGACACGAGGGCTTGGTTGGCGAGCGGGGGAAGCTCGCTCGGCGCATCGGCGGAAGTGTGGACGCTTAAATTGGCTTTTACGCCTTCATCGATAATGGCCCATGCGAAGCGGCCCGTTAACACGCCGTCTGCATTGATAATCGATTCTTTGGGCGCATAGACATCGTTGGCAGGATTTTGTGTGTCTTCGTAAATCATGGCGATAGAGTCGTCACTATCCGGGGAGGCGAGGGCGCTGCTGAGTGGATTTAGGTATTCGCTGGGGTAGGCGGTATCCGTAGCCGGGTTGAACGCAGTCTGGTCATTGCCGCTGATCAGGGTGCGAGGGAGGCGGTCCGGATGAGATGCGTCCCAGATGGCGGTCAGCCATTGGTTGCTCAGGGACTCCAGCTCCGGTGTCGATGGATCGGCGTCGTAAATTGCATGGCGTGCGCTGATGCGTGCATCGGGTCCCAGAAATTGCTGGGCCTCGCCCATCGCTTCAAGTAACGCAAATCGCGTGACTTCACGGGTCTGGGCCTCTTTTACATTCTGACTGGTGGTGGACAGTTCTACGCTGGTCAGGGTGGTCAGGCTTGTCATTAGCAGCACCATCATCGCCATTAAAATCAGGGCGATGACAAGTGCGAAGCCGCGACGTTGGGGCAATGCTGGGCTACTTCTCATGGGATACTAGGGGGAGGGCAGAATGGGAGGAAATTGTCTTAATGTAATAAATATTAAATGTGCGTCAATCATTATGTTTGGCGATGTCGGCGGCCTTGTTGTTCTGTGCTCGTGGGAGGTAAAATCAAAGTGTCCTTCTACGGAAGATCGTAGGGTATAATCTGGCTCACGCTGCAAATACTTGCTTGTCACTGAATGTTGTGCGGTTACGTTTAGCGGCATGAAGCGAATCATTACCTTATTGTTCCTTTCGTTATTTCTCTCTGCCTGCGCGAGCAGCTCAGGCGGCGTTAAGGCCCTGAAGTTCGGGATGAGTCCCGATCAGGTCTCCGAGGAAATGGGCGACGACTACGATGTCGTGGCCAACTCGCTCAACAAGGAAGGCAAGAAGGTCACCGGCTGGCGCTACACAGGCGACAAGAACAAGCCGAGCTACCTGGTTTACTTCGTGAATGGCAAGCTCGCTCAGTGGGGTGAAGCTGGCGCACTGCAGTCGATCCCCGATCTGGGCGATCCCGACGGCAAGCAGTAGTCCTTTAAGAGGGCGTCTAAAAACTCAAGTGGTCTTCGCCGGAGTGCGTCTTCGAGGTGAAAATATCATTTCTTCATCTCGACGAAACTGGTTTCGCCTCGATTCAGAAGCCGAAATTTTGCCTCTCGAATACATCTCGCCGACTCGATCAGACTTTTTAGACGCCCTCTAAGATTTTCTATACTCCAGCGCCCCGCTCAAACGAGTGGGGCGTTTTCTTGTGTTGGAGAGAGATAATTAACGCTAATTGCCGTTGCAATATCGGGGCGAGGGGCGAATAAATGGCGGTCATGGAAGAAATTCTCCGTACCATACCGCACCGTCCGCCATTTCTCTTTGTCGACGAAATTGTTGAGCTCTCCGAAGATCGGGGAATTTGCCGCCGCACCTGGCGCGCCGAAGAAAACTTCTACGAAGGCCATTACCCGGGGAACCCGATCACCCCCGGTGTGATCTTGTGTGAATCCGTACTCCAAACAGGTGCCATCTACCTGGCCAAGCGCCTTGAAGCCAATGGCGTGGATCTGACCGGCAAGACACCGGTGCTCTCCCGCATCCAGGACGCCCGCTTTAAGCGCATGGTCAAACCGGGTGACACGGTGGAAATTGAAGCGATTTTCAAGGAAGAGACCCGTGGCTTTAATTTCATGCGCGGATCGGTGAAAATTGACGGCAAGGCGGCGGTGACGATCGACTTTGTGCTGGCGCTTATTGACGAGCGGCAGTGAGTTGGTGCATGTTATGCTAAGGCCTTTCCTAAAGGCGCCGATAAGTTACACTATCGTCAATTGAATTTAGAGGAATTTCACATGGCAAAGCCCCCAGATTGTAGTCACTGCCAAAAGCCGGCCACCATCCACCTGACCCAAATAGTCAACAACGAGATTAAGAAGCTGGATTTTTGTGAAGATTGCCCGCACCAGAAAGGCGTGACAGACCCAGCTGGATTCTCGCTGGCGGATTTGCTGTCTTCCGGTGATGAGGAATCTTTCTCGGGTAATCAAAGCGCCGTTTCGGAGTGTCCGAGCTGCGGTTTCAGCCCGAAGAACTTTAAGAAACTAGGTCGTCTTGGCTGCCCGGATTGTTACACGTCGTTAGAGGACTTCATCGAGCCGATGCTGGCTAAAATGCACCGTGGCACGCATCACAACGGGAAATTTCCTCATGGTTTGGTGTCACGCATCCTCTTTCAACGCAAAGTCCGCGAGACCGAAGAGGCGCTTCAGTCTGCGGTGGAAAGCGAGAATTACGAGGAAGCGGCGAAATTGCGTGACGAGCTGAAAGCCTTGCAAAGCAGCCCGGAATCGACTAATTTCTCTCATGGTTAGCAGAGAGTTTTCTCTCACCAACTTGTTCTTTTTTTCCGCATGTGCTTCTGTGAAGCGCAGCCACCCCGATGCCCAGAACTTTTTACGCAAATATGCAGATACAACCGCTCATTGATGGCAAAAGCGAACTGACCCATGCGGCCGAACCGCCGCAGGAAGTCGTCATCAGCACCCGCGTGCGACTGGCGCGCAACCTGCAGGGGCACCCATTTCCCGGGTGGGCCAAAACGGCGCAGCGGCGGGACGTGTTGACCGCATGTGAGCAGGCAATTGCCTCACTCGACGCCATGCAGCGTGGCGCAGTGCTCGAAATTGAAAATCTTTCTGATCTCGAAAAGCAGGTCTTGGTCGAGCGTCACTTGATCAGCCGCGAGCTGTCCGCTCACGGCGTGGGTTCCGGCGTGGTTGTCAGCCCGGATCAGGCAGTCGCGATCATGATCAATGAAGAAGATCACCTGCGCATTCAGGTGCTCCGGTCTGGGTATCATTTCAATGATATTTGGGAAGCGATCGACGCAATTGACACCAGCCTGGAGGGCCAACTCGACTACGCCTTTTCCGAAGAAATTGGCTACCTGACCGCCTGCCCAACCAATGTGGGAACGGGATTGCGGGCTTCGGTGATGATGCACCTCCCGGGCCTGGTCCTGGCCAGCCAGATGGAAAAAGTCGTCCGTGCGGTCAACCAACTGGGCATGGTCGTGCGTGGCTTGTTTGGTGAGGGATCGGACGCTTCGGGCAGTCTTTTTCAGATTTCCAATCAGCAAACGCTGGGCGAAAGCGAGGCCGACATCATTCGCCGTTTGGGCAGCGTCATCGAGACGATTAAGGAGCAGGAAATCAACGCGCGCCTGCGCCTCGTGGAAAATGAACCGCTCAAATTGGCGGATAAAATTGGCCGTGCCTTCGGAATTCTGCAGCATGGGCACGTTTTAAGCTCAAGTGAAGCTATGAATTTTCTCTCGCTCATACGTCTGGCGGTCGACCTCGGTCTATTGCCGAGTGAGCAGCGGGCGCAAGTGGACCGGTTGTTCCTCGAATGTCAACCGGGGCACATTCAATTTGCGGCGCGGGAGAACATCGACAGCGAGGGGCGGGATATTGCCCGTGCTCGGATGTTGCGGGAAGAAACTGTCCGAATGCCGCCTCTCAATTTTGACAAGCTGGCATTTTCATGATTTTAAGTAATTAACAAACACCAAGGAACTGATAACTGAATGGAGCCAATGAATAATTTCACCCCACGAGCCCAACAGGTCCTAGCCCTCGCACGCAAGGAGGCAGACCGGTTTCACCATAATTACGTCGGAACGGAGCATTTACTGCTCGGTCTGATCAACCTTGGCCAAGGGGTAGCAGTCAACGTCCTACAGAAAATGGGGCTCGACCTCGACACCGTGCGTGCGGCCGTTGAGAAGCAAGTTGGCACCGGTCCGGAAAGCAAGCCCACGGGCAGCATTCCCTACACGCCGCGTGTGAAAAAGGTCCTCGCCCTAGCCGGCAAAGAGGCCAAATCCCTGAATCATTCCTACATCGGCACTGAGCACATCCTGCTGGGGCTGCTGCGGGAAGGCGAGGGCGTAGCCGCCCGCGTTTTGAAGAGCCTGGATGTGGATATCGAGCGTTGCCGCAACGAAATCCTGTCCGAACTCGATCCTAATTTTTCTGGCGAATCCGAAGATGCGCCGCTCGGTGGACCGCAGCCCGCAGGCGCAAGCGGTGGTTCGAGCGACGACAAGAAGGAAGTCAAGACGCCGGCGCTCAAGGCCTTTGGTCGCGACCTGACCGAGCTGGCCAAGAATGGCGAGATGGACCCGGTTATCGGCCGTAAAAAGGAAATTCGCCGCGTCATCCAGATCCTTTGCCGCCGCACCAAGAATAACCCGGTGTTGATCGGGGAAGCCGGTGTCGGTAAGACTGCGATCGTCGAAGGCTTGGCCATGGAGATCGCCTCGGGCGTTGTGCCGGAAATTCTGGCCGACAAGCGGGTGATCACCCTCGACCTCGCACTGATGGTTGCGGGCACGAAATACCGTGGCCAGTTCGAAGAGCGCATCAAGGCGGTCATGGACGAAATTCGCCGCGCGAAGAACATCATCATCTTCATCGACGAGCTCCACACGATCGTGGGCGCTGGTGCCGCTGAGGGGGCGATGGACGCTTCCAACATTTTCAAGCCGGCCCTGAGCCGCGGCGAGCTGCAGTGCATCGGCGCGACCACGCTGGCGGAATACCGCAAGTATATCGAGAAGGATAGCGCGCTGGATCGTCGTTTCCAATCCGTGAAGGTGGAAGCGCCGAACATGGAAGACACTCTCCAGATCCTCAAGGGCATCCGCGGCAAGTATGAAGACCACCACAAGGTGACCTTCACCGACGCCGCGCTCGAATATGCCGTGAAGCTTTCCGATCGCTACATCACGTCCCGCTTCCTGCCGGACAAGGCAATCGACGTCCTCGACGAAGCCGGTTCCCGCGCCCGCATTGACTCGCTCAATCGCCCGCCGGAAATCGAAGACCTCGCAGGCAAGATTGACGAAGTCTGCGCCCAGAAGGAAGACGCGATCAGTAAGCAGCATTTCGAACAGGCCGCGAAGTTCCGCGACCAGGAAAAGCAACTGCGCGCCAAGCGCGAGCAGATGATCGAAGACTGGAAGACCAGCCGTGAAGAGCAGGTCATCATGGTCGACGAAGAGCAAATGTGCGCGGTCGTTTCCGACTGGACGGGCATCCCGCTCTCCCGCATGGAGCAGACCGAAACCCAAAAGCTGCTTGGGCTCGAAGGGGAACTGCAGGAATACATTATCGGCCAGGACGAAGCCACCAAGGTCATTGCGAAGGCGCTCCGCCGCTCACGCGCCGACCTCAAGGATCCACGTCGTCCGATTGGTTCGTTCATGTTCCTCGGGCCGACAGGTGTGGGTAAGACACACTTGGCCAAGATGCTTGCCGAAAAGATGTTTGGCGACCAGGAAGCGCTGATTCAAATCGACATGTCTGAATACATGGAGAAGTTCGCGCTCAGCCGCCTGATTGGTTCGCCTCCCGGTTACGTCGGATACGAAGAAGGTGGTCAGCTGACCGAGCAAGTCCGCCGCAAGCCTTACTGCGTGATCCTCTTTGACGAAATCGAAAAGGCGCACCCGGATGTCGCTCAAATTCTCCTCCAGGTCTTGGAAGATGGTCGCTTGACCGACAGCCTTGGCCGCACGGTGGACTTCCGCAATACGATCCTCATCATGACGTCGAACGTTGGCGCCGATGTGCTCCAGAAGAACACGTCGATGGGCTTCGATATCGGACTGGACGACGCCCGCGACTTCGAGCGCATCAAGGACAAGATTCTCGACGAAACGAAGAAGGCCTTTAAGCCGGAGTTCCTGAACCGCCTGACGGAGATCGTGATCTTCCGCCAGCTGACCAAGGAAAACATGACCAAGATCGTCGACCTCGAGCTCAAGAAGGTCAGCGTTCGTCTGAAGGACCACGACATCTCGTTCGTGATCACCGACGAAGCGAAGGACTTCCTGATCGAGCGGGGCTGGGACGAGAAATACGGCGCGCGTCCGCTGCGTCGCGCAGTCGAGCGTCACTTGGAAGACCCGCTGGCCGAAGCGATCCTCCGGGAGGAGGTCAAGCGCGGCGAGCCGATCAAGGTTGTGGTTCGCGACGACGCCTTGTTCTTCGAGCAAGAAGCCGCAGTCGGCTAACTCGCCATAATCATTTAAAACAAAAGCCGTCCCACATCGGGACGGCTTTTTTGTTTCGTTAAAAAGAAAGCCTTACTGTCTCGGGCCGCGCGCTGGCATCTGCTCGCGAGCGTGTTCAGTCTCTTGTACTGGCACTGGGTCGTTGCTAGGCGCAGCTTCCCAGGGCATCGGCGCGATGGACGAAGGCTCTGCTTCCTGCTTGCCGATGTTCATTTGGACGGGGCCATCGTCATTTTTCGGGCTTGGGCCGGCCTCGCGGAGGAAGAACTTGATGTAGGCCTTTTTGCGGAGGCGCTCGAGCCAGCGTTCTTGCGCTTGGCGGGCGAGGCGGTTGGTAATCGCTTGCTCAATCTCCTGGCGGACCGCTGCCAGCTGCTTGACGCCGGATTCACGCTTTTCGTCAACCTTGACGATGTAGATCACGCCATCAAGGTCAATAGGTTGGCTATACTGACCGGTTGATAGTTGGCGCGCAGCATTACCCAGCTCGTCGCGGAGGTCGGTGTATTCGCGCCAGCCCCAGTCACCGCCATTAGCGGCGTTCATATCTTGGCTGTATTTGGTGGCCAGCTCAGCAAAATCAGCACCTTGCGCCAGTTGCTCCATGATGGTCGCGGCCTGCTGCTGCATCAAGTCTTCGCTTTCGCCGGTGATCGGCATGAGCGTGATCATGCGCAGCTTGACGCCTTCGTCTTCAAAGAACTGGCTCTTGTTCTTCTCATAATACTCCTGAATCTTCTGGGGGCTGACTTCGGTTTGGGACTTCAGCATCTGGCTGCGCATGTAGCCAACGATGATGCGGTCGCGCAGCTCTTCGCGGAACTGGAGGTCCGTTTTGCCCTGTAGGCGGAGATATTCGAGAAACTCCGATCGGTTGCCGTTAAATTCCTTGGTAATGTGGTCGTCGTACTCGTTGTCGAGGTAGGATTGGGGGATCAGGTAGCCCTTTTCGTTGAACTCCGCGATGATCAGGATCTGGTCGATCATGTTCTGCAGAATTTCACTGGTGATCTGCTGGATGTTGCGGTCGAACTCCATGCGAGTGCGTGAGCTGCGGCGGACTTCCGGCACTAGCGGGGCGACCTCCTTGCGCAGGGCTTCCAGCGTGATAATCTCATCATTCACCTGGGCGGCAATGCCGTTGGTGTATTGGATGTCCCAGTCCTCCTTGAGTTGGGCCTGGGCGTTCAGCGCCAAGATTAATGAAAGGGTGATGAGCAGGTATTTCGTCATATCTGTTTTGGTTCCTGTCGTTTCAGGAATGTCAAAATTTCGCGCATTCTGGTTGTGGCGCCCTTGGCGGTCAAGCGGGGAAAACGCTTGCCGACCATTAGAAAGTCTGGGCCGCCGCTGTTGGCGCGTTTGCATTTTAGTTTGTTTCCATCGCTTTCGACCGAGGAAATGCCGCAACGTTCAGCGCAAACGCGAATTTCCGTCAATAAAAGCAAGGTTGCGACCTCTTCTGGCGGTTTGCCAAAGCGATCTTTCAGCTCGTCGCCAATCTCGCGAACGGCTTTCTGGCTGGAGGCGAGGGCGAGGCGGCGGTAAAAATCGATCCTCAGGCGGGCTTCGTGCAGGTAGTTTTCGGGCAGGAAGGCCTCGACTTTGGGCACCGCATCCTTGTCGCGGTCGACTTTTTTCAACGCGTCGTAGCCGATTTTGACCTCCGTTTCGCCGGTTTCGCCGAGATAACGGCCAACCAAGACGAAATCCAGTTTCACATTGGCGCGGATGACGGCGGCATGGTCGTCGCCCTTGAGGCGGGCAATGCTCTGGCGCAAGAGCTGGCAGTAGAGGTCGAAGCCGACGTTGGCGATGTGGCCGTGCTGCTTGAGGCCGATCAAATTGCCCGCGCCGCGGAGCTCCAGGTCGCGCATGGCGATGCGGAATCCGGCACCGAGCTGGTTAAACTGCCGGATCGCACCCAGGCGTTTGCGGGCGAGATCGAGCAGGCGGCTGTGGCGGTGGAGCAGCAGGTAGCAATACGCCTGCCGGTTGAAGCGGCCGACGCGCCCACGTAGCTGGTAAAGTTGGCTCAAGCCGAAGCGGTCGGCACCTTCGATAATGATCGTATTGCAGTTCGGGATATCGAGGCCGTTTTCAATAATCGTCGTGCAGACGAGCACATCGTAGCGCCCGCCAACAAACTCGGTCATCACTTTTTCCAAGCCACGTTCGGACATCTGCCCGTGGCCGACGCCAATGCTCAGCTTGGGCAACATCTTGCGCAGATGGTTGGCGACGGTCTCGATGGTCTGCACCTGATTGTGCAGATAGAAAACCTGCCCGCCGCGTTCGATCTCGCGCTCGATGGCGGTTCTGACGAGCTGCGGGTCGTAGCTTTTGACAAGGGTTTCGATCGGCCGACGGTCACGGGGGGCGGTCTCGATCACGCTCAAATCACGGGCGCCCACCAGCGCAAAATACAGGGTGCGGGGGATCGGTGTGGCGCTCATTGTCAGCACATCGACGCTGCGCTTGAGCTGCTTGAGCGACTCCTTTTGCCGCACACCAAACCGGTGCTCTTCGTCGATAATCAGCAGGCCGAGGTCCTTGTATTTCACGTCCTTACCGAGCAGGGCGTGGGTGCCGATGATCATGTCGATCTTGCCTTCCTTGAGCTGCTTGAGAATCTCGCGCTTTTGCTGCGGCGTGCGAAAACGTGACAGCATTTCGATGGTCACGGGGTAGTTTGCAAAGCGGTCGCGGAAGGTCTGGAAATGCTGCTGGCAAAGCACCGTCGTCGGAATGAGCATCGCGACTTGCTTGCCCTCGAGCGCCATCTTGAAGGCGGTGCGGATGGCCACCTCGGTCTTGCCGAAACCGACGTCACCGCAGACGAGTCGGTCCATCGGCAGCGCGCGCTCAAGGTCGCGCTTGGCGTCCTCGATAGCCTGCTTTTGGTCGACGGTTTCCTCGTGGATAAACGAGTCTTCGAAATCGCGCAGCCAGGGGTGGTCGGGGGAGCAGGCGTGGCCGGGGTTGGTTTCGCGCTCGGCCTGAAGGCGGAGCAGCTCGCCGGCGAAGTCCAGTGTGGCGCGTTCGGCGGCGGCGCGGGCTTTCGACCACTGGTTGCTGCCGAGTTTGCCGAGCTTGGGCGTCATTTTGGTCAGGCCGACGTAGCGGCTGAGCAAATGACTCTCGTGCAGGCGCAGGTGGACGGTGACGCCCTCGTCGAACTCCAGCGAGATGACTTCTTCCTCGCGCCCGCCAACCTTCAGCTTTTGCAAACCGCGGAACAAGCACACGCCGTTCTGCAGGTGGACAAGGTAGTCGCCGTCGGCGAGCTCGGAGAAGTCGAGCGCCTGATCGACGGCCTGCCGGTGCGGCATCTTGCGCTGGCGGCGCCCCACACGGATGCGCTTGCGGCCAAAGAGCTCGGCCTCGGTCACAAATACCTCGCGCCGTTGGGGGGAGGTCAGGCGGAAACCCTCGCTCAGCGTGCCGATGGTGCACTCGGCCTCCAGCTTGCGGCCGGAGGGATCTTCCTCCAGCATTTCGCGGAGACGGCGTTCTTCGGCACTGGTTTTGAGGATGAAAATTGTGCGGTGGCCAGCCTCTTGCCAAGCGAGGATCTGCCGCAAGAAATCACGCCGCGAACGCTGCTCGGACTCGTGTCGAATGGCACCCATCTGGGTGGTCTCGGCAAAGGTCGCGTAGTGCTCCAGCGATTCGCTGAGGATTTCCTCTTTCTTTGGTTTTGGTCCGAGGAGGGGCGGCGAGATCTCAATTTCGCTCAGGACGATCCACTTGTCCGGCTTGCCCGCGCGGGCGTCCATCAGGTGCTTGAGGTTGCGCGAAGGGGGGGGGATGTTTTCCGGATATTGAAAAAACTCGGGCTCACTTTCGGCGAGCTCCGCCGGCTCGCGAATGAGCCAGGTGACGCGCTTGGGCAGGTAGTCGATCAGTGTGGCGGACTGGGTAGTATCCACCTCGATCGCGGGGGAAAGGAAGGCTTCTTTGACTTTATCCGTCGAGCGTTGGCTTGTCGGGTCAAACTCATGGATCGACTCGATCTCGTCGCCAAAGAAATCAATGCGCAGGGGGGCGGTGGCGTTGAGCGGGTAGATGTCGATCAAGCCGCCACGGACGGCGAACTGGCCGGGGGTTTCGCAAATGGCCTCGGAGTCGTAGCCAAGCTCGCCGTTGAGCTGATCCACGAGGCCTTGGAAATCAAGCTGCTCGCCGACTTTCAGGCGCACGGACACGGTGCTCAACTTCTTCGGAGGGGGGAGGGGCTGCATCAACGCCGCGGGGTGAACGGCGAGGCAGACGAGCTCATCCGGCTTGGCTTCGACGAGCGCCGCCAGCGCGGCGAGGCGGTCGCAATGGAGCTCGAAGGCGCGGGCGTCGTCCTCCTCGACGTCGCCCAGACGCGGCAATGCTAGCACGCGCAGCTTGGCTTGGGGAAATTTGCGGCGATAGAAAAACTCGAGGTCCTCGGCCCAGGCTTCGAGCGTGCGCCCGACTTGGCCAACGAGAATCGCGATGCCGGTGGGGGCCTTGGGCTTGCTGGCCAAGGCTTCCACGCTGACCACTGGCACTGCCGGACCAGCCACCCCGTACAAAAGGCGGACATCGGCGTCGGTTGGCAGGACGACGGGTTTCATGGATTAATTGGGTAGCAGTTCGGGGCGGGAAAACGCTCCAACAAAGAGGTTTTCCGGCGAAAGGCAATTTTAGCCCGCGAAATTCTTAAATCCCTAGCTGCTTGATCGCGCTGCGGGCGGCGACTTCTTCAGCTTCTTTTTTGCTCGCACCCTGGCCGGAGCCTTGGACTTCACCAGCAACGGCGACTTCGGCGGTGAACTCGCGGGCGTGGCCAGGGCCAGTTTCGTTGACGATTGTGTAGATCGGCTGTTCCTGGCCTTGGGCCTGCGTCCATTCCTGGAGTCGGCCTTTGGGGTTGTCGTGCGCGAGGCGTTTTTCGAGGCGGGTGGGGAGGTCACCGTAGAGCCCTTGCAGGCAGGTGCGCGTGGTCGGGAAATCGCTGTCTAGATAGACGGCGCCGATGAGCGCTTCAAACGCGTCTTCTAGCGCGGCGTCGCGGAGGTGACCATCCATCGAGCGTTCGGCCTCGCTCATGCGGAGGAGGGGGGGGAGGTCCAGCTCGCGGGCCAGCTGCGCCAGGAAGTCGCCTTTGGCCAAGATCGACTTGGCGCGGGCCAAGTGGCCCTCGCGCTCGTCGGGATAGGCTTGATACAGCGCCTCCGCCAGGAAGACACCGAGCACCGAATCGCCCAGAAACTCAAGGCGCTGGTTGTCAATGGCTTCCGGCTCATCTTGCAGGCGCGACGAATGCGTCAACGCCTGTGTAAGCAAGGCGGGGTCGCGGAATTGATGACCGATGCGCTGCTCCAGCGGACTGATCTCTGCCATCAGCGCGGTGTGCTAGAGGCTGCGAACGACAGCCTTGGCGATGCCCTGGATGACCAACTCGGCAACGGGATGCAGCTCCGGGTAGTCGACGTTTTCCGCCTTCAGGTAGGGGGCGCGACCAGTGGACTGCACGAAGCGCTTGAGCGTGGTTTCGTTGTCAATCAGGGCAGCCACGATGTCACCATCCTTTGGCAGACCGGGCTCGAGGACGACCACGTCGCCATCGAAAATACCGGCGTCGATCATGCTTTCGCCACGGACTTTGAGTGCGAAGGCACGCTTGTTGCGGCGGACGCCGGCGGTGGAAATATCGAGCTGAAGGCGACCGATTTCACCGGCGGACTCCACACCTTCCGGGTAGCCGGCGGCGATGGTGCCAAAAATCGGAATGTCCACTACGTCCTTGGCGAAAACGGGCTTGTTGGTGCCGTCGTCATAGGTGACGCGGAAGGTGCGAGCCTGGCCGGGAGCGCGGCTGATGTAGCCCTTGCGCTCAAGGGCGCGGAGGTGCCCCATTACGGCGTTGGTGCTCTTGAAGCCAAAGTGTTCCTGGATTTCGCGGATGCTGGGCCAATAGCTCTGCTCGCGGAATTGTTGTTGAATAAAACCGAGAATTTCGTGCTGACGGGTGGTAAGTTTTTTCATGGTGGTTCCTGTGTTGTGCAAATGAGTATTAGATTAATGTTCACTGCGTCAAACTCTTTTTTGCACAAAAAAACGCAGCGTTGGCGAACCGGCTGCGTTTGTCGTAAATCGGTGGCTGGCTAGAGCGTTTTTCATTTAGCTTGGCCTAATCTGGCCCCAAGCGTGTAACCGAGCACTTTTCCACGCCAGCGGCGTTGGTATTTCGGTCACAGGCTTCCAGCCTACCGCGCTCAAGCCGCCTTGCTGAACACGAAAAAACTACTGCGGCCTGTGATCAGCCAAGCTAAATGTAAAAAGATGCTCTAGCTGCGCGCTTCTGCGGGTTTGATTGTGATGTTCGGCACGATTTCGAACTCGCAGAGCTCGGAGGTCACGTCGAGTAAGCGCTCAAGGCCGTAGGTGTTCGGTAAGTCGCCAACGAGGTAGAGTTTGTTGTCCTTTACGTCATAGGCCAAGTTGGAGATGTCACTGAGTAACTTTGTGTCCTCGTGGCTTTGCATGATGAGCACCATTGTCATCGAGCGGACTTCGAAGGCGGCGTTCATGGCCTCGTCGGTTTCACTCTTTGGGGTGCTGACAGGATGGAGAATGTAGGCATCGCCTACCCGTTGCAGGGAGCTGGCAAGGAGGGCTCTTTGAGTGCCGTCATTGAGCTTAATCATCACCGAGGGAGCAACGTTGGCCTCGGTTTTGAGCGGTTCGATGATGGCACCGACCACTTGGCCTTGTTCATTTTTGATGGGTAGATGTTCGTTGGTGTCAGCTTGGGCGGTTGTAGAAAAAGTGCTAATGGCCAGAATTGCCATCAAGTAGCGACTGCATGAAAGTAAGTGGGAAAATGTGCCATTCATAACGGGTAGTTTGTTATGTTGTAAATTTAATCAAAAAAATTCCGACTCTGCATGGCTAAACTTAGTCCTTACAGATTCATACTTTCGGCACTGGGGTCCTTGCCTTATGACGAGGCAGGGGCAAATCCATCGCATATTGGCAATAGGATTCTAGTCTGGCGTTTTCCTTTACGGGGATTTTACAAATCCCATGAGTTCTGAGTGTAATTTCCTATATCAAAGTCTGTTGCTTGGAATATCAATTAGGCTTATGTTTGAACGAATAAAAAGTCTTTAAGCCCACGCCCAGATTGCTTTTATAGCTAGCTTGCATCATGGCCAGCAGCACATCTGACAACCCAATCACCGCCTTGCTTTTTGGCGCGGACAAACCCGGTATCGTCGCCAACGTCGCGAGCTGGATCTTTGCACGTGGCGGAAATATTCGACACGCCGACCAACATCGGGACGACGAAGCGAGCGTCTTCTTTCAGCGTGTGGTCTGGATGCCGGCTGAGGGCAATGATGCCGAGGCCGAGGGCCAGGCGTTTGCCCAATACGCGCGGCAGGAGCTCGGCATGTCGTGCAATATCTCGCTGGGCAACGAATGTCAGCGCGTGGGCATCATGGTCTCGAAGATCGATCACTGCTTCCACGACATTGCGCTGCGTTTTCGTTCGGGCGAATTTCCGGGGCAAGCAGTCGTTGTGGTGTCGAATCACGAGGAGCTGGCTGACGCCGCCGCGTCTTACGGCCTGCCGTTTCACCATGTGCCCGTGACCAAGGCTAACAAGGCCGAGGCCGAGGCCGAGCAAATTCGCATTATGCAGGAAGCGGGCGTGGAGCTCGTCGTGATGGCGCGCTACATGCAAGTGCTCTCGCAGAGTTTCCTGGCGAACATCGGCTGCCCGGTCATCAACATCCACCACAGCTTTTTGCCGGCCTTTGCGGGCGGGCGTCCCTACCACCAAGCCTACGAGCGCGGCGTGAAACTGATCGGCGCTACGGCGCACTTTGCCACAGCCGACCTCGACGAAGGCCCGATCATTGCGCAGGACGTGGCCCGCGTGACGCATCGCAACGGCCCGAAGGATCTCATTCGCCGCGGCAAGGACTTGGAAAAGGCGGTTTTCGCCCAGGCCATCCGCTGGCAGCTCGAGCACCGCATCCTCGTTTATAATAACAAGACCGTGGTGTTCGACTAAGCGCTGAATTTGCGCTTAACCGAATTGACACTGGAAGACGTAGCTGCCGGCGCCCACGGTTAGCATCCGGTAGCCCGGCTCATCGGATTCCGTGGTTGGGACGGCGGTATCGCCTTTGGTGACGCTGCTGGCGTCTGTTGTCGGCAAGTGGATTTCCGCCGTGGCGTTGCCCGGGATTTCGACTTCGAGCGTGAACGTATCGCCGTCAAGTTGCCAGTCGCTGCGGATGACGCCGCGCACGCATTCGTGAGTCGCGCCAGCCGAGGTCAGCCCGCCGCCTACGCGCGGGCGAATGCGGATCTTGGCAAAGGCTGGCTCGAGCAGATCGATGCCCGCCATGTCGGAGAAGAGCCATTCGCAGACGGCGCCGTAGGCATAGTGCGCGTAGCTGTTCATGTTGGGGTCGCCGGGGCCATCCTTGTCGTGGTAGCCGTTCCAGCGTTCCCAGATCGACGTGGCGCCGTGGGCGATCTCGTAGCCCCAGCTCGGGTAGTCCTGCTTGAGCAATAGCTCGTAGCAAAGCTCGGTTTGGCCGAAGCGCGACAGCACCGGTAGCAGGTAGGGGAGGCCGACAAAGCCCGTCGTTAAGTGCGTGTCGTGTGCGCGGATGTTGGCCACGAGGTGCTTGACGGCGGCTGGGCGTTGGTCTTCCTCAAGCAAGTCAAATTGGAGCGCGAGCAGGTAGCCGGTCTGTGATTCGATGGCTTTGGAGCGGCCTATAATGCGGCCATCGGTGGTGCGGAATTCGCGTTGGAAATCAGCGCGTATTGCCTCCCATTCCTTGGAGAACGTTTCGGCTTCCTCCGCTTTGCCGAGCACGTAGGCGGCAATGCAGCAACAGCGCACGCTCTCGGCGTAAAAAGCGGTGCGGATGATTTCGCCAGCGGTGTCGGAGTTGACGTTTAGCCAGTCACCGAAGAGCGTGGGGGTGTCAACCGTTTCGCCATTCGGCAGCTTATCCAAGGGATAGCCGTAGCGGATCTTCGTGCCCGGCGCGGTGGTGCGGCGGTAGAAGTCGACGTAGCGCGTCATCATTCCGTAGTGCTTTTCGAGCACGCGTTGGTCACCGTAGCACTTGTAAATGGTCGTGGGGCAAATGGTGGTCGCGTCGCCCCAAGCGGCCTCAGCGGTGCCGCCGTTCGGCGAAGGGATCAGCTTTTTGCCTTCGGCACGGCAGCCGGTGGGGGCGACCATTGGCGCGCGGCCATCGGGCTCGCAGGCGTCCTCCAGATCTTGGAGCCACTTGTCGAAAAACGCCGCCACATCGTGGAAGGCAATCGCGGTGCGCAGGTAGGCTTGGGCATCACCCGTCCAGCCGAGGCGCTCGTCGCGCTGTGGGCAGTCGGTTGGGGCTTCGAGGTAGTTCGAGCGCTGGGTCCACACGGCGTTGCTGGCGAGCTTTTCCAGCATGGGGTTGCTGCAACGGAGTTTGCCCGCCTCGGGGCAAAAGCTGCCCACGAAAACGCCGGTGATGACGTCTTCCGGCGGTTCGCCGGGGAAGCCGCTGAGCTCGACGTATTGGAAACCGTGGAAGGTAAACTTCGGCGTCCAGGTAACTTCACCGTCGTCGGCAGCGATGTAGGTATCGGTCGCGAGCGCGGTGCGCAGGTTGTCGACGTAGATTTCCTTGTCTGGCGTGAGGACTTCCGCGAAGCGCAGACGAATGACCGTGCCGCCCGGGATGTCGGCTTTCAGGCGGACGTAGCCGGAGAAATTTTGGCCGAGGTCAAAGATCCATTTACCCGGGCTTTGCTGCCAGCGTTTCACGGGCTGGAACTCGTATTGCTCGGTGACGGGCACACCGCGATGGTGCTCGATTAATTCATCTGCGACGTCTTTGGCGCGGACGGGGTAGGTGCGCTTGATGGTTTGAAAACCGGGTTGGCTCCAGCCCTTGAGCTGTAAATTGGCGTCGTAGGTTTCGCCGTTGAGCATACTGGCCGCAAGGATTGGGCCGGGGGCGCTAACCCAGGATTCGTCGGTGCAGACCCACTCCACGGAGCCATCGGCGCGCTCCAGACGGAGCATGGCCAGCGCTTCGAGTTCGGCGCCCCAGTTGGTGCGACGGTGCTCCCAAGTCATTTCGCCGCGATACCAGCCTTCGGCCAACGTGCAGGCAATGGCGTTGTCGCCGTTTTGCACAAGCGCAGTGACGTCAAAACAATGGCTGGGTAGGCGGATGCTGTAGTCTGTCCAGCCAGGCAGGAATTTGTTGCCAGTGACGTTTTGGCCGTTGATTTCAAACTCCACGAGCCCCTTGGCCGTCGCGTAAAGTCGCGCGTCCACGATCTCGCCTTCGACGGCGAACTCGCGCCGAAAATGCGGGCATGCGCGCAGGCTGCCCTGGAAGTGGCGAATCCACTTGGCGCGCTTCCACTCCGCGCGGTCGAGGATGCCCATCGCGAAATAAGCAGGCTCGCACCAGTCGCTTTCGTCGCCATCAGCGCCCCACAGTTTTAGGCGCCACTGGTAGTGTTGATGCGCTTCTAGCGCTTCGCCCGCGTATTGGATGTGAAGCTGGTCCGCGCCTGTGGTTTTTCCGGAGTCCCAGACGCAGGCGTCGAAGGATGCATTGGCTGGCGCGACCTGCAGTTGCCACGCAGATTGTGCGGCGTTACGGCTTAAGGCTTGAACTTGCCAACTGAAAGCCACTTGACCATTTTCCAGGCCAAGTGGGGCGTATTGATGGGCGCAGCGAAGTTTGACGGGGGCTATCGAGGGCATACAGAGATGATTTAAATCTTCTTTGATTACACCTTTGGCTTGGACCGCTCTAACGGTCAACCCTAACTTGTTAAGCCGTGGTAGATTGCTAGGGGCGTCGCTTAAGGCCTAGTTGCTGACGAATATCCAAGGCACACTTGACGTGATCGGCGTTATAGTAGCACCAAGGGCGTATCGTAATGCGGTTTTGAATCAGTTTGAGGAGCCCGGCAGCCTTAGGCGCATCGTTGACCAGATAGAAGGCCATAGCGAAGTGGTTGTAGAAACAAGTGTTTTGCCACGAGTCTACTTCTTGGCTGAGCGGCATTGCTTGCGCGAAGGCAGCTTCTAACTCTTCACGGACGGCAGGCGATTTCAGATAAGCATCCGCTGCGTATTGATTGTTTTCAAATGCGGCATAATGCAGCCAGCGCTCGATGTGGGCGGCGGCGATGAGGGTTACGCCGAATGGGAAGTCTTCAGTTTGCGCGGCTAAATCCCGTGCAATCTCGAACATGATGTCATGGCTGCCAAACCACTTTTCGCAGGCTAAAGTGAGTAGTGCGATGCTGCCCGTAAGGAAGTCCGGGCACACGGTGTGCATTTGCCGATGGAGTTCGAAGACGTCCTGTAAGCCGATGCCGTATGGCTCACAGCCCAGTATCAACGCATAGGCAGGGAGGGGACTGTTTGGGGCAACTTCTGTTGCGTGATCGATGAATTCCCGCGTTTCGTAAAAGCGCTGGTAGTAATTCTCGTATTGCTTATTGGAGGTGTCTTGTGCACGGGCTCCACCTCGCGCATCCATGGCCAGACGGCTCAGTGTATAGGCTGTGACTACATTTGCCGTAGGGTTGTTTGGGGCAGACTGGTGGAAGGCCTTTATGCCTGGAGCGGCATCGAACGACTTTTGGCAAATGGTGTCGCAACAAAGGATTTGTTGCTCTGGATGCAAGGGCTCAAGCAGGGATGCTAGTTCATCCCATTTCTTGGCCTTGAATAAGGCAAAGCTCTTCGTGGCTTCAGGCAGTCCGAGTGTAATGTCGGCTTCAAATCGCTTCAAAAATTGCACGATGCTGATCTTTCAGCAAAAAGCATCGGGCGCCCAGTCTTTTTGTGATGACTTAAGCGAAAACGTGGCGCTCTACGGCTTTGTGTTTAGCCGTGGCCCTTGGAACCCGTGGCGACACGCTGCTCCAGCTTATCCCAGTTCTCACCGGTCACGCGGAAGGCGGCTGCAAAACCGAGCACCACGCGGCCACTGGTGGGTACGAGGCGAATCATGTGGAAGTCATTCATGCCGGCGAGCATGTCGATCATGCCGCCGAATTTTTCGCGGAAGGCATCGATCTGGACTTTGCATTCCTCGCTGTCGCGTGGGAGCTCTTCAGGCTTCACGGTGTAAGTGGCGCGGCGGCGGGCAAAGATCTGTTTGGCGGCGGACTCGTCTTCGATCAACATGACGCTAGCGGTGTTGCCGCCGCGCAGGTTGATCGTGTGGCGCGCCATTTCGCTGACGAACACGTAGAAGTTGCCCTGGGCGTCGCGCACATGCGGCACGTAGGAGGACTCCGGGGTGGGGGACGCTCCGCCGGTGGCGAGGATCAAGGATTGGGTGTTGGCGAGCAGCTCGGCGTAGTCGGCCTCGGCTGCAGAAATTGCGTCTTCAGTTACTGGCATGTCGATCAGCATGGCGAATGAATCTCATAAGGAAAGTCGAAAATGAGATTCATTCACGTTATGAGTGTTTCGTATGTGTAAGTCGTTGATGGCCAGCTCGAGTTAATAGTGAGAGCTACTCACTATTAAAATGCTCACGCGTTCACTTTATGTTTGGCGAATGAGGACGAGAGTCGTAGTGTTTTATTGATCACCAGCGTCCCGCTGGACCGATTGATTTGCCGTCGGCAAATGCCACTCCTCTGCGGCTGCTTGTCTAGAGACTGCGCCCCACCTTTCCACTCCAACTTGAACACTTATACACTTTACCCACCTACACACTTATGAACTTCCCCATCCAGCACCATCCGCCTTAGCCAGCACGCCGAGGTATCCCAGTCGACGCCATGCGGGGGCTTTCGAGTCGCCAGCGTGTGAGACTTGCGTCAACGGGCCCATTCGCCGCCGGGTAGGTGTGAAGTACCCGGCGCCCGACGCCCAATGTTGCCGCAAACCAACTCCTCGCCGGACGCCCTATGCCAGCCTGCCCAACGCAGCGTCAGACGTGTGAGCAGACGTATTTGCGTTGCTCCAGCCGGTGGCCCCTGAGCTGCCAGCGCCCACCTGCGCCTCGTTCCGGCGAGCGGGCGGGTAGGGCAGTGTTCTTTGATATTATTACAAGGTGGTTTTACCCCCCCCCCCGGCCCCCTGAGAAGGGCAATTTTGCTTTTGGGCGGGCGATGTGTTTGCCGTGGGCCAACTGATTCACGCTCTGAAATAACCGATTGCCATACGCTTATGCACAGTTACAATCCGGTTCAAAATTCTTACCTGCTATGGCTGATACTGAACTCTCTGCACCGCTGCGTCGTACACTACTGCTGAAAATTATCTCCAATAAGGAGCCGCAACCGGACGACGTCGATGACGTGATCGAGCTTACTTCGAGCAAAATTGTGGAGCTGCTCCAGGCTCAGTCGATGACATTTTACTTGGTGCAGGGGAGCAAGATTCGCTTCAAGCACGTGTATTATTCGCCCTCGCTTTGGGGCGATAATAAGGCCAAGGAGCAGGAATTTAACGAGAAGGAAAAGAAGCTCAAAGAGCTGGAACTGCCAGTGGGCACCGGCATCGTTGGCAAGGTAATCGAACGCGGTGAGCCGGCGTTTTTCTCGCTGTCCAAGGAGAACACGCGGCCAATGTTCAATATGGCCAAAAACACCGGCTTTGACGTGAATTCGATGGTCACCGTGCCCTTGATTGGCAGCAAGTGTATTGGCGCGATCCAGGTGCTCAACAAGGAGCCCGACGCGATCCACCCGGAGTTCCGTCGCGATGATTTAAAGGTGCTCGAAGAAGTTGCCGAATACACCGCGCCGCTCATCCAGCGCCTCATCGATCCGAAGTACGAGATGCCGGACGAGAAGCTGGCAATGTACATTGCCAAGTTTACCGACTCGCGTCTCGTGCTCGACAAGATGGAGCTCGAGCTTGACGAGAAGCTGCTCGAAGTCGTGGGCGAAGACCTGATCAAGAAAACGGGCGTGGTGCCGACCAAGAAGTTGACCCCGACCAGTGTCGCGGCGGTGATGATCAATCCCTACGACTATCACTCGCGTGAGGAGTTTGAGCGGGAGTCCGAGCTGCATTTGGAAGAGGTGATGGTCGCGCCGGAGTCGTTGATCAACGACCTGATGGGCGAGTATTTCAAGAGCGCCGCCGCGCCGGAAATGAAGACCTCCGATGACGAGGAAATCTCTGGTCTGGTCGACGTGATTGGGGCCGAATTTGAATCCGGTGGCGATCCGACCGGGGCTGGCGGCGGTGACCTCGAAGACGAGGATTCTGCGCCGATCATTACCTTGGCTAACCGCATTGTGGAAGACGCCTACGTGCTGGGCGCGTCCGACATCCACGTGGAGCCGCAGGAGAATGACCTGATCGTGCGCTACCGCATTGATGGTGTTTGCCAGGAAAAGCTGCGTTTGCCCAAACAGGTAGCCGGCGCCCTGAGCGCGCGCTACAAGATTATGTCTGAGCTGGATATTGCCGAAAAGCGACTTCCGCAAGACGGCCGTATCGTCTTTAAAAAATACACGAAGAAAAACATCGATATCGACCTGCGTGTTGCGACCGGCCCGATGAACTTTGGCGAAAAGATCGTCATGCGTATTCTCGATAAGACGAAGAGCGCCTTGCCGATCACCGCACTGGGCTTTTCGGATTATAACCTGGCCAAATACCGCGACTGTATCCGCCAGCCTTATGGGATGATTCTGCACTGCGGCCCTACCGGTTCGGGTAAGTCGATGACGCTGTTCTCCGCTTTGCGTGAAATTGCCACACCGGATATCAACATCCAGACGGCGGAAGACCCGATCGAATACACCATCCCGGGTATCAACCAAATGCAAATGCACAAGCAGATCGGGCTGACCTTTGCCCGTGCCTTGCGCGCCTATTTGCGTATGGACCCCGACATCATTCTGGTGGGGGAAATTCGTGACCAGGAAACGGCGGAAATCGCTGTGGAGGCCGCGCTCACCGGTCACTTGCTCCTCTCCACGCTCCACACCAATGACGCGCCGTCCACGGTGGCTCGTTTCACAGACATGGAGATCGAGCCGTTCATGATCTCCGCCTCGCTGCTCGTGGTTTGCGCCCAGCGTCTGATGCGCCGCGTCTGCAAAAGTTGTAAGGAAGAATACATGCCCGAGGGCAACGAGCTGGAGATCATGATGCGCGCCATGCCCGACTGGGAACCGCACCCGATTTTCCGCGCCTCGGAAAGTGGTTGTAAAGCCTGCGGTGGCAATGGGATGAAGGGCCGTGTTGGTATTCACGAGCTCATGCAAAACAGTGAGGACCTCGTTCGCGCGATTAACGAAGGCCGCGAAACAGCCGACCTCAAACGCATCGCGATGGCGACCGGGATGTATACGCTGCACCAGGATTCGATGCTCAAGGTAACTGAGGGCACGACCACTATTCTGGAAGCGGTTAGCACGGTGCCGCCCGATATTTCCGCCGCCGACCAGGAAGTTGCTAAAAAGCAGCAAGAGAAGCATCACGAGGACGAAGAGCGCCTCAAGGAGCAGGAAGCGTTGGACATCCGCAAAAAAGCTGAGGAAGCCGCCGCCGCCAAGCCAAAGCCGGCCTCAGTGGAAGACGACGAGGAAATGGCCAAACTGAAGAAGCTTGCAGAGTCTGCCGCCGAATCGACCGATGAGGACATCATGTCGGACATCGGGATGGACGACGATTTCGACATGGAGTCGAATCCGAATCCTGCGGCTTCCACGGATGATGACGACCTCGACGACTTCCTGCCGAAAGTCTAGCGGAAGCGATGGATAAGCAGAAAAAGCTGCTCTGAGGGCCAACGCCGTCCCCCCATTTTGCACAGCAAAATCTACCGGTCCAGCCGGAGGCTGGGTTATTGGGGAGGGGCGTCGGAGTGGGGGTCGGAGCCGAAGATGTGCATGAGGCTGTATTGCAGCTCTACGAACCAGTTGCCCACGGGATAGATGAGCAGAGCGGAGATCAGGGCGTCGACAAGTATGCGCTCGGTGTAGTATTTGCCGATTGCCAGGTCTGGTGCCAGTAGGATGCCCTGCACAAAGACCAGGAGGACATTGAGCAGCGCAATGGTCGTGAGCAGTTGGAAACGGCGAAAGCGCCTCAGTTGGCTGCTGAAATTTCGAAAAATCACGTAGCCGGTGCCTAGGATGATCAGGTAGGGCATGGCCGGACCGCCGTAGGGTGCTTGATAAAACAGGGCGGTGGCAAAGCAGAGCAGGAGCCCCCAGCGTGGTGGGGTGTGAAGCGCGGGCAGCAGGACGAGTAGCGCCGGCAGGCAGATATAAAAACCGGCCACTGAGGCCGCATCGTTGACCATGCGCAGCAGAATGATCAGCAGCAAATTGCAGATCAAAAACAGTGGCCAGCGCAGGTCAAATTCCACCCGACTCCTCCATCTCGGCGCGCTCGATGGCGAGCTCTTGTCCAAATGGGATAACAATCGCCACTTCGCGCAGGGCTGACAGTTGCGGGCTCAGGCGCACGGACCCTTTTTGAAAGTAGCCATCGGACCCCGGCTCAAGCGCGGTGATTTCGCCAATGGTCAAGCCTGCCGGGAAAATGCCGCCCAGCTCGGATGAGACCAACTTGCGCGGCTCGGTGGGGGTCACGTTAATGGTCGGCGGGACATTGAGCGCCTCACCGCGCGGCGGGCTGAAGGGCGGGTTGACGACGCCAATGTAGGTGACCGGCGCGGCCTCTCCCACTACGTTGGCCGCCATGCGAAACCCCGGGCTGCTGACGAGCTCGACGGTCGCGGTGTAGGCATGGACTTCGCGCACGCGGCCAACAACGCCGCCGTTGTAAATGACCGCCGCGCCGACCGGGATGTTGTAATTCTCGCCCTTGCGAATGATCACCTGATGCCACCAGGCGGATATGTCGCGCTGGGCCACGCGGGCGACTTCGTAGCGAAATTCGGGGCGGGAGGGGAGTTCCAGCAAGCTTTCCAGACGTGCGATTTCAGCTTCTTGCGTGAGGTTTTCCTGCTGGGCGATTTGGTAGCGGGAATTGAGGCGTGAAAGGTCGCGTCCGGCTTCAATAAGGTCGTTTTTCGAGCGGGTGCGCAGCGACCAGTAGGTTTGTAGGTCCTTCACGTAGCCCTGCACGGCGATCATTGGCGCCTGAAACTCGTAGAACGCATCCTGCGTGAAGCGCTTCACCACTACCGGCGTCAGCGTCCAGATCGCCAGAAAAATCAAAAGCAGCAAGATCGGCTTTAGCTGGCGAAGGAGTTTCATTCAGGAGAGGAAAAAGGGAAAAGATTAAAGGAAAATGATTTTATCATGATGCCGATAGGATACTCGCCTATATGGACATTCAAATAATGCCAATAGTCAGCGGAAGAAGGCTAGGGACTGTTTTCAAATTAAAGTTGTTGATGGCGGCATGGATTTTTTCAGTCAGCGAGGCGTCTGAGGTCGAATAGGCTGGAAGCCTTTCGGCCAGAAGACAACGAAGCTGATGGGAAAAAGCCATCCGGAGCCTGAACGGTTAAAATGAAAGGTCGCGGCGTTGGCTTTTTACTCACGCACTTCCAGTGCGCTTCGCTCAAGCCGCCTGGCGCTGCATTCATTTTCCCTCGTCCCATCAACAACTTTAATTTGAAAACACTCCCTAGAGTTCTCAAGCCCTTTAATCTTTTTCCTTTTTCCTTTAATCTTTGCGAGGTTCAGCTAGGCCGAATCACGCAACCACCAGCTCAGGTCCTGCAACACAATTCCCGTGCCATTGGCCACGGCGGACAGTGGGTCTTCGGCGAGGATCACGGGCAGGCCCGTGGCTTCGCTAATGAGCTTGTCCAGGTTGCGGATCATGGAGCCGCCGCCAGCGAGCACGATGCCGCGGTCGACGAGGTCGGCAGAAAGTTCCGGTGGGCAGCGCTCCAGCGCGGAGCGGACCACTTCGATAATCGAGTTGAACACATCGGCCAACGCTTCGCGAATTTCCTGCGAGGTGATGTGCAAAGTCTTCGGCAGGCCGGCTACGGAGTCGCGGCCTTTCACCTCCATGGTTAGCTCTTCCTCGAGCGGGTAGGCCGAGCCGACGCGGATTTTGATTTCTTCCGCCGTGCGCTCACCAATCATCAGGTTGTAGGCGCGCTTCATGTAGGCAATGATGGCGTTGTCCATCTCGTCGCCACCCACGCGGAGGGAGCGGGTAAAGACCACACCGGCCAAAGAAATAATCGCTACTTCCGTGGTGCCGCCGCCGATGTCCACAATCATGTTGGCGGCCGGTTCTTCAATCGGCAAACCAACGCCAATTGCGGCAGCCATCGGCTCTTCTAGCAGAAGCACTTCACGGGCACCCGCATGGATGGCGGATTCCTTCACCGCGCGGCGCTCAACTTCCGTGATGCCGCTTGGGACGGCGATGACCACGCGTGGCGGGACAAATTTGGTGTTGTGCGCGACCTTCGTGATGAAGTGGCGCAGCATGGCCTCGGTGATCTCGAAGTCGGCGATGACGCCGTCTTTCATGGGGCGCAGGGCCGTGATGTTGCCCGGGGTTCTCCCCAGCATGCGCTTCGCTTCAATACCGACGGCGCGGACTTTTTTCGTGTTGTTATAAACAGCGACGACGGAAGGCTCGCGAAGGACAATGCCCTTGTCGCGGACGAATACGAGGGAGTTTGCCGTTCCCAGGTCAATCCCGATATCGTTAGAGAAAAAGTTCAGCACGACCGATCTAGGCACGATTGGCGGGTGCTTGTCAAAAATAAACAACGGGTAAACAAGGGTTTAGGCAAAATATATACCCTATTTTCGAGGGGTGCGGCCTTCTGTGCCCGGTTTGCTTTTGGTGGGCAGTCCAAAATGTCGCCGGATGGAGACGCTTTTGAAGCGCCCTTTAAAAGCCCGCCAGACTGTCGGGGGCGTCTTCCGATTCGCGCTCTTGCTTGGTTTTGCTGAGATGTCGGTCGACCTCAAGCATGAAGACGGTTAGCGTGTCGCCATCCTGATTGGCGAGGACTTTACCGTCGGCTCGGTAGAAGTTTTGCGGGAGGAATGGCTTGTAATCCTTGTCTGGGTATTGGTCTTCGGGTAGCTTGCCACGTGCCCAGTTGCTGCTTTCCTGATTGCGCGCGAGCAGGCCGTTTACTTCCGCTTCGGTGATGCCCCCAATGTGGCGATAGGCTTCCAGAACGGACTTCCCCTTGTGATAAACCACGAAATACAACCAGCCAGCGGGGTTGTTGACCGGTTGGCCCGCATGGCGTCCACTTTTCTGGATCAATTGGCTTTCAAATGCACGATCATCGCCCACGACTTTGTAGTAAACGCCCACGGTCAAATCCAGGTTCTCGTGGACGGCCATTTCGCCTCGGTCATTCATGCCCATGAGCGCGTTTTTGAACTTGGCTTGGTTGAGGTAGTGGCGCATCAAATCTTCGTCATCGATAATGATACCACGATTGTCGCTGGTGACGCGGCGTTCGACCGTGGAGCGGCTCTCACCTATACGCGCATGCAGCGAGGCGCTGAAAATGACTAAGCTGATGAATAGAAGACTGAGGCGGGTGGGGGAGGGAGACATGGTGATTTCTTTAGCGGGATGAACTGGTTTTGGCAAGCATCTGCATGTTTCGGGGAAAGCGTTGACGCTGGCGGTAGGATGGGTTAAGTTCTGAGGTGTGGTTGAGAAACAAAGCAGTTGGAGGCAAGGATTGGCGGGCTATTGCCTGATCGCCGTTTCGACGACGCTTTGGCTTTTGGCACCGCTGCCGTGGTGGATTCCGGAAATCAGTTTTCTTTCGAAGCTCTTTTCAGGAGCACTTCTGATATCACTTGCCGAGCTCAGCTTCCACTCCGGTTTGCAATGCCTGGACCCCGAGGAGGCCGAGCACTTCCATCGCTGGAGCTGCCTCAAGCGTGGCTTCCGTCGGCTGATGCATCATTAGGCAGGCGCAAAAAAGCCCCCGGCGATTAACCGAGGGCTTTGGAAAATATTGCAAGCGACTAACTTTTGCAGTCGGCAGATTTCGATGCACGGCGCTTACGGTAGAGGAGCATGCAGCCCAAGCCTGCGAAGCCAGCCAGCGCAATGTAGGTCGATGGTTCGGGAATGACCGACGCTGCGCTAACGTTTAAAGTGACCGAGTCGAGATTACCGGGCGTTGTCCAAACATAGATGCCGGGCGTTACCCCAAGCGCAGCCACCGTTGTTGCTGACCAAGTGGTTGTCGAAGAAATGAATGTATTGCTCACGTAGCCGCTCGGCACTTCAAATTCACTAGAGGGGGTGTAGATGCCGAAGGCATCGCCGACGCCCGATGTCGCGAGTGTCGCTCCTCCTGTGCCAATGTCGCCTGGCCCGCTAATCCCGCTGTAAAACTCGCTTACCGTAGATACGGTTCTTAGCTCCAGTGACGATGGGTCCACGACGGCATTAAATGAGCCGCTTCCTGACGACGTGAGCCCGAGCAAGTTCAGTTGCCCGCTCATCGTCATCACCACATCACCACCGACCTCGGTCATATTGAGAACAATAGCGGCAGGAAGGTTACCCGCGATAAATAAAGAAATTGTTAGTAGGAGTTTTCGCATTGGGCATAAGTTATGTTATTCGAAGATTGGGTCAACTTTTTATGAGTGACTATTTGCCCTATTTTTCTGCGAGTTTTTGTGCCCAGTAGAGGCGAATCAAAAACCTACATACTCGCCATTTGCGGGCTTACCCACGAAAAAGCCCCCAGTGGCTAACTGGAGGCTTTGAAAAAATTGCGTCAATTACATGCCTTCGGGCAGGGCCTTGGCTTCGACGTTGGCCGTGATCTTGGCAATGGCCTCGTCGGCTGAGAATGTGCCTTCGATGCTCTTGCCGATGCGCGAGCGGATCGACACGTTGCCGGCTTCGGCTTCCTTCTCGCCGCAGACGAACATGACCGGGACTTTATCCATTTCCGCACGGCGGACCTTGGCGCCAAACTTCTCGTCGTGGCGGTCGACCGTAGCGCGGATGCCAGCGGCAGTTAGCTTGGCGAGGAGCTCGTTGGCGTAGTCGGCGGACTTGTCCGAGATCGGCAGCACGCGGATTTGCTCCGGCGAGAGCCATAGCGGGAAGTTGCCCGCGAAGTGCTCGATGAGCACGCCACAGAAGCGCTCCATGGAGCCAAACGGCGCACGGTGGATCATCACCGGGCGGTGCGGTTTGTTGTCCGGGCCAATGTAGCTCAGGTCGAAGCGGACAGGCAGGTTGTAGTCCACTTGAACGGTGCCCAGCTGCCACTCGCGGCCGATGACGTCCTTGACCACGAAGTCGATCTTCGGGCCGTAGAATGCAGCTTCGCCGGCCTCTTCGGTGAAGGGGACGTCGAGGGTGCGGGCGGCGTTGCGGCAAGCTTCTTCAGCCTTGTCCCACACGGCGCTGTCGCCGGTGTATTTGCCGGAATCCTTATCGCGCAGGCCGACGCGCACGCGGTAGTCCTGCATGCCCAAGGTGTTGAGGACGGTCTTTACCAGCGCCAGACAGCCTTGCACTTCATTCGCGACCTGATCTTCGGTGCAGAAGAGGTGGGCGTCGTCCTGAGTAAAGCCGCGCACGCGGGTCATGCCGTTGAGCTCGCCGGACTGCTCCCAGCGGTAAACGGTACCAAACTCAGCCAGGCGGACCGGCAAATCGCGGTAGGAGTGCGGCTGCGAGGCAAAGATCTTAATGTGATGCGGGCAATTCATCGGCTTGAGCATGAAGCCGTCCAACAGCTTGGTCGGGTCCATGACGCGGTCTTCGCCAATGGCTTCTGAGCCAACGCGCTCGTTGAGGTCGTCGCGGAAATGCGGGGCCACGGCTTCGAGGCGAGCGGTGAGCTCGGCGCAGCCGCAGCCTTCGTGGGCGACCTGCTCAAGCTCGTCGGGCATCGGAATCGCCGGGAATTGGGACTCCTTATAATACGGGAAGTGGCCCGAGGTCTTGTAGAGCCCCAGCTTGCCGATGTGCGGCGTGAAGACCTGGCTGTAGCCCTGCTTGCGGAGTTCCTCGCCAATAAAGTTTTGCAGCTCCTGGCGGAGAATCGAGCCATTGGGCGTCCAGAGAATCAGGCCCTGGCCGACGTCTTCATCGATGACAAACAGGCGCTGGTCGCGGCCGATCTTGCGGTGGTCGCGGGCCTTGGCTTGCTCAAGCGCTTCTAGGTAGTTGGCCAGCTCATCCTTGCTGGCGAAAGCCGTTCCGTAAATACGCTGGAGCTGCTTGTTTTTCTCGTCGCCGCGGTGGTAGGCGCCAGCGATGGAGAGTAGCTTGAAAGCCTTAATCTTCTTCGTGTAGTTGACGTGGGAGCCCGCGCAGAGGTCGATGAACTCGCCGTTGCGGTAGAAGGAAATCGCTTCGCCCTCTGGGATGTCGTCGAGGCGGCCGAGCTTGTAGCGCTCTTGTCCGCAGCCCTTGATGATCTCAATGGCTTCTTCGCGGGAGACTTCCTGGCGCTCAAACTTCTGGTTTTCCTTGATGACCTTCTTCATCTCGGCCTCGATTTTTTCGAGGTCTTCCGCCGTCAGTTTTTGGTCGAGATCGATGTCGTAGTAAAATCCGGTTTCGGTAGGAGGCCCAATGTCGAGTTTCGTCTCTGGGAAGAGACGCAGGATTGCCGTGGCCAACACGTGGGACGCGCTGTGCCGCAGCTCTTCGAGCGGAGTCATCTGGGCTTTCATGGTATTTTTGGGATTTTACGTTTCAGAAAAAGCAGGGGATCACAGACGATTCCATGCCCGCTGTCAACCTGCGTCATGCTGCCATTTGGCCCCAAATGGCATTTGACGTCGCTACTAGTAGGCGTCATGCTGGTGCTTATCTACCGGCTTCTATGAAAACACTTCTCTACTTCGGCGTCGCTTTTGGCGCATGGGCGTTGGCTGGTTGCAGCCAACAAGCTGTAAACTCTACGCCGACTGGCTTCGTCACGACATCCCTCGGTGATGCCGGAGACTTCACCATTAAGGATGCGAGTGCGCTCAAGGGCTACGATTCGGTCTATTTGGCGTCAGTGACCGCCATGCCTGCCAGTGGGGTGACTGCTGAAAACGCATCCGACGTTGAGGCGCTGGAGTTTGCCTTCGAGCAGGCCTTCAAATCGCAAATCGGCAACGTACTGCAGCTGGCCGATGCTCCTGGCGAGAAGACCCTCACCGCGAAGGTGGCAATCTCTCAGATCATCAGTAAAGCGCCAGACTTTAACCCGATGAGCAACAATCCGGCCGATATTTCAAACTCCTATGGTCCGGGCGCAGGAGTTGGCATGAATCCAGACTTGATGCGACGACAATTACAGGTCGCGGGCACCAGCATGTTCGTCGATAAGGTCAAGACCAAGGTCGAGTTTTCCAACGAATCTGGGGAGCTCCTGGCGCAGTTTGCGGACAACGATTTCGGAGCGGATATCGAGAGCGATCCGACCGGTGGCACCAGCATTCCCCGAGTCACGGAGGCGTTTTCCGCCTGGTGCTCAGAAATCAGCGCGCAGTTGGCGCAGGCCACCGGCAAGTGAGCTGAATTGCTTACGCGACGGGCTCGCGAACTGATTCTCGCGGCACAAGCTCGCCTTGCAGTCGAATCAGCGATGCGCTGCGGCTGGGCTCCTCTATGCGTTTGAGCAAGAGCTCCGCCGCGGTCTCGCCGATATGACGCGTGGGCTGGCGAATGACGGTCACGGCTGGGTTCACGCAGCGCGTCCACACCGGATCGTCGAAGCAGGCAAAGCCGACTTCATCCGGGATGTTGAGCCCTAGTTTCTGAACCGCACGATAGGCACCGGTGGCGAGCAGCGCGCTGCTGCAGATGAGCGCATCGGGCGGGTTGCTGGACGAAAGCATAGCGAGCGCGGCATCGTAGCCTTCGTTTTCAAACGCTGGGCAGCGGCGGACTTCATGCGCCGAAAGATTGTGCGCGGCCAAGGCTTCCTGGAAGCCGACTAAGCGTTCTTCCGCCGTGAAGCTGTTTTCGCCATATAGCCCGGCAATCTTTTGATGGCCGCCGGCGATGACGTGCTCGGTCAGTCGTTGCGCGGCCTCGGTGTTATCGATCAATACCGTGTCGAACTCATCGCCAGCGCGCCGGTCCACGGAGACAATGGGGATGTTCAGCTTATGCAGCGCTTTTAGCTTGGGCGCGGCCTTGCGGGAAGGGGAGATGATCACCCCGGCGACTTGCTCCTGGCTCATCAGCTCGAGGTAGCGCTCCTCCAGCACAGGATCTTCGTCGGTGTTGCAGATGAAGACGCTGTAGCCGCGCGTCCGAGCAAGCGTCTCCACTGCGCGCGCGAGCTCGCTGAAAAACGGATTCTGGATGTCCGAGACGATCAGTGCCAAGATGTGGGATTGGCTGTCGCGCAGGCGTTGGGCCACGCGATTGGGGCGGTAGTTGAGCTCGTCAATCGCGACTTGGATGCGCTCGCGGGTTTCTTCTTTGACGAAAGTTTTGTTCGACATCATGCGCGAGACGGTGGCGATGGAAACGCCGGCGCGCTGTGCGACATCTTTGATGCTAGCCATATTCAGAAAATAGGGAAAAATTACGAATTCGTGAAAACGTTAACATGAATATTGCCTGTTTCTTGAAATGTAAACGCTTAATTGTGCGCGGTTTAGTTAGTTTTGGGCATCGGTAGGCGATTTTTCTTGATGTTTCCCTGATGTTTGTATGAAATCGTTTACATGATGTTCGCGTTACCCTCAACCCCCGTCCCATCTCCCATGCTTGATTTATCTCCCGCTGACATTCGCCTGGGCGAATCCTTTGACTCGCGTGACGCTGCGATCCGCGCCGTTGCGCAACTCCTTCACGAGCAGGGTGCCGTCCAGGCCAACTACTCGGACAGCATGCTCGCCCGTGAGCGCACTGCCAACACCTACCTCGGCAACGGCGTGGCCATCCCGCATGGTCGCCCGCAGGAGGCGCACCTGATCAACGACACCCACGTGGTCCTGATCCAGGTTCCCGCCGGCGTGCCGTGGAAGGACGGCGAGCGCGCCAAGCTCATCTTCGGCATCGCCGCCAAGAGCGATGAGCACATCAGCCTGCTCGGCCGCATCACCACGATTACTTCAGATGAAGTCCTCGCCGAGCACCTCGCCAATACTAATGACCCGCAGGATATTATCCGCGCGATTTCCGTCGGAGCGCAGGGGAACGCGCGCTTCTCGGATGACAATTTTGATGGCGAGCGCATCATCGTGCCGTTCAGCAATCCGCGTGGTTTCCACCTGCGCCCGGCGAGCCAGATTGCCGAAGCCACCGAGCGCATGGACGGCGACATTCGCCTGGTCGCCAATGGCCGCGAAGCCGACGCCCGCAGCGCAATGAGCATCGTGGGCCTGGGCATTCGCGCTGGCAGCGACATCGAGATCCGCTCGGATTCTCCTTTTGCCGACGACCACTTGCGCCAGCTCAAGCGCCTCGTGGAAATCATCAACGACGAGCCGCAGGAAGCCGTCGAAGACGAGGGCCCGTCGGTCGATTGGAAGCCTGCCGACCTGAGCCACGCGCAAGTGATTACTGGCACGATGGCGGCACCCGGAATCGCGGTTGGTCCGGCCTTTCTGTGGAGCCAGCTTTCGGCCGCGCCGTCCGAGCGCAAGCGCGGCGATGTGGCGTCCGAACGGGACGCCTTGAAAGCCGCCATTGCCAGCGCCGAGGAAACGCTCCGCGAGCTATCTGAAGACGCTTCGATGAACAAGGTGCAGCGCAATCTTTTCGAAGCGCACGCCACGATGCTCAGCGATGAGATTTTGCTGACTGAAGCTTCCGCGCAGATCAATGAACGCGTCGATGCGCTTCAGGCTTGGAACACCGTGCTCGCGAAAAAAGTTTCCCAACTTGAGTCTCTCGCGGACAAGCACCTCGCCCAGCGTAGCATTGATTTGAAAGACGCCGGCCGCCGCGTGAGCCGCATCTTGTCCGGTGCCGAAGAAGTTTCGTTGGCGAGCCTCACGACGCCGTCGATCCTCATCGCTGACGACCTCGAACCGTCCGAAGCCGCGCAGCTTTCGCGCTCGAAAATTTGCGGCATCTGCCTACGCGAAGGCAGTCCCAATGCGCACTCCGCCATCGTGGCCCGTTCGCTCGGCATTCCGATGGTCGTGGCCTGCGGTTGGCCGCTTGAGCAAGTTGCGGCGGAAGACAAAGTGGTCCTCGACGCCTCGGGCGCGCGGATGATTCTTCACCCGACCGAAGAAGATGTCACGAGCGCCAACGAAGTGATCAAAACGCTCGATGCGCAGCGTCAACGCGCGTGGACGGATCGCTTTAAGCCGGCTATCACGCAAGACGGCATGCGCACGGAAGTTGTGGCAAACATTGCCCGCGTCGCTGAAGCCGAAGAAGCCGTCCAAGCTGGAGCCGAAGGCGTGGGGCTGGTCCGCACGGAATTTCTCTTCCTCGACCGCGAGCACGCGCCGAGTGAAGACGAACAATACGAATGCTACCGCGCGATGGTGGACGCCCTTGGCGGTCTGCCGATGGTGCTCCGCACAATCGACATCGGCGGCGATAAGCCGGTGGATTACCTCGGTTTGAGCGAGCGCGATTTGTCCTTTCTCGGACTGCGTGGCATCCGCATCGGCTTGGCCCGCCCAGACATTATCAAGACGCAACTGCGCGCAGTATATCGCGCCGCCAAGCATGGCCCGATCAAGCTGCTTTTCCCGATGATCGCGACGTCCAATGACTTCCGCCGCATCCGCAACATTGCCGAAGCCGTGCGCAAGGAAGTCGATGGCCCGCGCATTGATTTGGGCGTGATGATCGAAGTGCCGTCCGCCGTGATCATGGCGACGGAGCTGGCCAAGGTTGCTGACTTTTTCTCGGTGGGCACGAACGACCTCACGCAATACGCGCTGGCCGTCGACCGTACCCATCCGCTGCTCGCCAAGCGCGCGGACAGCCTGCATCCGGTCGTGCTGCGTCTTATCCGCCAAGCCGCCGAAGCCGCACATGCGGAAGACAAATGGATTGGCGTTTGTGGTGGTGTCGCAGCCGATCCGCTCGGCGCGCAAATCCTCGCCGGGCTCGGAGTCGACGAGCTCAGCATGCCGCCTGCGACAGTGCCTGCGATCAAGGAAAAACTCCGTCACGGAAACTTCCACGACTTGCAGCAGCTGGCTAAGCGCGCGCTTGAGCAAGAAGATGCCGTCGCCGTGCGCCTGCTCCCGATCACTTAAAACGCTCAACTCTACCCGACCATGAATTTATCTGACATCACCACCATCACGCTCAATCCGGCGATCGACCAAACCGTCTTCGTGCGCGACTTGCAAGTAGGCCAAGTCAACCGCGCCTCGGAGTCGCATCTGCAAACAGGGGGCAAAGGCGTCAACGTCGCGACTATGCTTTCGCTTAGCGGAACAGTCGCCGCGGTGACGGGCTTTCTTGGCCTTGCGAACGTTGACATTTTTGAAAGCCATTTTCGCAAACATCGCCTGCACGACCACTTCATTCGCGTGCAGGGAGCGACTCGCACCGGCATCAAAATTGTCGACACGCAGGCCGATGAAAATACCGACGTCAACCTGCCCGGGCCGATCATCGACCAAGCGCATCAAGACCGCTTGCTCGACCGCCTGCGGAAGATCGCGCTGTCCGGTCGCTGGTTTGTTTTGGCTGGTAGTTTGCCGCCTGGTGTAGAGCCAGAATACGTCCGCGAAATCATTAAGGCGCTCCGCTGCGCGGGTAGCCGCATCGCGGTGGACACCAGTGGCGAAGCCCTGCGCGTTGCGCTCGATGAAGGCGTCGATTTGGCCAAGCCCAACCGCGACGAACTGGCGGAATATTTAAACGCCGACTTGAGCAACTACCGCGAAGCGATGGACGCGGCGCAAGAGCTGCAGCGCTCGAAGATTCCGAATCTCGTCGTCTCGATGGGCGGGGAAGGCGCCTTGTTCCTTACGCCGAACGCCCGCCTGATGGCCAGTGCGCCGCATGCAAAAGTAGTCAGCACTGTTGGCGCGGGTGACTCGCTGCTCGCCGGATTTTTAAAGGGCCTCATGGCCAACGCATCGCCCGCCGACTGCGCGCGCCTGGCAACGGTGTTTGCCTGGAATCGCCTGGAGTCGCTGACGCCACACCTGCCGTCTCACGACGAACTCGAAGATCAGATGCGCCTCATCAGCGTGCAGCCGTTGACCGCCTTTGAATCCAAGGCTGCCCAAGTTTTTAATTAATCACAACCCCTCAACCCCAACTCCTTACCTCATGAATTCAATTCTGGTTATCCTGCAATCTTCGGAGAAATCTCCGGTCGCCCGATTGGCGGCGGCGGCGGTGGAATCCGAAGCAGCGCAAAACGAACTCAACGTCACCGTGGTGTTCGATGAGCGCGACCCGGCGGAAGTCTTCGCCGAGCAATCCGAGCGCCCGTCTGCCGTGGTGCTCGCCGCGCCTTACAGCCCTGAAATCAGCACCGATCTCGGCGCGCCGCTGACCACGGTGAGCCTGGCAAACCTCGCCCGCGAGACCGCGCAAGTTTTGCGCAAAGCGGCTCCTTCGCATGCCCGCACAGCAGCGCCGGTTAAAGATGCGACGACAGCGCAGGTGCCCGCGAAAAAGTTTTTGGTTGGCGTGACTTCGTGCCCGACCGGCATTGCGCACACCTTCATGGCGGCCGAGGCATTGCTCCGCGCCGCGAAAGAACTCGGCTACGAAATGAAGGTCGAAACGCGCGGCTCTGTCGGTGCGAAGAACGAACTGACCGAAGACGAAATTGCGCGCGCTGACGCGGTGATTGTCGCCGCCGACGCCAACGTGGAAACCGCGCGTTTCGCTGGCAAGCGTCTGCTTGAAACCGGCACCAAGGCCGCGATTAAAGACAGCGTTGGGCTCATCAAAGAAGCGCTCGCATTGGAATACTCTGCATCGCAAAGTTCGAGCGTAAAGACGCCAGCGCGCAAGCCGCGCAAGGGCGCCTACAAGCATTTGATGACGGGTGTTTCGCACATGCTGCCGCTCGTGGTGGCCGGTGGTTTATCCATTGCGTTGGCCTTTGCGATTGGCGGTGTTTATGCGGGCGATGATGAAGGCTCGCTGGGCTGGGCGTTGATGCAGATTGGCGGATCGTCGGCCTTCGCGTTGTTCATTCCGATCCTCGCGGGCTACATTGCATTTTCCATCGCCGACCGACCGGGGCTGACTCCGGGTCTCGTTGGCGGGATGCTCGCAGTGCAAGTTGGCTCGGGTTTCCTGGGCGGTTTGGCCGCGGGTTTCTTTGCCGGCTACCTCGCGCTGTGGCTCAATAAAAGCATCAAGCTGCCCGAGAGTTTGGAGGGCTTGAAACCGGTGCTAATCTTACCGCTACTGAGCTCGCTGATCGTCGGCCTGTCGATGATTTACGTGATCGGGCCGCCGGTAAAAGTGATCCTCGAAACGATGTCCACTTGGCTGGGCGGCATGCAGCAAGGCAGTGCGCTTACGATGGGCTTGATCCTCGGCGGCATGATGGCCTTCGACATGGGTGGCCCGGTCAACAAGGCGGCTTACACGTTCTCGATCGGACTCTTGTCGGCTGAGATTTACGGACCGATGGCAGCAGTGATGGCGGCCGGCATGGTGCCTCCGATGGCCTGTGCACTGGCCGCAAATATTGTCCGCGATCGCTTCTCCAAGGAAGAGCGCGAAGCCTCGAAAGCGACTGGCTTGCTCGGGCTATCTTTCATCACGGAAGGGGCGATTCCCTACGCGGCGGCGGACCCACTGCGCGTGATCCCCTGCATGGTGTTGGGCGCTGCGGTAACGGGCGGCTTGTCGATGTATCTCGGCTGTCAATTGATGGTTCCGCACGGCGGCATTTTTGTCCTCGTGATCCCGAATGCGATCAACCACGTGGCCGCTTATCTTGGCGCAATTGTCGCCGGCACAGCGGTGTCGACGCTGGCACTTTGCATCGCAAAGCGTCCAGCACGCGTCGCCAATACTGATCCTGTTAGCAAAGCGACTGCCGCCTAAAAAACTTTTGCTCGCCGAGTTCATTAACTTGGCGAGCCAACCCCCAATTAACTCCAAAAATATACCCTCAAATGAAAACGTTTACATTAGCTTGTGCTGTCTCCATCACTGTTTCTTCGGCGCTGACGCTGAATGCCTACGAAGATTACGACCCATATCAATACCACGACCGTCTGACCGGCAATTGGGGAGGGCTTCGCACTGAATTATACGACGACGGTGTCGAGCTCTTTGCTTATTATAATGCCATCATTGCGTCGAATGTCTCGGGCGGCATTCGCAGTGAAACTAACTACGCGGGCGACTTGTTTGCTGGCATGCAGCTCGATATGGAGAAGCTCGCCGGATGGGAAAACTGGAACTTCCAGATCTCGGCCATTGACCGCCACGGTAGCGACATCACCCCCGCGGTTGGCAGCCAATACAGCGTTATGCAGCTCGTAGGCGGACAGACGACGTTCCTCTACAACGTGACGGCGGAGAAGACCTTCTTCGATGGCGACCTGTCTTTCAAGGCGGGGCGCATGACGGCGACGGACGACTTCGTGGGCTCGCCGTTTTACAGCTACTCGCTGAACAACGCCGTCAACGGGCAGATCCGCGCCGTGCTGTTCGACGGCGTGATGACCTCGTATCCGTTCGCCGTTTGGGGCGGGCGCGTGCAGGGAATTGTGGACGACGAGCACACCTTCCGCCTCGGCCTCTTCCAACTGACTCAGGAAATGTGGGATCCTAGCAACCACGGCATCGACTTCAGCATCGATAGCGGCGATGGCGTTTCGATCTTCGCGCAATACGACTGGACGCCCGAGCTCGACGGCAAGCCGTTCCGTTTGTTCGCCGGCCTCAACCAGACCTTTGCTTTCGACATGCCGCAGTTTGGCAGCACGAATACGACGGACGAATTTACCCGCTTTTATGGCGGCGTGGATTACCAGGTCTATCGCGAATCGCCGGACCGCGACGAGGGGCTGACGCTGTTCCTGACCTTTGCCTACACCGACCAGGAAGATGTGGCGATCATGCCGATCCAGTCCAGCTTCGGCGCGCACTACAAGGGCCTGCTGCCGAATCGTCCCGACGACCGCCTCGTGACGTTCTTCACCTATGGTCAGTTCAGTGACGACTACTCGGATTCGCTTGTCTCCGCCGGGGGCAGCAGCGTGGACAACGAGATGGTGCTCGAAGTCGGCTACCGCATCGCGGTGACTGACTCGGCCTACATTCAGCCTGACTTGCAATACGTCATCAACCCGGGCGGCACGGGCAACATCAGCAATGCGACGGTGCTGGGCATCCAGTTTGGCGCGAGTTTCTAAGAGGGCGTCTAAAAAGTCTGATCGAGTCGGCGAGATGTATTCGAGAGGAAAAATTTCGGCTTCTGAAGCGAGGCGAAACCAGTTTCGTCGAGGTGAAGAAACGGAATTTTGACCTCGAAGACGCCCTCCGGCGAAGGTCAATTGAGTTTTTAGACGTCCTCTAAGTTTCATTTCCGGAGTTATCCAATGGGTGGATAATGCCACTGGCCCGCATTGATTCGTCAATGCGGGTCTTTTAGTAGCCGAAATTGCGAGGAGCTGGCGGCGGAAATTACTTAATTCTACGCTGGCCAGAGCGTGGAAAGCTGACAGTCTGCTTGCTCCAAAACGTAAAGCAGCAGCCATGATTGTCCTCAACGATCTCAAACTCGCATACGGCGAGAAAGTCATTTTCAACGAAGTTAACGCCACTATCGGAACCCGCGACCGCATTGCCCTGGTCGGGGTGAATGGCTCGGGCAAATCCACCTTTATCAAGGTGCTCCTTGGTCAGACGGAATTCGACGGCGGCCAGATCGAAAAGCCCGGTTACGTGTCCCTCGGCTACCTGCCGCAGGACGGCATTGAGGCCAAGGGCAAGACGCTTTACGAGGAAGTCGAAACGGCGTTTGCCGACGTGCTCAAGCTGCAGGATAAGATCAGCGAAGCCGAAGAGCAGATGTACACGATGGACACCGAGGACCCGGCTTACTACGACCTGATCGACGCCATTGGCGAGTGGGAGCAACAGCTCGAAGAGGCCGAGCCAGCCAAGATGAAGTCCCAGATCGAGCGCGTGCTCCAAGGGCTTGGTTTTTCGATGGCCGACATGGCTCGCCAGACCGATGAGTTCTCCGGCGGTTGGCAAATGCGAATCGCGCTGGCCAAGCTATTGCTCAAAAAGCCGTCGCTCCTGCTGCTGGACGAACCGACTAACCACCTGGACATCATTTCGCAGAACTGGCTCGAAAAATACCTGATCGGCTACCACGGCGCGCTGATGGTGATTTCGCACGACAAGGCGTTTTTGAACGCTGTTACGAACTACACCTACGAGCTCAAGTTCGGCAACCTGAACACCTACAAGGGCAATTACGATTTCTACATGGAGCAGTCCGCTCAGCGCCTTGCCACGCAGCGCAAGAAGGCGGACAACCAGAAGAAGGACATCGCCCGCCAGAAGGAATTCATCAACCGCTTCCGCTCCAACCAAAAGAAGGCGAGCATGGTGCAAAGCCGCCTGAAGCAGCTCGACAAGATTGAGCGCGTCGAAGTCGAGCGCGAGGAGAAGAAGATGTTCTTCCGCTTCCCTGAGCCGCCGGCCGCGAGCCAAAAGGTGGTCGAGATCCACGACATCTTTAAGTCCTACGGCGACATCAAAGTCTTCAAGGGCCTGAGCCTTCGTATCGACCGCGGCGACCGCATTGCAGTGGTCGGCGTGAACGGTGCCGGTAAGTCCACCCTGGCGCGTATTCTTGCCGGCGTAGAGCCGATTGAATCCGGCGAAATCGATCGCGGCGTGAACACCGTCACCGGTTACTTCGCGCAGCAACAGGCCGAGGAACTCGACCCGAAAAACACCGTGCAGGAAGAAGTCGAAAAATCGATCGATCACGCGACGAACCCGGACGCGAATCCGCGTGCGGCGCTCGGCGCGATGCTCTTCAGCGGGCAGGCACAGCAGAAGTCAATTAGCGTGCTTTCCGGTGGTGAGCGCAACCGTGTGGCCCTCGCCAAGATGCTCATGAAGCCTGCGAATTTCATCATTCTTGACGAGCCGACTAACCACTTGGACATCCGCAGTAAGGAAGTGCTCCAGGACGCGATTAAGCTCTTCCCGGGAACGATGATCCTCGTGAGCCACGACCGTGACTTCCTCGACCCCGTAGTGACCAAGGTGCTGGAAATCAGCCCCAAGGGCAGTCGTTTGCTGACCTGTAACGTCAGCGAGTACATCGAGCGCATCGAGGCCGAAGCCGAAGAAAACGGCTAGGCCCGCGACCGTTTTAATCGACGGCATTTGCTGACTAAACGGCGCTTGGGCTCGACCAGCCACAAGCGCCGCTACGCATTAATTTTGGCAACAGTCTTCGCCGCCGGAGCAACCGCCGCATTCGCCACCGCCACAACCACCGCCGCAGCATTCGCGGAGCACGCGCTGGCGCTCGAATGACTGGAAGTTGTGCGTGTCGATGTCGAAGCGATGCACTTCCTTGGCCGTGATGGTGATCTCTGTTTCGCTAAAATCGATCTGCATCGGCACGGTGCGCATTTGCTCGATGTCGATCAGGCTGGCTGCTTCGTAGGGCTCGATGTTGGTGTAGGTTTCGCCTTCTTCGGACGCTACGCAGATGCCGGTGTGGACCGTTTTCAGCGAGAGCAGGGCGCCCTCCGGGCTGAACTGCACAGAATTCTGATCCGCGTTCATGCCGAGCATTTCCGGGTCGGAGGCTTGAATGATGCCAATGGGCGTAATGAGCTCCGCCATGCCCGAGGGCTCGACCGAGCGCACAGCGCCGTTTTCGTAGAGAGAGAAGCCCGTGCGGACATTCATCGGGCCAACCGGCGTTTCGATACGGATGCGTTCGCCCGGCCAGAGGGTCAGGGATTTCAGCGCGCCGCTCGGATAGAAGTTCAGGCTGATGATTTTTGCGCTAAACTTGCCCACCGGCAGATCAAAATCGAGCACTTCGGCGAGCTGGCCTTCCTGCTGCTCCGACCAAAAGCCATCGATCTGCCCATTGAGCGGGAACAGGCGGTTGATCTTGCCGTCTTCGAAAAAGGTGACGAACTCCGCTTTAAATTCGCCCATCGGCGTTTGCAGCGGCATGGCTTGATCGAGCGCGGCGCTCTTGAGTTGGCCGCTTGGATAAAAGCTCAGCGAGCTGCGGTGCTTCTTCTGGCGTTCGCCAAACTCCGCCTCACGGTATTTGGGGATGATTTCGCCGACTGGAGTCTGAATGCGGTTCTCTTTGTTCAAGATGCACGACTTGGGGCTACCGTCCGGGTAGCTCAGGGAATTGACCACTCCCGAAAGTTCTCCATATGTTGATTCCATTACCTTCATAGCGCGTGTGATGCTGCATAAACCACACCGCATTCGTGCCGAAGTCCGATTGTAATGGCGTTATTAATGCCGCTGTGCGCCTTTAGTAGAGGGGCTTTCGCGTGATGATGCGCGCAAATACTGACTGACCGCCAGCGCATGATCTACGTTCATGCAATGTGTGGAATCTGGCAGTGTTTGGGTGCGCTAATTCATGATATGATTAAGGGCAATATGCTTCATATACACTTGTCTTTGTCGGGCCGTCCATTATTCTTAAATCATGCTAAAGCACGGGGAAGATTATGTTTCGATAGTAAGAATATTACTCCTGGTTGATCGGACTTCAGAGCGCAGCGGGATACAGCGAGCGTTGCTGGAATTTGAGCCTTCTCTGATTGAGATTGAGGTGGCAGAAACATTGGCTGATGCGCTCAGGACCATTGAGCATGATTCATCTGATGTTGTCGTGCTAGACTTCGACCTCTGGAAACTTGCCAGCCAGGCAGACCGGGAAGCCCTGACGCCGTTGCAGATTCCCATTGTCATACTGGTTGAGCCTGGGGAAGCGGAAGCGGCAATGCGCGCCATCGGCAGCGAGAAGCGAGCCTACCTGAGCAAAGGCGCATACAGTGAGGCGCAATTGAGGTCTGAGATTCAGCGGGCAATGGCTTATCAGTGCCAGTCTGAAAGCGACGAAGCCGAGGTTACGGATGAAGGGGGGCAGCCGCTAGGTAGCCTGGAGAATCTTATTTGCCAGCTTTTTAAGTCATTTACGGATGGCGTGGTGATTCTCGATCAAAAGAACACCGTGCTTTGCGCGAATCCCAAATTCCAAACGATGCTGGGGATCTCTTTGGCGGATCTCGTGGGCAAACGCGCGCCGCAGGGAATCGTCCGCAATAGCGACCAGGAGATCCAAATCCAGCGCCAGGATGGGTCGAGATGCCACTTGGAAGTTTTTTCGTCTGAAATTAAATGGAATAGGGCGCCAGCTTATTTGGTAACCTTGCGCGATATTACACAGAGTAAGCACAACAACCTGGAACTACGGCTATTCCGCACACTTATTGACCACTCTTCTGACGCGTTGGAAATACTCGATGAAGATGGCCACTTCCTCGACATGAATAAGACCGGACTGGAACGGCTGGGCTATACATTGGAGGAAATCAGGAATCTGCGCATTCATGATGTTGAAGAGTCCCTCACCGACGATGAGTGGCGTCAGCGGATGCATGATTTGAAGAGCGCCTATCGGCGAGGGCTGTTTCGGACGCTGACTGAAGTCCACGTCAAGAAATCGGGCGAGGCATTTCCGGTTGAAGTGAGCGTGAGCTACGTTGATCTGGATCAACCCTATCTGGTCGCAGTCGTGCGTGATATCACCGAGCGTAAAAAAAATGAGGTCTTGCTCAAAAGAGACGCCGAAATTCTTTCCCGGCTGCACTCCGCGATCGTCGTCTGCAATCCCGACCATGAGATCATTTATTGGAACGAAGTGACCTTGAGCCTATTTAATCGCACAGCCAAAGAAATCATGTCCCTGCAGCTCATGGATTTAGTCTCCCGGGATGGGGCCAGTCAGATCCAGGACTGTTTCCGCCAGATTGCACTGGGCAAGAATGCGGAATCGCAATTTGAGCTGAAAATCAAGGGACAACACATCTGGCTGGGCGTGCATGCCTATTCGTATGAAGATGATGGCGTGGGGAAATGCAGCAGCATCTTTGTTTTTACTGACCTAACTAAGCACAAAGACTTGGAGCAGCAGCTCATGCAGGCGCAGAAAATGGAAGCCATTGGGACACTGGCCGGAGGGATCGCCCATGACTTTAATAACATCATGGGCGCGATTCGCGGCTTCTCTGAGTTGGCGTTGCGGCGCGCCGGTGATCAAGCCAGCCGAGACTATTTGGAGCGGGTTGTTTCATCCTCCGAGCGGGCGACCAGTTTGATTGATAAAATCCTCACTTTCTCGCGTAAGCATACGGACGTGCGCTACCGCATACAGCCTGCGGAAATGGTTCGGGAAAGCACGGATTTACTCCGGGCAACCATTCCCACCACGATCAACGTCCAGCTGGATATACAGGATACTCGCTCGCAAATCGAAATCTGTCCGGACCACATTCAGCAGATTATCCTCAATCTCGGGACGAATGCGTTTCATGCGCTTGAAGAGCGCTTAGGGACTTTATCCGTCGAGCTAAAGAAGGTGGATCTTACTTTGGAAGAGGTGTCTCTGCCGATGAATATACCGCCTGGCGCCTACCTGTGCCTTTCAGTGAGCGACACCGGTGCGGGCATTCCGCCAAGCGTCAAAGAGCGTATCTTTGAGCCATTTTTCACGACGAAAGAACAGGGCAAAGGCACCGGCCTTGGGCTGTCGACCGTTCATGGCATCGTGCAGCAAAGTCATGGCGCGATCAAAGTGGAGAGCGAGGTCGGCGTCGGGACGACATTCTCCTGCTTTTTCCCCATCGTCGATTGTGGGGGGGCAGAAATGAAGAGCGCCCCTATGCTCGATTTGCCCGGCCAGGGCGAGCGCGTTTTATTGGTCGACGATGAGATGACGCTGCTCCTGCTCGGTCGCGAAATGCTCTCAGACTTGGGGTATGAGGTCGAGTTGTGCTCCGATTCGATTGAGGCGCTCAGCGTGGTCATGAATGCGGCGAATCCCTTTGACTTGATCATCACCGATCAGACCATGCCTCGCATGACGGGGCTTGAGCTGGCGAAAGAGATTCACATTCGATTGCCGCAGCAAAAGATCATCATTGCGACTGGCTACTCAAGCACTTTGACTCTTGAGAAAGCCAGGGAGGCCGGCGTTAGCGTGATCATCAAGAAGCCGCAGTCGATATCTCAACTCAGTCAAGTGTTGCGCGATGTTCTCCAAGGGGAAATCACCGAACCGCGTTTCTACCCGCATATTGCATGAACTGGCCTAAGAGGGCGTCTAAAAACTCAATTGGTCTTCGCCGGAGAGCGTCTTCGGGGCCAAAATATCATTTCTTCATCTCGACGAAATAAGGCTCGAACCGGGTGTCTTTCCCTACTAGCGACGTTGGCTTTTTCGCAAAACCCACACCAGTGTTCTCAAAAAGAACCGCTGCTGTACTGAAGCAACAACAGTGGCTGTACTTGGTCGACAATCGATGCTGTACTGGGGAAAGAACCGAGCGGTTCTTTTCGAGTTTCCTACGTAGGCTTTTGGGAAACAACCGTATAGGCTTTTGCGAGTTTCCTACGTAGGTTTTTTCAAGTTTCCTACGTAGGCTTTTTCGGGGTGTGACGCTCGGGCACAAAAAACGCTCTCTTAGAGGGCGTCTAAAAACTCAATTAACCTTCGTTGGAGAGCGTCTTCGTGGTCGAAATTCCATTTCTTCACCTCGACGAAACTGGAGGAGCAGTTCTCTATAACGGAGTGCGCGCTCACTCCTGATCGCGGAGGTGGTTGATGCGGAAGGCCACCAGGATCATCGCCAGAAAACTCATGGAAACGAAGGTGCGCGCTTCTGGCATGCCCAGGTAATAACCCACCGTGAAAAACGCACTCAGCGCACACACGGCGAGGACGCTGATCCAGGCTTTGCGGCGGCTTTGTGCGAATTGCAGCTCGTAAATATCGGACACAATGCCTGCGGCCAGCGCGGCGGCCAAAGAGTGCGTCACAAACAGATAATCGCCGGTCAGCAGGCGTGCGACCGCAAAGCCGGCTATGCCAACCAGAAACCAACTTGACCAAAATACGCCGCGCTTTTCCAAGTCACTCAGCGCAATACGGGTCGAGGCATCGCAGTAGATCACGAGGTTGAAGATGGCGTCCTTGGCCAGCAGCAGAATGAGGAATACCGTGATCGAGAAATCCGCGAGGATGTAAACCGTCGATGAGTTGGTGAGTTTGCCCAGGAGCAGGGGGATCTCGTCGCCAAAGAAAATGAAGCCGCCGAGAAACGCGATTTGCCCCATGGTCGGCAGCTTGGCGTACCACAGCAGGAACCCGAACAGAATGCGGTAAACAAAGCTGCGGGCCTTGAACGTTTGAAGCAGCCCCTGGCGCGCGCCTTCGTTGGTTGGGTCGATGCGGAGGGCCTCGGCAAAGTGTATGCTGGCCTGCTGATAGGAGCCGCCGAGGAGGCAGTTCCAGCCCTGGGTCAGGTGGGCGCCATCGTCGTCCGCGTCGGCCGCGAGGACCTGCTGCATGTCGGCTGCAGCGGCGTCTTTTTTATTCATGCGCGCGAGGATGGCGGCGCGCAACTGCAAGGCGCGGGTGCTTTGCGGATTGAGGGCGAGGGCGCGGTTGACGGACTCCAGAGCCTTGGGGCGTTGGCTAAGCTTGAGCTGAATGTAGCCCATGAGGATGAGGTTGTCCTCGTCGTCCGGATCGAGCTCGATGGCGGTCTCCAGCGCCTTGAGGGCGGCGCGGTGCTTGCCGGTCACGTAGAGGGCCTCGGCGCGGATGTTGTGGAAGCGCGCGTCCATGGACTCCAGGGCCAGAGCGGCGTCGATGGTGGGCATGGCTTCCTTGCCGCGGTTTTGATTGAGCAGGCAGCGCGCAAGCCAATAGAAGGTCTCCGGGTTGTTGGGTTCGTTGACGACCCAGTCCCGCGCGATCTCCTCGGCCTCCTTGCTACGGCCCATCTGTAGTAGCTGCACTATGCGCACCAAATGCATGCCGTGAAAAAAGACTTATGCGCGTGCGAGGCGACCATTAAATGGCTGAATCGTCGTCCTTCGTCCGCTACTCTTTGAAGCCGTAGGGGCGGTAGTTGGGAGACCAGATCTTGTAGCCGGGGATGGTGATATCGCCGCCGGCGGCCATGATGGCTTCTTCGATTTCAATCTGCCGTTGCTTGATCGAGTCGGACTGCGACTCGAGGGCTTCGGTCTTTTGGGAAAGCATTTCGATCTCGGCGTTGCGGCGCTCGAGCTCGGCCTGGCGGCGCTCCATCTCGCGGACGAGGGCTTGGCTGGCTTGCGTGCTTTTTTCGGCCTCGGCAGCGCGGGCGGCTAGCTGGGCCTCTTGTTCGCGCATTTCGGCGCGCTCTTTTTCGAGGCGGGCCATCTTGATGCGCATATTTTCGGCGGCTAGCTCGGCGCTTTCGCGGGCTTTGGCTTCCTTGGCCAGGCGGGTGTTGAGCTCTTCGATACGGGCAGTGCGCTCGGCGTCCATGCGGGCTGCGGCGAGCTCGGCTAAGCGGGTGGCCTCCTGGGCGCGGGCAATTTCCTCTTGGGCGTGTTTTTCGGCGGCGTCGAGGTCTGCTTGCGTAGGACCAGTTTCAACGGGGGCCGCTTCAACGACTGGCGCTGCCGGCAATGGCTCAACATCCGATGAGCGCTTACCCATCAGCAGCCATGCAGCCAACGCCGCAATGCCAGCGACGCAGAGAAAAATCACAGCGTTCTTCATTGGGATCAATAGTTTGCGCCTCAGGCGCTTAGCGCAACGGAAAATAATGCCTGAGGCATATTCTCTATTTAACGCCTAAGAGGCGTCGGTCAACCAACTCTGAAAAGCGCGTCTAAAGCTTGCCGCGGCGGTCTTCCAGCTCCGTGCGGATGGCGTGCATCTTCTCGCGGTTGAGCGGGTAGATCCACATCAGCCATGCCGAGACGCCCCAGAACGCGAGGGGGATCAGCACGAAAAACAGCAGCATACGCGTCAGCACTTCGGGCGGTTGTTCGCTGCCGACGTTGACGTCGAAGCCCGTCGCTTCGATGATGAAGCCCGACACCCCGGCTGACAGCGTGAACGCCATTTTCAGGAACCAGGAGAAGATGGAGTTGATGCTGCCTTCGCGACGTTGATGCGTGGTGCGTTCGTCGTAGTCGACGATGTCGGCCTGCATCGAGGGCACGATGAGCCACATGGCGCCGAGGACACCGGCATTGAACGCGACCGGGACCAACTGAAGATACGGGTAGGCGGGCTGGAGGCACACGTAGTTGAGCCCCGCGCCGATGAAGCCCGAAATGAGGATGATGAACATCGCCCACTTCTTGTCGAACTTCTCGCAAATCCAGGTCCAAATCGGAATCGTGCAAATGCCAACCGTGGCGGAAACCGTTGCTTTCCAGCCTTCGATGATGAACGACTTCTGCAGCTCGCCGTCGTTGATCAGGTAAATGTTCAAGTAGATGCCCAACTTACTCACGACGCCGTTGCCGAACATGAACAGGAAGATGAAGCCGCAGAGCAGCCAGAACGGCTTGATCTTAATGGTCTCCTTAACGCCTTTCCAGAAGGGCACTTTCTCCTGCTGCGCGGCCTCTTTCTTGTAGTAGCGTTCTTTAACGAAAATAGCCGGCAATATACCGAGGATCAAGACCAGCGCGGCCAAGCCATAGCTCACCATGCCCATGCCTGCCTTGACGTCAGGCTCGCCCGTTGCCGGGTCGATAAAGTAATCCAGCGACGCAATTGCGAGGACCCAACCGCCCACAAACACCCCGAGCTTGGTGACGGCGGCGCGATAGCCCGCCACATGGGTGCGCTCGTCGTAGTCGGGCGTCATTTCCAGCATGAGGCTGTAGTAGGGCATCGCCCAAACCGTGAACGCGGTGAAGAGCAGCAGCCCGACCACCGTCAAGTAAATCACGAGCCCGCTGATCTGATGGTCGACGCCGAGGAAGGGTAAATTGGGCGTCCAGTTTTGGACGAATTCTGGCGGATTCCAGAGCACTGGCACCAGCAGCGCCGTGAAAATGGCGCCCACGAAAATATACGGACGGCGGCGGCCCCAGCGCGTGCGTGTGTTGTCCGAAATGTTCCCCATAACGGGGTCCGCAATCGCATCCCAGCCACGGTAAATCAGCAAGATGATCCCGAGAATCGCGGGGCTCACGCCGTAGGCAATGTTCCAAATCGGCATCCAGAGGACACCCGTAGCCAAGCCAACGGACCACCAGTCGATGGGGGCGGCGGATGAATAGGCGATTTTCTGGGAAAGCGGAACTTTGTCTTCCGCAGCGACTTGCTTCATAGGGTTACGATACGGCTAAACCCACGGCAATGAGCGCCGTTGGGGGGTTAACGAGGTGGTTAAACGCGCAGACTAGGTGGGAATTTCTCCAGAAAGAAGAAATGCGATCTTGTTACTGTCACAAGCCCCTTGTGAGGCACGCAACTACTCAGCTGAATCGTCGAGCTCCTGCGGTTTACAGAGGTAGTAAACCGTGATCAGCGCACAGAGCATGATGGGGTACATAGCAGCCACCAGAAAGAGGCTGCCCAAGATGCCGATCGCCACGCCGGTCCACACACCGATCCAGTCCAATGCGACCAGAACGCATACAGGGATCAGCACGATGAGGATCGCGAGCACGTAGCCAATGGAGGTCGTGCCGAGGTAAAAACCGTCTTCCTTGCCCAGCTTGAGCCCACAATGGGTGCAGGCGTCCTGGAGGCGGAACCAGTGGCGGAAAAGTCCCCGCCGACCACACTTCGGGCAAGCGCCGGTCAGGCCACGAGAGATGATTTCGCCGGATGATGGGCGCATGGGGCAGGGGGTTAGTAATGCGCTTCGGGCAGATCGCGCAGGAGCTTGGAAGTGACTTGGCGGTCGGTGTCCGCATTCCAGTCGTCAGCGAAATCGAGTTCGAAAATTTCGTCGGGCAGCTGCGGATTCCAGTTGCTGCGGATACGGGTCAGCACGGTGGTGGAGCCGGCTTGATAATCAATGAGCTGGATTTGCTTGGCGCGCGACTTTTGCTCGCCTTGAAATTCAAAGTGCTCGTTGCTCAGGATGTCCACGGCATAGACCAGTTGACCGGAAAAGTCGAAAAACTCGATGGACATCGGCTGCTCGTCTTTCTGCCGGATGTAGATGCGGCGGTAGTCGTAGCCCACGGCGTCGCGCATCTCCGGCTCGCGGTAGCGCGACTGGATCACGTCCACCGGGCTGCCACGGTAGTAGCTGGAGTCGAGCTTTTGGTAATACCAGGGGTTGTGATCATCGTCGTAAATGCCTTCGAAATACCAGTCCGTATCGCCAAGTTTTTGGCGGACATCTTTCAGGGCGACTGCGCCGCCGGTGTTTTTATTCTTATCGTAGAAAGTCAGCTGCGGCAGTTGATTGGCCACCTGCTTGCTCAGGAGCGTCACGCCCTGGTTGTCGCCATCGGGAATGAGCCGGAAGACGCCGTTGATTTCGCCCGGTTGGTAGCGGAAAATGATGAGCATCTTGCCTTCGAATACCTGCCCTTCGTTGGTGATGCGCACGTAGCGATAGAGCTCCGCGTATTCCTGAATCGAAAAGTGGCCTTCGGCGCGTTGGACGATTTCCTTGGCGCGTTCCTCTGGCGAGATCGTACGGAAGCCGGCCAGTGGGAGCGTGGCGAGGAGAAGCAGGAGAGCGTGGCGAATTTTCATCGTAAGAGCTAAGCAAGCGTCCTGCCATTTATTAAAAATGGTTTAACCGGGTCAAGCAGCCGTTGCGGTACCGTGCCCTCGATGTAAACGCCGTCGTCCTGGACTTCCTTGTTCGTAATGGCGCCAGCTTCGTGAAGCTTGTTCACGAGGTCGTAGCGATCGTGGGGGATGAGCAGCTCCACATTTTCGCCCCATTCGCCGATGCACTCCTGGCATTTGTCCAGCAGTTGATCGAGGCCTTCGCCGGTCTTCACGCTGATGAACAAAGCGCCCGGATAATCGTGGCGCAGCATGGCGAGCTCCATGCGATCTTCGACCATGTCGATCTTGTTGAAGACGGTGATGATCGTTTTTTCGTCGGCGTGCAGTTCTTTGAGGACGTTCATCGTGGTCTCGTAATGCTTGGCGACATCCGGGCTGGAGGCGTCGAGCACGTGGATGAGAAATGTCGCCACGACGGCTTCTTCCAGCGTTGCCTTAAAGGCCTCGACGAGGCGGTGGGGCAGGCGGCGGATGAAGCCCACGGTGTCGGTCATGAGCAGGGTCTGGCCGTTGGGCAGATCAGCGCGCCGTGTTGTGGGATCGAGCGTCGCAAAAAGCTTATCTTCCGCCATCACGTCGGACAGCGTCACGCGGTTGAGCAGGCTGGATTTACCGGCATTGGTGTAGCCGACAATCGATGCCGTGGGCAGTGGCACGCGCTGGCGTTTTTTGCGCTGCACTTCGCGGTGCTGGAGGACTTCCGTCAGCTCTTTTTTGAGACGGGAAATGCGCGTGCGGATGATCCGTTGGTCCATTTCGAGCTGCGTTTCACCCGCGTCACGCTGCACGGCGCCGCCGCCACGCTGACGGTCCAGGTGGCTCCACGCTCGCTTCATGCGCGGCAGCTCATACTCCAGGCGCGCGAGCTCGACTTGGAGCGAGGCTTCCTTGGTGGTCGCGCGGCTGTTGAAGATGTCCAAAATGATTTCCTGGCGGTCGATCACGAGGATTTTGCCGCCGAGCTCTTTCTCCCAGTTACGCTGTTGGCCAGCCGAGAGTGGTTCGTCGAAGATGAGGGAATCGCAGCCGCGGGCTTTAATCTCCTCGGCAATTTCCTGCACCTTGCCCGAGCCCAGCAGAAACGCGGCGTTGGGCTCACGGACTTTGACGACCTTTTTGACTGCGACGCCGATGTTTAGGTTGGAGACGAGTTCTTCGAGCTCTTCGAGCAGCGTCTCTGCTTCGCCCTCGGGCATACGTGAACCACGCACCCCCAGCAGGAATGCGCTGTTAATCATCGGATTCAGGTCGTCAGTTTCGATCATGTGTTTGAGCGGATCATAGATGAGCTTTTGTCCGCCATGCAACGGAAATGGCTCGGTTAAAGGCTTGGGGCCAGATTGGAAGGTCGCGGCGTTGGCATTTCACTCACGGGCTTCCAGCCCGCTCAATCAATGCCGCCTTGCGCTGCATTCATTTTCCCTCGTCCCATCAACAACTTTAATTTGAAAACACTACCTAGCGAGTTCAGCGCCTAAGGCTATTGTCAAATTCGCGGCGTGCCGTGGCAGAAAATAGTCATTGAAGTAGCACAGGTTATCTCGCTGGACGCCTTGCTCAGCGCAATACGCGGCGAGTTCGCTTTCTTCGCCCCGTAGCAGCAGGTCGAAAAAGTCTTGGAAGAACGTTTCCCCATTTTGCAAATAGAGATCATGCAGAGCCGTCCAATGGATACCGATGCCTGCGTGGCGATTGACGAAGTTCGCGGGGGCGCCATTCAAGATTTTCGACCGCAGTTGGTCGGCGCTCCTCACTGGAATATGGAGCACTTCATAATTGCTCAGCTCTTTGCCTTCGCACTCCTTGCGCTTGATGCGCCCGCGCCAGTCAGTGTACTCGAGGGTGGCGCTGTGGTTGCCCGAGTTGATCGTTAATTCGGGGCTCCAACGGACCAATGTCTTCTTGTAGTTTGAACAATTGCAACACTGGTAAACGACGCCTTCGTCGCACACGATACAGGTCCTCCAGCGCAGGGAAACCGCGTCGTTATCCATCTCTGCAAGCAAATCTGGGCACTGCAAGGCAGAGTTGTTTACGGGCTGGAGGAATTCATCCGCATCAAAGGGGTAGACGTGGGTCGCCGAAAAGTAGTCGATGGCCATTTGCGCTAAAGCCGTGACCTTCATCGATTGCAGATAGCTCTGCTTGAAATCCTGGACGATCAACACGCTGGCGTCGTCATGCAGACGCCGGAACTTATGGACCTGATCCAAGGTCGCATCGCTGGAGTCATTGTCCATAATCGCAAACAACCTGATGCCGAAGTTATACAGGTTTTGGAGTGAGGCCAAAATGATGTCACCCTCATCCTTTATGAGGGTTATGGCTACTAGGGATGTGCTCATTTAAAAAAAGCTGGGCGCGGGCGACAACTGGTTCTATGGACTGTTTTCAAATTAAAGTTGTTGATGGCGGCATGGATTTTTTCAGTCAGCGAGGCGTCTGAGGTCGAATAGGCTGGAAGCCTTTCGGCCAAAAGACAACGAAGCTGATGGGAAAAAGCCATCCGGAGCCTGAACGGTCAAAATGAAAGGTCGCGGCGTTGGCTTTTCACTCACGCACTTCCAGTGCGCTTCGCTCAAGCCGCCTAGCGTTGCATTCATTTTCCCTCGTTCCATCAACAACTTTAATTTGAAAACACTCCCTAGTGAATGAAATTTGCAGGCATCAAAATGCGTAGTATGGTTCCTTGCGCCGAGAATGAACGCTTATGCCTTGGCAGGCTCATAAGCAAATCGTTTTGAGAAATGGGACCAATCAGCTTTGTGGTCTTATGATTTTTTTACATTTCCCGAGGCGCAGAGGGGGAGTTGAATCGCTTGAATCGATGGCTGCCTGATCTTCGCGATCTTCCTATTTTGATAACACGCAGAGATGGAGGCTGGTTCACACCAATGCGCAAAGCCGCAAATCTATTAGGGGAAAAGTTTTTGAGGCAGTTCGATTTGAGGGCGAATGAGGGCCTTTTCGGTGCCACATAGCACGAATTTTTAATAGTCAGTGGCTCTCACTATTAGTGAGTGGCTTTCAGTGGCGCCAGAAATGCGCCGCAGTGCCGAAAAAGTGCCCCGCTGAGCCAATTGAACCAACTGAGCCTGTGTAGCCAGCTGAGTCATTGGCGGGGCAGGGGAGATTTGGTAATATGATGGGCATGAACCCTTCATTACATCCACCCACCGAAAGCCGCCGCCCGCCGTAGTGTGTGGTGAGTCCAGCCAATGCCGCCAGGAACGCATTCGTTCGCGCGCGGGCAGTTGGAATCGTCAACCGGGCCTATTCGGCAGCAGGGCAATGTGTGGAGCGGCAAACGTCGTTTTGCGCCGCAAGCCCCAGTCAGCGTAGCGAACTGACGCGCTGTCGACGCCCGTAGATTTTAATGCCGCCTGAGGTGTCGACCGCGAGTCGACGTTTCAGCGTAGCCCAACTTCCCGCCCGATTATGCCAGCTTGCGTTCCGGGCAATGGCGTTAGGACGCCGTCGAAAACAATAGTCAGCCATGCGTTGGCCTAATCTAAGGTCGCGCCCGACTGACGCATTTTTTCGACGCCGTCCACTGCGCGCGACACAACGGCGCGTTCATCCGCTCTTGTTTCGTCGTCCGCGAAACAGGCGGGCGGAGCTGTGTTCTTTGATAAATAATATTGGCGGTTTACCCCCCCCCCCGGCCCCCCCCTGCGGGCCGCTGGGAGGAAGAATGAAAAGCGAAAAAATGACCGTGCGCGAATTTGCGATATGGAGTGCGCCAGCCCTCTGGCGCTTTTAGCATTTTGCGCAAACGGAGCAGGTTCGTATCGGCATTGTTCCATGCGAAAGCGCCAGAGGACTGGCGCACTTCATAAAGGGGCTTCGTGCATTGCGCTACTCCCGCGCGTTAGCGGCACGGGCTGCTACTCGGCGGCGGAGGATTCGATTGAGTTCCAGGCGGTGTAGGCGGCGAGCGTTTCGTTGATGCGGGTAATCTCCGCTTCGGTGAGCCCGTCTCCCCAGAGGGCGAGCTCGGAAAATTCGCCGCGGACGGGCTTCGTGCCGTCACTGTTTAAAGCCATGAAGGAGATGCCGCTGCCGCCGTAGGAGCTCGTGGATGCGCTTTGCAGCGTTTGGCTCACGCCGTCGACCCAGATGCGCTGAGTGGCGGCGTCGGCAGCAATTGCCACGTAGTTTTCGCCAAAGTCGTTTATGATTTGCTGGCCACCGGGCATCATCGCCAGGTTGCCGCCTCCGGGTCGATAAAGCATGATCGAATTCGTGCCGAGCGCCACGCAGTTGCGCAGCGGAATGCGGCCAATGACCGTGGCGAAGGCCGGCGAATCATAGTCTGCGCACGCGTAGAAGCCGGTGCGTTTATCGCGGTTAAAGGCCGGACGCCGACCTTTGAAAAACAAGGCCCCCGAACTCGTAAACTGCGATTGCAGTGCGGCGGTTGGCGCCGTGAGGTCGCGGCCATGCCCGCTCTGGTCATACAGGCGCGTGATGTAGGTGTGGTTGGAGCCCGAAAGGAGTTCGATGCTTTTGGCGTCCAGTTCGCCGTTGGCTTGAAAAAAGATGTCTCTGGTCTCGCCGGTGGCGTCGTTGCGCAGGTTGAGCGCGGGGCCGGTGTAGCCCTTGACCAAACGCCGCAGGCCGACGGCCAACTCAGGCCGCGCAATGTCAGTGGCGTTAGCCGCGCCGATGCCGGAATAGACGTCTGCGGGGAAGTCAACGGGCGTGCTGCGACTCTTGGCAATGGGGACCAGCGCTGCGGCGTTGGCGCCCTTCAGGCGGTTGCCCCCAGCGTTGTAGTGGATGCTTTCGAGCACATCGTTTTCATTGACGTATTGGTAGCCGGCGACGCCTTCGGAAAACGCGTAGTAAGGCAGGATTTCCTCGGCACGAACCTGCGCGGCGTCGAGTATCAATCGGCCGTAGGCACCAGACAGCGCCCACTCGGGCACCATGCCGGACTTGATCGCCCAGGCGTTGCCCGCGCCGGTTATTTGCTGGCGAAAGCTACGAATAACTTCGGTGTGGCGGTCGATGAAATCCGCATACGTTTGTGCGCCGGCATCGTTCTCACCGGGGCCGCCGTAGAAGCCCACCACGCAGCTGTCCGGGTAGATCGCCTGCGCGGCCGCCAGGGCGTCATTGACGGCGGAAATGGCCAGCAGATACAAGTCGCCATTTTCATCAATGCCGTCGCCATAGGGGTTCCAGCGTGGGTTGCCAATGTAGCTGGTGCCACCCACGCACACGGGCACGATCAGCACCTTGCGGTTGGCGGCCAAGGTCTCGGCATAAGCCTTGGCGAACGAGAAGCCAGGGCCCACGACGGCGCCCGATGCGATGGGCGTGTAGATCGTGCCGTCGTCGATGTCGATGATGCTTCCGCTGTTTTCGCCTGAGAGCGCAAACTGCTGAATGCGGCCTGTTGGGTCGGTGTCGAGCTCGAGGTCGATGGCGCCATCGACGCCGCGTTCGTTGGATTGCCCCCAGACCAGAATGATGTCGTAGCCGTCGGGTTGCTCGCCCAAACCGCCTGCCACCGTGACGCTGAAACTGTGCTTGGCTGTTTGCGCGCCGTCGGTGATCGTCAGCTCAAACAGCGCAATGCCGATGCTGTTTGGAGACGCCAGGTTGAGGGTGAAATTTGGACTCGAGCCGCTGATGCTGATCGATGTTTCCGGAAAAAGCGTCGCGTTGCCGGAGGTTGCGGAGATGGCGAATCCCGTAGCGCTTGAATCCAGGTTTTCAATCGAAAAGGGGAGGCTGAGCGCGCCGCTGTTGACCGCGATTGTCTGGTTTTCAATCGGTGTGACTTCGGCGTCGCTGGGGTCGCGCGTAACGCCCAGCCGATAAAAAATGGGCCCGCTAATCGCGCCAACGTCGGCGGAAAACGTCTGGCTCCATCGGCCGGGGGCGTCTTCTGAAGCGCTGAAGGAGTAGGGCTGCGCCGCCCAATCGCCGTTGGTCAAATCGGTCGTCGTGTAGAATTGGACGAAGAGGTCATCGGGCACGAAGTCACGGGAGGCATCAAAGCTGATCGAGAGATTACCGTCTGCTTGAAATGCGCCGCGGGGGTGTTTGCTCGATGCGGTGCTTTGTGGATTTTCGTCGAGAAAGTATTGCATCAAGGCGCTGTGTTTTGCGCCGGGAACGATGGCTTGCTCGGACACTCCCACTAGCCCGTGCTCCCGCTGCCAGCTCTTCCAATTGCTTTGAGCCTGAGCGGAAAACAGCAGACCGTAACCGAGGAAAATAAGGGCGTAACGCGAGCCGCTGCTGCGGCATGGGGGTAGTGTCAACGACATGCCTTTATAGGACAAATGATTCTCGCGCTCACGCAAGATGCCGGCCATGGAACCATATGCGAACGCCATGCGTTTACCCGCTTGGAAAGACCAATTCAGACTTGGCGCGGGCGGGGAATCTGGCACAATGCTCCGTTTTTCCCGAAAGATGAGCACCGAAAAATCCAACGTTTTCATGTATGACACGACCTTGCGCGACGGCACGCAGGGCGAGGGCATCTCCTTTACCGTAAGCTCCAAAGTGCGCTTGGCGGAGAAACTGGATTCGTTTGGCATTGATTACATCGAAGGCGGTTGGCCGGGCTCCAACCCGCGGGACATGGCGTTTTTCGAGCAGGTGCGAAGGGTCCAGTTTAAGCACGCCAAGGTGGCGGCGTTTGGCTCGACCCGCCGCGCGAATGTGGCCGTGGAGGAAGACCCGCAGGTCAAGCTGCTCCTCGAAGCGGAGACCCCGGTGGTGACTTTTTTCGGCAAAACCTGGCTCATGCACGTAACCGAAGTTCTGCGCACAACGGCGGATGAAAACCTCCGCATGATCGAGGACACGACCCGCTATCTCGTTGATAATGGCCGTGAGGTTGTTTACGACGCCGAGCACTTTTTCGACGGCTTTAAGGACAACCCCGAGTTCGCGTTATCGACTCTGGAAGCGGCCCAACGCGGCGGCGCGTCGTTCCTGACTTTGTGCGACACCAACGGCGGCACACTCGTTGGCGAGGTCAATGAGATCGTAGGCCGTGTCGTGAAGCATTTTCCGAACACCCGCATTGGCATGCATTGCCATAACGACGCCGGTTTGGGCGTCGCGGTTTCTCTGGCGGGCGTCGAAGCCGGTGCCACAATGGTGCAAGGCACGATGAACGGTTACGGCGAGCGCATTGGCAACGCCAACTTGACGACCATCATCCCAAACTTGTCGCTCAAGATGGGCTACCCGATGGCCTGCGGTGAGCACATCAGCCGCCTACGCGACTTGTCCCTCTTTACCGCCGAGCTCGCGAACCAACGCCACGACAGCAAGCAGCCCTACGTAGGCGCTTCGGCCTTTGTCCACAAGGGCGGTGTCCACGCAGATGCGGTCAACAAGGTGAAGCATTCCTACGAGCACATCGCGCCAGAGCTGATCGGCAACCGCACCCGCGTGGTCGTCTCCGACATGTCGGGCCGCGCGTCGATCATGATGAAGGCGCACGAAATGGGCATCGATGTAGAGTCGAAGTCGCCTGCGATGAAGAGCTTCCTCGACGAGCTCAAGCAACTCGAGTTTCGCGGCTATGAATACGAAGCCGCCGATGCGTCATTCAAGCTGCTGATTCGCCGCTACATCGATGGCAAGGACGAGCCGTTTACGATCCAGAACTTCAAGCTCAACGACGAATACGGCGACTGGAAAGACGACGTGACGGCCGAGGCGACGATGAAGGTCAATATCGGCGAGAAAGTTTACCACGTGGTGGACGAAGCGACGGGCCCGGTCGGCGCACTCGACGGCGCGCTCCGCAAGGCGCTGGAAACGGATTTCCCGAAGGTGCACGACGTTCGTTTGACGGACTTCAAAGTGCGCGTGCTGGACGGCCAAAAGGCGTCGAAGGCAATCGTCCGCGTGCAAATCGAGTCCACCGACGGCGACAACATCTGGGGCACCGTGGGCGCATCAGACGACATCATCGAGGCTTCATTGGAAGCGCTGCGTGATGCGTTCCTCTACAAAATTGCGCTGGATTTGGGCGAGGCGTAAGCGGGCATCATCAGTTAATTGCCTGGGCCTAATATTTGCTTAAGCAGGTGATTTATTTTGCCTACTAAGTGATTCTCATTAGAGTAGAGGTATTTCCCTTATGATCCCATTATTCACCAAGCTGAAAACGCTGTTTATGCTCTTTGTGGTGTTGGCCAGCGTTGCTTATGGGCAGCAATCTCAGGACTTGCAAGACTTGCAGCAGCGTCACCGTGAGGCACGTGCGGACGCAGCAGCCTACCTGCATATTCGCAGTATTACGGTGAAGGGAACCAGTGCCATTGGCTCCGAAAAGCAGAACTTTGAACTGACTGCCCGTGAGAGCGGGGAACTACGTTATGCAGTCGAAACGCCCGCAGGTTTGGTGATCCAAGTCTTTGATGGCGAGGACGGCTGGCGCTGGGTTTCTGGCAAGCCCGAGCTGGGCGCTCAGAAATTGACCGACCGGCAAGTGCGCTTTTTCCTGCTGACCAGCGGGTTTTACACGCCATTTGAAGACCCGGATGATTTCGCTTTTACCCCGGTCTATATGGGCATTGAGGTGAATGAGGAAGGGGAGCCTGAGCATCACGTGCAGCTGGTTAGTAGTCGCTACGATGACGTTATGGATGTCTGGATCGACGCCTACACCTTCTTGGAAAACCGCCGACAATATCGCCCGGAACAGGGCGCTGCGCCGCTGGTCATGGAATTTCTGGAGTATGAGCGCGTCGATGGCGTCTTCGTCCCAATGACGGTTAAAACAAGCTTTAACGGCAAGCCTCTAGGCACGACGAGCATTGACTACGTGGGCCGCAATTCTGGTATGCTGAGCTTCTATTTCAACAAGCCCCCGTCTTACGCTGAAGTGCAAGTTGAAGCGGGTAAAATCGCCGCTCAGTAGTTAGTTACTGGGTTCGGAGGTGGTGATGAGCCAATCGCCATCCACTTTCTCCAGAGCAATGCGGTATCGGCCGGAATGTCTCTCTGAGCTGCCTCCAACCGTGGCCTTACCCGTGATGGTGGCAGTGACGATGGCGCGGTCGCCGTCAATAGTCGCTTGTCGGCTCGACATCGAAATTTTGGCTTCGGTGGCGTAGGAAAACAGGTAAACGAAAAGGCCAGTAACGGCGTCGCGGTTGGTGACGGCGGCTTGGCCTGGCCAAGCGACGAGATACGGGCTTTCGACAAAGTGTCCAGAGAGTTCCTTGGCGCTGGTTAGCTGGGATAATTTTGGTTTGGGGGAGTCGTAGGAAATCCCGTCGCAAATTTCGTCCAGCACGGCGTAAACTTCCGCTTCGGGTCCTGACTCACCGGAAATAATGAACACTAACGCAACTGCGGCCAAAGCGATCGCCGCGAGAGCAATCTTCAGGTTTTGCTGCAACCAAGTCATTGTTTGGCGCTTTGCTCGGCCTTGAATTCAGCAGTCGGCGTATCAGCAAAACTTGATATTTGCCAGGAAGACTGAAATTTCTTCAGCGTTACTACATGGCGATCCGAGCGCACCTCTTTGCCATAGAAACTATCCGTGCCCGGAGGATCGACGCGCACATTCTGCACCACAGTCAGTGTGACGGTGTTGCCGTCTGGCGAGACGACTTTGTTTTTAAAATTATACCATGTAAAGCGCACCTCGCCATTGAGGAAGTCTTCACGCTGCTCTCGTGCTTGAAAGGGGAATAGCACATCCTGCCCGGTTACGAGCTGCTTTATTCGTGACGGCTCGCCATCGAGTAAGGCGTCTGCGTAGCGCTTGTAAACCATGGCCTCGGAACTGAAGTTCGTCACCAGATACGTGTAGCCGAGGTAACCAAGCGACCCAACGATGATGATTGCTACTAAATTTTTTAGCTTCATGCCTGCCTAGTAATGTGATTGTCACCATTGAGTATCAGCTGGATTTTTCAATGACAATAATTAACCGCAACAGAGACTCCTCATCCCTGCTGGTAAACAGAATATTAGCACAATCTTTGCAAATTATGCAGAAGTGGCGGAGAAACGTCCTCAGAGCGCTTAGGATCAACCCTCACGCCACAGCGCCAAAACGCTGCCAACCAGCTGGGTCGCAGGCACTTCCTGCTGTTCGCCCGAGCGCATGTGTTTGACCGTCACAATGCCTTTGGCGAGCTCATCCGGGCCATAAACCAAGGCAAAATCGGCCCCCGACGAAGCTGCTTGCTTGAACTGCTTGCCCATGCCCGCGCCCTTGTAGTTGAGCTCGGCGCGCAGGCCTTGGCGGCGCAATGCGTAGGCGTCGGCCAGCGCGGTCTTAAAGGCGTCGTCGCCGCTGTAAACCAGATAAATATCGGCTTTGTCGATGAGCTTGGGCAGGCGGTCGACTTCTTCCAGCAGGTCGCGGAGGGTCACGTCGCCCATGCCAAAACCAACGGCCGGCATCGGTGCGCCGCCAAGTTTTTCGATCAAATCATCGTAGCGACCACCACCAGCGAGCGCGCGGCCTTTGCCAACCGTTTGGAATGCCTCGAAGACGAAGCCCGTGTAGTAGGCCAAACCGCGGACGATGCGCAGGTCGATCTTGATGAAGTTTTCCAGCCCAGCGGCAATCAGCAGGCTGAGCAGCTCGCGCCACACGTCGAGGCGGGCGAGTAGCTTGTCCCGGGCGGACTCTTCGAGGTCCATATTCGTGAGGTAGGCCTTGATTGTGCAAACATCGGGTAGCTCTTGGAAATCACTAATCGCTTTCAGCGTGGCGGCGGGATCCTTGGCGCCGAGTTCGGCCAGAGCGGCTTGAGATTTCTCCGCGGGCACGCGCTCCATCTTGTCGATCACGCCCAGTGCGCCCATAGCTTGTTCACCGGTGAAGCCAAGGCTCTCGATGAAGTAATACCAAAGATTGCGGTCGCTCAGGCGGACGACGAATTCGCCGGCGCGGAGGCCCTGATTGCAGAGACTCTCGACGAGCAGGCCGATGACTTCGGCGTCGGCGATGACACCGGATTCGCCGAGGATGTCGGCGTTAAATTGGTAGAACGAGCGCAGGCGGCCCTTTTGCTGGCGCTCGTAGCGAAAGTTTTCGCCGATGCTGAACCACTTGACCGGGCGAGGCAGGGCGTTGGCCTTGGCGCCGACCATGCGCGCGAGGGTGGGGGTCAGCTCAGGGCGCAGGGTGACCTGGCGTCCGCCTTTGTCCTCAAAGTTAAACAGCTGACCAACGATTTCCTCGCCGCTCTTGGCGGTGAGCAGCTCGAGTGATTCCAGCACGGGGCCATCATACTCTTGGAAGCCGAAACGCTTGGAAGTCTGACGCCACACGTTAAACAGATGATTACGCAGCGAACAGTCTTCAGGGTAGAAGTCGCGGAATCCGGGAAGTGTTTTGTACGTGGCCATGTCTGTTGTCGGTTGAAGAAAAAGCGGACAAACGTAGGCCCTCGCGCCCGCAGCGCAACGCTAAATCAGCACCAGCGCAATAGCCGCTACGAGCATTAGTGCGCCTGCCATGCGGCGGCCCATCACCTTATTGCCCGCTTCGCGCTCGCGATTGGCAAACAAACTGCCAATGCCCCACACGAAAACGATGCTCCACAGCCCGCGCGAAGAGTAGATAATATTCAAAGCCGTGGCATCGCCCCAAAACGCCAAACCCGAGCCCAGACTCACTGCCTGCATCGACATCAGGGCGGCGCCACCAAGAATCCACGGCCAGGCTTTACGTGGCGTGTCGCGGAGACGGCCTTCAAAACACGGAATCAACAACAGCGACTCCAGCGCCAGCACCCCGGCCACCAATGCGAGAAACCAGCCCGGGCTAAAGCCGCCGGCATGCTTCATCACGAGCACATCGGTGAGCCCAAAAACCGCCGACGCAGCCAGCGCGAGGACCGCGGTTTTCAGAATTGCTCTACGGTTGGACCAATCGGAAAAGCTCAGCAGGAAGATCGCAATCGCGGTCAACCCTGCGCCGATCCACCAAGTTAGTGGAACCGGCCCTGCGCCCATGATTACACTGAACGCGGCGACGAAGACGACCTTGGTGCCCATCATCGGCGCTTGTACCGACACGTCGCCATACTTGATCGCCATGAAGGTGAGGAAGTTGCCGATGAAGAAACCCGTGCCGGCCATAATTGGCCAATGGAGCTGACTCCAGTCGGGCGGCTCGCCAGGGATCAGCGTTAGCGGCGCAAAGCCGAGAAACAGGCAAACATTCGCCACAAAAGACAAACGCAGGGCGCCCGAGCCCTCCTGCAAGGCGCGTTTGCAGAACATCGACGACAGCGCGTAAACAGCCCCAGCAAAGGCGGGCAGAAGGTAATGCAGGTGCATGCGCTGGCTTAGGCCGAGGCCGCAATGCTGTCCGCGGCGAGTAGGCCGGACATCGCCGCGCCCTCCACTTTGGGTGCGTGAAAGCTGTCGCCGGCCATCCAGAGGCCGAGCGTGGGATCGGCAAAAAAGTCACGGTTGTGCTCCGTCAGCCGATGCGCGAATTTCCAACGATGCCCCTTTGCGGAAACTACTTTGGCCTTCAGGTAGGGCAGGGCAGCTTCAACGAGGATGGGCACGCGGACTTCGTCGGGCTCGTCAAAATACTTTTCGGCAAATTCGTGTCCGCTATGGATGGTGACGGCGGGCAGGCCTGAAACACCTTTCTGTTGGTTGTCAGCAATCCACGCTACCGGCTCCGGTGGGTCCAGTTTCAGGCGTCCGGGGTTGGGCAGGTGGCTGGGTGTTTCGAGCTCGACCATAGCCGCGATGGTTTTGGCATACTTGATCGAGCGTAGGAAGGCGTCGTCATCTGTCTTGAGCTGTGTGCCGCCTGCATCAAGGATTTCCATAGCCTGAGGGACGGGGGCGTTGATCAGCAGCTTGGGGGCGCGAAAAGTGTTGCCGACTTCGGTTTTAAGGACCCATCCGCCGCTTTCGTGCGCGGCGGATATAACCTTGGTCTGACGATGAATCTCCAGGCCTTCGACAAGCTTTTTCGCCACAGCGGTCATTGAAGGAAAGGCTGCATAACGAAACATCGGCGGCTCGTCGCTAAACTGATCAAACCACATTTTGACTACGCGCTGCTCCAGCCAATGATCGACCCACGCCTTGAAGCGTGGGTTGGTCGCCGAGAAAAATTGAGCGCCGTGGTCGTAGGTGGCCTCGCCGTCGCGCCGCGTCGCCATGCGCCCGCCGACGCCGCGGCTTTTATCGAGAATGGCCACGCGGAGGCCGTGTTTATCGGTGAGTTCGCGGGCAGCAAGCAGTCCGGCAATGCCGGCGCCAATGACGAGCAGATCTATCGGGTTATCGGGCATGGTTTATTTAAGCACGTGTTCGAGCGCGGCGTCGAGCTTCGGAAAGTTAAATTCAAAGCCCGCGTCGAGCAGGCGGCGGGGGACGACTGGTGCGTCGGCGAAGAGTGTTTCGTCCACCAACTCGCCGAATGCGAGCTTCAGTGCGAGGCGAGGCGTTGGGATCTTGGCCGGACGGTTGACGACGTTGCCCAGCGCTTGCGCGAATTCTTTGTTGGAGACGATCTCTGGCGCCGCAAAATTGTAGGGGCCCTGGCAGTCATCGTGGTCGAGCAGAAAAATTAGGCCTGCGACGACGTCGTCCAGCGTGATCCATCCGAGGCGTTGCTTGCCGTCGCCCAATGGGCCACCAAGGCCGAGCTTGAACGGCGGCAGCATTCTCTCCAACGCACCGCCATTTGCTGCGAGCACGACGGTGATACGCGCAATGGCCACGCGGGCGCCGTGCTTCTCGGCTGCCAGCGCAGTAGCCTCCCAGTCGCGGCAAATCTCAGCGAGGAAGCCAGGTCCCAGAGGCGCTGTTTCATCGACCTCCTTACCTGGCTTGGGGCCGTAATAGCCTGCGCCTGAAGCACTAATAAATACCTTGGGCGGGTTGGCGATTTTTCCCATCGCATCGACCAGCATTTGGCCGCTTTTAATACGGCTTTCGCGGAGCACGCGCTTGCGCTCATCCGTCCAGCGTTCGTCTGCGACGCCAGCGCCAGCAAGGTGGATGATTGCGTTGACTCCATTGAGCGTATCGGCGTCGAGTTTGCCGGAGTCGATGTCCCACACAATGCCGCCCGGTTGCTGGGAGCGAGAAATCGGCACGACGGTATCCCCGCGCTTTTGTAGCGCCGCGGTGAGGGCGGTTCCAACCAGGCCAGTGGCCCCGGTAATGGCAATGCGTTGGGGGGTGGGCACATTTCTAACATGGCACGCTTGGCCCCTCCTGCAAGTCAGCCGCATTGATTTAATGCAATCAACCTCCGCCTGAGTAATCAAGCGGAGGTTCCGTCATCTCTGGCGCTTCACGGTTGCGGGCTGGAAGCGCCAAACGATTGCACGGGGTTAGGCCCCGGGGATTAAATTACTGATGCCTTATCTATCGACAGCGGCTTGGTAAAATTAAGCGCCGCCGTTAGGAATAAGAGTCAGCGGAATACGGATTTATTCCTGAGAATATATCAACTTACTGGCATCTCAACAGGCGCTGTTTCCATTCCGCCGATGCGGTAGGCTTCGGGCAGAGAGCGGACCCGCGAATAATACTCCGCCAACTGGTCTTCGACTAAGCCGTCGGCGATGAGTTCGGCCTCTGGTTTCATCGCCAGGTCGCCAGTTTTTTCCAGGAATGCGGCCAAGGCTTCGCGATGTGCGGACAGGATGTCTGCAAACGCTGGGTCGGTGGCGAGGTTATTAACGCAGTCTGGATCTTGCACGATATCGAAGAGTTCTTCGGCTGGTTTCTCAGCGGCAAACCAATATGCCTGCGCGGCGTTTGCTTTGCCTTGGGCGTTGAGTTCGCGCATGACCTGAGTGCCGATTTGCGTCTCCATGTAGCTGAGACGGGAGGCCCAGGGAAGCTGTGGAAAGTCGTTGCGAATGTAATGATACTGACGGCTGCGGGCAACGCGCACGCGGTCATAGAGCTCGTCCATGCGGTCACGTCCGGCAAAGATATATTCGGGTTCAGGTTGTTTCTGTGGCCCCAGGAAAATGCGGCCCTGCGCGCCGTCGAGTTGCTTTGCATCGCAAAGTGAAAGGATGGTGGCGGAGATGTCCAACCAACTGACGATCTCTTCGCTGACTGCACCAGCTTTGATTAAGCCCGGTGCATCGATGATGAGCGGCAGGTGAATGCCGGCATCGTACATCCAGCGCTTTTCACGTATCTGTCCGCGACCGTGGTCGGACATATAGATGACGATGGTGTTCTCTTTTTGGCCGGATTTTTCCAGTGCGGCCAAGGCGTGGGCAACTCCCTTGTCCTGCACGATCAGGGACTCGTAATAGCGGGCGAGATCGGCGCGTATTTCCGGGGTGTCGGCCAGGTAGGCGGGAACATGAATTTTGGCGGGATCGACACGCTGGTTTTCTTCTAAATTTGGCGCGACCTCGTTCTTCCACATATCTGGCCACATGCGGCTCTCGTGGGTGACGACGAAGTTGTGATAGAGGAGCCATGAGCGGTCGTTGAACTTGCCGGCGGCTAGATCGTCAAACCACTCGCTGCGCTCGTCGGCAAAGGAGTCACGTGGCTCGAAATTAAAGTCGGTCTTGTTGGACCAGTTGACGTAGTAGCCAGCCTCGCGGAGGGCTTCCGTGAACAGCTTGGGCGGATTTTTAAGAATGGACCGCATGTGGTGTGAGCCTTGGGAGAATGCAGTCTTGCCCATCATCAGCGCAGAGCGGCTGGGCGCGCAAACTGGCGCGGTGGAGCAGGCGTTGGCGTAGCGTGTGCCGGCGGCGGCAATGGAGTCAATGGCTGGCGTGCAATTGACCGGATCGCCATAGCAGCCTTGGTGACGACCGGTGTCCTCGGCAACGAGGAGCATGATGTTTGGGCGTTTCTTCATATCTAAAATTCTCTAGGAAAGTTCCGTGGCCATTGCGGACATGTAGGCTTCATTGGCTTGGGGCGCGTTATTGGCGCGAAATGCTTTCAGGGCAGGATCGCTGTTGGACTCCATCCAGGTTTCCAATTCCTGTCGCAGCGTATTAACCTCAGATGCGTAGGCTGGGTCATCGATCAGGTTGGTCAATGCGTTGGGGTCGTTTTCAAAATCGTAGAATTCCTCGGGCACGCGATAGAGGAATAAATCAACCCGCTTCGCGAGCTCGGGGTCTTGCGCGGCGGCGGCTTCCATCGCGTTGAATGTGCGCCCGGACTGCGATTCGTTTTTGAAGATGCGCTCGCCATCGGACCACGGATTCCAGATGTAGCCGAAGCGCCGGTTTTGCACGCAGCGCATCGGGTAGTTTCGCTTGCCAGCGGTCTGGTGGAATTGGGTGAAGGCCAACTCGCGGCCGACTTGTGCTTCGCCGCGGAGGACCGGTAAGAATGATTTGCCATCCATGCCTGCGGCTTGTTCTATGCCAGCGGCTTCGAGCAAGGTGGGGGCGAGATCGACGCCGGTTACGAAGTGCTCGTTGTCGATGAAGTTGGGGGTGATGACTCCGGGCCAGCGCATGATCCATGGCGTGCGTGTGCTGTTGAGGTAGCAATTGGTTTTGGCAAATGGGAATGCCATGCCGTTGTCCGAAAGGAAGATGACGATAGTGTTATCGGCCACGCCTTGCTCGCGGAGCATGGTGAGGGTTTCACCCACGGTGTCGTCGCAGCGGCGAACCGAACTGTAGTATTCCGAAATTTCCAGGCGGACTTCGGGCAGGTCGGTGAGGAAGCCTGGCGTGGTCACCTCGTCGGTGGTAAATGTTTTGGACGGCGCGACCGCGGGCGATGATGTGTTGGAATACCACTCCTGCTGATCATTACCGTAGAAGGGGCGATGCGGATCGTGGGAATTCAGCATCAGGAAAAACGGTTCACCGGACGCCTTACTTTGCGATACAAAGTTAGATGCGTGCTCGCGGTAGATCGTCGGGTTGCGCCCCATGCCGAGCTCGTGCTGGTCATAGACCATGTCCCATTGAAAATCTGCATAGGGCGTCGAGTGTCCGAGCTTGCCGAGGATGCCAACTCGGTAGCCACCGTCGCGCAAAAGTGCGGGCAAAATGGGCACGTTGGGGTGGCGTAGGTTGAAGAATCCTTCTCCGCCGCTGCGGTGCGGGTAGCGCCCGGTCATCATGGCGGATCGGCTCGGCCAGCAGACGGCGATGGTCACATGGCCATGATTGAATCGCATTCCCTCGGCCGCCAACTGATCGATATTAGGTGTGGTGCCGTCGTCGGGGCAGCCAAACGCGCCCACGGCGTCCCAGTTCATGTCGTCAGCGGTTATGAGGAGTATATTCGGTCGAGGCATTTGTGTTACTCAACTGGTCGCCTTAAACCGGGCAAACCAATTTGTTTGCAAGCGTATCCATATCCGCTCATACAGGTGCGATGCCCCGAAAAGCTCTTGTATTCTACGGTGGTTGGGAAGGCCACCAACCTGCAAACGTTGCCCAGCGCTTTACGGACGCGCTCACGCGTCGCGGATATGAGGTCTCTTTGCAGTCCGGATTAGACTGCCTTAAGGACGCCGAGCAACTCGCCCGCTATGACTTGATTGTGCCTTGCGTGACGATGGCTGAGATCACATCAGAGCAGGAAGCAAACTTGTCACAGGCTGTTCATGGCGGGGTTGGGCTTGCTGCTGCACATGGCTCTGGCGATGCCTTCCGCGCCGCCTTGACCTACGTGATGATGCTGGGCGGACAGTTTGTTTCGCATCCGCATGTGGGAGACTATACCGTCCGCATCACTCAGCCAGGTCATGCATTAACCAAAGGTCTGCCCGATAGCTTTCCCTATGATTCCGAGCAATACTACCTGCATGTCGATCCAGGTAACGAAGTGCTGCTGGCAACCGATTATCTCTACGAAGGCAAAACGATCGATATGCCCGTTGCTTGGACCAAAAGCTGGGGTGTGGGCAATGTCTTCTACTGCGCCTTAGGCCATGACCCGAAGGAATACGACGACTATCCACACGTGTGGAAATTCATCGTCGATGGTGCCGTCTGGGCGTCACTCTAGTTCGCAAAGTACACTCTGTCTCGCAGTCGTTCCACCACTCCTTCACCGCCATTTTCGCACTGCGAAAATCTACCGGTGCAGCGGGACGCTGCTATTTTTTCTTTTGCTCTTTTTTGGCGGCTTGGCGGGCGCGGAAACCGCGGTCTTTGCCTTGCTTGCCTTCGACGGTGAGCCAGGCGAGCAGGGTGGCCAAGTTTTCCGCCGGAGAAAGTGACATTGGGCCCTTGGTTGGGACGTAAACGCGGTGCTCGCAGAGCGGCACGATGCGTTTGTCGATGCCTTCGGGACGGTCACTAATGATGAGCGCCGGGGAGCGGCCGGGGGCGCGGAGCGGCTTGGGCCAGTTGGGACGGCTGGCACCCGGTCCACCAATGCCAATCGACAGAAAATATTGCTCCATGGGTTTAAACAAGGGCACGAGTCGGCCAATCTTATAGCAGCGAATGTGCTCCAGGGCACCTTGGCTGGCGGAGTAAACCGCGCCATCGATAGGCGCTTGCATCGGCGTATCGGTGATGAGCGCGCGACGCATGTTGAAGCTGACCGCGACCTTGAGCAAGCGCCCGAGCTCAATGGGGTCGGATACCTGGTCGATGATCAGCAGCGGCTCGCCGCTCTTTTGCCAGTCGACGAGGTGCGAAACCTGAAACTGTGGCTTGAGTGGCGGATCGATGAACGCGACGGCGCCTTCGTGGTTCGGGTGTTTGACGACACGGGTCAGGCGGTCGAACGTCTGCGTGGAATACGAACGCTTTTCGTCTGCCAGGTAAGAGCAGATTTCGCCCATGGGGCCTTGGTTCTCCTCCATGAGCCACAGCTTGCGCAGCGCCTTGGGGCGGTTCTTAAACACGGCGTCAATGGCCGCGCGTCCGCAGATAATCCAGTCTTCGGCGTGTGGTTCGTCCTGGGAGGTGGGTTGTGTCATGGGAGGGAGTTTGTTGGATTGTGGTCGCCGGACAAGCTCTGTTTGGCGATTTCATAAGCTGGTTTTGTGCGTTAGTTCAGGCCACCAGGGATTGGGCGAACTGCACTGCGCCGCGGGTGAAGCGCCAGTTGAGCAGGTAGTCCAGCGCAACCAGATTTTGCAGGAGCGCGATTGCCCAAAAGGTAAATTGATAGGCGGTCTTCGAGGTCTTGTGGCGGAATGCACGTTGCGCGACATAGGCTGCGGGCCAACCACCAGCCAGCTCCAAAAGATGCAGGGTGCTTTCTGGTATGCGCCAAGCGCCGACCTGTGCCTTACGTTTATCCAGGTAATAGACCAGGATGGTGGCGATGGAGATAATGGCCAGGTAGCCGGCAAGGTAAGGGTAGCGAACTGCCTGGCTTAGCTTAATGGCTGCCGCGCACGGGAGCACGGATACGACGATGGCCACCAAGGCGGTATTGAGCCAGTAGCGTGCTGGGCGGCGGCGAGAGTTGGGATTCCTGTTACGTGGCACGAGGGGACTCAAGTTACGACAAGCGCAGGCGTCAAATTTTAAGGCGAGGCTTGTCTTTGGCTGGTTAGCGCCTCAAACAGAAAGCGGATGAGTAAGAAGCCGCAGGACACCCATTCACATCGCAACAATACGCCACACGTAGCCATTGTTGGCGGCGGCGCTGCGGGCTTTTTCACGGCCTTGACCGTGGCCGAGTTGAATCCCTCCGCAAAGGTCACCATTTACGAGAAGGGGCAAAAGTGGCTCGCGAAGGTAAAGATTTCCGGCGGAGGGCGCTGCAACGTCACGCATTCCTGCTTTGATCCCAAGGAGCTCTCGATGCGATATCCGCGCGGCGCCCGTGAATTGCGCGCGGCTTTTTACCGGTGGCAACCGCAGGATACGCTGGACTGGTTTGCGGAGCGCGGGGTGAAGATTAAACGCGAAGAGGACGGCCGGATGTTTCCCGTTACGGATGACTCGCAGACGGTCATTGATTGTTTTCTGAAAACCTCGCAAGAGGCTGGCGTTCAGCGATTGAAAGGCGTCGGGCTGAAGTCACTCGAGGTGCTCGACGGTGGGGGCTTTGAGTTCGAGCGAACCGATGATCAAGTGGACCGGGCGGACGCCGTTTGCATCGCGACCGGCTCGCTGAAGGCGTCGTCGTTGGTTCGGTCTCTGGAAGGGCTGAGCCATACCATTGAGCCGCTGGCCCCGTCGCTGTTTGCCTTCAATGTGGCGGACAAGCGCACGCATGGTTTAGCCGGGCTCTCGGTGCAGGATGCTCAGGTGCAGGTTGTTGGCAGTGGCAAACCGCAGACTGGGCCGATTTTGCTCACGCATCGTGGCTTCAGCGGGCCCGCGATTTTGCGCCTATCGGCCTGGGAGGCGAGGGCGCTACAGGAGCAAAATTACCATTTCGAAATCGCAATCAACTGGCTCAAGGACATGACCGAGAATCAGGTCCGCGAACAGTTTAATCGCCTACGTAAGCGCTCGGGCAAAAATAACGTCCACAGCAAGGTGTTCGACGCCCTGCCGCGCCGTTTGTGGGAGCGACTGGTGACGGTGTCTGGCATCGGCGAAGACACCCGCTGGGCACAGTTGCCCAAGGATCAGGAAACTACACTGATTAACGAGCTCATCGATGGCCGCTACCAAGTCCAAGGGAAGACAACTAACAAGGACGAATTCGTTACGTGCGGAGGCGTTTGCCGCAAGGAGATCGATTGGCGGCGTATGGAGAGCAAAATCGTGCCCGGACTCCATTTCGCAGGCGAATGCATTGATATCGACGGCATTACTGGGGGCTTTAATTTTCAGGCCGCTTGGACGACAGGGCGCATTGCTGGAGAGGCAATGGCGGAAGCCTCGTGTGATTAGGCTATTCCGCTCAGAGGGTGAGCTGACTGCTAAAAATTCGACTCGATCCTTGCCTGGAACGCTTAGGTTTTCTTCCGAACCAAGCTGGTTTCGCGCTGGAACGCCTAGGTTTTGCGCCGGACCGCTTCGGTTTAGGGCTGGATCGTCTAGGTTCGGAGCTGGATCGTCTAGGTTTGGCGATAAAACGCTTCGATCCGCCGCCAGAACGCTTAGGCTTCGAGTTGGATAACTGTGGTTTCCATAGAGCGATGTAGCCATCGCTGACGGTGCGTGCTGCGCAGCATGTGGTGTCCGCTCACAGTCAGTCGATTGCAGATGGAAAAATGTTGTCGGTTTGTTCGGCCTTGCGGATAGCCCAGCGTAGCTACGTCCAGCTTTTGGCCGGATACTCGAAACCGCCGAACAAACGCGGCGTTTGGCCGCTTCGTTCCTGCCTTTGGTTGGCTCTGGGTAGTCACATCGCTTGCGACATAGGCTGTTGTAAATTGACTCGCAGAGTATGGATATTTTTGTAGGTTTCCTTCTATGGCCAAACTCGCTCTAGAGCTTTCTCTGCAGGTTAAGGAATCGCGCTATCTGTCGCTGACCAGGAAGCCTAAGCAGGATGGTGTTTTTTACGCGGGTTTTGAGGTGTGTGCGCCGGACTTCTTGATCGACCGCGAAAATTTCCCATTCTGGATGTTGGAATACATCAGCGAAGGGCAGGGGGAGATGCGCGTGCGCGGCAAAAAGCACCAGCTGGGCGCGGGGTCGTTGATTTGCTACGGGCCAGGGATCCCGATTTATTTTCATAACCGCGCTGACCATCCCTTTCATAAATACTTTTTCTGCCGGACAGACGGCGCATTTCCGGATCGTTGGCGGCAATGTGGGCTCACGCCCGGTTCGGTGAATACGCTGTCGCTGGGCAGTCCGTTTTGCGCGGTGATGGACCAGCTCATTTTTGACGGCGCTCAGGGCTATGCGGAAAAGGTTCAGACTCTCAATTCGCTTGAGCTTATTCTGACGAGCTACATTCGGCGGGATTTATCCAAGGAAAAAACTAATACCGATGGCCCTGCGCAGGTGTATGAGATTGCCATGCGCGTGCTCAACGAAGAGTACCGCGAGATCAACTCTTTGGCCGAATTGGCGGACCGTACGGGTTACGGCTCGGAGTATTTGTGCCGCATTTTTAAACGCTACCACAACGAATCGCCCTATCAGGCGCTCTTGCGTATGAAAATGAATGAGGCGTTTCGTCAACTAAAGGATGGTCGGCTTCGTGTGATGGACATCGCTCAGCAGGTCGGTTTTGACGATCCATTGCACTTTTCCCGCGTCTTCAAAAAGACGATGGGCATGCCGCCAAGCATGGTGAATGGCTGAACCTTTGTCGGCCAAAAATCCTACTAACTAGCGGGAAATCAGCCTGTTGTGACTTTTGCGTTTGGAGGGCTCTTGATTTTAGCGCTTATCGTCCGGCTATGTTGAACACAGTGCTTCTACTTGGTTCTGATTTATGCGAAAACGAACACGGTGAAGAACTGAAGTATGAAATTTATTCATACTGCTAATATTCAGTAGTTTATGCAAAAATTAGTATTGACGAGACAGCCTTGTGAAATTCACGTTACGCGGCTTTTTTTAGTGGATTGTTAGACGCATAAGCATACGAACAATCGCCTATTTCACTCAACGACTTTACTAACTCTAAATCCCATCCAAATACTACCCAATATGTGTTTAACAGCGATACATGTTTTGGGGCGTTAACTGCTTTTTAGACAGCGATATGGCTATCGACGTCAAACTTTTCCACCGGACTTCCTACCGCTATGACCACCTGGTGACGATGGGGCCCCAAGTTGTGCGTTTGCGCCCTGCGCCGCACTGCCGCTCCGAGATCGTTTCCTACTCGATGCGCATTGAGCCCGAGGGCCAATGGGTCAACTGGCAACAGGACCCCTTCAGCAACTATTTGGCCCGCGTCGCCTTTCCCGAGAAGACCGACCTGTTCGAGGTGATCGTCGACCTGACGGTCCGCATGGAGGCGTTCAACCCGTTCGACTTCTTCCTCGACACCAATGCCGAGCATTACCCGATCGAGTACAGCGAGGCCACCGAGCACGATCTAAAGCCGTACTTGAAAACGGAAAAGCCCGGCCCACTCCTCAAGAAGTGGGTCGACTCCGTTGACCGTAGCAAAAAGCAGACGATCGACTTCCTCGTTGAGCTGAATCAGCGCATCAACAGCGAGCTGAAATACACGCTGCGCATGGACCCGGGCGTCCAAGAGCCCGAAGAAACCCTAGAGCTCGGCATCGGTTCCTGCCGCGACTTTACGTGGTTGTTCGTCAACATCTTGCGCCACCTGGGCATTGCCGCGCGTTTCACGTCCGGCTACTCGATCCAACTGCGCGCGGACGAAAAGGCCATCGACGGTCCGTCCGGTGTTGAAGAGGACATTTGCGACCTGCACGCCTGGACCGAAGTTTACCTGCCGGGCGCTGGCTGGGTCGGCCTCGACTCGACTTCCGGCCTGTTCTGCGGCGAAGGCCACATTCCGCTGGCCGCGACTCCAGACCCGCGCACCGCAGCGCCGATCACCGGCGGTTTCTCGGTCGACGAGGGCCAGAAGGTCAAGGACGAGTTCGAGCACGAAATGTGGATTCAGCGCGTGCACGAGACGCCGCGTGTGACTTATCCCTACAACGACGAGCAGTGGAAAGACATCGTCGAGCTGGGCACCGAGATCGACAAGGACATGGACGCCAAGGACATCCGCCTGACTATGGGTGGCGAGCCGACCTTCGTGTCCATCGACGACTTTGAGAGCGAAGAGTGGACCATTTCCGCCGTCGGGCTCGACAAGCGCAATAAGTCCGAAGACTTGCTTAAGCGCCTCTTCGCGAAGTATGGCAAGGGCGGCTTCCTGCACTACGGTCAGGGCAAGTGGTATCCGAGCGAGTCGCTGCCGCGCTGGTCTTACTCCTGCATCTGGCGCAAGGACGGCCAAACGATTTGGAAGGACCCCGCGCTTTTGGCGGACCTCCGTAAGGACTACGGCTTCACCGAGGTCGAGTCGCGCACGTTCATGAATCTCCTTTGCGAGAAGCTGAACCTCGACCCGAACATGGCCATGGACGGCTATGAAGACGCCTGGTATTACATGTGGCGCGAGCGCCGCTTGCCGACCAACGTCAACCCGCTGCAAAACAAAATCGAAGACGTGGAAGAGCGCACGCGCTTGGCCAAGGTCTTCGAGCAGGGGCTGAAGAAGGTCATCGGCTGCGCCTTGCCGATCGAGCGCGGCTGGGTCAATGGCCGCTACGCATGGTTGACCGGTCCGTGGTTCCTGCGCCCGGAAACGTTGTTCCTCTTCCCGGGTGACTCGCCCATGGGCCTACGTCTGCCGCTGGACTCCATGCCTTGGCAAGCGCCGACGGACTACCGCTTCATGGGTGAAGCGCCGATGCCGGAAGACGCGCCGCCGCTGCCGGACTACGATGCGCTGGCCAGCCAATACCGCCGCGATGGCGCCTCCGCAGGTGACCTGGGCAGCGGTCCGCATTCCCGCGCTGGTGGTCTGCAAAACGTTCCCCAGAGCGACCGATTTGATCCGTGGGAAGACTACATGCGCCGCTTTGGTCCGGGGAAATCTTTTGGCGCGACCCCCGGCACTTGGCAAATCCCAGTCCACATGCGCCCGCGTCCGGAGACGATGCAGCGCCCGGACACCACGCCGCTGGACAACACCACCGCGCCGTGGATCATCCGCACCGCACTTTGCGTAGAGGCGCGCGAGGGCAACTTGTTTGTCTTCATGCCGCCGACACCGTCGATCGAAGACTACATCGACCTGTTGACCGCCATTGAAACAACCGCTGGCGAGCTCAACATGCCGGTCGTGATCGAAGGCTACCTGCCGCCGCTCGACCGCCGTTTGGACAGCATCAAGATCACCCCGGACCCCGGCGTGGTCGAAGTCAACGTGCAGCCTTCCAGCGACTGGGCGCACCTCGTCGAAAAGACGGAGTTCCTTTACGAAGCCGCGAAGCACTGCCGCCTTGGCGCGAACAAGTTCGACCAGGATGGCACGCACACCGGCACCGGCGGGGGCAACCACATTGTCTGCGGTGGCGACTTGCCCAAGGATTCACCCATCCTGCGCAACCCGAAGCTCTTGTCCTCGCTGATCGCCTACTGGCACCAGCACCCGTCGCTCAGCTACGTGTTCAGCGGCAAGTTCATTGGGCCGACTTCGCAGGCGCCGCGTATCGATGAAGCGCGCAATGACTCGCTTTACGAAATGGAAATCGCGATGCGCGAACTCGACGCGCAGATGCAAAACGGCAAGCAATGCCCGCCATGGCTCGTCGACCGCATCTTCCGCAACTTGCTGACCGACTTGACCGGTAACACCCACCGCGCCGAGTTCTGCATCGACAAGCTTTACTCGCCGGACAGCTATACGGGCCGCCTGGGTCTGCTGGAAATGCGTGGCTACGAAATGCCGCCGCACGCCCGCATGTCGCTCACGCAGCACCTGCTGCTCCGCGCGCTGATCAACCGCTTCTGGGACAACCCCTACGAGCCGGAGCGCCTCGTCCGCTGGGGCACCCAGCTGCACGACCGCTGGATGCTGCCGCACTGGAATTTCCGCGACTTCAGCGAAGTGCTGGAAGACCTTAAGGAGTGGGGCATGCCGTTCAACATCGACTGGTTTGCGCCGCATTTGGAGTTCCGCTTCCCGAAGTTTGGCGAAGTGAGCTACAACGGTATGCGCATGGAAATCCGCCAGGCGCTCGAGCCTTGGCTGACCCTCGGCGAAGAGGCCACGGGGCAGGGCACCGCGCGCTACGTGGACTCCTCGGTCGAGCGCGTTCAGGTGAAGATCGAAAACTTCATCCCCGAGCGCTACGCCCTGTATTGCAACGGCTACAAGGTGCCGCTCAGCCCCGGTGGCGTGGAAGGCGAATACGTTGCTGGCGTGCGTTTCCGCGCATGGCAGCCGCCTTCGGCCCTGCACCCGACGATCACCATCGATTCTCCGCTCACCTTTGACCTCGTCGACACCTGGAACAACACTAGCCTAGGCGGTTGCCGTCACCACATCACCCACCCGGGTGGCCGTGGCTACGACGACTTCCCGGTCAACGCCCTCGCGGCGGAAAGCCGTCGCCTCAGCCGTTTTGAGAAGATCGGCCACACGCCCGGCGCTCAAACGATGCCGCGCCGCGAGAAGCACTCCATCGATTTCCCGATGACGCTCGACCTGCGCCAACCCCAAACCCTCAGCAACCTCTAACTATTTTTTACCGCAGAGCACGCGAAGGCGCGGAGAGCGCAGAGGAGTTCCTCATATTATTTGAATTTTTAGTCTCTGCGCTCTCCGCGCCTCCGCGAGCTCTGCGGTATATCGCCACGCATACCCTCACTTCCACAGAACAATCTTTTTAGGCTGATCCTCAACAAACCATCATTGTACTAACTACCGGGTTAATCGCAGTCTCAGCCTATAGAAAACCCAAACGATAATGATCACAAGCAGCAGAAAATCCCAAGAAAGTGGCTTCCAGTTCGGCGGCCACAGCAGTGTTGTCATCAATGGTGACAGCGCTTCCATCTATGTTGGCCGTCTGGACAACTACGGCGAAGCCAGCACCCCGCGTTTGCAGGTATGGGCCCTCTATGGTGCTCCGACCGGCGACGAAATCGACGGTGTGCTTCTCGCCGAAGCCGAAACCCAGGCCCTCTACGGTGGCTACTATCTCGAATTCATTTCCCTCGACGCAGTCCTCGCCGACAGCGTGCGCGGCCTTTACACGATTGCGCTCGTCGTGACGCGCGCCGGCGAGTCCGGCTCTTACGACGATATCGTGGTGATGCCCGACCTCGTGGACTTCTACCACCCGCAGCTCATCCAGCCTGCAGCCGCCAAGCTCAGCAGCGATGGTTTCTCGGCTTCGGTGGCTGGCGTCAGCAATCCCCGCACTTCCGGCAACGCCAGCGGCTCCCTCGTGGTTGAGCTCTGGGCCATGTCCGACAAGAACGGCTTCACCGGCAGCGATTTCCACCTCGGCGGTGTCGAATACATCTCCGCTCAAGGCGGCGAAGTCTCCACCAGCATCGAGTTCAATGGTTACCCGAACTACCCGACGGGCAAGTTCTTCCCGGCCATCGTTCTGCGCGAATGGACCCCGGCTGGCTACCTCGTGCGTGACCGCATCGTTGGTGAAAACGCCCTCGAGTTCCCGCCGCAGCTCAATGCAGTTGCCGACGCCTTCAATGCGCCCGTCGCTCAAGTGACCGCTAAGGTGGTTGCACAGGAGCCGACCCTCGCCAAGGCTGCCCTCAAGGACGGTCCTACGCAGGAGAAGAAGGTTGCCGTCACTAAGAAGGTTGCCGCACCGGCCGCCAAGAAGGAAGAAGCCAAGCCCGCCGCCAAGGCCGAGCCCAAGAAGGCTGAAGTAAAGGCTGCTCCGGCCAAGGCAGAGTCCAAGAAGGTTGAAGCCAAGTCCCCGGCCAAGGCTGAACCGAAGACGGAAGCTGCCAAGCCTGCCGCCAAGAAGGCCGCGAAGAAGGCCGCAGCGAAAAAGTCCTCGATCAAGAAGGCTTCGAAGGCCTCCAAGAAGAAGTAAGCTTCTTGCCAGGTCACTTTAACCATTAAGCCGTCGGGGTTATCCGGCGGCTTTTTACATGTGCTGATCAACCACTGGGTAGGGACGGTTGCCCTCAACCGTCCGTTGCGGCGAAATGGATGCGCGTTCCATTGCCATAACCATGTGGATGAAACGCGGACGGTTGAGGGCAACCGTCCCTACCTTGTGGTTGTTAAATAAACGGTGGGGTATTGAGGCGGATGCTAGTGGATGATATCACCTGCCTCGTAGCCCATTATGCCATTGTTATGGAGCAACACAGGGTCGATAAGTCTGTCCATGTCCATTACCTTATACCTTTTCTCGGTTAAATTGAGACACTGAAACAAGTATAGTGCTCAATATCTTAATTTAACCGAGAAAAGGTATAACCGCAACACTTGTCAAACCGCAATCTTTCGGTCGGGCGTAAGTTGCATGGATTGCAACAGCTGAGAGGTCGCCGCTGCTGGAGGGCAATGTTTCGTCGTTGCCGCAACCTACTGGTATGCTTAGTGGCCAGCGTCCCGATGGACCGGTGGATTGGCTGGAGGGCTAGGCTCCGTCATCGCCGTTGCGTCTTCCGTAGCACGGGTGTCCCCGCCAGTGCTACTTATTGCGAGTACTCCGGCGCAACGGCGATGACGGAGCTCGCTCTCCAGTGCAGGTGGCTGTTCCTAGCTTAGGCATTGCCAATTCCTCGCCGAGGATCTGGCAGTTCCTGCCCGAGGAACTGGTAATTCCTAACCGAGGAACTGACGGTTCCTAACCGAGAAACTGGCTGTGAGCTGGCGATGGCAATGATTTCCCCGCGCGTCGCCCAGTTCTTTGGATTCAACCTGATGGCTGGGGACTTCTGCGGAGGCCTTTTAGGAGTCAGTTTGGAGCTCGGGAAAGGTTTTTGGGATGCGCGTTTTCCAATCCCAAACCGCGCTGACTCGCGGGCTCCATCCGCCTGTCTTAGGCTTGTCGGCGGAGAGGTCGGTGTTGTCCCAGAGCGAAGGATGCGGCGACCTCTTGCTGCCAAACACCGTGACTACCTTATGCTTGAGCACAAACTCGGTCGCTTCTTCGAAAGTCTTCATGCGAGCACAATTCATGGTAATGGTTTCATCTTGTTTTTCTGACGCTAAGAGTCGTTGAGTGTCATGGCACGCCGGTGGGTGATGAGTGAAGGATCGGCTCAATCTATGAAAAATGGGAATGTTAACAATTTCATGATCTCATGTTTTTTTCTTGTAATGCATGGTTTGAGTGATAGCAAATTATCACGAATCAATCTTTTAGTATTGAGGTTCACGAATTAACCCCAGAGTAAAGGACCTAGTATGCCCCGCTTTTATTTTGTTGTTACATGCCGTACAATCGGCATTTTTTTAAGCCTATTGTTGGGAATGTTCACAAATGCTTATGCGGCTGATCCCAATGAGTTTGAAGTGATCAACTATGATTTGGGTAATAACGGCGTGAATATGTATGGTCGCCTATTTGTCCCTGATAATTATGATAGTGCGCAGTCTTATCCATTAGTTATCTCGCTACATGGTCTAGGGGAATACGGCACGGATAACGCTGATCAGGTCAATGGGAACATTGATAATCTGCTAGCTGCGGCAAAAAGCCATGACTTCTTCCTCTACGCGCCACAGTCTGCTACGCAGGGGTGGGATCTTGAAAAGATGGATGCAATCATGCGGATGGCTGGCCAGATTTCTCAAGCTTACTCGGTGGATCTTGACCGGGTGTATACCACAGGACTGTCGAATGGGGGCGCCGGTGCTTACACAATGTTATCCAACTATACTCAGGCTTTCGCAGCAGGTGTCGCTATTTGCGGAAATACGGGCAGTGCGACTGACAATTCAAAATTAATCCAAGTTCCCTTGTGGATTTTTCATGCGATTGATGATCACACTGAAAATAATGTGACCTATTCTCGTGATAGAGTTAATGGAATGCGGGCTGAGCAAGGCAAGACGGCGTTGTCATGGCGTCTGAACGACGATCCCAGTAACCCATATTATAATAATGGCGAGCCTTACTACAGTGCTTCTTCTGGACATACTTTCTACGATGAGGATGGTCTTCGATATACAGAATACTCCGAGGGCGGACATGGAATTTGGGGGCGAGCATATGGTGAGAGCCATCTCTATGACTGGTTGCTGGAACAGAGTCGCTCACTGAATTCTCTGGAAGCTGGTGAGTCCATGCGCTTTGATTTTGGGAACAGCGCCTACTCTGAACCAGATTCCGAAGGCCATTACTGGAATTCCAGTCGCACTTGGTTGGAGCGTACGCTTGATGCGATGGTTTTTCCGTTTTGTAAGACTGAGACTGGCGAGCGGACCCGGGTGATGGTTGAAGTCGCTCAAACTTTTGCAGGTTGGCATATCGCGAGCACGACTGGAACGCTACCTTTTGAGGACAATATTGCGCTGGATGGCTGGTCAACCTTGAATGGGCAAACAAATGCAGACCCGACTTCCACGATCGCCTTTCACGGCCTGAACCCCAATCAATCCTACCGGGTTCAGATATTTGCCACCAGTTCAAGTGATGACGGTGGGCGAACGCGGACCACTCGTTATGAAATACACGGCGCGAGCGTTGACTTGGATCCTTATTTAAATGAGAGCACGTTTGCGGAATTTACTGAAGTGACCGCAGACGCGAACGGCTCCATTACGCTCAATGTGTTGCCTTCGCCTGATACCAATGCGCGCTTTGGTTTGATTAGCGCGGCAGTCATCACTGCTCTCAGCAATGAGCTGACCGCGAACGATGACAATGCTTCGACCGATGAAAGCACCGCTGTATTCGTCGATGTGCTGGCCAATGATTTCCCGGCCAACATGCTTTCTATTGCCGCAAACACCGCGCCTGCTCATGGAATTGCGAGTATCGTTGGAGACCAAATCGAATACACGCCCGATTATGGATACATCGGGATGGACTCGTTCAGCTATACGATGACCGACGGAGTAGACACTGCTTCTGCCACAGTAACGGTGCAGGTTAACAGTATCGCGGTCGCAGATGATTTGACGGATGCGGGCCTTACTGGCGGGGAGATTGGGGCAAACGCCTCGGGTTCGTCACGCGTCATACCAGATGATATTTGGGAAGTGACCAGCAGCGGTGAAGGCCTTATTGGAACTGAGGATAGTTTCTACTTCGAACAGCTTGCCATCGAAGGCGACTTTCAAGCCCTGGTTCGCGTGCAAGCTCTCAGTGTTTCACCGGCGAGTCTGCGTGCAGGTCTAATGGTTAGGGAAAGCCTGGATGCGGATTCCCGAAATGCATGGCTGGGCTCTGCTCCATCGGGGTATGTTTACTCCGGAGGTCGTGCTACGGTTGGCGCCAGCAGTAGTGAGACCGTCGGCTCAATGCAGTATCTTTTCCCTGATCTTTGGCTCCTGCTGCAACGCGAGGGGGATGTGATAACGTTGGCGAGCTCCGCTCAAGATAACGCTTATACTGAGATTGATAGCGTCACGTTGCCGAGCCTGTCGAGCAGTGTCTACCTCGGGATTTTCGGCACAAGCGGCGATGACTCCATCGCAACGCTAGCCCAGTTTAGCGATTTTCAGATCATTGAAATTAACGAAGGCGAAGGCATTGCGTCCGTGGGGCATTGGAGGCTTGATGAAACCAGTGGCGTGACCGCAGAAGACTCATCTGGTGAATCAGACGCCACATTATACGGAGACGCTGCTTGGGATACTGGCGGTCGTTTCGACGGCTGTCTCTATCTGGATGGAAGCAATGATTGGGTGGAAATTCCCCACAATGACTTGCACAGTGGCAGTGAGCTTTCCATTTCGATGTGGTTCAATCCGGATGTTTTGGATGGCAGTCCGCGCGCGCTCATTTCCAAACGCTGGGGTGTGAATATCGACCGCACATTCAGCATATTTATGAACCAGTCCAATAACCGTTTATTCATCGATATCGGAACCGAACGCTTTGATACGGGGTATGCAATTACCCAAACCGGCGTTTGGCAGCACTTGGCAATGGTTTTTGACGGTTCACTTGGTACTGATAGTCTCAAGCTGTATCTGGATGGAGTCTTGATTTACACAGCACAACCTAGCGCTGCTGAAATTGCGAATAATGACATCCCAATCTATGCGGGCATTTTTAACGCTGATTATGGAACGAGTTTCAGCGGCTACATCGATGATATTCGCATATATGATTTGGTCTTGGATGTCGATGGTGTCGCCTTGCTTGCGCAAGGGTTGGAGCCAGACAATCAGGATGTCGTGGAAGAGGGCTTGGTGTCTTTTTGGTCTCTGGACCAAAGCAGTGGCGTCGTGGCAATTGACGAAACTGGTTTTCAGGACGCAGATTTACAAGGTGACGCAGCCTGGGCCACGAGTGGCTATTCAGGTCAGGCATTGTACCTTGATGGGCAAAACGACTGGCTCGAAGTACCTGATCTGGCCGAGTATGAAGGTAGTCAGTTGACTTTGGCGATGTGGTTTCAGCCGCAACTGTTGGATGGCCAGCCGCGGGGGTTGATTTCCAAGCGCACGAGCCCGCAAAGCCGTGCCTTCAGCATTTTCACTAACAGTTGGAACAACCGCATTTATATTGATATCGGCAGCGAGCGTTTTGACACGGGTTACTCAATTAGCGAATTATCTGTGTGGCACCATATCGCGGTTGTGTTTGATGGATCTCTTTCGCAGGACAGCCTGAAATTATATATCGACGGCGTTCAGGTATATGCCACCCAACCTGTGGCGCAGGTGATTCCCGACATCGGCGCGCCCCTCACATTTGGCATTTTAAACGCCGATTATGGAACGGGCTTTTGCGGATTGATCGATGAGGTTCGGACCTATGACCGTCCTTTGGACGCTTTGGAAATTCTGAGCCTTGCCGATTAGCTTCAAGATTGGAAAACCGAACCGTTAGCCAGGACAACTACGGTTGAGGGGCGCATGGCTCTCGTCCGTTGAAAGCATCATCTCCGCAATGCTTTCCGTGGAACAGTGCTTCACTGGGTGGTCCCTAGCTTTGCCAAACATCCTCGCAGAGGCTTGAAACCTCAGCGAGGATGAATCGGCTCGCGCCCGTGACGGCTCTACAAACGCTGAGCGATCCGCAGTTTCGGCGCCGTTAATCGTGGTCGCACTTGGTGGCGGGATTGAAGACAAAGGCGTCATCCGGGCCCATGAATTTTCCGCGTTCGATGAGTGTATCCACAAGCGTTTCGGCCGACATGCCGCCGCCGGTGCAGATGACGAACTCGGTTTCGGGGCCGAACTTTTCGTTGATCGCGGCGATGAGCGAGTCGCGGGAATAAGTTTGGCCAGAGGAGGCCATCATTTCGAGAACGGCGTGGCCGTGAACTTCGTTGGATTCGTTGATCATGATGATACTTTCGTAATGGATTATAAGTTAGGAGGCGAGCAGGACTTGCAGGTCTTGTTCGGGCGTAGTGATTGGCTGAATGTTGTAATGGGCCACCAGATAATTCAGCACGTTGGGCGTAATGAACGCTGGCAGCGTCGGCCCCAGGCGGATATCTTTGATGCCCAGGTAGAGCAAGGTAAGCAGGATTGAGACCGCCTTTTGCTCATACCAGGAAAGCACCATCGAAAGTGGCAGATCGTTGACGCCGCAGTCGAAGGCCTTGCTCAGCGCCACGGCGATTTGAATGGCCGAGTAGGCATCGTTGCACTGGCCAATGTCGAGTAGGCGCGGGATGCCGCGGATGTCACCGAGGTCTTCCTTGATGAAGCGGAACTTGCCGCAGGCGAGGGTTAAAACAACCGAGTCGGCGGGTGTCTGACGCACGAAATCCGTGTAGTAGCTGCGTTCGGAGCGCGCGCCATCACAGCCGCCGACCAGGAAGAAATGCTTGATGTCACCCGCCTTGACGGCGTCGATAATCTTGTCCACTACGCCGAGCACTGCGTTGCGCGCAAAGCCGGTCGTGACCGTGCCTTGGTCGGTGTCGTCGGTCCAGCCGTCGAGCTCCAGCGCCTTGTCGATGACAGCGGAAAAGTCGTGTTCGGGCACATGCTGGACGTCGGGCCAGCCGACGAGGTTCGTCGTGAACACACGGTCGGCGTAGCTGGCCAAGGGGCGTTGAATGCAATTCGTGGTGAAGAGGATCGCGCCGGGGAAGTTACCGAGTTCGATGCGTTGGTTGTGCCAGGCGGTTCCGAAGTGGCCGAAGAAATGTGGATACTTCTTGAGCTGCGGATAGGCATGGCAGGGCAGCATCTCGCCGTGGGTGTAGACATCGATGCCCTTGCCCTCGGTTTGGCGCAGGAGGGTTTCGAGGTTTTGCAAGTCGTGCCCGGTGATGAGAATGCACTTGTTTTTGCGGTGGCCGAGCGGGACGGCGGTAGGCTCTGGGTGGCCGTAGTGGCCGGTGTTACTGGCGTCGAGCAGCTCCATCGCGCGTAGGTTGATCTCGCCAGCGCGCAGCGCAGCCTTCACGCAGTCTTCCACGGTCAAGCCCTCGGCAGTCAGCGCGAGGAGGGCGTCGTAGATGAACTCAGTGACGACCGGATCGGCCTCGCCAAACTTGTAGGCGTGCTCAGCGTAGGCGGCGATGCCCTTGATCCCGTAGAGCAGGATCTGCTTGAGCGAGCGGATGTCGGCGTCGGCATCGAGCTTTTCGATGAGGTTAAGCGCGCGGCTTTGTTCAATTAGCGCCTCGTTGGTGTCGGCGGGTATGAAGCGAGCCGAGGGATGGGGAAAACCAAGGTCGCGGCTAGCTTCGGCGAGCTGGGCGGTCAGCGCGTTGCGGCGGGCGACGGTTTCGCGGATGAGATCGCACAGGCGATCGGCGTCGAAATTGACGTTGGTCAGCGTGGTGAAGACGCCTTTGAGCACGAAGAAGTCGAGTTCCTCATCGACGATGCCGAGGTTTCGCGCTTCATGGGCGGGAAAGGCCAGGCCTTGCAGCGCGTAGATGAGCGCGTCTTGCAGGGCAGCGGTGATGTCGGTTTTGCCGCAGACGCCGCCGATTTCGCAGGCGACCCCTTTAGCAGTTTGTTCGCATTGGTTGCAGTACATGTTTTTGAATCCTCCCAGTTGTGGTTTTCCAGTAGCATAGCAGAAATGAGGCGGCGGTTTCCTTGACCTAGATCAAGAACCGGAAAGTTTTTCGAAAAAACTGCGTGCTTTAGCGGGCGGGGCGCTACAGATTGCCTCAATGGACCGCGCCGCAATTATAGCCCAATGCAGCCTCTTCAACGGTCTGAACGAAGAGGACGTGCTGATGCTGGCCGCTGCCTGTGAAACGAAGCAGGTCGGGCGCGGTGAAGTGATCTTCCTCGAAGGGGTGGCGGCGGTCGGATTTTACGTCGTCGCGACGGGCCAAGTGAAGATCTACAAGAGCAACGCCGAGGGGCGCGAAAAGATCCTCCACATCTTCGGGCCGGGGGAATCTTTTGCGGAAGTGCCAGTGTTTCACGGCGACCCGTATCCTGCTTCGGCGATGGCGATGAAGGCCTCGGAGGTGCTGTGCTTTCCGCGGGCGCGCTTCGTGGAAATCATCGAGCAGCATCCCTCGCTGTCGATGAATATGCTGGCGAATTTCGCCCAGAAGTTGCGGCGCTTCTCCATGCAGATTGAAAACCTCGCGCTGCGTGAAGTCCCTGCGCGGCTGGCCTCGCATTTGATCTACCTCAGCGAGTCGCAAAAGCGCACCGACGCTGTGACGCTGCGCGTGCCCAAGGGCCAGCTGGCCAACCTTCTGGGCACGACGCCGGAAACGCTGTCGCGTGTGCTGGGGCGGCTGGAAGAGTCGGGCGTGATCCGCTCGGAAGGCAAGGCCATTGCACTGCTCGACTGGCCCAAATTACGCGAGTTGGCGGGCTAAGTGGCACACAAAAAACGCCCGAGCTTGATGCCCGGGCGTTGATATCAGATACTTGGCGCTCTTGGCTTACTTGAAGCCTTCCTGACCTTCTTCGTGGAGGCTGCCGCCTTTGGCGGTGATCTTCTCGGGCGCCTTGTCGACGGGGACGTTTGGCGCGTCCATCGCGCCGGCCCAGTTGCCTTCGGGCTTGGCCCACTCGACGGCATTCGCGATGACTTGGCGGACGGTTTCGTTGTGGTAGATCGGATACGTTTCGTGGCCGGGGCGGAAGTAGAAGATTTTACCCGCGCCACGACGCCAGGTGCAGCCCGAGCGGAAGACTTCGCCGCCTTCAAACCAGGAGATGAAGATCTGCTCGTCCGGGGTGGGGATGCCGAAAGGCTCGCCATACATTTCCGTTTCCGGCAGTTCGATACATTCGCCGAGGCCCTTAACAATTGCATGGGCGGGGGAGGTGACCCATAGGCGTTCGCGCTCGCCTGCTTCACGCCATTTGAGCGCGCAAGAGGTCCCGAGGAGGCGCTTGAAAATCTTCGAGAAGTGCCCGCTATGCAGGACGATCAAACCCATGCCTTCGAGCACACGTTTTTGCACGCGGTCAACGATCTCGTCGCTGACTTTGCCGTGTGCGCAGTGGCCCCACCAGAGCATGACGTCGGTGTTGTCGACGACATCTTGCGGCAGGCCGTGCTCGGGTTGGTCAAGGGTTGCCGTGGTGACGGCAACTTCGTCGCCCAAGAGCTTTTTGAGTCCCTCGGCGATGGCACCGTGGATGCCGTTGGGATAGATGCCCTGAACGACCTTGTTGGTGTTTTCGTGAACGAATTCGTTCCAGATGGTAACGCGGATTGGCATAATATATACGGGGGTTAAAGTTGGACGGGTTGTTTGCTTTGGTTGGATTCAGTTGCGGCGTCGAGCATCTTCTGGACGGCTAAGCCGCGAGCAAAGTCGGGTTGATCCTGCACGCCACTCGCAATGCTTTCGATAAAGCGTTCGTAGATATTCGGAGTGGGCGGGCAGTAGTGGCTTTCCCAAGGCTCGGTTTTGCCGTCAGCGCCGATGCGGCTGGTCTCGATCATGTGGTAGGACTTATCGAGGTCGATGCGCAGCGCGCCTTTCTCGCCATGAATGCTCAGAGCAAGCGAGTTCATGTGGCCAGTCGCCATACGCGTGGTGGTCACGGTTCCCATGGCGCCGCTGGCGAACTCGACAATCATCAATGCGCTGTCGTTGGCATCGAGTTTGTATTCGCCGATTTGGTTGCCGGGGGCTTTGTCGAAGGTATGCAAGCGAGCTTGTAGGCTGGCGGCATCGCCGACGGGAAACGTGGCAAAATCCAAAATGTGTACGCCGACATCGCCAAGCACGCCGTTGCTGCCGTGTTCGGTTGAGCAACGCCAGAGCCAGCCTGGGCTGGTTGCCCAGTCACCCCAATCCTTGGCAGTAAGCCAGCTCTGTAGGTAGTGGGCCTCGACGTGAAAAATCCGACCTAGCTCACCGCCTTGAACCATCTTCGCCGCACGCTGAATTGCGGAGCTGTCGCGGTAAGAGAAATTTACCATGTTGATGACCCCGGCTTTCTTCGCGGCAGCGACCATTTTCTCCGCGTCTTCAACACTAGTAGCGAGTGGCTTTTCGCTCAGCACATGCTTGCCAGCGGCGAGCGCTTGCAGGGCAATGGGGGCGTGGAATGCATCCGGAGTGACAATGGAAATCGCGTCGAAGTCGCATTTCTCCAGCATTTCTGAAAGATCTGTGTAGGTCTCCGGGATATTGTAGGTCTTGGCGAACTCCGCCACGCGCTCGGCAGAGATGTCACAGCAGGCGACTACTTTTGATTTATCCTTTTGGGATAGCTTTAGGGCATGGTTCTTGGCCATGCCGCCAGTTCCAATAACAGCAACTTTAATCATGCCTCTAGGATTGACTCAGGTAAGTTTTTCACAAATTTATTAGGCCTCACGGAACCGCCAAAAATAGCACTTATCCGACATGGCTAGATTGGAAGACATCGCGCCCGTTGCGCAAGAGGCAGAGCTGATGAAACCGATTCAAGCCTTTCAGCGCAGGCTTAGGGATGACGGCTGTGTGATGGTCGCCAAGCGGTTGGGCTTGCGCCAGAATCTTCCGCAGATGCATTTCCATGACTATGCGGAGCTGTTCATGGTGATCAGTGGGCGTTGGGATTTTCGTTGCCCGCATGAAAAGTTTTCAGTGTCTCCTAATGAGTTGGCGGTGGTGCCGGCATCGGTACCGCATGCTGAGAGAGCCTATTCGCACGCGGGGAAGCCTTTCCGTGGTCTTGTCGTCTGTCAGCATCCGCATGGGGTCACGCTTATTCTTTCGGGCGTGCGTTCAGAGGGAGGCAAGCCTTACGTGGACCAGTTTATGCACCTGGCTCCGGGTAATAGAGGCCGTATTAGCCGCCTGCTCGAGGATGTGGCAGTCGTGAACCGGGACGATGTGCGCAGCGCGTTACTCTATGCTTTGCTGGGCTTGTTAGAGGAATCGCTGAGGCAGTCGGTTGAAGGTGTCGTGAGCATGGATCAGTCGTCGGCGCTCGTTGGAAAAGCTCAGGCGACAATTGATGCTTATTTGGCAGACTCCGGCTTAACAGTGGCCTCGCTGGCTTCCGATGCCGGCTGCACGCCAGACCATTTATCGCGGAGCTTCCGCTCGGTCTTGGGCATGTCGGCTCAGGCGTATCTGAGGCGCGAGCGCATGGCCTTGGCCAAGCGACTACTCGCGCAGCGCGAGTTGCGTATCTCAGAGGTGGCGTGGTCATGTGGCTTTAACTCACTCAACTATTTTATCCGCGCTTTTCGTCAGGAGTTCGGACAAACACCCAAAAATTACCGAAATTCTATCCTCTAATATAGGTATAAGTGACCGTTTGTGTTTTACTTGAAATGATAACTTATGCTACTTCTGTGTTGTTTGGGTATTATTAAACTTTCAACGGTTGGCGTCTTGTTATAAGGTTTGGTCATCCAATCAGGATGAATACAGTTAACAGGCCTACCCCATTCAGGTCTGTGGCTGATTGCTTACTTTGAACACCCATCCATGACTACCCGTACCGTATATGTGAAACACGCTGGTGTGCGCTTATCCGGTTTTCCGCCGCCTACTTCGAAAGTTGTCTCGTGGGATCTGATGAGGATGAAGTCTGCCTGGCGGGCGGATAGCATCTTTGTCGTGCTTGGGGGGACACGGGGTCAGTCAGGACTTGAAAGGAACTACAGCAAATGGATATGCCTACGATTGAAGCTTATGATACTCATGGTGATAGTTTTGCCAGACGTTACCGAAATGGAGCGCGCGCGCCGATTGAGCGATTAAAGCAGGCTTTTGGGCATCGCTACCCCATCCTGGAAATAGGGATAGGCGGCGGTATTGACATGGACCGCTTGTTGGAAGCCGGTTACGACTCCCGTGGGTTGGAGCCGGCCATCACTCTTATCGATGGTGCGGTGAAGCATTTTCCGCGGCTTAAAGGCCGCATTACTCAGGGCGCTTTGCCGTTGAACGGAGAATTGCTAACTCGCTGGCATGGGCATTTTCGCGGAATTCTTTGCTCGGCGGTGTTGATGCATCTTAAGGAGGAAGAGCAGGGCGTAGCGATTCAGAATATGTATGACTTGCTACGCATCAATGGTCGGCTCTTTCTAACGGTTTCCGCGACGCGTGATGGTCTCAACGAGGAGCGTCGTGATGAATACAATCGCTACTATGCTGAGTTGCCTTACGAGAGGGTGATCGCTCTTGCAGATGTGGTAGGTTTCGAACTGGTGCAGGCTTGGCATGATGATGATCAGTGGCATCGTCGCGGTTTGGAATGGACCAGCTATGTTTTTGAAAAAAAGACAAATGCTTCTTCTTCTACGCGGTAATTTTCAATTCATTGAGACATGGGCTTTGCTGTTATGTAGGTTGTAGTCGAGCTTCTTTCTTGGGCGCAACTATTCACACCAGCTCAACTGTCAAATCAGGCTGGCTTCGAAGTTCCTCTAATGCACGTCATGCGCTAACTTTATGCCTGTCTTTTGATGGTGCCAGAACATTTCGGATTAGTGGTTTCACTGAATGGAATAATGTTACGATTATGTCGTTTGGAAAACATTAGTTACGTCAAAGCAAATAAGGAGGTGGCAACGATCTTGTCTATTGACCCTGTCGTGAGGGGGGTCCTTAAGATCTATACAGATGATTTCTAATTACTCTATTCTAAAACCTATAACTTCTTAAAATGAAATTGTACATACATGTTTTTACCGCAGCTTTTGCAGCGACCTTAGCTAGCGTGTCTCACGCGACTTCACTCGGGTTCGGTCAGATCGGGGGCAGTAATACTGGCATCTCGACAAACTTTGGATCTAATGCTGTTGTTGACGGAAACGGATACATCATATCGGACGACGCAACGCCCAATGTTACCCTTACCTGGGATTCTGAGTGGGATGTCCACACGAGTTCTTGGTTTACGGATTTGGAAAACAAAACTGTAGGTGGTGGTGACTGGGATAACGAAGGTGGCACAAATCGCATTGCGCAGCTGGATTCCAGTTCACACTCCATCACGTTTGATGTGGATAGCGGATACGCGTTGGTCCTAAACTCATTTGACATCGGGCACACTGCCGAAACCACTGGAGTAACGACTTGGGATGTGGAGCTGACTGATTCTGACAACGCCATTGTTTGGAGCCAATTCCTGACTTTGGACAATTCGAGCGTTGAGACTTCCATCCTTACGATAGCGCCTGAATTTACAGGACTTGACGGAGAAACCTACACGCTTTCATTCAACTTGGTCTCGGAAACTTATGGTTCCAACGGGCGCCATGCTATTGATAACTTAACCTTCAGTCAGGTTGCGATCCCAGAACCTTCGACGGTTGCTGCAATCATGGGTTTGTGCGTTTTAGTTCCATTACTTCGCCGGCGCCAGCAGCAGGCCAATTAATTAATAGAATTTTTATCAGCGTTTAGTTAGTGCGCACGCGATGGTGGTTGCAGTCCACCATCGCGACCTCTCTTCGTTTTTCCAACCCAGTCATATCGATTGGTCGGTGCCGCGTTGTCTCATTTTGCGTTCGTATCACTGACCTACAGAGCGTTTGAGCTGAGTTCAAGAAAGGCAATTATCGCAGAAAATTTAGGCTAACGGAATTTAATAAGTATAAGCCTTAGTAAATTTAATATATGAAAAATTCTCAAATACTCTTCGCCTTAGGCTTGTTGGCTGGCGCTGTTAGTTCGGGGCATGCAACCATCATTGGCTTTGGTGAATTAGGTGGCAGTAATACCTCGATACCCTCAAATTTAGCTTCTAATGCTTCGGTGGATGGCAGTGGCTATGTTGTAACTAATGGCGTAACGCCTAACATCGCGCTTCTTTGGGATGCTGCGTGGGATATACATACTAGCTCATGGTTCAATAACTTGGAAAGCCTCACCGTGGGAGGTGGCGATTGGGATAACGAAGGAAATAGTCCACGGGTGGGGCAGCTTGATATCGATTATCACACGATTACATTTGAAGCCGATGCAGGTTACGCCGTTGTACTGAATTCATTTGATTTCGTTCATACTCAGGAAACCAGTGGGACTACTGTTTGGGCACTCACGCTGAAGGATTCCAATGGGAGCGTGGTTTGGACTGAAACATTAAACATGGATAGCTCTAGCACCAGTACTTCCGTTGTTACAGTTGAGCCAGACTTCACCGGCGAGTTGGGCGAGAGTTATACGCTGACCTTTGATCTGACTTCGCAGACTTACAGTTCGAACGGTCGCCACGCTATTGATAACCTCAGCTTTAACCAATATCCTGATCCTGCGGCTGAGGCGAGCTTGGTGCACCATTATCCTTTTGATAATGACGCTACGGACGCATTGGGCTTGGCGGACTTGAGTGTCAGTGGCGACTCAGTTACTTTCGTTGGCAGTGATGGAGCAGTAGATGGATACGTTAATCTAGGTGGTGCAGAAGATTGCTTACTGGCAGATTTGAGCCTGGGCAGCGCGCTGTCCATTTTGGGTGACTACAGTGTTTTTCGTCCATTCAGTTTGGCGTTTTGGATTCGTCAAAATCCGACTGATGCTACGGATGGAACGCATTCGGTTTTTGGAATGAGCACTGGGTCAACGAACCCAGATACTTACGCTACTGGCTTCGAGGTGGCGACTCATGATGCAAGTGCTCGCTCTTTGTTTGCGTGGCAACGCAACGGCAGTACCGTAGGCGAAATTGCGACTGGTGTAGATGTCGCTACGGGGGCATGGCGTCACGTGGTGGTAGTGTTTCTGGAAAATACTCGCTTCACTTATGTTGATGGTGAATTGGTCGGAAGTGATGATGCAGCAGTTGCGATAACGACCAATCCGCTGCGTTACTTTACCATTGGAGCGCTGATGCAAAACGGCTCGATTATCAATGAGTTCCACGGTGATGTGGATGATTTTCAGGTCTACACCGGGCGCATCGATGATACGCAGGCGTTGCAGCTATACCAAAACCCAGGGCGTACTTTGGATGAAGATTTACCAGATCCGGTGGTCGACCCTAATACTGATTTGGCCGATCTGGTTGACGTCTGGATTGGTACGATTGGCGCTGGTTCCTGCCCTCCAGGTGCCTGTCTGCCCCAGTCATCAATCTATCCCAGCCCAAATACGGAATCGGCGGCTTCATCGGGCTATGCGGCTGGTAGTTCGGTGGTTGGTTTTGCGCAGATACACGCCACGGGCGCAGGTTCGTCGACTCTATCTTATGGCAACTTTCTGGTCTCGCCGCGCATAGGGCTCGACATCGATGAGGATGATCATGCTTCCGTCCTACTAGATGCGGAAGCACATCCTTATTCCTTTAAGGGAACCCTTAGCGAATGGGGAATTGATTTTGCGCTCGCGCCAACCGCCAATACTGCCATTTACGAGTTTGAGTTCCCTGCCTCGACAGATGCGCGGATTAACTTCGATGTTGCGCGTAAATTGGGCAGCAGCACCGGTATGGTGAATGGTTCTTTGGAGATTGATCTCGAAAGCGGGACCATTAGCGGCGGCGGTGAGTTTGATGGGAATTGGAACCCCGCCGCTTACAACCTCTACTTTTACGCGGTGGTTGACCGTACGCCGATTTCCGGAGGTTCGTGGGTTGGAGCGACTGCCACTGAAGGCGCTTTAACCGCCTCCACTGAAACACGCCAACGCTTAGGAGGCTGGCTGACATTTGACACCACCGAAAATACGATGGTTCGCTTGAAGATCGCTGTATCTTTCGATTCCGTGGCTAAGGCGCAGCAATACCTCGAAAGTGAGAATGCCGGTTGGGATTTTTCCACTGTTGAAGCTCAGGCGAAAGAAGCGTGGAATGACGCCCTAGGAACAGTTTCAACCCCTGATATTAGCCAGATCGAAGCGCGTCTATTTTACACCGCGCTTTACCATAGCCTGATTCAGCCTCGTGACCGTACCGGCGATCCAGCTGATTGGCCGTCAGATGCGCCGTTTTGGGATGACCAATACACGCTTTGGGATACTTGGATAACACTCTACCCGCTACTTGCTATCGTGAGGCCGGAGTCCGTCGCCGCGAATGTTAATTCATTTGCCGAGCGATTCGAACACAATGGCGTTGCCGAAACCGCGTTTATTCAAGGCAAGGATTATCAAGTCGGCCAAGGCGGCGACGAAGTGGATCGCGTGATCGCAGACGCATTCGTCAAACAGATTGAGGGCATCGACTGGGAGAAAGTCTGGGACTTGCTTGAGTTTAATGCGTCGCGGCGTACGCCAGAATATCGGAATCTTGGCTATGTCGCTACGGACGGAAATTCCAATGGCTACGACTTCCGCCTTGCCTCTGCATCGTCTACGCTCGGATTTGCACATGGTGACTGGTGCGCTTCGCTGGTCGCTGAGAGTCTGGGACATTCGACCGAAGCTGAGCTTTTGCGCGACCGCTCCGGAAACTGGCGAAACGTGTGGGATGAATCCGCCACCAGCGATGGCTTCACGGGCTTTATCAAAGCACGCAGCAGCGATGGTGAGTTTGATGAATCGGCTGCAACTTCGTCGAGCGGGTTTTATCAGGGAACCAGTTGGAACTATTCTTTCAACGTGCCACACGAGCGCGATGAACTGGTTGAGTTAATGGGCGGGCATGCGCGCTTCATTCAGCGACTTGAGTTTGCGTTGGGGCAGGGTGACGGCAGTTATATTGACTACACGAATGAGCCCGGTTTTCAGACAACATTCCTCTTCGGTTATGCGCGCCGACCATACCTGGCTTCGTATTGGGCATCGCAGCTACGTGAGCGTTTCAGCGAATATGGCTACCCGGGAGACGAAGATTCTGGCGCCATGTCGTCGCTTTATTTCTTCACTACGGCGGGCTTCTTCCCAATGGCGACAGAAGACGTTTACTACCTGCATGGTCCGCGTATTCCCGAAGTGTCGTTTCATGCGCCGAATGGAAATACGTTTACGATTCTGGCGGAAAATGCTGGCGGTGAAAATTACTACATTCAATCCGCTCAGCTCAATGGTGAGGTATTGGATGAAGCATTGATTCGCCATGCAGACTTTACCGATGGCTCAACCCTGGAGTTGGTCATGGGTGCCTATCCCAATGAGTGGGGAACGGGTGCTGATTTCCAGGCGCCACTCAACTATGATGATTCTTTTGCTGTGTCGGGTGAATGGGCCAGCGCTTTGGGGGATGCTCCATTGGATGGTGCCGAAACTGATTCCCCTTCCTGGGGTGGTTCGACTGATGCTGCCGCAAACTCTGCCATCTATGCTCCGTTTGAGTCAGTGTTCCTGAACCAAGGTGGCGCTACGATGACGCTCAGCGCCAAAGTGAGCTTCAGTGGACTAAGCAACGACAATAATGGCGCTGCGGAGAATTTCGCTTGGGGGCTCTTTTCAGGTGATGAAGATACGCTTGTTTGGTCGGGTTATCTCGCGGCAACTGATGGTATCGATGATGCGGGAACCTCAGCCTTTTTCAGTAAAACGTCGGCTGATGATGAGGCCTTTTATGTGCAAAGCGAAGCATCTTCGCTGGCAAGTTTTGCCTTGCCCAAAGCACCGCTCGAAGATGGTGACTACCGTTTGGTCCTCACGCTGACTTGGTCTGAAAACTCTACGATGGATTACTATGCTGCGCTTGTTCGTGAAAGCGACGGCGTGTTGATGAGCGCCTTCACGGGATCGGATTCCAGTCCGAATGCATCGATTTTCAATCGCGTCGGTTTCCGTGTGGGTAATGACCTGGATGCAGATACGGTAGCAATCAGTGATTGCATGATTTACACCAGCAATCTGGCTGAGCTCGCTCCGGTCCCGCAAAGCAATGCCGTGACCTCGGAGGTCAATGCCAGTGCGCTGAGCGGCTATGTGGGCGACCTCAATGATTACGTAACGGATCCCGATGGTGATACGCTTTATTACACGAAGGTAAGCGGTCCAGATTGGCTCGTGGTCAATTCCGATGGCACGATCTCGGGGAAGCCGGATTTTTCCGATGTCGGCACGAGTGTGTTCGTGATCTCAGTCACCGATAATGAAGATGGCTCCGCTAGCTTTACTTTGAACATAGTTGTGGAAGAGGCGATTGAAATACTACGTGCGCCACTCCCAGCATTGGGCGATACGCTTCGGTTTGGTGTGATCCCTGATACGCAAGGATCGACCAATGGAGTACCAGTTGACGAAGCGAATGCAGTTGCGCTCAAGCTTATTGAGCTGGCTCCTTCGTTTGTGATCGAAGTCGGTGACGTAACCGATGGCAATTCATCGGGCGACGCAAAGCTGTCTCAACTTGAGTTGCTCAAGGCACAAATGGTCACGCCACTGCGCAACAATGGCATCGAGTATTATCCGGTGCGCGGTAACCACGATTCATTGGCCAGTTCTTTGACGAGCAGTTTGAGCTGGGTTTGGCAGGCGGCGTTCCCTTGGCTCTTCGAGGGAGACGGTGCAGTAATCGATCCCACGGATGTCCCCGGCGGCAGTGCGGATACCCCGAACTACAAGAACTACTCCTACGTTTATGATACAGGTGCCAATACCTTCATGATTGCGCTCGACGAATGGGATGGAGGCACGGACACAAACTACAGCGAATGGATCACTGATAAGCTGGCGGAGATTCGCAGCGAGCACCCGGATGCGCACATCTTCCCATTTTCACACACTGGTTTGTTCGCAATGGCGCTGCACCCGGCCATGACTGAATACATCTCCACTGGTCCGGAGCCATTTATCGAAGCATGTGCGGAGTATGAAATAGATGGTTGGCTTGCAGGGCATAACCATATCTACGACCGTTCTATGGCGGTGGATTTGGACAACGACGCACGCTCAGAGTTCTTCTACATCACATGTGGATCGGCATCGGAAAAGTTCTATAGCCTGTCCCGACTCCCCGCGGATGATCAGCGCCTGAACCACTTGGTTGACAGTACGCACACTGAAGGCGAGCCGATTGCGTTTCAAATCATCGAAATCAACGGCGACTTTGTCACCATGCACAATTGGATGACGCCCGAGCATGATGATGGTTCTTTCACGGAATGGTCGATTTGGGACACCTACACCTACTCGCGAAATGGGGGCCAGTACAATGTTGCAGCGCAGGGCACCTATAACGACGCCAACATCGTTGACACAGCGCCCGATAAAGACGGCTTTGTGGGGACCAGTTTGAAGGTGAGTGACGGTGTAAATAGTGATGCTACTTACTATACAGTGGATAGTGAAACGTTCGGACTCTACCGCAACATAACCATTGGTTGGATTATGCAATCTCAGTGGCATGATGCAGATGGCGTCGATTTGGCGTCTGACATTGCCAGTATTCATGGCATGCGGAATGATCCCGTACGTAACCGTTGTGACGCTTACACACTAAGCCTTTCCTACGATGATAGTGAATTATCCGATTCTCAGGAGAAGCAATTGAATCTAATTGCTTTTGTTGATTACGACGATGCGGATTCAGATCCTGGTGATTGGACCAATGCTGCGGGCGCAACCCTCGGAGATTTAGTCGCTGAGCCAGTTTACCGTGCACCCAGTTCAGATGATGAGGTCGGTGTTTGGGGTGTCGATGTGGACAACAATATAGTATGGGCGCGTCTTGATTACCAAGGCGATTTTGCCATCGCTTCGAATGCGATCGATTCGGACAGCGACGGCTTGGAGGATACTTGGGAAATAGCGAATTTTGGTTCCCTTGTTTATGGAGCCGATGACGATGTGGATGGCGACGGCCTGAACAACCTTGACGAGCAGAAAATCCATACTAGCCCAACCTTGGCGGATAGCGATGGTGACTTGTTTAGCGACGGTGTTGAATACCAGGCGGGGCTCGATCCAATCGTCATGAACAGTGATTTGCGTGATAGCATGTTGGAAGCTCTGCGTAATAATCTAGGATTGCAGACTGAGTTTGGCCTCTTCACTTCGTCGACGATCGTAGGCTTGGCAGGTGAGCGTCCAGTGATTAAACTTGGAGATGAAGGTCAGGTTCAGTTGAAACTTCAGCTTTTGTTTAGCCATGATCTACAGTCATGGGAGAACATCGAACTTATCGAAGTCGAGCCTGATGTGGACACTGATGGCGCAGGCTTTTTCATTTGGACGCCTGATACTACAGATGCAGTGTTAATGGAAAGCACTGACTAAAAGCCGACTACCCGTTTCCCATATCGCCTAGTCCGACCGCTCATCTCTCGGAGAAGAGCGGTCGGATTAACCATAATATACAATGGGATTCGGTAGCTGGCTTTGCTTTTTGCCTCACCGTATTTGCGCAATGCGCAAATCTTCCGGTGCAGCGGGACGCTGCTTATTGGGCGGTGAGGATGACTTGGCCGTTGTCGGGGACGGCGTCCACGAAGACGTAGGTGTCGCCGTTGTTGGTGACTATCTGGGCCGGGACGGAGATGCCGTTTTGCAGAGCGGAGACGCCCGTCCAGCCATCGGCGCGGAGCTTCACCGTGAGCGGCGTGTAGAACAGGCCGTCGTGCATTTCGTCAGTCAGCGTGAAGCGGATTTCGCTGGCGCTGACGGAGTCGATGACGAGGTTGCTCGTAAGGCGCTCCTGGGCGTATTGGGCAACGTGGGTGTAGGTGTCGACGTAGTATTTTGCCTCGTTGTCCTTGATGGCCTGGAAGGCGGCTTCGATGTCATCCATGTCCTGCTGGTCGCCGTTGATGCCGTGGTAGAGTAGCACGCCCCAGCCGCGGTACTGCGAGTAGGCGAAGTTGCGCTGGTCTTCGAGGCGGTTGAACCAGGTGCCGTTGATAACGGTGTCGTAGGTCTTGATCGCGCCCATGGATTTCGTCTCCATGAAGTCGGCCATGTGGATGGGGGTCGGGCCACCGGAGGTGCCGCGGGCTGAGATAAGATTGTCGCTCAGCGCGATCTTATACTCGTCGTTCGTGCCGGGGTCGCCGCAGGGGTAGGCGTAGGTCGAGATGTAGTTGCCAATCTCGCCCTCGAGGTGGTCGATGCCGAGCAGGCAATGGTCGAGGTAGTCTTGGGCGGAGAGGCCGTTCATCTGAGTGCAGGAGCCGTGGAGCTGGATGTCGTGACCGGCGTCGTAGAGCGGCTTCCAGGTGCCGATGGCGGTGCCCGCATAGCCGTTATTGTAGCCGGTCTGGTCGAGGTAGATGTCCCACATGCCGTCGTGCACGATGAGAAACCAGGTGAACTTCCAGCCGAACTGTGCGGCCATGCTTTCCCAAAAGGGAACGTCGGGCGCGTTGTTGTCATCGATGGTGATGGACAGCGCGGCGAGCTTGTCATCCTTCCACAGGCAGACGTGGCCTTCGCCGTGGTTGGCAGGCCAGACCCACTCAAGCTCGGCATAGGAATCGTAGTGGTAACCATCGGCCGGGACGGGCACATTCAGCTGCTGGCTACCGCCGGCACCATTGCCGGTATCGGGCCAGATGGGCGAGTAGTCGGCGCGGTAGGCGTTCCACATATCTTTGATGAATTGCGGCAGGTTGTTGGAGCCGTTGTTACCGCCGGTGATGTCCATGTAGCGGTCGCTGTAGTCGAGGAACGCGTTGTCATTCCAGAGCGTGCGCGCGCCCATGATCTCGACGGCGAGCGTGATGCCCGGGTAGACGCTGCCGTTGATATCGCGGTATTTGGAGGCGAAGTGGGCGTTGTCGGAGGCAGGCACGTAGCTATGGCGAATGCCCCAATCGGGCATGCCGATGTCGGCCGTGGTGTAGGGCGTGTATTCGTTGATGACGGTCTGCGTGGTCGAGTCCCAAACGTTGCGGTAGTCGGGCTCCCACTGGCCGCCGGGCAGGACGCCGGGGTGCGTGGCGGGCCACTTGTTAGAGGTGTCGGAGAGGCCACTTTGGGTCAGGTCGACAATGGCCTGGTCGACGTAGAAGGTGTTTTGAAACTCCTGGAATTCCACCCCGCCGTTGCCGAGCCCGTCGCCCTGGCCCCAGATGCCGGCGTCCTTCATGTGCTGGTCGTCGAGGAGGAGACCGGCCACGATGATCGGCATTTTACGGCCCAGGCCATGACCGCCGTTCGCGCGCCAACCGCCGCCATTGTCAGCGATGCCAGCGAGGTCGATGCCGAGCTGGGTGAAGGAGATGAGCAGCTGGTCTTTGCTCGGGGAACCGGGCAATTGGCTGTAGTCGAGGTTGAGCATCATCAGCGCTTCATTGATGTCCTGCGCCATGTGTTGACCGTAGTTGTCCATGTGCTCGGACGGGTGGATGAACGCGCCGAGGTATTCGAAGACGTGGTCAATCCACGGGCGGGCAAAATACGACTCGACCGTCGCCGGGTCCGGGACGCTTGTACCGACGGGGGCGAGGTTCGCGAGGACGGAGGTGTCGATGTCGCTGAGGTTGTAGTTCACCGTCTTGTCCGTGCCAGCGTAGGGCGGGCGGAAGGAATAGTCGGCGGGCGCAGCGTCGAGCACGGTCAGCACGGCAGCCGATCGGGTGACGGGGCGCGGGGTGCCGGTGCCACCATTAAACGTCGGGGCACCGGGCTCGGCGGTTCCGCTAACGGAGTCATACATCCAGCTGACGGAGGAGATCAGTGTGCTGTCGTTTTGAATCGTAAGCGGCAGATTGAGGCCGACGTTGAGCGCGGCGTTGTAGCTGCTGATGCCGTCGTCGTAGCCTTGCTCTTCGCGGTCCTGGCCTGGCGAGAGCGGGTTGAGCATTGAGCCGTTTTGGCCAACGCCGGGCGTCCACGCGGGGTCGTTCAGGTTGTTGGTAATGCTCGATACGGTCACGGGGCCGACGACCCAGTAATCGCCCGAAACAAAGGTGCCGTAGCTGACCGGCGAGGCGAAGGTCCAGGTAACGCCGTTACTCGTGATACTGCTAGTGGTGCCGTAGCTGGTGCCGACGGTTTGGCTGCCGGCAACTTCGAGCGTGAGCTTCGGGTTGTTCCCGCTGTCGGCGGTGTCGTAGATCACGTATTGGTAACCTGCGTTCGGCGCCTTGTCGTTTGTGAGGATGAAATAAACGAACGCGCCGGGCTGCGCGCCCGCGGTGTAGAAGCTCTCGACGAAGCTGCTGATGTCGGCTGAGACACGCCAGCCGAAGCTGTCAGCCACGATGTCGGCGTGTGTCAGGATGTTGTCCGTGAGGAGCGTGGCGTTGGGGTTGGTCGGGTTCTCGCCGTCGACAAAGAACTGGGCATCGGCGGCGTCGCCAATGTAGTCATAGAGCGTGCTGCCGTAGAGATCGATGTTGTCGAGGTTGGCGTCGGCCCAGGTAGAAGCGCTGCTGAAGCTGACCTCCAACGTGGCGTTTTGCAGGGCGCCGCCATTGAGGTCGGGCAGGGCCATCGGGATCACGACTACCCAGTTCTCCAGCACCGAGCTACGGCTGCCAATGCGCGAGCCGGCTTCACCAATGAAGCGCGCGCTGCCATCGGCCTTGATCGCCTGGTCGCTGTTGGTCGCATAGACTTCGATCGTGGTTACGGGGGGCGGGGCACCTTGGTAAACGGCCTCCAGGTTGTTGCCGTTGACCTGAAGCGCCCAGTCGGCCGCATCGTTGGCATCAAGGGCCAAGCCTGCGTAGATGTTACCGCCGTCGGTCGCGGATAAGAGCGTGTAGGTTGCGCCGTTGGCCGGGGCCGCGCCGTTGAGCTCCAGGTCGATCGTGCCAGCCAAGCTGTCACTGGCTCCGCTGTTGAGGCTGATCGGCGTCACGCCGCCTGCGTCCACCGTGAACTTGAGCGTGGCGTTGGCGGTGGTGGTCAGGTTGCCAGTGAAATCAATCAGCGTCGCGCCGGAGCCATTCACGTGGAAGGTGGCTTGGTCGATGGTGTTGCTATGCCACTGGTGGTCGTCGAGGAATTCGCCGCCTGAGATTTCCACACTCACCGCAGCCGGGCTTGTGACCGTGCCGAGGTTCATCGAGCGGAAAACGGTTTTGCCGCCAGTCTGGGTTAAGCTATACGACGTGCCGCTGTTCGCGCCTCCAACATGGGACAGGCTCAGGCGGTCCAGATGCAGCTCTCCGCCGGTGACCAGCGCAGCGCCAGTCGTGCCCCCGTTGGTGTGTGCGGCGTAGGGCATCGTTAGGTGGACGCCGCTGTTTTCGGTGGTGTTGAATTTTCCGCCGTGGATCTCGAACACGGCGTCGCCGGTCGCGATGTTGCGGTTGACCTGCACTTCGTAGGACAAATCGACATTGCCGCCAGTTTGGATGTAGCTGCCGCTGTCCTTTAGGGCAATACAAGGCAGGTTGGTCAGGGTCAGGTCGCCGCCGGTCACGCGGGCGATGTCGGTATTGTCGATGACGACACCAGTGTCGGTGATGGTGTTGCCGGTTTGGCAGATGGTCTGATCGCCGGTAACGTCGATCGTGGCATAAGTCGGGGCGCCCAGGCAAAGCCCAGCTATCGCCCCAAAAGCCGCTTGCCAGCGGATTGGGGGAGTATGCATATCAGGGGTACGGTTTAATTTTAGAGAGGTATGGTCGCGAACTCGTGCGACATACATATCTTGTTAGTTAGTCTTTGATCCGTCAATCAGAGATCAAGGGGTTTACGGAAGATTCAAATGCACTTTTCCGACTTGATTGGTAGCTTTGATCAACCGCTTGGACGTTTTTACTAGGTGGTGCTCGTGTCCAGTTCAGTGTGGATGAATGTTAATCAAATGTTGTATTAAGCTGCAATGCGCTAGCATTAGTTGGTGCTGAGTGGCAATTGATACAATGTCTATAGTCTGATCGGATGCGTGTAAGTCATGCACTCGGCCGTTGTGGGCTCACGCACAAGATCTTTACACAAGTATTCATCGGCACCAAGTCTAGAGATAACATGAAGTTGCCGGGTTGAGTAAGTGCTGGACCCGGCAACTTCATGTTATCTCTAGAGCATTTTTTCTTGATATAGGCATATTTTATAGGCGTCTTTTTTGAAAAAGGTGTTAGCAGTATTTATTCATGAAAGCCTTAAGCATGGATATTCGAAATCGTATTGTAGAACTTCGCTCGGGAGGAAATCGTGTTGCTGATATCGCTCAGCGGCTGCTGGTGAGCGAACGAAGCGTTAGTCGTAT